>NZ_WWCN01000016.1 GCF_009857445.1 Duganella flavida
CGCGCCGGCCAGCGCAGGCGCTGCCGTCGCGTCGGTCGTCGCTGCACGCGCGCAGGAAACCATCACTTTGAGCGCAGCGCAGATCGCGGCGGCTGGCGTGGTGGTCGCAACGGCGGCACCGGCGCCAGTCAGCACCATCCTCACGCTGCCGGGCGAAATCCGTTTCAACGAGGACCGTACCGCCCACGTGGTACCCAAGCTGGCCGGCGTGGTCACCGCCGTGCATGCGCAGCTGGGCCAGTCCGTGCGGCGCGGCCAGTTGCTGGCGGTGATTGCCAGCAGCGCCCTGTCCGAACAGCGCAGCGAACTGCTGGCGGCGCAAAAGCGGCTGGCGCTGGCCCGCACCACGCTGGAACGCGAACGCCAGCTGTGGCAAGACCAGATCTCCGCCGAACAGGATTACCTGCACGCCCAACAAACCCACGCCGAAGCCGAGCTGGCGGTGCAGAACGCCCGCCAGAAACTCAGCGTCCTGGGCGCCGGCGCCGCAGCAGGCGCGCAACTCAACCAGCTGGAACTGCGCGCGCCGTTCGACGGTGTGGTGATGGAAAAGCACCTGGCGCTGGGCGAAGCAGTCAAGGAAGACGCCAACGTCTTCACCCTGTCCGACCTGACGCTGGTGTGGGCCGATTTTGCCGTGCCGCCGCAGGACCTTGAGCGCGTGCGCGTGGGCGACCGCGTCACCGTGCGTGCCACCGCCTTTGCCGCGCAGGCCGAGGGCACGGTCAGCTACGTCGGCTCGCTGCTCGGCGAGCAGACCCGCACCGCCAACGCCCGCGTGGTGCTGGCCAATCCGCAGCGCGCTTGGCGTCCCGGCTTGTTCGTCAACGTCGAAGTGCAGGCCGGCCGCAGTGAAGCTGCCATCACGGTGGCCGTCGACGCCGTGCAAACCATCGATGGCCAGCCCGCCGTCTTCGTGCGCAACACCCAAGGCTTCCATGTGCAGCCGGTGGTGCTGGGCCGCAGCGACGGCCAGCGCACCGAGATCCTGCAAGGCCTGCCGCCCGGCGCACAGTACGCCGCCGCCAACAGCTACGTGCTGAAGGCGGAACTGGGCAAGGACAGCGCCGAACACGCGCACTGATACAGGAGACCGACCATGTTTGAACGACTTATCCGCTACGCCATCGCGCAGCGCTGGCTGGTCTTGCTGCTGGTGGCGGCGATGGCCGCGCTGGGTGTGGCCAGCTACCAGAAGCTGCCGATCGACGCCGTGCCCGATATCACCAATGTGCAGGTGCAAATCAATACTTCCGCGCCTGGCTACGCGCCGCTGGAGACCGAGCAGCGCATCACCGTGCCGCTGGAAAGCGTGCTGGCCGGCCTGCCGCGCCTTGAGCAAACCCGCTCGCTGTCGCGCTACGGCCTGTCGCAGATCACCGTGGTGTTCAAGGACGGCACCGACATCTACTTCGCGCGCCAGCTGGTCAGCGAACGGCTGCAGGAAGCGCGCAGCAAGCTGCCGCCCGGGATCGCACCGGCGCTGGGCCCCATCTCCAGCGGCCTCGGTGAAATCTACCTGTGGACCGTGGAGGCCAAGCCGGATGCGAAAAAGCCCGACGGCACGCCCTATACGCCCACCGACCTGCGCGAGATCCAGGACTGGATCGTCAAGCCGCAGCTGCGCAACGTCGCCGGCGTCACCGAGATCAACACCATCGGCGGCTATGCGCGCGAGTACCACGTGGCGCCGCAGCCGCAGCGCCTCGCCGCCTACGGCCTGACGCTGCAAGAGCTGCTGGCGGCGCTGGAGCGCAACAACGGCAACGCCGGCGCCGGCTACATCGAAAAGCGCGGCGAGCAGCTGTTGGTGCGCGCGCCGGGACAGGTGCGCACACTGGACGACATCCGTAACATCGTGCTCCGCAGCGCCGACGGCGTGCCGGTGCGCGTGCGCGACGTCGCTGAGGTGGAGCTGGGGCGCGAACTGCGCACCGGTGCGGCGACGGAAAACGGCCGCGAGGTAGTGCTAGGTACCGTCTTCATGCTGATCGGCCAGAATAGCCGCGCCGTGGCGCAGGCGGTCGATAAACAAATGGACGTCATCAACCGCAGCCTGCCGCCGGGCGTGGTGGCGATCACGGTGTACGACCGCACCGCGCTGGTCGACAAAGCCATCAACACCGTGAAGAAAAATCTGCTGGAAGGCGCGGTGCTAGTGATTGCGGTGCTGTTCCTCTTCCTCGGCAACCTGCGCGCGGCTTTGATTACTGCGATGGTGATCCCGCTGTCCATGCTGTTCACCTTCAGCGGTATGGTCGCGTACAACGTCAGCGCCAACTTGCTGAGTCTCGGCGCACTCGATTTCGGCATCATCGTTGATGGCGCCGTGGTCATCGTCGAGAACTGCGTGCGGCGTCTAGCGCATGCGCAGGCCATGCGCGGCCGTCCGCTCACGCGTGCGGAAAAATTCGAGGAAGTGTTTGGCGCGGCGCAGGAGGCACGCAGGCCGCTGCTGTTTGGGCAGTTGATCATTATGGTGGTCTACCTGCCGATCTTCGCGCTGACCGGCGTTGAAGGCCGCATGTTCCATCCAATGGCGTTGACCGTGGTGCTGGCGCTGGCCGGCGCGATGATCTTGTCGGTCACCTTTATTCCGGCGGCGGTGGCGCTGTTCATCGGCGACAGCGTGGTGGAGAAGCACACGCCGCGCCTGACCGGCTGGTACGGCGCGCTGCTGGAACGCGCGCTGGCCAATGCGCCGGTGGTGCTGAGCTTTGCCGGCATCGCGGTGGCCTTGTCGCTGCTGCTGGCCACGCGCATGGGCAGCGAGTTCGTGCCCTCGCTGAACGAAGGCGACATCGCCATGCAAGCCTTGCGCATCCCCGGTACCAGCCTGACGCAATCGGTGGAAATGCAAAAGCAGATCGAGACTACCCTGATGCACAAGTTCCCCGAGATCGAACGCATATTCGCGCGCACCGGCACTGCGGAAATCGCCTCCGACCCGATGCCGCCGAATGTCTCGGACGGCTACATCATGCTCAAGCCGGAAGCGCAGTGGCCCAAGCCGAAGAAGTCGCGCGACGAATTGCTGACGGCGATACAAGCGACGGTAGCGCAACTGCCGGGTAATGCCTACGAGTTCTCGCAGCCGATCCAGCTGCGTTTCAACGAGCTGATATCGGGCGTGCGCAGCGACGTCGCCGTCAAGCTGTTTGGCGATGATGAGCAGGTGTTGAATGCCACCGCCGCGCGTATCGCCGCCATGCTGTCCAGGGTCGATGGCGCGCAGGAGGTGAAGGTCGAGCAGACCGACGGCTTGCCAGTGCTGGTCATCGATATCGATCGCAGCAAGACCGCGCGCTATGGCCTCAACGTCGGCGATGTGCAGGATGTGATTGCGACGGCGGTCGGTGGCCGCGAGGCAGGCAAGGTGTTTGAAGGCGATCGCCGTTTCGATATCGTGGTGCGCTTGCCGGATGCTCTGCGCGGCGACCTGGAAGCCATGCGGCGCTTGCCGTTGCCGCTGCCGGGCGGCGCTGGTCACTTTGTGCCGCTGGGCGAGGTGGCGAGCTTCAATGTGGTGCCGGGGCCGAACCAGATCAGCCGCGAGAATGGCAAGCGGCGTCTGGTCATCAGCGCCAATGTGCGCGGGCGCGATATTGGTTCGTTTGTGGCAGAGGCGGAAGGCCGTCTTCAGGAAGTGAAGATTCCGGCCGGGTACTGGACTTCGTGGGGCGGGCAGTTCGAGCAGCTGCAATCGGCGTCGCAGCGTTTGCGGATTGTGGTGCCTGCCGCGCTGGCGCTGGTGATGTTGCTACTGTTTGCGATGTTTGGCAATCTGCGCGACGGGTTGCTGGTGTTTAGCGGGATTCCGTTTGCATTGACCGGCGGCTTGGCCGCGCTGGCTTTGCGCGGCATACCGTTGTCGATATCGGCGGCGGTGGGCTTTATCGCTTTGTCTGGCGTGGCGGTGTTGAATGGCTTGGTGCTGATATCGGCCATTCGCAAATTGCGCGAGGAAGGCCGTAGCGTGGAGCAGGCCATCAGGGAAGGTGCGCTGGAACGTCTGCGGCCGGTGCTCATGACTGCACTGGTGGCGTCGTTGGGCTTCATCCCGATGGCGATTGCAACCGGCACCGGCGCCGAAGTCCAGCGCCCGCTGGCCACTGTGGTGATAGGGGGGATACTTTCCTCTACTGCGCTGACCTTGCTGGTGTTGCCGCTGCTTTATCGTCGCACGCATCTACCCCGCACGCTTTAGCTTCGACATATGCATTACCACTTAGGGGTCAGACCCCGTACGGGGTCTGACCCCACCTGGCCGTGCGGGGTTACTGCGACGTAAAGCGAATCGCCTGGCCGCCGCCGGGAGCCAGCTTGAGTTGCAAGACCGTCTTGGAGGTGACGTTCTTTTTCTCAATGACTATGTCGAAGCGGCGGATGGTGCGGTAGTCGGCGTGGTCGCCGTCGCGGTAGATTTCGGCCACGTAGCGCTTACCCGGATCGAGGAAGGTCAGCGGCAGCGACAACACACGGGCGTTGCCGTCGGTGACCGAGCCGACATACCAGTCATCCGAGCGGCGATCCTTGCGCGCGATGGTCGCGTACTCGCCCAGCTCACCGTGCAGCACGCGCGTATCGCTCCAATCGGTCGGTACGTCCTTGATAAACTTGAACGGGCCAGGATACTTCTCGTAGTTCTCAATCAAATCCGCCGCCATCACCACCGGCGAGTAAATCACCACAAAACTGGCCAGCTGCTTGGCCTGCGTCGAGTTGATCGGCCGTCCCTTCACACCTTCCAGACTGAGGATGCCTGGCGTGTAATCCATCGGACCACTCAGCATGCGCGTGAACACCAGATTCACTTCATGGTCAACGCTGTTAATCGGCGAGCCCCACGCGTTGTACTCCATCCCCCGTGCACCTTCGCGCGAAATCCAGTTCGGATAAGTGCGACGCAGACCGGTATCCTTGATCGGTTCATGCGTATCGATGGCCAGCTTGTAGCGCGCGGCCTCCGTCACCGCTTTCAAATAATGGCGCGAGCCTTCCTGCGAATCGGTATAGCCAAAATGCACCGCGCCATCCGCGCCGGGGAACAAGGCCGCGCCGGCATCCGTGACGTAGCCCGACTTGATGCTGTCTACTCCCAGCTTGGCATACAGCTGGTAGCCCGCATCCATCTGCTCCTCGTAGCGCGCGATATTCCCACCAGTCTCGTGATGCCCGATCAAACGCACGCCCTTCTGCTGCGCATACGCGCTGACACCCGCTAAGTCGAAATCCGGATACGCCTCGGTAAAGCTGAACGCCGAACCGCTACCCGACCAGTTGCCATCCCATCCCAAGTTCCAGCCCTCCACCAGCACGCCGCGGAAGCCGTTTTGCGCCGCGAAGTCGATATAGCGCTTGGCGTTGGCGGTAGTTGCACCGTGCCGCGCTCCCGACCCCCATGTGCTTTTCTCAAGGTGCATCTCCCACCACACGCCGACAAACTTGGATGGATGAACCCACGTGACATCGCCAAGCTTATTTGGCTCGTTCAAATTCAACACCAGATCCGACATATACAAACCCGCCGCATTATCAGCAATCTGCATGGTGCGCCACGGCGTAGTGAACGCGCCGCGCCGCTGTACCGCCGGTCCGAATGCCGATGGCGTCAAATGCGCGCGCAGCTTCTGGCCTTCCACTTTGCGCAGCCACATCGACGCATAATCCACCAGCGCCGCCTCATGAAACGCGATGTGGGTGCCGTCTTTGGTGCGTATGGTCAGCGGTGTATTGGCCATGCCCACTTCACTCAAAGGCGACTTCTTGATCGCATACTCCAAGGCCGCCTGTTCGCCAGCCTGCTGCCACCAAGCATAGGCTGGCGGTGCCACTACAAACTCGGTCAGCTCGTCGCTGATGCGCGTCTCCGGCAATTGCGCCTGCTCCGGGAATTCGTAGCGGAAGCCGACGCCATCGTCGAACACGCGGAACACCAGCGCCATGCGGCGGTTGTCCAAGGCCTTCTGCACTAGTTCCAGCCTTAGCTCTTTGTAGTGATTGCGTACGTAGCGGCGCTCACCCCACGGCTGTTCCCACGTGTCGTCATGTTCGGACACGGCCTGCGACGCCAGCGTGAAGCCATTGTCCATCTGCGGCGCATTCGCCAGCAAAAATCCGAGGCGCGAGGTGGCGATCAGCGGCTTGCCGTTGCGCTGGATTTCATACGCGAGGCGGCCGTCATCTGCCAGCTGCACCGCGACGTTGATGGCGCGATTCGGTGAAGATACGGTGGCCAGCACCTCGGCCGCCGCGCTGGCGTACACGCCCAGCATCATGCAGGCGGCGGAAATCCAGCGGACTTGCAGCGAATTGGTATGCACAAAAAACTCCTTTAATTTGCCGCGCAGCGCGCCTTGATGAAGGCGGCGTGCGTCGGCATCTGGTCTACACACTTGCCGATCACCGAGGCGATATCGCCCAGGTAGTCGGCGATTTCTTGTTCCGGCAGCAGCTCGGCCAGCGGATGGTGGCCGGCCACCGGTACGCGCTGGCCTTCCAGCACCTGCAGCCAGCCCACTTCCGCAAACAGCTCGTTGTCGACGCGGACGATGCGCCCGCGCGTACGCCACAAATCCATCTTCTCGCGCAGCGTGTCCGGAATCTCCATGGTGCGCACGTAGTTCCAGAACGGCGTGTCATCGCGCTCGGTGGCGTGATAGTGCAGGATGATGAAATCGCGGATGCGCTCAATCTCGAAATTGCACTGGCGGTTGAACTCCGCGATGTCCGGCGCGCTGAAACCGCGATCCGGGAAAAAGCTGATCAGGCGCGCGATGGTCGACTGCACCAGATGGATGCTGGTCGATTCCAGTGGCTCCAAGAAGCCGGACGACAGCCCGACCGCCACCACATTCTTGTTCCACACCTGTTTGCGCTTGCCGGCCTTGAAGCGCAGCAGTTTCGGCTCGGCTAGCGTACGGCCATCGAGGCTGTCCATCAGCTGCGCGCGCGCCTCGTCGTCGCTCATGAACCTGGACGAATACACATGGCCATTGCCAGTACGGTGCTGCAGGCCGATGCGCCACTGCCAGCCGGCCGGGCGTGCGGTGGCGCGGGTGTAGGGCAGCAGGCCGCCACCTAGCTCACACGGCACCGCCCACGCGCGGTCGCATGGCAGCCAGTGCGACCAGTCTTCAAAGCCGGTGTGCAGCGCTTCCTCGATCAGCAGGCCGCGGAAACCGGAGCAGTCGATGAACAACTGGCCGCCGATCAAGTCGCCGTTCTCCATGCGCAGGGCGTCGACGTGGCCGTCGGAAGAGCGGGTCAGCACATCGGCCACCTTGCCCTCGATACGGCGTACGCCACGCGCTTCGCTGTACTGGCGCAGGTAGCGCGCATACAGGCCGGCGTCGAAGTGGAAGGCGTGCACGATGTCCGCCAGCGGCGAGTTACCATGCGAGCGGTCGGCGCGCATGAATTTCCCGGCGTTGGCGGCCATGCGGTTGATCGAATAGGTCTCCAGCGGCGGCGCCTTGCCCGCCTGCTGCATGCGCAGCCAGTACTGGTAGAACGGCAGCGTCGCCAGGTCCTGGCCGAAAATGCCGAAGCCGTGCATATAGCTGTCGCCGATGCGGCCCCAGTCCTTGAATTCGATGGCCAGCTTGAAGGTGGCCTGCGTCGCGCGCATGAACTCATCTTCGTCGATACCGAGCACCTGGTTGAATAACTTGATCATCGGGATGGTCGACTCTCCCACGCCGACGGTGCCGATATCATCCGACTCCACCAGTGTCAGTTCCACTTTGTCGCCCAGCACGCGCGACAGCGCCGCTGCCGTCATCCAGCCGGCGGTGCCGCCGCCGACGATCACTACATTCTTGATGGTCTCCATCTACTCTGCCTTGGTCAGTATTTTGTAGCTCCACGGCGCCATCTCGAACCGTGTGCCGCCGTCGACTTGCACCAATGCTTCGGTGCTGAAATCGCGATAGCGGCCGACATGCAGGTCATCGCGGAACCCGGCTTGCACCGGCTGTCCGCTCAGGTTAAACACCGCGAACACTTTGTCGTCGGCGTTCTGGCGCACGAAGCTGAAGATCTGCTTCGGCGCGTCGTTTGGAACCTGCTCCATGGTGGCGCCCCAATCGCCGTTCCACAGCGCGCTATGCTGCTTCTTCATGGCGAGCAGCTTGGTGTACAGCGCGGTGTATGGCGACGCCTGCCACTGTAGCGCATCGCGCTCGAAGAAGGCCAGCCGTTTGCGGTTGCCCGCTTCCTGGCCGTTGTAAATCAGCGGGATGCCTTCGCTGACAAAGGAAAACACGATGGCCGCATCCACCGCCGGCCCGAAGATCTCAAACTCGGTGCCATCCCACGCGTTCTTGTCATGGTTGGTGGTGTACAGCATGCGGTAGGCTTGCTTGGGATAGAACTTCTGGTTCCAGGCGTAGTAGGTGTACAGCGAGGTGGCGTCGGCCTTGCCTTCTGCGACTGCTCTCAGGCCTTCCCACCAGGTCCAGGCATACGTCGCATCAAATGCGCGCGCGTGCATGTCGCGGCTTTCCCATTCGGCCAGCAGGAACACCGGCTTGATGGCGCGTAGTTCGGCCGCAGCGTGCTCCCAGAAATCGAGCGGCGTCAGGCCGGCGGCGTCGACGCGGTAGCCGTCCACGCCGGCCTCGCGCACCCAGAAGCGCATCGCATCGGTCATGTAGCGGCGCAGGCCGGGCTGCTGGTAATCGAGGTCGATGATGTCATCCCAGTCGTACCATGGCGTGGGATGCGGTTGGCCCTTGCGGTCCTTCTCGTACCATTCCGGGTGGCTGGTGCGCAGTACGTTGTCCCACGAGGTATGGTTGCCGACCCAGTCGAGGATCACGTGCAGGCCTTGCGCATGGGCCGCCGCGACGAAGTGCTTGAAATCGTCCAGCGTGCCGAATTCGGGATTGACGGCCAGGTAGTCGCGCACCGCGTACGGGCTGCCCAGCGTACCTTTGCGCTTGGCCTGGCCGATCGGATGGATCGGCATCAGCCACAGGATGTCGACGCCGAGGGCCTTGAGGCGCGGCAGTTCGCGTTCGGCGGCACGGAAGCTGCCCTCCGGCGTGAACTGGCGGGTGTTGATCTGGTAGATGCTGGCGTTCTTGGTCCATTCCGCGTGCTGGAACTGGACGTAAGGTTTCGGTTGGTAGGCGTCAGGAGCGGCAGCATGTACGGAGACATGAACCGCTCCTGACAGCACGAGTGCCATCAGGAGCGCGGTTTTCATCAGAACTTGTAGGTCAGGCCAGCCGTGTAAGTGCGGCCGTATTTCACCGAGTTGGTAATCACGTTCGGATCGACGGTGTATTCCTGGAACGGCTGGTTGCTCCAGTTATGCCCTTGCAGGAATACCGACACGCCTTTCAGCCAGCCGCTCTGCACTTCGTACGAGGCCTGCAAATCGATGATGGTCTCGCCCTTGATGAAGGTGAATTGCGAATCGCTGCGATAGTCGAGGATCTGGCCGACGAAGTTGGAACGGCGGTGCGCCGCCCACGCCAGCTGCAGGCCGTGGTTTTCGTAGTAGAGCCGCACGCTGCTGACGTTCTTCGACAAGCCCGGCAAGCCGATCGAGGTGACCGAATCTTTGAATACCGGACCATTTTGCGGCGAGACGAAGCCGCTGGTCGGCAGCTGCACCGAGCTGTCGGTGAATGAGTAGTTGGCCGCTACGCCGAAACCGTCCAGCCACTTGGTCGCCAACGAGAACGGCACGTTTACCGCCAGCTCGTAGCCGTGCATATTGCCGCCCTGGCCGTTCTGCGGCATGGTCAGGAAGCCGATGGTAGAGCCTTTGTACGGGCCACTGGTCGGCAGCGGCGTCGAAGCGCTGGTGTAGGGCTTGAAGTCGAACGCCATCGGCGCGTTGATGATGTAGTTATCGAGTTTCTTGAAGAAGGTCGCCACGCTGATGTAGCCCTTCTTGCCGAAGTACTTCTCATACGACAGGTCGAGCGAACGCGCCTGGTAGGGCTTCAGGTGCGGGTTGCCGGCAAAGCCGGTCAGGGCCGGCGCCACCGAGGTGGCGTTTTGCACCGCGAAGTCCATGCTGGCCTTCATGTTGTCCAGATTGGCGCGCGAGATTTGCTTGCCGGCGCCGAGGCGCAGCTTTTGCTCGCTGCCGAGGTCAAACGCCAGGTTCAGGCTAGGCAGCACATTGGTGTAGCTGGTCCCATCCGTGCGTACCTTGTACGGGCAAGTGTCGACCGTGATACCGGTGCAATTGGCCAAGTCGACCTGGTTGCCAGCGGCGTTCTGCTTGGTGTTGACCACTTGCAGGCCGACGTTGCCGCTGTACGGCACCGGGCCCAGCGCGCCATCCAGATCGGCCATCGCATACACGGTCGCGACCTTCTCGCGCACCGACCAGTCGCGCGACAGCACGGTGGAATCGACCCAGCGGTTCAAATCGTAAATCGTGCCCAGCGTGCCGGTCGGGTCGAAGGACGCCACCATCAGGCCCGAAGCGCCGGCTTGCGCCACGTCGGTGCCCGGCATGGCGGCGCTGGCGTAGCCGTCGCCACCCTTGATCGACAAACGGCCTTCTTCGCCGGTGCGCGACTTGTCGCGCTTGGTGTAGTTGGCGCCGAAGTGGGCGTTGACCAGCGGGCCCCAGTCCAGTTCACGATGCGCGGTCAGGCGCACGGCGTTGACGGTGTCGTCGATATTCGGCAATGCCACATAGCCGGCCTGCGGCGAATTCGGACCGCCGCCCCAGCCGTCAACGTCGGTCAGCACCGACACTTTGCGGTCGGCGTAATTGAGGCTGGTGGTGTATTTGACGTCGGCGAAGTTGGAGCCGTTAAAGCCGCTGTACGAGATCGAGCCCAGCTGGCTGGCCGGCGTGTTGCCCGGCTGGCCGGCGGTGGTCTCGTAGTTGGAGATGTTCTTGACGCCGTGCGAGTGCGACAGGTCGGCCTCGACGCGCCATTGCTCGTCCAGTTTCAACTCATTGTTCCAGCCGAAGGAGGCCAGGCGGTCCTTGTTCGAGTACAGGTGATTGCGGACGTCGGCCTTGTAGTTGCTGATGGTGCCGCTGGTGGCGACGCCGTTGGCCACTACTGCATTGGTCAGAACGCCGTTCGGATCATACGGGCCGGTGCCGAAGGCCACGGCGCCTTCGATGCCGGTTTTCTTGGTGGCTTCATCGCCGCGCGAGTAGAACACATCCAGCGTCGAGCGGAAGTTCTGATTCGGTTTGAATTGCAGGGTCAGCGACGCGCCATCGCGGTCGGCCTTGCGGCGCGAAGTCTCGGCCAGGAAGCCGCCCGGCACCGCCACTTGGCCGCCGTTGTAGTCCAGCGCCGGCGCCCAGCCGCCCCAGCTGTCGAATTTCAGTTCGCCGCCGTTATCCTGGCGCAGGGTGGTGATGCCGAGCGACAGGCCGATGGTGCGGTTGGCAAACTGGTCGACGTAGCTGAAGGTCTTGCGGTGGCCGGCGCCCACTTCCGCGCCCGAGCCGAAGCCGATACGCTCCTTGCGCACCGAAGCCGCCAGCACGCGCTGGCCGAAGTCGAGCGGGCGCAGGGTACGCAAGTCGATGGTGGATGCCAGGCCCTGGCCCATGAGGCTGGCGTCCGGCGTCTTGTACACCAGCACCGAGCCGGTCAGCTCGGACGGGAACAGGTCGAACTCGGGGCTGCGCGCATCGCTGGTGGAGGCTTGCTCGCGGCCGTTGAGCAGGGAACCGTTAAAGCTCGGCGACAGGCCGCGTACCGACACATCGGTGGCCTTGCCATTGGTCTTGTTGCGCTGGGTGGTAACGCCGGACAGGCGCGAAATCGATTCAGCCACGGTGGTGTCGGGCAGCTTGCCGATGTCTTCGGCGGAAATCGCCTCGACGATGGAGCTGGCGTTTTTCTTGATCGAGATCGCTTCCTCGATGCCGCGGCGGATGCCGGCCACGGTGACCGTGGCCATCTCGCCGTCGGTCTTTTTGGCTTGGGCTTCGGTCGTGTTGTCGGCTTGCTGGGTTTGCTGCGCTTGGCTGGCGCCGGTGGCGCCCAGCAGCATCAGTGCGGCGGCGGCTGCCAACGGACTGAGGCGGAATGCGGTGCTGGTGGTCATACGTCTCCCTAAGAATTATTGTTGGAATGCGGGATGAATGGTGTCGCAGCCAGCCCGGCAGGGTCAACGACGGCGCGTCGTGGAAAATAAAGGAAGCCTTTAGGTTGGCGGCCAAGTGCCTGATTTCATGGCGAAAGCGAGCTTGTGGCGTTTTGCCGACTGGGCCGCTTGGGGCGTGCAAAGCGCGCTACACTTCCGGCATGAAAATCCTGATGATAGAAGACGACCTGGCCATCGGCCGGGCCTTGCTGGCGGTGTTCCAGGACGAGGGCCACGCCGTGATCTGGGTGCGCATGGCCGACGGCGTGCTGGCGCGGCTGCAAGCGGAGCCTTTTGACGCGGTGCTGCTCGATCTCGGCCTGCCGGACGGCGACGGCGCCCAGTTGCTGCGCGCCATACGCGCGGCCGGCCTTAGCTTGCCGGTGCTGATCATGACCGCGCGCGACAGCCTGGAAGACCGGCTGAACGGCTTCAACACCGGCGCCGACGACTATCTGATCAAGCCATTTGAAATCCCGGAATTGCTGGTGCGCCTGCGCGCCATTGTGCGGCGCGCCAACGGCAACGCCGACGGCGGCTGGAGCTTCGGTGAACTGGTGCTGGATGAAGGCCGTTTGCTGGTGACGCGCGCCGGCACGCCGCTGTCCTTGTCGCGCACCGAGTTTGCGTTGTTGCTGGCCTTGGTGAAAGAGCCGGGCCGGGTACTCACGCGCGCCGAGTTGGAGCAAGGCGTGCTGCCACACAGCGAAGGCACGCTGGACGTGCACATCTCCAACCTGCGCAAGAAAGTCGGCGAGCGACTGATCCGCACGGTGCGCGGGGTTGGCTACATGGCGCAGCGTCCCCATGAATAAGCCCTCGTCCCTGTTCCGCCGCCTGATGCTGGGCTTTTCGGCCGTGATCGCGCTGGTGGCGCTGGCCGGTTTCACCTACGTGGCGGTGGAAGCCAAGATCACTCAGCGCGCCCGCACTGCCAGCGAGAACGCGGCGCACACGCGCGAAGTGCTGCTGCATCTGGCCGAGATCGGCGATGACCGCGCGCGCATGCAGCGCGCAGCGGCCATGCTGGAAGCGGTGCGGCGCGAAATGTTCCGTGAGCTGGACTACCACTCGCGGGTGCGGCTGCGGGTGTGGCAGCACGGCGCGCTGGTGTACAACTCGCTGCCGGATTTGCCGGACTTGCTGCCGGAGGCGGGCAGTGCGGAGGCGGGCAAGGCCAATGCCTGGGTCAACGCGGTGGAGCGCGATGCGACCAGCGGGCTGGTGGTTGAGCGCAGTCACGAAGTCGACGACGAGTGGATGCTGAGTTTTTCCGGCGTCAGCTTCCTGTTGTCATCGACGATATTCAGTTTGCCCTTGCTGCTGTTGCCGGCGTGGCTGATTGTCGGCATCGGCTTGCAGCCTTTGCGCTCGATTGCGGAGCAGATCGAGTCACGGGCGGTGTCGGATTTGACGGCGTTGCCGGATTCGCAGTACCGCGAGCTGTCGCCGCTGGTGGACGCGATCAACCGCTTGATGATGCGGCTGAGCCAGCGCATCGAGCGTGAACATGAGTTTTTGACCGATGCGGCGCATGAGTTGAAGACGCCGCTGGCGGCGATCCAGATTAATGCCCATTTGCTGTTGAGCCGTAGTGTGGCCGATAACCCGGCGCGCAGTGCGGAGGCGGGGCAGGGCTTGCGTGATGGCGTGGCGCGGGCCACGCATATGGTGCATCAGTTGCTGGCGTTTGAGCGGGCGCGGGCCGAGCCGAGTGCGGAGCCGTTGCCGCTGACCGAGTTGAGTGCGTTTGTGCGTAGCCGACTGGCGTTGGCCGTGCCGCTGGCGATGCAGCGCGGGATAGAGATTGAGTTCCAGGCCGAGGGCGAGTGTCGCATGGCGGTGCACGTGGAGAGCATGGCGGCGTTGCTGGATAACCTGATCAGCAATGCGGTGAAATATTCGCCGGAGCATGGGCGGATCGTGGTGGGGTTGGCCGTCGCTGGTGAGGGCTGCCAGCTGACCATCAGCGACCAGGGACCGGGGATTGCGCAGGCCTTGCAGCAGAAGGTGTTTGAGCGTTTCTATCGGGTGCCGGGGCAGGAGCAGTCGGGCAGTGGGTTGGGGCTGGCGATTGCCGAGCGGGCGGCCGAGCGCAACCAAGGCAGCATCGCGCTCAGCAGCGACGGCAACGGCCTTACCGTTACCGTCGAATTCCGGGGTCAGGTCCCCCATTTCTACACGAGCTCATGAATGAATGGAGGACCTGACCCCGGAGTTGTTACTCTTGCGGGGTCAGCGCCAGCGCTGCGCTGAAGTCGCCCATCGGCTTGGCGCCGTTGGTGGCCAGCGCTTTGTCGCGGGTCGCCAAACCGTCCAGCTGCGGCAGGTTGAAGCGGTGGGTGATGGCGCGCAGGATCGAGGCCGAGTCATACTGGGTATGGTCAACCGTGCCCTTCTTCACATACGGCGACACGATGATCGCCGGCACGCGGGTGCCCGGACCCCAGCGGTCGCCCTTAGGTGGCGCGGCGTGGTCGTAGAAGCCGCCGTTCTCGTCGTAGGTGACGATTACCAGCATGTTCTTCCACTGCGGGCTCTTCTTCAGCTTGGCGATCACATCAGCGATGTGGGCGTCGCCATCGGCCACCGAAGCGTAGCCGGCGTGCTGGTTCAAATTACCTTGCGGCTTGTAGAAGGCCACGGCCGGCAGGGTGCCTGCGGCGGCATCCGCCACGAACTGGGTGTCGTAGTCCTTCAAGTGCGCTGCGCGATAGGCCGGGAACTTGACCGGGTCCATGTTGGCGAAGTAGTTGAACGGCTGGTGGTGGAACTGGAAGTTGGGCGGATTGGCAAAGGCGCCGCGCGGTGCTGCCGTGGCGTTAGCCGTGGTGCTGCTCCACGCGCCCGCGTACCAGGCCCAATCGACGCTCTTGGCGGTCAGCAGGTCGCCGATGTTTTTCTGCGTCTGCGGTGGCAGGGTGTTGGCCTTGGCGGTGTCGGCAAACAGGTGGGTGCTGTCGTCGCCGGCCGGGGCGTTGCTGCTCGGCTGGTACGGCGGCTGCATGGTGTTGACCGCGTAGAACATGCCGCTGGCGTCGGCCGGGGTGATGGCGCCGTCGTTGGCGTAGGCTGGTGCGCCGTTCAGCACGCTGGTCGGTGCGGTGGCCGACGGCGTCAGGCGCAGGAAGTTGCCCTTGCTGTCGAGGTCGATCTTGGCGATGGCGCCGGCCGCCACCGATTTGTCGGCGTTCGGGTATTGCGGCGCGCAGGCGCAGATCAAGTACTGGTGGGTCAGGAAGGAGCCGCCGAAGGCGCCGATGAACAGGTTGTCGGCCAGCGCATATTGTTTAGCGATGTCCCACATCTTCATCTTGCTGCCGTCGTAGTAGCCCATGGTCAGGCCGCCGGCGTCCGAGTAGGCTGCGAACTTGTCGTTGGCGCCGCCGTTGATCTGCATCTGGTTGTTGTAGAAGCGGTGCACCAGGTCGCGCGTGATGATCGATTGTGACATGGCGATCGGGCTGTTGACGTCGTCAATCTGGAATGGCTTGTTCGGCAGGTTGGCCGACTGCGCCTGGGTGATCACCAGCGACTGGCCGGCAGCCGTCATGCCGCCCCAGGTTGGCGGCAGCACTGGCAGGCTGCTGTTGTCGTAGTCTTTCTGTGCGGTGTAGCCGCCGGTCGAGGTGGCGTTCACGCCCGGCACGCCGTTGGCGCCTGGGAACAGGCCGTACAGATTGTCGAAGCCGCGGTTTTCCGCATAGATCACCACGATGTTCTTGATATTGGCCAGGGCGGCGCCGGCAGTGATGGTGCTGGCGATGTCGCTGGCGGCCGTTTGGCTGGCGGCGCTGGTGATGATGCCGGTCATGACATCGTTCTCGACTTTCAGTTTGGCCTGGTCGTCGCCGGAGACTTTGTTGACGTCGGCCAGCAGATTGCTTTCGCTGACGCCGATGCGGGCGGCCAGCGCCTTGCTGGCAGCGGCGAAGTCGCCGCCGTTGGCGTCCATCAGCACACTCAGTTCGGTGCTGATGGCGTCGATGATGCCGGTGTGGCCGTTCGGCGCGCGGAACAGCAATTTTTGCGTGACCTTGGTGCCGGCGTCGCCGATGGCGTCGTGGCGGATGGCGTCGGTACCGATCGTGACCAGCAGCGTGCCGTGGTCGGCGCCGGTGATCTTGAAGCTGCCGTCGGCAGCGGTGCGCACGGTGCCGGAATTGCTGTCGCAAGTGAGCTTGGTGCTGCCTTCCAGGCAGACCACAGCGTTTTCATAATAGCTGCCGACCACTTGGCCGGTCATGGTCGGGACGCTGCTGTCGGAGCTGCTGCCGCAGGCGACCAGGCCGGCGCCGATGCCGGCGGCCAGCAGGACCAGCGGCAGCGGGCGCAGGACCGTTTTCAAAGTGGAAGTCATCATCATGCCTTGAGGGTGGGGTGTGAAAGCGGCTCATGCTAGGTAGCAAATATGTCAGGATGATGAAATGGCATTGGCGGGAAAGTATCGTTTTGTATCTGTCATGTAGTGGTCATGTGGGCTTGTTAGGCTGCGCGCATGAAAATTATTTATGCAGTTTTGACGGCGGCGCTGCTGGCCGCCTGCCATTCCGCTTCCACCGATGCTCCTAAAGACGCGCCCAAGGCCGCCTACGCGCCGAACGCGCCGCACCAGCCCAGCGTAGCCGAGCTGACCGCGCTGGGACGCGCCATGTTTGCCGACACCAGCCTGTCGGCTTCGGGCAAAGTGGCGTGCGCCAGTTGCCATAGTCCGGATCACGCCTTCAGTCCGCCGAATAATCTGGCGGTGCAGTTGGCCGGCAGCGATGGCCGTACCGAGGGCACGCGGGCGGCGCCGTCGCTGCGCTACATCCAGAACGTGCCGGCGTTCAGCGAGCACTATCACGACGACGATGGCGACGACAGCCTCGATGCTGGCCCGACGGGCGGTCATGACTGGGACGGCCGGGCGCAGTCGGCGCACGAGCAGGCGTTAGGGCCGCTGCTGTCGGCGCGCGAGATGGGTAACAAGGACGAGGCAGCAGTGCTGGCGCGGCTGAGTGGCGGGTCGCTGGCGGGGCGCTTCAAGCAAGTGTTCGGGGCGGATATTTTTGCGCGTCCGCGTGCGGCCATACAGGGTGCGCTGATGGCGCTGGAAGTGTTCCAGGAAAGTCCCACCGAGTTTTATCCCTACACCAGCAAGTACGATGCTTACTTGCGCAAGCAGACCACGCTGACGGCGCAGGAAGAGCGCGGGCTGAAGTTGTTCAACGACGAGACCAAGGGCAATTGCGCGTCCTGTCACATCAGCCGGATTTCGCCGGGCGGGGTGTTCCCGCAATTTACCGACTATGGCCTGATCAATATCGGCGTGCCGCGCAACCGCAAGCTGGCGGTGAATGCCGATCCGGCCTACTACGACCTCGGCCTGTGCGGCCCGGACCGGACCGACCTCAAGGATCATCAAGAGTACTGCGGGCGCTTCAAGACGCCATCGCTGCGCAACGTCGCGCTGCGCAAGGTGTTCTTCCACAATGGCAGCTTCACCAGCCTGCAACAGGTAATCCGCTTTTACGTCACGCGCGATACGACGCCGCAAAAGTGGTACCAGGGCGGCCGCAAGTTCGACGACCAGCCGGCCGGCCTGGATGCCAACGTCAATATGGAAGCGCCGTTTGGCGGCAAGCCGGGCGACAAGCCGGCGCTCAACGAGCGTGACATCGCCGACATGGTGGTGTTCCTGAAGACGCTCACGGATGGCTATGCAGTGAAAAATTAGCAAAAGTGTCATAGAATGCTGTTTTCGTTGCTTTTAAGAATTGCATTCTCATGAAAAAAGCCCAGCAGTTGACGATCATCGCGGCCGTGGCCGTGGCCGCTACCGTGCTCGGTACGGCAGCCTATGTCGGCTGGCAGCGCTGGCAAGCGCCTGCGCCAGCTGCTGAGCCGGTCGCTGCCAGCGCCGATGCTGCTGTGCCGCAACTGCAGCCTGAGTTGCAGGCGCTGCTGGCCAACTACCGCAAGATCATCGTGCTGCTGGCCGATGAGAAAGCCTTGAAAGAGGAAGAGCGCAAGGCGGCCAACCAGGTAGGCCAGGCACTGTTCCATGAAAACCTCGAGCGGCTGGCGCGCGTACAGACGCTGCTGGGCCAGACCCAGGCACTGCCGCCAGCGCAGCGCGATGCGGCCGATGATGCCCTGCTGTCGTATATCGAATCCGATGGCGAGCTGTTTGACGCCGACCGTCTGGCCTTCCGCGAAGTGCTGATCACCTTGCAGAAGCTGGCCGCTGCCGACCAGACGCTGCCTGCCATCAAGCTGCACAAGCGTGTCAGCGAAGACCTGGCGGCGCTGGAAGACATCGAGAAGCAGTACGACAAAGAACTGAGCGGCGTCTTCGGCCGTTTTGAAACGCGCGCCATCGTGCCCAAGCGCGAGCGCTGGGATGACTACGTCGCCAAGCTGCGCAAGCTGTACCGCCGCGAGCAGATCATGAAGGACTATGGCGTCATCGTGCCGTATCCTGAGCCGCCAAAGACGGCTGAGCAGGAAGAGCAGGGCAAGGAGATTTTCGGCAATGCGCTGCCGCCGAAAACCGTGGTGCTCACCTTTGATGACGGTCCGCATGGCACGTATACCGAAGAAGTGGCGGCCATCCTCAAGCAGTACAACGTGCCGGGCGTGTTCTTCCAGGTCGGCCAGAACGTCGGCAAGCTGGATGCGCAAGGCAAGCAGACGCTGGGCAAGAACGCCGCCGAGAGCCGCCGTCTGATCGATGCTGGTCACACCGTCGGTAATCACAGCTTCAGCCATGCGCAGCTGTCCAAGCAGAAGGACCAGGTGCTGTATGGCGAGATCGCCAATGCCGATGCAATGCTGAAGGCGGCCGATCCGCGCCGCTCGCAGCTGTTCCGCTTCCCGTATGGCGCGCGCAATGCCGAGGGCATGGCGGTGCTGGCCAAGCTGGGCCTGCGTTCGGTGATGTGGAATGTGGATTCGCTGGACTGGGCCGATCCGGTGCCGACCTCGATTGCCAACCGCGTGCTGACCACGCTGGGCAAGGAGCAGCGCGGCATCATCCTGTTCCATGACATCCACGAGCGCAGCGTCAAGGCGCTGCCGATGGTGCTGGACAAGCTGATCGCGGACGGCTACAGCTTTGCTGCCTGGGATGGGCAGTCCTTCAAGGTTGCGCAGGGCAGCCGGCAGGAGCCGGAGAAAATTGCCGTCAGCACCGGCTATGCCAACAGCTACGCGGTGGTGATCGGGATTAACGAGTATCAGAAATGGCCGAAGCTGCAGTACGCGGTGCAGGATGCCAAGGCGATCCGCGACACCCTGGTCAACCGCTTTGGCTTTGCCAGCGAGCGCGTGTTCACGCTCAACAATGGCGAAGCGACGCGTAACAACATCCTCGCGGTGTTCCACGACAAGCTGGCCGATGCCAAACTGAACAAGGACGACCGCATCTTCGTGTTCTTTGCTGGCCACGGCGCGACGCGCCAGCTGAGCTCGGGCCGCAATCTGGGCTACATCGTGCCGGTGGATTCCGATCCACAGCAGGTCAGCGTGGACGCGATTCCGATGACGGACTTGCAGAACATCGCAGAAAGCCTCAACGCCAAACACGTGCTGTTTGTGATGGACGCCTGCTACAGCGGCCTGGGCCTGACGCGCGGAGGCGGCAACACCGCCTTCCTGCGCGACAATGCGCGCCGCATGGGACGGCAGATGCTGACCGCCGGTGGCGCCGATCAAATGGTGGCCGATGGCGGACCGAACGGGCACTCGATCTTCTCGTGGACCCTGCTGCAGGCACTGGGCGGCAAGGCCGACCTGAATGGCGACGGCCTGATCACCGCCACCGAGCTGGCGGCGTATGTGGCGCCGGCGGTAGCGAGCGTTTCGCAGCAGACCCCGGCGTTTGGCAGCTTGCCGGGATCGGAAGGCGGCGAGTTCGTGTTCCAGCTGCCGGCCGAGGCGGAATTCCTGAGCGCGCAATCGAGCCAGCTGTCACCGGAAGCGATCGCCATGAATACCAAGCTGGACAGCGGCCGCAACCAGCAGGCCGAGGGCAACACGGTGGTGATCAAAAATCTGCAAGGCGGGGAACAGAAAATCGCCGCACCGAAGCCGGTCGACGCCTCCGCGCGCCAGCTGGCGCAGCGTGCGAACGACAAAGGCCTGCAGCTGTACAAAGAAAAGCAGTACGCCCAGGCCGAAGCCGCGTTCACCGAAGCGTTGAAATTCCGCCCCGACTTCGGCCTGGCGGCCAACAACCTTGGCTTCGTCTATTACAAGCAAGAGAAATACGCCGAAGCCGCGCGCTGGTTCGAGAACACGCTCCAGATCGACACCTCGCGCGCCATCGCCTACCTGAACCTGGGCGACGCGCGCCTGCACCAGGGCGACAACGACAAAGCCAGGAAAGCCTACACCAGCTTCCTTGAGCTAGCACCCAACCACCCAAGCGCCACCTACGCCAAAGAGCAGTTGCGCAAACTCTAAACCGGGGTCAGGTCCTCCATTTCTACACGCGCTCAGCCGCAGCGCTGATTAAAGCTGAGGCCGTGTAGAAATGGGGGACCTGACCCCGGAGTGTTGCCAGTCGTATTCCATTTGGCGGGCGGTGCGTTCGGCTAGCGCGCGGCTGGCCAAGCGCTCGACCAGGTGCAGCGACATGTCGATGCCGGCCGAAATGCCGCCTGAGGTGACCACGCGGCCATTGTCGACCCAGCGCCGGTCAGCCTGCACTTGTACTTGCGGCCAGCCGCGCCGAAGTTCGTCGAGGTCTTCCCAGTGGGTGGTGGCTGGCTGGCCGTCCAGCAGGCCGGCTGCGGCCAGCAGCAGGGCGCCGGTGCAGACGGAGGCCGTCAGTTCACTGTCGCGTGCCATGTGAGCGATCCAGCGGATGACTTCTGGCCGGGCCAGTTCGGCGCTGACCACGCCGCCGGGGATGATCAGCACGTCGATGGGGCCGCAATCGGCAAAGCTGGCTTCCGGATGCAGTTCCAGCCCGGCGCGAGCCGTCACCGGTGCGCCCGTGGCGGCGATGGTGCGGACCCGGAATGGCGCTTCGCCGCCCGCCACCCGGCTGGCGCAGGTGAACACTTCATACGGTCCCGCAAAGTCCAGGACTTCTACGTTGTCAAAGATATAAATGCCTACGGTGCGTGTCATGTTGATCTCCTTTGACAGCATGTTGCCAGCGCCGGATTTGACACAAATGACATTCATGGTTGAATATCTGCCACATGAAGCCCATCGATATCTGGTTACTGGTCTATCCCGGCTTTTTGCTGCTGGACGCCACTGGCCCGGCCCAGGTGTTTTCCACCGCCAATGACGAGGCGCGCGACGCCGGCCACCCCGAGCCTTACCGCATCCATATGATCGCGCTGGGCGGCGGCATGGTGTTGTCGACCGCCGGCGTCACGCTGCAGGCTGCGGCGCTGCCCGAGCCGCAGATGCTGGCCGGCGCCACACTGCTGGTGTCCGGCGGGCGCGGGCTGGAGAGCAGCAACAGCCCGGCGCTCGATCCAGCTGTGGTGAGCTGGGTGGCGCAGGCGGCGGCCCACGTCGCGCGTTGTTGCTCGGTGTGCACCGGCGCTTTCGTGCTGGCCCGCGCCGGTTTGCTGGACGGCCGCCGCGCCGTCACCCACTGGCAAGACGCCGCTGCCCTGCAAGCCCAGCATCCCGCCATCACGGTGCAGGACGACGCCATTTACGTGCGCGACGGCGCGCTTTACACCTCGGCCGGCATCGCCGCCGGCATGGACCTGGCGCTGGCCTTGGTGGAGGAAGACCAGGGCCGCGCCGCTGGACTGGCGGCGGCCAAGCGGCTGGTGGTGTTTTTCAAGCGGCCCGGTGGCCAGCGCCAGTTCAGCTCGGAATTGCTGGCGCAGGCCGATCCGCAGGGACTGCACGGCCAACTGACCGCCTGGCTGCGCGCGCGCCTGCAGCAGCAGCTCGATGTCGAACAGATGGCGGCGGCGCTGGCGGTGTCGGTGCGCACCCTGCATCGCCGCTTGCAGCAGGAAGCGGGCATGTCGCCGGCCCAGCTGTTGCTGCGGCTGCGCATGGAGGCCGCCTGCGCGCTGCTGGAGCGGCCCGGCATGTCGGTCAAGCGCGCCGCCCGCCAGAGCGGCTTCGGCAGCGAGTACAATCTGCGGCGCGCGTTTGCCGCGCAACTGGGCGTGGCGCCCAGCGACTATCAATCCCGATTCGGATAAACGCATGCAGGAATTTGAAAAATGGCTGGCCCGGGTACTGCTGTTAAATAGCGCGCTGGCGCTGGGCGTGTGCCTGGGCCTGCTGGGCGAGCCCTTGTCCGGCAGCGGCTTGTACCTGGTGTTTGGCGCCGCGCTGCTGGGCTTCCTTGCATCCGTGCTATCGCTCAAGCGCTTGCGGCTGGGTTTGTGGGGCGGCGGTTTGTACTATGCCTTGCAAGCGGCCAGCTACTTTCCGGCCTCCGGTGATTGGCAATTTAGCATCAAAGCCGGCGTCAGCATCGGGCTGGTGCTGCAATTCCACAGCGGCGTGCTGGTGCTGAATATGGTCGCGCTGGCCCTGCTGGCGGCCACCGGCGCCACGCTGTTTCTTACCAAAAAGGCAAACTGACACGGGTTAACCCCGCTGTTTGGTCATAAGCTTGTCACACATCTTCTTCAAAATGTCCGTGTGGATACATTTGTGTCACCGCTCTTAGATGAATCCCAACTTTTTTAATTAGTAAATATTCTATTCTTTGCGGTTGCGGCGGAGCGACAGCGCGTGGAAAAAGTTAACCTAGGGAAATAGGCTCAGCTATAATCCAAGATCAGTGCTCGCCCTCCGTTGCAACTGATAGAGGTCACTACGCATGACAGCGCGGGAGTTCTGGGATGAAAAGTTTCCAATTGGAAATTCTCTGGCGGTTTGGCCCTAAAAAGTAGTGCGGCCTTAGCGCAAGATCACTTCGCATTGCTTTACGTAAACAAAAAAAACTTAATGCAGTTAAGAAAATTGTCGCTTTACTCGTTCGGGCCGGTCTCCTCCTCACCATTTTTACGGTTGATTAACTGAAACTATGCACCTTCATCTAGCGATAGAAATGTTAACCGGAGGAAAAAACATGCCCGGACCGTCCTAAAGTTGCTTAAAAGATTGACGTTAAGGACTAAAGCGCGTGGAGTTCTGATGCGCATGTTTCTGCAACAAATACCGTCGTACCGAATTCAAGCTTGAGCCGCAGGGAACTACCCGGCGGCTTCATTATCTGTCCGTATAGAACTGTGCAGTGCCCCAAGGAGAATGGAAATGAGCCTTATCACTACCTTTAGCAGCGATCAGATCGCAGCGTTGCCAACCGCAAGCATTGCTGCCCTCGCGACCGCTGATCTTGTTGCGCTCAATTCCGCTCAGACGCGGGCCTTCACAACCGATCAGATCGGTGCTCTGACCACCAACCAGATTTCCGCGTTGGCCACCAAACAGCTGGTCAATGGCTTGACCACGGATCAGGTCGTCGCGCTGACGACGGCTCAGGTCGGCACTTTCAGCTCGGCGCAGATCAATGCACTGTCGACGACCTCGCTGGTCGCGCTTGAGACGGCCGACTTTGCCGCGCTGCGCAGCGCGACTGTGGCGGGTATGAGCACCGCGCAGCTGGCCGCGTTGACCACCAACCAGATCGTTGCCCTGACCTCGCAACAAGCCGCAGCACTGGGCAGCGCCCAGGTGAGCAGCTTGAGCACCAATGACATCGTGGCGCTGGAAACTGCCGACTTCGTGGCCCTGAAAACCAACGCTGTCGCCGCCTTGAACACCTCGCAAGTAGCGGCATTGACCACCGACCAAGTGAGCGTGCTGACCACCGGTCAGGTTGCGGCCCTGAGTACCGCTGCCTTGGCCAGCGGCCTGACCACCGACCAGGTAGTAGCGCTGTCGTCCAACCAGCTGGCGACCCTGAGCACCGCCCAATTTGCCGCACTGTCGACGACCAACGTCGCAGCAATTGAAACTGGCGACCTGGCCGCGTTGAAAACCAACGTCATCGCCGCGCTGAAAACCGGCCAGCTGGCAGCCCTGACCACCGACCAGCTGGGCGCCCTGACCACCAACCAAGTTGCTGCGCTGACCACCGGCAGCATCGCCGCCCTGACCACCGACCAAGTGGTGGCACTGTCGTCGAACCAGTTCGCTGCCCTGAGCACCGCGCAAGTGGCAGCCTTCAGCACCAACGATATCGCTGCGATTGAAACGGCCGACATCGGCGGCCTGAAAGCGGCGGCTATCGCCGCCCTGACCACCGCCCAAGCCAAGGCGCTGACCACCGACCAAGTGGTTGCCCTGAGCAGCCAGCAAGTTGCCGCACTGTCGAGCCAGCAAGTAGCTGCGATGAGCAGCGGTGCGATTGCTGCGATTGAAACCGCCGACATCGGCGCGTTGAAAACCAGCGCGATTGCCGCCCTGAGCACCCAGCAGCTGGCCGCCATCACCACCAGCCAGATCGCTGCCCTGAGCACCGGCCAGATCGCTGCGTTGAGCACTGCCGACCTGGCCAGCGGCCTGACTACCGATCAGGTAGTGGCGCTGTCGTCGAACCAGTTCGCCGCCTTCAGCACCGCTCAGTTCAGCGCGCTGTCGACCACCGACGTGGCAGCCATCGAGACCGCTGATATCGCTGGTCTGAAAACCAACATCATCGCCGCGCTGAAAACCGGCCAACTGGCGGCGCTGACCACCGACCAACTGGGCGCCCTGAGCACCAACCAGGTTGCTGCGCTGACCACCGGCAGCATCGCCGCCCTGACCACCGACCAGGTGGTGGCACTGTCGTCGAACCAGTTCGGCGCCATGAGCACCGCGCAAGTGGCAGCCTTCAGCACCAACGATATCGCTGCGATTGAAACGGCCGATATCGGCGGCCTGAAAGCGGCGGCTATCGCCGCCCTGACCACCGCCCAAGCCAAGGCGCTGACCACCGACCAGGTGGTTGCCCTGAGCAGCCAGCAAGTAGGCGCGCTGTCGAGCCAGCAAGTAGCTGCGATGAGCAGCGGTGCGATTGCCGCGATTGAAACCGCCGACATCGGCGCGTTGAAAACCAATGCGATTGCCGCCCTGAGCACCCAGCAGCTGGCCGCCATTACCACCAGCCAGATCGCTGCCCTGAGCACCGGCCAGATCGCTGCGCTGAGCACCGCCGACCTGGCCAGCGGCCTGACCACCGACCAGGTAGTGGCGCTGTCGTCCAACCAATTCGGCGCTTTCAGCACCGCCCAGTTCACGGCGCTGTCGACCACCGACGTGGCAGCCATCGAGACCGCTGATATCGTTGGCCTGAAAACCAACATCATCGCCGCGCTGAAAACCGGCCAACTGGCGGCGCTGACCACCGACCAGCTGGGCGCCCTGAGCACCAACCAGGTTGCTGCGCTGACCACCGGCAGCATCGCTGCGCTGACCACCGACCAAGTGGTGGCACTGTCGTCGAACCAGTTCGCTGCCCTGAGCACCGCGCAAGTGGCAGCCTTCAGCACCAACGATATCGCCGCGATTGAAACGGCCGACATCGGTGGCCTGAAAGCGGCGGCCATCGCCGCCCTGACCACCGCCCAGGCCAAGGCGCTGACCACCGACCAGGTGGTTGCCCTGAGCAGCCAGCAAGTTGCCGCGCTGTCGAGCCAGCAAGTGGCTGCGATGAGCAGCGGTGCGATTGCCGCGATTGAAACCGCTGACATCGGCGCGTTGAAAACCAATGCAATTGCCGCCCTGAGCACCCAGCAGCTGGCCGCCATCACCACCAGCCAGATCGCTGCCCTGAGCACCGGCCAGATCGCTGCGCTGAGCACCGCCGACCTGGCCAGCGGCCTGACCACCGACCAGGTCGTGGCGCTGTCGTCGAACCAGTTCGGCGCCTTCAGCACCGCCCAATTCAGCGCGCTGTCGACCACCGACGTGGCAGCCATCGAGACCGCTGATATCGTTGGCCTGAAAACCAACATCATCGCCGCACTGAAAACCGGCCAACTGGCAGCCCTGACCACCGACCAGCTGGGCGCCCTGAGCACCAGCCAGGTTGCTGCGCTGACCACCGGCAGCATCGCCGCCCTGACCACCGACCAGGTGGTGGCACTGTCGTCGAACCAGTTCGGCGCCATGAGCACCGCGCAAGTGGCAGCCTTCAGCACCAACGATATCGCTGCGATTGAAACGGCCGACATCGGCGGCCTGAAATCGGCAGCCATTGCCGCTCTGACCACCGCCCAGGCCAAGGCGCTGACCACCGACCAGGTGGTTGCCCTGAGCAGCCAGCAAGTAGGCGCGCTGTCGAGCCAGCAAGTAGCTGCGATGAGCAGCGGTGCGATTGCCGCGATTGAAACCGCCGACATCGGCGCCTTGAAAACCAATGTGATCGCCGCTCTGAGCACCCAGCAGCTGGCCGCCATCACCACCGACCAGATCGTCGCCCTGGGCACCGCCCAAGTCGCCGCCCTGAGCACTGCTGACCTGGCCAGCGGCCTGACCACCGACCAGGTTGTCGCGCTGTCGTCCAACCAGTTCGGCGCCTTCAGCACCGCCCAGTTCAGCGCGCTGTCGACCACCGACGTGGCAGCCATTGAGACCGCAGATATCGTTGGCCTGAAAACCAACATCATCGCCGCGCTGAAAACCGGCCAACTGGCGGCACTGACCACCGACCAGCTGAGCGCCCTGAGTACCAACCAGATCGCTGCGCTGACCACCGGCAGCATCGCTGCTCTGACCACTGACCAGGTGGTGGCATTGTCGTCGAACCAGTTCGGCGCCATGAGCAGCTCGCAAGTGGCGGCCTTCAGCACCAACGATATCGCCGCGATTGAAACGGCTGACATCGGCGGCCTGAAAACCGCTTCGATCGCGGCCCTGACCACCGCCCAGGCCAAGGCGCTGACCACCGACCAGGTGGTTGCCCTGAGCAGCCAGCAAGTAGGCGCGCTGTCGAGCCAGCAAGTGGCTGCGATGAGCAGCGGTGCAATTGCCGCGATTGAAACCGCCGACATCGGCGCGTTGAAAACCAATGCGATTGCCGCCCTGAGCACCCAGCAGCTGGCCGCCATCACCACCAGCCAGATCGCTGCCCTGAGCACCGGCCAGATCGCTGCGCTGAGCACTGCCGACCTGGCCAGCGGCCTGACCACCGACCAGGTTGTCGCGCTGTCGTCCAACCAGTTCGGCGCCTTCAGCACCGCCCAGTTCGGCGCACTGTCGACCACCGACGTGGCAGCCATCGAGACCGCTGATATCGTTGGCCTGAAAACCAGCATCATCGCCGCGCTGAAAACCGGCCAACTGGCGGCGCTGACCACCGACCAGCTGGGCGCGCTGACCACCGGCCAGGTCGCTGCGCTGACCACCGGCAGCATCGCTGCCCTGACCACCGACCAGGTGGTGGCACTGTCGTCGAATCAATTCGGCGCCCTGAGCACCGCGCAAGTGACGGCCTTCAGCACCAACGATATCGCCGCGATTGAAACGGCCGACATCGGCGGCCTGAAATCGGCAGCGATTGCCGCTCTGACCACCGCCCAAGCCAAGGCGCTGACCACCGACCAGGTGGTTGCCCTGAGCAGCCAGCAAGTTGCCGCACTGTCGAGCCAGCAAGTAGCGGTGATGAGCAGCGGTGCGATTGCCGCGATTGAAACCGCCGACATCGGCGCGTTGAAAACCAATGCGATTGCCGCCCTGAGCACCCAGCAGCTGGCCGCCATCACCACCAGCCAGATCGCTGCCCTGAGCACCGGCCAGATCGCTGCGCTGAGCACTGCCGACCTGGCCAGCGGCCTGACCACCGATCAGGTCGTGGCGCTGTCGTCGAACCAGTTCGGCGCCTTCAGCACCGCCCAGTTCGGCGCGCTGTCGACCACCGACGTGGCGGCCATCGAGACCGCTGATATCGTTGGCCTGAAAACCAGCATCATCGCCGCGCTGAAAACCGGCCAACTGGCGGCACTGACCACCGACCAGCTGGGTGCGCTGACCACCGGCCAGGTCGCTGCGCTGACCACCGGCAGCATCGCCGCCCTGACCACCGACCAGGTGGTGGCACTGTCGTCGAACCAGTTCGCTGCCCTGAGCACCGCGCAAGTGGCGGCCTTCAGCACCAACGATATCGCCGCGATTGAAACGGCCGACATCGGCGGCCTGAAATCGGCGGCCATCGCGGCCCTGACCACCGCCCAAGCCAAGGCGCTGACCACCGACCAGGTGGTTGCCCTGAGCAGCCAGCAGGTTGCCGCGCTGTCGAGCCAGCAAGTGGCTGCGATGAGCAGCGGTGCGATTGCCGCGATTGAAACCGCTGACATCGGCGCGTTGAAAACCAACGCGATTGCCGCCCTGAGCACCCAGCAGCTGGCCGCCATCACCACCAGCCAGATCGCTGCCCTGAGCACCGGCCAGATCGCCGCGCTGAGCACTGCCGACCTGGCCAGCGGCCTGACCACCGACCAGGTCGTGGCGCTGTCGTCGAACCAGTTCGGCGCCTTCAGCACCGCCCAGTTCACGGCGCTGTCGACCACCGACGTGGCAGCCATCGAGACTGCTGATATCGTTGGTCTGAAAACCAACATCATCGCCGCGCTGAAAACTGGCCAACTGGCGGCACTGACCACCGACCAACTGGGCGCCCTGAGCACCGGCCAGGTTGCTGCGTTGACCACCGGCAGCATCGCCGCCCTGACCACCGACCAGGTGGTGGCACTGGCGTCGAACCAGTTCGGCGCCCTGAGCACCGCGCAAGTGGCGGCCTTCAGCACCAACGATATCGCCGCGATTGAAACAGCCGACATCGGTGGCCTGAAATCGGCAGCCATCGCGGCCCTGACCACCAGTCAGGCCAAGGCGCTGACCACCGACCAGGTGGTTGCTCTGAGCAGCCAGCAAGTTGCCGCGCTGTCGAGCCAGCAAGTGGCTGCGATGAGCAGTGGTGCGATTGCCGCGATTGAAACCGCCGACATCGGCGCGTTGAAAACCAGCGCAATTGCGAGCCTGAGCACCCAGCAGCTGGCCGCCATCACCACCGCCCAGATCGGTGCGTTGAGCACCGCGCAGATCCTGGCGCTGAGCACCTCGGCACTGGCGACCGGCCTGACTACCGACCAGGTCGTGGCGCTGTCGTCGAGCCAGGTCGGTTCGCTGTCCACCGCCCAGGTGAACGCCCTGAGCACCACGGCGATTGCCGCGATTGAAACCGCTGATCTCGGCGCCCTGAAAACCAGCGTGATCGCCACCCTGAAAACCGGCCAGGTGAGCGCGCTGACCACGGATCAGGTTGCCTCGCTGACCACCGGCCAGGTCGCTGCACTGACGACGGCTGCCCTGTCGAGCGCACTGAGCACCGACCAGGTGGTGGCATTGAGCACCAGCTCGGTCAGCGTGCTGAGCACCGCACAAGTGGCGGCACTGTCGACCCAGTCGATCGCTGCCCTGAGCACCAACGACATCGGCGTGCTGAAAACGGCCATCGTCGGCGCCCTGACCACCAGCCAGGTCAGTGCCCTGACCACTGACCAGATCGTGTCGCTGTCGAGCAACCAGGCCGCTGCCCTGACGACCAACCAGATCAAGGCAATGTCGACCAACCAGCTGGTGGCGATTGAAACCGCCGACCTGGTCGGTCTGAAAACCGCCGCGATTGCCGCGCTGAGCTCGCAGCAACTGGGTTCGCTGACCACCAACCAGATCCACTCGCTGACCAGCCAGCAGATCTGCTCGATCACCTCGGCACAGTCGCCTGGCCTGACCACCGACCAGATCGCTGCACTGCCATCGCCACTGGGTACCCCACTGGTGCTGGACCTGAACGGTGACGGCATCACCACCCTGAACCTGGCTGCCGGCGTCAACTTCGACGTCAACGCGACCGGCACCAAGGTGAACACCGGCTGGGTAGGCGGCGGTGACGGCCTGCTGGCCCTGGATCGCAACGGCGACGGCGTGATCAACGACGGTAGCGAGCTGTTCGGTTCGGGCACCACGCTGGCCAACGGTTCGAAAGCGAGCAACGGCTACTCCGCCCTGGCCGAGCTCGATACCAACGGCGACGGTGTGGTGGACGCTAAGGACAGCCAGTTTGCCAACCTGCGGGTCTGGGTTGACGCCAACGCGGACGGCATCAGCCAGGCCGACGAGCTGAAATCGCTGAAAGAGCTGGGCATCACCAAGCTGAACCTGGACGCCAAGCAGAACGTGTCGCAGAACAACGGTAACTGGGTCGGTATCACCTCGACCTTCGAGACCGCTGACGGCGCCAGCCACGCTGCGGCCGACGTCTGGTTCGCCCTGGGTAGCACCAGCAGCGTGAGCAGCTCGGTCAGCAACCTGTCGAATGCCCTGTCGAGCTTCAATAGCGCGGCGGCCAAAGCGACCGAGAACGCGACCAAGCTGGATCTGCCAAGCGCCACCAGCGCATCGGTAGCCGCCCTGGCCGGCGCCATCGGCAGCTTCGACAGCACCAAGCTGACGGCGGCGTCGAACTCGGCTGCGACCGAAGAGACCCAGCGTCTGAAAGCCCTGCTGACCGGCAACCATAGCAGTGGCATCCTGGCAGCCAAGTAAGCACCGCCTGAACTAAGGCAAGAACGGCAAGGCCCTTGGGCCTTGCCGTTTTTTTTTGAGCCGGCAAATAGCACGGTAAAAGCGCTTGTGTTTCTACAACAGAAAAGGCGCCGGGAAGTGGTGTGCTGGGTTAGAATCCCAAGGCTGACACAATAGTGCGCTACTGCAAGCTTTTACCTTTTCGGGCCTATGCAAGATAAATTCCCCCATACCGCGATCCAGTGTCTGACTGCCATCGCGCAGCATCATGGTCTGCAAATCAATCCGGAACGCCTGATCGATGAGAACGCGTTGCGCGCGGAGGAACCGACCACTGGCGCACTGCTGCGTATCGCCTCGGAAATCGGCCTGAAAGCCAAAGCCGACAAGCTCAACTGGTCGCGCCTGATGGCGCAAGGCGGCGTGTTCCCGCTGATGGCCAAGCTGGACAATGGCAACTCGATCATCGTGGTGGGCGTGAAGGAAGGCGAGAATGGCGCCGAGGATCAAGCTGCCGTGCTGAATCCGGCTGCGGCCAATGCGCAAGTGGTGCTGGTAGCGCGCAGCGACTTCGAGAAGCACTGGTTCGGCGACATCATCTTCATCAAACGCCAGCACAAGTTTACCGATCCTAACCAGCCGTTCGGCCTGCGCTGGTTTATTCCAGAAATCCTGAAACAGAAAGTCGCCTTCCGCGACATCTTCATCGCAGCAATTGCCATGCAGCTGCTGGCACTGGCCTCGCCGATCTTCTTCCAGCTGGTGATCGACAAAGTGCTGACCCACCAGAGCGTGACCACGCTGCAGGTGCTGGGCGTGGGCATCGTGATGGCGCTGGTGTTCGACTCTACCTTCGGCTTCCTGCGCCAGACGCTGACCTTGGCGGCCTCCAACAAGATCGACATGCGCTTGACGCGCCGCGTGTTCAGCCACCTGCTGTCCTTGCCGATCGACTTCTTTGAAACCACCAGCGCCGGTGTGGTCACGCGCCACATGCAGCAGCTGGAAAAAATCCGCAGCTTCCTGACTGGCCGCTTGTTCATGACCGGCCTCGACCTGATCGCGCTGGTGGTGTTCATCCCGGTCCTGTTCAGCTACTCGTTCAAGCTGACCCTGATCGTGCTGCTGTTTGCCGCCATGATCGGCGGCATTGTGCTGGCCATGGTGCCAACCTTCCAGCGCCGCCTGAATCAGCTGTACGCAGCGGAAGGCCAGCGCCAGGGCATGCTGGTGGAAACCATCCACGGCATGCGCACGGTGAAGGCGCTGGCGATCGAGCCATCGCAGCGCCGCGTGTGGGATCAGCGTTCGGCGGAAGCGATTACGATGCACTTCCGCGTGGGCCAGATTTCGATTGCCGGTAACTCGGTCACCGACTTCCTCGGCAAGCTGCTGCCGGTGATGATCATTATCGTCGGCGCCTCGCAAGTGTTCGAAGGCTCGCTATCGGTCGGTGCGCTGATCGGCTTCCAGATGCTGTCGGGCCGCGTGACGCAGCCGCTGATTTCCATCGTCGGCCTGGTCAACGAATACCAGGAGACCGCGCTGTCGGTGAAGATGCTGGGCGAGGTGATGAACCGCGCGCCGGAAGGCCGTCCGGGCGCCAACGGCCTGCGTCCTATCCTGCAAGGCGAGATCAAGTTCGACAATGTGGTGTTCCGCTATCCGGGTTCGCAGAACATGGCCTTGAACAAGGCTTCGTTCACAATTGAAGAGGGCACGGTGGTGGGCATCGTTGGCCGTTCCGGTTCCGGCAAGACCACCCTGACCAAGCTGATACAGGGCCTGTATCCGCTGCAGGAAGGCCTGGTGCGTTTCGATGGCATCGATGCGCGCGAGATCGAGCTGTCGCACCTGCGCCGCCAGATCGGCGTGGTGCTGCAAGAGAATTTCCTGTTCCGCGGCACGGTGCGCGAGAACTTGTCCGTCACCAAACCCGATGCGACGTTTGAAGAACTGGTGGCCGCAGCGCAAGCTGCCGGCGCCGACGAATTCATCGAACGCCTGCCGCAAGGCTATGACACGGTGCTGGAAGAAAACGCCACCAACCTGTCCGGCGGCCAGAAGCAGCGGCTGTCGATTGCGCGTACCCTGGTGTCGCGCCCACGCATCCTGATTCTGGATGAAGCCGCGTCGGCGCTGGATCCTGAATCAGAAGCCATCTTCATCAACAACCTGTCCAAGATTGCCGTAGGCCGTACGGTGGTGATGATTTCACACCGCCTGTCGACTCTGGTAAATTCCGACAAAATCATGGTCATGCAGCAAGGCTCGCTGGTTGACTCCGGCCGTCACGAAGAACTGCTCACCCGTAGCGATACCTACCAGCACTTATGGAACCAGCAAACAAGTCACCTTTAAACTTCAAGCGCGGCAAGAAGGACGAGACCGAAATCGAGTTTCTGCCGGACGCCGACGCCATCGAGCGCGGTCCGCTGCCGAAGTTCGTGCGCCTGACGCTGCACACGATGCTGCTGGCGTTCGTATGTTTCATCGTCTGGGCCTGCTTGTCGCCGGTGGAGAAGATCGTTACTGCGCACGGCAAGCTGGTCAATCCGCTGCCGAATATTGTGGTGCAGCCGCTGGATACCTCCATCATTACCAGCATAGACGTGCGTGTCGGCCAGATTGTGAAAAAAGGCCAGGTGCTGGCCACCCTGGACCCGACCTTCACAGCTGCCGATGAAACCCAGCTGCGCGTGCGCCTCGACTCGCTCGATACGCAAGCGGCCGGCCTGCGCGCCGAGCTGTCCGGGAAGCCGGGCGCGGTGACGGGCAGTGGCAGCAGCGACGACGCCGTACTGCAGGCCCAGCTGTCGAGCGAGCGCAAGGCCAACTACGAAGCGCAGAAGACCAAGATGGATCAAAACATCGCGCGCCTGAGAGCCGGTCTGGAAACCAACAAGCACGACCAGACCATCCTGGCCCAGCGCGTAAAATCGCTGCGCGAAGTGGAAGCCATGCAAGAGCAGCTGATGGCCGAGCAGTTCGGCGCCAAGATGCACTTGCTGGAAGCGCGCGACCGCCGTCTGGAAGTTGAGCGCGACATGGATTTGCAGCGCAATAAATCGATTGAGATGGGACGCGAGCTGGCGTCTGCCGAATCCGAGCGCGCCGCGTTCGAGAAGAGCTGGCGCCAGAAATCGATGGAAGACTTGCTGGCTGCCAGCCGCGAACGCGATGGCATCACCGAGCAGCTCACCAAGGCAGATAAGCGCCATAAGGCGGTGCAGATGGTGGCGCCGGCCGATGGCGTGGTGCTGGAAATCGGCAAGCTGTCGGTCGGCTCCATCGTGCGCGAGGCCGAGGCCTTGTTCACCATCGTACCGCTGGGCACGGACCTGGAAGCCGAGGTGCAGATTGATTCGATGGACGTCGGCTTCATCAAGCCGGGCGCGGCGGTGCATTTGAAAGTGGACGCCTTCAACTTCCAGGAGCATGGCATGCTGGAAGGTAAAGTACGCTTCATCAGCCAGGATTCCTTCCGGCGTGATACCGCTGAAAAGGGTGGTGGCGGTCTCGACCAGTACTACCTGAGCCGCATTCCCTACAGCGGCAAGCTGCGCAACACCAAAGGCGCGCCGCTGATGCCGGGTATGACGGTGTCGGCCGAAGTGGTGGTGGGCCACCGCACGGTGATGTCCTACCTGCTGTTCCCGCTGACCCGCGCCATGAACGAATCGATCCGGGAGCCGTAATGTTCACCATCGTCATTCCGACCCACGACCGTCCGCTGCTGCTGAAGCGCACGCTGGAATCGCTGATCGCACAGACCTGCCAGGATTTCAAGGTGGTGATTGTGTCCGATACGCCGGGCTATCTGCCGCCGTACCAGGAACTGACCCAGCTCGACAAACGCTTTGATTACGTGCTGCGTTCGACCGGCGTGCCGGGCCCCGCTGCCAGCCGCAACCTCGGGCTGGCGATTGCGGATTCGGAATACATCCTGTTCCTGGATGATGACGATACCTACCGTCCGGACCACATCGCCAAGCTGAAGGCGCGGCTGGAGAAGGACAAGCCGGCGCTGCTGTTCTGCGATTTTCAGGTGCAGAACGAAGACCGCACCGTGTACCCGCCGACGCTGCTGCCGGGCGGCCAGAAAGTCTCGATAGCCGATGTGACGTTCGATAGCGTCTACATCCGCAACCGCATCCCGAACAGCTGCATCGCCTATCGCAGCGACGTGCTGCGCGGCGTGCGCAACGAGACCGATCTCATCATCTACGAAGACTGGGATTTCCTGCTGGCGGCCATGAGCGGCCGCTCACTGGTGCACTACGCCACCGACGGCGTAGTCATCCACAAAAGTGCCGCCACGGCGCCAGAAAATATGCGCCGCGGGAATTCACGCGACGACAAAATCGTCGAGGTGATGCTGCAACTGTACCGCAAGCATCCTGCCCCCAACATGGCCACCCGCCAGGCCCGCCAGGCACTGATGTCCAGCGCCGGCGTGGTGCTGGACATCGCCAACTTCTAATTAACTCAGCAGGATGCGTGTGGCGCGCGCTACGGTGTCGGCGATTTTTTCATGGTCGAACATCGGGTCGCGCGTCAGTTCGTAGGTTGGCAGCAGCAGCGCCACGGTTTGCGCCAGCTGGGTGCTGATGCGCTCGCGGTAGGCCTGGTCGCGCGGCAGGAACATGCCGTGATCCCACACGTCGCACGCCATCGACAAGCCTTCCAGGTGGCCGCGCAATTGCGTGCGCTGGTTGCGCTGGTCCTGCTCGGGATGGATGCGGAAGAAGCTGAGCGCGTCCTTGAGGTAGATGCAATCGCTGGTGCTGAGGATGGTCAGCCAGCTGGCCACGTCCGACACCACGATGTATTTGCGGCCCTGGTACATGCCAAACACCGGACCGGCCGCCGCTTTGCGGAACAGCGCAGTGGTCGGCTCGCCCAGCACGTTGCCGTTTTGCGTCAGGTGCGTGCCCAGCGAGCGGCCGCCGATCAGGGTGTCCACTTCAGCCAATGGCCGCAGGTGGGCCGGCGCCGGCATTGGGTGGCCGTCTCCGGTAATCAGCTGGCGTGCCGAACTGACGATGCCCACTTCCGGATGCAGCAGCATGGCTTGCATCATGATGCTGATCTTTTGCGGATGGAACAGGTCGTCGTCCATCAGGAAATTGACGTAGTCGCCGCGCGCCAGTTCGTAGCAGTTCTGGAAATTCTCCATCGCCGGGCAACTGGCAATGCGGTGGTAGCGGATGCGTGGATCTGCCGCCACATACGGCGCAAAGCGCTCGCGGGTGCGCTCGTCGTCGCTGTTGTCGCTGACGACGATTTCGAGGTTGGGATAGGTTTGCGCCAGCGCGCTGCGTAGCGCCAGTTCGGCGTAGTCGGGACGGTTGTGGGTAGGCAGCAAGATGCTGGCCAACGGCAGCGTGGTCATGGGTCGATTCTCAAGGTTAGGCACGCTGACAACAAAGAGCGGCGGGGCCTATCATACCTTGAGGCGCTGCCCGGGAAGAACTTTTATTGCGGGGCTATTTCAGCCCTTTTCCGCAGATAAATAGGCCAGCGGAGCCACTTGCTTCTGGTTTAAAATATCCCATCACCATCACCGATCAAGTTAGGTTTGAGCATGAGCGAGCAGTACACCCAGCAGGAACTCCGTGAACAAATTCGCGCCCTGGTGGCGCGCTATGGTGCGTTGGCCAGTGCGCCGCGCGCCTTCGAACCGGGCGTGTCCCTGGTGCCGCCGGCCGGCAAAGTGGTGGGCGCGCCGGAAATGGAGTTGATGGTCGAAGCGTCGCTCGACGCCTGGCTGACCACCGGCCGCTTCAACGACCAGTTCGAAGCCAAGCTGGCCAAGTTCATCGGCGTGCAATACCTGATTACCGTCAACTCGGGCTCGTCGGCCAACCTAGTGGCGTTCTCGACCCTGACCTCGCCGCGCCTGGGCGCGCGCGCCATCCTGCCGGGCGATGAAGTGATCGGCGTGGCAGCGGGCTTCCCGACCACCGTCAACCCGATCCTGCAGTTCGGCGCCGTGCCGGTGTTTGTCGACGTGGAACTGGGCACCTACAACATCGACGCCAGCCAGATCGAAGCGGCCATCGGTCCGAAGACCAAGGCCATCATGCTGGCCCACACACTGGGCAATCCGTACAACCTCGACGTGATCGTCGCGCTGTGCAAAAAGCACAATCTGTGGCTGATCGAAGACTGCTGCGACGCGCTCGGCTCGACTTACAACGGCAAGATGGTCGGCACCTTCGGCGACATCGGCACCATGAGTTTCTACCCGGCCCACCACATCACCATGGGTGAAGGCGGCGCGGTGTTCACCAACAATCCCGAGCTGAAGATGATCGCCGAGTCGTTCCGCGACTGGGGCCGCGACTGCTATTGCGCGCCGGGCAAGGACAACACCTGCGGCAAGCGCTTCTGCTGGAAGCTGGGCCAGCTGCCGGAAGGCTATGACCACAAGTACGTCTACAGCCACCTGGGCTACAACCTCAAGATCACTGACATGCAAGCCGCGTGTGGTCTGGCGCAGATCGACCGTGCTGCCGACTTCATCCAGGCGCGCAAGGACAACTTCGCCTACCTGACCGCAGGCTTGCAGGACTGTGCCGAATTCCTGGTGCTGCCGGAAGCGACCGAGAACTCCGATCCGTCGTGGTTCGGTTTCCCGCTGACCGTCAATCCGGAAGCGAATGTCAGCCGGGTCGACCTGCTGACTTATCTGGACGAGCACAAGATCGGCACCCGCCTGCTGTTCGCCGGTAACCTGACCAAGCAGCCTTACATGATCGGCCGCAACTACCGTGTCTCGGGCGAATTGACCAACACTGACCGCGTTATGCATGACACCTTCTGGATCGGCCTCTACCCAGGTCTGACCAAGGAAATGCTGGACCACACCATCCAGAAAATCCGCACCTTCTTCGCACTCGATTTCTGACGAGGTAAGCCATGAGAGAGATTTCGGCCAATGCGCTGAAGATTGAAGGCCAGCCGATGTTCAAGGTGCTGGACCGCGCCCGTCGGCTGGAAGCCGAGGGCCGCAGCATCATTCACCTGGAAATCGGCGACCCGGATTTCTCCACCCCGGACAACATCGTGGCCGCCGCCAAGCGTGCGCTGGACGCCGGCGAGCACCACTACACCAGCAGCTGGGGCATCCCGGAATTCCGCCAGGAGATCCGCAAGGTGACCCAGCATTCGCGCGGCTTCCTGCCGGACGAAAACCAGGTGCTGGTGGTGCCGGGCGCGAACATCGGTATCTTCTACGCCATCTTCTGCCTGGCCAACGCCGGCCAGGAAGTGCTGGTGCCGGATCCGGGCTTCCCGACCTATCTGTCGTCGATCAAGATGTGCGGCGCCACGGCAGTGCCGTATCCGCTGCACGACAAAAACCAGTTCCGCATCCGCGCCGCTGATATTGAACCGCTGATCACGCCGCGTACGCGTTTGCTGATCCTGAATTCGCCGCAGAACCCGACCGGCGCCATCACCGAGCGCTGGGCGCTGGAAGAAATCTACGAGCTGGCCGTCAAGCACGACTTGTACATTTATTCCGACGAAATCTACGCCCGCATGGTGTACGGCGATTCGGACTTCTTCTCGATCGCCAGCCTGGACCAGTGCCGTGAACGCGTCATCCTGTCGAACGGCTTCAGCAAGGCGTTTGCTATGACCGGCTGGCGTCTCGGCGTGCTGGTCGCGCCGGACGTGGTGGCGGAACGCATGATGATGCTGCTGCAAACCACCTCGTCTTGCGTATCGCCGTTCCTGCAGCGCGCCGGCCTGGAAGCCATCACCGGCGACCAGTCGCAAGTGCGCGTGATGATGGATGAGTACCGCGCCCGCCGCGACTTGCTGGTGGAAGGCCTGCGCGCCATTCCTGGCTTGCAGTGCCATATGCCGGGCGGCGCGTTCTACGCTTTCCCCGACATCCGCGCCTTCGGCATGACCTCCGAAGCCTTTGCCGAATACATGCTCGACGAAGCTGGCGTGGCGCTGCTGCCCGGCTCTAACTTCGGCGACCAGGGCGAAGGCTTTGTGCGCATTTGCTACGCCTCCTCGCGCGAGAACATCAGCGAGGCGCTGCGCCGCATCGCCGCTGCTTGCGCCAAGCTGACCATTACTGCAGGAACCTGATCCCATGCCCATGATACGTGTCGCCGATTTTATCGCCTCCTTTGTTTCCGATCAGCTGAACGTCAAGGACGTGTTCATGCTGACCGGCGCCGGCATCATGCACTTGACCGATGCTGTGGCTTGCAATCCCAAGCTGCGCGGTGTCTGCGTGCACCACGAGCAAAGCGCTTCGATGGCGCTGGAAGCTTACGCCCGCACCAATGAAAACATGGGGGTCGGCTATTTCACTACCGGCCCTGGCGCCACCAACGCCATCACCGGCCTGGCCGGCGCCTGGCAGGATACGGTGGCTTGCATGTTCATCTCCGGCCAGTCCAAGCGCGTTGAAGCGTCGCACAACGCTGGCGTGCCGGGCCTGCGCCAGTTCGGCGTGCAGGAACTGAACGTGCTGCCGCTGGTGTCGTCGATTTCGAAATACTCGGTGCAGATCAACGATCCGGCGCAGATTCGCTACGAGCTGGAAAAGGCGACTTTCATCGCCAAGTCCGGCCGTCCCGGTCCGGTGTGGATTGACGTGCCGATGGATGTGCAGGCGGCCCGCATCGACCCTGAAACGCTGGTCGGCTTCACGCCGGAACCGGCCGACACGGTGCTGCCGACTTCCACCGATGCGGAGATTGCCGAGATCGCCCAATGGCTGCAAAGCGCCGAGCGTCCGGTCATCATCGCCGGCCGCGGCGTGCGCCTGGCTGGCGCGCGCGACCTGCTGCAAAAGCTGGCTACGCAATGGAATATCCCGGTGGTCACGCCTTACCTCGGCATCGACAACCTGCGCCACGACCTCGACATCTACATCGGCAAGACCGGCGTCAAGGGCGACCGCCCGGCCAATTTCGCCATGCAGAATTCCGACCTGGTGCTGGCGGTGGGCAGCAGCCTGCACGTGTCCGTGATCGGCTACGACTACGGCCAGTTCGGCCGCTCGGCGCGCAAGGTGGTGGTCGATATCGACCTGACCTCGCACAAAAAGAAAACCATCGCCATTGACCGCCTGCTGCACTCGGACGCCAAGGACTTCCTGCAGCGTCTGATCGCGGCGTTGGAGGCCGCCTCCTTCAAGGGTTCGCCGGAGGCCTGGCTGGCGCGCTGCGTCGAGTGGAAGCGCCGCTATCCGGTGCTGCTGCCGGAGTACCGTGATACGCCGGGCGCGATCAACATCTATTCCTTCATCGATACGCTGTCCAAGCTGTCGGCCGAGGGCGATGTGTTTGTGTCGGATGCCGGTTCGGCTTTCTACGCCACCTCGCAGGCGGTGCAACTGACCAAGGACAACCAGCGTTACCTGCCATCCAGCGCGATGGCGACCATGGGCTATTCGCTGCCGGCCGCGATGGGCGTGTCGGCGGCCACCAACGACGGCCGCGTGCTGGCCGTCACCGGCGATGGTTCGTTCCAGCAGAACTTGCAGGAACTGGCGATGGTGGCGCACTACAACTTCCCGATCAAGCTGTTCGTGCTGAACAACAACGGCTATCTGTCGATCCGCGCCTCGCAAAAGAATTACTTCGAGCGCCGCTTCATCGGCGAGAGCCCGGAGTCGGGCGTGCCGATCCCGGATACGCTGAAGATTTGCGCTGCGTATGACATTCCGTGCGAACGTGTGTCCGACCTGAGCCAGCTGGAAGCGGTGATTGCGCGCGCACTGGCGCATGACGGTCCCTACGTGGTGGATGTAGTGACGCCGCCGGAACAGCTGATTATTCCGACTGTGTCGTCGCGCGTGAATGCCGATGGCAGCATGTCCTCGCGTCCGCTGGAAGATATGTTCCCGTTCCTGGAGCGCGAGGAATACCTGGGTAATCTGCTGATCGGAGAAGTCTGACCCGTCATTCCCGCGTAGGCGGGAATCCATAGACCGTCAAAGAGTCCGCTGTGTATGGGTTCCCGCCTACGCGGGAACGACGCGGTTCAGCAGCGCTTCCGCCTCGGCCAGCACGCCCGTCAGCGAGCTCCAGGCGGGCGCGTAGCCCAGCGCTGCGGCATCGCGCCGCAGCGAGTAGTAGTGCGGCTTGGCGCCAGTGGCATTGACTGCCGCCTGCGCGCCGGCCGGCACACCCGCCACCTCATACGACAGGCCAAAGCGCGCCTGCATCGCCTGCAGTAATTCCAGCTTGTCCACCGGCGCTTGCGTGTAGCAGTCCAGCACCCGATTGCCGGGTGGTGCCGCCAGTACGCATTCGATCATCTGGTAAAAATCCTGCGGATGCAGGTAATCGCGGCGCATGGCATCGGCCGTGGTGCGCAGCGTGGCGCCGTCGCGCACGGCGCGCAAGATATCGCAAATGAAGAAGCGCCCCGACACATCCTGGTTGCGGCCGAAGTAGTTGAACACGCGCAGGTCGGTAATGTCGAGCTGTGGCAGGGCGCGGTGGCCGCACTCGGCCACCAGCTTGGCGATGGCGTAGAAATCCGCTGCGCCCAGCGCATTGACCGGGAAGGTGGCCAGCGTGGCCGGGCCGGCCGGCTGCTGGAAGCTGTGGCCGTAGACCGCGCCGCTGGACAGGAAAATGTAGCGCCGCTCCGGATGGTGGCGCAAGCCTGCCAGTACCATGTCATCGTGCTGGCGCGTGACCTCGAAGATGGCGGCGCCCATTTCGGCCACGCGCTGCGGCGCGCCGGCGCCGACGAAGTTGATCACCGCATCGTGCGGTTGGCTGCCGTATTGCTCGTAGCGGTACAGCGCGCAGCGGCCCTGCAGGCCATGCTGGCTGAGCCAGCGTTCGCTGGCAGCCAGGTCGCGCACATACAGCTGCAGCCGGGCTGTGCCGGTGGCGGCCAGCGACAGCACCAGGTCACGCGCGATGGCGCTGCTGGCGCCCAGTAGGGCAATGCTGCCGCTGAACGGTGGGCGCGGCACCGCAGCCGCCGCAATGCTGCCGGCCGGCTGCGCGGGCGTGCTCATGCTACCGCCGGCTGGCTGTGCTGGTACTCGGCAATCTGCGCCAGCGTGAAGGTGCGCATGTCGGCGCCTTGCACGTGGGCGCGGTGCCAGCCGACGATCTGGTCGATGGTGTGGCCCAAGTGCCAGCGCGGCTGCCAGTTCAGGCGCGCGCGCGCCTTGGAGCAGTCGAGCTTGAGGTAGTGGGCTTCGTGTGGCTGCGGCGCTGCATCCAGTTCCCAAGCAGCGCCGTCGCCCCAGCTGTCGCACAGGCGGCCGATGATCCATTCGACCGGACGGGCATCGATATCGTGCGGGCCGAAGTTGAAGCCTTCGGCAAATGCCGCGCCATGCTGGTACAGGTGCTGAGCCAAGGTCAGGTAGCCCGACAGCGGTTCCAGCACGTGCTGCCACGGACGGATCGCGTGCGGGCTGCGGATGCGCACCGGCTGGCCGGCGGCAATCGCGCGCACCATGTCGGGTATCAGGCGGTCCTCGGCCCAGTCGCCGCCACCTATCACGTTACCAGCGCGGCCCGAGGCCAGCGCCACGCCATGCTCGGCGTATTTTTCAGGATTGAAAAAGGACGAGCGGTAGCCGGCCGTCACCAGCTCGGCGCAGGCCTTGCTGTTGCTGTAGGGGTCGTAGCCGCCGAAGGCTTCGTTCTCGCGGTAGCCCCAGGCCCATTCCTTGTTCTCGTAGCACTTGTCGCTGGTGACGTTGACCACTGCCTTGATGCCAGGCGTATTGCGCACCGCTTCAAAGAAGTTGACCAGGCCCATGACGTTGGTGGCGTAGGTCTCTACCGGATTGGCGTAGGAATAGCGCACCAGCGCTTGCGCCGCCATGTGGATCACGATTTCCGGCTTGGCGTCCTGCATGGCTTGTTGCAAGGCGGCGGCGTCGCGGATGTCGCCCTCGATCGAGGTCATGCCGTCGGCCACAGCGGCCGTGGCAAACAAACTAGGCTGGCTTGGCGGCGCCAGCGCGTAGCCGGTTACCACTGCGCCCAGCTGCTGCAGCCACAGGCTCAGCCAGCTGCCCTTGAAACCGGTGTGGCCGGTCAGGAAGACCCGCTTGCCCTGCCAGAATGCTGCGTCCATTACCACGCCTTCCACGGCGCTTTGCCGCTTTGCCACAGGTCTTCCAGGTGCATCTTGTCGCGCAGGGTGTCCATCGGTTGCCAGAAGCCTGGGTGGCGGAAGGCATCGATCTGGCCTTCGGCGGCCAGCCGTTCCATCGGTTCTTTTTCCCAGGTGGTGCTGTCGTCGGCGATGTAGTCGATGACCTTGGGCGACAGCACGAAGTAGCCGCCGTTGACCCAGGCGCCGTCGCCCTGTGGTTTTTCCTTGAAGCTGGTGATGCTCTGGCCGTCGATGTCGACCGCGCCGAAGCGGCCCGGCGGCTGCACCGCCGTCATCGTGGCCAGCTTGCCGTGCGCCTTGTGGAAGGCGATCGAGGCGCCGATGTCGAGGTCGGACACGCCGTCGCCGTAGGTGAAGCAGAAGGCTTCATCCTTGGCCACGTGCTCGCGCACGCGCTTGAGGCGGCCGCCGGTCAGGGTGTCGGCGCCGGTGTCGATCAGGGTCACACGCCATGGTTCGGCGTGGCGCTCGTGCACTTCCATGCTGTTCTGTTGCAAGTCGAAGGTGACGTCCGAGGTGTGCAGGAAGTAGTTGGCGAAGAACTCCTTGATGACGTAGCCGCGATAACCGCAGCAAATCACGAAATCGTTGATGCCGTGGCTGGAGTAGCTTTTCAGGATGTGCCAGAGGATGGGCTTGCCGCCGACTTCGATCATCGGCTTAGGTTTGACCGTGGTCTCTTCGCTGAGCCGCGTGCCCAGGCCACCTGCCAATATGACTGCTTTCATGGATTCCCCGTGGTGTGTGATGCGTAGATGTTCGCCATATTATCGTAGAGCGTGTTTAGCGTGCCAGCCCCGGCGCGTCATTGTAGATTTCCTCGCATTCGACGGCAGTGTTGGCCAGCGGCGCGGATACGAAGCTGCGCTTGGCCGGCGCGGCGGCGGCATCGGGCGGAGCGTCGCTGGCGGCCGCATTTCCTTCGAGGTAGGTGTCGAGGAAATTGGTCATGACGTGATGCACGCCACGGTCGGCCACGTCGCGCAGGTCGGACTGCAGGTACTGGCCGAACGAGGCCACGTGACTGATGATTTCGTAGGACGGGAAATAGGCGACATGTGCATGGCGCGACTCGATCTCGCCGGCGGCAGCGCGCAGCACCGACTTGGAATAGCTCGACGCCACCAGCACGTGGTGGTCCGTGTAGGTGGCCACCAGCGGCACCGGCGACACCGTCAGGATCAGCTTGAGCGATGGATTGAGCTGCTTGAGCTCGGCGATCAGCTGGTCCAGGTCGGCCGTTACTTCGGCGTGGGTCAGGTTGCGGAACTTGTGCAGCTCGGGGTCGTACTGGCCACGCGCAGTGCCCGGGCAAACCGGGTAGGTGTGGCCGTTGCCGGCGTGATACCAGCACTCCGTCAGGCCCAGCGTCAGTACGAAGATGTCCGAGGTGCGGAACATGTGGTGCACGCAGACCATGTGGTAGATGCGGTCGTACTGCGCTTCGGCCAGCGTGGCGAAGCCGTCCGGCACGGCGTTCGGGCGCAGCAGGTCGTACCAGCGGCCGTTTTCTTCCACGTAGTCGTGGATGATGGGTATCTGGCCGACGCACTGGCGCAGCAACTCCAGGCATTGACGCGCCGTGTAGATATTGCCGTAGCGTGCCGGGAACAGCTCGTAGCTGGAGGTATCCGCGCCCAGCTCGTACTGTAGCGGATGTGGTTCTTCCGCTTGCAGCGTCGGAATGCCGGCCGCGCGCAGGTAGCGCGAAATGTGCTGGGCGAAGCAGCTGCCGGCAGTGCTGATGCGGTCGCTCGCAGCGATCTGGAACTTGGGCGCGCCCACCAGGCGCAGGTCGCGCCACGGCTGGCCCGGCACGCTGCGGCGCCAGAAATGGGGAGCGGACAGGTCGGAATATGGATGCATGGCAGGTTCGCTTATAAAAGGTCGCGCAGCTGGGCGGCTACCAGTTCGCCGTAGGCGCTGTTGCCGTGGGTGGCGCCAGCCGACAATTCTTCGCGCAGGCTGCCGTCGGCAGCCATGCTGGCGGGCGGCGCGTCCAGCAATTCGATGCCGAGGCCGTGCACCTGCTCGCGCAGGATGCGGTTGGCCAGCAGATAGTATTTGCGGCGTACCGATAGCGGCGACACGCCGGTGGTGGCCATCGGGCCTTCGAACAGTTCCGGCTTGCTGCGGATTTGCTGCTCGGACGATGGCGGCGGCGGCAGGATGTGGATGATGCGCGCCTTCGGCAGCAGCACGCGCAGGAAGGACAGCGCGCCGATGGTGCTGACCTGGAATGGCTGGATGTGCTTGCGGATCAGTTCATGCGACAGCGGCTGGAAGCCGGGCTGCATGCCCATGTCTTCATGGCCGGGCAGCACGAAGTCGAACGGCTGCGGGTGCTGCAGGATGGATAGCGCAGCATGGCCGTTGCCGTTCAGATAGGATAGGATGACGTGGTCTTCCTGCTGTTCCTGCAGTGGCTGCAGCGCCTGGATGAAGCCGGCGTGGCCGTTGACCACGCGGCGGCCGCCGGTTTCCGCGTAATGCACCAGCGGATCCCAAGCCTGGCGGCCGATCACCAGTGCTTGCAGTTGGTCGCCGGGCAGCATGCCGGGCTTGAGTTTGACAGGGAAGAAGCCTTCGTGTTCCTGGGTCGACCAGTTCTCCAGCGAGACGCTGCCTTCGGCCTTCTGGACCGCGTGCAACAGGCCGATCATGTGACTCATGCCGAGTAGGTAAATCATGGGCTTCCTGTGGTGATTCCGCGCGCGCCGCGGTGCATGCCGACGATATTAACGTAGCCCTGGACGGCAAGCCAAGGACGGCGCGGTTAAAACGCCGACAGTAGCAATTGGTAGCCTAGTCGCAGGGCCTGCTGGACGGTCTCGTTTTGCTGGGCATCGCCCGCCGCCAGTTGGGTGTGATGGCGATGCACCAGCAGCGACAGTGCCTCCAGCCGCGCCGCCAGCAGGGTTTTGAAGCGGGTGCTGTCGGTCAGGAAGTGCTGGCGGGTGTGGGCTTCATACAACAGGTAGAGGCGCTCCAAAGCGGGCGCCAGCATGCTGTCCAGCGTAGCGGCGTCTGGTGCGGCCGGCGGCGTTGGATGGTATTGCGACAGCGGCTCCGACAGATAGGCGCATTCGTGCCCGGCCAGCGCCGCCAGCGCAGTGGCAACGCCACCAAGATGGCGGTAGCGCTTGCCTTGATAGTGGCCGAAGCTGGTGCCCAGGTTGGCGCGCTTGAGCAGCAGTCCGGCCGGCTGGCACAGGTCAGCGCTGGCGCCGCCGTCGTAGGCCAGCAGCACCCCGGCCAGCGAGGCGCCACCCAGCGCTGCCTGCGGCATCAACGGCCCGCCCGGCAGCGGCTTGCCATCGGCGGCAATCGGCTGGCGCCAGCAGGCCACCAGCCCGATGCCGGGATAGTTTTGGTAGAAGTGCATCATCTTGCTGATTTTTTCTTCGTGCAGCAGGTCGCCGGCGGGGGCGACGGCGATGTATTCACCGAGTGCCAGCGCCAGGCAATGGTCGAGGTTGTCCTCGGCGCTGAGCGTGGGCGCGCGGTTGTAGCGCAATTGCGGGTGGGCGGCCAGCAGTTTGTTCAAGCGCTTGTAGCGCGTATCGCCGCTGCCGCTATCGCTGACGATGATTTCGCAGCGGCCGTAGTGCTGGGCCAGTGCACTGCGCACGGTGGCTTCCAGCAGCTCAGCGCTGTCGGCTTCGCTAGTCGGGATGAGGATGCTGACCAGCGGCAGGGTAGCGTCTGGCTTGCTATCGCTGGTGCCACGCTGATCGGCGTCGTTTTGCAGCGCGCCGCGTGCCACTTGCAGGTATAGCTGTTCGAGGTTGCGGACCAAGGCGGGCGTGTCGAACAGTGGCGTCTTGTCGCGGTTCTTGGTGAGGCGGCGGCGCAGGCGCGCCAGTTCCTGCGGCTTGCCGGCCAGCCGCGCGGCCTTGTCTTCGTAGGTGCGGGCGCTGCGCATTACCAGCTCTGGCAGGCCGATGGCGTGCAGCAGGCTGCCGCCGAGACGGGCCGCATAGCTGTCTCCGGCATGGGTGAGCATCGGCACGCCGGCCCACAGGGCGTCGGCTGCTGCGGTGCCGCCGCTGAACGGCAGGGTGTCGAGGCAGAGGTCGGCCAGTTGCAGGCGCGCGAGATAATCGGCTTGCGGCAGGTGCGGCGCGAACACCAGGCGTTCGCTGGCGACGCCGTGGCGCAGCGCGGCGATGCGCAGGTTGTCGCGCACTGGTTCGCTGTCGGCGGCCAGCCACAGCACGCTGTGCGGGGCGCGCTTGAGGATGCGCATCCATGAGGCGAATTGCGATGGCGTGAGCTTGCGGCTGCTGTTGAAGCTGCAGAACACGAAGGCATCTTCAGGCAAGCCGCAGCTGGCGCGGCTTGGCGCCGGGCCGACGGTGCGGCGGCGGTCGTGGATCTGCACGCAGTCCGGCAAATAAAGCGGACGCTCGGTAAATGAGGCATGCAGCTGCGGCGGCAGTACGAAGGCGTCGGCCAGCACGTAGTCGACCGCCGGCATGGCGCTGCTGCCCGGATGGCCGAGCCAGCTGATCTGCACCGGTGCGGCGCGGTGCGCGAGGATGCCGGGCCGGCCATCGGCGCCGAGGCCGTGCAGATCGACCAGGATGTCGATCTCGTGGGCGCGGATGGTTTGCGCCGCCTGCAGGTCGCTCATCACCGTCAGGCGGATGTGGTGGTCCATCTGCTGGGCGACGCGGGCGCGCAGGCCGCTGCGGTCTTCCTCGTTCCAGCTGAAACCGTAGATGTCGAACTGCTCGCGCTGGTGCAGGCCGTACAGCTCGGCAGTAAGGCGGGCGGCGGCGCGGCTGCTGAAATCCGAACACAGGTAGCCGATGCGCAGCTTGCGGTGCAGATAGCCGCTGTGGTCGGCCAGCGCGGCCGGCACAGCGGCGCGGTTGACCGGATGGCGCTGGGCGGCGGCCAGCTGTTCGGCCGGATCATCGCTGATGCACAGGGTCGAGGCGGCCGAGGCGCTGTGGCCGAGGTCGGCTTCAGCGAGGCCGGGTAGCGGCGCACACACCGGCCACGCGCACTGCTGCTGGCGCAGGCTGATCCACTGGGCCGCGATCTCGGACTGCTTGGGATCCAGCAGCAGGCTGCGGGCGCAGGCGTCCTCGGCTTCCGGATAGTGCTTGCGCAGCGCCGCCACGCGGGCCACGCTGTTCAGGGCCTGAATCTGTTGCGGGCGGCTGGCGGGATGGTCGGGATCGATTTGCGCGAGGGCGGCGCGCCACGTGGCGAGGGCGGCCTCGTGCTGGCGCAGGCGTTCCTGCAGCGTGCCCAGCGTCATGCGGGCGTCGATGAAATCGGGTTTGATGGCCAGTGCCGCGCGTAGCGACTGCTCGGCTTCCTGCTGTTCGTTGGCCTGGATTTGCAGCACGCCGAGGTTGTACCACGCGGCAAACAGCAGCGGCGACTCGGTGCAGCGCAGCCACAGGTGATACAGCTCGGCGGCGCGCTCGGCTTGTCCGGCGTGGCCCATCAGGCCGGCCAGGCCGATCAGCTGCATGATGGGCAGGGTGCCGCGTTTGGCCAGTGCAAACGCCAGCTTGGCTGCTTGCGTCAATTCATTGGCGGCAAGGGCCTTGTTCAGTTCCTGCAGTTGCGATTCGTCGCTGGGGAGGCTGGCAGTCATGCTGGTATTGTCGGCTGAATCCGTCTAGGATTCAATCTTCGCATACCAAAGTGAGACAGTATTCATGAGCCGACCGTTTGAAATCCTTGGCCTGCAACAGATTGCGGTGGGCGCCGCCTCCAAGGAACCGCTGCGCAAGCTGTGGGTGGACATGCTGGGCTTGGCGCCATCCGGCCATTTTGTGAGCGAAAAAGAAAACGTCGACGAAGATATTGTGCTGCTGGGCAGTGGTCCATTCCAGGTGGAAGTGGATTTGATGCAGCCGCTGGACCCGTCGCGCAGCCCGCGCGTGGACCAACCGGCCTTGAACCATGTCGGCCTGTGGGTGGACAACCTGCTGGTGGCAGTGGAATGGCTGACCGCACAAGGCGTGCGCTTTGCTCCCGGCGGCATCCGCAAAGGTGCGTCCGGTCACGACATCGCCTTCCTGCACCCGAAAGCCAACGAGGAGTTTCCGATCGCCGGCGCCGGTGTACTGATCGAGCTGGTGCAAGCGCCACCTGAAGTCATCGCCGCCTACCGCAAGTAAAGTTCGGGGTCAGCTCTGTCATTCGGACATTACGGAACTTTTTCTAAATCTTTAGTTCCGTTTTGTCCATTTGACAGAGCTGACCCCGACTTTTTTAGTGGCCTTCAGCGGCGTTGAACATGGTTTTGGCGTAGATCAGGCCGAGACCGTAGCCGCCGCCGTGGGCGATGGAGGTGGCGACGGTTTCGTTGTAGGTCTCGCCGCGAGCCCAGTCGCGCTGCAGTTCGAGCAGGTATTGCAGCGAGGTCATCGGGCGGGCGCCGGCTTGTACCATGCGCTGGACGGCGCGTTCGTGGGCTTCGTCGGAGACGTCGCCGCTGGCGTCGGTGATGACGTAGACTTCAAAGCCCTGGTCCAGCGCCGACAGTGCCGGACCCACGATGCACACCGACGTCCACAGGCCGGCCAGCACGATTTTCTCTTTGCCGATGGCGTTCACGCGCTCGGCGATGCGTGGGTCTTCCCAGGTGTTCATGGTGGTGCGGTCGATCGCCACTTCGTCCGGGAACACTTCCTTGATTTCGTTGAAGATCGGGCCGGAGAACGATTTTTCCGCCACGGTGGTCAGGATGGTCGGCACCTTGAATTCCTTGGCCGCTTTCGACACCAGCGCCACGTTGTTGCGCAGCTGGACCGGGTCGATCGACTTGGTGGCAAACGACATTTGCGACTGGTGATCGATCAGGATCAGGGCGTGGTTGCTTGGGCTCAGCAGGGTTTGACCTGGTTTGGCGATGGCGGTAGGCATGGTAGTTCTCCTTAATATTCAATAATTTCGATTTGGTGTTTGACGCCGCTTTCGTTGTTGCTGCGTCGATGGAATGCAGTATGCGCGGCCAATCCAAAAACAAAAAGCGGAAAAATTTCCGCTTTATTATCGAAATTTTCGAATATTGAGAATTACTGCTGCACCAGCATCAATAAGCCGACGAAGTCGAGGTGGCGCTGGGGCGCACCGGGGAGGCCAGGGGCGTAGCAGTCAAAGCCGGATTGGGCGCCGCCGGCTTGCAGCGGCACCGAGACGGCCAGCTGGCTGGCGCCGTAGTGCATCAACAGCGAATGGCTCCACAGCAGCGGTAGCGGGATGCTCGAATAGATGAACGGTAGCGTTTCGGTATCCGCATGACGCGTGGCGACGCGGGTGTTGATCGACAGGCCTTCCGGCGTGTTCAATTCCAGCTGCAGCGCGTCGTGGTTCGGATCGGATTTCAGGAACAAGGCCAATGGGAACATGGCGCTGTTCAGGTCAAGGCGGCTGCCCGGCAGCATGCGCACATAGTCCAGCTGCATCAGGCGATTGGCGATGTGGCCCGGCTCTGTTGGCCCGCTGATGAACTGCTGCAGATTCACCGCCGGGATGTACATCGCTTCTATCTTCGCAAATGGCGATACGGTTTGCAGCCGCGCCAGCGTGCTCGATAGCGGTTCGGCGTTTTGCGCCTTCAATGTCAGCAAGCGTTGCGCCACCAGCGCGCCGATGATGGAGGTGGCGTGTGGCGTGTCGTAGTGGGCGGCGTCGCGGTACATCCATTCCGGCGCGCGGCCGAGGAATAGCGATGACATCCAGGCCCGCACGTCGATGTAGGGCAGCGCCAGTTCCTGGTAGGCGCGGATCTGCGCATCGTAAATCGGGTTCTGCACCGCCATCGAGAAATGGTGCTGCTGCGCCAGCACCAGCGGCACGAATACCGCCGATGGATACAGGCGCGCTGCAGTTTTCAGCAGCAGGTGAAAACACAGCAGCCATGATTCCGCACCGCCCGGACGCGGCGCAAAGTGGCCCGCATCGTTGATGCCGTATTCGTACAAAATCACATCGGCAGGCTGGCCGTTGAAGGTTTCGTGCAGGCGGCCGATGGCCGACAACGACGTCGTCGCACCGACCGATATCTGCACGATCTCCGCTTCCACATAGCCTTGCAGGGAGTGCGCAAGGCCCGACACGTAGCCGCCCTTGAGCAGCGAGTTCGAACCGCCGATGATCAGGATGCGCATAATCGTTATGCCGGTACTGCGGTGAGGATGTAGCGCTGCGCCAGCGCGTCCTGCACCGACAGCTCAGGATCGCTGCCGCTAGCCACGGCCAATTGGCGCAGGATAGGCAGGAAGGTATCGCGGCCCGCTTCAGGGCGGATCACCGGCGCACCGCCGGTCAAACGGAAGCCGGTTTGCGCCAGCAGTTCCAGCAGCGAGCCACGCGTGAACTGGCGCAGTTCATCCTTGTGCATTACGCCGTCTTCGCGATAGCGGAAGTCGCCCATGTTCAGGCGCACCTGTGCGCTCCAGTGCTGGATGTTGCGCACGGAGAGTACCAGCGTGCCGTCAGCCGCCATGCTGCTGCGGATTTTCGCCAGCACTGCCCACGGATCGCGCACGCGTTCCAGCGCGCCGTCCAGTACCCAGCAATTGGCCTGTGCCAGCTGGCGGTCGCGCTGTTCGTCGGCCGCTTCGAAGTCTTGGTTGTAGACGAAGTCGCAGTGCGCGCGCGCCTGTTCGGCGACGATGGCGTCGCGCTCAATACCGGTGTAGTTGCAGACGGCGTTGATTTGTTTGTAGGCCTTGGCGAACGCGCCATCGCCGCAGCCCAGTTGCACCACTTTGACGGCGGTCGGCGGCACGAAGGACAGCAGTTCGCTGTTGATCTGCGTGGCGCTAGGCTTGTCGTAGTGGTAGCCGCCGGTGCGGCGCACGGTGCCTTGCCAGTCGTGGCGGATGAAGATGCGCTGCGCCGGGTTGTCGCTGAAATCGTTGTTGACCCAAGTGACGTTGCGTAGCAAGTCGCTCTTGCCGGCTTTGGCCAGCGCGATCATCGATGGCAGCATCGGCGCGCCGTGCTTGACCGGCAGTGGCCATGCGCGCACGACTTCAATGTTGGTCAGCATGCAGGCCGGGTGCAGGTAGGGCATGCTGTTCGGGCCATTCGAGAAGCCATTTTCATCGACCGGCGTGACGTTGCCGACGCCGTACATCTGCGGCTCCAGATTCTCCGCCAGCGATTCGAGGAAGCCACGTTTGAGGATCTCGACGTCGGAGTCGAGGAACAGCACGCGGCCTTTCAGATCAAGGTTTTCGATCGCCCACGCCATGCCCGGGCCGTGGTGGATGTTGTAGCCGAACGGCTTGAAGGTCACGCCCTGGTACTGCGCGCAGATCGGCGCGATTTGCGCTGCAATCTCCGGCGCCGAGCCGTCGATGATGGTGACCGGGTTGTGTGGGTAGTGCTGGCGGAAGGTGGACAGCAGCGCGGCAATCAGGTCGGGCGCGTTGTAGGACACCGCGATCATCGGGATTTGGTCGATAGGATTCATGTCTTTGCTCGTAGTGATAGGCGTGGCGACGCGCTTCATCGCCGCTTCCAGATTGCGCACCAGGCGCGGGGTGTCGAACAGGGCGCAGCTCATGCGGTTGTCGTTGAGCTGCTGCTTCATGGCGGCGATGCGTGCCGGGTCGTTGGCCAGTGCGACAGCTTTTTCTTCGTAGTCGGCAAAGGTGGTGGTGATCAGGTCCGGCAGGTTCACAGCGCGCAGCAGGCTGCCCGCCATGCGCGAGGCGAAGGTTGGGCCGGAGCAGGTCAGCACCGGCAGGCCGGCCCACAGCGCGTCGCTGGCGGTGGTGCCGCCGTTGAACGGGTAGGTGTCGAGGAACAGGTCGGCGATGCGGTAGCGGGCCAGGTAGTCCGCCGGCAGCGCGCGCGTGGCGAAGATCAGGCGTTCAGGATCGATGCCGGCGTCCTTCGCGTGCTGCTTGAGGTTCTCGCCCACCAGCGGCGTATCGGCCACCAGCCACAGGACGGAATTCGGCACGCGGCGCAGGATGCTCATCCAGTGCGAGAACAGCTCCGGCTTGTATTTGTAGCTGTTGCTGAAGGAGCAGAATACGAAAGGGTCTTCCGGCAGGTTGACCGAGGCGCGCGTTGGCGTGAAGCCGATCAGGCGCTGGCGGTCGTTGATCTGGAAGGTGTCTGGCAGGCGCAGTGGTTTCTCGGTGAAGTCCTTCTCCATCTCGGGCGTGATGAGGAAATCGTCGGCGATCACGTAGTCGATGCCTGGCAGGCCGGTGGTGCCGGGGAAGCCCAGCCACGTCATCTGCACGGTGGCGGGACGGTAGGCCAGGATCTGCGGGCGCGCGCCGGAGGTCAGACCGTGCAGGTCGACGAGGATGTCGATTTCGTGGGCGCGGATCAGGTGTGCGGCCTGTTCGTCGCTCAGCGTGTGAATCGGGATGTAGTGGTCCATGCCGGCCACCACGCGCGCGCGCAGCGGCGAGCCGTCCTCGCGGCTCCAGCTGAAGGCGTAGACTTCGAACTGGCTGCGGTCGTGCAGGCCATACAGTTCGGCGGTCAGGATGGAGACCGCGTGCGAGCACAGGTCGGACGACAGGTAGCCAATGCGCAGGCGTGAGTGGCCATAGCCTTTACCGTCGGTAAGTGGCGCGACGCTGGCGTTGATCTTGTCTTTGACGAAACGCTGGGCGGCGGCCATTTGCAGGTCCGGATTGTCGGTGAGGCTGAGCATCGCCAGCGCCGACGCGCCATCTTCCATCTGCTTGCGCGTGATGTGATCGAGGCCGGACCACGTCGGCCAGTGGCATTGCTTCTGGCGCAGGTGCACCCAGTGCGTCATCACGCCGACTTGCGTTGGATCGGCGCGCAGGCTTTGCGCCAGCATCTCTTCCGCTTCGGGATACTGCTTCTGGATTTCCAGCAGGCGTCCCAGGTTGTTCAGGGTTTGCAGGTATAGGCCGCGTTGCTGGATCTTGTCGATCTTGACCTGCGGGCCGAGGATGGTGCGCCACATGTCCAGCGCATCTTGCGGCTTGCCGCGCCGTTCCAGCAGTGTGCCCAGATTCAGGCGGCCTTCGATGAAGCGCGCCTGCATGGCGATGGATTTGCGATAGGCGGCTTCCGCGCCTTCGTCATCGTTGGTCGCGGCCAGCAGTGCGGCGAGGTTGAACCATGCGGCGTGCGCCAGTGGCGAGCGTTTGGTGTGTTCGATCCAGCTGCGATAAAGGTCGATGGCCAATTGGGCCTGGCCTTGTTGTGTCATTGCGGCGGCGGCGTCGAACAATTCGGGAATCGACATGTTGCCGCGTGCGGCCTGTTTCAGCCATTGCGCGTGTTGGGGAGCGGTCATTGAGGCGTAGTCTGTTGGTAGGGCTGGACTTATGATACCTGCTTCGCCTCAGTGGCGGAAGGCGTCCAGCAGTAGTGTGGCCAGCGTGGCCGGATTGGTGGTGCCGTCGGCAGCCTGCTGCAAGGCTTGCGGCAGGGCTGCGCGCACGGCGTCGTGGTTGCGAAAGCGCTCTTGCAGGCCGGCTTCCACCAGTTGCCACATCCAGGTTTGCGCCTGGTGCTTGCGGCGTTCTTCGAAGGCACCCAGATGCTGCATGGTTTTGCGGTAGTTCTGCAGTGTGGCCCAGATTTCTTCGATGCCGGTGCCGGTGCTGGCACTGGCTTGGATGACTTGCATCTGCCAGTGCGGCGAGGCGGGACGCAGCATGTGCAGGGCGGCGCGCATCTGGCCTGCGGCGACGGCGGCGGCGCGCGGGTCGATGTCGGCTTTGTTGTAGACGACGATGTCGGCCAGTTCGAGGATGCCTTTTTTGATGCCTTGCAGTTCGTCGCCGGCGTTGGGCAGTTGTAGCAGCAGGAAGACGTCGCACATGCCGGCGACGGCGGTTTCGCTTTGGCCTACGCCGACGGTTTCGACGATGATGATGTCGTAGCCGGCGGCTTCGCAGATGAGCATCGCTTCGCGGCTTTGGTGGCCTACGCCGCCTAAGGCACCGCGTGCTGGCGATGGGCGGATGTAGGCGTTTTCCTGTTGCGACAGGCGTTCCATGCGGGTTTTGTCGCCCAAGATCGAGCCGCCGGTCAGCGGCGAGGATGGGTCAACCGCTAGCACGGCGACGCGCAGGCCTTGCGCCAAGAGGTGCATGCCGAAGGCTTCGATGAAGGTGGATTTGCCGACGCCAGGCACGCCGCTGATGCCGATGCGGTAGGCTTTGCCGGTGTGCGGGAGCAGTTTGTCTAGCAGGGATTGCGCGCGTAGCCGATGGTCAGGGCGCGAGGATTCGACCAGCGTTATGGCCTTGGCCAGCGCGCGCCGCTGTCGCGCCAGCAGGGCAGCGGCCAGCGCGTCGTCGTCAGGCTCGATGCTCATCAGGCAGCGGCCAGCACCGCCAGCGATTCGCGGATTTGCTGGAGGACTTCGGCGGCGCATTGCGGGATGGGCGTGCCGGGGCCGAAGATGCCTTTTACGCCGGACTGGTACAGGAAGCCGTGGTCCTGCGTCGGCACTACGCCGCCGACGAACACGATGATGTCTTCCGCGCCTTGTTCGCGCAGGGCTTCTATCAATTCTGGCACCAGCGTTTTGTGGCCAGCGGCCAGTGTGGAGACGCCCACTGCGTGCACGTCGTTCTCGATGGCCTGGCGTGCGGCTTCTTGCGGTGTCTGGAACAGCGGCCCGAGATCGACGTCGAAGCCGAGATCTGCAAACGCGGAACCGACCACGCGCGCACCACGGTCATGCCCATCCTGTCCCAGCTTGGCGACCATGATGCGCGGACGGCGGCCTTGCTCCACCGCGAACTGCGCCACTTCCGCGCGCAGCAGCGACCAGTTTTCATCATCCGCCAAGCCAGCCGAGTACACGCCGGACACGGTCTGGCTGGCCGCGCGATGCCGACCCCACGCCTGTTCCAGCGCATCCGAAATCTCGCCCACCGTGGCGCGCAAACGCGTCGCGCGCACCGCCAGTTCCAGCAGGTTGCCATGGCGTTCGTACGCTGCCACGCCCAGTTCCGCCAGCGCCGCGCCTACCGCTTCCTGATCGCGGGTCGAACGAATCTCGGCCAGCCGCGCGATCTGCTGCTCGCGTACTGCCGTGTTGTCGATCTCGCGCGCCTCGACCTGGTCCTCGATGCCGCTCTGGTATTTGTTGACGCCCACGATGACATCCTTCCCCGAATCGATGCGCGCCTGCTTTTGCGCCGCCGCCGCTTCGATCTTCAGCTTGGCCCAGCCCGAGCCCACCGCCTGTGTCATGCCGCCCATTTCTTCAACTTCCTGGATGATGGCCCAGGCTTGATCCGCCACGTCCTGCGTCAGCTTCTCCATCATGTAGGAGCCAGCCCACGGGTCGATCACATTGGTGATCTGGGTCTCTTCCTGCAAAATCAGCTGCGTGTTGCGGGCGATGCGGGCGGCGAATTCGGATGGCAGCGCAATCGCCTCATCCAGCGAATTGGTATGCAGCGACTGGGTGCCGCCGAACACCGCAGCCATCGCCTCCACCGTGGTGCGCACCACGTTGTTGTACGGGTCTTGCACCGTCAGCGACCAGCCGGAGGTCTGGCAGTGGGTGCGCAGCATCAGCGATTTCTGCGATTTGGCGCCGAAGTCCTGCATGATGCGGCACCACAGCAGCCGCGCCGCGCGCAGCTTGGCCACTTCCATGTAGAAGTTCATGCCAACGCCGAAGAAGAACGACAACCGGCCGGCAAAATCATCCACATCCATGCCCTTGTTGATGGCGGTGCGGACGTATTCCATGCCGTCGGCCAGCGTCAGGCCCAGTTCCAGCGCCGGCGTGGCGCCGGCCTCCTGCATGTGGTAGCCGGAAATCGACACCGAATTAAACTTCGGCATATGCTGCGCCGTGTAGGCGATGATGTCAGCCACCACGCGCATCGACGGTTCGGGCGGATAAATGTAGGTGTTCCGCACCATGAATTCTTTGAGGATGTCGTTCTGTATGGTACCGGACAGTTGTTCCTGCGCCACACCTGCTTCCTCTGCGGCGACGATATAACCGGCCAAAACCGGTAGCACCGCGCCGTTCATGGTCATCGATACCGACACTTTATCGAGCGCGATGCCGTCGAACAGGATCTTCATGTCCTCCACCGAATCGACCGCCACGCCGGCTTTGCCAACATCGCCTTTCACGCGCGGATGGTCGGAATCATAGCCCCGATGGGTAGCCAGGTCGAAGGCCACCGACACGCCTTGGCCGCCGCCCGCTAAGCTGCGGCGGTAGAAGGCATTGGACTCGGCGGCCGTTGAAAAGCCGGCGTACTGGCGAATGGTCCACGGGCGTGCCGCGTACATGGTGGCTTGCGGGCCACGGACAAAGGGCTCAAAACCAGGCAAGGTATCGGTGTGCGGCAGGCCCTCAAGGTCGGCGGCGGTGTACAGCGCCTTCATGGTGATGCCGTCTGCCTGCTGAGTATTGAGCCGGGCGGTATCGCCGCCGGGCGCGGAACGTGCCGCCGCCGCATGCCAGTCCGCCAGCGTGGCAGCAGGAATGGGAGGAACAGGGCGGCGTTCGGGCATATCTGGCTTTCGGCGGGCGGACGGTTGTGTGCCGATTGTACCTTGCAGTGACGGGCTTTCCTACCCATGCCGCAGACCCAGAGAAGGGCGCTTTTTCCGTGGCTGTTTGGCATACCCAAAACCGGGATGGGTATGCTAGAGTGCAGCCTTCTGCCGGACGCTGGGCCGGTTTCTGATGCTTTTGCCAAACGCGATATTCATGCCTGAAAACTATCCCTTCCAGCTTGACCGGGTACGTTACCCGGGCCTGACCCGCATGGCCGACATCCTGCGTGCCAAACACCGCTTTGCAGCCGACATCATCGACCGCAGCGCCGCCCTGTTTGGCGCCGAATGGGCTGACGCCTTCGAGCCGGTGCTGAACGCGCTGTTTCCGACTGAGGAGGCAGTGACGGCAGCCGCCAAGGGCTATTCCGTTTTCGCCATGCAGTCGATGCGCTTGCAGGCGGTGTTTGAGCGTGAACGCCAGTACAAGGCCAAGACCCACGAGCAGGCATCGAGCGAGGTGTATTTCAACGAGCAGCACATGATGCAGGAATACCTGCCAGGCCTGCTGCTGTCGCACTTCCTGTGGCCGCACCACTATCGCCAGATCCAGTTTTTCAATAGCGCCTTTGTGCAGGCCATGCGCGTGGCGGGCGCCACTTCGTTTATGGAAGTTGGCATCGGTACCGGTTTGTATTCCGGCCTGCTGCTGCGCGCCTTGCCGCAGGTGCGTGGCGTGGGGTTGGATATCAGCCCATCGTCGCAGCGCTTTACTGAAACACAGCTGGCCGCACTGGGCGTCGCAGACCGTTATCGCACTGAGCTGCGCGACGTCACCGCAGCACCGCTGGAGCCGAAAGCCGACTGGCTGGTGTGCGTGGAAGTGCTGGAGCATCTGGATGATCCTGTCGCATTCTTGCGCGGCCTGCGCCGCAATATGGCGCCGGGCGCCAAGGCCTTCATCACGGCGGCGCTGAATGCGGCCCATGCCGACCACATTTACCTGTACCGCAACGGCAGCGAAGTGCTGGCGCATTTGATCGAGGCTGGCTTCACGCTGGAACAATCGTTCATCGGCATGGCTTACAAGCCGTCCGCGCCCGGCGTGCCGGTGCCGGAAGCTGCCGCCTTCATCGTCTACTAGGAAGCCATATGTCCCAAGCTGCCGTACCGAACACCGAAGTGTTGAGCGGTGAATTCGTCAACCTGCGTCCACTGCGCCCGGAAGACGCCGCGCTGACGCTGGACTGGCGCACCGCCCAGCGTGCGCGCTTCCTCAACGCCGGCGCCGCCAGCGTCGAACAGCAGGCGGCATGGATCGCCGGCCGTCCGGCGTCCGAGTACAACTACATCATCGAACTGAAAAACGGCCACCCGGTCGGCATGCTGTCGCTGGTCGGCATCGACCGCGCCAACCGCCACGGTGAACCGGGCCGCTTCCTGATCGGCGACGAGGCCGCGACCCAGGGTGTGCCGGTTGCGGTGGAAGCCATGAAGCTGCTGTATGAACTGGCGTTTGACCGCTTAGGCCTGCTGCGCGTGTGCGGCATCATCGCCGCCAACAACACGCTGATGATCAAGTGGCAGAAATACCTGGGCATGAAGGAAGAGGGCCGTCTGCGCAAGCACTTGTGCCAGAAGGATGGCTCGTTCGAAGACGCCGTGTACTTGGGCATGCTGGACGACGAATACCGCAAGAACGCGCTGCCGCGCATGAAGGTGCTGATCGCCGCCGCGCGCCAGACCGCCAAATAATTCATTACAAGGACTAGCCCATGCTGAACCAAGACGCCATCCACGCCATCATCCTGCAGGCCCTGAACAACATCAACGACGAGCGCGGCCCGGATGAGCAGCTGACCGTCGGCCTGGATACCCGTTTGTTCGGCGCCGATGCGGTGCTCGATTCGCTGTCGCTGGTCTCGGTGATCGTGGACGTTGAAGGCGCCGTGTCCGAGCAGGCTGGCCGCGACATCAGCCTGACCGACGACCGCGCCATGAGCCAGGCAGTTTCGCCGTTCACCGACGTGAACTCGCTGACCGCTTACATCGAGCTGCTGTTGTCGGAACAGGCATGAATCCAACCGGCGCTTTCTATGCTGGTAAGCTGGCGCTGATTACCGGCAGCCGGCGCGGCGTGGGACGTCTGATCGCGGAGCACATCCTGCGCAACGGCGGCCGTGTGGCCGGCTTCGCGCGCGGCGAGTCGACCATCGATCATCCCGATTACCATCACTTCCAGGTCGATATCGGCGATCCGGCTTCGGTGCAGCAGGGCTTTGCGGCGCTGAAGAAGGTGAGCGAGGCGGTGCATATTGTGATCAACAACGCTGCGGTGCTGACCTCGCAATACGCGATGATCATGCCGCCGGCGCAGGCGCAAGCCATGATCAATACGAATTTGATGGGCGCCTTCATGGTGTCGCGCGAAGCGTCAAAGCTGATGCGCAAGGGGAAGTGGGGCCGCATCATCAATATCGGTTCGATGGCGGTGAGCCTGGAGCCGATTGGCGATTCCGTCTACGCCGCCTGCAAGGCCGGCCTGGCGACGCTGGCCAATGTGATGGCCAAGGAACTGGCGCCGCTCAACATCACCTGCAATACGCTGTCCATCACCGCGATCAAGACCGACATGCTGGCGCAGCTGCCGGGCGATAAGATCGACGCCGTGATCGCCGGCCTGCCGATTCCGCGCTATGCGGAGCCGGACGACATCTTCAACATCATCGATTTCCTGGCGTCGGAGCGCAGCGCATACATCACCGCGCAGACCATCTACATGGGTGGAGTGAACTGACATGGCGAACGTGGTTGGCAATTGGGGCGGCGGGAATGTCTGGCGCGTCACCAGCGGCGAGTTTTCGTCGAATGCCTACTTTTGCGAAGCGCAGGTGGAGGGCGGCGGCATCCTGATCGACGCCGGGCTGGATGGCGAGACCATCGACGCGGAATTGCGCGAGCATGGCTTCCATCCGCACGCGGTCTACTGCACCCACGGCCATTTCGACCACACCGGCAGCGCATCGCACTTCCAGAAAAAATACGGCAGCGCGGTGTTCGTGCCCAAGGCAGATCTCAAGCTGATGAAGGCTTCCAATTTCCTGCTGATGGCCATGAAGATTCAGCACAAGGTGGTGCTGCCGGAAGCGACACTGGTGGCGCCGGACCATGTCGCCGACATCGCCGGTACGCCGCTGCGCTACCTGCCTGCGCCTGGCCATACGCCGGGTTCCTGCATCATCGAATTCGGCAACGCCTGGTTCACCGGTGACACCTTGTATGCGCGCGGTGTAGGCTTGTCGCACCTGCCGGGTGAGGACCACGCGGTGTTGAAGCAGACGATACTCGGCTACTGGCAGGATTTGACGCCAGAGCGCACCATCTATCCCGGCCACGGTAACGCGGCCGACGGCGAGTCGGTCCGCACCGGCAACGCCGCTTTGTTAAACTTTTTAGGGCTGGCAGCATCGTGAGCACTTCCCCATTCCCAGGCATTACCATCTCCGGCGTCGGCCATCACCTGCCCGCGCACGCGGAGGACAACGCGACCCTGTGCCGCAACCTGGATGTGACGCCAGAGTGGATCGTTGAGAAGACTGGCATCGAGCAGCGCTACATTGCCGGACTGGATGAATCGGCATCGCAGTACGCGGTGCTGGCGGCGCAGCGCGCGATTGAGATGGCGGGCATCAGCGTTGAGGAAGTGGACCTGATTATCGCTTGCACCTTCTCGGGTGATTACATTTACCCGCCGTTGTCGGCCAAGGTGCAGATGGAGCTGAAGGCCGCCAATGCGCAGATCTTCGATTTGCAGGCTAACTGCACCGGCTTTGTGACTGGTTTGACGGTAGCGTCGGACCGCATGCGGGTGGACCCTTCGGTGCGCAATGCAGTGGTGATCGGCGTCGAGTTCCTGTCGCGCTACATCGACCGCTCGGACGTCAACACGGCGATTTACCTGAGTGATGGCGCGGGTGCTGCGGTGTTGAGCCGCAGTGATGATCCGAAGGACGGCATTATTTCATCGGCCTTCCATACCGATAGTTCGAATTATGAATCGGTGCGCATGCGCGGCGGTGGTTCCAGCCATCCGCTGATTGGCCGCGCCTTTGATCCGGTGGTGGATTACATGGAGATGAATGGCATCGCCACGTGGAAGCAGGCGATTACCCACCTCCCGCGCGTCATCCGCAAGGCGTGCGAGAAGAGCGGCGTGGCGCCTGCCGAGGTGGACTTCATGCTGTTCCATCAGGCGAACCTGCGCATGATTGAGTATATCGTCCGCAAGATGGGCTATAAGCTGGAGCAGACTTACACCAACGTTGCCCGCGTCGGTAATACGGGGGCGGCGTCGCTGGCGATTGCCATGAGCGAGGCGGTGGAGAAAAAGCTGGTCAAGGATGGCGATACGGTGGTGCTGGCGGCAGTCGGCGCCGGCTTCAACTTCGGTGCTTCGGTATGGCGCTGGAAGATGGCCAAAAAGGAAGCGTAAATGTTTAAAGATTTCGATGCGATCCAGGTTGGCGAAACGCAGACGCTGACCAAGCACATTACGGAAGCGGACGTGCGCAAGTTCGTCGAGATGACGGGCGACGATAATCCGCTGCACGTGGACCGCGCTTATGCGGAGACGACGGCGTTCAAGGATATCGTGGTGCACGGCATGCTGGGTGCTTCGTTTATCTCGACGGTGATCGGGACCAAGCTGCCGGGAACTGGCGCGCTGTGGGTGTCGCAGAATATGGAATTCCTGCTGCCGGTGCGTCTGGGCGATGTGCTGACCATCAGCGCGACGGTGCTGAAGAAGCATGAGCGCGAGCGTTTGCTGGAGCTGGATACGAAGATCGTCAATCAGAACCAGCAGCTGATATTGACCGGCGTTGGCAAGGTCAAGGTGTTGGTGACGGCGGAGCCGGAGGTCAAGCCGGCGCTGGCCGCGCGTCCGCGTGTGGCGATTGTGACGGGTGGCGCTGGCGGGATCGGCAAGGCGATTTGCCAGCGTCTGGCGGCGGATGGTTTTGACGTGGTGGTGAACTATCGCGGCCAGGCCGATCGCGCGGCGCAGATTGTGGCGGAGATCAATGCCGCCACTGGCGAAGGTAAAGGCCGCGCGTTGGCGGTGCAGGCGGATATCGCCACCGAAGCAGGCGCGCAGGCGCTGTATCAGGCGGCGGTGAAAGCATTCGGCGCTGTGAGTGTGCTGGTGAATAACGCATCGCCGCGCATTAATCCTAAGCCGTTCGCCGCCACTGCATGGGACGATGTGCAGCAGCAGATGGATGTGCAGGTTAAAGGCGCATTCCTGATGACCGGTGCCGTGGCGCCGGAGATGGGCGCGCGCAAGTGGGGCCGCATCGTGAATATTACGTCGCAGGTGCTGGATGGTTCGCCGTCCGTCACGTGGACTGGGTACGCAATGGCCAAGGGGGCGTTGCAGGTGTTCTCCAACTACATGGCGGCCGAACTCGGGCCGCAGGGCATTACGGTGAACTGCGTTTCGCCAGGCATGTGCGAGACCACCTTGATTGGCGATATCCCGGAAAAGGCGCAGCTGATGATCGCGCGCCAGACGCCGTTACGCCGCCTGGCCAAGCCGTCCGATGTGGCGGCAGCGGTGGCGTATCTGGTGTCGGATGACGCGGGCTTTATCACCGGCGACACCGTGGCCGTCAACGGCGGGATGGCGATGCGATGAGCGAAGTTCCTGTCGACCCGCGCGCTGCGGCGCTGGCGGTGCTGGCCAAAGCCGACAGCACCATGATGCAGCTGACGCAGGCGGTGACCGCGCTGGAAAAGGAAGAGCAGCCGCGCGTGGTGAAGATCGGCGTGTCGTCCTCGGCGACGGTCGATCTGCTGAACATCTACCTGCGCAAACATGGCCTGCTAAATGGTGCGCGCATCGATCTGGTGGCCGGCAATTACGACGATCCTATCGGCGATATCGATCTGTTCACGCAAGCTGGCGTGGAGCAGATCGTGCTGCTGCCGTTCTTTGATAACTTGCTGCCTTCGTTTGAAGCGCAACTGGTCAATCTCGATCCGTCCATCATCGATGCCAAAGAAGCGGAGCTGCGCCAACGCTACCGCATGGTGTTCGACAAGGCACGCGCGGTGCCGGCGATCTACCTCGGCACCTTTCACCGCATGGGCAGCCCGGCTGACGTGGCGGGGCAGGATGCGGTGGCGCTTGTGCTGGCACGCTTCAACGCTGCGCTGCGCGACGAAGCCGCCGCGTACGCGAATATCCGTGTCATTGATACCGAAGACATCGTGCGAACAGTGGGCCAAGGCGCCGCGTTCGACACCCGCTTCTACTTCCGCAGCAAAGCGCCATACAGCGGCGCGTTCATGAACGAACTGGCGCGCCGCATTGCTGCCGCTGCACGCGGCTTTGGCGCCCATTTCTACAAAGTGCTGGCGCTCGATTGCGACAATACCTTGTGGGGCGGGGTAATCGGCGAGGATTTGCTGAACGGCATCAAGCTTGGTCCTTACGATTATCCGGGCAATATCTTCTGGCGCATGCAGCAGGAATTCGCGGCACTGGAACGCCAGGGAATTCTGCTTGCGCTGGTCACCAAGAACAATCCGGCGGATATTGAGGAAGTGCTGCGCAAGCATCCCGACATGGTGCTGAAAGAGTCGCAGATCATCGTCAAGAAAGTGAACTGGGAAGACAAGCCGTCCAACTTGCGCGCCTTGGCCCAGGAGCTCAATGTCGGCCTGGATAGCATCGTCTTCGTGGATGACTCCTCGTTTGAATGCGAAGCCGTGCGCCAGCAGCTGCCGATGGTGAAAACCGTGCAGGTGCCAGGCACGCTGTCCGATTATCCGCGCGTGGTGGCGGAAATCAAATCGCTGTTCCTGGCCGGCGGCATTGCGGCCGACAGCAAAGGCAAGACCGAACAATACCGCCAACGCGCGGGCGCGGAAGAGTTGAAAGCGCAATTCGCTACGCAGGAAGAGTACCTCGCCTCGCTGGAACTCAAAGTCGAACTGACACGCAACGCCCGCGCCAGTGCCGCCCGTATCAGCGAACTGTCGCAGAAGTCCAATCAGTTCAACCTCACCACCACGCGCTACAGCGTAGCTGACATCGAGCAGATGATGAGCGGTGACACGCATGCCGTCTACTCGCTGGTGGTGAGCGATAAATTTGGCAGTGCCGGCCTGACCGGCGTGGCCGTGATGCGCTACGAAGGCAAGGCTGCCATCGTCGAGAATTTCCTCATGAGCTGCCGCGTGATCGGCCGTGGCATCGAAACGGGCATCTGGCCCCGCATCGTCGCCGACGCCATGCAGCGCGGCTGCACTGAACTGCGTGCGGAATATATCCCGAGCGCCAAGAACGCGCAGGTGGCCGATTTTTACGGCAGCCTTGGCATGCCCGCACATGAAGAAACCAGCGAAGGTGTGCGAAGATACACCATCGCCGCGGCAGATTTCGCCGCTCCCCCTAACCCATGGATAGAGATGACTTATGTTGAATGAAGACGCACTGAAACAAGTAATGGCCACCATGCTGAACGTGGATGCCGCCACCATCAACGAAGACTCCAGCATGGACAACGTGCCTTCGTGGGACTCGCTGCGCCATATGAATCTGGTGCTGGCGCTGGAAGAGGAATTCAAGGTCTCGATTCCCGACGAAGACGCAGGCAATATCACTTCCTACAAACTGATTAAGCTGGTGCTGAACGATCTGGGAGTGTAAGCATGGAATGGCTGATCGAACGGTTCCAGAGCGCGCCTGAGCGCATCGCTTTCATCCACGAAGGCCGTGAAGTCAGCTACGGCGGCGTGGTGGCGTCGATAGACGATTTTTATCAGCACGTTCAGGATGCCGGCATCCAGCGCGGGGAGACCGTGGTGGTGCTGGGCGATTATTCGCCGGAAGTGTTTTGCATGATCATGGCGCTGGGCCGCAACGGCAGCATCGTGATTCCGCTGACCCGCAGCTCGGTGGTGGAAGAGTCGGTGGCGCTGGCTGTTTCGGGCTGCGAATGGTATGTGGAGTTTGATGCCGCTGGCCGCGAGGCTACCATTAGCCATCGTGGACTGAAGAGCGATAACGCGCTGCTCAATGAATTCCGCCAGCGCGGCACGCCGGGCATGGTGCTGTTCTCGTCTGGCTCGACCGGCAAGCCGAAAGGCATCCTGCACGATTTCAATCAGGTCACGGAGAAATTCCGCAAGCAGCGTACGCCGGTGGTGGCCATTCCATTCCTGATGATCGATCACTTCGGCGGCATCAACACTATCCTGGCGATTACCTCCAGCATGGGGATGGTGGTCACGGTGGCGGATCGCTCGGTGCCGAACATTTGCGCGGCGATCGAGAAATACAAAGTGGAGCTGCTACCAGCCACGCCGTCGTTCCTGACGCTGATGATGGCGTCCAACTTGCACAAGCAGTACGACCTGTCGTCGCTCAAGCGCATCACCTATGGCACGGAAGTGATGCCGCAATCGACGCTGGACCGCGTGCGCGCGCAGTTCCCGGGCGTGGACTTGTTGCAGACCTATGGCTTGTCGGAAGTCGGCGTGCTGCGTTCGCAGTCGCGCGAAGATGGCTCGCTGTGGGTGCGGGTGGGCGGCGAGGGCTTCCAGACCAAGGTGGTGGATGGTGTGCTGTGGATTAAGTCGCAGTATGCGATGGTCGGGTATCTGAATGCGCCTTCCGAGTTTGACGCGGATGGCTGGTTCAATACGCAGGATCAGGTGGAAGTAGATGGCGATTACTTCCGTATCCTCGGCCGCGTGACGGACTTGATTAACGTGGCGGGCCAGAAGGTGTATCCGTCGGAAGTGGAGAGCGTGATTCTGGAGATGGACAACGTGCAGGACGTGGCGGTGTTCGGCGAGAAGCACGCCATGCTGGGTAACATCGTGGTCGCCAAGGTGGTGGTGGAGTCGCCGGAGACCGCCGACAGCTTGAAGAAGCGCATCCGCCAGGAATGCCTGGCGCATCTGGCGCCGTTTAAAGTGCCGGCCAAGGTGATCCTGGCGGAAGGCCCTTTACACAGCGTGCGCCAGAAAAAAATCCGCCGCGAGTAATCAGAACTCGACTGTCGCGCCGTCCGGCAGGTATTTTTTGTACTGGGCGAGCGCGCCGTGGATGGCGTCATTACTCATTTCGTAGAGATTGTCCTCGTCGGTCTCGCCGACTTGCACGGCGCCGAAGCGCTGGTGGAACTGGATCACTGAGGTGTTCCCCTTGCGGACGTCGAAGTGCGCGCGCGGGAAGCCAATCTGCAGCGCGAAATCGTAAATCATCAGGGCCGACTCCACGCCGAAGCCACTGGGCGCACCATCGCTCTTGATCCACGACCCCCAGCAGAAGGAGTCGCCACGCTGGTCGTACAGCCGCACGGTGCCGACCGGTGTGCCATCCAGTTTACAGATGATGAAGTAGACTTGCGTGTCATCTGCAGCGTAACGCGTCAGCCAATCGCGCTGCGCTTGCACGTCCGGCGCGGTGGCCGACAGGAACTCGCCTTTCTTCTCGTCCGTGCGCAATGCGAGGATGAACTCTGCATCGGCTACGGTGGCGTCGCGGAACAGCAGCTGCCGTCCGCGTACTGAACGCGGCTTACGAAACATCTCTTACCCCACCAGCTCCGCCAGCGCGGCTTTGACGCCGGCGACTACTTCGGCTGCATCATCCAGCGTCATGGTTGGCGACACCGGCAGGCTCAGAACTTCGCGGTGAATCGCTTCCGCAATCGGGAAGTCGCCTTCCTTGTAGCCCATCTCCACATACGCAGGTTGCAGGTGCGGCGGCACTGGATAGTGCACGATGGTGCCGATCTGTTTTTCCGCCAGCTTCTTGGCCAGGCGGTCGCGCTGCGCGTGACGCACCACGTACAGATGCCACACCGGCTCCGCCCACGATGGAATTACCGGCAGCGTCAGGCCATCAAGGCCGGCCAGGTGCTGCTGGTAGTAGGCTGCGATTGCGCGGCGTTGTTCGTTGCCTGCGTCCAGCGTGGTCAGTTTCACCGCCAGCAGGGCTGCCTGTAGTTCATCGAGGCGCGAGTTGTAACCGGGGACGTCGTTGTAGTACTTGATCTTGGAGCCATAGTTGCGATAGGTGCGGATGCTTTCCGCCAGCGCGTCGTCGCTGGTGGTGACTGCGCCGCCGTCGCCCAGCGCGCCGAGGTTTTTGCCCGGGTAGAAGCTGAAGGCGGCTGCATCGCCCAACTGGCCGGCCACGCCGCCGTTGTAGCGCGCGCCGTGTGCTTGCGCTGCATCTTCGATCAGCTTCAAGCCACGGCGTTTGGCGATCTCTTTCAATGGCCCCATGTCGGCCGGCTGGCCGTACAGATGCACTGCGATGATGGCCTTGGTGTTGGCGGTGATCGCCGCTTCCACCAGAGATGGGTCGATGTTGTAGGTGCCTTCCACCGGCTCCACCGGTACAGGTTTCGCGCCGCAGTGGCTCACTGCCAGCCACGTCGCGATGAAGGTGTTGGACGGCACGATGACTTCATCGCCCGGGCCGATGCCATAGCCTTTCAAAATCAGGAAGATGGCATCGAGGCCGTTGGCCACACCGATGCCGTGCGCGTTGTTGCAGTACTCGGCGAAGCTGGCTTCAAAGGCGGCGGTCTCGGAGCCGAGAATGTACCAGCCGGAGTGCAGCACGCGCTTGAACGCGGCTTCCAGCTCGGCGGCTTGCGCTAGGTTGATTGCTTTCAGGTCGAGGAAGGGGACGCTCATGATGATTCCAATCTGTGTTTAAAACACCGTGTTCACTAGACGCAGCAGGTCTGGCATGTACAGGTCCGGCACGCGCTTCAAGGTGAAGCGGCGGGTGCCGAGAATTTCCAGGAAACTGTCGCCATTCAGCCAGTCGGACGAGGCAACCTTGTCCAGTTTGAAGTGGTGGAACGGGCGGCCTTCGGTGAAGTGATCGACCACGCTGGCCGTATAGGTCAGGCAGTCGATTTCGACGCGCACCTTGCTGCCGCGGTAGTCCATGTCCATGCGGACGATGTTGTCGATCGGCGCAGCGCAGTCTTCCAGGCGCGCATTCAGTTTTTGCAGGAATTGCGGCATGTCGACGGCGGGACCATCCACACTGGCGCTCTTCTGCGGGCGCGAGGCGAGGAATGCCTGCGCGTCGTCGCGATAGCTTTCCGCTTCGTAGGTCTGGGCGATGGTCAGTTCAGGACCATTCGGGCCGATGCCGTAGTAGTCGCCGGCCAGCATGGGCTGTACGCGCTTGGCGGTTTCTGGCCGCGCCTTGTGTGCGTAGTCGGTCAACTCCACCGGCGTTTGCACCGCCATGTTGATGTCCGAGCGCATATTGCCGTCGTCGATCAGCAGGTTGGCGCCGAACGGGATCGCCACGTCCGGATTCAGGATCTCAACGTTGTTGAGGAAGTCGTCCAGGTAGTGGTTGACCAGGCGCGCGCGCTCGCGCTCCTTGTGCGTCTTGCCTTCAACATCGTCGTCGTACTCCATCAGGAAGGGATACCAGTGGATGTACGCATACGGCACGCAGGCGACATCGATATGCGGATTGATTTGCGTGAACTTGCGCATCGACTCCGGCTGCAAATAGTTGTCGTTGCCGTGGTAAACGCAGAAGCGGTCGTTGTAGACGATGGCCGAGGAGTCGATGCCATTGCTCTCGTGGTTGATCGCATACAGCTTCACGCCGGGGAAAATCTGGTTGACGGTTTCCGGCGGCACCACCATCACTTCGCGGCCAACCTTTTCCGTGATGTCCGCCTCAAAGCCGGGACGGTCGCCAACGATGATCAGCTTTACTTCCGGCTTCAGTTTGCTCAGGAACGGCACGTCGTAGTGATCCTGGTGGATGTGCGACACCACCACTGCATCCACTTCGTACCAGCGCGGGTCGACTACCTGCGGCGGATAGAACACCCAGGCGTTATCGTAAGGCTGCGATAGCACGATTGGGTCGAACAGAATCTTTTTGCCGCCCAGGACCACCAGCGCCGATGCGTGGCCCGGGTAGAACAAGCCATCGCCGGCGCCGAAGCGTTCGTAAAAGCTGGTCAGTTGAGGATTCATCATGATGCGTTATTTAGGATGGTGTTTGTGTGCGGCCTGCACGAATTCATCGTAGTCGAAATAGTAGTCGGATGGATCGTAACGGGTCGATGCCAGCACCAGGCACACGCCGCCCGACGAGAAGTTCTCCACCTCGCGCCACATCATGCCCGGCACGTACAGGCCGTAGTAGGAGCGGTTCAGGTGGATTTTCTTGCGGTTGTAGCCATCATCGACAATCACGTCGAAGCTGCCCGACATGGCGATGAAGAACTGCTGCAGCTCCAGGTGGCCGTGGCCGGCGCGCGAGGAACCACCCGGCACGTCGTACAGGTAGTACACGCGCTTGATGTCGAACGGGACGTGCTGCCCGCCCTCGATCACCGACAGGTTGCCGCGCGGGTCGTGGAACTTGGGCAGGTCGATCAGCCGCGCTTCATCAAGGTGTGACATGCAATGCTCCTTACTGGTCAAGTTTGGCCAGCTTGGCCAGATAGCGGTCGCGCGCCTCGCCGACTTGCGGGAACAGATTATTCAAACGCAGGAACACGGCATCTACTTGCGGATGCATGGAGCGGTACTCATCGCGGTTGATGGTGTCCGCATCGAGCGAAACGCGCAGCAGGTCGATGTAGTCCGAGAAGCAGTTGCCGAAGAACGGATTCGAGGTCGGGTTGGAGTTCGACTGCAAGCGGTGGTCCTTGCGGAAGTAGGTCAGCTCTTCGTCGATGTAGAACATGCTGCCGCCTTTGGTCAGGTTCAGATAGGCGATCAGGTCGGCCAGGCCGGTGAGGAAGTCATGGTCGCCCATCTTGTACAGATTTTGCAGGCCGACGTTCCACATGGTCTGGCGGCGGAACATCACGGTGGTGAATTCGCCGATGAAGTTTTCCATGCCCAGCGATACGCGGCGGTGGACATCAAGGCCGGACAGGGTACCGCTGGCTTCATACGGGCGGCGGGTTTCGGTGCGTTCGTTGTCGGAGTTGATGACTTGCGAGGCCGAGAAGACCAGCTCCACGTCGGGGCGCGGCTGCATGGCGGCGACCATGCGCTCGATACAGAACGGGTGCAGCAGGTCGTCGTCGAACAGTGGCTTGATGTACTCGCCCTTGGCGCCAGCCAGTGCGGCGTTGACGTTCTGTTCGCGGTAGACGCTGGAGCGCTGGTAGATCACGCCGTTGTGCGCGTAGCGCGCGCAGATGTCGCGGATCTCTTCGGTCGGGCAGTTATCGCTGACCAGGATTTCGGTGTTCAGGTAGGACTGGCCGACGGCCGAGCGCAGGCACATTTCGAAATGCTGCGGCTTGTACGACGGGATGATGATGCTGACTTTGGGAAGGCTCATGTAAAAGGTCCGGATAAGTCGATAACAAGGATCAGGCGGCGACCGCGATCATGATGTACTGCCATGGCAGCGCATCTTCCACCGCCACCACCGGATCGACGCCGCTGGCGCCGGCCATCAGGCGGATCGCCGGCAGGTATTTTTCGCGCGCCGGTTCATCGGTGACGCGCGCGCTGCCGCCGCTGATCTGGAAGCCGCTCTGCTGCAGAATTTCCAGCATCACGCCGCGGGTGAAGTTGCGCTTGCGGGTTTTCTCAGTGCCACCAGGGCCGTAGCGCATGTCGCCCGCATTCAGGCGCGCTTGCACGCTCCAGTGCTGGAAGTTGCGCATGGCGATGACGATTTTGCCGCCTGGTGCGATATTGGTGCGGATTTTCTGCAGCAGCGTCCACGGATCGTCGAGCGTTTCCAGTGCTTCGTCCAGCACCCAGCAATCGGCTCCGCGTACGTGGTCCCAGAGGTCGGCGCCCGCTTGTTCGATATGCTCGTTGAAGACGAAGTCGCAGTGTGGACGCGCTGCTTGCGCCGGTGCTGGATCGGACTCAATGCCGGTGTAGTTGGCCAGCGGGTTGCGGGCGCGGTAGGCTTTGGCGAAGGAGCCGTCGCGGCAGCCCAGCTCCACCACCTTGCGCACGGTGGTCGGCACAAGGCTCAGGAGGTCGGCGTTGAATTCGCCGCCGCTGCTTGGCAGGTCGTAGTGATAGCCGCCGGTGCGGATCACGGTGCCTTGCCAGTCATGCTTGATGAAGTGGCGTACTTGCGGATCTTTGGCGAAATCGTCGCGCACCCAGTCGACGTTCTGCACCAGCGCACTCTGACCGGCTTGGTGCAGTGCCAGCATGGCCGGCAGCAGCGGCGCGCCATGTTTGATCGGCAGCGGCCATAGTCTTACCACGTCGATGTTGACCAGCATGCAGGCCGGGTGCAGATACGGGATGCCCTCGGGCAGCGGACGGCTGTGGCCCAATTCATTGACGCCCTGAACGCCGCCGACACCGTACATCTGCGGCCGCAGATGTTCGTGCAGCGACTCCAGGAAGCCGGCCTTGAGGATTTCCACATCCGAGTCCAGGAATAGCACCTCGCCCGACAGGCCAAGGTGGTTGATGGCCCACGACATGCCGGGACCGTGGTGGATGTTGTAGCCGAACGGGATGAATTCGACGTTGTCGTAGCCATCGGTGATGGCGCGGATTTGCTCGGCTACGTCCGGGTTGGAGCCATCGACGATGTAGACGCGGTTGGTATAAAACTGGCGCAGGGTGCGCAGCAGCGCTTCGATCAGGTCGGGCGCGTTGTAGGACACGGCCACGATCGGGATCTGGTCGATGCGCACCGGTGTGGTGGGCGTTTCTTCCGACGGATGTACGGCGTGCGTCGGCGCCGCCAGGCGCGGCGCGGCCGGCTTGGCGACTTTCAGCAGCGCGGCTTCCATATTGCGCACGAAGCGCGGGCTGTCGAACAGCGCGCAGGTCAGGCGGTTGGCTTGCAGCTGGCGTTTCATCGCGGCGATACGCTGCGGGTTGTTGGCCAGTTCCACCGCCTTCTCTTCATAATCTTCGAAGCTGTGGGTAATCAGCTGCGGCAGGTCGACTGCGCGCAGCAGGCTGCCCGCCATGCGCGACGAGAAGGTCTGGCCGGCGCAGGTCAGCAGCGGCAGGCCGGCCCACAGTGCATCGCTGGCGGTGGTGCCGGCGTTGAACGGGAAGGTGTCGAGGAACAGGTCGGCCAGCTGGTAGCGCGCCAGGTATTCGGCCGGCACCGCGCGGGTGTTGAAGATCAGGCGATTGCGGTCGATGCCCGCCTGCTCGGCGTAGCGGAACAGGTTCTCGCGCACTTCCGGATAATCGGCCACCAGCCACAGGACCGAATTCGGCACGCGGCGCAGGATGTTCATCCACACTTCGAACAGGTCGGGCGAGAACTTGAAGTTGTTGTTGAACGAGCAGAAGACGAACGCATCTTCCGGCAGGTTAACCGAGGCGCGGGTCGGCTTGGCGGCGATGGCGCGCTGGCGATCGTTGATCTGGAAGCAGTCCGGCAGGTACAGCGGCTTCTCCGTGAAGTGCTCGGTCATTTCCGGCGTGATCAGGAATTCGTCGGCGATCACGTAATCGATGCCGGGCAGGCCGGTGCTGCCGGGGAAGCCGAGGTAGGTCAGCTGCACTGGTGCCGGGCGGTAGGCCAGGATTTGCGGACGCGCGCCCAAGGTCAGGCCGTGCAAGTCGACCAGGATGTCGATTTCGTGGGCGCGGATGGTGCGCGCGGCCTGCTCGTCGCTCAACTTGTCGATGCGGATGTAATGGTCCATCGCCTTGACCACGCGGGCGCGGATCGGCGAACCGTCTTCGCGGCTCCAGCTGAAGGCATACACTTCGAACTTGTTACGGTCGTGCAGTTCATACAGCTCGGCGGTCAGTATCGAGACAGCGTGCGAGCAGAAGTCCGACGACAGGTAGCCGATGCGCAGGCGGTTGTGGCCATAGCCATGGGCGCCGGTCAGCGGCGCCACGGCGGCGTTGATCTTCTCGTTGACGAAGCGCTTGGCGGCGGCCAGCTGCATGGCCGGATCGGCGGAGGCGCTGAGCATGGCCAGCGCCGAGGTGCCTTCCATCATGGTGGCGACCGAGATGTGTTCGAGGCCGGCGTACACCGGCCACTCGCACTGCTTCTGGCGCAGGTGGACCCAGTGGGTCATCACATTGGCCTGCTGCGGATCGACGCCGAGGCTGACGGCCAGCATGGCTTCCGCTTCCGGGTAGCGCTTCTGGATTTCCAGCAGGCGGCCGAGGTTATTCAGGGTCTGGATGTAGAGCGTGGTGTTGGTCTTGATATCCGGTTCGATCGGGTCGGACAGGATCGACTTCCACATGGCCAGCGCATCGTCTGGGCGGCCGGTGCGTTCCAGCAGCGTGCCGAGATTCAGGCGCGCTTCGATGAAATGCGGGTTTTGCGCGATGGCGCGGCGCAGTACCACTTCGGCGCCGGCATCGTCGCCGGAATTGGACAGCACCACGGCCAGGTTGAAGCCGGCAGCGTAGGCCAGCGGCGACGGCGTGTGGTCAATCCAGGTACGGTACAGGGCGATAGCGGCGGGCAGCTGGCCGCTTTCCTGCAGCACTGCCGCTGCGCCGAACAGGTCGCCGATGGAGAGGACGCCCTGGACGGCCATGCCCATGACGGTGCCCAGCGGGCTGTTATCGACGGGAGCGGGTGCAGCAGGTACTTGTACGGTCATAGCTGAGCTTCGGATTGAACCACAAAAGGTAAGCCCTATCATACCTTTTTGTAGCTAGGTAAGGGGCAACTTTTGGCTCTGGAGCAAGACTGTAAAAGGCCCGCTGCTCAAGCGTTAAGCAATCCGGGGTCAGGTCCCCCATTTCTACACAAACCCTGCCGTAGCGGACGGTACTGCTTAGTTCGTGTAGAAATGGGGGACCTGACCCCGGAGTTGGGTTAGCGGTGGGGGACCGTGAACCAGCTGGTGGTGGCGTGTTCCTGCAGTGCCGACTTGCCGTCCATCGCAGCGGTGAAATGCTGCAGGCCTTGGGCGGCGCGGTATTGCTTGATGGCGTCCGCCGCAGGCTGTAATACGTCCTGCTGTTGCGTTTGCGCCGCAGGGGGGGCATCGGCGGCCGCGAAGCTGCCGATTGCATTGCTCAAGCCACTGACTTGCTGTTGCAGGCTGGCAGTGGATGTTGCTGCCTTTTGCGCCAGGAACCAGACGTCGGCCGACTCGTGGGTCGTGCCGTCGGTGCTGGTGTAGCTAGACGTCATGCCGACGAGGTTGCCATTCTGCTGGTTCAGCGTGCTGGTGGCGCTGGTGCTGATCGAGGCGATGCCCAGCTGCGCCAGCGTTTTCAGCTCGCCCGGCTGGCTGATGCCATCCGAATTGCTATCCACCCAGACGCGCAGAGCGCTGTAGGCGCTGTCGGCAGCGGTGATCTGGCCGTCGCCGTTGGAGTCCAGCTCGCGCAAGGCGGCGTAGCCGTCCTTGGCTTTGCTACCGTCGGCCAGCGTGGTGGCGCTGCCGAACAGTTCGCTGCCGTCGTTGATGACGCCATCGCCGTTGCGGTCGAGGGCCAGCAGGCCGTCGTGGGCGTCAACCCAGCCGGTTTTCACGGCCTTGCCGTCGCCGCGGATGTCGAACTGCACGCCGGCGGCGATGCTGAGGGTGCGCACGCCATTGCCGTCCAGGTCGAGAATCAGCGGGGTGGCGTAGTTCGTCGAGCTGGACGGCAGTGCCATGGTTTGCGTGGTCGACATGGCCGCCACCTGGGTGCCGGTGAAGGCGTTCGCCTGCGCCACGCTCAGCGAGGTCAGCCCGGCTGTGGCCAGTGCCGGTACTTGCGTGACGGTGAAGGCTTTCAACTGGTTGTTGCTGAACACGATCAGCTGGCTGGTCTTGATGCCGGCCACTTGCGCCGTCGTCATGCCGGCAATCTGGTCGGTGGACAGGTAGCCGATCTGGGCATTGGTCAGCGCGCCGAACTGGGTGGTGGTCCAGGCGCCCAGCTGGGTCGTGCTGAAGCCGTTGATCTGGGGCGCATCCAGTCCGATGATCTGCGCCACTTTCAGCGCCGCCATCTGCGCCGTGGTCAGGGCGCCGGCCTGGCTGCTGTTCAGCGCGGTCAGCTGGCTGTTGGACAGGGTCTGGATCTGCGCCGTGGTCAGGGCTTGCACCTGGTCCGTGGTCAGCACGCTCATCTGGTCGATGGTCAGGGCGATGATCTGGCTGACTTTGATGGCGGCGATCTGGTCGGTGGTCATTGCCGCCACCTGGCTGTTGCTCAGCGCACCCAGTTGCAGCGTGCTCAGGTAACCGATCTGCGCGGTACGCAGGGCAACAATCTGGCCGGTGCTGAAGGCGATCAACTGGTCGTTCGAGAGGGCGCCCAGTTGAGTGCTGGTGAGGGCCTGAACCTGGCTGGTGTTCAGGCCGACCAGCTTGGCGCTGTCGATGCTGGAAATTTGCAGCGTGCCCAGCGCGGCCACGTCGGCCGTGGTCAGCACGTTGATCTGGGCGGTGGACAGGCCGGTGACGGCGTCCACGCTCAGCGCCGCTGCTTGCTGGGTGCTCAACGCTTGTAGCTGGTCGCTGCTGAAGACGCCGATCTGGGCGGCGGCAATCGCGTTGATCTGCAGGGTTTTCAGGCCGCGCACCTGGGCCGTGGTCAGGGCCACGGTCTGGTCGGTGCTGAGGCCGGTGAACTGGCTGGCTGTCAATGCAGCCATGTCCTGCGTATCGATGGCGGCGATTTGCGCGGTGTTGAAGGCGGCGATCTGGTCGGCCGTCAGCGTCCGCATTTGCGCAGTGTTGAGGCCGGTCATCTGGGCGGCGCTCAGGGCCGCCAGCTGCTGGGTGTTCAGGCTGCTGGTCTGCAGTGTGGTCAGGCCGGCAATCTGGGCGGTGCGCAGCGACTGGATCTGGTCGCTGGTCAGCGCGTTCAGGTTGTCAACGCTGAAACCATAGGCCAGTTGTTGCGTGCTCAGTGCATAAATATGGCTGGTGTCGAGCGCGGCAGCCTGATCGGTCGCCAAGCCGTTAATCAGCTGGCTGGTGGTAAAGGCGTTCAGCTGCTGGGTGCTGAGCGCGTTCAGCTGGGCGCTGCTCAGCACGCCCACTTGCGCCGCTTGCAGGGCGGCGATCTGGCGCGTGCTGAAGGCGGTAAAGTCGGCGGTTTCCAGCGCCACCAGCTGGTCGCTGCCGAGGGCGGCCACTTGCTGGGTACTGAGGGTAGACGCTTGCGCCGTGCTCAGGGCCACGATCTGGTCGGTGGTCAGCGTTGGCACTTGCAGCGTGGTCAGGGCTGCGGTCTGCGCGGTGCGCAGGGCAACGATCTGGTCGGTTGTCAGCGCGGCTACCAGCGCCACGCCGATGCCGTAGGCCAGCTGGGTGGTGGTCAGCGCGCTGATGTGGCTGCTGTCCAGCGTGACCAGCTGGGCACTGGTCAGGCCAAGGCTGATTTGCGCAGTGGTCAGCGCGGCCAGCTCGGTAGTGGTCAGGCCGTTCAGCTGGTTGCTGGTCAGCACGCCGATCTGGTCGCTGTTCAGCGCCACCATCTGGCGCGTGCTGAACGAGGACAGGTCTTGCGTTTCCAGCGCCACGATCTGGTCGCTGGTGAGCGAGGTCACTTGCTGCGTGCTCAGGGTGGCCGCCTGCTGCGTGCTCAGGGCCACGATCTGGTCGGTGGTCAGCGCTTGGACCTGCAGCGTGGACAGGGTCGCGGTTTGCGCGGTGCGCAGGGCAACAATCTGGTCGGTGGTCAGGGCGGCGATGGCGTCGCTGCTGAGGCCGTAGGCCAGTTGCTGGGTGGTCAGCGCATAGATGTGCGCGGTGTCCAGCGCCGCCAGCTGGCTGGTGGTCAGGCCGAGGCTGATTTGCGCGGTGCTCAGCGCGGCCAGTTCGGTGGTGGTCAGGCCGTTCAACTGCTGGCTGCCCAACGCGGCGATCTGGTCGCTGGTCAGCGCCACCATCTGGCGGGTGCTGAACGAGGACAGGTCTTGCGTTTCCAGCGCGGCGATCTGGTCAGTGGTCAGGGCGGCCACTTGTTTGGTGACCAGCGACGCGGCTTGCGCCGTGGTCAGGGCAGCGATCTGCGCGGTGTTCAGGCCGGCGGCGATCTGGTCGGTAGTCAGGGTGCTGACTTGCGCGGTCGACAGGCTGGCGAACTGGTCGGTCAGCAGCGCTTGGGTCTGGTCGGTGGTGAGCAGGTTGAGCTGCGCGGTGGTCAGCGCGGCGAGGTCACGCGTTTCGAAGGCGGCGACCTGGTCGGTGGTCAGGCCGCCCAGTTGCGCGCTGTTGAGGGCGCGCACTTGCTGCGTGAGCAGCGCCACGATCTGGTCGGTCGTCAGTGCCGCAAACTGGTCGGAATGCAGGCTGCGCAAGGCGTTGGTGCTCAGCACGCCAAACTGGTCGGTGGTCAGCGCGCTCAGCTGCTGGGTGTTGAGCGTGACGGCCTGGCTGGTGGTCAGGGCGCTGATTTGCGCCGTGCTTAGCTGGCTGAACTGGCTGGCGGTCAGCGCGCTCAACACCATGGTGCTGAGGGCGGTGAAAGCGTTGGTCGACAGCGCGGTCAGCTGGTCGCTGGTCAGCGCCGCGAACTGCGCGCTGTTGAAGGCCGCCAGCTGGTTGCTGCGCAGGGCGACAAAGTCCTGGGGCGCCAGCGCGCTCACCTGGCCGGTGCTGAGGCCGGTGATTTGCAAGGTGCTCAGTGCGGTCACTTGCGCCGTGGTCAGGGCCGCAATCTGGTCGGTTTTCAGGGCCGCGATCTGGCCGCTGCCAAAGCCGGCAAACTGCGCGGTGGTCAGCACGCTGACGATGTCGGTGGTCAGCGCCGCCACATTGGCGGTGGTGATGGCGGCGATCTGCTGGCTGGCCAGCGTGACGAAGTCGCGGGTTTCCAGCGCGTCGAGCTGGTCGCTGCTGAAGGCGGCGATTTGCGCGGTGGTCAGGGCTGCGGCCTGGCTGCTGCTCAGGGCCACCATCTGGTCGCTGCTGATGGCGCCGAACTGGGCCGCGTTCAGCGCGCCGATTTGCGCGCTGGACAGGGTGGCAAAGTTGTCGGTGCTGATGGCGGCGATCTGGCGGCTGGTCAGGGCGTTGATCTGGCGCGTGCCGAGGTTGTCCACCTGGGTCGAGGTCAGGGCGGCGATCTGGTCGGTGGTCAGCGAGGACGCTTGGGCCGAGGTCAGGGCGGCGATCTGGTCGGTGGTCAGGTTTTGCAGCTGGTCCTGGGTCAGCGTGACCAGCTGGTCGGTGGTGAGGGCGGCGATCTGCTGGGTTTTCAGCGCCATGACGTCGTCGGTGCTGAGCGACTGGAACTGGCTGGTCGACAGTGCTACCAGCTGGGCCGTGGTCAGGGCGATGGCTTGCGCCGTGGTCAGCGCGCCGACGTGGGCCAGGTCGAGCTGGCTGATTTGCAGCGTGGTCAGCGCGGCGACCTGATTGCCCGCCAGCGCGGCCAAGTCTAACAGTTCGATGGCGCCCAGCTGCGCGCTGGTCAGCAGGGCGATTTGCGCCGTGCTCAGCAGGCCGTACTGGGCGCTGCTGAAGGCGATGATCTGGTCGCTGCCCAGTGCTTGCAGCTGGGTACTGGTCAGCGCGCCCAGCTGGACCAAGCCGAAGCTTTGCAGCTGGTAGTCCAGCAGCGCGTTCAGCTGCTGGGTGGCGAGGACCGCCACTTGCGCTGATTTCAGGGCGAACAGGTCGGCCGTGGCCAGCGCTTGCAGTTGCGCCGAGCTCAGGGCTTTCAGCTGGTCGCTATTCAGCGCCTGTGCTTGCGCCGTAGTCAGCACGCCGATGCGGTCCGGCGCCAGCGCCTGGATCTGGGCCGTGCTGAGGATGGCCACTTGCGCCGTCTTCAGCGCGGCCACGTCGTCCAGCTCGATGATGCTCAGTTGCCTGGTGCTCAGCGCCGCCACTTGGGCGGTGGCTAGCGCGGCGTACTGCTGGGTGGTCAGGGCAACGATCTGGTCGGTGCTCAGGGCCTGGATTTGCACGCTGCTGAAGGTGTTCAGCTGGGTGCCGGACAGGGCTTGCACTTGCGGGCCCGACAGCACGCCGATCTGGTCGGTGCTGAGGGCGCTCACTTGCGCGGTTTTCAGCGCGGTGATGTCGTCGTTGGTCAGCGCCGTGACTTGCGCAGTGCCGAGCGCGGCCACTTGCTGGGTCAGCATGGTACCGAACTGCACGCTGGTCAGGGCGGCGATCTGGTCGGTGCTGAGCTGGGTCACCTGCGTGGTGCCCAGCGCGTTGATCTGCGCGGTCTTCATCGCGGCCAGGTCTTCCAGCTCGATGGCTTTCAGCTGGTCGCTGCCGAGCACGCTGACGCCGGCGGTGCTGAGAGCGCTGATCTGGTTGGTTTTCAGGGCCACGATCTGGCTGGTCTTCAGCGCGACGATCTGGGCCGTGCTGAGGGCGCCGATCTGGGTGGTGGTGAGGGCCTGGATCTGGTCGGTGCTGAGGTTGGTCAGCGAACCGATGGCGGCCAGCTGGGCGGTGCTCAGGGCGGCCAAGTCTTCGGTGCCGAAGGCGGCGATCTGGTCCGAGCTCATCACCGACAGCTGGCTGGTAGTCAGGGCGGCGACCTGGTTGCTGGTGAGGGCGAACACCTGGCTGGTACTCAGCAGCAGCACTTGGGCGGTGCGCAGCGCCTGCAGCTGCGCCGCTTTCAACGCGGCGATGTCATCGCTGCCCAGGGCGGCCTGCTGGCCGGCGCTCAGGCTGGCGATCTGGCCGGTGGCGAGGTTGCCGACTTGCTGCGTGCTCAAGCTGGCGATCTGTGCGGTCAGCAGGGTCTGGAATTGCGCGGTGCTCAGCGACGCCAGCTGGGCCGTGCCCATGCTTTGCAGCTGGGCGGTGGTGATGGCGTCCAGCTGGTCGCTGCCCAGCGCTTGCAGCTGCGCGGTTTTCAGGGCGGCCAGGTCTTGCGTTTCCAGCGCCTGGATTTGCGCGGTGCCCAGCGCGGCCACTTGCTGCGTGGCCAGGGTCGACACTTGCAGCGTGCTCAGGCCGGCGATCTGGGCGCTGTTCAGCAGCGCGATCTGGCTGGTCTTGAAGGCGTTGACTTGCGCGGTTTTCATGGCCGCCAAATCGTCGGTTTCCAGCGCCGCCAGCTGGCTGGCGCTCAGCGCCTGCACCTGCTGGGTGCCGAGGTTGGCCGCCTGCAGCGTGGTCAGGGCGACGATCTGCTCACTGCCCAGCGACTGGAATTGCGCCGTGGTCAGGGCGTTCACCTGCGCCGTGTTGAGCGCGCGGAACTGGTCGCTCAGCAGGGCCTCCAGCTGGCTGGTGGCCAGCGCCGCCACTTGCGCGGTCTTTAGCGCGGCGATGTCGGCGGTAGAGAAGGCGCGCAGCTGGGCGCTGCCGATCACCACCAGCTGCGCGGTGCTGAGGTTGCTGATCTGCAGCGTGTTCAGGGCGGCGGCTTGCGCGGTGCTGAGGCCGGCGATCTGGCTGGTGCTCAGCGCGACGACTTGCGCGGTGCGCAGGGCGTTCAGATCTTGCGTTTCCAGCGCGTTGAGCTGGTCGGTGCCGAGCGCGGCGACTTGCTGCGTGCCGAGGTTGCTCACTTGCAGCGTGGTCAGGGCGATCAGTTGCGCGCTGTTCAGGCTGGCGATCTGGCTGGTTTTCAGCGCGGCGATCTGCTGGGTTTTCAGGACCGACAGCGTGTCGGTGCCAAGCGCCGCCAGCTGGTCGCTGCCCAGCAGCTGGACTTGTGCGGTGCTCAGGTTGCTGGCCTGCGCGGTGCTCAGCAGCGCTACTTGCGCCGTGGCCAGCGCTTGCAGTTGCGCGCTGTTCAGTGCGTTAAGCTGGTGACTGGTCAGGGCGTGCAGCTGGTCACTGCGCAGGGCGTTCAGGTTGTCCGTGCCGAGGCCGCTCATCTGGGCGGTGCTCAGGGCGGCCAGGTCGCGCGTTTCCAGCGCCACGATTTGACTGGTTGCCAGCGCGCCCAGCTGGCGCGTGCTGAGGCTGGCGATTTGCAGCGTGGTCAGCGCCACGATCTGGTCGCTGGTCAGCAGGTTGATCTGATTGGTGGCCAGCGCCGCCAGCTGCGCCGTTTTCAGCGCGGCAAAGTCGATGGTGGCCAGCGCTTGCAGCTGGTCGCTGGTCAGGGCGGCGATATGCTGGGTGACCAGGTTGCTGACCTGGTAGGTGCCCAGTGCCGCGATCTGGCTGGTGGCAAGGCTGCGCAGCTGGCTGCTGCTCAAGGCGGCCAGCTGGGCCGTGCTCAGTGCGGCGATCTGGCTGCTGGTCAGGGCATTCAGCTTGTCGGTGCCGAGGCCGGCGATTTGCGCGGTTTGCAGGGCGATCACATCACGCGTTTCAAGCGCGGCGATCTGGTCGCTATTGAGCGCGGCCAGCTGGCGCGTGCTGAGGGCGGCGACTTGTTGCGAGTTCAGCGCCACCACCTGGTTGGTGGTGAGCTGGCCGACCTGGTCGGTGGTCAGGGCGACGATTTGCGTGCTGCGCAGGGCGGCGAGGTCCACGGTTTCCAGCGCCTGCAGCTGATCCGTGCCGAGCGCGGCGATTTGCTGGGTGCTCAGGTTGGCTGCCTGCAGCGTGCTCAGGCCGGCGATTTGCGCCGTGCCCAGCGCTTGCACTTGCTGCGTGGTGAGGGCGGCGGTTTGCTGGGTTTTCAGCGCGGCCAGATGGGGCAGGTCGAGCGCGGCGATGCCCGCGGTAGTCAGGGCGGCGATTTGCAGCGAGGTGAGCGCGCTCAGGTCCTGGGTTTCAAAGGCGTTCAGCTGGTCGGTCGACAGCGCGGCGACCTGGCGGGTGGTGAGCGCGGCCGCTTGTTGCGAGGTCAGCGCGACGATCTGCGCGGTGGTGAGGGCGCCAATCTGGCTGGTGCCCAGCGCGTCCAGCTGACTGGTTTTCAGCGCGGCAAAGTCGGCAGTGGTCAGCAGTGCCACCTGGCTGGTCAGCAGGTAGCCGATCTGCGCGCTGGTGAAGGCGGTGACTTGCTGCGTGGTCAGCGCGCCCAGCTGGGCGCTGCTCAGCACTTGGACTTGGTCCGAACTCAGCTGGACGATTTGTTCGGTCTTCAGCGCGGCCACCTGGGCCGGCGTCAGCGTGGCGATGCCCTTGGTGCCCAGGCCCAGCAGCTGCGTGGTTTTCAACGCGGCAAAGTCCTGCGTTTCCATCGACGCCAGCTGGTCGGTGGACAGTGCATTCAGCTGTGCCGAGGTCAGGGAGGCCGCCTGGCTGGTGGTCAGGGCGACGATCAGGCTGGTGCTCAGCGAGCCGATCTGGTCGGTGGTCAGGGCCACGATCTGGCTGGTTTTGAGCACGGCAAAGTCGCGCGTTTCCAGTGCGTTGAGCTGGCTGGTTGACAGGGCGGCCAGGTCGGATGTGCTGAGCACGCCCATTTGTTGCGTGCCCAGTGCAACAAGCTGGTCGGTGGTCAGGGCGGCGGCCTGGCTGGTGCTCAAGGCGGCCAGCACGGTCGAGGTCAGCGCCGCCACTTGCGCGGTGGTCAGCGCGGCCACGGTGTTGCTGGCCAGGGCGCCGACTTGTTTCGATTGCAGGGCGGCGAGGTCGGCGCTGGATAGTACGACGATCTGGGCGCTGTTCAGCACCGCCACTTGTTGGGAACTCAGTGCTTGCACTTGTTGCGAGGTCAGCGCAGCGGCTTGATCGCTGCTCAGCACGGCGACTTGGGCGCTGCCGAGTGCGACGATCTGCTGCGTTTTGAGCGCGGCCAGATCCTGGGTTTCCAGCGCAGCGACCTGGCTGGTGGACAGGGTGGCGACCTGGCGCGTGGTCAGGGCGGCGCTTTGCACGGTGGTCAGGGCGACGATCTGGTCGGTGCTCAGCAGGGCGATCTGGCCGGTGGTGAAGGCGCTCAGCACGGCCGTGCTCAGTGCGGCAATCTGCGCGGTGCTCAGGGCGGTGACGGCGTTGCTGCTGAGCGCGGCAACCTGCTGCGATTGCAGCACTGCCAGCGCTGCGGCTTGCATGGCGAGAATCTGGTCGGTCGACAGCGCTGCCACCTGGCGCGTGGTCAGGGCCGACACTTGCTGCGAGGTCAGAGCGACGATTTGCGCGGTGCTCAGCGCAATCAGCTGCGCGGTGCTCAGCGCAGCGATCTGCGCGGTTTTCAGCGCGGCCAGGTCGACGGTGTCCAGCGCCGCGATTTGCGAGGTGCTGAGGCCAGCGATTTGCTGGGTGGTCAGTGCGCTGGCCTGGGCCGTGGTCAGGCTGACGATCTGGTCGCTGTTCAGCGCGGCCAGCTGCCTGGTGCTGAAGGTCGACATTTGCGCGGTGGTCAGCGCCGCGATTTGCCGGGTGCCGAGCGCGGCGATGCCGCCGGTGGTCAGGCCGTTGAGCTGGCTAGTGCGCAGGGCCGCCAGGTCGGCGGTTTCCATCGCCGCCAGCTGGTCGGTGCTGAGGGCGGCCAATTGTTGCGAGCCCAGCGCGCTGGATTGCAAGGTGGTCAGGGCGACGATCTGGTCGCTGCTCAGGGCGGCGACGGCGCCGGTGCTGAGCACGGCGATTTGCGCCGCCTTCAGGCTGGACAAGGTGTCGGTGGTGAGCGCAGCAGCTTGCAGCGTCGACAGCGCAGCAAGCTGCTGCGTGTTGAGGCCGGCGGCTTGTGCGCTGCTCAAAACGGCGATCTGGTCGCTGCCCAGCGCGGCCAGCTGTTTGGTCAGCAGGGCGTTGATTTGCGCCGAGGTCAGCGCGGTCACCTGGCCCGTGCCCAGCGCGGCGATGCCGGCGGTGGCGATGGCCGCCACTTGCTGGCTGCGCAGGGCGGCCAGGTCTTGCGTTTCAACGGCGGCGATTTGGGTGGTGCTCAGCGCGGCGATTTGCTGCGTGCCGAGGTTGGCCGCTTGCGCGGTGGTCAGCGCGGCGATCTGGTCGGTGCCGAGGGCGGCCAGCTGCGAGGTGGCCAGCACGGCCAGCTGCGCGGTCTTCATGGCCGCGATATCGCGGGTTTCGATGGCGGCAATTTGCGCGCTGCCCAGCGCCGCCACTTGCGCGGTTTGCAGGGCGGCGACTTGCGCCGTGCTAAGGGCGACGATCTGGTCGGTGCTCAGGGCGCGCACTTGCGCGGTCGGCATGGCGGCGATTTGCTGCGTGCTCATCGCGGCCAGCTGGTCGGTGCTCAGCACGGCGGTGGTAGCGGTGCTGAGGGCAGCCACTTGCTGGCTCTTGAGCGCGGCAAAGTCCTGCGTTTCCATCGCGGCCAGCTGGCTGCTGCTCATCTGGCTCAGCTGCTGAGTAGTCAGCGCGGCCGCTTGCAGGCTGCTCAGGGCAACGATCTGGTCGGTGCTGAGGGTGACGAACTGGCGCGTGGTCAGCGCGGCGATTTGCTGCGTGCTCAGGCCGGCGACCTGGTCGGTGCCCAGCGCGGCCACCTGTGCCGTGGTGAGGGCGATGATTTGCGCAGTCTTCAGTGCGCGCAGGTCGCGGGTTTCCATGGCAGCGATTTGCGCGCTGCCGAGGCTGGCGACCTGGGTGCTGGTCAGGGCGCCGGCTTGCAGCGTCGTCAGGCTGACGATCTGGTCGCTGCTCAAGGCCAGCAGCTGGCTGCTGCCCAGCGTCGCGACTTGCGCGGTGGTCATGGCCGCCACCTGGTCGGTGCCCAACGCGGCGATGTTGGCGGTGCTCAGGCCGGCCAGCTGGCTGGTGCGGATGGCAGCGAGGTCTTGCGTTGTCAGTGCGCGCGCCTGGTCGGTGCTGAGCGCGGCCAATTGCTGCGAGCCCAGCGCATTGGTCTGGGCCGATTTCAGTCCGACGATCTGGTCGGTGGTGAGGGCGGCGATGCCGGCCGTGGTGAGGGCGGCGATCTGTGCCGTTTTCAGTGCAGCCAGGTCGACCGTTTCCATGGCCGCCACTTGCGCCGTGCTCAGCGCGGCGATCTGCTGCGTCGACAGGTTGGATGCCTGGAAGGTGGTCAGTGCGGCGATCTGGTCGCTGGTCAGGGCGTTGAGCTGGTTGCTGGCCAGCGCGTTCAGCTGCGAGGTCTTCAGCGCGGCAACGTCGGCGGTCTCGATGGCAGCCACTTGCGTGCTGCTCAGCGCTTGCACTTGCAGCGTGGTCAGCGCGGCAGCCTGGGCCGAGGTAAGGGCGACAATCTGCGCGGTGCCGAGGCTGCGGATTTGGGCGCTGGTCAGGCTGGCGGTTTGGCTGGTGGTCAGCGAGGCGAGCTGGTCGGTGCTGAGCGCGGCGATGGCGGCGGTGCTGAGGACGCCCAGCTGCGCGCTCTTCAAGGCGACCAGCTCTTGCGTTGTCATGGCGGCCAGCTGGTTGCTGGACATCTGGCCCAGCTGCAGCGTGGTCAACGCGGCCGCTTGCGCGCTGGTCAGCGACACGATCTGGTCGCTGGTCAGGGCCGAGAATTGCTTGGTGCTGAGGGCGGCAATTTGCTGCGTCTTCAGCGATGACAAGCCGTCGGTGCCGATGGCCGCCAGCTGTTCCGTGCTGAGGGTGCTGATCAGCGCGGTGCTGAGGTTGGCGGTTTGCTTGGTGCCAAGCGCAGCCATCTGGCCGGTGCCCAGCGCGCTGAGCTGGTTCAGCGTCAGCGCGTTCAGCTGCTTGCTGCTCAGCGCGCTGAGGTCGGCGCTTTCAATGGCGGCCACTTGCGCGGTGGTCAGCGAGGCGACTTGCGCGGTTTGCAGTGCGGCGAACTGGTCGGAGGTGAGCGCCACGATCTGCTTGCTCACCAGCGTGCCCAGCAGCGTGGTGCTGATGGCGGCCACTTGCTGCGTGCGCAGGGCGGCCAGGTCGTCGGTGGCGATGAGGGCGAACTGACTGGCCGTCAGGGAGTTCAGTTGCGCGGTGGTCAGGGCGAGGTACTGGTCGGTCATCAGGCCGATCAGCTGGTTGCTGGTCAGGCTGTTCAGCTGGGTGCTGCTCAGGGACTGCACCTGGCGCGTGGTCAAGCCATAGCCGAGCTGGTTGGTGCTCAAGGCTTGCAGGTTGGCGATCGATAATGCCCGTAACTGGCTGGTGCCGAAATAGCCGATTTGCTCCGTGCTGAATGCGGTCATTTGCAACGTCGAGAGCAAGCCGATGTCAGCACTCGTCAACGTGGCGATCTGATTGCTTTGCAGGCTGGCGATTTGATCGGTGTTTAAATCCGGGATTAAAGATGGCATGTGAATATTCTCCTGACGGAAATATATAGTACTGCCAAACGAGCTAATCCAGAGAGAAAAGCCCTAAAAATCCCTTAAATCTTGGTCTGAAAACAATGACTTAGCGTTGATTGCCTGATCACTGTGTAACGGCATTTTTGCGCCGAAAATAAGTAATCAGGAAACACTGTAAGATATTGCTTCGAGCTAATCCTTTATTTCCCCGGCTATGCTGCACACTCCCGCCACATTTACCCCGTTGATCCGTCCGCAAAACCATGACGAAGTGCTCACATTCGTGTTCCATCGCGGCGAGTTGCTTTTGCGCAACAGTGATTTGAGTCTGCCAGACGCGGCGGCGCTGGCCGGGCTGCCGCTGACGCCGCAGCGCATCCATCCGCTGGGACTGTGGGAGCACCGCTACTACCAAGCGGCGTGGCTGGACGAGGCCGTTACGCCGGGACCGGAATTCGGCTTTCACGGCCTGCGTTCACTGTTTGGCGTGCTGGACGACAGCTTCCTCGGCCTGGCCGGGCGCGCTGTCCAGCTAGTGGAATGGGCGCGTACCCATCGCTTCTGCGGCGCTTGCGCCACGCCGCTGCAATTGCTGGAAGGCGAGCGCTGCTTCCGCTGCCCGAATTGCGGGCACAGCGCTTATCCGCGCATCTCGCCAGCCATGATGGTGCTGGTGCGCAAGGGCGACGAGGTGCTGCTGGCCATGCACACCAACTCGCCATACAAGCGCTACACGGCACTGGCCGGTTTCCTGGAAGCCGGCGAATCGGTGGAGGAAGCCATTCATCGCGAGGTGTTTGAAGAGGTTGGCCTGCGCGTGCACAATCTGCAGTACTTCGGCAGCCAGTCGTGGCCGTTCCCGCATTCGCTGATGATTGCCTACACCGCCGACTACCTCGACGGCGAGATCCGCCTCGACCAGAGCGAAATTGCCGACGCCCGCTGGTTCGGCGTGGACGACGAATGGCCGGACTTGCCGGTCAAGGTGTCGATCGCCGCGCGCCTGATCGACGCCCACCGGCCCAAGCGCTAGGGGCGCAGGTTCGCGCCGGGTCCGATATACTGTCGGGCAAATTTAAAAAAAGGTGTTTCATCATGTCTCAAGAATTTACGGAAAACGACTGGCGCCGACTGATCGCCAGCATCGGCGAAAACCCGGACCGTCCTGGCCTGCTGGAAACCCCGGCCCGCGTGGCCAAGGCGTGGAAGCACTGGACTTCGGGCTATGACCAGAATCCGGCCGAGCTGTTGAAAGCGTTTGAAGACGGCGCCGAGCAGTACAACGAATTCATCGTGGTGCGCAATATTCCGGTGTACAGCCATTGCGAGCACCATCTGGCGCCGTTCTTCGGCAAGGCCACCATCGGCTACATCCCGAATGGCAAGATCGTTGGCCTGTCCAAGCTGACCCGCCTGGTGGACTGCTTCTCCAAGCGCCTGCAAGTGCAGGAACGCATGACCATGCAAATTGCCAACGCGCTGATGGAAGTGCTGGAGCCGAAGGCCGTGGGCGTGGTGGTGAAATGCCGTCACCTGTGCATGGAAAGCCGCGGCATCCGCACGCCGGGCGAAGAGACTGTGACCTCGGCCATGCTGGGCGAGCTGCAGCCTAACCTGGCGATGCGTACCGAGTTCCTGGCGCTGGCGCGGGACTAATCCCCATGGCGGCAATCGAATGGCTGGGCGGTAGTCTCGCCGAGGCGCAAGCGTTGGCGCGGACGCAGCAACGTCCGCTGTTCCTGTACTGGGGCGCCGTGTGGTGCCCGCCGTGCAACCGCGTCAAGTCCGAGATCTTTGCGCGCGACGAATTCGTGGCGCGGTCGGCCTCGGTGCTGTGCTATCACCTCGACGGCGATAGCGCGGGCGCGCAGGCGCTGGCCGCGCAGTACCAGCTGCGCAGCTACCCGACGCTGGTGCTGTTCGCGCCGGACGGCGGCGAAATCACGCGCCTGCCGTGCGAGCTCGATGGCGAGCTGTTCGTTGCTGCATTCGATACGGCGCTGGCGGTGCATGCCGCCGGCTCCTTGGCCGCTGCCGCGCTGGAAGCGGCCCTGTCCGGTTCGCGCACGCTGAGTGCGGGCGAGTGGTCGCTGCTCAGTCATTATTCCTGGGATACCGACGAAGGCCAGCTGCTGGGCGCACGCGCGCTGGCGCCAACCCTGCCTGCACTGGCTGCGGCCAGCACCGATGCCGACGCCGCGGCACGCCTGGGCCTGCATGCCCAGCTGGCATCCGGCGCGGGCGATGCGGCTGCGTTGCTGGCGCTGCTGGCTGATGCACGGCTGGCGCGCTCCAACATGGACATCTTCAACAACAGCGGCCTGAACCTGATCAAAATCGCCAGCCGGCGCGAAGAGCTGGCGGCTGCGCTGGGTAGTGTGGCAGCGCAGTGGGCTGATGATTTCTGGCTGAGCTCACCGGACCGTCTGATGGCGGTACGGTTGCAGATGCGCCTGGCGCGTTTGCTGGCGCCGTCGGAAGGCTTGCAGGCATTGGTGCGCGAGCGGGTGGAAGAGGCGCTGGCCGAATCGACCGATCCGTACGAACGCCACACCCTGGTCAACACGGCAGTGAGTGCGCTGAACGACGCAGGCTTGTCGGCGCAGGCCGAGCAAGTGCTGCTGGCCGAACTGCCGCGTTCGCATTCGCCGTACTACTTCATGCTGAGCCTGGCCGCCAGCGCCAAGCGCCGCAACGATATGGCCGGTGTGCTGGGCTGGTACGGCAAAGCGTGGCAAGCATCAGTTGGTCCGGCCACGCGCCTGCAGTGGGGCGTAACGTATTTGAGCAGCCTGATCGACCTATCGCCGCAAGACACGGCGCGCATCGAGCAAGCGGCACAAGGCCTGCTGGCCGATGTGGCCGCCGCTGGCGCCGACGCACACCAGCAGCGCAACCTAGGCCAGCTGCAAAAGCTCATGCCCAAACTCAATTCAGGGTCAGCTCTGTCATTTGGACATTTGGCCCAGTTGACGGAACTTATCCGAAAAATTTAGTTCCCGTTTGTCCATTTGACAGAGCTGACCCCGAATTTAGCGGCGGAACTCGGCGCCGGTTTTCCATATCGGCGGCTCTTTCGCTTGCGCGGCCTGGTAGCCGGCCTGGAATAGCAGGGTGATGTCTTCCACCGCGCCGCTGGTGTTCCAGTTCGCTTGCACCACGTCGTTGACGGTGTGGTACTGGCGCGCCATGTAGTCCTGCATTTTCGCACCGCTGTTGCGCAGGTAGATGGTCGGCACGCCGGCGCGGGCGAATTCCAGCTGGTCGCCGCGGTAGTAGCTGTCGTTGCTCGGCTTGACTGTACGTCCTTGCTTGTCCGCCAGTGCCGTCACAATCTCATCCGCACTGGATTTTCCCATCCCGCTCAGCACCACTTCGCGGTTGCGGCTCCACAGGTTCAGGCTGTCGATATTGAGGTTCAGGACGGTCTTGCTGACCGGGTACAGCGGATGGCGCACATAGTATTGCGCGCCCAGCAGGCCGCGTTCTTCGGCCGTGGTCGCAATGAACAGGATGGTGCGCTTGGGCGCCACCGGCAAGGCTTTGTAGGCGCGCGCGATTTGCAGCAGGGCTGCCACGCCGCTGGCGTTGTCCACTGCACCGTGGAAGATTTGCTGCGTGCGCGGACCCGGCAGCGTTTCGTCGATGCCGAAATGGTCCCAGTGCGCGCTGTAGATGACGACCTCGTTCTTCAACTGCGGATCGGCACCGGGGATGCGCGCCACTACGTTGTGCGACGCTACCTCACGGATCGCGTTCGGCATGTGGAGCTTGAGTTTGATTCCCAACGGTACCGGCTTGAAATCACGCGACACGGCGCGCTGCCTGAGCTCCTTGAAATCCAGCCCGGCCGCCTTGAACAGCTCACCGGCGCGCTCCTGCTGCAACCAGCCAGCCACGGCCGGGAAATAGGGATCGAATTGCTTGCTGTTGAGTGCGAAGTTCTCGCGGCCCCAGCTATTGACTACGGCATCGTACGGCATCCCGGCCGCCTTCGGTTCGTGCACGATCAGCGCCGCTGCCGCGCCCATGCGGGCCGCCATCTCGAATTTGTAGTTCCAGCGCCCGTACCACGTGACGTTGTTGCCGCCGAAAACTTTGTCGTCCAACTGCTTGGGCCGCCGTGGATCGGGCACCGGCGGATCGTTGATCAGCATGACCAGCGTCTTGCCCTTCAGGTCCGCGCCCTTGTAGTCGTCCCACTGGAATTCCGGCGCCTGCACGCCGTAGCCGACGAACACCAGCTCAGAGTCGTTGAGTTCGATTTGCGGCAGCGCGCGGGTAGTCCACGCCACGTAGTCGTCGCCGAATTTCAGCTGCGTGCTGCCGGCGCTGAGCAGCGGATGGCAGGAGATGCCGGCCAGCGGCACCGCCTGCAAATAGGTGCCGTCCGGATTGCCCGGCGCCAGCCCCAGCTTTTTGAACTGCTGCTGCAGGTACTCGATGGTCTGCACTTCGCCTTGCGTGCCGGGTGCGCGGCCTTCGAACTCGTCCGAAGCCAGCGTGCCGATCTGCTCCAGCAGGGCGACGCTGTCGATCTTCGGCGCTGCTGCATGGGCAGTGCTCGCCAGCAGCAGGGTCAGCAGGAGCGGTTTCATGTGGGCGAAGAATTGTTAATAATCAAACCACCATTCTGACACATTTCGTTTCCCAGCGACACTGCCCATCTTGCCCAATTGATCGAATAAACGAATGTGTTTGAGTTGATAATTGCGCTTTTTTATCAGATTTTTTAATACTAAGATGACTCCATCGCATACTTCTTTGAGGAGCATCAAAATGAACACCAAAGCCATCATCGCCGCCGCCTCCCTGTTGATCGCCGCTGGCAGCACTTTCGCCGCCGACACCAACGAAGCCGCGTTCGACCAAGCCTTCCGTAACTCGGGCACCAGCACCCTGACCCGCGAGCAAGTGAAAGCCGAAACCATCGCCGCTCGCAAAGCTGGCCTGCTGGACATCAACGATGCTTACCAGGACATCGCCTACCAAGCCACCCAGGCCAAGCTGAGCAAGCAAGCCGAGGTGAAAGCCCAGCAACTGGCCGCCCAGCAAAGCAAGGACAGCAGCACGCACTAAGCTGCACTAGCCATCAAAAAACGGGCGCCGCGATCCTCTCGCGGCGCCCGTTTTTATTGCATTGGCGCATAAACCACAGCATGGCATTTCTTGCACCACAGCGATGATCTTTGGGCGTATCCTCATTGTCACAAAGCAATAGGAGACAATCTAAATGAATAAGCTTTCGTTCCAGCAAAAGTTGTGGGTTCCCTTGATCTGCAGCCTGTTGTGTATCACCGCGATCTTCCTGTTTGAAACCATCCAGACCCGCAATGTTCGCATGGAAGAGCGGCAGGCCGACCTCAGCAACATGGATGACCTGGCCATCAGCGTGCTCAAGCAGTACGGCGACAAGGCCGCCTCCGGCAAACTGAGCAAGGAAGACGCACAGAAGCAGGCGATGGACCTGATCCGCGGCCTGCGCTACGCCAAGGATGGCTACTTCACCATCAGCAGCGGCACCATGTCGCTGATGCACCCGATTAAGCCGGAAAACAATGGCAAGGATTTGTCCGAACTGAAGGATCCCAAGGGCACCTACGTCTACCGCGCGATTGCGGCGACTGGCGGCTTGCCGGGCGGCGGCGGTTTCGTCAATTACTACTGGTCGCGCCCCGGTTCCACCGAGCCGGTGCCCAAGATGAGCCGGGTGTCGCATTACGATGCCTGGAACTGGGACGTGACGACCGGTGTGTACATCGATGACATCGACATCGCCTTCCGCAACTCGCTGCTGAAGTCGGCTGGCATGCTGGCGGTGGTGTGCGCGGTGCTGTCGCTGATCGTCAGCCTGGTCAACAAGAGTTTGCGCCACACCATCGGCGCCGATCCCGAATACGTGGGCGAGATTACCCAGAAGATTGCCGATGGCGATCTCAGCATTGAGGTGACGACACATGCCTCGGACCAGGCCAGCATCCTGTATTCGGTGAAGACCATGCAGCAGCGGCTGGCCGCGACCATCGGCGAAATCCGCAATAGCGCGGAGACGATAGCCACGGCGTCGGGCGAGATCGCCTCGGGCAATATGGATTTGTCGGCGCGCACCGAGTCGCAGGCCAGCTCGCTGGAAGAGACGGCAGCCTCGATGGAGGAACTGACTTCCACCGTGACCCAGAACGCCGACAACGCGCAGCAAGCCAACCAGCTGGTGCAGTCGGCCTCCGAGGTAGCCGAGCGCGGCGGCAAGGTGGTGTCGCAAGTGGTGCAGACCATGGAGACCATCAATGCCTCGGCCACGCGCATCGTCGACATCATCAGCGTGATTGACGGGATTGCGTTCCAGACCAACATCCTGGCCTTGAACGCGGCGGTGGAAGCGGCGCGCGCTGGCGAACAGGGCCGCGGCTTCGCGGTGGTGGCGTCCGAGGTGCGCAACCTGGCCCAGCGCTCGGCCGCAGCGGCCAAGGAAATCAAGGAGCTGATCAACGCGTCGGTGGACAGCATCAGTGCCGGCAGCGCGCTGGTGGCGGAGGCGGGGACGACGATGGACCAGGTGGTGGCCAGCGTCTCGCGCGTGACGCAGATTATGTCGTCGATTACCGAGGCATCGAGCGAGCAGAGCACGGGCATCGGCCACGTCAACATGGCGATCACGGAGATGGATTCGGTGACGCAGCAAAATGCCGCGCTGGTGGAGCAGGCTGCCGCAGCGGCCGGCAGCATGCAGGAACAGGCGGCGATGCTGGCTTCGCTGGTGGCGCGCTTCCGCCTCGGCGGCGAACCAGTCGCCTCGCGCCAGCTGGCGCTGCGGCGTTAAATCCGGGGTCAGTTCTGCCAATCGGACACGAACCCTGCCGTAGCGAGAGCTACGGCAGGGCTCGTGTCCGATTGGCAGAACTGACCCCGGGTTATTTAGTGTCGGCCGGCACGGTTTCCACCACGGCCGCTTCGTAGACGAATTTGTCGCCGTCGGAGCGGAATACGCCCATCAGCTCGCCGCCGTCGCCTTTCACATCCGCATATTGGGTGCAGGTCTGTGTTTCGACCTGCCACACTTCCTGCCCCGCGCGCAGGGTCCAGACGTTGTCGCCACCGGATAGCAATTCGATTTCCACATCCTCGGCCGGCATCTCGGTCAGCTCGATACGGCGCAGACAGTCGGGCAGGCGCTGCATGATCAGCTCGACCTTGCTCTCACTGCTCCAGAAATGCTTCTGCGCCCGATGGATGGTCAGCGCGTGATTGCCGACCGGCCCGTCCGCGTAGTACGACGCGGAGTCGTCCACACAGGCGGCCAGCAGCAATGGCGTCAGGGCGATCAGGATCTTGCGCATGAAATTCCCGTTGGGTAACTATTGATTTTCATATCATTATAGCTGCCCCGGGAACACCTTAGTCGAAACGTACCAGGTTCAGCAATGGCAGCGGGCCGCCGGGGAATTGCGCCAGCCGGCCGCCGCCATCCAGCGTGCCGAGGTCGATACCGGCAAAGCCGAGTTGCTGGATCAGTTCGCCTACCACGGCTTTGGCATCGGCATCGTCGCCGGCATAGAACAGCGCGCGGCGGCCGCCTTCCGATTGCGGATCGCTGGCCAGCATGGCCGCTGCCAGGTGGTTGAAGGCTTTCACCACGCGCGCGCCCGGCAGCAGGTCGGCTAGCACCGAGCTGGAGGCCCGGCCGTGCAGCTCTACCGCGCGGAACGGCGGCGCTTCGACCGCGTTGTTGGCATCGATGACGATGCGGCCGTTCCAAGGGCCGAGATGCTGCACCGCGTCCGGAATTTTCGTCCAGTTCACGGCCAAGAAGACGATGTCGGCCTGGGCCGCCTCTTCCACGCTTACCGGGCGCACGCCCAGTTCTTGGCCCAGCGCGGCCAGCGATTCCGGGCCGCGGCTATTGGCGATGACAGCGCTGATGCCAGCCTTGCTGAGGATGCGCGCGATGGCCGTGCCGATGGCGCCTGCGCCGATGATACCGATGCTGTGTTTCATGCTGTTTCCTTTCAGGTGGTGATGCAAGCAGTATGGTCATCTGGCGTTGATAGGGGTAGTGATAGACTACTGGTATCAGTTTCAAGCAAACGTTGAAAGCCATGGAAACCCTGTCGAATCTCGAATCATTCGTCCGCAGTGCAGAATCGGCCAGTTTCTCTGCCGCAGCGCGGCGGCTGGGCCTGACGCCGGCGGCAGTCAGCCGCAACGTGGCGCAGCTGGAGCGCAACCTTGGCGTGCGCCTGTTCCAGCGCAGCACGCGCGGCTTGCAGCTGACCGAGGCTGGCACGCGCTTCCTGCAATCCGTCGGCGCGGGACTGGACAGCATCCAGGACGCCATCGCGGAAGTGAGCGCCAAGGCCGGCGAGCCGGCCGGAGTGTTGAAGCTCAGCGTGGCGCCGCGCTTCGGCCGCAAGTTCGTGCTGCCGCTGATGCCAGCCTTCATGGCGCGCTACCCGGCGCTGGCGCTGGATATCCACGTCGATAACCGCCGTGTGGACCTGATCGCCGGCGGCTACGATGCGGCCATCGGCGGCGGCTTTGAACTAGCGCCCGGCATGGTGGCGCGCACGCTGATCCCAGCGCATGCAGTGGCGGTGGCCTCGCCGGCCTATCTGCAAGGACGCCAGCTGCCGCAAGACCCCGCCGCACTGGCGGCCTTCGAGGTGATTGCGATGCGCTCGCCGCAGAGTGGCCGCATCAAGCCGTGGCTACTGCGTAACCGCCGTGGCGAACAGATGACGGCTGAGCTGCGGCCACGCGTTTTCCTCAACGATCCGGATGCGATTTGCAGCGCCGCCTTGCTCGGCATGGGCGTGGGCTTGCTGCTGCTGGCCGATGTGGTGGAGCATCTGGAGAGCGGCGCGCTGCAGCGCGTGCTGCCGGAATGGTATGAGGATCTGGGTACGGTGTCGCTGTACTACACCAGCCAGAAGCTGATGCCCGCCAAGACGCGGGCCCTGGTCGATTATGTGACCACGGCGTTCCGCGAGCAGCAGCTGGCGCTACGCCTGGCAGCGGCTTAGTTAAAAGCGGTAGCCCACACCCACGCCCAGCATCAGTGGATCGATCTTCACGCGGCTGGCCTTGGCGCCGCCGATCAGCACGTCGCTGCGGATTTGCGCTTTCTTCACGTCGAGGTTGAACGACCAGTGCTTGTCGATCGCCACATCGGCGCCGGCTTGCAGCGCCAGGCCGATGCTGTCGTGCTCCAGGCTGGCCGCGCCGTTCAGCAGCTTGTTGCCGGAGAAGGTGGTGTAGTTCACGCCCGCGCCCACGTACGGACGGAAGGCGGCATCCGGCAGGAAGTGGTACTGCACCAGCAGCGTCGGCGGCAGGTGCTTGACCGTGCCGATCTTGGCGCCATCCAGCGCAACGTCGTGCTTTTGCGGATAGGTCAGCACCAATTCCGCCGCGATGTTTTTAGTGAAGAAATAAGAGACGTCCAGCTCCGGAATGGTCTTGCTGCTGACGCTCAAACGGTCGCTGGCGCCAACGCCGCCGATCGGATCGGATTTGTTCGCCGGATCGAGATGGACCGCGCGGGCACGCACCAGCCACGGGCTTTCTTGCGCGCTTGTACCACCGCTGATCAGGACCAATGCTGCCAATACTGCTGCTACAGACTTGCTCATTTCACTTCCTCTTTGTCGTCGTTAAGTAACGTGAGAAAGTGTATTGATGCCACGCAGTAAAAACTTTGATCCAAGTCAAAAATTTTCTTAGCGGTAGCGCGCCATGATCTGGTCGATGCTGCCGTCCTTGATCAGCGCATCGATTGCCTTGCTGACCTCGTCAAACGGAACGGCGGATTTTTGCGAGAACGCGCACTGCGCCTTGTACGAGGAAAACACCAGCTCCGCCCGCAGCTTCAGCTTGGGATGGATGCGGTGCTGGTAGTTCAGCGTCGACTCGCTGATCATGGTGTAGGGCACTTTGCCGCTCATCATTTGTTCGATGTTCTTGTCCATATTCGCCACGTCCACGCGCTTGAAGCGGGCGCCCAGCACCTGTTGCACGCGCGGATAGCGGTAGCCCACAACTGTGCCGACCGGCTTGTCCTTCAAATCCTTGAGCGAGCGCAGGCGCGGTGCATCGTTGCGGGCGGCGATCATCTCGGCATCCGGCAGCAGCGGCGGACTCCAGTTGTAGTCGCCGTCGACCCAGAACGGCAGCAGGTAGCACATGCCGTCCGCGCGGCCGCCGCTGAGGGCGGGCGTGACCTCGGGCGAATCAGCATTGAGATAGACGGCACGGCGGCCGAGACGCGTCGCCAGCGCGTCACCCACGTCCTTGACGATGCCGCCGCTGAGGGTGCCGTTCTGGAAGCGCACGATGGGCATGGCCTGGTCGATCGGCGCCAGCATCACCAGCTCGCCCGGTCCGGCGTACGCGCAGGCGGACGTCAGGCAGAGTGTGAGCGGCAGATGGCTTAGGTGGCGGGGCATGAGGCCATTATAGCCCGGCCGATCAGCTTGCCTTTCGGCAAACGGGCGCTGGCCTCTGGACAGACACTTTAGACTGCATGCATCTTCGTGTCTTTCATGGAGCCCATCATGACACACACCCTGGCAGCCGTATTTGAAACCCGCGCCGAAGCCACACTGGCGCGCAATGAACTGGTGCACAGCGGCTACGATGCCGACAGCATCCAGATCCACGATTCCGGCAGCATGGCCGGCACCGCGCGTATCAACGACGACGCCTCCATCCTCGGTAACATCAAGCAGATGTTCAGCTCCTTGATCGGCAGGGAGCACGCCGACCGCCACGTGTATGCCGAAGCGCTGAACCGCGGCCACACCGTGCTGGCGCTGGAAGTCGCCACGCTGGAGGCGGCCGAACGCGCCGCCGACATCATCGAAGACTTCATCCCGATCGACATCGACGAGCACGAAACCATGTGGCGCGCCAGCGGCTGGGGCGCGGAAGCACTGCTGCGCGACGCCGGTGCCCAGCAAAGCGCGCCGGAACAGCACGGCATCCGCCCACGTGAAGATGCGGTGGTGTTCGCCCGTTCCGAACAAGCACCGCTGGCGCCGGGCTCCCTGCAACGCGGTGCGCCTTCCAGCGGCTCGCTACCGCCCGCCGCCGAAGCCGTGGCCGATATCCAGAACACCGTGCAGCGCAGCGGTATGCGCATCTACCCACAAGAGGCGCCGGTTAAACGCTGATTGCGCAAGGTCAATAACGGCCTTAACCATCGTGACATCATCGGAAACTTGCGCGGCCTGTTAGCGGGCCGGCTTTCCTGATGGATGGCCACGATGGAAAAACTGCTGCCGTACTACGAACGCGAGTTGAGCATGCTGCGGCGCGCTGGCGCCGAGTTTGCGGGACGCTATCCCAAGCTCACCGGCAGCCTGCAGATGCGTGGCGAGACTTGCGCCGATCCGCATGTGGAGCGCTTGATACAAGCCTCCGCTTTCCTCAACGCGCGCGTCGCCAAGCTGCTGGATGACGGCTACGCCAATTTCACCGAAGCGTTGCTGGGCATGCTGTACCCGCACTATCTGCGGCCGATGCCATCGTGCTCGATTGCGCGCATCGACTACAGCGGTGCGCGCGCCAACGAAATCAGCACCACCAGCGTGCTGCCGCGCGGAACGGCAATGAAATCGATCGGGCAAGGCGCAGTGGCCTGCCGTTTTCGCACCATCTACGACGCAACCGTAGCGCCGGTGGCGATTCGTGCGGCGTGGTTCGAGCCGTATATTCAAGTGCCATCTTCACTGTCACTACCGCAGGATGCCGGTTCCGCCATCTGCATCACGATTGAAAGCACGTCCGCTGCGCGTTCGCTGGCGGCGCTAGAGCTGCCCACGCTACGCGTCTTCATCGACGGCGAAGCTACGCTGAGCGCCACGCTGCGCGACGCGCTGTTCATGCGCATCGCCTGCGCCTGTGTCGAAGCGGATGACCAGTGGCAAATGCTGGAGCGCGTGCCGCTGTCTTCCGTGGGCTTCGCGGACAACGAAGCACTGCTGCCCGCCGCATCATCCGAACATAGCGCCTACCGTCTGCTAAGCGAATATTTCGCCTTTCCCGAAAAGTTTGATTTTTTCGACATTGACCTTGCCGCGCTAGTCGCCAGCGCGCCTGATGGCTGCAAGCGCCTGACCTTACGCCTGGCGCTTGCCGACGTGCGGCCCGACACGCCGCCTGCCCGTATCCTACGCGCGCTGGTGGCAGAGAATCTTGTATTGGGCTGTACGCCGATCATCAACCTATTTCCGCATCCCGCCACGCCCATCCGTATCACGCACGAGAGCAGCAGCTACCCGCTGCTACCCGACGAGATACCTGGCAGCGCGTGCGACATCTACAGCATCGATAACTTGCAACTGGTGCGCAAGGCACGCGACGGCAGTACGGTGACAGAATTCTTCCCCTACTACTCGCTCCGCCACGGCGACGTTGAACGCAAGGGCCGCTACTGGCTAGCCCACCGCGATGAACTAATGACGGCCGGTCTTGAGCACACCCTCGCGCTGGTGGATCGCGACTTCTCGCCGCTGTGCATGGAAAGCGGCACAGCGTCCGTGCGCCTGACCTGCACCAATCGCAACCTGCCTCATAGCTTGCAGCACGGCCGCGCCACTGGCGACCTTAGTACCGAAAGCGCCATCGGCAGCTTCCCGATCCGCATGCTGCGCCGGCCATCGCTGTCGCATCGCTGGCCAGCGGACCGCTGGGGACTGATCGCGCATCTGGCATTGAACCATCGTTCGCTCACGCAGGAAGGCCTGCCCGCGCTGACCGCCATGTTGCGACTGTACGCGCAGCAGGACAGCGCCGTCTCGCAACGCATGATCGATGGCGTGACGGCACTGTCCCATCGTCCCACCACGGCGTGGATACGGCAGGCACAGGGCAAGGCCTACTTGCGCGGCGTCGAAGTACAGGTGTCGCTGGATGAGGAGGCGTATGCCGGCACCGGCATCCACGCGTTCGTGCAGATCCTCGACCACCTGTTTGGCCTGCATGTGCATTTGAATAGCTTCACACGGCTGGTATCGTACTTTTGTGATTCAAGAGACGTCGATAGTCCCATATAACAAGAACTGCGCTCTGGAGAATTGGACCACGAGTTCGGTACGAACTGAATAGGCGTAAAAAAAGCCAACCTGAAGGTTGGCTTTTTGAATTCGTGCCTTAGCACTCGTAAGGCGCCTTAGTTAGTGCAACTACTTTTCGTGAAAATCAAAGACATAGGTTTGCGAGCGACGAAGTGAAGACCGGGTTGGAACGTACTTAGTGCAACCAGCCTAAAGAGGTGTCACAGTTTGTGCACCTCTTTTTTTGCGTCGAGATCGAGCTGCTAAAGGACGCCAGATGCAAAGACGCGATCGTGACAGGGCCGATGGCCAAGTGGAAGCAGAAGGGGAAAAGTAGAAGTAGAGATGGGAATGTTGGAAGGTCATCGATCAGGAACGAACGTTTCGACAGCGCGGTCGCGACGCCCTCTTGCGCGAAAAATTCTGACCAGATTCACAGAAAAGAGAAATTCAGATTGCAAAATGCGCCGGCCTGCAGATCCTTCAGCGAGGACGAGGGACGGAGAGAAAAAATGCAGATCAAATGCTGCGCGGCTTGTGGGAAGAGCTTCCCGATTCGCACGCAAAAAACCGGTCAGAGCTACTGTTCTCAACCTGATTGCCAGAAGGTGCGTCGAAGAAGGTGGCAGCAGGAAAAGCGCAAGAGCGATCCCGATTATGCCGAAAACCAGGCGAGAGCACAGCAGGCGTGGAGCAAGCGCAATTCCGATTACTGGAAAAATTACCGAACTGCACATCCTGATTATGTTGAGCAAAATCGGAAAATGCAACACGCGCGAAATGCGCGATCCTCAGTCGACAAGCGCGGGGTAATTGCAAAGATGGACGTGTCAAACGAGCCCTTTCGGCTAGTAACGGGACTGTACGAGTTGACTCCGATCGCTGCGGTTGGAATTGCAAAGATGGACGTGTGGACGGTCGAATTACGAGTGGTGGCGCGTGCGCAATCCGTTAAATCAGCAATTGCAAAGAGATGACGTGTCAACAGGCTAACAAACAGCTGCTATCTTGGATTTACGCCGATGCGATCCAAGTGAAATTTCGAGAAACCTGTTTGGCAATCTTAACGACTGACGACCATGCTAAGAGACCGCGCCACGGATGTAGAGCCGATCCCACGCCCAGCGACCAAAGCTGTCGAGTACGTTCGGATGTCGACTGAGCACCAGCAATATTCAACCGAGAATCAGTCCGCCAAAATTCGTGAGTATGCTGCGTCCCGGGGAATTGAAATCATCCGTACCTACGCCGACGCCGGTAAAAGCGGGCTGCGGCTCGACGGGAGGGAGGCGCTGCAGCGGCTGATCCGGGATGCTGAGTCCAGCTCCGCTGACTTTCAACTCATTCTGGTCTATGACGTGAGCCGTTGGGGGCGCTTCCAAGATGCGGATGAAAGTGCGTATTACGAATACCGTTGCCGCCGCGCGGGTGTGCAGGTTATTTACTGTGCAGAGCAATTCGAGAGCGACGGCTCTCCTGTTTCCACTATCGTTAAAGGGGTAAAGCGGGCGATGGCTGGTGAGTACAGCCGTGAGCTATCGGCCAAAGTGTTTGCCGGACAATGCAGGTTGATTGAGCTGGGGTATCGCCAGGGGGGACCTGCAGGATTTGGACTGCGTAGGGTTTTAATCGACCAACATGGCAGCTTGAAGACTGAACTCAGTCGAGGTGAGCATAAAAGTTTGCAGACTGATCGTGTCATCCTCGTCGCTGGGCCTGAAGAAGAAGTCCGTACCGTAAATCAGATGTATCGATGGTTTATCGATGATGGCATGGTGGAGTCTGAAATCGCGGCCCGTCTGAACAGTCAAGGGCTTAAGACTGACCTTGGCCGGCCTTGGACGCGCGCTACAGTCCATGAGGTGCTCACTAACGAAAAGTACATCGGCCACAATGTGTATAACCGTACGTCGTTTAAGCTTAAAAAATTGAGGGTGGTGAATACACCAGAGATGTGGATACGCAAGGAAGATGCCTTCGATCCGATAGTACCTAGTGAAGTGTTTTACACCGTCAAAGGGATCATGCGCGCACGCTCGCGTCGCTACACCGACGAGGAGCTCATTGAGCGTCTTCGCAACCTTTACCAAAACCGAGGCTTCCTTTCTGGCCTGGTCATTAACGAAACCGAAGGGATGCCCTCCACGGCGGTCTACTCTCATCGGTTTGGAAGCCTTCTGCAAGCCTACATGACCGTCGGATTTTCGCCGGATAGAGATTATCGCTATCTAGAGGCCAATAGATTTTTGCGCCGCTATCACCCAGAGATTATTGCTCAAACTGAGCGTTCAATTATTGATTTAGGCGGAGGCGTTGCGCGAGACCCCGCCACTGATCTACTACGCTTGAACAACGAGTTCAGCGTGTCTTTGGTCCTTGCTCGTTGCCAGGAGCATGGGGCAGGGCGATATTCCTGGAAGATTCGATTTGATACAAGCTTAGCGCCTGACATTACTGTTGCAGTTCGATTGGATCGCAGCAATCAAAACGCACTCGATTATTACCTGCTGCCCCGCTTGGACTTCGGTTATGCACGCGTGAATCTGAAGGAGACAAACGCTATCGAGTTCGAGGCGTACCATTTTCAGACCTTGGATTACTTGTATGGCATGGCCGAGCGCGTCCTCGTTAGAAAGGCTGGATGAACATGGAGCAGCGGTCAAGTGAAATGCAAATGATCCCGATCGACATGATCGAGACGCTTAACCCAAGAGAACGCAATAGCAAAGTCTTCGCGGAGATCGTCGCCAATATCAAAACCATCGGCCTCAAAAAACCGATCACGGTGACCAAACGCCGGCGCTCGGATGGTTCCGAACTCTACTTGTTGATATGTGGCGAGGGGCGTGTCAAAGCTTATAAAGCGTTGGGAGAAAAAACCATTCCAGCGCTCGTAGTCATGGTTGATGATGAAGCGGCTCTGATCATGAACCTGACGGAGAACATTGCGCGCCGTCAGTATCGCCCCTTGGAAGCCTTGCAGAGCATCGAACGCCTAAGAGATCAAGGGTACGACAAGAAAGCGATTGCTGCGAAGACTGGGCTCCGGCCGGAGTATGTGCACGGAATATTGTCCCTGCTCAAGAAGGGCGAGGAGCGGCTGCTGGTCGCGGTCGCGAAAGGCCGAATTCCGCTGACAGCTGCGTTAAACATCGTCGATGCCGGCGACGATAACGGCGCCGTGCAACTCGCCCTACAAGGTGCCTATGAGTCTGGTGCGCTGCGTGGACAGCAGCTTTTACAAGCACGAAAGGTAATTGAGAGTCGACAGCTAATGGGGCCATCAATGGCATCCGGTGGGAAGCGTAGACAATTAGACGTGTCAACATCAAGTCTCATTCGCACTTATCAAAAGGAAGTGAATCGTCAAAAGCTCATGGTGAAGAAAGCGGAGTTCGCACAGCAGCGACTACTATTTGTCACGGGCGCGCTGCGCCAGTTGCTGGCAGACGAAAACTTCGCGACCCTGTTGCGCGCGGAGGGGCTTGATACGCTACCCAAATATCTCGCTGATCGTGTCTGGCCGATGGGGAATGCGGCATGAGCAAAATACCGCTAGGCTTTATTCCTGAGCCGATCACTATCTCAATTGACCATCTTCTTCTATCGCGAAAAGTATCGCCTGACGAGATCGCCTCTCGAAAATATGATCAGATCCGTTCCTCGATTGAGGAGATTGGGAATATAGAACCCTTCGTGGTGGTAAAGGCCGAGAAACATAGCAATGAGTCGGGGTTATACATCCTCCTAGACGGGCACCTTCGCTTGGTCGCGCTGCAGCAGTTGAACTGCACAGAGGTGTGCTGCCTGATCGCCACAGACGATGAGAGTTATACCTTCAATACCCGAGTCAGTCGGCTATCGACGATTCAGGAGCACTACATGATTCGCCGCGCGATCGACCGCGGCGTTAGTCCTCAGCGGTTGGCCAAAGCGCTGAGTGTCGACGTTAGTCAAATCAACAAGAAGTTGAATCTTCTTCAGGGAATTTGTTCGGAAGCGGCGGAGCTTCTGACCGATCGCCAATTTTCTCCGGAGATTGCTCGTGTGCTGCGTAAGATGAAGCCAACTCGCCAGGTTGAATGTGTTGAGCTCATGACGTCGGCGAATAATCTCACCATTGCCTATGCCGAGGCAATGCTAGTAGCGACGCCCACATCAATGCTGGTTGAAGGGAAAAAGCCGTCCAAGATGTCAGGCGTATCGCAAGAGCAAATTTCGAAGATGGAGCGGGAGATGGGTAACCTCCAGCTTCAGTACAAAAATGTCGAGCAGACATATGGCCAGGATGTGCTGCATCTCGTGCTGGCGAAGGGGTATCTGGCGAAATTATTGGAAAATCAGGCCGTCTCGCATTATCTTAAAAGTCGACAGCCCGAAGTGTTTGCTGAGTTTGAAGCAATTGTACAAACGGTCTCTATTGATCAGTAGTTCTCGCTGCGTGACGCAGGCTATTCGATCGGCGCATGTTCTTTAAAAATCTATTCGATTCTTTTCGAGCGTCCCGTCCGTCCCCGGGGCGCTCAATGGAGCATACTGGCCCACCGTCGAAATTGTTCAGTTATTGAAGACTGAACTGAGTTGAATCAGAGACCTCGGCATTGTGCGTTTTCGGCTTCCGCCTTGGCGTGCTGCGGAGCTGAATTACTTGAACGCGATCATCTAAGTTCAAAAGTTATAGTTGAAAATGGTCGTTAGAAACACCAAAGATCTGCGCTAGGCTGTCATAGCAAGAGTCGGCCACGCGCACGAGACTTTGCTCGGTTAGAAATATCGCGTCCTGCGAAAATTGGGCCTGTGATAGCAACACGTAACGCTCTATTTGAATGTTCTTGCGGTCCATCAAACCACATAGTACGAAGTCTGTTGGCATAGCAAAGCGTAAGGGGACTCGCCAGCGTGATCGGCCAGTGTTATCTAGACGGCAGGCCGCGACTGCGATTTTTACGTGGACAACGCCGTTAAGCAAAAGAACGTTATTCCATTCCGTTGTACAGGAATTACCGCCAGCGCTCTCTGCATACCGTCTAACTGCTGCAAGCAAGTCTGTCGCCAATAGTCGGGTAGTGCGATAACTCAGGGTGCCAGTCGCAGTCCGCAGGGGCGGTAGCCCCGCTGCCGCATACGCGCGCAAGTATCCGCCGAATAAAGCGTTGATGATGCCGCCGCCTGGTAAGGAAGGATCGCCACGGCAGAGTGCTATGTTGATCGTACCGTGGTGTTTATAGATTGCGCGCAATTGCTTCAGTATAGCTTCGCGCTGAGGACCGCTAGCATTCTGGTGTCTGATCTGTTGCGCCTGATCGAAAACGGTGGCGTCAACTATCGGTTCCAGTGCCCCGTTACAGCATATCCATTGCGTCGGCTGATTTGGGGTAACAGGACTGCCCATGCGACGCGTCGTCTGGTTGTAGAGTAGATCACCGCAATAGCGTCGGTTCACTAGAATGCGACGCACTGCGGTTGAACTCCAAATTTTTCCTGAGTCCCTCGATGACGCATCTTTGCGCAGTAAGGCTGCAATCCGGCGGTCACTCAGCCTGCGGTCCACATAGAGTTGGAAAATTCGCCGAACAACGGCCACCTCGTCAGCAGGGCCATGCACCAGCGCCACCCGATCAGTCGCAGTGGCTTTACGTTCCCCCGGCATCAGCGGTGTGCGTCTGGTACCATTCGCTGCGACGGATACACGACGCAAGCCGTAGCCGGGCTTACCACCTTGCTTGAATCCCATGCTCGAGAAACGGGATTGTGCCGCCAGCACCTTAACGCCCAACTCGCGACTGTATTCCGCGGCCATGATGCGTTTGATACCTTTCAAAAGTGCGCTCATCGGCGTTCCGTCCGCTACAAACGTTTCTGCGCAGTACTGCACGGACACCCCGCTCCGACGACATAAGTGTTCGTAAAATGCGCTTTCGTCGACATCCTGAAAACGCCCCCAGCGACTAACGTCAAAAACCACAACAACCGAAAATCCGCAGCTTGTACTGGTCACCTCCGACAACAGCGAGAGCAACCCTGGTCGATTATCCACTTTCAGTCCGCTATGCCCGGCGTCAACAAATGTCCGCACAATGACTAAGCCTTTTGCGTCAGCGTACCGTCTGATCGCATCCAACTGGTGCTGAACGGAGTGGTCCTGCGTCGCTCTCGACATGCGCACATAGGCCGCTGCCGGTAACGTGGGTGTCACAGCGGGTATCGAATCGTTTCTGTTCATCTCGCCTCCATTCATGGCCATAGGCGGTTGGCACTAGGTGCCTCAACATGCGCGGAGCGGCAATCGCCCTTTTTCTATATGTATCGGCATTCAAGCCGCTACGGATCTACATGTTGATTTTTCGCAAATCGTCATTCGCTGCGAAAGAATATTGTGTAGCAATGGAATTACGAACCTACCGCTTTTGTCTTGCTGCGCGAGCGCTTTCGGCCACGCACGGAAGTTATTTTGCCGCAGTCTTCCTGTTTGAGAACGGTATTGGGATTGAAGCTGCCTTGTTGGCGCTTGCTTACCGAGGACCTGTAGCAGGTTAAGGCAGTCATGATATTGTGGAGAGATATCCACCCGCATGTCATGGTGACATATGGCGACGCAGAGCGGAAGACAGTTAGGAGTGCCCTCTCAAAGAAGGCGAGTGGCTCTTTATATGCGCATGTCTAGCGATGGCCAGATTGAGTCGATACCGAATCAACGGTTAGCACTCTCCACCTACGCTCGACACCATAAAATGCAAATAGTTCGTGAGTATGTCGACCCAGGCAGAAGCGGAGTCGCCATTCGGCAACGCAGCGGTATGCTCAGACTGATTCACGATGTAACTGCTGGCACGGGAGTAGATTTCGACGCGGTGTTGGTCTATGACGTTGCTCGCTGGGGACGCTTTCAGGACCCTGATGAGAGTGCGCATTACGAATTTATATGTAAGAACGCCGGTATTAAAGTCATCTACGTGGCTGAGTTGTTCGCCAATGATGACTCTTTGGCGGCTTTACTCCTGAAGACACTTAGCCGGGCACGAGCTGCTGAAGATAGTAGAGTCCTGTCAGTCAAGGTATTCGCTGCACAATCGCGTTTGGCTAGAAAGGGCTTTAAGCAAGGCGGACCTGCCGGTTATGGACTGCGCCGCGCTTCGATCGAGCCGAGTGGAAACGTTAGACGGGAGCTTGAGGCGGGCGAGCGAAAAGGGGCATTGACTGACCACGTGGTGTTCGTACCGGGACCCGTGAGTGAAGTCGCATGGGTACGCCGAATCTTCGACTGGTACGTGTATGGGGATATGGGGGACACTGAAATTGCGCGCGCGCTGAATGCTGCTGCTGTTCCTTCCGAGTCAGGACGTCTTTGGACACCACCAATCATCGCCAATATGCTGACCAACGAGAAGTACATTGGTACCCTCGTCTACAATCGTACAACGCAAAAGCTGCAGACTACTCCGACGAAAAACCCTAATCGGGAATGGATTCGAAAACGCGATGCTTTTCCTGCACTGGTTGATCGCGAAGTGTTCTGCCGTGCACAAGAGCTAAGAAGCCAGCGAGCTCAGCGCTTTTCACGTGAAGAACTGTTGGGCATGCTGCGCATGGTATATCGAGAACATGGAAAAGTTTCGACGAAGCTCATCTCCGAGGATGCGCGCTTGCCCTCAATTAACGTCTTCATGAATAGATTTGAGACGCTGACTAAGGCCCTTGAGTTCGCTGACATTCCGCCCACCCCTCGCGCCACAAAGCTGCTTCAGAACTTTCGCAAAACGGAGGCGATGCGACGAGAAAAATTTTTAGAGATATGTGAGTGCGTAATATGTGCTGGAGCAAGTATATCGTCAGGGCATCATAAAAATACTTTTATGATCAATGACGAAGTTCTGGTTCGGATGCACGTTAGTCGGGCCAGACGCCTTCATGAGAGCAAGCCATTTCGTTGGTACTTCCCACTTCGCTGGCCGGAGGAAACACAGTTTGTGATTGCCGTTCAACTGGAACCAAACTATGCAGAGATACGCGCGCTTTATTTGGTCCCATCTGCAGATTTTTCATATCCTATGTTGATTATGCGCGAAGAATGGCCCGATGAATATCGTCGTTACCGTTACTCCTCGCTAGAGGAAATGTTTGGGCTGTAGTGCACCAAATCGATGTTCGGCTTTGCACAAAGGCGACGGGGCTGTGATGCAAAATGGTTCCAGGATCGCCACAAATACTCACAATTCGTGGCACGTCGGCTAAACTATCTGCAGAGTGTATCCGTGCAGGAGTAGCGATGAATGATAAAAAAGCAGACGACGAGGCTATGATCGCGAAGTATAAAGCGGACGCAGCTGCGCGGAGACAGCTCAGTAAGACCAAGCTCGTCGCGATGGCGCCGCTGGCTGTTCAGCCCAAGGATGGCGTGATCACCGTACGGTTTGGAGAGGGTGCAAAGCCACTGTCCGCGTTAGGAGGGGTAGTCAAGGTGCTCGGCCAATCACGCATCAAGATACCGGAAATGAAGGTGCGTCGAAGTTAGCACAACAATGCAACGATAGCGTTGATTGGAAAGTTGAGGGAATCGGTCGATGCGCGCGCATCCACTGTATTGGCTTCAATGAGAAATCGGCAAACCGTTCTTCCTGACGAAATACTGCCGTCCCCCATCGATACTGGGGCCGGAAACGATCTCGAGCTGGCAACTGGTAGCCCAGCGAAGCGCACTTTGTTTGCTCACACCATTTCGGGAAGCGGCTATACTCAATGGCTCTATTTGTGCCGTGAATCTGGCGATTTCGAATTCGGTAATGTACCTCGCCGCGCGGCGGCCGATCCGAGTACTAATGACCTTGACCAGGCCTCTGTCGACTAAGTGATATAGAACTTCTTGTTTTAGTTTGAGGCGCTCTGCAGCTTGGGGAATCGAGATGAGCTCGTTGATGGGAGCGGAGCATTCGGCCAGTACAGCCTTAGTATCTAGCCGGCACACTAGAATTTCACGGGCATGATTGGGTATGCCGGCACTGCTGATTATCCCGGATAATAACGCGGTGAAAAAGGCTGCGGTGTGCGGTAATGGAACCGCTGTCCTTAACAAGCTGTCGAGCGGGATGAGATCGGTCCCTGATGGTCTTTTTGCAGGTGTCTGGACAGCGCCCCGCAGTAGATCTGCGATTGATTCTCTATCGACCTTCCGGCCGTCCCCGTTGATCAAGCCCATTTTGATTAAACACGTTAAGCGTGCGATGGACAATCCATAGATTCTTGAGGCCGCTGCATGCGGCAGCATGCCAGCGGACTTGCTTTGAATAGCTTCAATCACCGATGGCGCCACGGCAAGCATTGTTCGTCCTGCGCCGGTAACGCGGGCTGGCGGTGTAACCCCATGCGAAGAGAGTATTTCTAAGACGCGCTCAGGACGAATGTGCAGGCGTTTCGCGCACTCAGTGGCGCTGAGGGTAACTCGACTTGCTTTCCATGATATCGCTTCTGCATTGTTTGATTGCTCTTGCAGATAAGTACGCACCCATCCAAGTATCACCTCCTGCGCAGAATGAGGCAGTTGCCGTCGAATTTTGGTGAGTAGCGCTGGGAATGCATCTCTCATTAACTGTGCACTTGTCGCAGACGATGGTTCCCTTCGTATTCTGCGAAGCAGATCGTGGAATGCTATTTCGCCACCAAGCATGATGGCGGTACCTGTGCCGATGAGGATTCGCAGATGTCGGATCGCGTTGGCGGAAGCTTTCTTCAATGGTTTATTGTTTAGACCAAAAGTATGGAGTGCTCCTAGCAAGCGCGCTACCCGCCAGCGATGTTCAACAATGAGGTGAGCCCACCAACGAGAAGCGTGTTGATCTGACGGGGAGATAAGCGCGATCAACTCAGCACTCAATGGTGTCGAGGTGATGGTAACAAGCGACCCACCGCAACTGCAGGAGAGAAAACGGGCGTTACGCCAACTGAGTTGGCGATCACAGCATTCACACGTATCAGTGAGCCAGCACTGATGAATTGGGCAGATCGGCACCGGACCGCTCCATTGTTCTAACCAGGTGGGAGCCTCTTGGTCTAGGCAAAGTGGACACCAGCGCGTGTGGCTGGCTTCTGGTTTGTCAGGGAGCGCCAGACCGGCGCAATTATCTAGCCAGCCTGGCGAGGGAAGGCCATTCGCATGCGCTAGCCGCAGCTTGTATCCATTGTGTGCCTCACCGAAGCGAAAGCATGGTCTGACAAGCAGGTGCGAAAAGGCGACTGGGCTCATGAGGTAGTGCTTCTTGAATTTACAGTGTCGGATCTGAGTCGAACAACGCGAGTTGCTGGGACTGTTGATGATGACAACGGCGTGTGCATCGCGATATCTCCTTCGCCCTTACCTCAGCCGCAGCATCCACGTAATATCCGGAAAGACCCGGGTGCTCTGGAACACGATATAGTTTTATCCGCCCTTCCAGTATCTCGTCGAGTATCGTTTTAAAGACAGATGGTGGGGTAGATGGGCCGAGCAACCAATCGTCGAAGAGAGGCAAGCGCTGTGTGGGCTGCCCGATCATTAGACGCGCAGTACTCTCGAGTTTTATCGTGAGCGTATTGATCTCGTCGATGCGGTGATACGCCCAAATACCTATTTTAAAGGGCCGGCAAATCCCGTTGCGGTGTAATGCTCTCCAGATTGTTCTATTGATATTCCAGTGCTTCATCAATTGCACTGGCGTCATGCAATCGCTTAGCCACCTTCTGCAAGATTCGATCTCTGCCTGGTGTACAAAGAAAAATACTCGCTTACCAAACCGTACTTTTTTTACTCGCTCGAAAAAATTGGCTCGGACCAGAAAATGAACGAAGTTGGTATCCCGTCCCAACAACAATTCGGCGTAGTTCAGGCTTACGTATCCCTCGGGATGATACTGGATGGGCAAGGCGCCTTGCGCTGATGGACAGTACATTTCGGGTGAAGTGGCATGTAACCGATCAAGCAGCTCCTGGAGCGGTAGGGATCGCAAAAGAGGGGAGCTCTGTTCTGTGTCCTTCATCAGTGTCCGGAGGCACCTCGCCGCAGCGCGTCGCTCGGAGAGGTTTTTCAATGAGGTTAAAAAAGCGACGATCGCGCCATAGGAGGGGGATATGGTCAGGCCGGCATCGCGGAGCCATTGGGCTCGTTGGCTCAAGCGCGAGTGGCCCCTGACAGGTATTTCTGGCCCTTCGCCGGTACTGATCACCGCATCGAGAATGTACTCGGCTAAGAGGACCCAAGCCAAGTGTTCTGCTACATGCTCCGAGTCGCCCTCGATTGAGGCGCGCTCGAACGCTTCCCACATCCCCAGTGCGTAGTTTTTCTCCGCCGGCATGGGGCAGGTTGCGCCGTCCCATAGTTGACTGTCAGTGATCTCGTTGAGCTGAATCGGGTTAGGGTAGTTCACGGTAACGCACAGCGCCGGTTCCACTAATCCTGTTTTCAAGTGCAGATGATGTTTCGTGCACATTTCCAGTCGTGTGAGTCGCCATCGTGTTTGTACACAGCGCTCTTCCTGAAAGCAGGCAGGGCAATACCGAATCGGCGAACCCGTCTTTTTTTTTGCCCATATCGGGAGGGGCGATAAATAACTCTGCGCATCTGATTCTACCTTTGGTCCGAGTTCAAGTGCGATGCTCTTGAGGCGCTCGATATGGCTCGCTGACGGATAACGCAGACCGTTGGCACGAGCCACACGCACAAGGTAGCTCTCAATCCATTCGCCTGGTTTTTTTGCAGGACGTATCGGCGCGATGGGCGCGCTAGCAATGGTGGTCATCGTTTAGTTCTCCCTGGGCGCAAATGGTTCATCACTTTTTGTCAGTGGCGTATTCGTGAAGTTCGCACAGAATGGATTTCGATCATTGGGGGCGTCGGCATAGATGACTTGTCGGAATGCCTCTTCTAAAGTGGATAGCCGTATTTTTTGCGAGCCATCGCGAAAGGCAATTTCAACTGCTCTCACGAGCAGGCGACGTAAGTCTCTAAGATATCCATTCGTCGCGAAAAGCATTTTTTTCGGTAGATCTCCGCTGGTCAACTTGATGACCTCGACGCCGGCCAGCATCTTGGTAAATGTGACGAGTACCTCACAAAACCGGTGCGTCTCTACTTCGTTTGCAACTGAAAATGGTTTGATATGAATGATCTCGCGAAACCGGCTGCGTAATTGATCATTTGCCTTTAATAGCCGCATCGCCCGTGGAATACCCGCCATGACGATAGGAATGCCGGCTTGGTCCAAGAACACTTTGAGCCAATCCGCGGTGTAGTGGTGCGTTTTGATTCCGCCCTTGTCGACCAGGTGATTCACCTCGTCCAATAGAATGACTTTAACCTTGCATTGTTTGAGCAGGCAGTGCAGTTGAAAGGTGAGATCTTTGATTTTGCCCCGGTCCCAAAAAGGTGAGCCTAGTGCAAGCAGCATGGCACTAGCGAGCGCGCTCGCGTTGCCATTTGCAGGAACACTCACATAGAGAACAGGTACCTCGGTATATTCTGGGTGAACGACCGGCGGATATTTACTCCGAAATTTTTGTAATACACGAGATTTTCCGACACCTGACTCCCCCAATACGAGTAAGTTTTCGGGTTCTTCGTTGGTTCGTTCGTGCTGGATGAGCTGAGTCATTCGATCAGTCAAGGAAACAACATGCGGTAAGTTGACGAAAGCGCGCGTGATGATTTGCACGATGAGCATCGGTTTATCCGGAGCATTCATTGGTCACCTCCAATATCACTCGTCATTTCGAAATCAAAGCCGCTGAAATTCGCGGCCGGGGCCGCTGAGGTATCTTCGTTAGGCCTATTGAGTACGACCTTGTCCGGCGCCGGCGTCGGGCGATGCATCTCTTTACTGGTTTTATTGGCGAGATTGGCCCCATGTTTCCTGTTCTTTAATTTCTTATCTGCGGAGGCCTTAGCTACCAGGTCGCGGACGATATCACGTGCGGAGGCACGGGTGCGTTGATATGCATCGGTAGCATGGATCGCGCGCTTGGCCGCCTTACCTTGGGTTAGCGTAAGCCCCAAGTAGTCGTTGTCGACATTAGGTACTTCGAAATACTTTTTCTCATATGGGTCCCACACATGAATGTGCCCTACATCATGTCTTGGCCATTTGACCTCCACGCTTGTCTTCTTCTCGGGAAGCATGCAGCGCAGATTGGACAGTTGTTTCGAGGCATAGCGATGGGTGTTGAGATCGATGCCGTATTGCTGGACTTTAGAGACACAAGATTCTGAAAATTCAATTTCAAGGTCTTTTGCGTTCGCTTTGAGCTGGGGAGGATGTTGAGCAGCGCTTTCACGCCATACTTCAATTGGTGTTCTGCGTCCAAGTCCACCGTGAGGTCGTAAATGATAGACGCCGAGTATCCACGTATGAATCATCTTATCCAACTCCGCCAGGGTAATGCACGCATCGTTCTCAGCTTTGAAACCGATGCGATCAGTAATGCGGGCTAGTGTTGTGCCAGGTAAACGATGGATGAATGAATAGTTGAACGTGCGATTGAACCGCTCGATAAATGGCTTGTCGTTGGGCTCACGGGAACCTGAGAACTCGGAGATCACGCCCACGTTCAATAGGGCATCGGCAACCGCAAAGGCGTGGAATTCCCGCCCGTTATCCATGAGTAGGCGCTCCATCCAGCCGTAGCACTCCCAAGTCACGTTGAGATCTGGATAGCGATCTTTTATATAGCTTTTTGGCAGCATCGCATGCCGAAGCGCCTCGAAAACTGCCGGCGTCCCATGACCGGCCAGCGAAAGATGATATCCGAGTACGCAGCGCGAGTAGCGATCGAAGACAAAGGTGATGCTTGGCCTGCCGATGGTTTTCCTGTTGTCGTCAACAACCATCAGATCTACGGGGGTGTGGTCGATCTCAACCAGTTCGAGTATTCTGGAGACACGGCGCGAGGCCAACGTCGCACCGTAGCGGCGATCTGCTTCTCGTTTACCATAACGCGCCACGGCGATATCGTAGGCATAAAGCCGACTGATCCGGCGCTGGATGGTCCGAAAACTTGGAACTATTAGCCACTCACTTTCAATCAGCGTCGTGTTTTTAAGCGCAATAGTCTTGGATACCGCATCATGAACTTCTTCTGCTGAGCCAGTCTTTTGCGCTAAAAAAATGCTCTCGATTTTTTCGTCGATGATGGCTTCGACTTCGGCGTTTAAGCGTGATTTGTTTTTACCGCCCCGTGAATTAATTTTTGAGAACAACGCACGAATGTCTTTCTTGGCTTGCTGAAATAGCTTGTGCCAGCGATAGACTGTGGTGACGTGCGGTGGTACAGATTCGTTGCGCTCTTGGCTGATCTTGCCGATGGCGTTGATGAGCTGCTGCTTGGTTCCTTTAAATGCGCATTCATCAGTGAGCTTGACGATGTAGTCGATCTGGCGCCGGGAGGCTGATTGCGCTGCTGGTGATGTCGACGGCTCCGCATGCTGTCGTACTTGGGTCGGCGGGAACTGGCTCTGGTGCTGAAGATTGAAGGGCGCGATGGTTAAGGCGCCCTTGGCATATTCCGCTAGCAGCGCATAGAGGTCGTGTGTTGAGAACTCTCCGGTGGTGGCGTTTTCGAGTTGCACACCCGTTGCAGTCCGCCGGTCGACGCGATATTCGATGCCGTTGCGAAAGATCGTTTGGTTCTTGATGAATGCAAGCATGATTCTCTCCCTTAAATGTGTTCGAAAAGTGCATCTGGATCACGGCGCATCACGCGTTGGAGCAACGCATCGCATTCTCGTTGTGCCGCATACCACCGGTGCAGCAACGCCGGCGGGGCAGTTTGCGTTTGATGAGGGTCCCATTGAATACTGTCGAGTGTCGGGTCGTAGCGGCCTGGGGCTGGGCGCAGGCGGAGGAGCGCCTTTAATTCTTCCTGCAAGCCAGCCGGACGTAGATCGGTGTCGAGAATGAGTAAGAACGGCGTCTGCGAGGTGTTGAAATGGGAGATGACGCGCCGTAGGCGGGCGGCGACATGCGAGTTTTTCTGGAAGTCGGCCGGCTTAATTTCGACGAAGTAGTCTCGGCCGTACATCGTGGCTTGTAGGTCCGGGGTGTAGCGCAAGCGTGGAGAGCCAGGCATCGCGAACACGCAGGGCTGCGTGATCAGTGATGAAACCGAACTGGCTACATTAAGCACCCGCAACGCGTCTTCTTCGATGAGGCTTTCAAAATTCAGTAACTTTCCTTTGTAGCTAGGAAAGCGACCCCGTACCCCGCGCCCGCTGACGGTCACGATCTCTCGCACTTTTCTGTCAGAGAGCATCTGGCCGATGTTCCTTATTGCGGTGGGGATCTCTAATTGGCTAAACCGACCGGGACGCGGCTTGGTCCGGCGTCCTACGGAAAGGTTCAAACTCATTGCTTGGGACGTGCTCGCCCCTCCTTGATGCTTAGTCATGGAAATCCTCGTCAAAGTAATGGGCGTGTTTTGCCCAGATCGCAATACAAAAATTACGAATTTTTCGACAAGGGGCTTGACGTGGAAAGGCGGGCAGTAGACACTTGATTTACTAGATCCGCATCACTGTTTTGCCAAAGGCGCCAACCCCTTGTGGGTTCGGTGCTTTTTTGGTTTTTAGCTCATGGTTATCCCTCTTTCCGTCGCAGACATTGATTGCTCAGAGCAGCGAGTGCACACTCTAATGAGTCCCACTCCCCTTCGTTAAAATCAGCCACCTGGCGTAGTAGCTTGTTGAGACGCGTCATGATCATTTCGTCTGCAGCCTGCCCCTCTACGACATCCAGCATGCGATCGATGACGGCGAGACAGCGCAACTTCGTGCGCAGAGACTCGTCGGCATTGAGCGTTGGCAATAGCTTGTCTACGACATCGCGATTGGGCGCCTTCCGTCGCCCGCACTCAACACTGGCTAAATAACTCGCGTCGATCCCTGCGAGGCGCGCAACTTCACCCTGACGCTTGTCCATGTGTATGCGCGCCACGTTGAATGCACGACCAAACAACATGCTTGCCATAATTTTCTTTCCAAAAAAAGAATAAATCTGGAATTAAAGTAGCCTAGGCAGGAAATGTTGTCAATATAATATTGTATTTGCAACAGCGAAAATCTGATAAAAATCAGATACTTAGCGGTGATTCCGGGGGCTATGGCGAGAGGGGAGGCGGGGGCATCTTCCTGTCTGCGTGGTCGTGACCGACTGGGAGAAAATGTGGATGTGGGTTGTTGTTTTTAGGGGAATCAGTCGATCAATTACACAGATCCCATTGCATCGGCGAAGCCCATATTGTCGTGGGGACGAAGCCGCCAGGGCGGAGGCTCGGGTTGCCCTTGAAATGCGCCTCGGCGATACGGATCTGCACTTTGTCTTCGGTGAGCTTCTCCACGTACCCGCTGTAAATAATGTCGCGGCCAGCTTCTTGGCACACGTGCGCGCCCACTTTGCGGATCATCGGCAAATCGCGTTGGCGCTGCGCGCTGACCTGTAGACCAGCGTCGGCCGCGGCGGCGAGTTCGTCGTTACGCATCGCCGACCATTCTTGTTGGCTGATGAATGCATGCTGCGCGGCCGGGTACAGTTCGCCCAGCGGAGATTTCTTGAATCGGTCCAGCATCACGATGGTTTGCGCCGGCCCGCGCAGTACGTATGCCACACCAGGCTGTGCCTCAAAAACGTACGTGTCCGGTGTGCAGTTCCGCGCACCGCCGCCATAGCACACATTCACCTCAATGGTATGTCGTCCCGGGAGGACGTTGACGCCCGGTCGGGTACGCACGCCAGGGAGGATGTTGCTGCCCTCTGCCGTCATCTGCAGCGCCATCCGGTTCGGACCGCGATCGATCTCGGTCACTGCGGCGCCATTCCCCGTGACGTCTTGCGGCACGAGCAGCGCATAGTGGTGCAGTTGTGCCTCGGGGATGGTGGTGGCGCATCCCGACAAGGCCAGCCCTACACCGATCATCACACACCGAAAGACCGCAGGGGAAGAGGGCATCGACAGCTCCAGAGGAAGGTTGATATGCAATATTTGTGGTCTTGCCACATATCGCGATGTTACCAGAATTTCTCCGTGGCACCACCATTCATGTGGTTACTCATCATGGAATGTGGAATATGGTCACGGCGCGGCAGGAGGGGCAGTTTGCGAAGAGGATTGGCAAGGCATTGGCCAAGCAGCGCATCGCGCGCAATCTGACCCAAGAACAAGTGGCCGCGCAACTGGGCGTCGAGCAGGAAACCATCTCGCGTTTTGAACGCGGCGCTACGTTGCCGCCGTTACTGCGCCTGATCGACCTGGCTGCGATTTTTAATGTGCCGCTGGACGCGCTGGTGCGTGCCGGCTCTGCCCGCTCCATTGATCAGGCCATTGATCTTGCGGGTGCCTTGGATACGCTGAGTGAAGAAGATCGCGTCTGGGTGCTCGGCTGGTTCACGGACATGTGCGCCAAACTTGCCGCGGCGGCGGACAGCAAGCGGTAAGCGGGCGCATGCCATCTCGTCTTGCGCACTCTAAACCGATTCCCCACTTTACGGTGGGCGAGGTCTACGACCGTCGACAGCATATACACGGTCCCTACGGCGGCAGCTTTCAAAGTGGCATCGCGCCATCGAGTGTGGTGGATGCGATTTTCATTTTTACCGGCGACACTGGTAGTCAATATGGCTACGCGGATGAAGAAGAAGTCGATGCGCAAGGCGTTCGCTCTTATTCATACACGGGCGAGGGCCAAGTCGGCGACATGGAACTCGTCCGCGGCAATCGCGCCATTCTGGACCACAGCAATGATGGGCGCGCGCTGCATTTGTTTCAGTCCTTAGGTAAAGGCAAAGGGCAGCGGTACGTCGGGGAGTTTGTGTATGCCGGTCACAAGTTCATGCCAGGACTAGATCGCAATGGAAATAGTCGGCGCCTCATCGTGTTTCGCTTAGTCGGTGTCGCCGACGCGCACGCGATTGAAGACGCCGTGGGGGAGGAGGAGGGTGTGCACACCGCCATCAGCATGACCTTAGTGGACGCGCGCCGCATGGCCTTAGCCGCTGCCGCCGGCGGCGCGATGCCCACCAAAGACTCGGCGGCCCGGACTTTGTATGTGCGCAGTAAAGCGGTGCGCGACTACGTGTTGATGCGGGCAGCAGGACGCTGCGAGTCCTGCGATCAGCCAGCACCCTTTATTCGCAAAAATGGCACGCCGTATCTGGAGCCGCATCACACTACACGGGTGTCCGATGGCGGTCCGGATCATCCACGCTTTGTCGGGGCGGTGTGCCCCGCGTGTCATCGCGAACTACATTTTGGGGTCGGCGGGGAGGCAAAAAACGCGGCATTACAAAAGCGCCTGCGTGATCTTGAGCGCGATTAAAGGCGGCGACGTCTCTGATTAAAGAATTTTGCAGTTTGGTCCCGCCTGCGCCCCAAATGTTTAGAACTCCAATGTAAAGTTTATTCCAAATTTAGCACCTGTATCAAATTCGATAGGAGATGCGCCGATTTCTCTTCTAAGGTCCATATAGGTGCCAGCTTTGACACCTGTAGGAATACGGATGACCAGCTCGTGTTTGGTATAATTTTTCGCCTCACTAAAATCTCTCCATTTCACAGATCGCATTTGAATTTTCCATCTTGAAATGTCCGCCAATATTAGTTCAGCTGCACTCTTAGATGACTCACCTGGGCTAAAGCCAAAACAGGAGAGGGGAAAATCAAGACGCCCCTCGGCCTTTACTCGTCTCAGCCCACCGGAATTTTCTCCCGGAGTTAATATATATTCTGGATCAGTAGATCTGTAGCGCTTACCAATCTGCGCACTAATACCAATAATAGGATTCACTCCAAGTTTCCAGCAAGTTTCATCTTGCGATATATATACTGGAACATAACCTACTTCGAGTAGAAGATCACGATTTTTAGTACTTCGATCCGTATCAGCACCGAAATGCGCAGTAATCACATGCATCTGCCCGTTGGACTTTCGAATAACAGTCCCATCTGGCAATGTTTTTGATTCAAGTCCAATAAGGTAGTGCTGAATGCCGTACCTGAAAGTCGCGCTTCCAAATTTCCCCTTCTCTGAAGCATCAATTTTTACTTCCCGAGAAAGGATATTAAAAGTTCCAGACGACGCATCTTGACTTGGGATTGTAGCCTGAAGCTGCTCGTTAATTGCAAAAGCATCTCCCATTTTTGCAAGCACGCGGACTGCAGATCCTTCAATCTCGTCCCTGATTGCGCCTACTGAAATCGTAGTAGGAGTTTTTTCTGTTTCGCTCGCCGTGCAGCATATCGATATAGAAAAAAAAACTCCTAGAGCAACGATCTTGTAAAGATAGGAAGTCATTTTTTCACCTTATCTTTCTTTTTTGAAGTTTTCTTTTTCAAAGCCGAATCGGTTTTGTTCTCACCGTCAATAATAGCTTGTGCCAGTGTTTTGCAATTTTGGCTAGACCAGTCCTTAGGCCAATCTTTTTTTGTTCCACCATTTATGAAGATGTCATAGCGTGAAACGTTCTTAAACATTAAGAGTGGAGATGCACCGGCAACCGCAATATCGCTCAGTGCGTCTGTAAATTGCGTATCGTGATCAACTTCCACGCCTGCACTTCGAAAATAACGTAAATTATCAAATAAAATGAATTCGACTACCTCAATCTTGATGGTCATCATTCTTCCTCTATTTAAAATATCTGCAGGAACGTATGGATGCGGCACTACTTCTGAATAGATACTATTGCCATAGGCAGTAAAAAATTAATTCCACATGGAAATTAATTTTGTAAAATGGCATGTTATTACTGTCAGCTTTATGGAAAAAAGCCTGACTTCCGAGCAAGTAGCGACTACTAGCATCAATGGAAACAAGTCACATTGTATTTTGACAATAACATATCAAGCTTTCAAGGCAATAAATTCTATTTATTTTTGATATAAAAGCGTTGCCATTATGATACATTTGTGACATTTGGTGAGAATTGCCTTTTCAAAAAAAGGCAAACTTAAAATTCGGAGAATTGACGGGTCTGCAAAAAATAACTAACAGGAGGGGAGGTGAATATGCTCTGGAGAACGGGCTTAATGCCTGCAATATTATTTTCAGGCATACTTATTGCGTGTGGAGATAACTTGCCCAAGAATTATCAACTGTTTGATACCAGCCTCGAAGCGCTACGTGCAGCTCCAACATCGTTAGTTTCCAGCACCGCGGGCTCTGTAGAACTCCTCGCTTCAGCCCAAGAGCTTTTGCAGACTGCACCAGATATAACGTCTGTTCACGTTGACCCTGTTTCTGGACAGCTTACAATTTCCGGGCGACCTAGCACAACTCAACGATCAGTTTTTTTGGGGGCAGCCCTTGTTAAACGCAAAATTGATGCAGGCTTTGATTTACAGAGTACGGAATGGGTTGCTCGAACTATTTGGGTTTTACAAGGTGAAACTTTTGCCTCTACAAGAGATCTTCAAGTAAAAAACGGGGTCATAGTTGCGTTGCTAGACGACCCTCCATTGAGGAAAACGCTCCCAACAATCATGATCGTTGAGTTTGTTTCAGCATCTAATAGTACCGCTCTAATTAAAGCGGACGTTGTTTGGATGTAAGCTATGCAATGTTAATTAATTTTTAAATCAAAATTTCAATCTCGAAGTTAATTAAATTTTACAGATTAATTATGAACAATTTGCCACTTCACATTTCAAGTGATTTTTACCAAAGTTTGAATGATGCGCAAAAGCAAACTCTTGTATTGATAGATGGTTGGCCAATGCAAAAAATTTTAGAAAAAATAGATATTAAAAATTTGGGCGGAGAAAAAGAATTAGATGCAGTTGTTTGGTATAAACAGTTCATATTTCTACGGTACTTAAGTAAAGTAGGAAAATTCGGAATTTACTCTAAGGCAATTGATGAGGTGTGGCATACTCACATTTTATTTACGCAAGATTATCTTAATTTTTGCATGAGTGTTTTTGGTGAATTTCTCCATCACGCCCCGTGCAATATAATGAAAAATACAAATGAGAGCTCAGATAAAAATTTTGAATGGCAAAAGGGTCTGGCAAGAAAATTCGATAAAATCACGGTTTCTCCCAGAATTCCGCCATATTGCCAAGGCTAGCTGCAGAGACGACCGATAGTCGTCTTTCTATACCACAATCGAGCATTCGTCATGTATGCGACCTAAAACGCCATATATTAATCGGCTTTCTTGAGGCCAAATAATTACTACTCGGATAGTGGTGAATCTGAGCACATGTTGATTGAAATACTAGCGAAGTAGTAAGTCGACAGACATGGATATGAAATGGCTTAACATTTGATGCGCGCGGCGTTATGGTTAGTGTCGCACGCGCGGAACAGTTAGCGGATACGCGCCGCATTGCCTTAGCCACCTGCGTTGCTGTGCTCGCAATAGAGTCGGCGGCACGGACCTTTATGTGCGCTGCAATGCAGTGCGTGATTACGTGTTGATGCGTGTGGCAGGGCGATTTGAACTGTGCGACGAACCTCGAAAGAACGGCGCGCATGTCTGAAGCCGCATCACACCACCTGGATGTCTGATGGCGGCCCGGATCATCCACGCTTTGTCGCGCGTCATCGCGAACTCCATTTTGGTGTTGGCGGCGAAGCAAAAAACGCGGCGTTGCAAGAACGCTTGCGTGCGCTTGAGCCCGATTAACGGCGGCGCCGGCGGTGGCCGGCGTTTTCGATCGCGACACGTAGTCCTGTCACCTGGCGCTCACGTGCCACTACCCACCCCACGCACGCTTAGTCCACGCCGTTGAGACGCGCACGGGCGGCTGCGGCATGGGCCGCTTTCATGGCGGCGGCCCGGTCTGGGCGTCGCTGCTGGTGTGCACTGTGCGGGGTGTATTGTGCGGCATCGACCATAAAGCGGGCGATGCCGACGCTGCGCAGATACAGCACTAGGGTGTCGAGTTTGCGGAACAGGCGGACTTGGTGGGAGCGCTGCGCTGCCAGGCCCCGTTCGGTCATGCCGTACTGCACGAGGATCGCCCATCCGGCCGGTTGGCCGATGACCTGGACCTGGCGTACCACCTCGGCCTCGGTGAGTTTGATAAACGTGGTGTGGTCGATGGTGGCGGTGGGCATGGTGATCTCCGCGATGGTGCGCTGCAGGTGATCAGGGCATGATACGCGCCCAATAAAACGGTGCAAGTGGCCGATTGATTGGGTGCGCCTTTAATTGGACATGACGCCTGTTCCACGAAACAGACTGTTTAGAACCAAGGCTTGTTCGAGAATTCTGATGCCACCATGAGTTCGGCCCTCCAGCTGACCGCGTTTGAGTTCACACCTCGGCGAGAGAATGGATGAATGAATGTTTGGAATGGTAGCCGACCTTCTGTGTCCCAAGTTTCCCAAATACACCCTCTAGACATAACTCTGCGACTACAGATGTATAGCCTCGTGCGATAAGTTTTTCCTTTACCTTACTGACGCTTTCGAAGTCTTGGTCGACTATCTTCTCGTTGTAGCCTTTTTCATCAAAAAAGTGTTTGATAAATGCTGCTTCGGTGATTAGGGCTTCAGATTCACGATCGATCGCCTTCTCCTTAAATTCCTCATACGTGATTAACGAACCAAATTCTCTCTTGGCAACTGATTTGCTTTCGATATCCATAAAATATACGACCACAACTTCATCCGCGGAAAGATCTGTGGTGATCGCCCCCCATTTATCATGTGTCCGCGTACGTTTGAGCACACCATTCTTACTCTTTCCGACGTAGATAACCTCGAGTGGACTCAGCACCTCCCAATCAAAGACATGAGCAAGCTGAATGGGCGACATGATGTTGCGAGATTCCATGTTTCCCTGTTTTATCGATTGCAAGAGTTTGCAATCGATATAAAGTAGTTCCTCAGTTGATAGTTTGAGGTCGATGCCGCTATATTGTCGATATGCTTGAGAAGGGGTAAGGGACGGAGATGCTTCGAACTTCCAGAGTGACATTACCTTAGCCGCCCACTCCTCCCAACTCTCGAACTTGTCCGTGACTCCCGAACGAGCAAAAAGATATTTAGCGACGTTAAATGCCACTTTTTCTCGCCGCTCGCCGACCATTACAGTTCCGTTGATCACAAAGTCAGAGCTAATTGAGAATGAGTCAGGGATAAACTTTATCCGCGCCATTTTTACCATCATGTATAGCATAGATTTCTTCCGATGGAACTCGTCGAAACTACTCTTGCAATCTTCGTTGTAAAGTAAATCTTTTTCGATGGGATGGTACTCACAAATGTGAGTCGAAAAGACAAGTGTATCGTTAATAGGCTGGAATTTGGTCATCGTTTCAGGCATTGGAAATGAGTAAGGCGATACTGATCGGGCCAAACGCGGAAGGTTATGTGGCGTAGGTAGTCAGAAAGGTATTTTTCAAAAATATTATTCAGTTGCTAGCGCAAGATCAATTAAAATGAATCCAATGAATCCAATGAATTCAAATCGGTTTTAAATTATGGGGGATTAAAAGTAAAACGAGATGCAATTTGGTATAAGCAGAAAACTAGGTAGCCGTCGCTATATAATTTAAAGCCGATGACATCGTACTAAATACTCGATCAGCTGCTTGTCGTATCATCTCAAAATGTCTTTTTCTTGAGGAATCGCTCAGCTGATCTACAAAGATAACTTGCTTACCAAGTGCCTTCGCATATCCAATCTCCAGAGCAAGTGCATATCCCCCCGGATTACTTTCTTCCATATTGGCTAGCAAAATATCGCATTCTCTGATGGCTCGAAGATCCCATTCGGTATATGCAGCTGGTTCTTCAATATTATGAATGCTCGGATCTAGTATGTCGAAGTTGCTGAGCTCTTGTGACGCAAAATTCTGCCATCCCGACTTAAAACCACCGGCAAGATAAATTCGCCTTCTAGGCCTTTCCATCATTTTTTTCTTTCTTCTCAGTAAAATATAAGGCTGCATAGGCAACACTAAAAGGAGTGGATAGCGCGCGTCTATAAAACTCAGCGCCCCGCATAAAACATAACCATGCTGATATTAATAACAACGTCGTTTGCAGCATCAAAGGAGGCGCGTTCTTATAGTTGGCAAGATTATCTGAAAAGAAGCTATTGCAAATTAGATAATCAAATAATAAAACAACAAGGGCTGACCCAACTCCTAGGCAAAGTAAACCGATAAACATAAATCGTCTAGCGACAGCAGAGGCTTCCATACTTATGGACATGGCTAAGCTACGAAGATCATTGAATTTCCATGTCGAAACTGACGATTCGGAAGATCCGCCTTGTAGTAATATCCGCTCGTCGATGGCGACTCTAAAAGTCTTATATGCAGCACCTTCCTCAACTGTCGCTTGAATTTCGTTTATAGTTTTCAGGCCAAGCTTTTTCGTATATTTGAAATTACTCAGCCAAGCCAATGGTTTTTCGAGACATTTGCTATGAAAGCTAAGCAATAAATGACCTGCAGCGAAAGTGAAAAGCAATGCTATTATCCAAAATGCATTAGAAATTTCCATTTTTTGTTTTTCAATTTCATTGACATGAATAATTAGCAAACCACTTAATAAAACTGCCCCTGGAATAATTGCACCAATGATATCGTTAAAAAATAACGTCAATGTTTGGAGTGCGCTTTCAGGTTTCATATGTTTTGGAGATTAGTTTTTAATTGTTGGCTTTTTATAATTTTTGTTTCTTCAATAGCAACACAGAATCTCATTAAAGCTTGTCGAAATGCGCGCTTGAAGTGTTGCGTTTCTTGAGTCACTTCTAAGGCAACTGTATAAAAACACAGTTGTCTGACTCTGTCAATGGCAGCTTAACGTTATCTTCGTCGTACCGTAGTTTGCCAAGTTGGTGAAAGTCGCGGGTCTTAAGCTTTGCCTCAAATGGTACTGCTGCCGAATGCCCATCAGTTTTAAGAAGTTGATACCTCCCGACCAAGGCGACTTGGGCTGCGTAAGGCTGACGAGTTGATTGCAGAGCTAGATACAGTGCCTTGTTCCTTCTTATGGAGGTTTTCACGAATCATGTGCTTCATGGTTGAGGCCGAGGGTATCGAACTGTGCCAGCGCTGTTAACTTTGTATTCCGAGGAGTTGAACTCTGGAGGGTTTACGTCCCGCATGTTATTCTTAGCTACAAGTTACCGTTTCGCAACATTCATTAGCCTTTTTGCTTCTAACATTTAAGTCACGCCAATCGCGCTGTTACGTTGCCATGTAAATTTGCTGGACTTATACGCAACGTGCTTTGGCGTGGCAATTTGAAAGCCACTCATGAGCGATTCCACCACCAGTGCGTCCGATTCAGGCGCATTCCCCTCCAGCGTTTGGGTTCGCTTTTTGCGCTCCTACGGGCCAACACCCAATAACCTAAACCTATTTGACGAATACATCACGACCGCGGTGAGGCGAGCGAAGATTCAGCCGTTGACGTTGACGAGTCCGCAGCTAGCTCAGATATTGGATCGTGTGCGCTCTGGTGAGCCTGGATCTGTTTTAGTCGCTGGTACAGCTGGCGACGGAAAGACCTATCATTGTCGTGGGGTATGGAGTGAATTGGGTGGTGATCCCAAAATTTGGGCAGACGACTCGACGATCAAGGAGTTGACTTTGCCGGACGGGCGCTTGGTCATTTTCGTCAAGGACCTGAGCGAGCTTAGCGACGAGCAGAGCGACGAGGTTCTGGCTGTACTGGAAAATTCCGCGCTCGGTGAAGAGCGAGAGCGGTTTGTTGTGATGGCAGCGAACCACGGCCAAATCCTGGAGCGTTTGCGCGACTTGGGGCGTCGGCAAGACCGAGAGCATCCGCTGCGTAAAGCTCTTCAAGATGTGTTCTTGATGACAGGGGAGGCGCCTGGCCGGCTGGCTGTGTTCGATCTGAGTAGAGTCGCGCGCCGGGAGTCGTTGGAAGAGGTCCTGTCCGCTGTGGCGGGGCATCCGGCCTGGGACAAGTGTGGCTCCTGTGTTTCTCGCTCGGAAGGGCGCGTCTGTCCTATTTATGAGAATCGAAGCCGCTTGCTGGATCCGGACGGTGGCAAAAAGTTGGCGCAACGGTTGGGGCATTTGGTTGAGATCGCTCGGCAAAACGGATGGCATTTACCCGTTCGCGACCTGCTTGCGTTGGCCTCCAACATGATTCTTGGACACCCCGACGTCAAAGAGAACCTCATGGTCTGCTCAGATGTCCCAAAGCTCCAGGATGATGGAAAGATCGAAGGCGCTAGCATCTATAACAATGTCTTTGGCGCGAATTTGCCGAAGCGCCGCGCGATGGAGCGGCCCGTCTTCAAGGCGCTGTTGGCGTTTGGAGTGGGGGATGAGACTTCCAATGGCGCCGACGGTCTGTTGGTGTATGGCGCGGACGACTCTAAACTAGTCGGCACGTTTGAGCGCTTGATCGGTAACGATCCTATTTATGGCGCGACTGATGGCTACCGTTCTGACCTTCATCAATACCTCGAAGGGGATGATTCTGCGCGCCAAGATCGGGGGGCGGATCACTTCGTTCAGCGTCTTGTTTCTCAACGGCGCCGCATGTTCTTTACGCTGCCGGACGAGGAGAGTGCCTATCCATTCTGGAACATGACCGCTTTCCGTTTTGGTGGTAATTACCTTGAACTGATGACGTCGTTGGCGGAGAAAAAGACCATCAACGAGTCCGTTCGGGCTCGGTTGGTTCGAGGGCTCAATCGAGTAATGACTGGCCTGCTGATTGAAAACACCGACCGTATCTTTGTCGCGAGCTCTGGCGGATTCTCTCAATCGCGAATCAGCGTGCTATGCGACACGGAGACACCGGCTAAGCGCGATCGAACTGGCGCTGGCATGATGATTAAACTAGACCAATCATCGGGGCTACCGAGTCTGGACATCGCGCTAGCGGCCGGCAAGAGCAACTCTTCTGCGTTACAGGTGACTCCAATTCGATTCGAGTTCCTTTGCCGTGTGGCCGAAGGTGCCTTGCCTGGAAGCTTTTCTAATGAATGTCTGGAGGACATGCTGGCGTTCAAAGCCAAACTATTGCGCAAAGCGGAAGTGCTAAACAAACAGCAGCCAGACGGCGAGGAAGATGAGCCGTTCGAAGAGGAGGGCGCGTTGATGCTTAAGTTTATTGACATTGAAAAAAATGGCCACGGTTTCTCGCGGTCTGTGACTGTGAGGGTTGATCTGTGAGCGGTTTGATTAAAGATGTAGATTTCGCGGTAGACGAGCGCATTTGGGGGCATCGGCTTTACGATGAGCAGCTCCCTCATTTGACGGTTTTGGAATTTTTGTGCGTGTTCGGCTCTAACCTGAAAAAACCTTTAGTCGATGGCGCAGCTGATGGCGTGACCTATCAGCCTCAGAGGCAGTTTAGATTGCGCGAGTTGCTGTTTAATAATCCGATTGTCGAAATGGTCCGAGGCCAGGCCATATCTGATGAAGATAAATGGAAGCGCTGGGCCGAAATCTTCAAGGAAGAGAGCTTTAATTCTCGCGATGAAGACATGTCTTACTTGCGTCATGTCTTCTCCACTTTCGAAGACTTTGCTCGCGCAATTGAGCTGCTTCGATCTTCTGCGTTTGAGGCGCGAAGCAACAAACGCTGGAGCTCGAAATTTGTGTTCCCGTTCGGCCCTGACGCCTTGTATGAGGACCTACGCGTGGACGCAAAAGGAGGAGCAAGTAATGATCGGCGTTTCTTTGCTCGAACTGGCGAACTCTTGTATCTCATGCTGAGTCGAGCGAAGAACGGCCCACTGTTGGGGCAGCAATTGGCAGAGCGCTTGTTTGATTCAAGCGCACCTATGAACCGCCTGGTTAGGGCGATGCAAGGAGAGCCTCAGTTCGCGTCGCAGCCTCGCATGATTCCTCATCACCACCTACCTTACTCGGAACTGGAAAGATTTGATCAGCTCTGCGATGATTGGCTGGCAATTCTCTCCTTGGACATGCCGGTCTATGACGCTTTGGAGCATTTGATAGCTATCACTGGGCTGAATCTGCTGCTTTACTTCTTGGAACGCGCCAAGGCTCAACTAGGCGACGAACGCCCAGCCGAATTAGTGTGTGAGATCGTTTCTCGCGAGCGAACTAAGGTGCGAGCTATTTCAGGGGAGTCCTATCACGCTAACCAATCACTTTCGCCCGCTGCAGTGCGCGCGGCGATCGAAAAAGTTCAGAAAGAACCGCGTTGGGTTGAGGCTGAGCAGTCGGATCACCGAAGTGAAAGGTGTGCTGAAATTCTCCATGAACTGTTCCAGTGGCCGCCACTTGGCGGTGCTAACGGCAAGCCGGGTAAAGCGTTGGTTGATGAGTTGATCGTGAGCACGTTATCGCGTCATGAACAACATTTTGGGAAAATTCACTCTACCTGGTCGCGTGCCATTGGTTTGAGCTCGCGGCGGTCGTCAAGGCGCTATCGGTATGCACCCAATGATGCGTTATTGAAATCGTTGGTCGTCACGATTGTGCCTGACCGTATGCAGTTTGATGAATTTTTGACTGAAGCCAAGCGTCGCTATGGCATAGTCATTGGGGATTTCGAGGGGAATCATTTGGTCACGAGCAAAAAAATCGATCAGGAAGCGCTTGGCGACAACCGCCAGAATCTAGAGGCGCGTCTCGTAGGGCTTGGACTCGTTCGCAGGTTGTCAGACTCCTGTTCGTTTGTTGAAAATCCGTTTGGCTCGAAGGAGATGATCTGATGACGCTGGCGGATCGTATTGTGGGACGTGTTGGCGCGACCATTTTGGCCCAGCGCCTGGAGGATTCCAAGCAGGACAATGAGTCTGCGTCGCTTTTCAGACTTGACAAACTTTCGGCGGGACAGATCGCCTCGGTTGTGAGGGATATCCTCGACAATCCTGCACTGGCTGCCAAAGTTGATTTGAAAATCCCGGCGGTCTTGGTCGCCGATGAAGGGTTGCGTGCTGACGCCTTGACCGATCTAAATGCGGGGGCGGTCCGAAATGGTGGTACCAGCAAAGAAGCTCTGTTGACCGCAAACGGCAACGAGCACAATCTGGCTGACACCTTGGGGCACGTTACGGCCTTGGGCGCCAAAGAGTTTAGGGCGAATGCCGACGCATGGGTTGATGCGACCTGCAGCGTTGCAGGCATCACGCTCACGGCCGATGATCGCTTGGTGTTTCGCGCGTCCTTGAAAGGGCTCATCGGGGCCTCTGAATTTTCCTTGGCACAGCTCGGCGATTTTTGCGAGACGATCAGCGAGGCTAATAGAGTGTCTGGCCACGCAATTCGCAATGCTATCGGCTGGGCTTTGCCTTGCGTTGGCTTACCGCGTGATACGCCCTTATTCGCCAACTCTAGGACATACGGGCAAAGTGTTACCCCTTGGCGCAAGGCATTCGAAAAATTGGTATTAAGTCGCGCTCCTTTGTTGTCAAAACTGAGAGCCAATGGGCAGCCTCTTGACACCGAGGAAATGACCGCCCGACTCAATGAGAGCGCCGAGATCAAAGAGCATGCACGGCCTGTCATCGCCGCGTTCATCAACGCGTCTCAGAACGAAGATACTGCGGCGGCAGCATTTGCTCAGCTGGAGTGGGAGCTCGATGGCGCGTATTTGATCTTTGACAAACCACGCGATCGACAGCTTGGACTGGCTGCTGCCACTCTGCAATTTTTTGACTATGAGTTTGACAAGCCAGATGCGCTCGATGTTCGTTGGAAGAAGCATTTAGAGGACATGGGCGCTCGCGAGAAGAAGACTGAAAGTGTTGAGGAAGAAGACGAGGAGTTTTATCAGCTCCATCGTCAATATCTCGAACATAACAAGGCGCTTCACTCTCGCTGGGAAAAGCTCATTTTCGGCAAACCGGTGGAATGCTCTGACTTCCTCGAAGGGTTCATGAGCGTGGCTCACCAGTTGGTTTTGTCAGCAGGTGAAGCTAAGCACGAGCGAATTCTGCGCTTCTCGGCGAATAAAGGCCGCAAGGAATGGCGCGAGAAATTTAACCACGACGTCGGCGCCTATTTCTCGTCGATGTATCGAGGCCTCAAAGAGCTGATGGGGGCCAAGGTTCAATGGACAGCTTGGAAAACGGAGAGCGCCAAAACCGCGGAACTCCCAGATCCGCTTTTCTCTTACCCAGCGTTCTTTGAGAATGAGCGAAATAGCTACAAAGGCAAAGCAGATATCAAAGAGGTGACCTCTCTTGCCCGCCCTGCTATGCAAATTCGGTTTGATGTGTCATTGATTGAGCGCTCGAAAGCAGGCGAAGAGGTGGTCGGTAAGACCCAATTGATCTGGACTTTCAAGCCGGATGCAATCGGCCTGGCGCTCGTAGATGATATGGACCGTTTGTTGAAGGCTGGCGGCATTGCGTGTACAGACGTGCCGCGTCGCCTAGTGAGCAAAAAAGGTGGTGTTCAAAGCGTATCCTTGTTAGATACCTCTACCTTGGAGGCCACTTTCAATCGCGATGCCGGCTCGCTGGTTCCATCCTCTAGTCGAATTAAGAGCTTGAAGATCAAACAGCGGATCAATGAGTTGACGAGCGAGGGGCGTATTAGTCCAGAGCACAAAAAAGAGCTTTTGGCGACGTGGGAGACGTTTGAAACCGACTACGTCAGCGCGCTAGGGGACTTTATTAAATCCGGGTTACACAGTGAATCCATCCTGCGGCAAGCGGAGTCATTTGGGCGGTTGCTCACGATGCTAACCACTCACGCACGCGGAGATGTGTGCCGCTCTAAGCTGGTTTCGGAAATTCTGTCGATCAGCACGGTGAGAGTTCTGGGTGATCAACCTAGCCTCATCATTCCTCCCTGGCATCCGGAGCGAATGAAAGCGTTAGCGGTGAAGATTCGGCGCGTCGCTGGTTTGGTGTCGCACTTCCTGACCACCGAGGTCCAATTTGGCGATCGGGGCATTTTCTTTCACGAGTTCGCGGAGGAGCTGTCGCACCCGTTCTATCCAGAGGTGGCGGTGATGAATCGCGGCTCTACGCCTGTGTTGGTGTCCGAGGCGGGAACGCTCAACGGGTATAGCTTGCTTGAGCGGCCGGTTAGAGAGGCAGATGACTCCCTGACGGACGCTGACCCGTTGGCAGCCTCTAAACAGGTGCGCGAACTGCTGGAGCGCTATATCACTTTGCAGCCTCACGAGGCAAACGATTTGAATGTACTGCTTTACAACTCTGACGCGGCGGAGTTGCCGCTGGCGGTGGTGCGAGAGCTGTCCGGTATGCAGACTGACGCGGCGTTCCAATGCGGCGTGTCGATCCGTCACCGGGACCCTGAGAAACTGCGTCAGGTTTACGCCGAACTAGTTAGCCAGTCTGGCGACGATCAGAACCTGCCTGTGGTTTCCGAGACTTCTGAGAACTTCATTTCCAAGTTGCGAGTTTCGGTATCTCCGGCCTCGTCTACACCACTCGCGGGCGAGGATGGCTTCAAGCCGTTTGATGTCGCCTTCTTGCATGACGTAGTGTCGAGGACCGCTTCGATTGAGTGGTTACCCGTGGAGTGGGCTAACGATCGGCCGACATTAGAGCATGCGCCATCGCGTTGGTCGTACCGGAGCGTGTCGGGAGAGAACGAGCTCAAGTCCACCACGTTCTTGACTTGCCCGTGTCAAACCTCGACGGGGTGGGCGTATATCAATGCAGTCGCTGCCGTGGATCGTCAGACGGACACTCCGGACGGAGCTCGGTTCCTGCCCGCGCGTCGAATTTCTTTGCAAAGTTCTGAGCTGAGTGACACGATGAATGACGCTCACGCCTTGGCCGAGTGGGTCGCTACCTATGACGAGCTGCTTGACAAGCGTCAGCTGCAGGCCAACGATATTACGGTGGTGCGCTATCGCAGGGCCTCCACGAACGGCCGGAACATGATCGTCAGCTCTACGTCCGAACTGCGGTTGTTGAGTGTGCTTGTGCGACGCCGCCTGGCTGAATTGGCCCCCGACCTTGAAAGCCCAAAGCTGGATGAAATTACGCATCGCATGAAGAAGGATGCGTTATCGATCTCTGGAGATGTAGTTCTGCGTGCTGCTAAGCGTGGCGTGTCCGCCGGAGAAATGACTGGTCTGGTGCTGAGCCGATACTTACTTGAGAATGAATTCAAGAAAATCGCCAACGTATCGAATAGCCGCAGCCTTAGCGTCTTCTTCCTATTGGATGATTATGCTGGTTGGCTCGCTCAGAAAGAAAGCAGGATCGCTGATATTCTGGGGCTTTGCGTGCAGGAGGTGGATGGAAAGGTCCACCTGCACATTGCCGTCGTCGAGTCGAAATATGTATCCTACTTGAACGCCGCTGAAGCAAAGCGCTCGTCAAAGTCGCAGCTGATGGCAACCCTATCAACATTCCGAGCTGCTCTTTTTGGCGCTCCAGGTCGTCTGGATCGTGATGTGTGGCTAGGACGATTGGCTGACCTACTGATCGACGCGGACATTCCTCCTGGTTCCTCTGGGCTGTTAGAGCGCGCTCGTGCGAGCCTGCGCGATGGCGCGGCGGGACTGTCGCTTCGCGGTTACTCGCATGTCTTTGTCCATTCGACCGATCCGGGTGGGACTCAAATAGAGTGTGAGCAAGTTGAGTTGGACGAGACCGACGGCTTCCATGCGTGGCAAGAAGTCTTTGACCGCGCGACGGTTCGGGAACTCTTGTTTGCGTATGCGTCTAAAGACGATCCTTCGCCGATCCGTGAAAAGCTTGGGTCTGAGCGCCCGTGGAATAACGTCGAGATTCGCGAGCCGGCTGAGCGTGTGGAATGGTCCGCATTGATTGAGCAATTGCCGTCACTTGCGGAGAAAGAGGATGAGCCGAGGGCGGGTGTTCTGGAAAAAAATCATGTGGCACCGCAACCGCAAATTAGTGTTTTGGATGTTGGTTCCACTGAGTTGATCCGGGAGGCATCTGTACCTCAAGTCATCGACGTGAGCGCGTCTGCTTCAGATACCGAGGGCCATCTGTCCTTGCTCATCAAGGCAAAAGCAAGCAGCGCTTCCGGTATGGTTGATGAGCGAGCGACATGGGCTGAAGACATCACGAAAAAGCTCAAGGCCGCGTTAAACGGGTATGGACTGCAAGCCGCCGTGCTTGGAACCAGACTGACGCCAAACGGCTGTTTAGTTCGTTTAGCAGGCTCGGACCGTTTGCGTGTGGAAGATGTTGAAGCGAAGCGAATGCAGTTGCTGACGACCCACGCGATTAGTCTGGTGACCGTGCAACCTAAACCTGGAGAAATCGTGGTGTCCATTGCTAGTGAGAGGCGCCAGGCAGTTTCGCTGTGGGATATCTGGGCAACGAGGGCGATTAACCGCAATTCTGCGGGCATCAATACCTCGTTTGTGTTGGGGTTGCAAGAGGTCAATGGCGCCGTGCTTTACCTCAATCTAGGAGGTGAGTTTGGAGGCCTGGGAGGTCATGATCCGCATGCCTTGGTGGCTGGCACTACCGGGAGCGGAAAATCAGTCTTGATCCAGGCGTTGATGCTGGACATCGCCGCCACCAATCCGAAGGACTTGGCTCAGATTGTGTTGATAGATCCAAAGATGGGCGTGGACTACAGCGCACTGGAAGATTTACCGCATATGCGAGAGCCGATCATCACCACCCGCGAGCGCTCGACAGAAGTCCTCAAATCACTCGTCGATGAGATGGAGGCGCGTTACAAACGGTTCGCCGAGGTCCGGGCTCGCGATCTAAAAACCTACAACATGAAGATGACTCTGGCTGACCGCCTTCCATTGGTCTTCCTTGTGCATGATGAATTTGCGGATTGGATGCTCGATGATAACTACAAAAGCGATGTCAGCGCGGCCGTTCAGCGACTTGGCGTGAAAGCCCGCGCCGCCGGAATTCACTTGATCTTTGCCGCGCAGCGGCCGGACAAGGATGTCATGCCTATGCAATTGCGCGACAATCTTGGGAGCCGCTTGATTTTGAAAGTGTCCAGCGAGGCGACCTCTAAGATTGCGCTGGATCGCCCTGGCGCTGAGCTTCTGCTGGGACGCGGGCACATGGCCGCCAAGCTCAATGGTGAGCAGGGTTTGGTGTTCGCGCAGGCGCCATTCCTAAGCGATGATGACATTGCTCTGGCGGTGGAAGCAATCCGAAAGGACAATGCGTAAAGAAAAAGCCTCGGGAGAACCCCGAGGCTTTTTTTTATGATCATACGTTGCAGGTAGGCGTAGCGCTTATTTATGACAAATGGCGCAAGACCCATTGTTCTCATCAATGCCATAGATGTCGTCGATGTCATCAACTGTTTCGACAGGACGAAGGGGGTTGACTGGACGACGCTTCAAATCCCGTGCCTTGCGCTCTTCGAAGTCTTTCACGATTTGGATGACCCTCGCAGGCTTCTCCAGATCTGTTAGTGGCTCGCCATGCGACCAAGTGAACGGAGATCCATGCTCCAGTGCGTCCTTCTCGTAAGCCTTCGCCACTTCGAACTCATCGGGATGGCGTTCTTTTAGGCGCACCCATTCGATCTTCTGCTGGAAAAAGCAGAAGGTACAACCGCTGCGGGACCGCCAATCGTAATAGGAGGGGATGCCAACGCCTGAGGACGCCAAGATATCCATCACGGCAGCTTTGTCGATGCCTCCTTCACGGAAGGGAAGCTTCACCTTCAAGTTAGGATGCTTGGAAGCGTAGCCTTCACGATATTCTTCGTCTGCGCGAATGGCGACGTAACTGGTGACACTGTCGCCAGCCGCCAACATTGGGCGTACCCACTGCTCAAACGGTGCGAGCTTCAATTGGCGCGTGCACCAGCGCGTTTGCGCGGACGGCAAAAAGTGGTTATATTCGCGCAGCCAAAAATCGAAATCACGACGAGGGTTCAAGCGCGCGATCGGTTTGCCTAGGAACCCCTCCAGCCTTCCGAGGAACTCATAGACTTCGGGGAGCTCCTTGCCGGTGTCGGTGAAAAAATACTCTACATCCAATTCCGGGTAATGTTGGCGTACATAGACCGCAAGAGCAGCGCTGTCTTTGCCGCCGGAAATCCCAAGCACATATCTTTCAGCCATTCGATTTCTCCGCTTCTTCCTGCGCAGTTAGGCGCAGTCCGGTTCGAGCGAGCACGGCCATAAGCGCGTCCACGCCTAATCCAGCGCTTTTCAGTTTTTCGACTAAATCATCTGCGACACGGTCCACGGCGGCGCTATGTCGTTCAGACAGAGCGAACTCGCGCGACAGCGTTTTGGTTTGAGCTCCGGTGCCGATTATCACAGCGAATGCTTCACTAGTCGGTGCACGCCCTTTGATCGCCACATAAGGCTCGCTTTGACGGAATTTTTGGGCGACTTTGGACATCTCCAAAATAGCGGTGTCAACGTCTCGGTCTGTCCAATCTCGCGTCGGTTTGTTTACGGCTAAGCTCAGAATGCCTTCCACGCTTTGGCGGCTACCATCGTGCTTTGCCAGGCGACCATAGAAAGCCTCCAAACGCAAGTCGCCGTCAATGCCTACCAATGCCTCGGATCGGGAGCGAAGGCGATCTAGCTGGTCAGCCGGCGCGTCAAGCGCGTTAAGCATGGCCGATTCAACGCGATTCAACATTGCGGCATAGGCTTGAGCCAGTTCAAGCACTGGCCCGCGAAGCTCTTCGATATACGTTTGTGGGCTAGAGCTATCCAAGATGGCCGCCAAGTCCACAAACAACACTTTGTGAGGGTCGCTGGCCTTGAGTAAAGTGTCGCGGATCGCTCGGGCACGCTCACTTAGTTTTTGCGTTCGCTGAGCCCATTGCGGAAGGCCAAACATAAGCGCCACAAGCCCCCTCGCAGCCTCTAGCGGATCATTTGCCGAAGCCGGCGCTCCCGCCTCACGCAGAATGTCGGCAATGCCTTCGAGGATTTGCGTCTTCTTCTCATCAATGACAATCCAGCGTAGGGAAAAGCGACGCGGGTCTTGTAGGTATTCGTCGATGTCGGCATCGGTGACACCAGGCACGAAGATCCCATCTTTGTAAACCGCGACATTGCCTTTATGTGCTAACAAGAATGCGGTCAAAAATACAGGGATCGCGCCCGCACGCACACCAAATGGAGCGGCAGCCCAGCGCTCATGGATTTCCACCGCGCTCACGCGGCGACTCACATCTGTGAATAGCGAGCGCGCGGCTTCCCAGATGCCAACGAAGGTTGGGGCGAATTCTTCGGATGGTGGCATAAACCGAAGCAATCCATCTGCGGTCTTGCGATGTAATCCCACGCTTCGCAGAAGCGTCTCATAGAGCCCGCGCTCCGCTGGATAGCCGCTGATTCCCAAATTCTCTTCGTTCTCATTGTCGAGCATGCGATAGAGTAGGTCGCGGCGAGCCTTCACGCTATTGCTCGACAAGCTTTCACGGTTAATCAGCTCGCTCCAATACTGAGGTGCCTCGCTGTAGAGCGCGTCCGCTAGTTTAGAGGCGATCCAGGAAATGCTCAGGCCTGCGCGCTCCTCTTCGCCATTAATCGCCCACTTTGCGTTTGCGACGGCGGATCGCAATTGCTCTTCTAAGTTAGCTCGCACTTCGGTAAGGCGGGCCTGTACTTCGCGTCGGGCGACCGGATCACCGCTCAGTTCGTGCCGGGACTGCACTAGTTGCAGGGCCAGCAGCTCGGCGCCTAAGGAGTCGATTTTCGCGTGATTGGAAGGCACCCCGACAGCTACAGGCCAAGGTGCTGTTTTCGAGGCCGCATGAGCGACCTTGAGCGCCTCCTTTGCATCAAGGTTCCTCTTGGGAAGGCTTAGCAGGAACAGGCCAAACTCCCCACGCTGCGGTGCGAAGTTTTCCGCGATCGAGCTCGCGTCTTCTAAGCGACAAATCTGCATGTTCATCCATCGCATGGCGCCGGTCTCGTGATAGTGGCGTTTCGCTACGACTGGATGCAGGTTCGACAGAGCGGTGAGGAGCTTATGATCGATGCCAGCCATAGACATGCGCGCTTGAGATAGCGCGGCGTCAATGTCGAAGTCACTTCCCTCAAACACCGACCAACTGGAGATATGGCGCTTGAATTGAACAACGCGCCATTTTGAAAGTTGCTCTAACGCTTCTTCGACAGTCTTCGGAGATGCGTCAAAGAACAGGGCGTTCAGCACATTCCCGTCAGCGGCTAACCCAGATCCGTTTCTGAACAGATCGATGATGGCGATATTTTTTATGAGCTCGACGTGCAGCGGATCATTGGATCGCGCCTCGGTGCGCTCGACGGCCTCGACCGCTTGTGACCAGCGATGACCGTCGGGAGACGCGAGAATCGCCGGCTCTAAATTTGAGCGGAGATAGTCCCAGTAATTGTTGGGGCGATACCAGGAGGATTTGTCGCGCGGGGTGTTCTCTAGATATGAACGGAAGCCATAAGGCTCCACCGAAGCTAGGAACCCAAATGTGCTGCGCTCGTTCTGGCCAAACTGTCGCTTGGAAATGGGACCGAGGAGGGCTGCCATCGCCGGGTGCAGCGGCCAGCACGCCTGCAGGCTTTGCGCGAAATGGCTGCCGACAGCGGGGCGCCGCTCCCGAATCGAGCTCGCGATCGCCTCGGATGCGCTCTCCATCCAGTGAGGAGCCTCCGGAACTTCAATAGCTTTGCCAATTAATTCGACCACTTCGTCGCTTGCGGCGACAAGGGGGATGTCTGCGTATCGACCTTGTACCTTGCTCCAATCCTCGCGCGTGTCAATGCCAAGTCGAGCAGCATACTGGCCAAACGATTGGTGCAGAATGCCCACGATGATAACTTTACCGTCTGCGCGTGCGGCGGCTTCGGCAAGCTCTTGGAAGAAATACACATCCTCGCCGAGGCCGAGCGCGGCCGCTTCGAGGAATTTCCCCATTTCATCGATTTCGATCAGCACACCGTCGAACTGGCCGCGCGTCGCCTCGCGGCAAATGGCCGCGATCACTTCGGCAGCGGTGGGCGTTTGCCCTTTCTTCGTCTCGACGCCTAGTCCTACGTGGGAAAGCGCTGAATTGAGCGAGGTGACGACGTTCGCGCGCTTGCCAACGATCGGCAGAGTAAGCCAGCCTTTATGCACAGGGAAGGCGTTGTCAAAGACTACAAGGCTATCAAGCGGGAGAACGCTTCGTGCCTTCGCTCGGAGCTTGCGATCGCGGGAGAGAGCGCTGGCGAACGCGATGGCGAGCGAGGACTTTCCGCCACCAAAGGGGCCGGTCCATGTAAAGGCGCGTTGATTGCTCTCCAAGATCTGCCTAGACATGCTGTTTAACACGGACGTGGCTGTACCGTGGCAGATGTAGCCTTCAAGCGCGTCATGCCGACCTAGGTCAATGTCGATGCGAATCGATCGCTGATACTGCCGCGAAATCCGAACGTAGTCGGACAGCATCTCTTCTTTTGCGTCACTCATAGGCTTTGTTGATGAGGCTCTTCTTGAATTTATCCGTGATGTCTTTCATGCGGTGGACTTGCCGCAGTCCTGCGGTGTCGGTCCACGCGAACGTGCGCTGTGTTAATGCCTCAAGGCTCAACAAGCGTTCTGCGACGGAGTCTTCGTCAAGTTTGAACACACGTCCAGGAGAACCCTCCGCGTAGGCTATCTTCTCGAACGCTAATGAGGTTAAACCTGGCGCGGCGTTTTCCCAAAAATCGGCGAGGGCATATGCGAACATGCCATCTGTCAGCGTCGCTTTGGGGCCACGTCTAAACGAGAAATGCCCTTTGTGCTCTTCACTGATCAGCCCAAGCTCGCCAAGCATTGGCTCGGCGAAATCCTCTGGACTTCCCCCAGCAGTGCGAGGCGCATAACTACGCAGACAGGTTTCGATATCGCGCGACAAAGTCGAAGCGGAGAGCCTGCGTTTTGGGTCCAATTCGCGCGCAAAAGCCGCTAACGGAAGCTCCAAATCCTCTTTGGAAAATGAGGACGCGGTCACATGATTGAATAGCCAATACCATGTCGTCGCGCGATTCGCTTTGCCAGCCAACCACCAATGGGCATACCAAGCGGTTGTCGGATGCTCTGTATAGGGATCCAAGCCATCATCCGCGAAGATGGCACGCGCCATAGGAGGAATCACATATAACGAGCTGTCGTCTGAACTTTCCCGTAAAACATCGCAGGCCAATGCCCAATGCCGGATAGCTGCAACCATATTCTTGCCGACCCCAAAGGCCGCAATGGCATCGTCAGCTGTGAAAGTAGTCTTTTTAACGTTCCCATTTTCGGCTTGGTCGTATGCCTTCTTCAACCACATTTGCCGAAGCGGGAAGGTTTCATGCCCCGAAAAGTGAGGAGTGTATCCCTTTGACAATATTTTGGCTTTCATAAAAACATTTTAACCCGGACTGGAGAATATCACCAGTGGGCACCAAGGCCTGAAGAGGCCCACGAGAATCAATGTTTTGATAACTAAGGCGCCCACACCAACCTCTCGACGAAATGTCTACAATTTACTGCTTGCACATAGGAGAAAGCATCATAGCTTCAACTCGCTCATGGTACTGTAATTATATACAGTGTCGCAATCTACATGTTTGATGGGGGAGACCTTCCCAGCGTCATTTGTTGGTAGGTTATGCCACGTCGATCACTCCAACCCCTTTGCTTGTGGAGCGGGATTGCGTCTTGAGCGTTGGGTAGACTCTGTTGCAAATCAACACCGAGAGCTCATTCGTCCCAAAAAAAAGCCAACCTTACGGTTGGCTTTTCACTATCGGTTGAAATTTGACGGGCGCATGAATTCCTACGAATAGGTCAGTCGCACTAAGTGGCGTCTTTTGGTCGCAAGTTAATGGCGCCAGTTGCAAATACTCTGGCGCCCTACGGCACTAAAAAGATTTAAACGTCAATATTCCCCGCGCGCAGCGCATTGTTCTCAATGAACGCACGGCGCGGCTCAACATCATCACCCATCAGCGTAGTGAAGATCTGGTCCGCTGCAATCGCGTCTTCGATCTGTACTTTCAGCAGGCGGCGTACGGTTGGGTCCATGGTGGTTTCCCACAGCTGTGACGGGTTCATCTCGCCCAGACCTTTGTAGCGCTGTTTCGAGACCACGCGTTCGGCTTCGTCACGCAGCCATTGCATGGCTTGGTGGAAGTCAACCACGGTCGATTCCTTGGTACGCTCGCCTTCGCCGCGGCGTACGTAGGCGCCTTCGCCGATCAGGCCTTTGAAGGTGGCGGCGGCGCTGGCCAGTACGCTGTAATCCGCGCCTTGCACGAAGTCGGCATCAATCGCGCTGACTTTCACGTTACCGTGGTGCATACGCTCGATCCACAGCAGGTGCTTCTCCGACAGATCATCCGAACGCACCGATACTTTCACGGCAATGTCGTTGATCTCGGCAGCCAGGGTGCGGGCCGAGGCTTCGGCTGCTTCCTGCGTGTCCAGGTTCAGCTGCACGCCAGTCATGATGGCGGTCAGTGCGGCGCGGTCGATCACGCGGGTCAGGCGGGTCATGATGACGTTGGCCAGGTTGAACTGGCGTACCAGCTCGCCCAGTGCTTCGCCTTGAATCGGCTCGGCGCCTTCGCGCGGGGTCAGTACGGCGCTGCTCAGCGCCACGTTCATCATGTAGCCGGCTTCTTCCGCATCATCTTTCAGATAGCGCTCGTCGCGGCCGGCTTTCACTTTGTACAGTGGCGGCTGGGCGATGTAGATGTGGCCGCGTTCCACCAGCTCAGGCATCTGGCGATAGAACAGGGTCAGCAGCAGGGTGCGGATGTGGGCGCCGTCGACGTCTGCATCGGTCATGATGATGATGCGGTGGTAGCGCAGCTTTTCGACGTTGAATTCGTCCGGGCCGATGGAGGTGCCCAGCGTGGCGATCAGGGTGGTGATCTGTTCCGACGACAGCATCTTTTCGAAGCGCGCCTTTTCCACGTTCAGCACTTTACCGCGCAGTGGCAGGATGGCCTGGAACTTACGGTCGCGGCCTTGCTTGGCCGAGCCGCCTGCGGAGTCACCCTCGACGATGTACAGTTCGCACAGCGCCGGGTCGCGTTCCTGGCAGTCCGCCAGTTTCGACGACAGGCCCAGGCCGTCCATCACGCCTTTACGACGGGTCAGGTCGCGGGCTTTACGGGCCGCTTCACGCGCGCGCGCTGCTTCAACGATTTTGCCGCAGATGATTTTGGCGTCGTTTGGTTTTTCTTGCAGATAGTCGGACAGGGTCTTGGCGACGATCTCTTCGACCGGGCCGCGCACTTCGGACGACACCAGCTTGTCTTTGGTCTGCGACGAGAATTTCGGCTCAGGCACTTTCACCGACAGCACGCAGGTCAGGCCTTCGCGCATGTCGTCGCCGGAGATTTCAACCTTGGCCTTTTTGGCGAAGTCGTTCTCGTCGATGTATTTGTTGATCACGCGGGTCATGGCCGCGCGCAGGCCGGTCAGGTGGGTGCCACCGTCGCGCTGCGGGATGTTATTGGTGAAGCACAGCACCTGTTCGTTGTAGGCGTCATTCCATTGCATGGAGACGTCGACCGAGATGGTGGTGTTCTGGTCCGACTGGCGTTCGCCGGTGGCCTGGAACACGGTCGGGTGCAGCACGGTCTTGGCTTTGTTGATGTATTCAACGAAGCCGCGGGTGCCGCCTTCAAACGCGAACAGCTCTTCCTTGCCGGTGCGCTGGTCGGTCAGTTTGATGTTGACGCCGTTATTCAGGAACGACAGTTCGCGAATCCGCTTGGCCAGGATTTCGTAGTGGAATTCAACGTGGGTGAAGATTTCTTCGTCGGCCCAGAAGTGGACGTCGGTGCCGCGTTTTTCGGTTTCGCCGATGACTTTGATCGGCGAGACCAGCACGCCGTCGCGCGTTTCCAGCTCACGGTTCTGTGCCACGCCGCGCACGAATTCCATTTGGTGCACTTTGCCGTCGCGGCGTATGGTCACGCGCAGCAGTTTGGACAGTGCATTCACGCACGATACGCCGACGCCGTGCAGGCCGCCCGAGACTTTGTACGAGTTCTGGTCGAACTTGCCGCCGGCGTGCAGTTCGGTCAGCACGATTTCGGCCGCCGAACGTTTTGGTTCGTGCTTGTCGTCCATTTTCAGGCCGACTGGAATGCCGCGGCCGTTGTCGGTGATCGAGATCGAGTTGTCCGAGTGGATGGTAACGTGGATCTCGGTGCAGTGACCGGCCAGCGATTCATCAATCGAGTTGTCCAGCACTTCAAACACCAGGTGGTGCAGGCCGGTGCCGTCCGAGGTGTCACCGATGTACATGCCGGGACGTTTGCGGACTGCTTCCAGACCCTCGAGGATCTGGATCGAGGAGGCGCCGTATTCTTCGTTCTTTGGTACTGGTGCTGCGTTCTCTTCGGACATGTGCTGCTTTCTCTAAAATCGATTACTTAAAGGCTGTGCTGGGCTGCTTAAATGCGCATCGGCATGACGACGTATTTGAAGTCGGTGTTTTCCGGGATCGAAATCAGCGCCGACGAATTGGAGTCGCCCAGTGCCACATTGACCTGGTCGCATTTCAGGTTGTTCAGCACGTCCAGCAGGTAGGTGACGTTGAAGCCGATGTCGACGCTGTCGCCGCCGTAGTCGATTTCCAGTTCTTCCACTGCCTCTTCCTGGTCGGCATTGGTGGAGCTGATTTTCATGCTGCCCGGGGTGATGATGCAGCGCACGCCCTTGAATTTATCGCTGGTCATGATGGCCGCGCGTTGGAGCGAGCGCAGCAGTTCATCACGGCCGATGGTGAATTCGTTTTTGTAGCCCTTCGGGATCACGCGGGTGTAGTCAGGGAACTTGCCTTCCACCAGTTTCGAGATCAGCTCGATGTCGGCAAAGGTCAGCTTGACCTGGTTGGCGGCGATGTCCAGTTGCACTGGCTCGTCGTTTTCTTCCAGCAGGCGCTGCAGTTCGATGATGGTCTTGCGCGGGATGATGACTTCCTGGCGCGCGAACGACTGTTCGGTCTCGACCTGGCAGAACGCCAGGCGGTGGCCGTCGGTGGCCACGGCGATCACGTTGTTACCATCCAGGACCAGCAGCAGGCCGTTCAGGTAGTAGCGGATGTCCTGCTGGGCCATCGAGAAGTGCACCATGTTGAACAGGTGCTTCAGGGTTTTCTGCGGCAGGGTGACCGAGGCGCTGTAGCTGTCGGCTTGCTGCACGGTCGGGAACTCCTCAGCCGCCAGCGTTTGCAGCGCGAAGCGCGATTTACCCGACTGTACTGCCAGGCGCTTGTTTTGCAGGGTGATGGTGACGTCGCCCGATTCCGGCAGCGCGCGCAGGATGTCCAGCAGCTTGCGGGCCGCCACGGTGGTGCCGGTGACTTCCGCACCGGAGCCGATCTCGGCGTTGGTGGTGATCTGGACTTCCGTGTCAGTCGACAGGAAGGATACGCTCTCGCCCTCTTTGCGGATGAGGATATTGGCCAGAATCGGCATAGTGTGCCGACGCTCGACAATACCGCTCACGATCTGCAGTGGCCGGAGTAGCGTATCTCGGGTGGTTTTGACCAATTGCATAGATTATCCTCAAGTAAAAATTTAATATTGTTTCAATACTTTTTGCCTTGTGAGCAGGCGGACAGGTTTGACTAAATGATAAAGCCAAAGCCTGCCTCAAGCTAGCCCTTGAGCGTTTGTTCCAGTACGTGCAGCTCGTGGTTGCATTCCGGATTTTTGGTGCGGTCCAGTGCGATCTTGCGCACGGCGTGCAGCACCGTGGTGTGGTCGCGGCCGCCGAACAGCTCGCCGATCTCCGGCAGCGACTTTTGCGTCAGTTCCTTGGCCAGGTACATGGCGATCTGGCGCGGGCGGGCGATGTTGGCCGGCCGGCGTTTCGAGTACATGTCCGCGACTTTGATGTTGAAGAAGTCGGCCACGGTTTTCTGGATGTTTTCCACACTGATCTGGCGGTTCTGCACCGACAGCAAATCCTTCAGCGCTTCTTTCACGATATCGATGGTGATGTCTTTACCGTGGAAACGCGAGTACGCCAGAATTTTGCGCAGCGCGCCTTCCAGCTCACGCACGTTGGAGCGCAGGTGCTTGGCTACGAAGAAGGCGACGTCGTCGGAGAAGGTGACCCCCTCTTGTTTCGCTTTCTTGAGCAGAATCGCCACGCGCATTTCCAGCTCCGGCGGCTCAATCGCCACCGTCAGGCCGGAGTCAAAGCGCGAGATCAGGCGGTCATCCATGCCGGTGATCTCTTTTGGATAGGTATCCGAGGTGATGATGATCTGCTTCTTGGCTGCGATCAGCGCTTCAAACGCATAGAAGAACTCTTCCTGCGTACGGCTTTTGCCGCCGAAGAATTGAATATCATCGATCAGCAGCATGTCCAGCGAGTGGTAGTAATGCTTGAAGTCGTCGAAACCCTTGCGCTGGTAGGCGGTCACCACGTCGCGCACGTACTGCTCGGCGTGGATGTAGCGGATGCGGGCGCCTGGCTGGTCGGCCATCACCTGGTTGCCAATCGCGTGGATCAAGTGAGTTTTACCCAGGCCGACGCCGCCGTAGAAGAACAGCGGGTTGTACGACACGCCCGGATTGTTGGCCACTTGGATCGCGGCGGCGCGCGCCAGCTGGTTGGCCTTACCGGTGACGAAGCTGTCGAAGGTCAGGTCGGTGTTGATCTTGCTTTGCTCGCGGCGCGGCGGGGCCGAGGCCGGCAGTTCCGGCACCGACGGCGCCGGGTCGGCCATGGCCATGCGGGCATTATTGCTTGGGGCGCCGCCATTGTGGTCCGGTACCGGCGCGGTGGTCGTGGCTTTGCGCGGCATCGCCAGGCGCGGGTCGAGGATGAACTGCACCTCGGTCGGCTGCTCCCAGTACTGGCAGGCCAGCGCCGTGATGCGGCTGGCGAACTGGGTCTTCACCCAATCCAGCTTGAAGCGGTTGGGCGCGGCCACGCGCAGCTTACCCGCCTCGTAATCGATGGGGATAAGCGGCTTGATCCAGGCGCTGAATTGTTGCGGCGTCAGCTCCAGCTCCAGCTGGGCGGAGCAGGTCTGCCAGAAATTTTCCATGAATTGCTATCTTGTTCTATTTGGTGCTTACTGCTGTATAAGGGTGTGGGCAACTTTGAAGTTTTTCACACGTAACGCGCTATTCTACTCTCGCTCGCCACAGTTATCCACAGGCGAAACAGGATTTTTTCGCAGTTTGGGGGCGCTTGGGACGCTAATCCGGGCTAGTCTGGTGTTGACAAGCGGGGGCGAAATGCTGATAATTCAGGGTTCCCCGCCCGTATTCCTTGTTTCTTCACATGGATATTAATATGGAGTAGCGAGGATTTAGCGGGCGATGAGATGGACCCAGCTTGTGCCGGATAGCGTTGGCATAGGTGCGCGAAGTGTCATTGGCACCAAAAACTGACGGGCCGTCTGACCCGATTTTGCATTTTTTTTGCTTTAAGCGAGACCAACATGAAACGTACTTACCAACCTTCCGTTGTACGCCGTAAGCGTACCCACGGCTTCCGCGCACGTATGGCTACCCGTGGTGGCCGCCAAGTGCTGAACGCACGCCGCGCCAAAGGCCGCAAGCGTCTGGCTGTATAAGCTAGTCACTTGTTAGCTGATCGCGTGGACAGCTGCATCAACAGCGGCTCGACAGGCGAAGGTTCTCACGACTTCGCGCGCGCTCGGCGTATCGTTAAAACGGATGAATTTTCATCCGTTTTTCGTTTGCGCCCTAGCCAAAAAAGCGCGCACTTCGTGCTGTACACCCGTCTGAACCAACTGCCGCATGCGCGGCTGGGCGTCGTGGTGGCCAAGCGCTTTGCGCCGCGTGCCGTCACCCGCAATACGATCAAGCGTGTCACCCGCGAACTGTTCCGCGTGACCGGCCTGCCCGCCATCGATTGCGTGGTGCGCCTGGCCAGGCCGGTCAACAGCAAGGATGGACCTGCCACCACTGCAAAGCTGAAAGCAGCCTTGCGGGTGGAACTGGCACGCCTGTTCGCGGCGCAAGCCAAATTGTCCGCCAGGCAGGCCTTGCCTTCAGCGCCGCCGCCTCCATCTGGGGCGCCATGAAAACCGTGCTCCGCTTCCTGCTGCGCTTTTATCAACTGGCTATCAGCCCGATGATGACGCCGAGCTGCCGTTTTCATCCGAGCTGCTCGAACTATGCGCTGGAAGCGCTGCAAGTGCACGGCGCCGCCAAAGGCAGCCTGCTGGCCGTCAAGCGCGTGTGCCGCTGCCATCCGTGGAATGCAGGCGGACATGATCCGGTCCCGGCCAAATCGAATTCCTCTACAACCGCTTGCGGTTGCAACCACTCCTGACTGAAATAATGGATATCAATAAACGTACCATCTTGTGGATCGTGTTTGCGGTGTCGCTGTTTGTTCTGTGGAACAACTGGCAGATCTCCAACGGCCATCCATCGATGTTTGCGCCGCAGCCGGCGCAGACGGCCAAGGGGCCTGAAGCGAAGAAATCCGACGTGCCGGCCGCCGCTGTTGCTGGCGCCGCCGCTGCCGTGCCGGGAGCTGGTGCAGCCGCTGCAGATGCCGCGCCGTTCAAGGCCGAGCGCATCACCATCACCACCGACGTGGTACGCGCCGATATCGATACCCAGGGCGGTGTGATCCGTCGCCTGGAACTGTTGAAGTACAAAGAAAACAGCCACCCAGGCTGGTTCGGCGGCTGCTTCGGCCTGTTCAAGTTCTGCCAGCCTGGCGACCAGAGCCAGAACGTGGTGCTGTTCGACGTGGATGCTGGCACCGGCAAGACCTATCTGGCCCGCACTGGCCTGATCGGTGCTGGCGCTCCGAACCACAACACCGGTTTCGTGGCCAAGCCTGGTCCGCGCATGCTGACCGACGGCAACCAGGTCCAACTGGTGCTGGAAGCGGAGTCGGGTGGCGTCAAGCTGACCAAGACCTTCACCTTCAAGCGCGGCGACTACGTGGTCGATGTGCGCCATGACGTGACCAACACCGGCACCGTGCCTGTGTCGCCGCAGCTGTACCTGCAGCTGGCGCACGACGGCAACAAGCCGGCCGGCGATTCCTTCTTCAACAGCAGCTACACCGGTCCTACCCTGTACACCGATGAAAAGCACTACGAAAAGCTGAAGTTCGAAACGCTGGAAAAAGAAGCGCAGGAAGCCGTCAAGACTGGCAAGCCGATGCTGCAAGACCACGCCACCAAAGCCGACAACGGCTGGATCGCGATTTCGCAGCACTTCTTCGTGTCCGCTTTTGTGCCGCAGCCTAAGCTGATGCATGAGATCGAAACCACCAAGATCGACACCAACGTCTACGGCATCAGCATCAAGCAGCCGCTGGGCACCATCGCGCCGGGCGCGACTGTGACCAACGACGCCAAGCTGTTCTCCGGCCCGCAAGAAAACGCGCTGCTGGAACCCGTGTCGCCAGGCTTCGTGCTGGTGCGCGACTACGGCTGGCTGGCCATGATCGCCAAGCCGATGTTCTGGGTGATCGAGCACATCCACGGCGTGCTGGGCAACTGGGGCTGGACGATTATCGCCTTCACCATCCTGATCAAGCTGCTGTTTTTCCCGCTGTCCGCTGCTGGCTACCGCAGCATGGCCAAGGTCAAGCTGGTGACGCCGAAGATGCAAGCTATCCGCGAGCGCTACAAAGGCGATCCGGCCAAGATGAACCAGGCCACGATGGAGCTGTACAAAGCCGAGAAGATCAATCCACTGGGCGGCTGCCTGCCGATCCTGGTGCAGATGCCGGTCTTCATCTCGCTGTACTACGTGTTGCAGTCGGCAGTCGAAATCCGCGGCGCGCCGTGGATGGGCTGGATTACCGACCTGGCACAGCATGACCCGTATGCCATCCTGCCGGTGCTGTACGCGATTTCGATGTTCATCACCACCAAGCTGAATCCGGCGCCGGCCGATCCGATGCAAGCGAAGATGATGTTGTTCATGCCGTTGATGTTCTCGGTCATGTTCTTCTTCTTCCCGTCCGGCCTGGTGCTGTACTGGGTAGTGAACAACGTACTGTCGATTGCGCAGCAGTACGTGATCTCCAAGAAATTTGGCGCTGTAGAGCCCGTTAAGGCCTAACGCTGAAAAGCCCGCGCTGGTCGCGGGCTTTTTTTATTGAATACAATTCGTCCTATGAATATCGACTCTTCCCCTATCGCCGCCATCGCCACCGCACCAGGACGCGGCGGCATTGGCGTGGTACGCGCCTCCGGCAAAAACCTGCAACCGCTGATCGCGTCGCTGTTCGGCGGCACCGCCTTGCAACCGCGCCACGCTACCTACATCCCGTTCAAGCAAGCGGATGGCAGCGTGATTGACCAGGGCATCGCCATCTGGTTCAAGGGCCCGCATTCGTACACCGGGGAAGACGTGCTGGAACTGCAGGGCCACGGCGGCCCTATCGTGCTGCAGATGCTGCTGGCGCGGGTGCTGGAAGCGGGCGCTGACAGTGGCTTGCGCCTGGCCGAGCCGGGCGAATTCACGCGCCGCGCCTACCTCAACGACAAGCTGGACCTGGCGCAGGCCGAGGCGGTGGCCGACTTGATCGATGCCTCGACCGAAGCGGCGGCCAAGTCGGCGTCGCAATCGCTGGCGGGCGCGTTCTCGAAAACCGTGAACACGCTGGTCGGCAACGTCACCAATCTGCGCATGCTGGTGGAAGCCACGCTGGACTTCCCGGAAGAGGAAATCGACTTCCTGGAAAAGTCCGACGCGCGCGGCCAGTTGAAGGGCATTGTCTACGCATTGGAGCAAGTCTTCAAGCAGGCGGCGCAGGGCGCCTTGCTGCGCGAAGGTTTGAACGTGGTGCTGGTGGGGCAGCCGAACGTCGGCAAGTCGTCGCTGCTGAATGCGCTGGCGGGGAATGACGTGGCCATCGTCACGCCGATCGCCGGCACCACGCGCGACAAGGTGACCGAGACCATCCAGATTGAAGGCATCCCGCTCAATATCATCGACACCGCCGGCATCCGCGCGCCGGAAGAGGCGGCCGATGTGGTGGAGCGCATCGGCATCGAGCGTACCTGGAATGAGGTGGGCAAGGCCGATGTGATCCTGCACCTGCTGGATGCGGATCACGGCCCATCGCGTTCGGACGAAGGCATCATGGAGGCTTTCCCGCAAGGCGTGCCAGTGCTGCGCATCTGGAACAAGATTGACCTGTCGGGCCACAAAGCGGCGGTGGACCAGATGGAGGATGCAACGCACATCTACCTGTCCGCACACGAGCACATCGGGATTGATTTGCTGCGCCAGGAACTGCTGCGTATCGCCGGCTGGCAGCAGACCGGCGAGTCGCTCTACCTCGCGCGCGAACGCCACCTGATCGCCCTGAAAAACGCCGGCGCACACCTGGTGCGCGCCGGCGAACACGCCGCCCAAAACGATCAGTCGCTGGACCTGTTTGCCGAAGAACTGCGGCTGGCGCAGGTGCAGCTGTCGAGCATCACCGGCGCCTTCTCTTCAGACGACCTGCTGGGTGTCATCTTCAGCCGCTTCTGTATCGGCAAGTAATCGTTGTGAAACTTCGGGGTCAGTTCTGCCAATCGTACACGAGCTCATGTACCAGTGGCAGAACTGACCCCGAATTTTTAGTACGGCGAGCCGGTAACTTCTAGCTTGAGTTGCCACAGCGCGCCGGCGCCGGTGATGTAGAGCGTCTTGCCGTCGGCGCCGCCGAATGCGGCGTTGGTGACGTTGGCATCCACCTTGATCGTGGCGATCTGCTTGCCCGCCGGCGTGAATACGCGCAGGCGACGGTCGGTGTGCTCGGTCACGTAGATGTTGCCATGGCAGTCGACCGCCATGCCGTCCGGGATGCCCAGCTTGTTTACCAGATCTTTACCCTGCTGCGGCACGCCTTTCACGATCGGGTACGCGCGCAGCACGCCGTACTCGCCCACCATGCCGTTCACGTACAGCACGTCACCTTTCGGCGACAACGAGACGCCGTTGGGATTTTGCAGCGTGTCATCCACCACCGTTACCTTGCCGTCGGTCGCCACGCGGTACACGCGGGTCTTGTCTTGTCCGCCTGGCGCAGCATCGCGCTGGAAGTCGGGATCGGTGAAGTACAAGGTACCATCCGCCGCCAGCGCCATGTCGTTCGGCGAGTTGAAGACGTTGCCGTTGAACTGGCCGACGATGTCGCTGCGCTTGCCGTCCAGCGTGTAGCGCGAGACCGATTTGTATTTGTGCGTCGCTGCGATCAGGTTGCCTTTGCCATCCGTCGCCAGGCCGTTGCTGCCGCTATCTTCAATCGCGGTGCTGACCTTGCCGCTGGCGTCCAGCTTGAGAATGCGCGATGGGAAGCCCGGCCCGAATGTGAAGTCGGAGAAGTACAGCGCATCTTTGATCCACACCGGGCCTTCGTACAAGCCTGGCTCGCTGCGGGTGCTGTTGGCGGCGGCGATGCGCGTCGCCGTCAGTTCGCCGGATGGCGCTTTGCCGTTGCAGACACCGGTTGCGGATTGGGCCAGCGGCGCGGCCAGCATGGCCGCAAGGATCAAGGTACTGCGTAACTTCATGCTGCATTCTCCTGTTGGTGACGATAGACGATGACGCAATCGCGTCCGGCTTTCTTGGCGGCGTACAGGCAGCTGTCGGCGGCGGCCAGCATGGCGGCGCCTTCGTTCAGCTGGTCCTTGTCGAAGGTCGCCACGCCGATGCTCATGGTAACGTGCGGCCGCGTCGCCGCCGGCGCGTGGGTGATGTTCAGTGAAGCGATCTTGGCGCGGATGGCTTCCGCGTGCTGTGCTGCCTGCTCGCAGCTGGTGTCGGGCAGCACGGCTGCAAATTCTTCACCGCCGTAGCGCGCCGCCAGGTCGGCCGGGCGCTGCAGCATGGAAGCGAAGGCTTCCGCCACCAAGGTCAGGCAGGCGTCGCCCTGCTGGTGGCCGAAGTGGTCGTTGTAGGCTTTGAAGGAATCGATGTCCATCAGCAGCAACGATAGCTGGCCATCGTTACGCTGGGCGCGCCGCAGTTCGCGGTCCAGCGCCACATCGAAGTGGCGGCGGTTGGCGATGCCGGTCAGGCCGTCCACATACGATTGCGCGCGCAGTGCTTCGGCCTGGCTGCGCAACTGGCGCTCGCGGCCGACGATGGCGCTGATGTCGCTGACTTCGATCAGGCAAAAGCGCTCCTTGCCTTCGTTGAACGGCGTCACCGACACCGCTTGTTCAACGCGCTCGCCGCCCCAGCTACCAGCCGGGTACAGCGGGAACGGTGACGGGTTCAGCGCCGGCGATAAGGTCTGCGGCAGATTGCTCTGCATCGCACTCAGCACCGCCTGCTCCAGCCGCTGTCCGCGCAGCTCGCCGTACAGGTCGAACAGATCCTGCCCCAGTACCCGGTGCGACGACTTGCCGGAGCGGCTGGCCATCCACTGGTTCCACATGACGATGTGCATATCGGCATCGATGACGATCAAGCCCAGCTGGGCCAGTCCGAGCACGCGCGCGGGCAGTTGGTGCGGTACAGGTGCGGATTCAGTCATGCGTGCTTTCCTGAAGGGAATTGAAAACGTGTCCAGATTATAAAGGCAGCCACGCGCCTTGCTGCACTATCGTTTCCCGCTTTTTCATTGAAAAATATTTCCTCATCTTTTGCCGCAGCGAGCGTCACGTTTATCCTGCTATTATTGTTCGTCGCAAACGGATGTGCCGTTTCAGGCAACCGTTGAGAAATCTCATACTTGCGGCAATTCCGCTGAAGTAACCTTGCAACTGAGCAGTGCTTGGCCTGAGAGGAGGAGATCGTGGAACCGATACAAGAGAGTGTCCCGGACGACGGCGGCGGCATGCCACCGCCTGCCGCTGCGACGCCCGTGCCGCAGGTACGGACGCGCCAGATGCTGCCGCCCAAAGGGGCCTGCTGGTATTGTGAAAAGCCGCTCGATAATGTGCGCCGTTTCTGCGACAAAGAATGCGCCGACGCGTTTGACGAAGAGAAGGAATATACCCGCTAGTCCGCCCGGGCCATCGCTGCCTGCAAGGTCGCCAGCGCCGCTTCAAAATCAAACTGGTGCGCCGCTTCCGTCACTTCCTGAAATACTTCCACTCCCAGGCTTGCCGCCAGCACGGTAGCTGATTGCTCCAGCACGTCGATCGCCGCGCCATCGCCTTCGTCCAGCAAGCGCGTCAGCAACAGCAACAGCATGCGGGTTTCCGGCAAATGCGCCGCTGCGCCGTCGCTATCGGCATGGGCCGCCAGCATGTGTTGCGGATCGCCATCGAGCAGTTCATCGATGGTCGTGATCAGGCTGCGCAGCGACTGTTCCAGCTGCGCCAGCGGCGCCGACCAATCCTGCGCGGGTCCCAGGCACAGCGGCTCCAGCTGCGTCGCCAGCAAATACACTTGCTGCGCACCGATCATGCCGGCTGCGCCCTTGAGGGTGTGGATGATGCGCTGGCCTTGCACGGCATCGCCGCCAGCCAGTGCGCTGCGCGCATCACAGCCGCTGTCCGGATAACGCTGGCGGAAGCGGCGCAGGATTTGCAGGTAGAGGTCGCGATCGCCCATCAGCTGCTGCAAGCCGGTTTCCACTTGCAGGATATGGCCTTCGCCGAGGGCAGAGGGGCTGGATGTCATCATAGCCACTACGATAGCAGACCCGGCTTCAAGTCACAGTTAAATTCGTACAACACCTACGGCTTTTATTTGGTGCTGAACGACCAGTTGCGCGTGACGTCCACGCCACCTATCGTGCCGCTGAAGCTGACGTCGTAGGTGGTGGCGCCCAGCAGTGGCGCCAGCGGCACGATGGCGGCTGCGCTGCTGGTCTCGCTGGTGCCGCTGGCTGCGCTCAGCAAGCGCGTGCTGAGCGCCATGCCGCCGCGCGGCGCCACCGTAAAACTTTTCACCACCACGGTATTGCCGTGGTCGGCGTGCACGCTGACTGGGTAGCCGACCTCGTTCTGGTTGGGCACGGGATCGGGCGACTCGCTATCACTGAAGAAGTTGGTCGGCACATTGCTTTGGTTGTTGATGGGGTAGACGACGAAGCGTCCCGCACCCAATCCGCTGAGGCTATTCACCGCCGCAAAGTCGGCCGTGAAGTAGGTATAGCTGCCAGTGATGGTGGCCGCGCCGGTGCCGATGTCCTTGAACACCGGTTCGAAGATCACGAAGCGATGGTAGATCGCCGCGATCAGTTCCTCGGCCTGATAGAAGCCGGAAGTATTGGTGGTGGCGGAGATCACTTCGCCAGCCGAGTAGGAGCCGGTCAGCGCATAGCCGGCAGCTGCCAGGCGGTTGGTCAGCGCCACGCCGGTAAAGCCGGGTTGCCCCGGTGTCTGTTCATGGGTGATGACGCGGTTCAGGCGCTGGTAGTCGGAGTGGCCCTGCGCCGCCGCATCCAGCTGGCTGTTGCGGGTAAGCGTGGCCAGCCCGGCCTGTGCGCGCCGGTAGTTGATCCAGTTGTAGCCATCGGTGGCGGTGTTGCCGGTGAGCGCAGGCGCGCCCGGCTCCTGCGTAATGGGCGTGGACGTTGTGGGGCCGGTGACGGCCGTGGAGCTGCTGCCACCGCCGCAAGCGGCTAGTGTTGCAGCTAAGGTCGCAGCTAAGACGACGGCCAGCAGCGCCGCCAAGAAGATTCGCCATTTTTCCATGATGAATAAATTCTAAGCCCGATTTCAAAACCGCCGCACGCGTTACACATGTTAAGCTTGCCGTTTATTTTTGGATGCACCCGTTTTGAAGCCTTTACACCACCCGCGCATGCAGCGCGCCAAGTTTGCCCTGCCCAGCATGGTCACCCTGATGTCGATTGCCTGCGGCTTCGGCAGCATCGTCATCTCGGTCGACAACGCGCTGATCGGCTCAGCGCACGACTATCGCCTGGCGGCTGTGCTACTGGTGCTGGCCGGCGTGTTCGACGCGTTGGATGGCATGGTGGCGCGCGCCACCAACACCCAGTCCGACTTCGGCATGCAACTGGATTCGATTGCGGACGTGATGAACTTTGGCTGCGCGCCGGGCTTGCTGCTGTATTGCTGGGGCTTCCAGCAACTGGGCCTCGATCATCCGACTCTGCTGCGCCTGGGCGGCATGGCCAGCTTCTTTTTCGTCGCGTGCGGTGCGCTGCGGCTGGCGCGCTTCAATGTGAATGTGGGCCGCACCGATCCGCGCTACTTTGTCGGCATGCCGATCACGGCAGGTGCAGCGTGCGTGGCGGCGGTGGTGGTGGCGTGGCCGGACCCGGCGGCGTCGGTGCTGCAGGGCATCCTGATCGTGCTGCTGCTGTTCGTGGTCGGTACGCTGATGGTGTCGACCGTGCGCTTCCCGAGTTCCAAGCAAAAGAAAAGCTGGGCCGCGCTGGTGGTTTTGCTGATTAATCTCGGCTTGCTAGTGTGGCTGCAGGCCGCGTACTTCGTGCTGTTCTTTGCGTTCTACATCGCGCTCACGCTGGCGCTGAATGCGGCATGGAAGACCGGCTGGACGGGTGTCGCCCCGCCGGTCATCTACACTGACGATTAAGCTACTTCGTGGCCGCGGGCCGCGCGCAGGATCTCAAACCACTGGCTGCGGCTCAGGCTGAACTGAGTCGCTTCCACTGCTTCCTTCACCGCTGCAATGCGGCCTGAACCGGTCAACGGCACCGGACGGCTCGGCAGCTGCATAATCCACGCAAACACCACCGCGCCGAACGGGCGCTGCAGCTCATCGGCCACTTTCTGGATCGCCGCACGCACGCGCACGCCGGTGGCGTCGTCGCTGCTGAACAGGCGGCCGCCGCCCAGTGGCGACCAGATCATCGGCGCCACAACCAGGTCTTGCAGGCCGTCGAAGGTTTCGTCGAACATCGGCGCCACGTACAGCGGCGAGAATTCCACCTGGTTGGTCGCCAGCGGAATGCGGCGGTTCAGGCTTTCAAATTGATGGCGGGTGAAGTTGGACACGCCGAAGTGCTTGACCTTGCCATCCTTCTTCAACTGCTGGAAGGCGCCAGCGATTTCATCAAAATTCATCAGCGGATCCGGACGGTGGATCAGCAGCAGGTCGAGGTGGTCGGTGCCCAGCTGGCGCAGCGAATTCTCGGCCGAGGCGATGATGTGGCTGGCGCTGGTGTCGTAGTGCTGGATGGTGTGTTCCGGACGCGCCCCGTTCACCAGCTTGATGCCGCACTTGCTGATGAGCTGCATTTTGTCGCGCAGCGAAGGCTGCAACGCCAGCGCCTCGCCGAAGGTGGCTTCGACGCCGTAGCCGCCGTAGATATCGGCGTGGTCGAAGCTGGTCACGCCCATGGCCAGCGCCTGCTCGATCCACTCGACGCGCTGCTGTGGCGTCAGGTTCCATTCATTCATGCGCCACATCCCGGCCACGATGCGTGACAGCGTCAGGCCGCCTTGGTAGGTCACGAGGGAAGGGCAGGTGAGGTCGGTCATGGGCATACTTTCCAAGTTAAGTGAGAGGCAAGAATTATAGTATGATCGAAGCGTACGACAGACCGAACAGGGGGATGAAGTGGGATTTTTATCGTTTCTGAAATCGAAGCCGGAACCAGCCGTCACGCCAGCCAGCGCGCCGGCTGCCGCATCGCCTCCTCCGCCTGCGCCGGCCCCCGACGCTGCCGCCATCGTCACCCGCGCCGAGATCGTCGACGAACGCCATCGCCTGTGCGGCTACCGTTTCAATGCACCGCTGCCGGAGCAGGCCATGCTCGAAGCGCTGGTGGCGGCCCATGTGCCGGACTTTGCACAAAGGCGCGTGGCGCTGGTGCCGGTCACGATGGATGCGGTGGTGTTCAACCGCCATCTGCCGCTGGTTGCTCCCAACACCGTATTCCTGCTGGACCGCAAGGTCGCCAACCTGCCAGTCGACCAGATTGCCGGCCGCATCTCGGCGCTGCGCGCATCTGGCTCCAAGGTGGCGCTGCGCGGCGTATCGCTGGAGGCGGACGACGCCCAGCTGCTGGCCGTGTGTGACGTGGTGCTGCTGCACCTGCAAGAACACACGCTGGCGGAATTCCAGACCCTGTCCAAGCAGCTGCGCCTGCGCTATCCCGACCTGAAACTGGTGGTGGACGGCGTCGAGTCGTGGGATGAGCAGCGCATGTGCCTGTCATGGGGCGCGAATTACTTCATGGGCCATTTCCTGACCACCAGCGACAAGGTGGATCCGGACGCCAAGATCGACCAGAGCCGCATGACTTCGATCGAGCTGCTCAACCTGCTGCGCACCGATGCCGAACTGCCGGCCATGATCGAAGTGGCCAAGCGCGATCCGGGCATGACCTACCAGGTGCTGCAATGGGCTAACGCGCCAAGCAATGGCCAGGCCACCAAGGTCACCAGCTTGCAGCAAGCCTTCATGGTGTTGGGCCGCAACCAGCTGTATCGCGGCCTGACGGTGTCGATGTTCCGCCTCGGCGGCGGCGCCACCAAGGAGCGCGACGAATCACTGCTGGAAGTGGCGCTGACGCGCGCACGCTTCCTGGAAACCTGCAGCACGCTGCCGCAGTCCAAGCGCGATGAATTGTTCCTGGTCGGCTTGCTGTCGCTGTTCGATGTACTGCTGGGGGTGCCGATGGCCAAGCTGGTGGACAAAATGCATCTGTCGGACGACATCCGCAATGTGCTGCTGGGCAGCGAGGGCGTTTACAGCCCGTACTTGATGATGGTGTTACTGTTGGAGCGGGACAAGGTCGACCGCGCGCTGGCCATTGCTGAAACGCTGGAGGTGGATATCGACGGCCTGCCGCAAGTGGGACAGGCCGCCTTCCACTGGGCGCAGGAATCGATGCAGCAGACCGGCGCCGATTCGTAATGCCCCCACTGGGGGCATTACTTACTTCAGCCAGAGACGGATAGAGTCCCAGGCGCGGCCGAAGATCGAGGCTTGTTCCACGGTCTCCAGCGCCACCACTGGCAGTTCCAGCATAGGCTTGCCGTCCACCACCATCTTCAGGGTGCCGACGCGGCTGTTCTCGGCCAGCGGTGCGACCAGCGGGTCCTTGCGTTCCAGCGCTGGTTTCATCTTGGCAGCCACACCCTTCGGCACGGTCACCATCACGTCTTGCGCGAAGCCGATCTTGACGGCGCTCTTCGAGCCTTTCCAGATTTCCGGCGTGGCGATCGGCTGGCCTTTCGAGTACAGCTTGACCGTGTCGAAGTTCTGGAAGCCCCAGTTCAGCAGCTTCTGGCTTTCCTGCGTACGTACCTGATCCGACGAGGTGCCCAGCACCACCGAGATCAGGCGGCGCTCGCCGCTGCCGTTGGGACGCTTGGCCGAGGCGATCATGCAGAAGCCGGCTGCTTCGGTGTGGCCGGTTTTCATGCCATCCACGGTCGGGTCCAGCCACAGCAGGCGGTTGCGGTTCGGCTGGGTGATCTTGTTGTAGGTGAAGGTCTTCACCGAATCAATCTTGTAGAACTCCGGGAAGTCCTTGATCACGTGCTGCGCCAGTTGCGAGAGGTCTTGCGCGGTCGAATAGTTTTCCGGCGACGGCAGGCCGTGCGGATTGGCGAAGTGGGTCGAGGTCAGGCCCAGGCGCTGGGCTTCCTTGTTCATCAGCACCACGAAGGCGGAGTCGTCGCCGGCAACGGCTTCGGCCAGCGCGACAGCGGCATCGTTACCCGACTGGACCATCAGGCCGTACAGCAGATCGTTGATGCTGACCGGGGTGGCTGGGTCGATGAACATCTTCGAGCTGCTCGAATCGACTTTCCATGCCTTGGTCGAGACGTTGACCATCTGGTTCAGCTGGATCTTCTTGTCGCGCAGGGCGCCGAAGGTCACATACGCCGTCATGATCTTGGTCAGCGAGGCTGGCTCGATGCGGGCGTTCGGATCCTGCGAGGCGATGATCTGGCCGCTGGTGGCGTCCAGCAGCAGCCAGGATTTGGCGGCGATGTTCGGCGCTGGCAGCGTTTGCGCCACGGCCGAGGTCATCAACATCACACTGGTGGCCAGTGCCGCGATAATTTTCTTCATGAGATCTGGGGGTAAAAGTTAAAAGCCCGATGATTATAGTTGCTTAGTCGGCATTTGCGGTGTCCGTTTCAGCCTCGGTTAAGCCGCCACGGCCCCACAGCTGCGTGACCCAGCTCTTGATGTGGCCGAGCTTGCGGTGGAAGAAGTGGTCGGCGCCGGGGATGACGATCACTGGAATATCTTGTGGGCGCAGCCAGTCCAGTACGTCGATCAGCGGAATGGTTTCGTCGTGCTCGCCGTGGATCAGGATGGTGTCCGCCGGGATGTCGGCCATCTGCCATTTCTTGGCGGCGGCGCCGACCAGCACCAGGCGCTCGGCCGGTTTGCCGGCGGCAGCAATGCGCTGCGCCAGATGGGTCTGTACATAGGTGCCGAAGGAGAAGCCCGACAGCGCCACCGGCAAGTCTGGGAATTTCTCGGTCATCCATGCATGCAGGATGGCCATGTCGTCGGTTTCGCCCTGGCCGTGGTCGTGCACGCCCTCGGATTTGCCGACGCCGCGGAAGTTAATCCGTGCCACGACGTAGCCAAGGTTGACGAAGGTGCGCATCAGGGTGACGGCCACCTTGTTGTCCATGGTGCCGCCGTACAGCGGATGCGGGTGCGCTACCAGTGCCACGCCGCGCGGAGCAGCATCGTCCGCTGGGAAATCGAGTACGCCTTCCATCAGGCCGGCGCCGCCGGCCAGGGTAAATTTTTCGCTCTTGTTCATAGGCCTTAGATTTTCAGACGTTCCACAACTTTGCCGCCAACCAGATGGGTGTCGATGATTTCATCGATGTCGCTGGTGTCGACGTAGGTGTACCAGGTGCCTTCCGGGTAGACCACCATCACCGGGCCTTCTTCGCAACGGTCGAGGCAGCCGGCCTGGTTGATGCGGACCTTGCCCGCGCCATTCAGGTTGAGTTCCTTGCAACGCTTTTTGGCGTGCTTTTGGGCGGTTTCCGCGCCGTGGTCGCCGCAGCTGTTGCGGCCGTCGTCACGCTTGTTCATGCAGAAGAAGACGTGGTGTTTGAAGTATTGGGGATCGCTCATGGCCGTGCCTCTTTATAGTCGTAGCCGCTATGATACCTTGGCGGCGTTTAGCTTGTGGGACGGCAGCCAGAGGAACCAGACCGCAAAGAATGGCCACATCAGCGACAGGAACTGGGCGGCGCCGTTGAAATTCAGAAATTTTCCCTGTACCCATGTTTGCAAAGTAGCCACGAAATACGGGTTGGCTGGGGTGGTGTTGATGATGACCAGTCCCAGTAGCAGGGTGGTGACGGCCAGCCGCCGCTGCGCCACGTGTGGCGCGTAGGCCAGGCCGGCCAGCATGATGGCGCCGATCAGGAAGCCGCCCTGCGCCCCCGGCGTGATCCAGACGAAGGCATTCTCCGGTGCAAACAGCAGGGCCGAGGCCAGTGCTTTCACCAAGATCGAGGCGGCGATCATGGCCGCCACCAGCAGGCCGCGCGGCGATGGCTTGCGCAGCAGGCACAGCAAGGTCAGGCCAGCGCCGACCATGCCGCAGGCGGTGATGATGGTTTCGGACAGCCAGTACTGCTCGACGGTCAGGTCCACGTCCGCGCGGATCAGGCTGGCGAGGTCGATGTCCATGTCCAGCAGCTGCGACAGCCAGTCCGACAAAATCGGCAGCAGCTGGCCGAGGCCGTACAGGAAGTTTTGCGGATAGATTTGTGCCAGCGGCCACAGGGCCAGTAGCACCAGCCCCTGGCTGGCGTGTGGTGCGAACCATTCCTGGCGCAGGCGCTGCAGCTCGCTCTGGTCGAGCAGGCGGCGCACTGTCAGCACGCCGATCAGGCCACCAATCGCGCAGCCGACGGCATTGGTATAGAAGTCGAGATTGGACGAGACGCGGCTCGGTAAATAGGTTTGCACCGCCTCCATGGTGCCGGACACCAGCAGACCGGCGGCAGCGGCAATCAGCAGCGCCCAGATGCCTTTGATGCGCGGGTACAGCGCGTACACAATCAGGGTGCCGAGCGGGATGTAGCCGATGACGTTGATGATGGCGTCGAACTTGGTCCAGTAGCGCGGCATGCTGGTCGTCTCAAGGAAGATCAGCGGCGACAGGCCCTGGTTGTGCCAGCCGGAGAAGGGGAACCAGCTGGCGTAGATAATCAGGAACAGGTAAGCCAGCAGCGCCGCCCGCGTCAGCGGCGAGGTTTTGCTGACTGGTGCGAGTGCCGGCCGGGCGGGCGCCGGTTCCACCTGCTGCGACATGTTTTCCGTCATTTGGACGGCGGCAGTGCCGCCAGCCAGTTCAGCATCTCGGCGGCGACGGCGTCGCTGGCTTCGGCCAGTGCGCGCGCGCCGCCGGCGGCATCGGCGCTCGGCGCCGCGATGCTGCTGCTGAAGGTTTTCTGATCCACCAGCTGGTGGTTGCGGAACACCGATGCGCGCAAACTCAATACGCCCTGGCTGCTGGTGGCCGTATCAAAATTCTGCGCGAAATCCTCTACCTCCATGCGCAGCACCGTGGTGCTGGCGGCAGCATCGGTGGTCGACAGCACTTTCATGCCAGCCTGCGCGAAGCGCGCACGCATGCGCTGCGTGAGCAGCTGCGCCGGCGTGCTGGCCCACTGGTTGTAAGCGTAAGGCCGCTGCTGGCGCGCATCCGCATACAGCAAGCGATAATGCATGCGCTCCGTATCCAGCGCCGCCGGGCCACTGACATCGGCCACGATAATTGCGCCGATCTTGCTGGCGCTGGATGGCGCCGTGGCGGTTGCCGGCAGCGGGCCGAAATCGTAGTTGGCAGTAGTCTGGCCCTTGCTGGCGCAGGCGCCGAGTGCCAGCGCCATCGCAGCGATGCTCATGGTGTTGCGGATGGTGGTCATCATCATCTCGTCATTCCTTATTTAAAGCCTTCTTCACCAGGGCCGGGTGGCGTGCCGGGCGCACCGAAGATCAGGCTTTGCGGACGGTCGTTAATCTTGTTCATGGTCTTGCGCAGCGCGCGCATGGAAGCACGCGTGTCGTCGGACAGCGAATTCACTTGCGGCAGCGTGTCCAGCTCAATACCGCCGGCCACCGCATCCACCGAACCGCCGATGCGCTCCACCGTGTTGGTGATGCGGTCAATCGGGCCACCCTTGGCTTGCAGATTGGTGGTCAGCTTGTTCACATCGTTGGCCAGCGCGGTGACGGAGTTCAGTGTCTTCTGCGTCTGGTCGGCCAATGCCGGCAGCTTGTCGATGGTTGGCTGCAGTTTTTCCGGCAGTTCGCGGTACTTCTGCGCGGTCTCGCTGACATCGGAAAACGCGCCGAGGATGACTTTCTGGTTCTCTGGATTGAGCAGCGTGTTGAGGCGGCGCGTGACTTCCTCGGTCTGCGTCAGGATCTCTTTGCCGCGCTTTTCAATCTGGTCGAACAAGCCGGAACGCAGCGGAATGCGCGCCGGCCGGTCGCTATTCGACGGCAGCAGCGGCGAGCCAACCTTGTCGTCATCCAGCGCGATGAAGGCGATGCCGGTCACACCTTGATAACCGAGGCCCGCAAAGGTGGTGGTGGTAATCGGCGCATCAGTGTTGATGTTGAGCGTGACGAGAATCTGCCCGGCCACCTTGGGATCGAAAGCGATGCCGCCTACGCGGCCCACTTCCAGCCCGCGATAGCGGATCGGCGCTTGCGGATTCAGGCCGGGGACTGCTTGCGCAGTGGCGATCACGTAGGGCACACGCTCGACGCGGTCGCGGTTGAACCAAAGGCCGTACAGGATCGCCGCTATCAGCAGCGTGATCGTGAAGAAGCCAGTAGTAAGGGCATGGGATCGGTTTTCCATCAGTGCTCCGTTGATGTTTTTTCTTCCAGCGCTTCCAATGCGCGGCGGCCACGGTCACCGAGGAAGAACTCCTTGATGAACGGATGATCGACAGTCAGCAGATCGCACAGCGGCCCCAGTGCGATCACGTGTTTTTCCGCCAGCACGGCGATGCGGGTGGACAGCGCGAACAAGGTATCCAGGTCGTGCGTGACCATCACCACCGTTAAACCAAGTTCACGGTGCAGTGATTTAATCAGCGCCACAAAAGCTTCCGACAAATCGGGATCGAGACCGGCGGTGGGTTCGTCGAGGAACAGCAGCTTGGGCTCCAGCGCCAACGCGCGCGCCAGCGCCACGCGCTTGACCATGCCACCCGACAGGTCGGACGGCATCTTGTTGGCATGCTCAGGACCTAGGCCGACCATATTCATCTTCAGCAGCACGGCGTCGTGCACCAGTTCTTCCGGCAGCACGTGCAGTTCGCGCATCGGCTGGGCGATGTTCTCGAACACCGTCAGCGCCGAATATAGCGCACCTTGCTGGAACAGCATGCCCCAGTGATTGCGCAGTTGCTGTAATTGGTCGGAATCGATCTCGCTGATGTCTTCACCGAACACGCGCACGCAGCCGCGCGCCGGACGCTCAAGTCCCAGCATCTGCCGCAGTAGCGTGGTCTTGCCGGTGCCGGAGCCGCCGACGATGGACATGATTTCGCCCTGTTCGATGTCGAGATTCAAATCCTGATGCACCACGGTGCGGCCGTACTTGGTCCACAGGCCGGTGATCTCCACCACCGGCACGCTGCCATCGAGCCGCAATTCGCCGTTATCGTATTCGCTCATAAGGAGAACCCCACGCCGCTAAACACAATCGCGAACACCGCATCGGCCAGGATCACGGCCGTAATCGCCGTCACCACCGAGGTGGTGGTGCCGCGTCCGAGGCTCTCGGTATTCGGCTTGATGCGCAGGCCGAAGTGGCAGGACACCAGCGCAATCAGCATGCCGAACACCACGCCTTTGCCCAGGCCAATCATGTAGTTCGCCAGCGGTACGGCTTCCGGTAGCTTGAGCAGGAAGTACTGCGGCGACAAATTCAATTCCACTTTGGCCGAGACCATGCCGCCCATCAGCGCGATGGTGTCGGTCCAGATCACCAGCAACGGCATGGCGATGGCCAGTGCCAGCACCTTCGGCATAATCAGCCGGAAGCCGTGGGAGATGCCCATCACCAGCATGGCATCCAGTTCCTCGGTCACGCGCATCACGCCCAGCTGCGCGGTGATGGAAGAGCCGGAGCGGCCGGCCACCAGAATCGCCGCCAACAGCGGCCCCAGTTCGCGGATGATGCTCATGCCGAGCAGGTTGACTAAAAAGATATCGCCGCCGAAGTTGCGCAGCTGTTGTGCCGACAAATAGGAGAACACCACGCCGATCAGGAAGCCCACCAGCGCGGTGATGCCCAGCGCCTGGAAGCCAGCATGGTAAATATTGGCGGAGATTTCCTTCCACGGCCCGCGCAGCGGATGGCGCGCGAACCGCCAGCTATCCTGCACCACTTGGCCGATCAATCGCAGCAGGCCAGCCAGGTGTTCGAAGAACAGCATCATGGCAAAGCCCAGCTTCATCACCAGCGTCAGGCGGTTCTGGCGTGAGCGCGGCAGCTCCAGCGTGCCGGTGGTTTCGAGTCGGTTGAAGAATTCTTCCTGCTCCGGCGCCAGTTGAAGATTGGCCGGACGGGCCTTGCCCCACGCGTTCCAGAATAATTGGGCGCCGATGTGGTCCATGCTGTCGATGGCCGACAGGTCCCATTTCAGCTGGTCGCCCTTGAGCGACTTGAGAAAGGTGGTGATGGTGGTCATCGCCTTGCCCTGCGCCAGCGCGTGCACTTGCCATGTGCCGGTAGCAGCGACGGCGCCGGCATTGAGGGTGAGGGTAGGCTCTTGGGCGGTAGGCATGCCTCAAGTTTAAGGGAGTTTGGCCCCGGCCGCTACCAGAGCGTACACCGGGACTCCTTTAGGCAGATCTATGGTCAGGCAGCGAGGCGGCGCGCCTGGCGTTTCGGCGCCGGTGTCTCGGCCGGCTTGGGCTTGGCGCCGCCGCTGTAATCGCTGGCCAGCAGGGCCTCGGCGTCATCCTTGGCCATGCCTTGTGTTTGCAGGTAGCGCGATACCATCGCCACCAGGCGTTCCAGCGCGATGCGGTGGGTGGCGTCGGTGTTCGCGTACAGCCAGTCGGCGAAGGCCATGAAGCGCTGGAATGGCGCGTCGCCCAGCAGCACCGGTAGCGTGTGGCCAAAGCGGCCGGAGTTGGCCACCAGGTCCCAGTAGCGGGCAAAGCGCACCAGCCGCTGCATGGTCGGGAAGTCGATATCCTTGTTGGCCAGGATGGTGTACGGCGCGTACGGGTCGTACACCATGCCGAATTCCTGCGTGTGGCGGATAATCGGCGTGCCGCGCAGGCGCTTCAGGATGCCGAGCTGGATCTCGTGCGGCTCCAGCGCCCACAGTTTGTTGAAGCCTTCGGCAAAGCTCTCCACCGTTTCACCCGGCAGGCCGGCGATCAGGTCGACGTGCATGTGCGCGTGCGATTGCTTGGTCAGCCAGCGGATATTGTCGGCGGCCTTCTGGTTGTCCTGCTTGCGGCTGACCAGCGTTTGCACTTCGGGATTGAAGCTCTGGATGCCAATCTCGAATTGCAGCGCGCCCGGTGGGAACTTGGCGATGCCTTCTTTTAGTGCATCCGGCAGGTGGTCGGGCACCAGCTCGAAGTGGGCGTAGATTGGATCGTCCGGGTTGGCCTCGATTTTATCGAGGAAGAACTGCATGATCTTCAGGCTAGTCTTGATATTCAGGTTGAAGGTGCGGTCGACAAACTTGAACAGGCGCGCGCCGCGCTGGTACAGCGACTCCATCTCCGCCAGGAAGGTATCGAGCGCGAACGGCCACGCCGTCTTGTCCAGCGCCGACAGGCAGAATTCGCACTTGAACGGGCAGCCGCGCGAGGCCTCTACATAGAGAGTGCGGTTCTTGATGTCGTCATCGCTATATAAGGAGTAGGGCAGCTTGATCTCGGCCATCGGCGGCTGGACGCCGGCGTGCACCTTCATCAGCGGCTTCGGACCGTTCAGAATCTCGCCGCACAGCTTAGGGAAGGTCACATCGCCCCAGCCGGTAATTACATAGTCGGCCAGCTTGACGATCTCCTGCTCATTGGTCTCGTGCGAAACTTCCGGGCCGCCCAGCACCACCACCACTTGCGGCGCCACGCGCTTGAGCATGGCCACCACCTTGGCGGTTTCCTCGACGTTCCATATATAGATGCCGAAGCCGACGATCTTCGGCGAGTACGACAGGATGCGTTCAACGATCTCGGTCGCCTTGGCGCCGATAACAAATTCCTGCAGGCGCGTTTGCTCCTGCAGCTCGCCCATATTGGCTAGCAAATAGCGCAGACCCAGGGAGGCGTGCGTATAGCGGGCGTTAAGCGTGGTAAGTAAGATAGACATCCGCATATTTTACCCTTGTCAGCAGGGCGGGCCACTGCTATAGTTCTGTCCCTCGCACAACAACGCATGCAAATGCAGAGTGAAACGAGAAAAAGAAGAGCTTGACGAGATGTACGAAACGCCTCATAATCTTGCCTCTTCGCTGATGAACAAAACGCTTCTTCAGCTGCAACACAGAATGATCTTTAAAAAATTACAGTCGATAAATGTGGGCGTTTGATGCTGCAACAAAAAGCATTAAATGCTCTACAAGAAATAATACAGTAGTAATACTGTCAGTATTTTGAGTGAGCGAACCAGTGACCAGCAGTGGTCACAAACAGAGATTAAACTAAAGAGTTTGATCCTGGCTCAGATTGAACGCTGGCGGCATGCCTTACACATGCAAGTCGAACGGCAGCACGGAGCTTGCTCTG
>NZ_WWCN01000017.1 GCF_009857445.1 Duganella flavida
GTACATCCGCTATTACAATTACGACCGTATTAAGATGAAACTAAAAGGGCTGAGTCCTGTGCAATACAGAACTCAGCCCTTGCATGCCTAGCAAACTAAACCGTCCAACTATTTGGGGTCAGTTCACATGGCCTGTCTTTTTTTTAGCTGGCGCCAGCGACTTAGTGCTTGGCGGCTGCTTCCTTGACTTCGGCGTCGGCCTTGGCTTTGGTGGCCGCGGTTTTGTTAGCGGCCAGCGCTTTATCAGCGGCGGCGTCGACGTTTTCCTTGATCGCTTTAGCGTCGGCTTTTACCGTTTTCTTTTCGGCTTTTTCCTCGGCTTTGGCGATCGCCTTGTCTCCTTTAGCGGCGGCTTTGGCTTTATCTTCAGGATCGGCTTTAGCCACTTTCTCGTTGGCCTTAGCTACTTCCACGGCGACCTTGGCTTGCTGCACGTCGGTCACTTTATCGGCCTTGGCAGCTGCCTTGTGGGCTTTTTTATCAGCCTTGACGTCGGCTTTCATTTCTTTCTGTTCAGCTTTGGCAACATCCTTGTTGGCGTCAGCCTGGGCTTTCACGACGTCCGACGATTGTGCAAAAGCAGCAGTAGCAAACAGGCCGGCGATCAGCGTAGCGATAATCTTGTTCATGGTGTTATCCCTTTCGGTGGTTGTTGTTGAGTGCGTGAAACAAATCTTATGCCCACGCCGCCCGCCACTCTGTACGCTAGCGTACCTAATTAATGTTTCGGTGCGGCATACAAGTCGATGATGGTGCTGATCGCGTCCGCGCACACCGAGCAGAATGTGTCGCTGCGGTCGAACATGATGCACTGCATTTCGGGGCGGTAATAGCCGGTGGCTTCGTAGTTGGCGCCTTCAAACGCGCCGACCGTGTGGCGCTGCGGATCGGGCGTAAACAGCGCGCTGCTGGACACCAAGTCGCGCTTGAACAAGGCGCTCATCTCGGACTCGGGACGGTTGGCGGCGCGCAGTGCAGCGCGTTCCTTCTGGTAGGCGCGCGAGGCCGTCTCGTAGGCTAGTTTCGGCCACGGCGTCGGCAACGGCGTGCCCTGTTTGACGAATTTCTTCCACTTAATGTTGGCCGGATCTTGCAGCGCGGTGGCGTTGGGTTCCCACGGCTCGCGGCGCTCGCCGCCGGTGGCGTAGGCCACCGGCGAGGTGTAGTACTCGTCCGCCAGGCCGGCGAAGTGGTGGCCGAATTCGTGCACGAACAGGTAGTTGGCCCAGTCGTTATCGGCCGCCGCAGTGCTGAACTGACCGAAGATGCCGCCACCGCCGTAGGTGTCGTTGTTGACCAAAATCTCGATGAATTCATATGGCGCGTATTGCGCCAGCTCGCGCAGCGCGCGGTTGTCGGTGGTCAGCACATAACGTTCGCTGCCGAAGATATCGTAGCGGGCGCCCAGCGGCGACTCCTTGTGCACGCCGGTCGATGGACGCGACACGCCCGATTCGCTGGTCGGCAAGGCGATGGCCCAGACGTTGAAGTCCTTGGCGCGCTCCTTGAACGGCGAGGTGGCGAACAGGTGGTCGGCCAGGCGGCGCGCGGCGGCTTCAAATTTTTTCATATCGCGCTTGGTGTAGCCATCGCCGACGATCAGCAGATCGACCTTGTCGGGCGACGGGCCGTTGACGCGGATGGCGATAGGCTTGACCGGCTCGGGCGGCTGCTTGCGGATCACGTCCATGGCGTTGGGGTCGACGTCGGCCGTCCACACCGGCACGAAACGGTTGCTGTCGTCGCGCTTGAGGATGGTCACTTTCACCGGCTGCTCGGGACGCGGGAAGCGCACCGACTCCTGGAAGCCGCGGTTGGCGTGGGCCGCTTCCTCGGTGCTGCGCCATTCGGCGAACACGGTGGAGAAGCCGCGTGAGTACAGCAGCTGGCCGCTTTTGGCGTCGCTCACTTCCACCAGATTGTTGCCACGGTTGGTGTTGTCGATGGTTTGCGCCATGCTGCCCGGCCATGGCAGCGGTTCGACCACCACCCGTTCGACGGCGTAGTGTTCTTCTTGCGCGTTGCCGCTGTGGAGATAGTCGAGGCGCATGGTAGCCGGTTGCGCGGCCCATGCTGGCGCGGCAACGGCTACGGCGGCGCACAGCGCCAGCAGGGAGGAGAGATAGCGGATCATGGGAGTCCTGCGGTCAGTTGAAAACGTGACCGACATTGTAATCCCGTACGTCGTTCCCGCGTAGGCGGGAACCCATGCTGAGCCGACGCGGATGCAGCGTATGGGCTCCCGCTTTCGCGAGAGCGACGGCGGGCGGTGGGCGGTGGGCGGTGGGCGGCGAGCGGCGAGCGGCGAGCGGCGAGCGGCGAGCGGCGGCTATTGTGCGCCGAGCGAATGGCCGATGTCGAGCGGGCGGATATCTAAGCGCATGCGCAGGATGGAGTAGCTTTGCGGCGCGGCGGAGGCGTAGCCGGCGCTGTCGCGTGTTTTGCTGAGCGTGAACTGGAAGCCCAGCTCCGGCAACGGCGTGTTGCGGCCGCTGGTGGCGATGCCAATCGCTTCGCTGCGGCGGCTGTTGACCAGGTTTTCCATCAGCTCGACCAGCGCGTTGCGGCCCAGGATATCGGGCGAGAACACGGGAGCGGCCAGCAAGTCCTTACGCGGCTTAAGCTTGCCGCCAGCCTTGGCGTCGGACGGCGTGAACGTGTGCGTGGCGAGGTCGTACAAATCGCCGCGATCGAGGTAGCTGATGACGGCGTTGCTGACATTGAAGCCGGCGCTGGCGCCATCGGTGGTGGCGCGCGTCAGGTCGACCAGCAGCGCACCTTTGCTGCCGACGATTTCCACGCGGCGGCGGCTGTCCACCACCATCGCCGTGTTTTCGTCGATGCCCAAGCCGTATTTATAGCCTTTCTTCAGCATGGCCGGGATCATGCGGGCGAAGCGGCCGCGCACTAAAAAGTGCTGGTCGACGAACACATCGTCACCGATGAAGCCCAGGCCGGGCGCAATTTCCTGCCCTTCGGTGACGCCGCCGCGCAGGGTGGCAAACACGGTCTTGGGCGCGTAGAACATGGTGCTGCTCATGACGGCGGCGCCGGCGCTGTTGCCGGCCACCACGCCGCCTTTGCGGTAGACCTCCCATACGGCGTCCAGCACGGCGCTGCGGCTGCCGTCTGCGCGCACCAGCGCCTGGGTGATGCGGGCCTGGTCGCCGCCGGAGAAGAAGACGCCGCCGGCGCTGCGCACGGCGTCGGCCAGCAGCGGGTCGTCGGCAGCTTTGCGATAGTCGCTGTCGGCCAGTTTGACGGCCAGCGGGACCTGGAAGGCGTCGGCGCCGTATTGGTTGAGGAAGCCGACGATGGCGGCCGCCACCGGCGCCGGGTCGGCGGCAGCCGAGGCAAAGACGGCGATGCGCGCGCCCTTGCCGCCCGCCAGCGCCACGATGCGCTGCCAGACGTCGTCGTTATCAGGCCGCAGGTTGCCGCCGATGATGACCAGCGAGCCGCGCGGGCCGTCCGCTGGCGCTGGCGCGGAGGACGAGCCGGCGGTCGCGCCCAGCGGCATGGCCAGCATCAGGGCGGCGTGGAACAGGAATTTGAGGGCCATGCGCATACGGGCTCCGACCAAGGGGCTAGACGGGGTTGCCGTGCGGCGCGGGCAGTACCCCGAACGAAAGGGTCTGACCCCGTACGGGGTCAGACCCTGGCCGCAGCGGTGTGCGGGTCGGGGTGGTGCCGCGCGCTGTTACGGCGACAGGCAACGTCAACCCCGTTAATATACCTGAATGCGCGTCAGCGGTAGCGGTACAGCGGCTGCTGCAGCTGGATCGGCCGGATGTCCATGCGCAGCTTGAGCACCGAGTAAGCCTCCACTTCGGTCGAGCTGTAGCCAACACTGTTGATGGTCTTGGAGAAGCGGAACTCAAAGCCCAGCTCCGGGTTGAAATCGCGCGGGTTGCCAAAAGCGATGCCGATGGCTTCCTGCTGGGCGTTGTCGATCAAATTCACCATCAGGTCCAGCACCGCGTTGTTGCCCAGGATGTCGTTGGTGTAGACCGGCTCGCGCGTGTCGGGCTGGTTCGGATCGAGCTTGTTGTCGGCCTTGTCCGGCGACGGCGTGAACTCGCGCGTCACCAGATTGAATTTATCGCCGCGATCGAGGTAGCTAATTGTGGCGTTGCTGATGTTAAAACCTTTGATGCCACGGTCAGTAATCGCTGCCGACAAATCCAGCAGCAGCGCCCCGCTGTAGCCGATGATTTCCACATCGCGCCTGGCGTTGACCACCATCGCCGTATTCTCGTCAATACCAAGGCCGATCTGATAGCCCTTCTTCAGCATCACCGGGATCATGCGCGCAAAGCGGCCGCGCACCAGCAAGTGCTGGTCGACAAACACATCGTCGCCAATGAAGCCCAGACCGGCCGAAATTTCATGGCCATCGCTGACGCCCTGCTTCAGCATGTCCAGGGTCGACTTGGCGTCGTAGAACATGGTGGTGCTCATGATGGCCGCGCCGGCGCTGGAGCCGGCAATCACGCCGCCGTCGCGGTAGACGTCCCACACCGCGTCCAGCGCCGCCGTGTGGCTGCCATCCGGGCGCACCAAGGCGCGCGAGATGCGCGCTTGATCGCCGCCGGTGAAATAAATCCCGGTGGCCGAGTGAATCATGGCGATCACTTCCGGGTCTTCGGCCGCTTTGCGGTAATCGCTATTCGGCCAAGTCACACCGAGCGGAATGGCAAACGCTTGCGCGCCATACTGATTGAGCTTGTTGACCGTCGCTTGCGCGGCGTTTTCCGGATTGATCGAGGCCGAGCCGAACACGCCGATGCGCGCACCTTTGCCGCCGGCCAGCTGCACGATGCGCTGCCAGACTTCGGCGTTCTCAGTGCGCAGGCCACCGCCGATGATGACCAGGTTGCCCGCCGGCGGCGCCAGCACCGGCTTGGGCGGCGGCACCGCCTTGGCCGGCTTGCTGCTCTTGCCCGTCACCTGCACCTTGGGCACGGGCGCCGGCGGCGTGGTGGTGGCCGCCGCGTGCGCGACGCCGCCCAGCACCAGCAGCCACAGCATGCAGACGCGCAAGCACCCTTGCAGGCACTGCGGCAGCAGCGTCAAAGCCCTTACTTTCATGTTCCCCTTCCATTGCCCGATCAGTGCCAGATGATACCAAGCAATTGCTTAAAAACGCATTACTTGAATGCGTAATTTACACTGGCGTAGAAGCGGCGGCCGCGCACGTCGGTGTAGGTGGGGTCGTAACCGGAGATGAAGTGGTAGGCCTGGTTCGAGAACGGCGGCGCCGTATCGAACAGATTCTGGATGCCGGCCCGCACTTTCATCGACTTGGTGGCTTGCCAGGCGCCGGTCAAATCCCACAGCGAGTAGGATTTGACGCGGTTGGCCTTGACCACGCTGCCGTCGTCCAGATTGATGGCCGAGTTTTGGTCTTCGTAGCCGCTGCTGAAGGTGTTCGACAGGCTGGCGGCGAACGGTCCGCTATCCCAGTCCAAGGTGATGGCATGGCGCCAGCGCTGCACCACGCCGTCGGTGACGAAGCGGCCCAGGTTGCTGACGTAAGGACCATCAACCTCGTTTTGCAGCTTGGAGTCGATCACGTAGGTGCCGGACAAGCGGCCGCCGAAGTTGCCGGCCCAGGTTTTCACGCCCTTGTAATCAATGGTCAGATCGAGGCCGGAGGCTTTCTGGGCGCCGCGGTTTTCTTTGTACAGATCAACGTATTCGATGTACTGGTCTTCGTCGCGGTGGATCAGATTGGCGTACTTGGTGGTGTTCGCCAGCAGCACGTCGTCGCCGATTTCAGCGATCAAGTCGGTACGCTTGATGTTCCAGTAGTCGAGCGACAGCATCACCTGCTTGCTCGGCTGCAGCACCATGCCGGCCGAAAATTGGCGGCTGCGCTCCGGTTTCAAGTTAGCGTTGGAGTGGCGGTGGGTTTCCCACGCCTCGGCGCAGTCGGCGTAATTGTTGTCCACCGTGGCGCAATACACCGGGTCGGGCAACACCGCCATGGCGCTCACTTGCATCGGGCGGTACAGATCCGTCATCGATGGCGCGCGGAAGCCACGGCCGGCCGAGGCGCGGAACAACATGGTCTTGGTCGGCATGTAGCTGAGGCCGACTTTCGGGCTGGCGGCGCCGCCGATCACTTGGTAGTGGTCATAGCGGGCCGAGATTTGCGCCTCGATCTGCTTGGTCAGCGGCAGCAGCAGCTCACCAAACACCGCTTTGATGTTGCGCGCATAGCTGGTGGCTTGGCCGCCGTCCGGTGCCGGGTCGTTATTGATGTTGTCGCTCATCAACAGGGCCGACGGGTTGTAGTCGGTTTTCTCGCGCCGCACTTCACCGCCCACCGCCAGCATGGCGTCGCCGCCGGCCAGCTCGCCCACCGCATGCGAGAGCTTGAAGTCCAGCGAGTCCATGGTGCCGCGCGCGTGGCGCACTTCGTCGTTAACTTGGATGCTGTCGATCAAGTCGCGGCCCGCTTGACTGGATGGACCGAAGGGATTGATCAGGCCCGAGGCGATGCCGTCAAACAGCTTGTCTTTCAGCAGGTAGCCATGGGTGTCGCGGTCGCGGATCACGTTGACGCTGTGATTGAGGCCGACGTCATAGTCCCAGCCATTGTGGCTGCCGGTCCAGCCCAGGACAAAGCGCTGGCTTGCGCTGGTCAGTTCCGAGGTGCGGCGGCCGGCTTCGGTCAGGCGGATGCGCAGGCTGACTTCGCTGTCGCCACCGGCTTCCTCGGCGCCAAGCGCGTACGGGGCCAGCGCCGGGATTTTGCTGGCGTCGATGGTGGCGCCGTTGACGCGCGCGGTCGACGCGGCATACCAAGTCTTGGCGCGGCTCAGCGCGATCTCGGCGTACAGCTGGTTTTCCGGGTTAATCTGCAACACGCCGCGCGACAGGAAGTTGGCCTTCTCCGATTTCGGATACAACTCGGTGTCACCCATATAGTTGTAGGTGCAGCCATCGACGCCGCCGGTGCCGGCCGGCAGGTAAATATTGGCCGGCCCCGAGCAGGTCGGGATCGACAGGTTGATGGTGCGGTTGGTCAGCGGCTTGCCGTTGAGCAGGAAGCCATGGTCGTTCAAGTAATCGCGCTGGTCGCTGGTCAGGCGGATATTGGCCGGCGCCGTAAAGCCCGACAGCAGGTGCGGCAGGCGTTCGGCAATGTGCAAGTCGTCGATAAAGCTGCGCTGCGAAGTGCTCAGGGCATCGGTACGCTGGAAGTCGACCACGGCGAAGACGTTGAAACCATCTTTGACCAAGTCGCCATGGCCGGCGGTGATGGTGGCGGTGCGCTTGCCGGCACCGCCTTCTTTGGTTTTCAGGCCGTAGGCGTTCAGCTCCACGCCTTGGAAATCTTTGCGGGTGATGAAGTTGATCACGCCGCCGATGGCGTCGGTGCCGTACAGCGCCGAGGCGCCGTCCAGCAGCACTTCGACGCGGGCGATGGCGGCGGCGGGAATGTTGTTGAGGTCCACGCCGGTATCGTCGCCAGGCGAGGCGAAGTTGGCCATGCGGCGGCCATTCAAGAGCACCAAGGTGGAGGAAGTGCCGATGCCGCGCAGGTTGGCGCTGTTGAAGCCGCGCTGGTCCTTGCCGTCGGTGATCGAGGCGCCATCGGTCAGGCCGCCCACGTTGGCCGACAGCCGCGCCAGGATTTCGGTGGCGGTGGTGACGCCGACCTTGTCGATTTCTTCGCGCGTGATCACTTGCACCGGCAGTGCGGTTTCCGATTCGATGCGCTTGATGGCCGAGCCGGTGATTTCCACGCGCGCCATCGGCGCCGGCGCCGCTGCGGCCACGTCTTGCGCCATGGCGTTGCCGATCAGGCCGCTCACAGCGCCAACGCTGAGGGCCAGACGCACGGCGCGCGTCATCATGGTAGTCCGCATATTCTCTCCCGATTGTTCGATATGTAAATAATTCATTTAAACTAACTGTACGCACATGTAGGCAAAAACTCAAGAAAGCGCGCCCCCTTTCGCCCGTGCGCGATTTACTTTGTGAAAATAGTGCTACATACTCAATCCTTTCTGAACCCGCAGGCACGCTATGCAAGCAATTACCCATCCTCTCTCCGGCGCGCACGCCAACGCGGCGTATGCGCTCACCAGTTTTCATTTCGGCACGCCGGGCAGCGGCAAAAAGGTCTACATCCAGGGCTCGCTGCACGCCGATGAAGTGCCGGGCATGCTGGTGGCGCAATTCCTGCGCACCGAGCTGGTAGCGCTGGAAGCGGCCGGCAAGATCAGCGGCGAAATTATTCTGGTGCCGGCCGCCAATCCGATCGGGCTGGCGCAGGCGATCCACGGCGCCGCGTTCGGGCGTTTCGATTTGACCACCGGCGTGAATTTCAACCGCGCTTACAAGCACGTGGCCAACGATCTCAAGCAGTCGCTGGCCGGCAAGCTGGGGCAGGATGCGGCAGCCAATGTGGCGCTGATCCGCGCACACGCGCGCGCTTCGATTGCCGACTGGACGCCAGCCACCGATGCCGAAACGCTCAAGAAAACCTTGATGAGCTTGGCGATCGACGCCGACATCGTGCTCGACCTGCATTGCGATAACGAGGCAGTGCTGCACATCTACGCCGGCACGCCGCTGGCGGCAGCGATTGCGCCGCTATCGGCGATTCTCGGTTCGCACGCCACGCTGCTGGCCTTCGAGGCGGGCGGTGAGCCGTTTGACGAAGCGTGCAGCCGCTTGTGGTGGGATCTCGATCAGCACTTCGCGCATCAGTTCCCGATTCCGCCGGCCTGTTTGTCGACCACGGTGGAGTTGCGCGGCGAACAGGAAGTCAGCTACGAGCTGGCGCGCAAAGATGCCGCCGGCCTGCTGCAGTTCCTGACGCTGCAAGGCCTGCTGCACGCGAACGACGCGGCAGCGCAGGCGGCAGCGGCGCTGCTGCCTGCGCCGCTGTGCGCGGCAACGCCACTGGAAGGCGTGGAGCCGCTGTATGCACCGCATGCCGGCATTCTGGTCTACACGCGCGAACTCGGTGCGCGCGTAGTGGCAGGCGATGCGATTGCCGATTTGATCGATCCGGTCAGCGGCGAGGTCACGGTACTGCGCGCGGCGGTGGACGGCGTGTTCTTTGCGCGCAGTGCGCACCGCCATGTGATACGCGGCATGAACGTCGGCAAAGTGGCCGGCGCCAAGGCTTATCGTGAGGGCGACCTGCTGAGCGCATAACTATGACCAACAACGCCACCAAAAAATTCAAACTCCCGCATACTTTTGTCCTGCTGTTCATCATCCTGGCGCTGATTGCGACCGCCACCTGGCTGGTCCCCGGCGGCAAGTACGACACGCATCTGGTCAACGGCAAGCAGCTGATTAATCCGGACAGCTTCCACTACATCGATAGCGCGCCGCAAGGACTGGTGTCCTTGATGAAGGCGCCGATCAAGGGCTTTGTCGAGGCAGCGCAGATCATCGGCTTTGTGCTGATCGTCGGCGGCGCATTTGCGGTGTTGCAGAAAACCGAGGCGATCGACTCGATGATCAAGTCGCTGGCCAAGGCGCACGAGAGTTCGGCCTTTATCCAGAAAGCGCTGATCCCGGTGTTCATTACGCTGTTCTCGATCGGCGGCGCGACCTTCGGCATGAACGAGGAGGCGATTCCGTTTATTTTGATTTTCGTGCCGCTGGCGCTGGCGCTGGGCTATGACACGGTGATTGGCGTGTCGATTCCTTTCCTCGGCTCGCAGGTGGGGTTTTCGGCGGCGTTCCTGAATCCGTTTAACGTCGGCATCGCGCAGGGTATTGCCGGCGTGCCGGTGTTTTCCGGCTGGGGCTATCGCTTGATCGTGTGGGTGCTGGCGACTACCGTTACCATCGTGTTCATGATGTGGTACGCGGCGCGCGTCAAGCGCGATCCGACCTTGAGCCCGACCTATGCGCTCGATCTGGAAAAACGCAAGGAGCTGCCGCCCGGCGGCGTGGCCGATTTCCACGGCATGACGGCGCGCCACAAACTGGTGCTGTGGATCTTCGCCGGCTCGCTGGCGACCATGGTGTTCGGCGTGGTGCACTATGACTGGTATATCGATGAGATTGCAGCACTGTTCTTGTCGATGGCGATCGTGATTGGCTTGGTCGGCAAGCTCGATTCGACCCAGATTGTGGAAGGCTTTATGCAAGGCGCGCGCGATCTGGTCGGCACGGCGCTGGTGATTGCGCTGGCGCGCGGCACGCTGGTGCTGGCGCGCGATGCGCACATTATCGACACCATGCTGCATGCACTGATGCCGCTGGTGCAGTCGGTGCATCCGGTGTTCGCGGCGTGGAAGATGTTTGGCATCCAGACGGTGATCAATTTCTTCATCCACTCGGGTAGCGGACAGGCTGCGCTGACTATGCCGATCATGGCGCCGCTGGCCGATCTGGTGGGCGTGTCGCGCCAGACCGCAATTCTGGCTTTCCAGTTCGGCGAGTTCACCACGCCGATGATCCCGACCTCCGGCATCACGGTCGGCGTGCTGGCGTTGGCGCGCATTCCGTGGATTACCTGGGCCAAGTGGATGATTCCGCTACAGCTGATTTACGCGGTGCTGGCATTGGCGCTGCTGGTGCCGCCCTGCCTGATGAACTGGCAGTAAATTAGTCCAGCCGCCGGCGCTTGTGGCGGCGGCGTTCAATCGCAGGTCGGCGCGGGTTGGCCGCTTCTCCCGTGCGCCAATCGCCGGCGCGCATCCAGCCTTCGTTGTAGTCGCGCTGGATCCAGATGTCGCGCCACGCATTGCGCACGCAGCCGCATACGTCGTTGGCCCAGCCGCGCGGCGTGACGATGTTTCCTTCGGCGATCAGCAAGTCGCCTTCCACTTGGGCGTAGTGGCTGGTGTAGCCGTGGTTGATGCGCAAACGCGTGCCATGCGGCAGGAACAGATTTTTCCATTGGTAGCCGCGTTCGACCGGCCGGCCACGGTTGCGCGCCAGCCATTCCTTGATGGCGACGGTGGCAATGTCACCGGGATCGCGCGGGTCACGCTGCGTCCACAACATGTCGCGCAAGGAGGCATATACATGGGCCTTCACTTCCACACTGACTGCCTCGTTTTGTCTCATTTTGCCTTCTCCCATGCCTCGTTCTTTATTGTTAGACCGCCCTCTCCCTAGGGAAGTTCCAGCTGGCGTGCACAAAACGAGGCATTAGACGAGGCAAAACGAGACAAAACGAGGCACTGACTCGGGAATAGCAACCGTGTGTATATACCCGACATCAGTTGGCGTAAATATTGGGGAGATAGCGTTCCATCAGGGCGGCCGGACGCGAGGGTGGGGTGAAGCCGTAGCGAGCGTAGAGTTCGTGGGCGTCGCTGGTGGCCAGCATGAAGCGGCGCAGGCCTTGCAAGTCCGGATGTTCGAGCACCGCCTCCAGCAGCACCTTGCAGATGCCCTGCCCGCGCCAGTGCTCCACCACAAACACATCGGCCAGATAGGCAAAAGTGGCGCAATCGGTGGTCACGCGCGCAAACGCCACTTGCTTGCCCTCCAAATACGCGCCGAAACACAGCGAATTATCGATGGCCCGTTCCATCACCGGCAGCGGAATCCCGATCGCCCAGGTCGAGCGCTCGCTGAGGAACTGATGAATCAATAGCACGTCGAGTGCCGTTTTATCCGTGCTGATGTGCAAAGTCGCCATGTTTTCCGTGATCAAATAGACAAGGTTGACGTATTTTAGAGCAGCTTGCGGTTTATAATCGCTGTTGATCCTACGCGCACTTCCTACTTTTGACTATGACTTCACAATTCTCCAAAAAGGCCGAAGCCTGGTCGGCCCGCTTCAGCGAGCCCGTCTCGGACCTCGTCAAACGCTACACCGCTTCCGTATTCTTCGACAAGCGCCTGGCCAAGGCCGACATCCAGGGCTCACTGGCCCACGCCGAAATGCTGGCCGCCCAAGGCATCATCAGCGCGCATGACCGCGCCGAGATCGAACGCGGCATGGCGCAAATCAGCGCCGAAATCGATGCCGGCAGCTTCGAGTGGCTGCTCGACCTGGAAGACGTCCACCTGAATATTGAAAAACGCCTGACCGAGCTGGTCGGCGATGCCGGCAAGCGCCTGCACACCGGCCGTTCGCGCAACGACCAGGTAGCGACCGATATCCGCCTGTACGTGCGCTCGGCCATCGACGACGTGCTGCAACTGCTGCACGCCCTGCGCAGCGCCCTGACCGACCTGGCCGAAAAGAACGCCGACACCATCCTGCCCGGCTTCACCCACATGCAAGTGGCGCAGCCGATCACCTTCGGCCACCACATGCTGGCCTACGTGGAAATGTTCGGCCGCGACGCCGAGCGCATGGCCGACGCCCGCAAGCGCGTCAACCGCCTGCCGCTGGGCGCGGCCGCACTGGCCGGCACCACCTTCCCGATCGACCGCGTGCGCGTGGCCAAGACCCTCGGCTTCGACGACGTCTGCCACAACTCGCTGGACGCCGTCTCCGACCGCGACTTCGCGATTGAATTCACCGCCGCCGCCTCGCTGGTGATGATGCACGTGTCGCGCATGTCGGAAGAGCTGATCATCTGGATGAGCCCGCGCGTCGGCTTCATCGACATTGCCGACCGCTTCTGCACCGGCTCGTCGATCATGCCGCAAAAGAAAAACCCGGACGTGCCGGAACTGGCGCGCGGCAAGACCGGCCGCGTGTTCGGCCACCTGATGGGCCTGTTGACCCTGATGAAAGGCCAGCCGCTGGCCTACAACAAGGACAACCAGGAAGACAAGGAACCGCTGTTCGACACGGTCGACACCCTGGTCGACACCCTGCGCATCTTTGCCGACATGGCCGGCGGCATCAGCGTCAAGCCAGAGAATATGCGCGCCGCCGCGCTGCAAGGCTACGCCACCGCCACCGATTTGGCCGACTACCTGGTCAAGAAAGGCCTGCCCTTCCGTGACGCCCACGAAGCCGTGGCACACGCCGTACGCGCCTGCGACGACCTGAAGATCGACCTGGCCGAGATGACGCTGGAGCAGCTGCGCGCCTTCTCGACCCTGATCGAGGATGACGTGTTTGCCGTGCTGACCTTGGAAGGCTCGGTTGCCGCCCGCGACCACGTCGGCGGCACCGCGCCGCACCAGGTAAGACTAGCCATCGCCCGCGTGCGTTCCCAGCTCGCGCCATAACCGTCGCTCCCGCGCAGGCGGGAGCCCATAGAACGCCGGCTCAGCATGGATCCCCGCGTGCGCGGGGATGACGCTGCCGCTACGCGACGTGGCGACTGTTTGATCTGGCGCAGTACCGCCCGTCGCCATCGTTCTAGCGTGAAGTCCTCTACCACGGAGGATGACATGAACCCACGCACACTCTTACTTGCCGCCTGCAGCGCCCTGTCCCTGCACGCCCACGCCGCAGCGCAGCTGATGTCGGCCCCGATCACCGTCGCCACGCCGCAGGACAGTGCCAGCCTGGTGGCGCGCCTGAACGCGCTCGAAGCGCGCCCCGGCCTGACGCCCGACTACAGCTTCCGCATCAGCAGCCAGCATCCCGGCGTCACCGGCCAGAAAATCACCCGCGCCCAGCATACCTACAAAGGCTTGCGCGTATTCGGCTCAGAATCGGTGGTGGTGACCAATGCCGCCGGCGACATCGTCAGCGTGTCCGCCGCCGACCGCCGCCCCGGCCTGCAAGCGCAAGCGGCCACGCCCAACCCGCCGCTGCCGGCCGATCTCACGCCCACGCTCAGCACCGACGCCGCCATCGCCGCCGCTGTGCAAGCCGTGGCGCCCGGCGCCACCCACCGCTGGCCGCCCAGCGCCGAACTGCTGATCTACCCGCTGATGAAAAGCGCCCGCAGCGCCGCCGCTGCGGGCAAGCCCGACAGCCAGCTCAACGCCCTCGACCTCGAAGACGTGGTAGACCACTACACGCTGGCCTACCTGGTGCAGCTGCGCATGGCCCTGAACGGCAAGCTGGTCTACTACGACGTGGTGGTCGACGCCAAAACCGGCGCCATCCTCAAGCAATGGCCCGCGCTGCAAACCGTCACCGGCATCGGCCACAGCCAGTACAACGGCCAGGTGCCGATCAGCACCTCGGCCATTGCCAGCGGCTTCCAGATGCTCGACAGCGCGCGCGGTACGGGCGGCAAATACGGCGGCATGGCCATCACCAACGCCAACCACAGCTCGCCCAACAATCCCGATCCCGGCAGCATCTACACCAACCCCAGCAACACCTGGGGCGACGGCTTGCAATACAACGGCGGCAGCACCACCAATGCCAACGGCCAGACCGCCGCCGTCAACGCGCTATGGGGCTTGATGAACACCTACGACACCAACAAGAACGTGCTGGGCTGGCAGTCGCTGGATGGCAACAACAGCGCCACCTACATCGCCGCCCACGTCGGCACCAGCTACGACAATGCCTTCTACGACGACAGCTGCAAATGCATGTACATCGGCGACGGCAACAGCTTCCTCAGCCTGGGTGCAATCGACGTCATCGGCCACGAAATGTCGCACGGCGTGACCGCCGCCACCGCCGACCTCACCTACGCCGGCGAATCGGGCGGCCTGAACGAATCGAACTCCGACATCGGCGGCGAAATGGTGGAAGCCTACGCCCGCAACGGCGGCAGCGGCAACGTGGTCCCCGCCAGCGGCAACGACTGGATGATTGGCAAGGACATCAGCAAGAGCGGCCAGCCGCTGCGCTGGATGGTCAAGCCCAGCAAGGACGGCCACAGCCCGGACGCCTGGAGCAGCACGCTGAAAAACCTCGACGTCCATTATTCGAGCGGCCCCAACAACCGGATGTACTACTTCCTGTCGCAGGGCTCCAGCGCCGACCCGGCCAGCGACAGCTACAGCGCCTACCTGACGCGCACGCCGGCCGCCATGAGCGGCATTGGCAACGACAAGGCGTATCGCATCTGGTTCAAGGCGCTGACCACCAAGTTCACCTCCGCCACCAACTACGCCGACGCCCGCAACAAAGTGCTGCTGGCGGCGCAGGAGTTGTACGGCGCCACCTCGAAAGAAGCGATTGCCGTGCAGCGCGCCTACGCCGCCATCAACGTCGGCACCGACATGGATGAAGCGAGCGGCGGTGGCGGTGGCGGCGGTGACGGCGGCGGCGAGCCGGCCGAGCGCATCGTCAACGGCGGCTTTGAAAACGGCGCCACCGGCTGGAGCGGCAGCACCTTCGTGATCGGCGCCCATCCGGCGCAAGCGCCTTACGAAGGCACGCGCTACGCCTGGCTGGGCGGCAACGGCCGGCGCGCCAGCGAGACGCTGACCCAGCGCATCACCATCCCCGCCAGCGCCACCAGCGCGCAACTGAGCTTCGCGCTGCACATCGACACCGACGAAACCAGCAACACCGTGTACGACACCCTGACCGTCACGCTACGCGCCGCAACCGGCGGTGCGGTCCTCGCCACATTGGCCACCTACACCAACCTGACACCCGCCGACGGCTACCAGATCCGCAGCTTCGACCTGCTGCCATTCAAAGGCCAGAACATCATCCTGTCGTTCGCCATGCGCGAGGACCGTTCGCAGCAGACATCCTTCGTGCTGGACAAGGTCAGCCTGCGCACAAACTGATATCATCGTGGGCTAGCGCGAACAGGCGCCACCATCAGGGATATAAAAATGACTATAGGCGGAAAAACCATCGAGGAGGCGCTGGCCTCCTTGTCCGACATGACCGCGGGCGCGGTGCCGATCGGCAAAGACGAACACCTGCAGCGCATCGCGCGCGCCCAAGCGTTCATGCAGGCGCAAGGCATCGCCGCCATCTACCTCAACGCCGGCGCCAACCTGACCTACTTCACCGGCACCAAGTGGTACGCCAGCGAGCGCATGGTGGGCGCCATCCTGCCGGCGCACGGCGCCATCGAATACATCGCCCCCGCGTTTGAAGAAAGCACCTTGAAAGACTTCATGCTGGTCGACGGCCCGGTCAACTGCTGGCACGAGCACGAAAGCCCGTACGCGCTGTTCATCGCTGTGCTGAAACGCATGGGCATCGCGCCAAATGCGGCACAGCCGCCGCGCGTGGGCATCTGCGAAAGCGCCGCCTTCTTCATTGTCGACGGCATCCGCCCGCTGGCCGAAGGCTATGCGCTGGAGAATGCACGCGCCGTCACCGCCCACTGCCGCACCCGCAAATCAGAGGCCGAAATCGCCCTGATGCAGCGCGCCAAAGACATGACGCTGGCCGTGCACATCGCCGCCGCCAGCATCCTGCGTGAAGGCATCACCACCAAGGAAGTGGAAGAATTCATCGACCGCGCACACCGCAAGGTCGGCGCCTCCGGTTCCTACTTCGTGATCGTACTGTTCGGCGAGGCCACCGCCTATCCGCACGGCGTCAGCTACGTGCAGACCCTGAAAGCCGGCGACACCGTGTTGATCGACACCGGCTGCAAAGTACACAACTACATCTCCGACATCACCCGCACCTACGTGTATGGCCCAATCAGCGAGCGCCAGCGTTCGGTGTGGAACAGCGAGAAAAAAGCCCAAGCCGCCGCCTTCGCCGCCGCCCAGCTAGGCGTACCGTGCGAAGAGGTCGACGCTGCCGCCCGCCGTGCGCTGGAAGCCGACGGCTTCGGCCCCGGCTACAAGCTGCCCGGCCTGCCGCACCGCACCGGCCACGGCATCGGCCTCGACATCCACGAGTGGCCGTATCTGGTCGGCGGCGACAAGACCGCGCTGGACGTCGGCATGTGCTTCTCCAACGAACCGATGATCTGCATCCCGGGCGAATTCGGCGTGCGCCACGAAGACCACTTCTACATGACCGCCAGCGGCCCGAAATGGTTCACCGAGCCGGCCCACAGCATCGACGACCCATTTGGCTTGACCCGTTAAACTCTCTCAGGAGGCGCACATGAAACGAGTAACTGGCATCGGCGGCATCTTCTTTTACGCGCAGGATCCGAAGGCGTTGGGCGAGTGGTACCAGCGCCATCTCGGCATCGACGTGCAAGCCTGGGGCGGTGCGGCGTTCGACTGGACTGACGACACAGGCCAGCCGACCGGCGGCACTACCGCATGGTGCATCTCATCCGCCGACGGCAATTCGTTCGCGCCCAGCAGCAAGCCATTCGTGGTCAACTACCGCGTACACGACCTGCCAGCGCTGCTGCAAGCGCTACGCGATGAAGGCTGCAACGTGCTCGATAAAACCGACGATTCCGAGTTCGGCAAATTCGGCTGGGTGATCGACCCGGAAGGCAACAAGGTCGAACTGTGGCAGCCGCCGGCAGGCCAGTAACCGCTTGATCAGCTACGCTTCATCACCAGCGTGAGGATGTCATAGCTGGCCACCAACTCGTCGCGCTGGTTGGTCACCTGGACATCCCACGCCACCACGCCCTGGCCCACGCCCTTGTCGTCGGTGCGGTTGCGGTCCACCTTGCGCTTGCAGGTCAGGCGCGCGCGGATGGTGTCGCCAATCGCCACCGGCGCCACAAAGCGCAGGTTATCCAGGCCGTAGTTGGCCAGCACCGGTCCCGGCGCCGGCGACACGAACAAGCCCGCCGCCGCCGACAGCACGAAGTAGCCGTGCGCGATGCGCTGGCCGAACTGCGTGTCCTTGGCCGCCACCTCGTCGAAGTGCATATAGAAGTAATCGCCCGAAACGCCGCCGAAGTTGACGATATCGGCCTCGCTGACGGTGCGGCGATGGGTCAGCAGCGAGTCGCCGATGGCCAGGTCCTCGAAGTGCTTGCGGAACGGATGCACGGCCTCTTCCTGCACCTTGGCGCCGCGCACATATTCGCCGGTCACCGCCGCCAGCATGGTCGGCGAGCCTTGCACCGCCGCCCGCTGCAGGAAGTGGCGCACCGCGCGGATGCCGCCCAGTTCCTCGCCACCACCGGCGCGTCCCGGACCGCCGTGCTTCAGCTGCGGCAGCGGCGAGCCGTGGCCGGTCGAATCGACCGAGGCCTCTTTATCCAGCACCAGCACGCGGCCATGCGAAGCGGCCGCCATCGGCACTGCATACGCCGCCGTCGCCGGGTCCTTGGTCACCAGCGTCGACACCAGCGAACCCTTGCCGCGCGCGGCCAGCGCCAGCGCCTCATCGATGCCGTGGTAGCTGATGATGGTGCTGACCGGGCCAAACGCCTCGACGTCGTGCACCGCCTCGTTGCGCATGCCGTCGCGGCACAGCAGCAGGGTCGGCGCGAAGAATGCGCCTTCGCTCACGCCCTCGCCCACCGGCTTGAAGCCATCGCGGGCGCTGAACAAGACTTCGTTGCCGCGCGCAAGCAGCTCCACGCGTTCAGCCACATCGCGCTGCTGCTCGCGCGACGCCAGTGCGCCCATGCGCACGCCCTCCACCGACGGATCACCGATGCTGACTTTCGCCAGCCGCTCGCGCAGGCGCGTGCCAACCGCGTCGATCATATTTTCCGGCACGATAATGCGGCGGATGGCAGTGCATTTCTGGCCCGCCTTGCCGGTCATCTCGCGCGCCACTTCTTTGACGAACAGGTCGAACTCCGCATCGTCCGGCGTCACGTCCGGCGCCAGAATGGCGCAGTTGAGCGAATCCGCTTCGGCGGTGAACGGCACCGAGTTGGCAATCAGGTTGCGGTTGGTGCGCAGCTTGGCGGCCGTGTCGGCCGAGCCGGTGAAGGTCACCACATCGGCGCCGCCGAGGCGGTCCAGCAGGTCGCCGGTGCTGCCGATCACCAATTGCAGCGCGCCTTCCGGCAGCAGGCCGGATTCGTGCATCATGCGCACCACGGCTTCGGTCAGGTAGCTGGTGGCGCTGGCCGGTTTGCCGATGCACGGCATGGCCGCCAAAAAGCTCGGCGCGAATTTTTCCAGCAAGCCCCAGATCGGGAAGTTGAAAGCGTTGATGTGTACCGCCAGCCCGCCGCGCGGCACCAGGATGTGGGTGCCGGAAAAGCCGCCGTTCTTCCCGAGCGCCATCGCCGGGCCTTCGTGCAGCACGTTGGACGAAGGCAGCTCGCGGCTGCCCATGCTGGCGTAGGCGAACAGCGTGCCGGTGCCGCCCTCGATATCGACCCAGCTGTCGGCGCGGGTAGCGCCGGTCAGGTGCGAGATGGCGTACAGTTCTTCCTTGCGGCTCAGCAGATACACGGCCAGCGCCTTCAGGCACGCAGCGCGCTGCTGGAAGTTCATCTGCATCAGCGCCGGGATGCCGCGCTTGCGGGCGTAAGTGACCGCTTCATCGAAGTCGATCTTGTCGGCGTGGGTGTGATAGATGACGGCGTTAGTCAGGGCGCTGTGCAGCGGCGCAGCGGCCTCGCTGCCGATCCAGCGGCCGGCGATTAAGCTTTGCAGTGTTTGTGGCATGGTGCGGTCTCCGTTAGTGTTAGTTGATGCGGCGCGGCGCCCGGGCAGCGCGGGCGCGCCGCCCGGGCGTGGCCTAGGCGCTGGCGTTCTTGTGCAAGTGCAGCGGCAGCGCGCTGTCCCATTCAATGCGTTTGCGGTCCGGCTCCGGCGCGGTCAGTGCTACGGTCTCGCGCATGGTTTGCATGCTGCGCACCGCCAGCTCCTGATACTGCGCAGTGCCATTGGTTTTCCATTTGATCTCGTCGTCACTGAGCTCGCGCAGCACCTTGGCCGGCGAGCCGACCGCCATGCTGCGCGGCGGGATCTCCATCCCTGCTCGCACAAAGCTCATCGCGGCGACGATGCTGTCCGCGCCCACCACGGCGTTATCCATAATGACGCTGTTCATGCCGACCAGCGCATTGCGGCCGATGCGGCAGCCGTGCAGCACCGCGCCGTGGCCGATATGGCCATCCTGCTCGACCACTGTATCGGCGCCGGGGAAACCGTGCATCACGCAGGTGTCCTGCAGATTGGCGCCTTCCTCCAGCACCAGCCGCCCGAAGTCGCCGCGCAGCGCCGCCAGCGGGCCGACATAGCAGCGCGGCCCGACAATCACATCGCCGATCAGCACCGCGCTCGGATGCACATACGCAGTCGGATGCACGACCGGCGTGATGCCGTTGATTTCATAAACCTTAACCATGCCGGCCTCCGTTCAAACCCGCTCAATCACCAGCGCGATACCCTGACCCACGCCGATGCACATGGTGCACAGCGCGTAGCGGCCACCGGTGCGCTCCAGTTGCTGCAACGCCGCCAGCACCAGCCGCGCGCCCGATGCACCCAGCGGGTGGCCGATCGCAATCGCACCGCCATTCGGATTGACGTGCGCCGCATCGTCGGCCAGCCCGAGGTCGCGCGTCACCGCCAAGCCTTGCGCCGCAAACGCCTCGTTCAGCTCAATCACGTCCATGTCGGCAATCGACAGACCCACCTGCGCCAGCACCTTCTTCGAAGCCGGCGACGGCCCAAAGCCCATGATGCGCGGCGCCAGGCCGGCGGTCGCCATGCCCAGCACGCGCGCACGCTTGCGCAAGCCATACTGCTCGGCCGCCGTAGCGGAGGCCAGCAAAATCGCGCACGCACCATCGTTCACGCCAGACGCGTTGCCCGCCGTGACCGTGCCGTCCGGCCGCACCACGCCTTTCAGCTTGGCCAGCATTTCCGGCGTCGTGTCAGGACGCGGATGCTCGTCACTGTCGACGATCTTGGGCTCGCCCTTGCGCTGCACCAGCGTCACCGGCACGATCTCGTCGCGGAACACGCCCGCTGCGTGCGCGGCGGCCCAGCGCTGCTGGCTGCGCAGCGCAAACGCATCCTGGTCGGCGCGACTGACGCCAAACTCCTGCGCCACATTTTCCGCCGTCTCCGGCATCGAATCGATGCCATGCGCCGTCTTCATCAGCGGATTGACGAAACGCCAGCCGATGGTGGTGTCTTCAATTTTCGCGCTGCGCGAAAACGCGCTCTCCGCTTTGCCCATCACAAACGGCGCGCGCGACATGCTTTCCACACCGCCGGCGATCAGCAACTGCGCTTCACCCGACTTGATGGCGCGTGCCGCCATGCCCACCGCGTCCAGCGACGAGCCGCACAAGCGGTTGATGGTGCTGCCGGGGACTTCCACCGGCAGGCCGGCCAGCAGCGCCGCCATGCGCGCCACATTGCGGTTATCTTCGCCGGCCTGGTTGGCGCAGCCGTAGTAGACATCGTCCACGCACGTCCAGTCGACGCCGGGATTGCGTGCGATCAGCGCGGCAATCGGCAGCGCTGCCAAATCGTCAGTGCGCACGCTGGACAGCGCGCCGCCGTAGCGGCCGAAGGGGGTGCGGATGGCGTCGCAGATGTACGCGGAAAAATCAGCTTGGTTCAAAATGTCTCCTTAATTTTTCGGGCGCTGGTCAACCACGCGGCGCGCCTTGCCGGTCAGGGTGCGTTCAATGCCATTGGCCGGCAGCAGGCGCACTTTGGTGCTGACGCCGACGTTGGTCTTAATGCGCTGTTGCAGCTCGTTCGCCAGCGATTCGGTTTCGCTGCTGGCGGTGTCGGGACGCAGCTCGGCCAGCACTTCCAGCTTGTCGAGATGGCCGTCGCGGCTCACCACCAACTGATATTGCGGCGCCAGTTTCGGCATCTTGCAAATCAGTTCTTCGATCTGGGTTGGGAACACGTTGACGCCACGGATAATCAGCATGTCGTCCGAGCGGCCGGTGATCTTGCCGATGCGGCGCATGCTGCGCGACGTCGGCGGCAACAGGCGCGTAAGGTCGCGCGTGCGGTAGCGGATGATCGGCAGTGCTTCTTTGCTTAGCGAGGTGAATACCAGCTCGCCCTCTTCGCCATCCGGCAGCACCTCGCCGGTTTCGGGATCGATGATCTCCGGGTAGAAGTGGTCTTCCCAGATCACCGGGCCGTCTTTGCTCTCGATGCACTCGCTGGCCACGCCGGGGCCCATCACTTCCGACAGGCCGTAGATATCCACCGCGTCGATGCCGGCGCGCTGCTGGATCTCGGCGCGCATGGCGTCAGTCCACGGCTCGGCACCGAAGATGCCAACCTTGAGCGAACTGGCGGCAGCGTCCAGGCCCTGGCGCTGGAATTCCTCGATGATGTTCAACATGTAGGACGGCGTCACCATGATGATGGACGGCTTGAAGTCCTGGATCAACTGCACCTGTTTTTCAGTCTGGCCGCCGGACATCGGCACCACCGTGCAGCCCAGACGTTCGGCGCCATAGTGCGCGCCAAGGCCACCGGTGAACAGGCCGTAGCCGTAGGAGATGTGCACCATGTCGCCGCGACGGCCGCCGGCGGCGCGGATCGAACGCGCCACCACGTTGGCCCAAGTGTCGATATCATTCTGGGTGTAGCCCACCACGGTCGGCTTGCCAGTAGTGCCGCTCGATGCGTGCACGCGCACCACGCGGTCCTGCGGTACTGCGAACAGGCCGAATGGATAGTTATCGCGCAGGTCCTTCTTGCCGGTGAACGGGAACCTGGACAGGTCGGCCAGTGTTTTCAGATCGTCGGGATGGACGCCCGCAGCGTCGAAGGCAGCACGGTAATGCGGCACGTTGTCATACGCGTGCTTGAGCGACCATTGCATGCGTTGCAGTTGCAGCGCTTGCAGCTCGTCGCGGCTGGCGCGTTCGATCGGCTCCAGATCGGACGGCGCGGGATTGCGTTGGACCATCGGTGTCTCCTCGTTATTGTGGTATGACTGTGCCGCTGATGCGGTGCGATTTTCCGCGGAACAGGGCGATGGTGCGCTGCTCCTGATTGGTGACCTTGATGTCGTAGACGCCGCTCTTGCCGGCCAGCGCCTGCTCGGTGGCGGTGGCGGTCAGCAGATCGCCTTCGCGGCCGGGCGCAAGGTAGTCGATATTGCAGGCCGCGCCCACGGTGGTGTGGTTATGGCTGTTGCAGGCAAAGGCAAAGGCGCTGTCGGCCAGCGCGAAAATGAAGCCGCCGTGGCAGGTCTGGTGGCCATTCAGCATATCGGCGCGCACCGGCATCGACATGCGCGCGTAGCCGGGAGCGACGGCGTCGATGCGCATGCCCAAAGCCTGCGAAGCAGGATCACGCGAGAACATCGCCTCCGCCACTGCCTCCGCCAGCGCCTGCGGATCGCCGTGCGTAGCGGCAGGCGCGGGCTGTGCGGCGTGCGGCGCGTGGGCCGGCGCTGCGAGGGCGTCGTTCAGCTTAGTCATGGAAGCGCCCTCCGCTCGCCTGCTTGCGACGCAGCAGCGGCGACACGCGGTAGCGGTCCTCGCCATAGCTGTTCGCCAGATTCGCCAGCACGCGCACAATGTGCTCAATGCCCACCGCGTCCGCCCACGCCAGCGGGCCGCACGGGTAGTTGACGCCTTTCTGCATCGCGATGTCGGCAGCAGCGGCATTGCAGACGCCTTGGTTGACCGCATCCGCCGCCTCATTGGCCAGCATGGCGACGGTACGCATCACGGCCATGCCAGGCACGTCGTCCAGCCGCGTGACGGTGAAGCCGGCCGCTTGCAGCAGGCCGACCACGGCGTGATAGGCCGCCGGCGTGCACTGGTCGGCGCAGGCCACGGCTATGCGCTTGGCGCTGCCGTAGTCCAGCGCAAGGTCGACCAGCACCGTGTCCGAATGATTGTTGTCGCGCGCACGCTGGGTGGCGCTGCGGCCATCGGTCAGGTAGACGGTGGCACCGTTGCAGTGGAAAGCCGGCGCATCGTCGTGCGGGCCAGCTTGACGAATGCTCTCAGGCATACGACGCTGCACGATCTCGATGCCAACCGCGCGCAAACGGGCCGCCAGCGCGTCAACCACCGCGCCGCCGACGACGTTCAAGGCTGCGCCCTGCTCCACTGTGTAGCTCACATACTCCGGCTTCGGTTGCGGCGCTTCGGCCTGCACTTGCGGCGCGACGGCCGCATCGCCGTACTGATAGAAGCCGCGTCCCACCTTGCGGCCGAGGAAACCGGCATTCACCATTTCCTGCTGCAGCACCGACGGCGTAAAGCGCGGATCGCCGAAGTAGGCATTGAAGACCGATTGCGTGACCGAGAAATTTACGTCATGCCCGATCAGATCCATCAACTCGAAAGGGCCCATGCGGAAGCCGCCGGCTTCGCGCATCACCGCGTCAATGGTGGCCGCATCGGCCGCCTGCTCATTCAGCAAGCGCCAGCCCTCGGCATAGAACGGCCGCGCCACGCGATTCACGATGAAGCCCGGCGTCGATTTGGCGTGCACCGGATTCTTGCCCCATGCCGCCGCCGTGTCGTACACCGCCTGCGCCACCGCGCCGTCGGTCGCCAGCCCGCTGACAACCTCGCACAGCGCCATCAACGGCACCGGATTAAAGAAGTGCATGCCCGCCACGCGGCCCGGCAGGCGCAAGCCAGCCGCAATCGCGGTGACGGAAATCGACGACGTATTGGTCGCCAAAATGCAGTCCTCAGCCACAATCGCTTCCAGCTGCGCGAATAAAGCGCGCTTGGCCTCAAGGTTCTCGACAATGGCCTCCACCACCATGCCCGCATCCGCTACATCGGCCAGCGTCACGGCAGCCTGCAGGCGCGCCACGGCAGATGCGCAATCGATAGCGTTGATGCGCTCCTTGGCGACCAGTTTCTCCAGCGCCGACGCAATGCCGGCAATCGCCTTGGCCACCGCCTCGGGACGCGTGTCGTACAAGCGCACGGTGTAGCCGGCCACCGCCGCCACCTGCGCGATGCCCGCACCCATTGCGCCGCTGCCAATCACGGCGACCGAACGGCCAGTATTCAGGGCCGTCATCTCAACGCCCCTTGAATTGTGGTGCGCGCTTTTCCATGAAGGCGGCCACGCCTTCACGGTAATCGTCGCTGCGACCAAGTTCGCTCATCATGCCGCACTCCAGCGACAGCTGCTGCTGCAAGCTGTTATGTGGGCTGGCTTGCAAGGCTTGTTTGGTGAAGGCCAGGCCCTTGGTCGGCGCGGACGCGAAATGGCGCGCCATTGCCTGCACTTCGGCGGCGAAGTCTTCGTCCGGAATGGCGCGCCAGATCAGGCCCCAGGCTTCGGCTTTTTCTGCGGTCAGCTTTTCGCCAGTCATGGCCAGTCCCATCGCGCGCGCGCTGCCGACGAGGCGCGGCAGGAAGTAGGTGCCGCCGGTGTCGGGAATCAGACCCAGTTTGCAGAACGCTTCAATGAACGATGCAGATTTGGTGGCCACCACGATATCGCAGGCCAGCGCGATGTTGGCGCCAGCGCCGGCCGCCACGCCGTTGACGGCGCAGATCACCGGCAGCGGCAAGTTACGCAGCGATTGCACCAGTGGCGCGTAGTTCTGTTCCACCGAGTCGCCCAGATCGACAGCGCGCGCGCCAGGCTCCACCGAACGGTCCGACAGGTCTTGCCCGGCGCAGAAACCGCGCCCGGCGCCAGTCAGCACCAGCACGCGCGCGTTGCCACTGGCCGCTTCGCTGGCGACGCGCTTCAGCGCATGGCGCACTTCCTCGTGCATGGCCTGGGTGAAGCTATTCAGTTTGTCCGGGCGGTTCAGCGTCAGCGTGGCGATGCCGCCGCTGATGTCGAACAGGATGTTCTGGTAGTCCATATTGTCTCCGTTATTTTATTCGGCCTGGTCGAAGTCGATGACGACTTTGGCGGTGGTGGGGAAGCTCTGGCAGCTCAAGACGTAGCCGCGCGCGATTTCGTAGTCTTCCAGCGCGTAGTTGACGTCCATGTCAACCTTGCCTTCGATGACTTTGCAGCGGCAGGTCGAGCACACGCCGCCCTTGCACGAGTAGCGCATGTCGAGGCCCGCGCGCAGGCCCGCGTCGAGCAGCGATTCCTTGTCCTGTTCCATGGTGAAGCTGGCGGCGTTGCCGTCCATGATGACGGTGACTTCAGTTTGCTGGTGGGCGGCGCTGGCTGCGGCCGAGGCGTGGCGGGGCTGGTGCGTGTGCTTGGGAATGCTGGCGGCGAACAGCTCGACCTTGATGTTCGCCTTCGGCATGCCGGCTTCCTGCAGCGCGGCCGAGACCCCGTGCATCATGTCTTCCGGGCCGCAGATGAAGGCGACATCGACGTCTTCGGCGCGTACCCAGTGCTGCAGGAATTGCGCGGCTTTCTCCTTGGTGATGCGGCCGTTGAACAGTTCAATATCCTGCTGCTCGCGGCTCATCACGTAGGCCAGTTTGAGGCGCTCCATGTAGGTGTCCTTAAGGTCGGACAGTTCGTCCCTGAAGATCACCGACGACGAGGCGCGGTTGCCGTAAAAGAGCGTGAAGCGGCTGTGCGGTTCAGCCGCCAGCGTGGTCTTGATAATCGACAGGATGGGCGTGATGCCGCTGCCGGCTGCGAAGGCGAGATAGTGCTTGCGGTTGGCGGCGTCCAGCGGCACGTTGAAGTGGCCCATGGGCGGCATCACTTCCAGCGTCTGGCCGGCTTGCAGGGTGTCGTTGGCCCAGCCGGAAAACAGGCCGCCGTGGGTGCGCTTGATGGCCACGCGCAGCGCGCCGTCCTGCACGGCGGAGCAGATCGAGTAGGAGCGGCGCACGTCTTCATCGCCGATCTTGGCGCGCAGGGTCAGGTGCTGGCCTTGCTGGAACTGGAAGCTGTCGCGCAGCTCGGGCGGCACGGCGAAGGTGACGGCGATGGTGTCGCGCGTTTCGTTGCGCACTTGGGCGATGGTCAGCGGATGGAATTTGCTCATGATCGGTTTAGTGGCACTTGAAGTAGTCGAAGGGCTCGCGGCAGGCGAGGCATTTGTACAGCGCCTTGCAGGGCGTGGAGCCGAACTGGCTGGTGATCTCGGTGTGGGTGGAGCCGCAGTGTGGACAAGCCACAGTCGGCGCCAGCGATGCGCGGCGCGAGATGGCGGCGAGCGGGCCGGCACGCAGGCCGCTGATGTCGATCACTTGCTGCGCCGGTGGCGCGATGCCGTAGCCGCGCAGGGCGGCTTTGCCGGCTTCGCTCATCCAGTCAGTGGTCCAGGCGGGCGACAGTTGGTTGTGCAAGCGAACCGTCGCCACGCCGTGCGCGTGCAGCGCTTCGGTGATGGCGTCGGCAATGACTTGCATGGCCGGGCAGCCGGAGTAGGTTGGCGTGATGGTGACGTCGCACGCGCCGTCGTCGGCCACGCGCACGTCGCGCACGATGCCCAAATCGACGATGCTGATGACCGGGATTTCCGGGTCGGGCACTTCGCCGAGCCAGGCCCAGATTTGCTCAGCATGGACTCCCGCCTGCGCGGGAGCGACAGTGGTCGCTTTCATGGCGGGCTCGCTGCTTACCACTCTGCGCCCGGGTAGGCGCGCTGCAGGAACTGCATCTCGGCCAGGATGTAGCCAAGGTGCTCGCTGTGGCGGCCTTGCTTGCCGCCGCTCTGCATCCACGCATCCGCCGGCGGCATCGCTAGCGTGGCTTCGGCCAGAATCTCGCCGACGTGCGCCAGCCAGTGCGCGCGCAATTCATCGGCGGCTGGCGCGACGCCAGCGGCGACCATCGCCTGGTCCACTGCATCGTAGGCAAATACTTCGCCGCTATACATCCACAACTCATTGACAGCGCTTTGCGTCTTGGCGTGGCTGACTTCCGTACCGTCGCCGAGGCGCACCATCAAGTCGCCGCTACGGCGCAGGTGATAGGTCACCTCCTTGAGCGACTTCTCCGCAATTGCCGCAATGCGCGCGTCGCTGCTGCGCGTCAGCGCTTCAATCAGGAAGTAATGCCAGGCGTCGAAGAAGAACTGGCGCACCAGCGTGTCGGCGTAATTGCCGTTCGGCTGTTCCAGCAGCAGGCAGTTCTTGAAATCGTGGGCGTCACGCATATAGGCCAGCGTGTCCTCGCTGCGGCCCGCGCCTTCCAGTTCGGCCGCGTACTCGTACCACATACGGGTCTGGCCCAGCAGGTCGAGCGCCACGTTGGTCAGCGCCATGTCTTCTTCCAGCGCCGGGCCCTTGCCGCACCACTGCGACAGTTGCTGGCTCAGGATCAAGGCATTGTCGCCCAGGCGCAGCAGGTAGTTGACTTTGTGGTCCATGATGCGCGCCTTACAGGTTCTTGACTTCTTCCGGCATCGGGAAGAAGGTCGGGTGGCGATACACCTTGCTGTTGGACGGCTCGAACAGCGCGCCCTTGTCAGCCGGGCTGCTGGCGACGATATCGGCCGCACGCACCACCCAAATGCTGACGCCTTCATTGCGGCGCGTATAAACATCGCGCGCGTTGTTGACCGCCATCTCCGCGTCCGGCGCATGCAGGCTGCCGACATGCTTGTGCGCCAGCCCGTGCTGGCTGCGGATGAAGATTTCCCACAGTGGCCATTCTTTGCTCATTGCTGTCTCCTATTGTCTGTCATGCGGCGCTGCGCGCTTGTTTCTTGTCGGCGTAGGCGACCAGGGCGTCGCGGAACCATTCGCCGTCGTCCCAGGCTTTGACGCGGGTGCGCAGGCGCTCGCGGTTGCACGGGCCGTTGCCCTTCAGGACGTTCTGGAATTCCGTCCAGTCGATGGCGCCGAATTCGTAGTGGCCGGTTTCGGCGTTCCATTTCAAATCCGGATCGGGGATGGTCAGGCCGAGGTACTCGGCTTGCGGCACGGTCTGGTCGACCATGCGCTGGCGCAGCTCGTCGTTGGAGAACAGCTTGATGCGCCACTGCGCCGATTGCGCGCTGTTGACCGACTCGGCGTCCGACGGGCCGAACATCATCAGCGACGGCCACCACCAGCGGTTGAGCGCATCTTGCGCCATCGCCTTCTGCTCCGGCGTGCCCTTGCACAGCGACAGCATGATGTCGTAGCCCTGGCGTGCGTGGAACGATTCTTCCTTGCAGACGCGGATCATGGCGCGCGCATACGGGCCATAGGAGCAGCGGCACAGCGGGATCTGATTGATGATGGCCGAGCCGTCCACCAGCCAGCCGATCGCGCCCATGTCGGCCCAGTTCAGGGTTGGGTAGTTGAAGATGCTCGAATATTTGGCCTTGCCGCTGTGCAGGGCTGCCAGCAGTTCGTCGCGCGACACGCCCAGCGTTTCGGCGGCGCTGTACAGGTAGAGGCCGTGGCCGGCTTCGTCCTGGATCTTGGCCAGCAAGATCGATTTGCGCTTCAGGGTCGGCGCGCGCGTGACCCAGTTCCCCTCCGGCAGCTGGCCGACGATTTCCGAGTGAGCGTGCTGCGAAATTTGCCGGATCAGGGTCTTGCGGTAAGCCTCGGGCATCCAGTCCTTGGCCTCGATCTTGACGCCGTCGTCGATGCGGGCCTGGAAAGCCTGCTCCTCCGGGCTCATGTCGGCGGCGCTGCGGACTTGCTTGAGACCGGTTTCCACCAGTTGTGCGTACATGGCTGTCTCCTCCTTTTCTGCATAATACGATACAGAATTTGGTTTGACTATGATTATTTTGAATCACTTTAATATAATGCATCATATTAATTTTTTGGCGCGATGCAGCGCCGGGACAAGTAAACTATGGCTTCCACGTCCAGATTAATAAACCGCCTATGAATTGCAACGAATGGATCGCCAGTTTTTTGGCCACTGACCCGCCGCGCTCGAAATCGCTGGTGGTGACCATTTTTGGCGACGCCATCGTGCCGCACGGCGGCATGGTGTGGCTGGGCAGCCTGATCGAGCTGCTGGCGCCGTTCGGCGTCAACGACCGCCTGTTGCGCACCTCGGTGTTCCGGCTGGCGCAGGAAGGCTGGCTGGGCGCCCAGCGCGACGGCCGCCGCGCTTCGTACGCGATCACGCCCGATGCCATGGCGCGCTTTGTGCACGCCTACCGCCGCATCTACGCGCCGCCGAATGTGCACTGGGATGGCAGCTGGACGCTGGTCTTGAACGGCGATGGCGCGCTCAACGCGGCCGAACGCAGCGCGGTGCGCAAGGAATTGCTGTGGGAAGGGTATAGCGTGATCGCGCCCGGCATCATGGGCCACCCGGCCGCTGACGGCCCGGCGCTGGATGAGCTGCTCAAGCGGCTGGGCGTGGCCGGCAAGCTGTTTGTGGTACAGGGCAAGTCGATGCGCCAGGTCAGCGCGCGCCCGCTCAGCGATCTGGTGGCCGAGGGCTGGGATGTGGCCGGCGTGGCCGAGGGCTACAACAAATTCATCGCCCAGTTCGAACCGCTGCTGGCAGCGCTGCGCGCCACCGCCGATGCAGCCGACGGCCTGCCGCCCGACAGCGCAGACGCGGCCGGCGCGAGTGGCGCGGACGGCACGGCCGGCATTGAAGCCTGCGACCAGCCGCTGACGCCAGAAAAAGCCTTCGTCGTCCGCACCCTGCTGACCCACGCCTACCGCCGCGTGCAGCTGCACGACCCGCAACTGCCGGTCGAGCTACTGCCGACGCCATGGCCAGGCGCCCTGGCCTACGAACTGGCGCGCCAAATTTACCTGCTGGTGTACGCGGCCGCCGAACAACACATCGACACCGCCCTGCGCCGCGAAGATGCCGCCGCCCCCGCCGCCGAACCCGCCTTCTTCGACCGCTTCGGCGGGCTGGCCTGAAATCCAGGCGACCCGGCGGCCAACCCTGTATCATGTCGGCTCCGCGCCACAAGCGCGAACGACTTTCTTCATAGAATTCACCAGGATTCCGCCATGCCTATCAAAATCAGCCAGCAATTCGACGCTGGCGCCATCGAAGTGGTGCGCGCCGATGATCCGGCCGCCATCGATCTGAACATCCGCAAGGATTCCCACGCCGACATCATCCAGTGGTTCTACTACCGCGTGCAAGGCGCGCAGGGCACGCCGCTGAAGATGAACTTCCTGAACGCCGGCAGCGCCGCCTACCCGGACGGCTGGAAAGACTATCAAGCCGTGGCCAGCTACGACCGCGACACCTGGTTCCGCGTGCCGACCAGCTACGATGGCAAGGTCATGACCATCAACCACACGCCGGAATACGACAGCGTCTACTACGCCTACTTCGAACCGTATTCGTGGGAACGCCACCTGGCGCTGCTGGACAACGCCCAGCTGTCGCCGCTGGTTAAGCTGGTGGACCTGGGCAGCACCGTCGATGGCCGCGACCTCAATATGCTGGTGATCGGCGATCCGGAAGCGGAACAGAAGGTGTGGGTCATCGCCCGCCAGCACCCAGGCGAAACCATGGCTGAATGGTTCGTCGAAGGCTTCGTTGAAGCGCTGCTCGATCCGGCCAATCCGTTCGGCCGCCAGTGCCTGAAGGAAGCCGTGTTCTACGTGGTACCGAACATGAACCCAGACGGTTCGGTGCGCGGCAACCTGCGCACCAACGCGGCTGGCGCCAACCTCAATCGCGAGTGGCTGAATCCAAGCATGGAGCGCAGCCCGGAGGTGTTCCTGGTCAAGCAGAAGATGCACCAAGTGGGCGTCGATCTATGCCTGGATATCCACGGCGACGAAGGCTTGCCTTACGTGTTCGTGGCGGGTAGCGAATCGCTGCCGGACTTCACGCCGGATCAGGCCGAAGCGCAGCAGTACTTCATCGATAACTTCCTGATCGCCAGCCCGGACTTCCAGGATGAATTCGGCTACGGCGAAACCCCGTACACGCCGGAAACGCTGACCATGGGTTCGCCGCACATCACGCACGCTTTCGGCTGCCTGTCGCTGACTTTGGAAATGCCGTTCAAGGACAACGCCAACGATCCGGATCCGGAGACCGGCTGGAACGGCGCCCGCTCCGCCGAGCTGGGCAAGTCGATTTTGCAGCCAGTGCTGCAATCGCTGTTGGCGCAGCAATAACGCCAGGCCCTGCGGCGCCACAAGGTCGGCGTCGCAGGGGAAAATACACTGGGCTTCTTTCGACGCTTCACGATCCCCCCGCTATTGCCGCTGCTCACGTGCAGCACGCCGACGAGCAAGCTGTGCAAGCGAGGATACGGGCATGGGGTACCTTACCTAAGCCCCTCGCCTATTTCTGCCTATTTTCGCCTATCGCATGCCTATTTTTTTCAGCTGTTTTTCGGAACTTCCCTCTGAGCGGCGCGGTCTAACTGTTACAAGTGTAGGCAATCTATAGGCAGAAATAGGCGAAAATAGGCGCCCCCCCATGAGAAAGACCCACCATATCTATACGGAACTCAATTACCAGATGCGCAGGCGCGAAGACCTGCGCTCGATAGAGGAAATCACGCTCATCGCGGTGAAAGAATGGATGGCCCGAAACTACGGCCAACCGACCGAGCATGGCTACCAATGGAAAGACCTGTTCCTGCCGCACGGCACCAGCCTGCGCATCAGCCATCGGGGGCTATGCTACTTCGCGGAAGTGAAAGGCGACCTGCTGATCGCCGATGGAAAAATCGTCACGCCGAGCGCGTGGGCCACAGAAGTTTGCGGCAGCGTGCGCAACGCCTGGCGCGACATCTGCATTCGCCGCAACTACCGGGAAGGCTGGACGCAAGCCAGCGCATGGCGCGCCGCTGCCGGCGAGCAGCCCAAGCGGCCCGGTATCAACCGCCGCCTGCGCGCCCGCCGCATCACCGATTAAGAACCGGCCACCACCATATTCTCGATCAGGATCGAGCCGGTGGATTTGGTACCGCGTACCAGCACATCATTGCCGACCGCAACGATCTGCGCCAGCATGTCCTTCATATTGCCAGCGATGGTGATCTCTTCCACCGGATACTGGATCACGCCATTCTCGACCCAGTAGCCGGCCGCGCCACGCGAGTAATCGCCGGTGACGTAGTTGGTGCCCGAGCCCATCAGCTCAGTAACCAGCAGGCCGGTGCCCATCTTGCGCAGCATGCCGGCAAAGTCATCGGCCTCCGTGGTCAGCGATGACGTCAGCGACAGGTTGTGCGAACCGCCCGCATTGCCGGTGGTTTTCATGCCCAGCTTGCGCGCCGAATAGGTCGACAGGAAGTAGCCCTGCACCACACCATCCTTGACCACATCGCGCTTGACCGTGCGGACGCCCTCTTCATCAAACGGCGCCGAACCCACCGCACCAACGATATGCGGATCCTCATGAATCTGCACGTGCTGTGGCAACACCTGCTTGCCCAGCGAATCGAGCAGGAAGGTCGATTTGCGATACAGCGCACCGCCCGATGTTGCCTGCACAAACGCGCCCAGCAAGCCAGCCGCCAGCGGCGCTTCAAACAGCACCGGGCAAGTACGCGTATCGATGCTGCGCGCATTCAAGCGTGCCAGCGCGCGCTCAGCCGCGTAACGGCCGATGGCTTCCGGCGACGACATCTTGGCCGCATCGCGTACCGACGAATACCAGTCGTCGCGCTGCATATGCTTGCCCTTGCCGGCAATCGGCGCCACCGACAAGGTGTGGCGTGAAAATGGATAACCACCGATAAAGCCGCGCGAGTTGGCCGACACGAAATGCGACTGCTGCACGTGCACGCCCGCGCCTTCCGAATTGGTGATGCGCGGATCGACCGCAAACGCAGCCGCCTCGGCGCGTTGCGCCAGTGCCACTGCCTCAGCGGTGGCAATCGACCATGGGTAGAACAGCTCCAGATCGCGCGGATGGAGTTCCAGCTGGTCTTCGTCGGCCAAACCGGCGCAATCATCGTCAGCGGTGAAGCGGGCGATGTTGTAGGCCGCTTCCACCGTCGCCTTCAGCGCGGCCGGCGAAAAGTCCGAGGTCGAGGCATTGCCGCGGCGCTGGCCGATGAACACCGTCACCCCCATGCCCTTGTCTTTATTCTGCTCGATGGTCTCGATCTGGCTCTTGCGCACCGACACCGACAGGCCGCTGCCCTCGCTGATTTCGACGGCACAATCGGTGCCGCCCTGGGCTTTTGCGTAGCCCAGCACATCGCGTGCGAGCTGCTTTAACTGGTCCTGGGTGTGGGTGAAATGGGTATCGCTCATGGGCTGTTTTCTTCGGGTGGCCGCTAAAACAGTTATCATAGCAGTCGTTTACAGTTTAAGGGCGCGGCCACGCGTCCGCAGGAAAGTTAATAATATGGTAAATCCAAACCGCGGCGCCGTCGGCTTCAGCTCGACCGAATTCGAAGAAGAATACGAACGTCCTTCCAAATCCGAGGCCAAGCGCCAGTCCAACGCCCTGCAAAAAATGGGCGAGACGCTTGTTGACGCCCCACGCGACCGCGTGAAACGCGTGCCGATGCCGGAAGACGTGCTGGACGCCATCCTGATGTGCCAGACCATCACCAACCACGAAGGTCGCCGCCGCCAGATGCAATTTGTCGGCAAAAAGATGCGTACGCTCGATGAGACCGAAATCGGTCTGATTCAAGCCGCCATCGACGGCTGGAAAGGCGCCTCCAAGGCCGAAACCTCGGCCATGCACGCGCTGGAACGCCGCCGCGACAAGTTGCTGGCCGATGACAACGCCCTGACCGCCCTGCTGAGCGAAGCGCCGCATCTGGACGTGCAGCACCTGCGCACCCTGATCCGCAACGCCCGCAAAGAGCAGGCCGAGAACAAGCCGCCCAAAGCCTACCGCGAAATCTTCCAGATCCTGAAACAGCTGGAAGCCGACAAGCGCAAGGCCGCCAAAGCCGGTGACGGCGATGACGAAGAAGCCGACGACATCGACGCCGATGACGAGTAACACGGACCACACGCTGGTCATCGGCCTGGTCTCGGTCTCCGACCGGGCCAGTGGCGGCGTGTATGCCGACCAAGGCATCCCGGCCCTGCAAGACTGGCTGGCGCGCGCCCTGACCACGCCGTTCCGCGTCGAGACCCGATTGATCGCCGACGAGCGCGCGCAGATCGAAGCCACGCTCACCGAGCTGGCCGACGTCGCCCGCTGCCATCTGATCCTGACCACCGGCGGCACCGGCCCGGCGCGGCGCGACGTCACGCCGGAAGCCACGCTGGCTGTCGGCACCAAGGAAATGCCCGGCTTCGGCGAACAAATGCGCCAGATCAGCCTGCACTTCGTGCCGACCGCGATTTTGTCGCGCCAGACCGCCGTGATCCGCGAAAGCGCCGACCACGCAGCCCTGATCCTGAACCTGCCCGGCCAGCCAAAAGCCATCGCCGAAACACTGGGTGGCCTGCAAGACGCCGACGGCAAGCAGCTGGTGGGCGGCATCTTCGCCGCCATCCCCTATTGCATCGACCTGATCGGCGGTCCCTACATGGAAACCGATCCGGCCGTGAGCCAAGCCTTCCGCCCAAAATCCGCTATTCGCCAAGGAAAAGCATGACGCTGCTGCAAACCATCGAAAAAGAAACCGGCGCCAACCCGACCGTCTCCATCATCTGGATGCACGGCCTGGGCGCCGACGCCAACGACTTCGTGCCCATGCTGCACGAGCTCGACCTCGCTGGCCTGCCGGCCATCCGCTTCATCTTCCCGAACGCCGACACCATGCCGGTGACGATCAACGGCGGCTACGTGATGCGCGCCTGGTATGACATCATCGCCACTGATCTGGGTCGCCAGGAAGACGAAGCTGGCCTGCGCGCCTCGCAAGCCAAAGTGGAAGCCCTGATCGCCCGTGAAAACGCGCGCGGCAACCCGAACGAACGCATCATCCTGGCCGGCTTCTCGCAAGGCTGCGCCATGACCCTGCAAACCGGCCTGCGCCAGACCAAGCCGCTGGCTGGTTTGATGTGCCTGTCCGGCTACGTGCCGATCGCGCCAAAAGCCGCCGCCGAGCACACGCCGGAAAGCAAGCAAACGCCGATCTTCCTGGTACACGGCCGCATGGACCCGGTGATCCCGATCGCCCGCGCCACCGCCTCGCGCGACCTGCTGGTTGAATGGGGCTACAACGTCGAATGGCACGAATACGCGATGCAGCACTCGCTGTGCCAGGAAGAGGTGGACCACATCAGCGCCTGGCTGAAGAAAGTCCTGTAAGGCCTAGGGCAGCGGCGGCGCAGCGGATGGCGGCACCGCCGTCTGCGCTGCATTCATCACCATCGCCAGGAAGGTGTAGTAGCCGTTGATGCCCATCAGGTCCACCACGCCTTGCTCGCCAAACGCGGCAAGCGCCGCCGCGTAAGTCGCATCGTCGACCCGCTGCTGCTGATGCAGCTGCACGCAGAACTCATACACCAGCGCTTCATCCGCCAGCAGCGCCGCCGGCCGCTCGCGCGCCGCGATAGCCGCAATCACCTCCTGCGCAATGCCGTAATCGCGCGCGATCGGCGCGTGGATCGCCCATTCCACCTGCTGGCTCCAATGCCGCGCAGTCACCAGTATCGCCAGCTCCGTCAGGCGCGTGCCGATGGCGCTGCGGTAGCGCAGGTACTCGCCCATCTGCTGCGTGGCGCTCATCAACTCAGGTGAGCGCACCAACGGCACGAACGGCCCATACAGCCCGCCGCGCGGGCCGTCGATCACCACTTGCGCCGCGACCTGCTGGGCCGCGCTCATTTCTGCAAACGGTATCGGTCCTAAACGATCTTCCATGCTGCCTCCCATTTATTCGGCCATGTTCCGGCATAAATCAAAAGCACGCAAGCCGAGCGCCGCTATCGTGGACAGTCCTCCCCCCACTCGAAAGGACGCGCCATGAGCCATATCATCCACCGCAACCTGCATCAGCCGCCACCCGTCGCCGTGCGCGCCAGCGGCATCACCGTCACCGACAGCAGCGGACGCGAATACATTGACGCCAGCGGCGGCGCCGCCGTCTCCTCGCTCGGCCACGCCCATCCCGAGGTGCTGGCCGCCATGCACGCGCAGATCGACCGCAACGCCTACGCCCATACCGCCTTCTTCACCTGCGAGGCGGCCGAACAACTGGCGGCGCGGCTGGCGGCCGACGCGCCGGGCGATCTCGATCACGTCTACCTCGTCTCCGGCGGCTCGGAAGCGATGGAGACCGCGCTCAAACTGGCGCGCCAGTACTGGCTGGAAGAGGGTCAGCCGCAACGCAGCGTGTTCATTGCGCGCCGCCAGAGCTATCACGGCAACACACTGGGCGCGCTGGCCGTCGGCGGCAACGAATGGCGCCGCGCACCATTCGCGCCGCTGCTGGTCGATGTGCCGCGCGTGTCGCCCTGCTACGAATACCGCGAACGCACCGACGGCCAGTCGACCGCAGACTACACCGCCGCCCTGCTACGCGAACTGGAACACGCCATCCTCGCTGCCGGCCCGGAAAATGTGATCGGCTTCGTCGCTGAAACGGTAGTCGGCGCGACTGCCGGTGCAGTGCCGCCCACGCCCGGCTACTTCCGTGGCGTGCGCAAACTGTGCGACCAATACGGCTTGCTGTTGATCCTCGATGAAGTCATGTGCGGCATGGGCCGCTGCGGCACGCTGTACGCGTTTGAACAGGAAGGCGTGCTGCCGGACCTGGTGGTGCTGGGCAAAGGCCTCGGCGCCGGCTACCAGCCGATCGGCGCGGTGTTGGCGCGGCAGCACATCGTGCAACGCCTGCGCGACGGCAGCGGCGCTTTCCAGCACGGCCACACCTACATGGGCCACCCGGTGGCGGCAGCGGCAGCACTGGCGGTGCAAAACGTGATCCGTCGCGACAACCTGCTGGGCGCCGTCATCGTGCGTGGCGCGGCCTTGCGGCGCATGCTGCGCGACGCTTTCGGCGAACATCCACACGTCGGCGACATCCGCGGGCGCGGACTGTTGATAGGATTGGAGCTGGTGAAAGACCGCGACAGCAAGGCGCCGTTCGATCCGATGCGGCGGCTGCACGCGGCCATCAAGGAAGAAGCGATGGCGCGTGGCCTGATGGTCTACCCGATGGGCGGCACCATCGATGGCCGGCGCGGCGACCACGTGCTGCTGGCGCCGCCCTTCATCGCCAGCGAGGCGCAGCTGGCGGAAATCACCAGCCGCCTCGCGGACACGTTTACTTCTGTGCTTTCCAGGCGATGACTTCCGCCTGCTGCTCGCCGACGCCGGCGATCCCCAAGCGCAGCGTATCGCCCTTTTTCAGGAAACGTTGCGGCTTGCGGCCCATGCCCACGCCGGGCGGCGTGCCGGTGGCAATCACGTCGCCCGGTTCCAGCGTCATGAACTTCGACAGGTAGCTGACAATCTGCGCCACCGTGAAAATCATGGTCGAGGTATTCCCGGTCTGCATACGCTTGCCGTTCAATTCCAGATACAAGTCCAGATCCTGCACATCGTAGATATCTTCCGGCGTCACCAGCCACGGGCCGACCGGGCCGAAAGTATCGCAGCCCTTGCCCTTGTCCCAGGTGCCGCCGCGCTCCAGCTGATACTCGCGCTCCGACACATCATTGACCACCGTGTAGCCGGCGATGTATTTGTGCGCATCGGCCTCGCTCACATACTGCGCGCGCGCGCCGATCACAATGCCCAGCTCCACTTCCCAGTCCGTCTTCTTCGAACCTTGCGGCAGCATGATCGGATCATCCGGGCCATTCAACGCGCTGATCGCCTTCATGAACACGATCGGCTCCTGCGGCGCCGCCATACCCGCTTCCGCCGCGTGGTCCGAATAATTCAAGCCGATGCAAATGAACTTGCCCACCTTCGCCACCGGTACGCCGTAGCGCGGAGTGCCGCGCACCAGCGGCAGCGAGGCGTGCGCAATCTTCTCCAGCTTGCGCAGCGATTTTGGCGCCAGCGTGGCCGCATCGATATCGTCAATCACGCCGGACAGGGAGCGCAGCTTGCCCTCATCGTCGATCAAACCTGGTTTTTCTTTGCCTGGACGGCCATAACGTACGAGTCGCATACTTCACCTCAATTGAAAAGTTAGCGACATTCTACCCGTAGCGCTCCTGCCGCAGCCACTTGTTGGCGATGATCTTGGTGCCGCTGACTACCGGCGCGCCGCCGTGCAGGGTTTGCGGGTCCGGCTGGTGATTGGCGTCGGTATTGAGGAACCACAGCGCGCTGCCTTTTTTCGGAAACACCTCCAGCCCGAGATGCGGGAACACCGTGCCGCCGCCCTGCTCCACATCGCACAGGTACAGCACAAAGGTCGCCAGCCGCTGGCCACCGCGCGCCAGGTGTGAGCGATGGCCAGCGCTGTCGGGATCGAGCCAATCGTAGTGCGGACGGTATTCCTGCGTCTTGCCATACTTCTGCAGCTGGAACGGTTCGGTGCACTCGGGCGCCCAGTGTGCCAGCGCCGCCAGCCGGCGGTCGATGCGTTCCGCCACCTCGGTTTCGCCGCGCTGGATAAAGGCCATCTCGCTGGTGCGGCCTTCGTGCACCACGCTGGCGCCGTCGCTTTCCGCCGCCACCGTGGAGCGCGTGTAGCGGCTTCCGCAATGGGTGATGATGGCGTCGCACTCGTCGTCGCTGAGCACATTCCCGAGCAGGATCACCTGCGGTTTCTTCAGCACGAACAGCACTTCCACCTCGCGGTCCGGCGTGGCGATGCGGTTGCTGGAGACGTCAATGTAAGGCATGTCGCGCGGCGCCGAAAACGCGCTGGCAACGACCGGCTCCTGCACGGGCGCTGTCGCTGCTGCCGCACCGGCGGCGTCGCCGGCATCGGCGCGGATACGCAGCGCCGCGTCGATCGCCGCGCGCGCTGCGGCCATGCTGTGCTGACCGGAGCGTGCCATGCTGTTGGCCATATCCAGCGGACTGCAGCCGCGGTCGAGGTTTTCCATGATCCAGCCGCGCCAGGTCAGCGGCAAAGTAGCAAACACATTGTCGGATTCGGTCATCGCTTCATCAGGGACTGGTCGGATGGGAAGCCCATTCTAACGGATTGCGCATGCGCCGCCGCACAAACCACAGCAATCCGGGCAACTGCAACAACACCAGCAGCGCAAACGCCGCCCGGTAGGCCACCGCCGGATAGTGGCCCAGCAAATCCGGCCGCCAGCAGCCGACCACCAGCCCGAAACCCGCCTGCACCGCGAACGCGCCGAGGAAAATCAACAGGTTCAGGCAGGTGGCCGCGCGTCCCGTCAGCGCGCCGGGCAGGCTTTGGGCGACGATGGTGTATTCAATGCCAGTCACCGTACCGACCAGCGTGAACAGCACCGACAGCAGCTGGTAGCTGGGCCGCCAGTCACACACAAAGCCAAGCTGCACGCAGATGAATAGCGCCACGCCAGCTGCCGCCACGCTGATCGGCGCGATGCCCCGCTTGGCCGCCCACTCCGTCACCATGCCGACCGCGATGGCGCCGAAGATCACCGCCGCCATGCCGAGGTACAGCAGGTAGCCAACCGCCTCCTCACTGTAGCGCGCCACGTCGCCGAGCCAGCGCGAGATCCACAAGCCCTGGATGCCGAAGAACACTGTGTGCGGAATCAGCACCAGCGTGGCCGTCTCACGGAACGCCGGGTGCCGATACACGGCGCGCATGGCTTCCAGTAGCGCGGTCTTGCGCGCGCCTTGCAGCTGCGGCGGTGACAGCGCGCGGATCAAGATCCCGGTCAGCGCAGCGGCCAGCGCCAGCCAGAGAAACAGCCCGCGCCAGTCCACGTAGTGCAGCGCCAGGCGCACCGGCAGCGTGGCCGATGCGGCGCCAAGGCCGCCCACCGCAATCAGGTAGCCTTGCACCGACGGCAGCCGCGCCGGCGCGATCCAGGTGGAGATGGCCTTCACCGCCGACATGAAGCAGCCGCCAAGGCCAAGACCGATCAGCGCGCGCGCCGCCAGCAACTGCGGGAAGGTCTGGCCGCCGGCAAACGCCAGCGCGCCGACGCCGGCCAGCATCAGCATCGGCAGCTGTACCTTGGCCGGTCCCCAGCGATCAAGCGCAATCCCGACCGGCAGCTGCGCCAGCGCGAAGGCGAGGAAGAAGGCGCTGGTCAGCAGCCCAAGCTGGCCGGGCGTGAGCGCCAGTGCCGCCACCAGCTGTGGCGCCAGCGTCGCATTTACCGTCCGCATCAAGCTCGATAAAAAGTGCCCGAGCGCGAACGGCAAAAACACCAGCACAAACACCGCGCGCCCAGAGAGCGGCGGCGTGTCAACGCGCGGCAATGCGGCGGAATCGCGCATGGCTCCCGCCTAGGCTGCGCTATGCGAGTCACAGCCGGCGGCGGATGGCGCTGCGCCGCCGCCCTCCTGCCGCGCCGAGATCAGCGGAATCACCTTGCGCGATCCCGGTGCAGCTGCCGGCGATGCGCCGAATTCGCTGCGCGCACCGCCCTCTTCCTCGAAGAAAAATTTCTCCTTGCCGAAGGCCGGTTTCAGCTCGTCCATCCACGTCGCATGCGGATCGAACTTCGCATAAAACGGCTTGCGCACCCAGTCCGCATTACGCGCCTGCAGGAACTGCAGCGCAAACACCTTTTCGCCGCCGATCTGTGCAATCCCGTCAATCACCACCTTGCCGGGGAAAGCGCTCATCGACGGTCCGCGCACCGTGCGCGACAAGCCCGACACCATCTGGTAAGCCGCCTGGAAAATCTCATGCGCGCGCGCCAGCGGTAGCTGGAAATACTCGCGCGGCCCGGTATCGCGTTCAACGAACATGTAGTACGGGATCGCCCCCAGCCGCACGCCGGTCTGCCACAACTCCGCCCACGATGCTGGGTCTTCGTTGATATGCCGGATCAACGGCCCCTGCATGCGCAAGGTCGCACCGGTGCCGACAATCCGCTTGACCGCCTGCTGCGCAATCGCCGGCCGCAACTCCACCGCATGATTGTAGTGGCCCATGATCGCCATATTCTTGCCACTGGCGACCACACGCTCGAAGAGGCGCAGCAAATCATCCGCATCGCGGTCGGTCACAAAACGCTGCGGCCAATACGCCACCGACTTGGTGCCGATGCGGATGTTCTGGATGTGCGCCAGGTCCGGCGCCAGCAGCGGCTCAATGTACGCCTCCAGCGAACGCGTATTCATGATCAGCGGATCGCCACCGGTGATCAGCACATCGGTCACCTCCGGATGCATGCGCAAGTAGGACGCCAGCTCGTGCGACTCCTTCGCATCAAACTTCATATCATCCATACCGACAAACTGCGGCCAGCGGAAACAGAAGGTGCAGTAGGCGTGGCAGGTCTGCCCCGAACTCGGGAAAAATAAAACAGTCTCCTTGTATTTATGCTGCAGGCCTTTCAGAGGCGCGTCGTTCACACGCGGCACATTGTGTGTCATCTGCCCGGCCGGATGGGGATTCATGCGCATGCGGATGCGCCGCACCAGCTCCACCAGCGCCGGCTGGTCGGCCTTGCCCAGCACCAGTTCCTTCAAGCGCGCATAGTCGTCCGGCGCCAGCATGTCGCGGTGCGGGAAGGTCAAGCGGTAAATCGGATCGTCCGGGATGTTATTCCAGTCGATCAGCTGATCGAGCACATACTCATTGGTGCGGAACGGCAGCACATGCGACACCACCTGCACCGCCTCCTGCAAATCCGGCGGGATCCACTCCCATTGGCGCGAGTGCGAAATGGTTTGTCGTATGAACGGTTTGAATTTGGGCGTATCCATCGTGGGTTTCCTTCAGTCGGTCAGAAAACTCCATGCTAGGCCGCGCACCAGCGGCCGGATTGCCAAGTATCAACTGATGCACGGAAATGTTCCGCAGCTTGCGCCAGCGCAATTCGCGCTTGTGGCAGCCACGTACAGTTCATAGCGCCATCCACTACACAGGAGCCGCTCATGAAAACCCTGCTCACCGCTGTCCTGCTAGTCGCCGCCGCGGCGGCTTACGCCAACGAACCAACCGAGAAAGACGCCATCGCCATGGCGGAAAAAGGCGCCGCCTTCATCAAGGCCAACGGCCAGGACGCCTTTCTCAAAAAGATCAGCAACAAAGATCCCGACTACCTGCAAGGATCGCTGTACGTCGACGTGCGCGACATCAAGACCGGCATCGTGCTGGCGCACCCGGTCAACCCCTCCATCGTCGGCAAGGACCTGACCGACATCCCCGATGCCAGCGGCAAAAAATACCGCCGCGAGATCATCGAGCTGGCCGCCAAAAAAGGCCATGGCTGGGTCGACTACCAGTACAAGAATCCCACCACCGGCAAGATCGAACCCAAGACCACCTACATCCTGCGCGTCGGCGACATCGTGCTGGAAGCCGGCATCTACAAAAAATAGCGAGAGGCGCATCATGCTGAACCAACTGCGTATCGGACCCAAACTGCTGCTGGCGCCCATGCTGGTGCTGGTGCTGCTAATCCTCACCGCCGGCGCGGCCTACCTCGGCATGGTGCGCCAGAACGCCTCGCTGGAAAACCTGGTGCAGGTGCGCGCCGCGCGCCTGAAGACGGCGGCCGACGTCAGCGGCGAGGCACGCTACGCCCACGCCAACATCTACCAATTGCTGGCGTGGGTCAACGGCAGCTTTGCGCAGGCCCGCCTCGACGCGCTCGGACGCGAGATCAAGACGCGTCACGCCGCCATCGACGAGCAGCTGCGCAACCTCGACGCGCTGGCCGACGACAGCGAACGCAAGATCGTCGTGCAGTCGCTGCAGGCGCTTGCCGCCTACCGCAAGGCCGTAGCGCAAACCATGGACATGGCGCAGATGGACCAGAGCATCGCCACCAACTCGATGGCCATCGCGGAAAAACAGTTCCTGCTGCTGAACGAGCAATTGGCGCAGTTGTCGACGCTGGAGAAAAAACTCAGCGAACAGGCGCACGCACAGGCCAAGGGCGACTTCCATACGCTGAACACCACCATGGCCATCATGGTGCTGCTGTCGGTGGTGCTATCGACCGGCGTGACCATGGCGGTGCGCGGCGCCATGCTGCGCGACATCCGCGCCATTGCCGACGTGGTGGTGGCGCTGGCGGCCGGCCGCCTCGCCGCCGGCCGCCGCAACCACGGCCGCGACGAAATCGCCGACACCGCGCGCATGCTGGACCAGACCATGGCCAACCTGACGCAAACGCTGACCACCATCCTCGGCGCCGTGCACTCCATCGACACCGCCGCGCGCGAAATCGCCACCGGCAATCTCGACCTGTCCACCCGCACTGAGATGCAAGCCAGCTCGCTGGAGCAAACCGCCAGCGCCATGAACACGCTGACGCATGCGGTGCAAGCCAATGCCGCCAACGCGCGCGAAGCCTGCCAGCTGGCGGCCGGCGCCAGCGACCTGGCGCAGCACGGCGGCGCGGCAATGGCAGATGCGGTACAGACCATGGCCTCGATCCGCGCCAGCTCGCGCCAGATCGTCGACATCATCGCCGTCATCGACGGCATCTCGTTCCAGACTAATATCCTGGCGCTGAACGCCGCCGTCGAAGCAGCGCGCGCCGGCGAGCAAGGGCGCGGCTTTGCGGTGGTGGCGTCGGAAGTGCGCACACTGGCCCAACGTTCCGCAGCAGCGGCCAAGGAAATCAAGGCGCTGATCGCGGCCTCGGTGGCCACCATCGACAGCGGCAGCGCCACCGTGCAGCAGGCCGGTGAGCGTATGGAGGGTATCGTCGCCGCCGTGCAGCAGGTGAACGACGTTATCGCCCGCATCAGCGCCGCCAGCGCCGAGCAGGCGCAGGGCATTGCCGAAGTCAATCAAGCGGTGGGCCAAATGGATGATGTAACGCAGCAGAACGCCGCGCTGGTGGAGCAAGCCGCCGCCGCTGCGGCCAGCCTGCAAGACCAGGCGGCCCAGCTGTCGCAGGCGGTGTCGGTGTTCAAGTTAGAGCCATCAAGCACGATGGGGCTTGCTCAGAAACCGCGAGCCGCCCTCCACGAAACGCCACGGCAGCTCCACGGCCTTCGAAATGCCGATGCGCGGGCCGGCTAGCACCGCCACGTCGCGCTCGCGCGGCAGCAGCAGGAACGGCGGCGCATCGAGCGGCAGGTTGTTCTGCGCGCGCGTCACGCCCAGCGCCTGCGCCAGCCGCCCGGGGCCGGAGCACAACAAGCGCAACTCGTCCAGCCCGCGCCGCTCGCGCATCAGCGCCAGCGCGGCCGGATCGGACAGCGGTTCCAGCGCCCGGATCAACACGCCAGCGCCGTGACCCACCTCGCGGCAGACGAAATTCAGACACCAGTGCAGCCCGTGCGAACGGTACACATAACTGCGCCCCGGCGGTCCGAACATCGAAAAATTGCGCTCGGTCAGGCCGATGTAGCAATGCGAGGCCGGTTCGCTGGCATCGTAAGCCTCCACCTCGACGATGCGCCCCCCCACGCCGCCCACCAGCAGCTTCACGCCGATCAATTGCTGCGCCACCTGCGGCGCGGGCGCGCTAAAATCAATTCCTGCCAGATCCATAACCATGTCCTCTTGTAATCGCTCAAATCGTAACAAATCACTATCGATTCCCGGCAATAAGCGAGAAAATATGGTGCACTGCGCAGAAAATCGCCACAAATTCGCGCAATCGTCCCCCAGATGCGGCGATAATCGAGGGTACGATTGCCTTTACCCACGAATTCACAATGACGACAGTTGCTGCCCCAGCCTTGCCAACCGAAAACGCGGTGGAAGACGCTTTGATGCGCTCCATCCGGATTCCGCCTCGGCCCAGCCTGCTCGTCGACCTGCAGCGCGAACTGGCCAAGGGCGATCCGTCGCCGCGCCTGATCGCCCGCATCATCGCCAATGACGTCGGCATGTCCGGCGCGCTGCTGAAGCTGGCCAACTCGCCGTTCTTCGGCGCCGCGCGCAAGGCCAAGTCGGTCGAGCAAGCCATCAACTTCCTCGGCATCAACCAGTGCGCTGCCCTGCTGACCGGTTTGCTGGCGCGCCAGGCGATCGAGGGCAAGGAAGCCGACCTTAACGCCTTCTGGGAAGTGTCGGCGCGCCGTGCCCAAGCGCTGGTGTTCACCTCGCGCAAGCTGCGCATCGCCCCGCCCGACATCGCCCATACCTTCGGCCTGTTCTGCGACATCGGCGTGCCGCTGCTGATGAACCGCTTCGACGACTACGCCGACACCTACGACCAGGCTTGCCACGACGCCGACCATATTTTCACCGCCATCGAAGACCAGCGCTACAGCACCAACCACGCCGCCATCGGCTGCCTGCTGGCGCGTAACTGGGGCTTGTCGCCGGACGTCTCGTGGGCCATCCTGCTGCATCACGATTACAGCGTGCTGGACGACCCGTCGACCGACGACGCCATCCGCTCGCTGGTGGCGCTGTCCTTGCTGGCCGAAAAAGGCATCCAGCGCCTGCATGGCCGCAGCACCTCCTATGAATGGGAAAAAGGCGGCGACGCCGCCTGCCGCCACCTCGGCCTGACCGAGGATGAAACCGAAGACCTGCTCGAAGAGCTGAACGAAACCTTCCACACCGAACGATAAGAAGCATGCCGAAAAATAAGCGCCCTGTCCCGCGCAAATCCGCCAACTCCCCTGAACTCAAAGACGAGCAGAACACCCACGAGCTGTTCACGCTCGCGCTGGAACTGGCCGACGAATCGGCCGGCGCCGACATTGTTGCCGCCAGCACCCGCGACGAACTGAAGCAAAAGCACGTCGACTTCCAGCGCCTGCTGCGCCGCCTGCTGGCGCAGGGCAAGGACGAGGTGCTGTACGGCGCCGTCGAACTGGCGCGCGAGGAATCCGTCGAAGGCTACCGCTACCTGCGCAGCGCCATCGAAGAAGGCGCGGCCAACCTGCTGCTGCGCCGCGAAGACGCGCCTGAAATGGAAATCGACGCCTTCGCGATCCCCGTCTTTGTACGCAGCCAGGGCGGCCTCGACCCGGCCTTTGATTTCCAGGACGGCGAAGCCTACGAGGCGCTGCTGGCCAGCTTCACCGACGCCGGGCTGGAAAGCACCAAGGCCAAGGTAGTGCTGGTGAGCCACGCTTACGACGCCGGCGAAGTCGAACGCATCAGCTATGGCCAGTTGCACGCCATGCTGCGCGAAGCGGCGCACTCGCTGACCGAGAAAAAAATCGCCGCTGCACCAGCGTTGGAGCGCAGCATGAAGCACGGCTGGTCGGCCACCGCCTTCGGCCCGGAAGACAGTGCCGTCGAGCTGCGCTACCTGCTCGGCTTCGCGCTGAAACGTGCCGACGACGCGTTCTACCAAGTGCCGGCCAGCGAAAAAGCTGCCGACGCCTATTTCGCCAAGCGCTCAGATGCCTATCAAAAGTGGACCGAGCAATACGCACCGCTGGTAGCGCGCTGCCTCGGCCGCGCACGTGGCGCTGATCCGGCACTGAGCTTGAACTTCCAGTATCAGGATTTGTTCTTCGGCGCCCGCGCCCAGGCCCAGTCCGAATACGACATGCTGCACCTGCTGTCCGAGCTGAACCAAGCCTTGGCCGGCCACGACCCGGCGCAAGTGCAAGCGGTGATCGCGCCGTCCGAGGACGACGACGAACCGGTGCTGCTGGTCGAGCTGTCGCTGGGCGGCAATGTGCTGGCCGCAGCCGGCAAGCCGCACGATCCCGCAGCCGACCTCGGCCTCGCGCTGGAAGACCTGGCCGACGCCCTCGCCAGCATCGGCCTGACCGATATTTCCGTTTCGGAAGATCCCTTGGCCTGAAAGCGATTTCCTGTTTGACAGTCCCGCGCGAGCCGAGGATACTTTCCTGAACGCGGGACGCAGATCCCGCCGCCTGGTGCGGTGCAGGCCTTGTGCTCCGCAGCAAAGGGAGACACGTCATGACATCATGGGCCCGCGTTATTGGCACGGCGCTGTGCGCCGCTGCATTCCTGTGCGGCTGCGCCAGCCAACCGGTTGCCGTCCAGGCGCCGCAGCAGCAGCTATTCCACGACCAGCTATTCAAGCCGTCCGGTGCGCCGATCGACACCAGCCGCGTGTTCGCCCTCACTCCGGCCATGCGCGACTACCTGCACAAGGAAATCGGCAATGCCTCCCCAGGCAAGGATGTGCGCCGTATGCTGTTCGACGCCCTGTACCGGCGCGACCAGCTACAGCTTGAATACGATTCCGCCGTTACCCGCAACGCCGCCCAGACCTTCGATGCGCGCGCCGGCAACTGCCTGTCGCTGGCCATCATGACCGCCGCGCTGGCGCAAGAACTCAAGATGCCGGTGCAATTCCAGCAAGTCGAGGTCGATGAAGTGTGGAGCCGCTCCGGCAATCTCTACTTCGCCAGCAACCACGTCAACCTGATGCTGGGCCGGCCGCGCAGCGACCGCAACCCCTACGCCACCTACAGCATGGACAGCGCCACCTCGCTGACCGTGGACTTCATTCCGCTGCCGCCCAAGGCCCGCGAAAACGCCCGCCCGCTGACCGAGACCACCATCGTCGCCATGTACCTCAATAACCGCGCCGCCGAACTGCTGGCGGTGGGCCAGGTCGACGATGCCTACTGGGCCGCGCGCAAGGCGGCCGAAGTCGATCCGCTATTCCTCAACGCCTACAACACGCTGGGCGTGATCTACCAGCACCACGGCAACCAGGACGCCGCCGAACAGGCGCTGCGCTACGCCCACTCGCAGGCGCCCGACAACACCATCTTCCTGGCCAATCTGGCGCAGACGCTGGAAGCCGTGAACCAGCTGGACGAAGCGGCCGTGCTGCGCGCCCGGCTGGCGCAGCTGGAGCCCTACCCGCCGTTCTACTTCTTCAAGCAAGGGCAGGAGGCCATGCAGCTGGGCGACTACACGCGCGCCCGCAAGCTGTTCGAGCGCGAACTGGACCGGGTGCCCGACTATCATGAATTCCACTTCTGGCTGGCCATCGCCAACTACCAGCTGGGCAATATCCGCACCGCTGAAACCCACATGGCCGAAGCCATGAAAAACAGCACCACGCGCGGCGACCACGACCTCTACGCCGGCAAGCTCGACCGCATTCGTGCTTATGAGGCCCAGCTGCGCATAAAACAGTAACAATCCGGTGGTATGCTGAAACTAGCTGAAGCTTGACACGTAGTTGCGGACACGCAACAATTGCAAGTAAATTAAGCTACCTCAGTTTAGCGACATTCGCTAGCTGCATACCACAAGGATTCCGTCATGCTGAGACTCAGGCCCGCCTACGCCGCCGTCCCCCTCATTATTGCTGCACTGTTGACTGGCTGCGGCGGCGGCGGCGGCGGTAGCACCGGCGGCGGCAGCACCGCCCCGGCCGCCAGTCCCGCCCTCAGCTTCACGCCCGCCAGCGTCACCGCCAGCGCCGTTGCTGGTACCTCGCTGACCGTCAACGTGATCGCCGCCGTGGCCCGTCCATCCGACTTCAGTGGCGCCACCGTATTTGCCAGCGTGACCGACGCCAACAATACCATTCTCCCCAGCTCCACCGTGGTGCGCGACAGCGACAGCCAGTACCATGCCGTGCTGCTGACCTCGCCGTCACTGGCGGCCGGCAGCTATACCGGCAGTTTCAACGTGCGCCTGTGCAAGGACAGCGCCTGTACCAGCCAGTTCCCAGGCTCGCCGGTGGCGCTGCCGTACAACCTCACCGTGATCCCAGCCGGCAGCGCCACCTTCAGCGCCGTGCCGGCCATGTCGCTGGACGCCAGCGCCCAGCCCGGCATTACCGCCCCGGCGGCCGTCAACGTGGCCATCTCCGCCACCGGCCGCAGCTGGACCGCCAGCAACGGCGGCGCCAGCTGGCTCAAACTCAGCGCCGCCAGCGGCACCGGCGACAGCAGCCTGAGCATCAGCTACGACGCCAGCGGCCTGGCCCAGGGCACGTACAGCACCAAGCTCACCGTCAACTCCAACGACAGCCTGGTCGTGACGCTGCCGGTGAAGCTGACCGTGCTGCCGCCGGGCCTGGTCCTGGGCAGCAACAGCATCACCATCAATGCCATCAACGGCGCCGCCATCCCGCCCCAGATCGTCAGCCTGGATACCGACAACAAGATCAGCGCCGGCTGGACCGCCAGCAGCGACACCGCCTGGCTGTCGGTCTCGCCGACCAGCGGCGCCACCCCGGCCACTACCGTGCTGACGGTTGACCCGACCATCGGCACGCTGGCCAGCGGCAGCTACACCGGCAACATCACCATCACGCCGGCCGGCCTGACCACGCGCAAACTGCCGGTCACGCTCAACCTGAGCAAAGCCACGCTGGCGACCTCGCCGTCCACCATTACCCTGGGCGGTACCTACGGCCGCGATTTCACCATCGGCCAGACGCTGGCGTTGAGCCTGAACACTGGCACGCTCAGCTGGCCGTGGAGCCTGGGCACCGTGCCGAGCTGGGCCACGGTGACCGCCACCGCCGGCACCATCAACGCGGCCGGCACCAGCATCGCCGTCAAGGCCAAGCCAGCCAATGCCAGTACCGGCACCAGCTCGGCGCTGTTGTCGGCCACCGCCGCCGTCAACGGCGACGCTGTGATGACCTCGGTGCTGCTGGCGCTGAACAAGGACCAGCACAAGCTGCTGCCGGCCGAGACCGCCGTTGCCTTCGTCAGCACGCCGGGCTGGAGCCGCCTGACCCGCACCATCAGCGTGGCCGACAACTACGACAGCTTCGGCGGCATGAGCGCCAGCAGCGACCAGTCGTGGCTGGTGGTAGGCGTCAGCGCCGACAAGCTGGTCCTGACCGCCGACCCGAGCCAGCTGCTAAGCGATACCTTGAGCACCGCCACCATCACCATCACCGCCACCGACCCGGACGCCACCGCGCCGGAAGTGATCCGCGTGGCGCTGTGGAAAGGCGCGGCCGCGCCGTCGGCCGCCAGCACCGCCGCCCTGCGCTACACCAACGTCACCACCGACCCGGCGCGGCCGTACGCCTACCTGCACAACGGCGGCGCCGTGATCGACGTCTACAATGTGTACACCGGCCTCAAGGAAAGCAGCATCACCGGCTTCTCGGCCCACCTGGGCGACATGGCGGTTACCCCCAACGGCGACACCTTGTACGTAGTCGATATCGACAACGCGCGCCTGACCGCCGTCAAGCTCAGCACCCGCACCATCAGCCAGCAACTGCCGCTGGCCAGCCCCGGCACCAAGGCCACGCGCCTTAAACTGATCCGTCCGAACGGCGTGGAAATGCTGTTGTTGAGCGACGGCCAGCTGTTCCTGACCTCCAGCCTGGCGCGCATCGGCACGCTGCCGCTGAGCACCGGCGGCGCGCTGTCGGCCAGCAGCAACGGCAAGCGCATCGTGCAGCAAGACGAGGGCAACACCACCGTCACCCACACCAGCGCCACCGTCGACTATGCGGCGATGGGCGGCGGCACCCTGTTTGCCGCCAAGCTGGCGCCGGCCAGCCACACCAGCCCCGGCACCCAGGGCGCGGACGTGTGGCTCAGCGCCGACGGCACGCGCGTCTACAGCGCGGCCGCCTCGCCGAAATCGTGCGTGATCATGAACGGCGCCGACCTGGCCATCCTCGGCTACATGGTCATCGGCGACGCTGCGCCGAACAACATCGAAGTGGCGCTCGACGGCCGCATCTTCTGCGGCGGCGCCGCGCGTGCCGGCAGCAGCGACATCTATATGTACGACAGCACCGGCGCCAAGGTGCTGCAGCAGTACAAGCTGAGCACCACCGGCAAGCAGCTGCTGCCGCGCCAGATGGCCGTATCGGGCGATGGCTGGGTGGTGGTTGCCATCACCGACGACGGCGTGGTGACCTTCCTGCCGATCGGGCCGTAAGGTCTTGCGAGGCTAGTAGCCGGTGTTGCGGCCCGCAATCACCGGCAAATCGTCATCCGTGGTCAGGGCCCAGATCAGACGGGCGATGGTTTCCGAGGCCACCACCGTGTGGTGATTGCCTTGCGCCATCAGCTTCTCGCGGATCTCGCGCCGCACGGCAGGAATGCCGGTCAGGTCGAACAAGATATCGACGCCGTTGCCCAGAGCGACAATCTCATCCAGCGAAGTGAGATTCAGGCCGGCGTCCACCGCCTGCTGGCGGCCCGGCGTGTCGCCGGTTTCGGCCACGCCGACCAATTCCACGCCAGCCCCGCTGCGGGCCAGCATATTGCGCAAAAAAGCAGATCCGATACGGCCCAGTCCAATGATGGCGATTTTTTGAGTTTCCACTTGTCCCCCGTTTTAGCTACACTGCGATCGAAAACCTAGCATCCCACGAACCCTTCTCCAAGGCAACCGGCATGGCCCGTAATCCCCTGCTTGACCACATTTTCTGGCACGCGCTGGACGGCGCCCACCGCCGCTGGTCCGACGGCACCGATGCCATCCGCCGCTACACCCAAGGCTTCTCGCCCATCATCGCCTTTGCCGATCCGGCGCAACCGGACTTTGCCGCACTGGCGCCGTGGTGCACGGCCGGCGAACACTTTTATTGTGATAGCTGGACCGGGACCGCGCCGCCGGGCTGGCGCGTGGAAGTCGAGAGCACCATGTTCCGCATGGTATGGGAGGGCGCGTTGCCGGCCACCGATCCGGCGCCAGAGGCGGTGCCGCTGCGTGCCGAGCACGCAGAGCAAGCGCTGGAGCTGGCGACCTTGTGCAAACCGGGTCCATTCGGCATCCGCACCATTGAGCTAGGCGACTACTTCGGCTACTTCGACGGCGAGAGATTAATGGCGATGGCCGGCGAACGCCTGCGCGCGCCGGGCCTGTGCGAAATCAGCGGCGTCTGCACCCACCCGGACTACCAGGGCTGCGGGCTGGCGAAAAAGCTGATCACCAAATTACTGCTGCGCCACGCCGCGCGCGGCGAACAGTCCTTCCTGCACGTCATGCACAACAACCCCGCCCACCAGCTCTACCTCAACATGGGTTTCCAGGACTACCTCGAATCCACCGTCCGCGTGATTAGCTACCGAGCACCCGCTTGAGCGACGCCCAGCAGCACAGCTTTTCTGCGTAAGGCCGGGTATGGGCTGGACTGCTCGACGGCAGTTCAAACAGTTGATAGCGCACCGCATGTTCGCCCAGCACTTTCACGCCCAGCTTGGCGGCGGTGCCGCCATTGAAGGCCAGCGCGACGATGGAAGGATAGCGCGCCAGCAGGCCAAGCAAGTCGTTGTCGTCGCGCTCGCGAATGGCGCTGTCGAGGCTGCCGGGGCGGTGGGCTTCGGCCACCACATCCCACAGGCCGACGCCATGCGCCATCAGGGTTTCCAGCCGCGCTGCGTAGTCGAGCTCGACCAGGCTTGTGCCGGTCACTTCCGACATCAAACGCCAGAATTGATTCTGCCGGTTGGCATAGTATTGTTGGACGGCCAGCGATTTTTCGCCAGGCAGGCTGCCCAGCACCAGCAGGCGGGTGCGCTGGTCCACCACGGGGTCAAAACAGCGCTTGCGCAATTGTTCAGTCATGCCACATTGTAGGTGTAGAATCGGCTGGCAGTCGATACCAATAATTCCAAGGAGACCACCATGCCGGACAACCGCACCATCGACACCCTGCTGGCCCAGTACAGCGAAAGCCATCTCAACCCGACCAATGAAGTGATCCACTTCATTTGCGTGCCGGTGATCGTGTTCACCCTGCTAGGCCTGCTATGGGCCGTGCATCCGCTGGTGGCGCTGGCCTTTACCGTGGCCGCGATGGTGTACTACTTCAAGCTGTCCAAGCCGTTCGCGCTGGGGATGCTGTTAATGGCAAGCGCAATGCTAGCCATCCTGGCGGCGCTGCCGCCACAGGCCGTACTGCCACTATCGGTAACGGTGTTTGTGCTGGCGTGGATCGGCCAATTCATCGGCCACAAGATTGAAGGCAAGAAGCCATCTTTCTTCGACGACCTGCGTTTCCTGCTGATCGGACCGCTGTTCGTGCTGGGCTTCCTGTACCGCCGCCTGCACTGGGCCTACTAATTAACGAAACCAGGCGTGGGCGAACAGCGCCTGCGCCGCGCCCTGCATCTCATCGTCGGCCAGCAGCAGCACCAAAGCGGTGCTCAGGGCTACATAGCCCAGCAGCGAGACGACTTTGATTTGCAGCGCGGTATTCATGACGCTCTCCCGATGAGAATGAGAACAAGAAGCAGTGTTTTCACTATACGTGTTCTGGCGGTCCACACTGCTGAATTTACAAGCTAGATACAACTTATTCAACAAGCTGTTGCGTCGCAACAAAAAGCTAGCTGCTAGGCAAGAAGTACCCCGTGCAGCTATACTGGTTTGATGTCTTCTCCACTGCTATTCATCATCGCCTGTTTGATCTGGGGCTCTACTTTTTTCGCCATCACGCTACAACTGGGTGAGGTTCCGCCCGCCGTTTCCGTGGTATATCGCTTCGCGCTGGCCTCGGCCGTGCTGTTCAGCTGGTGCGCCGTGCGCCGCCACAAATTGCTGCTGCCGTGGCGCGCCCAGCGCTGGCTGATCCTGCAAGGCTGCGCCACGTTTGCCGTGAGCTACATCTGCACCTACACCTCCGAGCAATACCTGGTCTCCGGGCTGGTGGCGGTGCTGTTTGCGCTGATGGTGTTCTGGAATCCTATCCTCAACCATTTCACCTTCGGCACCGCACTGAGCACGCGTACCTGGGCTGCCGGCGGCGTCGCGATTGGCGGCGTGACCTTGCTGTTCTACCACTCGATCTTTGGCGCGTGGAATGACATCCTGAGCGGTGGCAACGGTCACTTCCTGCTGGGCCTGGTGCTGGCGGTGTGCGCCACCATCGCCAGCTCGGTTGGCAATGTGCTGGTCATCAAGGTGCGCGAACAATCCGCCAACGTGCTGCTGACCATGGCCTGGTCCATGATGTGGGGCAGCCTGCTGGTGGCGCTGTGGGTGCTGGTCAGCGGCCAGCACTTCGTCATGCCGACCACCGCCAGATACTGGGGCGGCCTGCTCTACTTGTCTCTGCTGGGCTCGGTGATTGCGTTTGCTGCCTACTTCACCCTGATCCACCGCATCGGCTCCGACAAAGCGGTCTACATCGGCGTGGTGACGCCGGTGATTTCCGTGCTACTGTCGATCCAGCTGGAGCATTACCGCCCCGGTCCGCTGGAGTGGCTGGGCATGGTGCTGTGCCTGTCCAGCGTGGCCTGGGCGCTCAAACCGAATTCTTCTACTAAGACAAAGACCCGATGAGTACTACCGAACTGACCATCCGCCCGGCCACGCCGGCCGACATCCCTGCCATCTTCGGCATGATCTTCGAGCTGGCCGTGTTTGAAAAGCTGGAGCACATGGTGGTCGCCGACGAAGCCGCCCTGCACGACAGCCTGTTCTGCGACAAGCCGGTGTGCGAAGCGCTGGTCGGCGAGACCGGCGGCGAGGTCGTCACCTTCGCGCTGTTCTTCCACAATTTCTCCACCTTCCTGTGCAAGAAAGGCCTGTACCTGGAAGACCTGTACGTGCAGCAGGCCCATCGCGGCAAGGGCTACGGCAAGCAGATGCTGGTGGCGCTGGCCCAGCTGGCCGTGGAACGCGACTGCGGCCGCTTCGAATGGTCGGTGCTGGACTGGAATTCGAACGCCATCAAATTCTACGAAGGCATGGGCGCGACCGTAATGCCGGACTGGCGCATCTGCCGCGTCACCGGCGATGCGCTGGCGCAGCTGTCGGCACAGGCGTAAAAAAAATCCCACCCAGCGGCAAGCGCTGGATGGGCAGAACCCGTTGTCAGTGGGAGGGAGATTGAATCAACGGGTTCACTATATCCGTCCCTTCCGACCGGCGCCGCAGGCATTACAAATCATTACGGCGACTTTACAGAAAGCCGATGTCTGTTAATTACTGTGCGTTCGAGCAACTCGAACAGGCCTTGTGTCAGCAATGCCAACATTGCTGCCGGGATGGCGCCAGCTAGTAGCATATCGTTATCGTTCAAGGCCAGGCCGATGGTGATGCGTTCACCATAGCCACCGGCGCCGATGAAGGCCGCAATAGTCGCCGTACCCACACTCAGCACCGCCGCCGTTTTCACGCCCGCCAGGATGACCGGCAACGCCAGCGGCAATTCGATGTGCGTCAGGCGATGCATAGGCCGCAGGCCAAGCGCCTTGGCTGCCAATTTCAAACCCTTAGGAACTTGCAGCAAACCGGTGCAGGTATTGCGCACGATGGGCAGCAGCGCATACACCACCAGCGCCACCAGCGCGGGCGCGGTGCCGATGCGGCCTAGCAAAGGGATCAACAGCGCCAGTAAGGCGAGAGATGGCACGGTTTGGAGTACGCCGGTCAAGCCCAGCACCACTTGCCTCAGGCGCGGCAGAGACGCCGCTAATACGCCCAGCGGCACGCCGATCAAGCAAGCTGCGGCCACCGCCAGCAGGACCAGCGTGAGATGCTGCTGCGTCAGCCGCCACAGATTGTGATCGAAGATTTTGGCCAACAGCCCATCGCGCGCGGCGGAAGGGGCCGATGCGCCGGTCGTCGCGGCAGCCAATGCGGCGGTTGGCGCAGTCGCAGCGCCGGCCAGCGAATGCGCGGCCAGCCAATCACTCGCCACGCGCGCAAACGGTTTGCCGTCGATTTCTGCAGCGGCATTCATGGCAATCATGTCCGCTTCGCTGATGCGCCCTTCCAGCTTGCTGATCGCCTGCCACGCCGCCGGGAAGCGCTGCACCGCATCGAGCCGGTACAGCAGCACCGCATCGTAGCGCGGGAAGTAGCTGCGATCATCCTCCAGCACCCGCAAGCCATACTGCCCAATACGCGCGTCAGTCGAATAAATATCGATCACATCCACCTGCCGTCCACGCAGCGCCTCATAGGCCAGACCGTGATCTAGTCCCTCTGGCCGCTGCGGCAAGCCATAGCGCGTCGCTAAACCCTGCCAGCCATCCGCACGTCCGATGAATTCATGCGACAGCCCGAAACGCAGCGAACCGCGCGCCGCCAGCTCGCTCAACTTGCGCGGCGCATCCGCCTCGCCGCGCATCGCCAACGCATAGGTATTGTTAAAGCCCAGCGGCACCGCCACGCCAAGGCCCATCACCGCCAGCTCCTTGCGCATCTGTTCCAGCGTTGCAGGCTGCTTGTGCTTGAGGATCTCCAGGTCGATCGTGCCCAGATACTCGGGATAGATATCAATCCGCCCCGCCTCCAGCGCCGCCAGCACAATCGCCGTATTGCCGAGACCTTGCAGATGCTCGACCTGTGCATGCGGCGCCGCCGTCTGCGCCAGCACCTCGCCCAAAATATACGACTCGGTGAAACGCTTGGAGCCAACGTGCAGCGCATCGCCCGCCACAGCTACCGCCGGGCCAGCGCCCAGCGCCAGCACGACAAGCAGGCCGGCCAATCGGCTGGCCGCTGTCGCTGCTGCCGGCCACCATCCTCGCAACAATGCCATCAAGCCCCCGCGCGCAGCATCGACGCCTTCAGCGCCTGCCCCAGCGTCTCAACACTTTCCGACAGATGCGCCTTGGCCTCACGGCTGATCGGCTTCGCCATCGCCGCTTGCAGCTCGCGCTGCAGCTGCAAGGCATTCTCGCGCTGCAGGCTGCGCACATCAGCCGGCGTACCAGCCGACACGCGCAACAGCGCCGCCACCACCCGCTTCAAATGCTCGCGCTGCAGATTGCGCCGCATACCGCTGATATCCTTGCCCGACTTAAGCTCGCTCCACACCGCATCCTGCACGCTGGAATACAGCTCGCCAAGACTCAGCACCTGCTTGCGATCCTCCAGCTTCTCCTGCGAATCCAGCAAGCGCACCGCCACGCCGTCCGACATCAGCTGGTCCAACGCCGCCGACTGCAACGCCAGCACACGTCCGCCAACCGAAACATCCGGCCGTCCACGTGCAGTGAAATGATCCACACCCAAACGGCTGATGGTCGCCGGCGAAAACTTGAAGCTGTCCGTCTTGAACAGGCTGTCGGTCAACATCTGCAAAGCCGCACGTTGGCGCGGCAGCGGCACCGGAGTAAAGGTCGCCCGTCCCGTGCCCGCGTGGTCACGCAAGTAGGTCACGCCGCCCACATACTTCACCACCACCGGCAAGGTGCGTGCGAACTGCTGGAAGCCATAATCGAAACTCCGGCGCAGCACCTCGTAGCTTTCGCCCGGCTTGAGCGTGCGGTTCTGCACCCGGTCCCACAGCTCGCGCGAAATCGTCAGGCGGCGCTGGAAGTACGCCAGCGGATCGCTGCCCAAGTCATACACGTTCACGTCCGGGTCCAGATTGAAGCCACTCGCATCCTGGTCGCTACCGAAGGCCAGCTGCGGCTCGTTGGAGCGCGATGCAATCTTCGCCAGCTCCTGCTTTTCCTGCGCCGGGTCGATCGGCTTGTAGGCGTATTCAATCGCCCAGTAATCGTAAGGCCCCAGCGTGGACGCCACGTACTCGCCCTGCTTCTCGCCTTTCAGCGACAGGTTGAACGGCGTGTAGTCCATCACTGAACCGGTCATGCTATTCTTTTTGGTGAACTCAGGATCCTGCAACTGCTGCAGCGAGTACACCGTCGAGGCGCGGAAGTTGTGCCGCAAGCCCAGCGTGTGACCGACTTCGTGCATGATCACCGAGCGCACGTAAGCCTGCGCCACTGCCTCCGCTTCCGGGCCGTCCATATCGAGCATGCCGCGCGCTTCCAGCACGTCCATCGCAAAGCCCATCTCCGTTGCCGACTCCTGCATGTAGTCGCAACGATTCTGCTGCAAGGATTGTGCTAACAATGGCATGGAAAAATCGAGGCTATCTTCGCCGACCATGCGCCGCGCACCGCGCGCAAAAATATCGGACATGGCGATATCCGCATCAAGGATTTCACCGCTGCGCGGGTCAACCTGGCTAGGCCCAATCGCAAAACCTACATCGCTGCCGAGGAACCAGCGGATTGACGCGTGGCGCGCATCCATCGTATCGAAGCGGTCGGCCGCGGTCTGCTGCTTGACCACGATGGCGTCCTTGAAACCGATGCGCTCAAACGCCGCATTCCACGCCAATATGCCTTGCCGCACCGACTCGCGGTACTTCTCCGGCACGTTGGCGTCGATCCAGTAGACGATAGGCTGCTCCGGCTCCGACAGCGCCGCCGCCGGATCCTGCTTCTCCAGGCGCCAGCGCTCCACCAGATGCACCGCCGTCGTCGGCGTCACGTCGTCCGAATAATCCTGGCTGGTGCTGACGAAATGGCCAATGCGGTCATCCGCACGGCGGCCCGGCATGGCTTGCGCCGGCAGCGGCATAAAGCTGTAGTAGTAGCCTATGAACATGCTACGCGGGTCCGGCAATGTGGTCGGCGGATGCGGCACAGCGGCAGGTATCGGGGGCGGCACGGCGGGTGGCGCCGGTATGCGCGGCGTGAAGTAATGCGCGTTGACCTGGAAGCCGGTCAAGCCCTCATCCGAGTGAATGGTGAGGAAGCTGCTATTACGCGCATCCATCACGTAGGTCAGGCGGAAGGCCGCTTCCAGCCGCGTGGTCATGCCGAGGATATCGCCGAACAGCAGCGCGTTTGCTTCCACCAGTATCGATTTCGATTGCGGATGCGGGCTGCTGACCACCGGCGCAATCGCCAGCAGGCTGTCCGAATATGCCTGCTGCACCGCCAGCGACTGCGGCGTGCCGCCCTTGGCGCTGTAGTCCGTGTTCTTGGCGATCATCTGCACCAGGTTGCCGACGCGATGGAACACCACCACCTGGCTGCCGCCCATCTGGCTGCCATAGATGCCACGCTCGCCGATCCCGTTCGGGATATTCAATGACATGAACAGCGGACGGTCGAATTGGTCGGGCCGCAGCTCGATCCAGACTTTTTCCTCTTTTTGATACAGGCTCAAAAATCCCGGCAAATGGGATGCGCCGCGCACAATGTCGATGAAAGGCCGGGGCGCTGCCACCGGCGCGGCGATGACCGGCGTCGGCGTCGCAGCAGCAGCTTGCGGCGTGGCGGCAGCCTCCGGTGCGTGGGGAACGGGCGGCGTAGGAGTCGGCTCCTGTGCCAGCGCATGGGCGCTGAGCGCCGCCAGCACGGCGGTGCGTACGGAATTCAAGACGAACATGGATATCCTGCTTCGTTATGTGGCATCCGGATAATGTAACCGAAAGCACAATACAACGAGCAGGTTTTTACATGGCCGGAGAGCGCAATTTGCCTGCGTTGACGACACCGCGACAAGGATTCAGGCCAATGGCGTAAGACAGGTCGGCCGGACGCGCGATGCGCCACAGCGCAAAATCGGCGCGCTTGCCGACTTCAAGGCTGCCTATTTCGTCATGCAGGCCAAGCGCTCGCGCTGCGTGCAGCGTGCAGCCGGCCAGTGCTTCCTGCGGCGTCAGACGCCACAGCGTGCAGGCCATGTTCATCGCCAACAGCAGGGACGTCATCGGCGAGGTACCCGGATTGCAATCAGTGGCCACCGCCATCTTCACGCCTGCTTCGCGCAGCGCGGCCACCGGCGGCGGCGTGGTATCGCGCAGGAAGTAGTAAGCGCCGGGTAGCAGCACCGCCACCGTGCCGGCGGCGGCCATTGCCTCGATACCGCTTGCGCTCAAGTGCTCAAGGTGGTCCGCCGACAGCCCTTGGTAACGCGCCGTCAGCTCAGCCCCGCGCTGGTCGGACAGCTGCTCCGCGTGCAGCTTGACCGGGAGGCCGTACGCCTGCGCAGCCTTGAACACGCGCTCCGTTTGTTCGTACGAAAAGCCGATGCGTTCACAGAACACATCCACCGCATCGGCCAGTCCTTCAGCCGCCAGCGGCGCGATCATCTGGCAGACTTCTTCGATGTAGTCGTCGGCGCGGCCTGCAAATTCCGGCGGCAACGCATGCGCGCCGAGGAAGGTGGTGGCCACACGCACCGGCAGTTCGCGGCCGATGCGGCGGGCGGCACGCAACATCGCCGCTTCCGACTCCAGCGTCAGGCCGTAGCCGGATTTGATTTCGATGGTAGTGACGCCTTCCGCCAGCAGGGACAGCACGCGTGGCAGGCTTTGTCGCAGCAGCTCATCTTCCGACGCCGCACGCGTAGCACGCACGGTAGACATGATGCCGCCACCGGCACGGGCGATGTCTTCATACGTGGCGCCATTCAAACGCGCCTCGAATTCATCGCTGCGGTTACCCGCGTGGACGATGTGGGTGTGGCAGTCGATCAGGCCCGGTGTTAGCCAGCTGCCACCGCCGTCGTGCACTGTAACGGCCTGCATGGAAGGCAGCTCCGCCTGAGGCCCCAGCCACGCAATGCGGCCGTCTTTTACCGCAATGGCGGCGTCGCGGATTTCACCATAACCATCCGCCATGGTGGCCAGATGCACGTTCGTAAACAACACGTCCCACATACTTCGCTTTCTTTTAGTTGCGGATGATCTCTGCCACCAGCACGGTGGCATGCTGCGCTTCCAGCGTCCAGTCTTCCTCGGCTTCCATCACCACCGTATCGTAGCGCACCATGGCGATGCGTTCACGCGCGCTGCTCAACGTCAGGCTTTCGCCTTCCGCCAAAAACAGCAAGGTGGTACCGGCGCGGCGCTTGAGCGCTTCCAAGCCTCGCACCGTGCGCAGTTCGAGGCGATGGCGGCACGCGCCGCGCCGCGTCATAACATTGAAATCAGTGGTGTGCTGGCCGGTGACGGTGGCATGCACCGCATCCTCGCCGGCGAATTCAATCAGCGGCTCGCTGGGACTGAGCACAAAACGCTCGTCGCCAAAATCCAGCAGCACGCCGTCGCCGTCAACCAGCGCCAGCGAGCGGTCGATACCGGGGAAGGCAGAGAATGGGCCGTCCTGCGCAATCGTCGCCAGGCTGACACGCCACTCGAAATCATCGAGATGCGCGCCGGCTGGCGCAATAGCGATTTCCGTAGTGCAGCCGCCGCCGTTTTTCCACGGCGCGGAGCGCAGGTTTGCATACTGGATTAGCTGGGTCATCGGAACTCCCTCAGTTCGGCCAAGGTCTGCTTGAAGCGCGCAGCGATCGCCTGCTGCGCCACGTGCTGCTGATTGCGCACTACCCACTGGCCGCCGACCATCACGTCCTTGACCAGATTGTCGTTGCCGCTGAAGACCAGGCTGCCGAGTACCTCGTCCAGCGCCAACCCAAACATATTCGGATGCGCGTCATCCAGCACCACGATGTCCGCGCGCAGCCCCGGCGTCAAAGCGCCTACCGGCCGTCCCGCAGCCTGCGCGCCGCCGCGCAAGGCGCCCTGCCATAAAAAATCACCGACGTTGCGCTGCGCATCGGACACCGCGATGTTGCGGCGCTGGTGCTGCAAGCGCTGTCCGTATTCCAGCCAGCGCAGTTCTTCCACTGCGCTTTGCGACACGTGGCTATCGCTGCCGATACCAAACACGCCGCCCTGCGCCAGGAAGCTCTCCAGCGAGAACAAGCCATCGCCGAGATTCGCTTCGGTGGTCGGGCACAGGCCCGCCACCGCGCCGCTGCGGGCGATGCCGCTCACTTCATCGTCCGTCAAATGCGTGGCGTGGATCAAACACCAGCGCTGGTCCATGTCCAGATTCTCCTGCAACCACTGCACCGGGCGACGGCCGCTCCAATCAAGCGATTGCTGTACTTCCGCCATCTGCTCGGCGATGTGGATGTGCACCGGACGCGCTTTCGGCAGCGTCGCCAGCACTTCTTCGATCTGCCCCACCGTCGCCGCGCGCAGCGAATGCGGTGCCACGCCGACTTCGGTCTGCGCATCGCGCAGCGGTTCCAGCGCTTCCACAATCCGCAATACATCCTGCGCGTCGGTACGGAAACGTTGTTGTTCTGGCTTCAACGGCTTTTCACCGAAGCCGGAATAACTATACAACACCGGCAGCATGGTCATGCCGATTCCCGTCAAACGTGCGGCGGCAATGACACGTTCTGCCGTTTCGGCCGGACGCGGGTACATGGCGCCATCCGGCGCGCGTTGCACGTAATGGAATTCGCACAGCGAGGTGTAGCCATGGCGCAGGCATTCGCTAAACAGCTGCGCGGCGATGGCCTCGATATGCTCCGGCGTGATGTTGCGCGCGAAGCGATACATCAATTCGCGCCAGGTCCAGAAACTGTCCTTGCTGTCGCCGGCCTTCTCGGTGCGGCCACCCAGCGCGCGCTGGAAACTGTGCGAGTGCAGGTTGATCATGCCGGGCAGCGCATACTCCACGCGATCCACGTTAGCCAGCGAGACGCGCTGCGCAGCCGCGCCGAGCGCCGGGTCTACGGCCGCGTCGTCCGCACCCGCCGTCACCGCCGTGATTGCGCCGGACGCGTCCCACTCAATCAGCACATCTTTCGCCCAGCCATCGGGCAGCAGCGCATGGCGTGCAAACAGCTTGCTCATGCGCGTATCCAATCGGCAGCAGCCTGCATCATCGCGCGCAGCGGCTGCTGCACCTGCGCCGCCAGATCCGCACGATATCCATACGGCGCATCTTCATCCATATACGTCGACTGGCACATCTCCAGCTGAATCGCGTGGACGCCTTTTGCCGGCTCGCCGTAAAAGCGCGTGATATGCCCACCTTTGAAGCGGCCATTGACCGCGACGGTGCAATCACCACCCTGCGCACTTGCCACAATCGCATTGCTCAAGCCAATATCGCAGCTCTTGCCATCCGCCGTACCAAAATTCAGATCCGGCAGCTTGCCCTCAAAGAAGCGCGGCACATGCGAGGCGATGGAATGCGCATCCCACAACACCACGCGGCCATGCAGCGCCAGCAAGCGATCCAGTTCCGAACGCAGTTGATCGTGATACGGCTTCCAGTAAGCCTGCAAGCGGCGCTGCACTTCCGCTTCGTCTGGCGCGCGGCCGGGCAAGTACAGCGGCTCACGATGGAAAGTATCGACCGGGCACAAACCCGTCGTATCCTGCCCCGGATACAAATTCGTGTTTTCCGGCGGACGATTCAAATCAATCACATAGCGCGACCAGCGCGCCGACAGCGTCGACGCCCCCATCTCGCTTAAAAACTCATACAAACGAACCAGATGCCAGTCCGTGTCCTGCTTGTCGACAGCGGCCGGCGTCATCGACGCCAGCACATCATCGGGAATATCGGTGCCCACGTGCGGCATGGACACCAGCAAGGGAATACTGCCTGCTTTGAACTGATAGTCCATGCTCTCTCCTCTTACGGATGCAGCGTCGTGAACAGCTCTTTGCACGACGCGCTCAACTCACCGCGCATCACCATGCCCTTGGCTGCTTCGATATCCGGCGCGAAGAAGCGGTCCTGATCGAAGAACGGCACCTTCTGGCGCAGCTGCTCGTGCACATGCTCCAGATGCGGCGAGGTAGTCAGCGGACGATGGAAATCAATACCCTGCGCTGCAGCCAGCAACTCAATGCCGATGATGACAGCAGTGTTCTGCGCCATATCATCCAGACGGCGCGCAGCATAAGTCGCCATACTGACGTGGTCTTCCTGGTTAGCCGAAGTAGGAATCGTGTCAACGCTGCCCGGGTGCGCAATCGACTTATTCTCCGACGCCAGCGCCGCAGCGGTAACGTGCGCAATCATGAAGCCCGAGTTCACTCCCGGATCACGCACCAGGAACGGCGGCAGGCCAGACAAGGTCGCGTCGATCAGCAACGAGATGCGGCGCTCCGAAATCGAGCCGATTTCCGCAATAGCCAGCGCCAGCGTGTCGGCGGCAAATGCGACCGGCTCGGCGTGGAAGTTACCGCCCGAGACCACCACCGACAGCTCGCCATCCTTGAACAGCAGCGGATTGTCAGTCACCGCATTCGCTTCAATCAGCAGCGTGCGTGCGGCGTTGTTGATAATGTCCCAGCATGCGCCCATGACTTGCGGCTGGCAGCGCAGGCAGTAAGGATCTTGCACGCGCTCGTCGCCCACCAGATGCGATGCGCGGATCGCGCTGTTCGATACCAGCTGGCGATAAATCGCGGCAGCAGCGATCTGGCCCGGCTGGCCGCGCACTTCGTGCACGCGCGCGTCGAACGGCGAATCCGAACCCTTGGCCGCATCCAGCGACAGCGCACCGGACACCATGCCCGCTTCCAGCAGACGCTCGGCCATGAACAGGCCATGCAGCGCCAGCGCCGCCGACACCTGCGTGCCGTTAATCAGCGCCAGGCCTTCTTTCGCGGCCAGCACCACCGGTTCGATGCCTGCGGCCTTCAGCGCAGCGGTAGCTTCCATCAGCTCACCATTGACGCGCACCTGGCCAACGCCAAGAATCGCCAGCGTCATATGCGACAGCGGCGCCAGATCGCCCGACGCGCCGACCGAACCCTTGGCCGGAATGGCAGGCATGATGCCCGCGTTGTAAATCGCAATCAGCGTATCGATAATCAGCGGACGCACACCCGAGAAGCCGCGCGCCAAGCTGCCGATTTTCATCAGGATAATCAGGCGGCACACAGCATCCGACACCAGCTCGCCGGTACCCACCGAGTGCGACAAGATCAGGTTGCGCTGCAGCTGCTCCAGCTTTTCATCCGGGATGCGCGTCTTGGCCAGCAGGCCAAAGCCGGTGTTGATGCCGTAAGCCGCATCGCCCTTGGCGACAATCGCCTGCACAGCGGCAGCCGAAGCTTCGATCACAGGATAGGCATCTGGCGCCAGCGCCAGTGGGCCTGCTGCGTTCCACACGGAGCGCAGGTCGGAGAGCGTCATTGCGCCCGGTTTCAGGATAAAGGTCATATCGGTACTCATTACTTAATCATAGGGAGGTTCAGGCCATTGCGCTTGGCGCAGGCGACGGCGCTTTCATAGCCAGCATCGGCGTGACGCATCACACCCGAGCCGCTGTCGTTGACCAGCACGCGCGCGAGGCGCTTGGCGGCAGCGTCGGTGCCATCGGCCACGATCACCACGCCGGAATGCTGCGAGTATCCCATGCCCACGCCGCCGCCGTGGTGCAGCGACACCCAGGTTGCGCCGCCAGCAGTGTTCAACAGTGCGTTCAGCAGCGGCCAGTCGGAGACGGCATCGGTGCCATCCTTCATTGCCTCGGTTTCGCGGTTAGGGCTGGCCACCGAGCCGGTGTCCAGGTGGTCGCGGCCAATCACGATCGGCGCTTTCAGTTCACCGTTGCGCACCATCTCATTGAAGGCCAGACCAGCGATGTGACGTTCGCCCAGACCCAGCCAGCAGATGCGCGCCGGCAGGCCCTGGAAGGCGATACGCTCACGCGCCATGTCCAGCCAGCGGTGCACGTTCGCGTGATGCGGGAACAGCTCCTTGATCTTGGCGTCGGTCTTGTAGATATCTTCAGGATCGCCGGACAGCGCCACCCAGCGGAACGGGCCGCGGCCTTCGCAGAACTGCGGACGAATGTACGCCGGCACAAAGCCCGGGAAATCAAACGCATTCTTCACGCCGTGGTCAAACGCCACCTGGCGGATGTTGTTGCCATAGTCGACCACCTTGGCACCCAGCGCCTGGAAGTCCAGCATCGCTTGCACGTGCACTGCGCAGCCTTCGGTAGCAGCAGCTTTCAATTCTGGATGGCGCGACGCGTCCTGCTGCGCGGCCTTCCACTGCTCCACGGTCCAGCCTTGCGGCAGGTAGCCGTTAATCAGGTCATGCGCCGAGGTTTGGTCAGTCACCACGTCCGGCAGGATGCCGCCAGCCTTAGCGCGGCGCACCAGCTCTGGCAGTACGTCAGCTGCGTTACCCAGGAGACCAATCGAAATGGCGTCACCTGCGGCCTTGTGCAGCTTGATCATCTCCAGCGCCTCGTCGATTGACGCGGCTTGCTTGTCGAGGTAACGGGTACGCAGGCGGAAGTCGATGCTGCTCTGCTGGCACTCGATGGTCAGCGACACTGCGCCTGCCATGGTTGCGGCCAGCGGCTGCGCGCCGCCCATGCCGCCCAGACCTGCGGTTAGCACCCAGCGGCCTTTCAGGTCACCGCCAAAATGCTGGCGACCTGCTTCCGCGAAGGTCTCGAACGTGCCTTGGACAATGCCCTGCGTGCCGATGTAAATCCACGAACCAGCCGTCATTTGGCCGTACATGAACAGGCCTTTGCGATCCAGTTCATTGAAGTGTTCCCAGTTGCCCCACTTCGGCACCAGGTTCGAATTGGCGATCAGCACGCGCGGCGCATCTTCGTGGGTCTGGAACACGCCCACCGGTTTGCCCGACTGGATCAACAAGGTTTGATTGTCTTCCAGCTCGCGCAACGACGCCAGGATCTGGTCATAGCACTCCCAGTTACGGGCCGCGCGGCCGATGCCGCCGTAGACCACCAGGTGCTTAGGATTTTCCGCCACTTCCTTGTCCAGATTATTCTGGATCATGCGGTAAGCCGCCTCCGCGCCCCAGCTCTTGCAGGTGCGCTCTGGGCCGCGCGGCGCGCGAATCTCGCGGCTGGCGTCGTAACGTGGATCGCTGTCTAAATGCGTGGTCATAAGTGGCTCCTACGGCGAGTTTGAGTGAATATGCTCGCAGCATAAGTTGTATATACAACCAAGTCAACCGCTTTTTTCTATCGCGTGCGGATAAACCGGGACGGCACTTTTAGCGGCTTAATGGTAGTGACATGATATGCCTGCCCGCCGATAATCGAAGGATGAATACACCCGCCGACGCCGCAGAAAACCACAGTTTCGCCCTCAACGCCGTTCCCGAAGCGGAACGCAAAAGCTGGAAGGCCATCACGCTTATCATGATGGCAATGGGCATGGACCTATCAGGCCTGTTCCTCGGCATGGCGCTCGCCAACGGCATGACGCTTTACACTGCCATCGCCGCCGTGCTGGCCGGCTCGCTGCTACTGGGTGCATTGGGCATGGTGTGCGCGGTGGTGGGCGCGCGTAGCGGCTTCAGTTCTGCGATGGTGTCCAGTTTTACGTTCGGCGAACAAGGCTCGCGCCTCGTGGCGCTGATTATGGGATTGAGCATGCTGGGATGGTTCTCGGTGCAGGCGGGCTTCCTCGGCCAGAACTTGGCGGCAGCGTTTGCGCTGTTTGATTTGCACGTGCCAGCCACGCTGTTGTCAGGCATCGCTGGCGTGCTGCTGACGTGGACCGCGATGTATGGCTTCGGCGCGATCGAGCGCCTGTCGCGCTTTTCCGTCCCGCTGATGGTGATCCTGTTAAGCGGCGCGGTAGTGCTGCAGTTGATGAATCTCGGACCAGCAGTGGAGCGCCCTGCCACCACGCATATCAGTTTCGTCTCCGCGATCAGCTTTGTGATCGGCGCTTTTGTGGCGGGCATTTCCTCGTTCCCGGATTTGTCGCGCTACGCCCGCACTAGCAAGGACGCCATGCTCGGCGCCTTCCTCGGCCTCTTGATCGGGAATAGCCTGACGCTGGTGGTGGCCGTGTTCCTCGCAAAATACACCGGCGAGGCGGACCTGGTGCACCTGTTCGCGCGCTTGCACATGGGCGTATTCGCGGTACTGGTCATGGTGATGGTGCAGTGGACCACCAACACCGGCAACCTGTATTCATCCAGCCTGTCGTTTGCGGTGGTTCTGCACGGCGTGAAGATTCCGCACGCAGCATTCGTCATTGTGATCGGCGTGATCGGCACCGCGCTGGCAGTGGCAGGCATTGCTGATGCCTTCCTCGGCTTCCTGCTGGTGCTGTCGATTCCGATTGCGCCGATTGGCGGCGCTTACAGCGGCCGCTTCTTCGTGGTCCTGCGCAGCAAGCTGCCTGCTGCGCCGCCGGCGGTAGTGCCGACCACGATTCTGGCCTGGGCCAGCGGCACGCTGGTGTCGTTCATGACGACGCCGTACAACCCAGCAGAAAATATCTACGGTTTGAACTTGTTCTCGCTGACCACCGTGCCACCACTGGACGGCTTCCTTATCGCGTTCATCGTCGCCAGCCTGCCGGCGCTACGTGCGCTGCAAACGCGCCAGCTTGACGGCAAGGTGCATGGATAAGCGATGTTCGGATTTCAAAGGATCGATGCCGAGCAAGGTGGTGATGCGGTCAATGCGGTACTTCAGCGTCTTGGGATGAATGCCCAGCAGGCGCGCGGTCTGCTTCTGCGATTCGCCGCTGTCGAGGAACACATCCAGCGTGGTGACGAGATCCGCGCGCTGCGCCTCCGCCGTCATCAGCGCGCCGATGACTTTGCGCTGCCATGCCTGCACGTTGTCACTGGCGCCGAATTGCAGCAACAGCGCGGAGAGCGCCACGCGTTCGTATTCCACGATCACACCCAGTTCCGGCAGCGAAGCCGCCACCGCAATTGCGGCATCGGCTTGCGTCAGGCTGGTTTGCAAGCCATGCAGCGCTTCCGCCGCCGAGCCTATGCCCACGCGGCAATGCCAGCCGGTGTTATCCAGCGCGCGGTCGACGATTTCACCGAGGCGTTTTTTTAGTTTGGGCAGGTGCTTGTCAGTGCCATCGCTAGGCAGGTAAGTCAGGCCACCATTCAGCATGGCGGCCGCGCCGGCGCGGTCCCACTCCGACAGCATGCGGATGCAGGCGCGCAGGATGCTGTTGCGCTGCGTGTGCAGGTCTACATCACTGATCGCCGCGCCATTTGCGGGCGTGAGGCGGATGCGCACCGCAATGCGCGCGTGCTCGATGGACCAGCCCAAGGCTGCTGCACGCGGGATCAAGGCGCGGCTGGCTTCCGCATCGGTGCTGGCGACGATCACCTCCAGCAGCTCTTCCTTCATGCGCACGTCGGCCTGGCCGCGTGAGCGCTGCTGGAACACTTCCAGCGCAATCGCGCTGCGGGCTTCGTTGAAGGTGACTTCGTCCAGCGGCGACAGAGGCTCCTTGCCGATGGCAGCGATCAGCCATTCGGTGCCATGCAGCGGCACCATCCACCAGCCATCGTCGGCGCATGGCGCGGTGACGGCCAGCAGGCGTTCGTTGGGCGGCGGTGTGAGGCCGGTCCAGGCATGGCTCCAGCCCATCAGCCCATCCCAGCGGCCAACGACAGCGACAGCGCGCCCAGTCAGCGAGGAAACCGCATCCAGCACGCCATTCAGGCCACCGCCAGCGAGCGTGATTTCAGAAAGGCGGCGATGCACCGCCAGCGCGTGATGGAGTTTGAAAGATTCGTCTTGCAGTAAAGCGCCCGACAGCGGCGCGATGATCTGGTGGTAGAACAGGTTGCCCGGCACCTCGATAATGGGCAGGCCCACGCGCTCGGCGCAGGCCAGCAACGGAGCACTGAGCGGTACGATCACACCTTCCTGGAACAGCACCGCAGCGCAGCCGGCTTGCGCCAGCATTTCGATCAGGGCGATCTGGCGCTGCACGTCGTTGCCAACGAAGGCGAAGGTAGAGAGGAACAGGTGGTTGCGGACTTCGAACTCCTCGCCCTCCACCACCACTTCCAACACGTTGATATGCTCAACCGGGCGGTCCAGATGCTGGACCCCGGACAGTATCCGGCAGTGGCGCAGCACATCCATGCGGAGCACCTGCCTGACACTTAACGCCATTGCAACCTCCAATATAAGACTATGCTCCTATTGTAGCGTTTAGAAGCGAATCGTCGACTCAATACCGAAGGTACGCGGCGGCGCCAGCGAGCCGGTATCGATACCGGCCGGTGAACCAAAGTACTTGGCCGAACCATAATCCGAGTAGTAGCGTGCATTGGTCAGGTTACGGCCCGCGAACATCACCGACCACTTATCGTTCACATCGCGCAAGCCAAACCGCAGGCCCACCAAATTCTGCGACGGCGACTGCGCCACATTATCCGGATCCCAGTACTTCTTGCTGCGATGCTCATAGTCCGCACGCACAAAGCCGTTGATGCGGTCAAACGCAGGCCACTCGCGCTGCACGCCCAGCGTGAACTTCCACGGCGTGGCGTTTGGCGTGTAATTGCCCACCGCCGCCGGCTCCTTGCTGTCGGATTTGATTTTGCTCAGCGTGACACCAAGACCACCATCCACCGTCAGGCCCTTGATCACCAGCCAGTTGAAGTCCACATCCGCGCCATTCATGCGCACCTTCTCGATATTGCTGATAACCTGCGCCGCCGTGTTGGTCACGTAGAAGAACTGATAGTCCTTGGATTCCGACGTGAACAGCGCCACGTTGAAAAACAGGCGGCGGTTGAACAGCGTCGATTTCAAACCTGCTTCCAGGTTCTTCAAAGTCTCCGGACGGAAGCCGCTGTAGCCCGGCGCATTGAAACCGCCGGAACGGAAGCCGGTGCTGTAGGTCACGTAGCCCAATTCATCAGGCGTGAACTTCTGCGTTACCGTCACCTTCGGCTGCCAGTTGCTGAACGTGGCGGCACGCTGCGAACCGTCACTCAAGTCCGTCTGCTTGCGCTGGTCGCGGTCATAGCGCAGCGCGGCGGCGATGGTGGTTTGCGGCGTGATGTCGTAATCGATCTGGCCAAACACCGCGCTGGCCGCGTTGTCGTCCACACCGTCCTGCACGAACATGCTTAACGAAGGATCGTGGAACTGCGCTAGCGATCCGTTTAGATCGATAAAGCTGTTGCTGTACAGGTGACGATCCGTGTGCAGATAGTAGGCGCCGCCGATCCAGCGCAACGGCTGGTCGCCCGGCGAAGTAATGCGCAGTTCCTGGCTCTTCATGCGCACCGACAGGTCTTGCCCTTGCCCGAACTGTGTACGCGGTGGCAGGTCGAACCACGCCGGGTCGCCTAGCACACCCATTTCCGGATCGTTCGCATTGGTGAAATCGAGATCGCCGCGATAACGCTCGATCAGATTGGTGTATGACGAAATCGCCGTCACCGTGCCGATGGCGGTGTCCCAATCGAATTTCAGGCTGGCGTCCGAGGTGCGGCCCTTGGTGGAGCCAAGTAAATTGGAGGTCGGCGAAGTAATCGTCTGCGGGCCACTGTTGCGAATCACGCTATCCCATACCGCACCGGCCGAAATGTCAGTGTACGATGCGCGCAGGTCAATCTTCAGATCCGGCGAGGCGTTGTACAGCAGCTTGCCGCGCACCGAGTTATCGTGATCGACAAAGTCGGACTTGGTGTTGAGGTAAGTGTTGTTGATCAGGCCATCGGACTTCTTGCCTTGTGCGACAAGGCGGAACAGCAGCTTGTCCTCAACGATAGCACCGCTCACGCCCGCCGTGGCGCTGCGCGTATTGCCGTTGCCGATATCGAGACCGGCAAAGCCTTCGGTCTTATTGCCTGGATTTTTGGTGTCAATGACGATGGCGCCACCAATCGCGTTGCGACCATATAGCGCGCCCTGCGGACCTTTCAGCACTTCGATGCGCTGAATGTCGAACAGGTTCATTTTCAGCTGCTTCTGGTTACTCTGCGGGACGCCGTCCACCACCACCGCCACTGGCGAATCAGCATTGTTAATCTGGTTCACGCCGCGAATCGCGACGAAGGAGTTCCCGTAGGTATAGGAGTTCTCGAACGAGACGTTGGGCGTCATGTTGATGAAGTCCTGCGTGGTCTTGATGCCGGCGTCTTCCACCTGTTTCGAGGTGAAAGCCTTGACCGACACCGGCACTTCCTGCAAAGGCTCGGCGCGTTTTTGCGCGGTGACGATGACCTTCTCCAGCTGCACTTCTTCCTGCGCGATGGCAGCGCCGCTGACCAGCAAGGCAATCGCCAGCGGGACAGGCTTCAAACAATGATGCGAACAAGCTCCCATACAAAAACTCTCCCTCAGTCAGATTTGAAATTTTTTATGCAATGCTCAACAGACCAACGGTCCTGCTGCCTTCAGCCGCACGCGGCATGCGTTGCCCGGCAGGTAGGCCAGCGGTGTCACTTCTTCTGCGATGATGCGCACGGCGTTGGGTTGCGCGCCTGCTTCCACGGCTTGCGCCAGCACGCGCGAACGCAGCGCAGCCAGCGTGGTGTCACGTTCTCCTTGCGGCACCTGCACGATCTGGTCGATCTCGCCGCTGATTTCTGCAATGGCCACGCCGATGGCATTGGCCGCGCCAAAGTGCGGCGGACGAATCACCTCCGATGTGCCTTGCAGCGCATCCGGCAGCAACAGGCTGCCGCCGCCGACTAGCACCACCGGCACGCCGGCCGAACCAACCTTCATGCGGTCGATGCCCTCTTCAATGCGCTCCACCATCACGGCGTAGGCCTGCTGACAGAAGGCCAGTGGCGAGCGCACCGGATGCGGCGCCAGAGCCGGCATAGCTTCCACGGCGGTGGCGACGTCGGTCAGTGTCAACGTATCACCGCCAAAGATCTGCGCCATCTCATTCAGCTTGTAGCCAACGCTGTCCGGTCCCAGCGTGACGGCATCGCCCATCGCGCGCACGATAGTGCCGCCGCCGACGCCAATGGCGAGGATGTCCGGCATGCGCAAGTTCAGGCGCGCACCGCCGATTTCCACTGCCGATGCGGATTCTCGCGGGAAGCCGTCGATCAAGGCGCCGATATCCGACGTGGTACCGCCCACGTCCACCACCAGCGCGTCTTTGAGGCCGGAGAGGAAGGCTGCCCCGCGCAGCGAATTGGTCGGGCCGCAGCCCAGCGTCATGATCGGATAGGATTCCGCCAGTTCCAGCGACATCAAGGTGCCGTCGTTCTGGCCGAGGTAAGAACGTGCATGGCCAAGACCCGCCTGCGATAGTGCATCGCGGAAGCCGCCGATAGCGCGCCGCGCCACCACGCCCAATGCCGCGTTCAGGATCGCCGCGTTCTCGCGTTCCAGCAGGCCCACGCTACCGATTTCGGACGACAGCGTGACGGCAATACCGGAACCCAGTTCATCGCGCACCCACTGCGCCGCCTGCGCTTCCTGCTTGCCGCTGATCGGCGAGAACACGCCGCATACCGCCACTGCATCGATTTCACCACGCCACGAGCGCAGCGCGGCACGGATCTCCTGCTCGTCCAATTCGGCCAGCACGCGGCCATCGTACTCGTAACCGCCGCACACAATCGCATACTTCAGCGGCACTGCCGCTACCAAATCCTGCGGCCAGCCAGCTTGCGGTGGGATCGCCAGCGTGGCCGGTGCGGCCAAGCGCAGCAAGCCGACGCGCTGCAAATGCTGGCGCTCCACCAGCGCGTTGGTGCAGTGGGTAGTGCCCAGCATCGCAAGGCCGATCTGCTCACGCGGCACCGACAGCGGGCTATCCAGCACCGTGGCAATCGCTTGTTCAATCCCACGCATCACGTCGGGCGTGGTGCGCACCTTGGCCGTGGCCAGACAGTTCAGCTGCGGGTCCAGCAGCGCCGCGTCGGTATGCGTGCCGCCAACGTCTACGCCAATTCGATAGGTCATGCTTACCTCAACACTAAATTTTGACTAATTGTTCAATTGGGGTGTACGCAGTGGCGTAACCGAAGTAGCCGGGACCGGCGGTGGCGATGCCGGCCGGCGTGCGCCATTTCTCATGGCACGGCATGGCGACGACGTGCACGCGCATGCCGTAGCGCAGGCTTTCGGTAGTCCACGGCAGCGCCGAATCGCGATCCAGCAACGCGATCAAATCCGGCGTGATGGCGCGCGGCTGCCCGTTTTCCTCAGCCAGCAGGAATTCGTTCTGGAAGCGGATCACAATGCGGCGGCCCTTGTCGGCATCAATGCCGTCCAGCGTGACCGAGCCGCGCACAAAGCCGCCCGCAGTGGTGCGGTCCAGGTCCACGATCTTGCCGGTCAGGAGGCGATGGCCGCGCGTGCGCTCCAGCAGCGCGCCCAATGGATTACCCAGATGGATGACTGGATCGAGCAGCGCGTCGCCTATGCTCTGCGCCAGCGACACCGTACCGGCCAAGCCGCTGCGGCGCAGCTCCACGCCGGTGACAGGGAAATCGCACACCATCGCAGAAGCGCCCATGCGGTCCACCACGGGACGCGCCAGCACTTCCTGCCACACTGCGTCCACCGGACGCATGGTCATGCGATTGCCCTTCTCGTCAGCGATACAGACGAAGCGCGACGCCATGCCATCCAACGTAAAGCTGACCATCTGCGATTCAGGGAAAGCGCGGCCCATCGCGTCCACATCCACCATCGGGATGCCGCGTCGGGCGGCCAGCGCCAGCGGCATCAACGCGTTGGCGCCGCCGATTTCGATGGGCATGGTGGCAAATGGTTGCGCGCCAAGGGCGACTTGCGCGTCGTCGAAGCTGTTGTCGATCTCGCGCCAGGAAGGGAGTTTTTCAATCGAGACCGTGGGTGCGCCCATGCCGGAAGATGGTACGACCCAGGCATCGTCCGGCACCTCGTCGACGCCGATCAGCTGCACCGGCCCGTAGCGGTCGATCGCCGCTTCTGCCAGCAAGCGGCCGATGGCGGGGTCGCCGCCGCCGCCGGTTCCGAGTACGGCAGCGCCGACCGCGATGCGGGCGACATCCGCCTTGTCGATTAAACGCATACTTCATCCTTTGAGGGGTAATGTGAATCCAGTATGAACGCACGTCCATGCTGGTGTCATCGCCTCAAAGGACTGAAAAGCTGTGGCGGTTCTTATCCCGCCGGGATAATGCTTTATTTGCGGTTGTAGACGCGCCGCCCGCCCATCCAGGTTTGCAGCACGGTGGTTTTACCCAGCTGCTCTGGCGCGATCTTGAAGATGTCGCGGTCGACCACAATGAAGTCGGCCCACTTACCCGGCTCCAGCGAACCAATCACTTTTTCCTGATGCGCCGCGTAGGCCGCATCCAGCGTGAAGCAGCGGAAGGCTTCCAGCATGGTCATGGACTGGTTCTTGTACCAGCCGCCCAGCGGCACGCCGGCGTTGTTCTGGCGCGTGACTGCCGCATGCAGGCCTTCAAATGGATTCGGCGACTCGATCGGGAAATCGGAACCGCAAGCGATCTGCGAACCCTGGTCGAGGAAGCTGCGCCACGCGTACGCGCCCTTGATGCGCTCATGGCCGACGCGCTGCTCGGCCATGTTCTGGTCCGAGGTGGCGTGGGTCGGCTGCATCGACGGGATGATGCCGAGCTGCTTGAAGCGCGGGATATCGTCCAGCGTCACCACCTGCGCGTGCTCGATGCGGTGGCGCAGCGCGACGTTGTTATATTGCGGGATCAGCGCCGCGTAAGCGTCGAGGATCTGGTGGTTGCCCGCATCGCCGATGGCGTGGATGTTGACCTGATAGCCGGCCTTCATCGCCTTGTTCATCTTGGCGCGCATCTCAGCGTCCGGATAGAACAGCAGGCCTTTGGTGGACGGCATGTCCGAGTAAGGTGCCAGCAAAGCGGCGCCACGACTGCCCAGCGCACCGTCCGAATACAGCTTGACCGCCGCCAGCGCGTAGACGTCGTTGGCGTAGGACGGCAGCGGGCCGTCCTTGGACAGCTCATCGAAATCGCCAGCGGTGTCGCCGATCATGGCGTAGACGCGGGTGGTCAGTTTGCCGTGATCCGCGTAGTCGCGATAGATGTCGTCCTGCGCCACTTTGATGCCGGCATCGTGCACACTGGTCAGGCCCACTTTCGACAGCGTGGTCAAGGCCACGTCCAGCGTGGCGCGCGCTTCAACTGGCGTCGGCAGCGGCACCACGCGGTTGACCAGCTCCATCGCCGCGTCCACCAGCACGCCGGTTGGCTTGCCGCTGGCGTCGCGCTCGATCTTGCCGCCCGACGGATCGGCCGTGCTCTTGTCGATACCGGCCATTTCCAGCGCCTTGGTGTTGACCCAAATCGCGTGGCCATCCACGCGATGCAGCAGCACCGGGCGGTCGCTCACCACTGCATCCAGCTCGGCGGCGGTCGGGAAGCGGCCCAGCTTCCAGATTTCCTGATTCCAGCCGAAGCCGATGATCCACGCTTTTTTCGGATGCGAGCGGGCGAAGTCCGCCACCGCTTTCACTGCCGCGTTGAGCGAGGCAGGGCTGTACAGCTCCACGCCTGATGCGATTTCGCCCAGTTCGAACACGTGGCCGTGGGCGTCGATCAGGCCTGGCAACAGGGTCTTGCCCTGCGCGTCGATGTGCTCCGCCTTCGGCAACGCGGCCGCCGTTTGCGCCTCGCTGCCCACCGCCACGATCCGTCCCAGGTCATCAAACGCCAGCGAGGTAAAGCGCTGTAGCTGGCCGGCCGCGTTCAGCGTGTAGCCATTGGCGCGGTCGATGATGGTATTGGCTTGCGCAGGCAAGGCCAGGGCGGCGGCGATTAAAAGAGGGATGCGCATCGATATCTCCATTCAGCAGCAAGATCCAGAGTGTAGCAGGCAAACCGCGGGTTTCGGTGTCCGGACGGGTACAATGCACGCTTCCGTGTATCCCCAATGTGAATAGCCTGTGTCCAGCCGCTTACTCTATCTACGCCTGCTTAAAGAATTCCGTCCGTACGCCTGGATTGCCGCCGTCACGCTGTTCGCGGTCGGCCTGGCGGCGGCCACCGACGTGCTGCTGATCCGCCAGCTGCAAAACGTGGTGGACGCGCTGGCGCCCGCGCACAGCTTCGGCCCGGCCAAGGCGCCGGCTACCGGCATCCTCGCTGCGGTGCAAAATGCGCTGGGCCATTTGCTGCCGTCCGATCCGACCAAGGCCGCGCTGTGGACCATCCCGGCGGTGATTTTCGGACTGGCCGTGATGCGCATGGTGTCCAGCTTTGCCGGCGAATACGGCGCGGCGTGGCTGAGTAGCCGGGTGCAAGCCAATCTGCGCGAGGTGATGTTCGCCCGGATTATGCGCCTGCCGAACGGCTATTTCGACCAGTCCTCGACCGGCACCACCCTATCGCGCGTGGCGTTTGATGCGGCGCAGGTGGCACAGGCCGGCCTCACGGTGGTCAACGTCGCGGTGCGCGATTCGGTGGCGACCGCCGGCTACTTGATTACGCTATTCACCATCGACTGGCAGTTGGCGGTGTTCTGCCTTGGCCTACTGCCGCTGGTGGCGGCCATCGTCACCTTTGCCGGCCGCCGCATGCGCAAATTGAGCAAGAGCGCGCAGGCCGCGATGGGCGACCTGACCACCGTGCTGGATGAAAGCATCAGCGGCCAGCGCGTGGTGAAGATTTTCGGCGGCCAAAAATATGAGCAGGAGCGCTTTGACGGCGTGGTGAAGCTGAATCGCCAGCTGGCGGTGAAGCACGCGGCGACGTCGGCGCTCAACTCCGGCATCATCATGATGCTGATCGGGATTACGCTGTCGTCGGTGATTTACTTTGCGCTGCTGCGCGCGCAGGCTGGCGCGCTGTCGCCGGGCGCTTTTGTGGCATTCATGTCGTCGCTGATGGCGATGCAATCGCCAATTAAAAACCTGACCAAGATTAATGAACCGATGCAGCGCGGACTGGCGGCGTCGGAATCGGTGTTCGGCTTGATCGACCTGGAGTCGGAGGCCGACAAAGGCACCAGGACCATCGCGCGCGCCGAAGGCCGTTTGTCGGTGCAGGATGTGAGTTTCCATTACCTCGGCGCAGATGGCGCGCCGCTGAATCAGGATGGACGTCCTGCACTGGACCACGTGTCGCTCGATATCGCGGCTGGCGAAACAGTTGCGCTGGTGGGCACCTCCGGCAGCGGCAAGACAACGCTGGCTGCTTTGCTGCCGCGCTTTTACGACATTAGCAGCGGCAGCATCCAGCTGGATGGTGTTGATCTACGCGATTACACAATGGCTTCGCTGCGCCAGCAGATTGCGCTGGTGTCGCAGGACGTGGTGCTGTTCAACGATACGCTGGCGGCCAATATCGCGTATGGTGATCCAGCGCCGTCGATGGAGCGCATTGAAGCTGCCGCCCGCGCCGCGCATGCGCATGAATTCATCACGCGTCTGCCAGAGGGCTACAACTCGCCGGTAGGTGAGAATGGCAAGCGCCTGTCCGGCGGCCAGCGCCAGCGCCTGGCGATTGCACGTGCACTATACAAAAATGCGCCGATTTTGATTTTGGACGAAGCAACCAGCGCGCTCGATACCGAATCCGAGCGCCTGGTGCAGCAGGCGTTGGAAGTGCTGATGAAAGGCCGTACCACGGTGGTCATCGCCCACCGTTTGTCGACCATTGAAAATGCAGACCGCATCGTGGTGCTCGATCACGGCCGCATTGCCGAATCGGGCTCGCACGATGCGCTACTGGCGCGCAATGGTATCTACGCCGGCTTGTATCAAACGCAGAAGAGCGTTCAGGCGGTGTAACCGCCATCGACGGTGAAGCTGGCGCCGGTTACGAAGCCTGCTTCACCGCTCACCAGGTAAGCCACCATCCCCGCCACTTCTTCCGGCCTGCCGAAACGGCGCGCCGGTATCATGGTTTGCAGCGCTGCGGCGTGCGGGCCGTCTGCTGGATTCATATCAGTTTCAGTTGGTCCCGGCTGCACGTTGTTGACGGTGATGCCGCGCGGCGCCAGATCAATCGCCGCCCCACGCACCAGCGCCGCCACTGCGGCCTTGGTCATCGAGTACACACTGGAAGTAGGGAACGACACACGTACGCCGGCCACGCTGCCGATAGTGACGATGCGGCCGCCCTCTTTCATCTGCTTCGCTGCAGCCTGAATCGCTACAAACACGCCGCGCACATTGGTGGAGACCATGCGGTCAAAGTCTTCCAGCGGATAGTCTTCAATCGGCGCCAGGTTCAGGATACCGGCGTTAGTGATGAGGATATCCAGTCCGCCGAAGTGGTCCACCGTTTGCGCCACGGCTGCTTGCACGGCGGCCGGGTCGGCGCTGTCGGCGCGGATGGCCAGCGCCTTGCCGCCGCTGGCGTTGATGGTGGCGGCAAGATCGTTGGCCTTGTCCGGCGACGATACATAGGTGAAGGCCACGGCAGCGCCGTCCTGTGCCAGCCGTTTGACGATGGCCGCGCCGATGCCACGCGCGCCGCCAGTTACCAGAGCTACTTTCATGATAATTCCTTTCGTTTTGGATCAATTAGTCAAAAATCGAGGTCATGGTAGGATTTTTGGACCAACTGGTCAAGTAAACGTTTTGTGAGAATTAGCCGTGCAGGCCTTGCACAGCGAGGCGGGCGATGGCGCGCAGGGTGGCGATGGAAGCGCCGGCCTTGGCACTGATTTTCATACCGGACAGAGTGGCGGCCACGAAGGCCACTGCTTGCGTGATGTCGGTATCGCTGGAGAGTTCACCGGCTGCGGCAGCGCTGCGCAGTTGCGCCTCCACTGCGTGGTTGAGGCGTTTGGCGCTGGCGTCGCGCAGGGCGTTGACTTCCTCGTCGGCGGTGCCGAATTCCGCAATCGCGTTGACGCCCATGCAGCCCTTGGCGTTATCGCGCTTGGGACGGGAGGCGAAAGCTTGCAGCATATTGTCGATGGCCGCCAGCCCGCTATCGCCTTGCAGGTGGCGCAGCAGGTCGTTGACGCTGGCTTCGTTATAGCGTTGCAGTGCTTCGAGGTAGAGCGAGCGTTTGTCGCCGAAGGTGTCGTACATGCTTTGGCGGCCGATCTGCATGGCGTCCAGCAGGTCGCTGGTGGAGGTGGCGGCGTAGCCTTTCTGCCAGAACACTTCTAGTGCCTTGTCCAGCGTATCGATGCGGTCGAACTCTCTTTGCCTTGCCACGAATATTCCTTTGTTAAGTCGCGTCGTGGAAGATGATGCCCAGCGTGTGGCGAGATCCAGACCGCAGCCGGCTCACGCCGTGCCGCAGATTGACGCGGTAGATGCCACGCGTGCCCTGGACGGGACGGTGGTTGACGGCGAAGATTACCATGTCGCCGCGCTTCAGTGGCACCACTTCAACGCGCGATTGCATGCGCGGGCGTTGTTCAGTCAGGACGAATTCGCCGCCTTCGAAGTCTGTACCGGGCTGGTTGAGTAGCACGGCGGCTTGCAATGGGAAGACATGTTCGCCGTACAGGTCCTGGTGCAGGCAGTTGTAGTCGCCGGTTTTGTATTCGAGCAGCAGTGGCGTCGGGCGCTGCTGGCCGGCGGCGTGGCAGCGGGCCAGGAAGTCGGCGTGGTCGGCGGGGAAGCGGTCGGGCAGGTCCATCAGCTCGTGCCAGCGGTTGGCGATGGCGGCCAGTGGACCGTACAAGGCGTTGCGCAAGGCGGAGATCATAGACGGCAGCGGGTAGCGGAAGTACTGGTACTCGCCGCTGCCGAAGCCGTGCTGCGACATCACCACGCGGCTGCGAAACAGCTGCGGATGGGCGTAGTGGGCGGCCATGTCGTGGCATTCGTCGGCGGTCAGCAGACCGGGGATGATGGCGTAGCCGTGGGAGTTCAGTTCATCGGCGATGCTTTGCCAGTCTAGCGCCGCCACGTGCACCGCGATGCCCGCCGCCGCACCAACCGCCCGCCGGGCGGCCGCTTGGGCAGCGGGCGGCACGATGCGCGGCTTGCGCTGGTCCTGCGGATCGCCGAAATCGAGTTCGCCATTGCCTGCATTACTCACTGATCGCCTCCCGGTTCAGCAGCTCGGCCTTGCGGTCCACGCCCCAGCGGTAGCCGGAGATCGAGCCATCGTTGCGTACCACGCGATGGCATGGAATCGCAACTGCAATCGCATTCGCCGCACACGCCGACGCCACTGCACGCGCACCGCGCGGCACCTTGGCCAGTTCCGCCAGCTCGGCATACGTCACGCGCCGGCCCGCCGGAATGGCGCGCAGCACCTGCCACACACGCTGCTGGAACGCTGTACCGCGCACATCGAGCGGCAAGTCCAGTCCCAGCGACGGCTGTTCCACCATGCCGACCACGCGCGACACCACCTGCTCATACTCCGGCTCCGCGCCAATCAATTCCGCCTTGGGAAAACGGTCCTGCAAATCCTTCACCAGGAAATCCGGGTCATCATCAATCAAAATCGCGCAAATGCCCTGCGCCGTGCTGGCCACAAGAATAGGCCCCAGCGAACACTCGGCAATCGCAAACTTGATCTGCTCCCCCGCCCCACCGGCGCGGAAAGCGGTGGGCTTCATGCCCAGCACCGCCGGCGACTGCGCATAAAAACGTCCGCTCGAATTGAAACCCGCCGCATACATCGCATCGGTCACCGTGGCTTGCGCCACCAATCCGGCCTGCACCCGCCGCGCCCGCGCCGCGTTGGCGTAGGCCTTGGGCGTAATCCCCGTCACCGCCTTGAACATGCGATGGAAGTAGAAGCGGCTCACGCCCACCGCCTCCGCCAGACTGTCGAGATCCGGCGCGTCCTCGGCCTCGTCGATCACGCGGCAGGCCTGCGCCACGATGGCGGCCTGGCGTTCGGCCAGCGGCGGCTGGTCCGGTTTGCAGCGCAGGCAAGGACGGAAACCCGCCGCTTCAGCCGCCTCGCGGCTGTCATGAAACGCCACGTTCTTGCGCAAGGCCGGACGCGCGCCGCATGACGGACGGCAGTACACCCCGGTGCTGCGCACCGAATACCAGAACTCCTCGTCAGCGCTGGCGTCGCGCTGCTGCACTGCGGCCCAGCGCAGCTCATCGTTTATGAAATTGCCCATCTCAGACTCCATATCAGGTGGAATGCGGCCATCTTAGCCAGCACCCAATCGCCCTGCACTCCGCCTATTGCTTTTGAATTGTACAAGCTTGCGATGCTAGAATGACTACTCTTACAGGAGACGGCGGTTTGGACGATCAAGTTACTCAGGACAGCACACCTATTTTCCAGCGCATCAAAGACTACCTGCTGGCGGAAATCGCCGCCGGCACGTGGAAGGAAGGCGATGTGATTCCGTCCGAGCAGGCGCTGGTCAAGCAATTCGGCGTTTCGCGCATGACCGTCAACCGCGCCGTGCGTGAACTCACTTCCGAACAAGTGCTCACGCGCCGCCAGGGCTCTGGCACCTACGTCGCTCAGCAAAAATACCAGGCCACCCTGCTGGAGATTAAATCCATCGCCGACGAAGTGCGTGCGCGCGGCCATGCCCACCGCAGCAGCCTGCAGCAACTGGAGCGCGTCAAGGCCAGCGAGTTGATGGCCAAGCAGTTCGACCTGCCGCCTGGCCATCTGCTGTTCCATTCGGTGATCGTGCACTTCGAGAACGGCGTGCCGATTCAGGTCGAGGACCGCTGGGTTAATCCGCTCTGCGCGCCCGACTACATGGAGCAGGATTTCGCCCACATCACGCCCAACGAATACCTGATGCAGGCCGCACCACTGCAAGGCGCCAGCTACAGCATCGAGGCGCTGGCCGCCCCGCGCGACATCGCCGACATGCTGGCGATCGACACCAAACAACCCTGCCTGGTGCTGCGCCGCCAGACCCGCTCCGGCGGCATGATCGCCACGCTGGCGACCATGTGGCACCCGGGCCACCGCTACCAGTTCGCTGGCAGCTTCACGCAATAGAACCAGTTGCTAGCACGGCGCTAGCAACTATGCGCCGTACCGCACCGCAGCATTCTCACCGACTGTCACGAAAATAGCCTGAAATTGTTAAATTTGTGGCTGTTTTACCCGCTCGCAGGATGCAATCGTTTTCTTTCGACGCACCCGCCAATGGCCTCGGCTTCGATGCTATAGTTGCCCGGATACAGCACGCTCCGACCACCGAAAGGGAAGCTCTTGTTTCACTGCCGTCCGCGCATGCGCCAGATCGCCTGGCAACGTTTGTCGCACAGGCTGACAGCGTGCGTGCTCGCGCTCATATTGACGCCGGCCGGGGCGGCTGAGAAAGTCACCATCCAGCTCAAATGGCAGCATCAGTTCCAGTTCGCCGGCTACTACGCCGCGCAGGACCAGGGCTATTACCGCGACGCCGGCCTTGACGTCACCCTGCTGGAAGCGCGCCCCGGCACCGATCCGCTGCAAACCGTGATGCAAGGCCAGGCCCAGTATGGCGTTGGCAATACCACCTTGCTGCTGGCGCGGAATATCGGCCAGCCGGTGGTGGTGCTGGCGTCCATCTTCCAGCACTCCGGCGCCGCCCTGCTGCGCCGCGTGACGGCCGACGGCAAGCCGCGTCCATGGGCCGGCAGCCGCCTGATGATCGCGCCGAATAACGAAGAGCTGACCGTGTTCCTGAAAAAACAGGGCGTGCGCATGGACAGCGTCTACCAGGTCCCGCACAGCTATAACTTCGAAGACCTGGCCGAAGGCCGGGTCGATGCCATGTCGGTCTACATGACCGAAGCGCCGTATGTGCTGGAGCATATGCACCTGCCTTACGACATGGTCTCGCCGCGCAACTACGGGCTGGATTTCTATGGCGACGTGCTGTACACCACCGAGAGCGAATTGCGCGAACACCCGGCGCGCGCGCAGGCGCTGCGCGAGGCCACGCTGCGCGGCTGGGTCTACGCCATGCAGCACCAGGGCGAGATCGCCGACCTGATACGCGCCCGCTACCCGGAACGCCACAGCCGCGAACACCTGATGTTCGAAGCCCAGCGCATAGCGCCATTGCTGGAGCAGCCGCTGATCGAGCTGGGATACAGCAATCCGGAACGCTGGCGCGCCATCGCGCGCGACTACACCGAACAAGGCATGCTGCCAGCCGGCTTCAATATGGACGGCTTCCTGTACCAGCCGCCGGATGGCAATCTGCTGCTACGCTACGGCGGCCTGCTGGTAGGCGCAGTGTTGTTCGTGGTGTCGATGGCCGGCGCCTGGCGCTTGCGGGTGCAGGGCCGCGCATTGCGCGCCATGCGCGCGGAATTGGACAGCGCCGAACGCCTCGCCAGCTTTGCGCTGGAAGGCTCGGGCGAAGGCAGTTGGGAGTGGCGGCTCGACACCGGCACGCTGGCGCTGTCGCCGCGCTACTGCAAGCTGCTGGGCTACAGTGCTGATGAATTCCGTCCCACGCTGGCCGAGTGGCTAGACTACGTGCATCCAGACGACCGCCCGCGCCTCGAACGCGAAATCCAGGACTACCTGACCAGCACCAGCGACGACACCGGCCAAATCCGCAGCGAACACCGCATGCGCCTCAAGGACGGCAGCTGGAAGTGGGTGCTGGCGCGCGGCATGATTCTGGAGCGCGACGAATCCGGTCTGCCGTTGCGCGCGGCCGGCACATTGGCCGACATTGCCGAACGCGCTGCCGCCGAAGAGGCGCGCATGTGGGCCGTGGTGGACGCCACGCCGGGCGCGGTGCTGATCGCCGAAAAGAGCGGGCGCGTACGCCACGCCAATCCGGCCTGCACGCATAGCTTCGGCTACGAAGGCTGCATGGCCGGCCGCTCGGTCGAGCAGCTGGCGCCGGAAGCCATGCGCAGCAACGGCCGCGTGCGCGAACTGTTCTCGCGCCCCAACCTGCCGGGCCGCGTGCTGTGCGCGGTGCGCGCCGACGGCAGCAGTTTCCCGGCCATGGTGCATATGTCGCCGGTGGAACTGGGCGGGCAGGAACTGGTGATCATGGCGCTGCGCGACATGACCCAGCGCCAGCGCGCCGAGGAAGCGCTGCATGCGTCGTCGGAACGCTATCGCCAGATCGTGCAGACGGCGGCCGAAGGCATCTGGATGACCAACGCCGACGACCGCACCACCTTCGTCAATCCCACGCTGGCGCGCATGCTGGACTACGACATCGAGCAGATGATGGGCCGCGCCATGACCGACTTCATGGACGACGGCGGCCGCGCCCTGCTCAAGCAGCACCTGCAACGCAGCCTGGCGGGCGAAGCGCGCCAGAGCGACGTCTGTTTCCTGCGCAGCGACGGCAGCACGGTGTGGTGCCTGCTCTCGACCACCGTGATGAACGCCGATTCCGGCCACTACGCCGGCATGCTGGCCATGCTGACCGATATCACCGCGCGCCGCCAGGCCGAGGGCGCGCTGCACGAGTCGAGCCAGCGCCTGACCTCCATTTTCAACACCGTCACCAACGGGCTGGTGATGGTCGACGGCCACGGGATTATCCTCGAACGCAATGCCGCCGCCGCGCACATGCTGGGACATACCGAGGAGCTGGTCGCCGGCGGCTTGTGGGCCGGCGTGCGCGAAGACGGCAGCACCTTCGATGCCAGCAGCCATCCGGTGCAACTAGCGCTGGTGACCGGCATGTCGGTGCGGGATGTGGTGATGGGGCTATCGCATCCGGACGGCACGCGCTGCTGGCTGTCGGTCAACGCCGAACCGATCCCCGACGATAGCGGCAATGTGCATCTGGTCGTCGCCAGCCTGACCGAAATCACCGACCGCAAACGCGGCGAAGACGCGCTGCGCGAACTCAATGAGCACTTGGAAGAACGCGTGGCCATCCGCACCAGCGAGCTTGATCATGCACGGCTGGTGGCCGAGGAAGCCAGCCAGACCAAGGGCCAGTTCCTCGCCAATATGAGCCACGAAATCCGCACGCCGATGAATGGCGTGATCGGCATGGCCTATCTGGCGCTGAAGACCGAACTCGATCCGCGCCAGCGCGACTACCTGGAAAAGATCCGTTTCGCCGGCGAGCACCTGCTGGGCATTATCGACGACATCCTCGACATCTCGAAAATCGAAGCGGGCAAACTGGAAATCGAGCAGGTCGACTTCGCGCTCGATCACGTCATTCAAACGCTGAACACTGTGGTGGCGCCGAAGGCCGCCAGCCGCGAACTGGAACTGGTGTACGACCTCGATCCAACGCTGCCGAAAGTGCTGCGCGGCGATCCACTGCGGCTCGGCCAGGTGCTGATCAACTACGCCAACAACGCCATCAAATTCAGCGAAAAAGGCCGCATCGAAGTGCGCGTGCGCCAAGTAGTGGGCGACGCCAACGGCTGCCTGCTGCGCTTTGAAGTAAGCGACTGCGGCATCGGCCTGTCGGAAGGCGAAATCGAAAAACTGTTCCAGCAATTCCAGCAGGCCGACACCTCCACCACGCGCGAATATGGCGGCACCGGCCTCGGTCTGGCCATCTGCAAACAGCTGGCGCAGCTGATGGGCGGCGAAGTGGGTGTGCGTAGCCGCCCTGGCAAAGGCAGCACCTTCTGGTTCACCGCGCGCCTCGGCATCAGCAGCGCCACCGTACCGGCCCTGATCAACCGCGTGAAAGACGCTGCCGCCGAACTGCTGGCGTCCTCGCGCAGCGCCGCCGTCATGGCGGCATTGAAGAACGCCCGCATCCTGCTGGTCGAGGACAACACCTTCAATCAGCAGATCGCGCTGGAGATGCTGGAAGACGTGGGCTCCTCGGTATGCCTGGCCGCCAACGGCATGGAGGCGCTGGAGCTGCTGCGCCAGACCGCCTTCGACTGCGTGCTGATGGACGTGCAAATGCCGCTGATGGACGGCCTGGAAGCCACGCGCCGCATCCGCGCCGACCCGCGTCTGGCCGACATGCGGGTGCTGGCCATGACCGCCACCGCCACCAGCGAAGACCGGGTGCGCTGCATCGAGGCCGGCATGGATGATTTCATCTCCAAGCCGATCCAGCCGGCGCTGATGTACCAGACCATCGCCAACTGGCTGCCCGAGCGCGATGAAGCCGATGTGCGCGACACGCCGCAGTCCCGCTCCGCGCGCCCTGCCTTCAAGACCACGCTGGGCGGCGACCCGGCGGTTATCGATTTATCGATCCTGGCCAAGTTACTGGGCTATCATCCCCACAAGGTGCGCAAGTTTGCCTTCAAGTTTTTGCAGAACACGCAGGACGGCCTGAGCCAGATGGAAGCGGCGCTGCAGCGCGGCGACCTGGTGGCGCTGCGCGAGCTCGGTCATCGCCTGAAATCGCCGGCCCGCACCGTGGGCGCGCTGGGCATGGGCGAGCTGCTGCTGGAACTGGAACAGCTGCCCGTCACCGACAGCGACGCCGACAACCAGCTGCACGCCCAGGCGCTGCTGCAAAAACTGTGGCCGCTGCTGGAACAGATCACCGAACAAATCATGACCAATACTACTTTCGCCGACGACAACTGAGATGCGGATACTGCTGCTGGATGACGATGCATTTATGCTGGAACTGCTGGCCGACATGATCGCCGGCCTCGGCACCCACTCGGTGGTGCGCGAGACCGACGGCCGCCGCGCCCTGATCGAATTGCGCCTGCGGCCGCCGCAGCTGGTGATTTGCGACCTGTCGATGCCGGTCATGGATGGGATCGACTTCCTGCGCCTTGCGGCGGCGCAGCAATACCAAGGCTGCGTGGTGCTGCTGTCCGGGGTCGATGGCGCGGTGCTGAAGACCGCCGCCCGCCTGGCCGAGGCCCAGGGACTGACTATTCTGGAGGCCTGTCCCAAGCCAATGTCGATCGAGACGCTGGGGGCTTTACTGGAACGCGCAGCCACGTTACAGAGCAATCTTGGTAAATAGTTTAGAGGGTTGCGACAAACAACCGCACATTTTTAAAAAATGGGTTATTATTTACGCCATCCCTCGCCTGCCGACCTTGTTGCCATCCCCTCCGAGACATTGAAATCGTGCAAATGGCACCCAATTGCTGCTCATGGCAGCGTTTGAGGCCCAGTCCCCAGGCGTTATTACTTACTGACCTCGATTGAGGAAAATATGAGCGAAAATATCAAACACATTACCGATGCATCTTTTGACGCCGATGTCCTGAAATCCGACCGCCCAGTGCTGGTCGACTTCTGGGCTGAGTGGTGCGGTCCTTGCAAGAGCATTGCCCCGATCCTGGAAGAAGTAGCGAAAGAATACGAAGGCAAGATCCAGATCGCCAAGATGGACGTTGATTCGAACCAGGCTGTTCCAGCCAAGTTCGGTATCCGCGGCATCCCGACCCTGATCCTGTTCAAGAACGGCGTCGCTGCCGCGCAAAAGGTTGGCGCAATGGCAAAAGGCCAGCTGACCTCTTTCATCGACAGCAATATCTAAGTAAGATACCGTACGATACCGCGAGTTGGTACCAGCGGCGCCGCGCCCGCGACGCCGCTGAATAATACGAGACAACCCACGTAGTCCCCTCCCCTACCTTTACTTTCCCGTCACGGGATACTCAAACAATATGCATCTATCTGAACTAAAGGCCTTACACGTCTCAGCATTGCTGGAGATGGCCATCGGGCTGGATATCGATAACGCAGCACGCTTGCGCAAGCAAGAGCTGATGTTCGCGATCCTGAAAAAACGCGCCAAGTCGGGCGAACAAATCTTCGGCGACGGCGCCCTGGAAGTGCTGCCGGACGGCTTCGGCTTCCTGCGCTCGCCGGACGCCAGCTACATGGCATCGACCGACGATATCTACATTTCCCCTTCGCAGATCCGCCGCTTCAACCTGCATACCGGCGACTCGATCGAGGGCGAAGTGCGCACCCCGAAAGATGGCGAGCGCTATTTCGCGCTGGTCAAGGTCGACAAGGTCAACGGCGAATCGCCGGAAGCCTCGAAACACCGCATCCTGTTTGAGAATCTGACGCCGCTGCACCCGAACGAGCCGCTGCGCCTGGAGCGCGACATCAACGGCACCGAGAACATCACCGGCCGTATCGTCGACCTGATCTCGCCGATCGGCAAAGGCCAGCGCGGCCTGCTGGTGGCGTCGCCGAAGTCCGGCAAATCGGTCATGCTGCAGCACATCGCCCACGCGATCACCTCGAACCACCCTGACGTCACCCTGATCGTACTGCTGATCGACGAACGTCCGGAAGAGGTTACCGAGATGCAGCGTTCGGTGCGCGGCGAAGTCGTGGCCTCGACCTTCGACGAACCGGCCACCCGCCACGTGCAGGTCGCCGAGATGGTGCTGGAAAAAGCCAAGCGCCTGGTCGAAATGAAAAAAGACGTGGTCATCCTGCTGGACTCGATCACCCGCCTGGCCCGTGCTTACAACACCGTGATCCCTGCCTCGGGCAAAGTGCTGACCGGTGGTGTCGACGCCAACGCGCTGCAACGTCCGAAGCGCTTCTTCGGCGCCGCCCGTAACGTCGAAGAAGGCGGCTCGCTGACCATCGTCGCTACCGCGCTGATCGAAACCGGTTCGCGTATGGACGACGTGATCTACGAAGAATTCAAGGGTACCGGCAATATGGAGGTGCACCTGGAGCGCCGCCTGGCCGAGAAACGCGTCTACCCGGCCATCAACCTGAACAAATCGGGTACCCGCCGCGAAGAACTGCTGATCAAGCCGGACCAGTTGCAGAAGATCTGGATCCTGCGCAAGCTGCTGTACTCGATGGACGAGATCGAGGCGATGGAGTTCATCCTCGACAAAATGCGCGCGACGAAGAACAACACTGAGTTCTTCGATATGATGCGTAGAGGTGGTTAAGCCAGCGGCTTAGCAACCTTACCAAACAGGCAACCTCGGTTGCCTGTTTGCGTTTACGCCGGTATAATCCGCGATCGTATTATTTTTTCACTGGCAAGTGATCAGCAATCGGATCAGGATGTAGGACAGATCGACGAAGTGCTGTTTGGCTACCAAACTAACCGAGGCTACACCATGAAACCAGAAATCCATCCAGATTACCGCGAAGTTGTTTTCCACGACCTGTCGTGCGACTTCAAATTCGTCACCCGTTCGACCATCAGCACCCGCGAAAAAATCGAACTGAACGGCAAAGAATACCCGCTGATCAAGATCGAGGTATCGGCTGAATCGCACCCGTTCTACACCGGCAAACACAAAATCGTCGACACCGCTGGCCGCGTTGAGAAATTCCGCCAGAAGTTCGGTACCGTCGGTTCGAAAACCGCTGTCGCAGCAGGCTAATTTCAGCCGCTTCGATGAAAAAAGCAGCCTCTGGCTGCTTTTTTTGTTTGCCATGCAGTTTTCCTGCATACTCCGGTTCTACTCATAAAAACACACATCGATGAAGCCAGTCCGTCTTCCTGCCGCCGCTACCCTGGCCTTGCCGCGCTGGGCGCTGTTCGCCCTGGGCCTGCTGTACATCCTGCCTGGCCTGATCGGCCGCGACCCGTGGAAGAACGACGACGCTGCCAGCTTCGGCATCATGTGGACCATGGCGCACGGCAGCTGGCAAGACTGGTTGTGGCCGAATGTAGCCGGCCTGTCGTGGCCGGACGAAGGCCCGCTGGCGTTCTGGCTGGGCGCACTCGGCATCAAACTGTTTGGCTGGCTGATGGGCGACGTGCTGGCCGCGCGCGTAGGCACGGTGGCCATCTTCCTGCTGGGCGTGCTGTCACTGTGGTACGCCACTTATCACCTCGGCCGCCGGCAAGATGCGCAGCCGCTGCGGCTGGCCTTTGGCGGCCAGCCTGAACCGAACGATTTCGGCCGCACCCTGGCCGACGCTGCCGTCCTGATCTACCTCGGCTGCCTCGGCCTGCTGCTGCACAGCCACGAGACTACGCCGGAAGCGCTGCAAGTCTCGATGACCGCCCTCCTGCTGTACCGCACCGTGCGCTACGTGGAAAAACCATCGCTGCGCAACGCTGTCCTCAGCGGGCTGGCGATCGGCCTGCTGACCTTGGCGCGCGGCTGGATCACGCCGGTGTGCCTGATGCTGGCTCTGTTTGCCTGCACCCGTTTCCTGGCACAGCCTGCTATCCGCGCGGTGCGCGACCTCGGCGCCATGATCGCCGCCGGCGGCATCGTGGCCGCCCTGTGGCTGCTGCCGGCCCAGCTGCTGGAGCCGTACCACCAGCAGCCGCTGAACGCCTGGCTGGGCTGGAACTGGCTGCAACTGGGCTTGCCGAGCTGGGCCTCGGTCAAATTCTTCTTCCGCGTTGGCATCTGGTTCTTCTGGCCGGCCTGGCCGTTTGCCGGCTGGGCGGTATGGGCCTGGCGCCGCCAGCGCGGTGTGCTGCACATTGTGGTGCCGCTGGCCTTCGTGGTCATGGGCTTGCTGCTGACCGTGTGCAATCCAGCGCCTGAGCAAGGCCAGTTGCTGGTGCTGCTGCCGCCGCTGGCCGTCATGGCTGCATTCGGCCTGCTGACCGTCAAGCGCAGCGCCATCAACTTCATCGACTGGTTCTCGGTGATGGCGCTGACCCTGTGCGCCGCCGTGATCTGGACCTTCTGGTTCGCCAAGCTGACCGGCTGGCCGGTACAAGCGGCACGCAACGCGCTCAAGCTGGTGCCGGGCTTCCATCCGGAACTGGGCTGGATCGCCTTCTTTGTGGCGCTGGCCGCCACCCTGGGCTGGTTTGTGCTGGTGTACTGGCGCATCTCGCGCCAGCCGGCCGTGCTGTGGCGCGCCGTGGTGCTGTCCTCGGGCGGCCTGATCCTGATCTGGATCCTGCTGATGACCTTGTTCCTGCCGGACGTCAATTACAGCAAGAGCTACGCCAGCGTGGCACGCCAGATTGCCGACAAGCTGCCAGCCAACACGCGCTGCATCGAAACCAATGTCGGCGCCGCTCAGCGCGCCTCGTTCGCCTACTACGCCCAGCTGCCATTTGCCGGCGTCGAAGGCGGCCGCTGCGAACTACTATTGTTGCAAGATAGCATCAGGGTGCGCGACGAGCGCGAAATCGCCGCGCAATACCGGGGCAAGCAGTGGACCCTGCTGTGGGAAGGCCGCCGCCCGGCCGACCGCGAGGAACGCTTCCGCCTGTACCGCCGCGCCGACTAAGGCCGGCTAAACGGTCAGGGTGTTGCCGCCCGGCTGGCATTGCTGCTATGCTTTTCAGCAGAAAGCGGCCAGCCCATGCGACTTATCATCCCGACATTTTTACTGCTGGCGACTTGTCTGCGCACGGCCGTGGCCGCGCCGCTGACGATCATCACCGAGCACTCCCCGCCCGCCAGCATGCGCGGGCCGGACGGCGTCATTACCGGCCGCGCCACCGATAAAATCCGTGAAATGATGACGCGCACCGGCACCGAGTACACACTCGACCTGCTGCCCTGGAAGCGCGCTTTTTTGATGGCGCAAACGCATGGCCAGACCTGCCTGTATTCGACCTCGCGCACGCCGGACCGCGAAACGATGTTCAAATGGGTAGGCCCCACCGACGAGGCCGAATGGCAGTTCTGGGGCCGCGCCGACCACAGCTTCCCGCTCAACACGCTGGATGACGCGCGCAAGCTGCGCATCGGCACCTACCTGGGCGATGCGCGCGACGAGTACCTGCGCAGCCGCGGCTTCAATGTGGAAGCCGTCAGCAACGATCTGGTGAATCCGCAAAAGCTGCTGCTCAACCGCATCGACCTGTGGGCAGTGGCGATCCGCAACGGCGCCTCTTATCCCGGCCATCCAGACTGGTCGGACAAGGTGGTGCCGTTGATGGTGTTTCATCGCGTGAAGGTCTACCTCGCCTGCAACCCGTCGGTGCCGGATGAGCAAATCGACAAGCTCAATGCCGCACTGGCCGAGATGCGGCGCGATGGCACCCTCACGCGCATCGACCGCAAATACGACCAGGCCGCCAAATAACGCCGTTCAGCGCAGCGCCACCACCGTGGTATCGGCCGGCAGCTGGGCCGTCATCGGCAGGCGCTCGTAGTTGCTGATGCTCAGATCATCGCCCTCGTTGGCAAAGGCGATGCGGGTGCCGGCATGGGTGACAAACTGGCCCGACGCCACCGGGAAAATTTCCACTTTCTGCTCACCCTTGATTTGCGCGTAGTAGCGCGCGGCTGTCTGCGTGAACGTCAGCTTCTCGCCATTGCTCAGCGCGTAGGTGTACAGGTATTCCTGGAAATCCTGCGGCTTGAACTTGAAATCAGCGGCACTTGGCGCGCTGATTTTCACGCTTTCGTTGTCCGGGTCGGCGGCATGGGCCACGGCGATGATCGACAATGCGGCGGCAACCGCCACCCGCAACAGAGTGGTTTTCATGATGGTCTCCTGATGTTAAAGGTTCAGCGGCGCGCCATGACAACCGTGTTGGCAGGCAGATTACCGGCCGTCGACAGTTTTTCAAAATTGCTGATGCCGACGGTATCGCCTTTTTCACGGAACTCGATGCGGGCGCCGCGCTCGGTAACAAAGGCTGTCGGCGAGACGGCATAAATCCGTTCGCGGTCACCATCGCCCAGCTGGGTGTAGTACTGGTTCATGCGCGCGCTGAAAGTGACTTTCTGGCCATCTTCCAGCAAGTAGGTATTTTTAAAATCGTGGAAGTCCGCTTCCTGCAAATGGTAGCGCTGCGGCGTAGCGGTCTTGTTAATCTTGACGCTGAGATCATCAGCATGGGCGATGGTGAGGGACGACAGGGCGAGTGCGGCCACGACGCCAGCAAGGATCGTTTTCATGGAGTGCTCCGTTAAGTTGTAGTGAATTGCCGGGAGCCACCGCTGTCACTTTCAATGCAGCGGTAGACGTGACTAGGTTAGCAAAGCGCTACGTAAAGATCTTGCGCATGCGACGAGCCGTCAAAGCACGCGCACCAGCTGCAAAAAAACCGGCATAGACGGTGTATGGATGGGATGTGTTGCGCGTTGCGCCTTTTTGTGGGGGCGACGTGATACAAAAGCCGCCGCTGCGGCTATAGTTGCGCATTGAATGCATTGCCGTACGGCAGCATTTAATACCCTTCGGCCGCGCCCCACCCTGCGCGCCGGTTATAGCGGCCCCGGCTGCTGCGCCCCATCCTCGCGCCCGGCCCCGGCAGCATGCCCTCTGGATGGCGCGTCATGTTCACCTTGCATAAACTTCAATCTGCCCTGCGTAACAACTATGTGCGCGCCGCCCTGTTGGCCTTGACGGTCAGCCTGGCCATCTTGTTAGGCCTGCGCGCCGAGGTGCCGCAGGACAGCACTCCGGTGCTGCGCTCGCAGGATATTGCCCTGGTCACTGCCCTGCCGTCGCGCCGCGCGCAACTGGAATACCTGCTGGTGGCGGCGCCACAATCAGAGGCGCCGCGTTACATCTTCAAGTTCAAGCAGGACGACAAGCTGTACGTCGTCAAAGTGCCGGGCACCACGCACCTGAGCCTGGAACGCGAAGTCCTGCTGCGCAATAACATCCCCTACGCCATCGCCCGCGACGACTATCTCGCCTCGCACAAGGCGGTAATGCAAGATGACGACGACAACAAGCTGGCGCGTGTGCTCGGTTTCCTGAGCCGCCATGTGATCGATATTTTGCTGGTAGGTCTGGCGCTATTCCTGCTCAAGCAAGCCCTGCCCGGCATGGGCGTGAGCGCCACCGTGCTGACGCCGGACCAGCTGGGCGGCAGCATGGATGACCTGATCGGCATGGAAGACATCAAACAGGAAGTGCTGCACCTGGAAGACATGATACGCAACCGCGCCCTCTACAAAGAGCACGCCATCGACAAGCCGTTCAACGTCATGCTGACCGGACCGGCCGGCACCGGCAAGACCAAGCTGGCCGGCTACCTCGCCAAGCGGCTGGATATTCCGCTGATCCAGGCGTCGGCGTCGGCGCTGGAATCGGGCTACGTCGGCGGCGGCTCGAAGGCACTGCATGCGCTGTACCGCAAGGCTTGTGCGCGTGGCAAGTGCATCATCTTCCTCGACGAAGCGCAGGGCCTGTTCATGCCGCGCGGCCGTGGTGAAAAGAAATGGGAAGACGATACCGCCAACACCCTGCTGGGCTTGCTCGACGGCGTGCGTAGCGACAAGGGCGAAGGCGTGATCTGGGTAGTGGCCTCCAACTTCGACGAGGCCTCCACGCGCATGGACGAAGCCATGCTGCGGCGCTTCTCGGTCAAGATCAACTTCCGCTTGCCGAACAAGGCTGAGCGGCGCGAGCTGCTGCGCTCCTTCCTGGCACGCAAGGCCGACGGCTGCGTCGACTGGGACGATTTACAGCTAGACCATGTGGCCGAGATCACGGCCAACCTCAGCCCTGCGGTACTACAAACCGTGGTGGAACGCGCCAGCATGCTGGCGATTCAGGAAAACAAAATCATCAACACCGAGCTGATGTTCCGCGCCTTCGAACGCGCCACCATCGGCCTGACCGACCGCGCCACCACGGCGGAAAAAACCCGCCAGCGCGAGCGCGTCGCCTTGCACGAGCTGGGCCACTTCTTCATGCAAATCGATCCGTGGCTGCGCGAAGGTTTATCGCTGGCGGAAGTGAAGGAGCGCTCGCCGCTGCTGAAGATATCGACCGAGTCGGTGTCCAAGCTGGGCGCGCTGGGCTATGTGCTGTCGGCCTCGGATGACGTGGCCTTGCGCACGCTGGAAGAACTGGAACGCGACGTGATCCAGCTGTACGGCGGCGTCGCAGCGGAAGAACTGTTCTACGGCCCGCGCGGCATTTCAGTGGGCAGCCAGAACGACATCGAGAAAGCCACCTCCATGCTGGACCTGATGGTCAACAAACTGTCGATGTACTCACGCTCGAAAATCGACCACAGCCATTTCAAAGGAAAAGAAGCCGGCCTCGACCAAGTCCAAGCCAAAGCCGATGAACTCTACAGCTACACGCTAAAAGCCATCGCCGACTACCGCGAACCGATCGAACAACTGAAAGGCGTGCTGATGGACCAATACGTGCTCTCCAAAGACGCCATCTTCGCGCTACTGGAGCAGCAAAAACTCAAGGACTGAGGGTGCGGACAAAAAACAGGAGCGACTGCGGGGCGAGTAGCGCGATGAGTACCCACATCAATATTTCAACGCGCTTCAAACGCATATCCATTTTTTCGACCTTTTGCTCCAGCGCTGCAATGCGATGCTCAAGCGCTTCCACACGCCGCTCAAGTGCTTCTACACGCCGCTCAAGTACTTCGATTCGCCGTTCAAGCGCCTCGACGCGCCTCTCAAGTGTCTCAACACGCTTTTCCAGCGCATCCACCCTGTCTACGAGCGCTTTGACCCGCTCTTCCAGGATAGCGACTTTCGTAATCAGCACTGCTACGTCTTTGCGTAACTCCAGCAACTGCCCGCTATGGTGGTTGAGCACGCCGTTATGCTTGTCCTTGACCAGCATCTTCAGCTCGCCAACCTGCTCCTCCAGCGCCTCCACCCGCTCGACCAGTTCCATGACTGCCTCCATGCGTAGAGCGTCCATTATCCGCTCACGCCGGCCCCGTCACGATTGATCTAAGTCACACTTTCATCGGCAGGATCACCATCTGCAAACCCTCCAGATGCAAGCGGCGTTGCGCGGCCAATGCCGCCTGATTGTGTAGCAGGCGCGTGAACCAGTTGTCAGATGCGAAGATCAGTTTGCTGGTGAAGAAAATCGCATGTGGGAATTCGCTGCTGATTTCTTCGCACAGCCGTGTCACCTCCTCCACCGCATCGGTGCCGAAGCCCAGGTACGATGAAGCCGCCATGCGGTGGCTGTGACAGAAGTCCACGAAGAACTCCAGCGTCTCCGCCGCCTCGGTGCGCATCTGCTCCAGCGCGCCTTCGCCGCCGTAGGCATGCGAATCCACCGTGCGCGCATTCACGAACAAGAAATTCTTGAAGTGATTCGGGAACATGCGCTGCACCCACAGCAGCGCATGCAAACCGCCGCCGCGCGAGGTACCAACAATGAACACCGCCGTCTGCTCATCGGGATTCGGCTCCACCGGCTCCGTGTTCGAACCAAACGGCTGGCTGGCGAACACCTCGTCCACCGAATGAATCGCTTCCTTGGTCTCGCGGTAGTGGCGGCGAACGTAGATGCAGAACGCCGCCATCACCGCAATGATGGCCGCCGTCGCCCAGCCGCCATCAGCAAACTTCTCGATCAGCAGCACCACCAGAATGCTGGCGCAAATCACAAAGCCAATCGCCGACAACAGCCAGCGCCGCTTCCACTGCGTGCCCCTCTTGCGATTGCGCGACCAGTACAGCACCAGCCCGAACAGAGAAATCGCAAACGTCAGAAACACCGAAATCGAATACAGCACCACCAGCAAGGTGACGCTACCGCCAGTCCACCACAGAATGGCCAGCGCGGCGAAGCCCATCACCAGAATGCCGTTCTGCGTCACCAGCCGCGTCGACAGATAGCGGAATTTGTGCGGCACCCAGGAATCGGCCGCCATGTTAGACAGCACCGATGGACCGCCAAGGAAGCCGGTATTCGCGGCCACAAACAGCAGGCCGGCCTCAAACGCCAGCACCACCACCAGCAGCATCTGGTTCACCACCTCGCCACCCAGGCCCATGCTGGCGATGATGGTCTTGAAGGTCGACGCATTCAACGTCTCGCCCGGCACCGGCTGTGCATCCCACAGCAAATACAGCAAGATGATGCCGCCCGCCGTGAACGCCAGCGACAAAGCCATGTACAGCATCGTCACCTTACCGGTGCGCACGCGCGGCTCGGCCAACAGGTTGACGTTGTTGGACACTGCCTCCAGCCCGGTGTACGTACCGCCGCCCTGCGAATACGCCAGCAGCAGCATGCCCGCGACGCCGACCCAGCCGATATGGCTGGCCAGTTCGCTGGTCTCGGCCAGCGTGTTCGGCACCAGCTCCGGCAGATGGGAGGCGTGGGCGAAAATGCCATAAACGATTAATACCAAATGCGTGACCACAAAGCCGAGGAAGATCGGCAGCAGGATCTGGATCGCCTCCTTCAGGCCGCGCAGGTTCATCACAATCAGCAGCCCGATGAAAAACACCTCGGCCCATAGCTTGTAGGGCTGGAAACCGAGCGGCAGGAACGAGGCCAGCGCATCGACGCCGGAGGCGATGGAAATGGCAATCGTCAGCACATAATCGAGGATCAGCGCGCAGCCGGAGATCAGGCCGAGATACGGCCCCACCAGCTTGCTCGCCACGCGGTAGCCACCGCCACCGGTCGGGAACAACTCGATCACCTGGTTGTAGGCCAGCGCAATGATGAACACCGTGGCCGCCGTGGCAATCGCCATGTACAGGCCAAGATGGGTATGGCCGCCCAGTGCGCGGAAAGTTTCTTCAGGACCGTAGGCGGAGGACGACAGGCCGTCCGCACCGAGGCCGACCCAGGCCAGGAAAGCCACCAGCGCCATCGAATGGCGCGTCTCGCTCTTCATCGGGTCGAGCGGTTTTCCAAGGATAATCTCGCGAATCTTATTATTTTTCATGCGTCTCTAGGCCGGTGTGGGCCGGCAAAGTCTGGCGGTAAGCAAGATGATACCTGCTTCGCCCGGGCAGAAATACTTATGAAATTGTAAAAATTGGAGAGAGACTTGCGGCGTGGTGCCAAATCGGTGATAATACTGGTCGCATTGCAATACACCTGCCTCGGTGGTGGAATTGGTAGACGCAGCGGACTCAAAATCCGCCGCCGCAAGGCGTGCCGGTTCGATTCCGGCCCGGGGCACCAGGGTATTGCAAGGAATAAGGTATAGACGAGGATGCTCAATTATACCGATTCACATCAAGTCATTTGACCAAATTTGACCAGCTCTACGGGGCTCAAATTAGGTTTCACAACCAAAAACTATTTTGGTATATCGGGATATCTCTCGATGCTTGCTACTGGCCCTTGGCCTTGGTACATTGCATGCTATGTACAGCAACACATACGACCACCACCATATCCGCAAAGCGATCTCCGTCGCGACTACTTGCACTGCGATCTACCTCGCAGCTACGCTGTCTGCATTTCTGGTCTTAAGTTGGTTTATCTTGTTCGGTGCCAGCATCCTTAGCTTCGTATGCGTTGCGATTGTTTACGTTTTCGTCTTCCAACTTTGGAAGAAAGCGGTAGATGAAGTGGGCGCGTTTCGCAGAATTAAATTAGACACGTCCCGTCCGCAGCCACTGCCAGCATCCTCTTTCATTAGCGCTGATCGACGCACCTTCGAACGCCCCCCTCGCAAAACTCCATAGAACCGCCCAACCGCACCGCTAGGTGCATTGACAGTTTGAGACTAGCCCGCAAACCAGGCTAGCTATGGAGAAGCCTATGTCACAGCCAACCACGTTGGATCTCGTACTACAAATCTCGCAGGGTGCGTTACTCGTACCGCTTAAGAAAACCGCCGCCATCCTTGGCTTAGAAACACAGACAGTTAGAAACCGCCTTTGTGAAAAGCGATTTCAACTTGACCCGGTTAAGATCGGGAGCCGCAACTTTTTCCGCGTCAGCGATATCGCACAACTGATTGACGCCTCCGCGATGAAGGAATCAACACCGACGCGAGGACGCCCTCGAAAATCATCGAAGGTGGCCAAATGACCGCTGCGAACAGTAGGCAAAAAAAGACGATGCGAATTATTCAAATCAGCGAACTTGCAAGCACAGCGGGTAGCTGTGGCGCTGATTGCTGCGTCCTCTACTGTACAAAATCAGCAGCGTTATGGAACTCCTGGAGATATCACATGCGACCGTTTACCGGATGGTGGCGAACGGCGAACTAGAGTTAATTAAACTCAGCACTAGAGCAAGTCGGATCACATCAGCCAGCGTCGCGCGCGTTCTTGCAGATCGCACCAACAAACGCTAAACTAAACTCCATGTTTGCGACAAAAATCCTCGGCGAAAGGAATCTTACCGGGGACACAAGGGAAGCTGACGGTATTTTTGACGGTACATTTGACGGTATCTAATAGAGGGCCAATAACGACGGGCGTCGTTTCAAATAACGATTCCGGCCCGGGCACCAGAACACCTGAAAAAAGCACAGAGATCCTCTGTGCTTTTTTCATTTCTGCGCCGCGTTTTCCTGATTTCTCTCACAATAGGCTGTCTTACTCGGCCCACCATGAACGCTTACTCATGCCCAAGGTGCGATCATGTCCACTCCTTTCGACAGTCATCAACATGCCAAACGCCTGATGGAAGCCGGCGTGCAGCCTGCCCTGGCAGAAATTCAAGCAGAAACCAACGGTCAGCTATTTAACGAACTGGGCCAGCTATCCAACAAACTGCAAGAAGTTGAGGTCCGGGGCAACACAAAAATTGAGCAGGTCAAGCTTGAACTCGAAGTCAACATTGCGGAAACCCGGACCGAGCTGGTGCGATGGGTCGTCGGCATCGCCATATTGCAATCGTCATTGCTGACTGGCTTCATGCTGAGACTGATTCACTAGCGCTTATTACTGAATGAAACCAAGCAGGGCCGGGATGGTTTGCTGTGGGGCTTCTTCCATCACCCAGTGGCCGGAACCCTGGATGACTTTGCCGTCCACATTATCGGCCACCAGCTTGACCTGGTTGATCAGGAACTCGCCACCCGATTTTTCACCAGCCAGCACCAGCACCGGAATGGTCAGCTTGGTTTTGCCCAGTTCAGCAAAGCGCTCGGCGTCTTGCGGGAAGGTCTTGAAGTATTCGAAGCCGGCGTGGATGCCGCCCGGTTGCGCATACGCTTTTGCATACAGCTTGCGGTCCGCTTCCGGAATCGAGTGGTTGCGGTCAGCGGCGAAGTCGTTCCAAAAGTGTTCGAAGTAGGTGCGCTCGCGGCCTTTTACCAGCTGCTCCGGCGTGTTGCCGAAGAAGTGGAAGTGCCACAGGTCGCGCAGCAGGAACATGTCTTTCCAGTTGCCGATGCCAGGCAGGAAGGCGTCCATCAGCGCCAGCTTCTGCGTGTCTTGCGGATATTGCGCGGCGTAGGCGTACGCCACCATCAAGCCGATATCGTGACCGACCACGGTAGCCGGTTCATCGCTCACGGTTTTGACCAGTTCGTGAATGTCCTTGGCCATATTGGCTTTTTCGTAGCCATCCGCAGCCTTGGCCGATGCGCCGGCGCCGCGCAGGTCGGGCACGATCACGGTATGGGTCTTGGCCAGCTCGGCCATGATGGGACGCCACATGTAGCCGGTTTGGGTGTAGCCGTGCAGCAGGACCACAGGCGTGCCTTTGCCGCCGACCTGGTAGTGAATCTGCGTGCCATTCACCTGCGCGACTTTATCGGTATAGCCGCTTGGTGCGGCTGCTTGGGCTAACGATGCGCCGGCCAGTGCCGTTGCGAACATGAAACCTTTAATTGCCTTGTTCATTTTGTGCTCCTCAGGTAAGGGTTGATGAACACAGTATGGTCTTCAGATTACCCATCCGGTAGTCGCTAATCAGCGCCTACAGTTTCAACCATTAGTATCAGTAACATTTGCTTACTTAGGAAACACTTTTTGCGTCACCGGCGGCCCTCCCCCGCTCGTTATATGGGCAAGCGCCACTGATGGCGATATTCAGGAGAGAACAAAATGGAACGCACCCGCATTCATCCCATGATGGCAGTTGCCGCCGCTTCGGTAACCTTGGTAAGCCTGGTTGGCGCAGCGTCGATTGCTGGCTTGCTGCCGGATTCGAAAGCCACCACCGCCCCTGCCGCGATGCCAACACCGCTGGTCGCCAGCGCAGCGCCGGTCAATGCCCCAGTGCTAGCGCCTGAACCACGCCGCGTGGTCGAGCATCGCACTGTGGTGCATCACACCGCCGCGCCGCAGCCGCAGGTCGTGCAGACGCAAGCTCCTGCTCCAGCGCCTGCTCCGCAAAACAGCGTAGTCGGCATCGGCCTTGGTGCAGTGGTGGGTGGTTTGCTGGGCAACCAGGTGGGTAGCGGTAATGGCCGCAAGCTGGCGACGATTGCCGGTGCGGTCGGCGGCGGTTACGTCGGCAACGAGATCGCCAAGCGCAACCAGCAATAAGCCTTAAAAAGCACGGGCGACGTTGAGCACTACTTGATGGCGCATCACGCCAGCGCCGCCCGTGACATTGCCGTAGATATCCGTACTGGTTCCACCGCGCAGCCGCACCAGATCGAGCGACACCTGCGCCCGCCATTCCCGATGCGAACTGGCCAGTCCGATGCGTGCCTCAGCGCGGTTGGAGCGCGCATTATCGAGCGAGTAGTAATAGCCGCCATGCCAGAACGCCTGCAGGCGCGAAGCCAGCGCCCAGCCGCCATTCAGCTCGCCGTACAGCGAGCGTTCGCCCATGCCTAAGTAGTCCGGTGAATAATGCAAGCGCGCGCTGATGCTGTCGCCAGCCAGGCCGATAAACGCTTCGTGAAAATTCCAGTTGGGCCTGCGCGGAAAATCATAGGCCGTCACACCGGCCTCCCACGCCAGTCCGGAAGGCAGGCGCTGCGCATAGCCCGCGTAGCCGGTCCACTGCGCGCTACGATGCGTCTCCACCGCCAGCTGCCCCGTCACCACTTGCCCACCTGCGAACCAGCCGGCCGCGTCGTCATAGTTGAGGGCCAGCCGCGCGGCCGGCTTGTCGCTGCTGAGCGAGATGCCGCGATACAGATAGTTGGACAGGACGCCCGCGCTGCCGCTCAACTGCGCATGCGCATCAAGCGCCAGCAGCCAGGGCAAGATGCTCAGGGCGAGCGTGCGTATCGGCTGCTGGAACTGGGTTGGCACGCGCATGAACATTTTCCTGTAGTGCGGATGATGGTGGCACAAAGATCGATGCCGGTCAAAGCTGCGCTGCCTTCGCTCAGCACAATGCCGTCGCGTAGCTGGGCTGCGGGGAGTTGCGGCTTGAGTTCTTCGATCAGCGCCAGCATGCCGGAGACATGGGCCGCAGCATACGACGATCCAGCCACCATGCCCCAGCGCCCACCCGGCAGCGTGGTGGGGATATCGCGGCCCGGCGCCAGCAAGGCGCGCACACCGATGCGCGGCAGCGTGCCGTCCGCAGCCACTGCAAACACACCCGGCGTATTGGCCGGGAAGCCGCCATCCGGCCGCGCCGGATCAACCGCGCCAACCACACGGATGCCGCGCGCCTGCGCCGCTTCCACCAGTTGCTGCAACAGCCGGTCCTGCGGTCCGGACAAACTGAGGTTGATCACCTGCGCGCCGTTCAGCAAGGCGAAGTTAATGGCCTTGGCCAGCGTGAAACTGTTGCAGCGCGTGGCGCTGCCGCTTTGCCAGCAGGCGCGCAAGGCCATCAGCCGCGCATCCGGCGCTATACCTTCGATGCCGACACCATTGCCAGCGCGCGCGGCGATGACGCCTGCCACTGCGGTGCCGTGCAACTCGGCCACGTACTTCTGGCCGTCGACAAAGTTCTCTTCCACCGACACCTGCCCGGCCAGATCGGGATGGCTGCTTTCAACGCCGCTATCAACCACCGCCACCGTGACCTTGCGGCCGGTAGCGGCCTTGCGTACCTCCGCCAGTTGCCAGGGACCTGCGGCAGGCTGCATGCGGTACAGCGGATCGCTGCCTGCTTGTGCCGCGAAGTCCTGGATCAGCTGCGCCCATTCGATGCGGCGATCGCGCGCCATCGCCGCCAGCAACGGTGCGGCTTCCTGGCCGGCGGGCAGGCGCATACGGTAGCAATCGACGCTGAGCGCCGGCATGGCCCAGTCTTCCATCAGTTCCAGCTGGTAGTCTTGCGCCACTGCTGCGGCCATGCGCTGGCGTGCAGCACGGCCGGCGTCTTCGCGGTAGTTGGCGCCGCCGTAGTTATCGGCGCGGAAGTGCGGTGCGGGCAGGTGGAACATGACCAGGATTTCGGCGTTCTCCACCACCTTTGGCGCCTCGACTGCTGCAGGCGACCATGCGCCGCTTTGCGGCAAGTCCTGTCCCGATTGCGCCGCGGCGACGCCAGTGTACAGCCACAGGACTAACGCCAGCAATCGCATCATGGCTGGCCTGCGGCGGTGAGTGATTCGGCTAGCTCCACCGATGGGTGGGCGCGCAATGCAGCCAGCAATTGCGCCTGATGGCCGGCGTCCACGTCCAGAATATAGGCGCCGGTGACGGTTGGACCGCCGACGATTTGCGCGCCGTTTTCCTGCATCAGGCGCTGCACATCCTGCAAGCGTGCGTCTGGCTTGAAGACCACCAGCAAGTCCGGCGTGGCGGCGGCGCCATGTCCCAATGCCTGATAAGTTGGCGCGGCACCGCGCGGCAGCAGCTGCACCGCCAGCACGGCGATCACAGCGCATTGCGCTGCAATCGCCCAGCCTTGCCAGCCGCCGTCACCCAGCCAAGCACGCAGACGCTCGCCCCAGCCCCGAGGCGTGGGCGAGGAACGCGGCTGCGGGCGTGCCGCTTGCGGCGCGGCGGCGGTATCGGCAGCGCGAGCCGGGGCGGTGGCGGGTGTGGCATCCAATTGCGGCATCAAGCGCGCCAGTGCGCGTTCCGGATCGAGTCCGGCCGGTAGCGGGCCTTCCGTTTCCAGCAGCTTGCGCTGCCAGGCCAGGTCGGCGCGGCAGGCGGCGCACTGCTGCAGGTGCTCCTGCACGCGGCGCGCTTCCTCCGCCTCCAGCGAACCGGACGCGTACCACGGCAGCAATTCCTGCAATGCGTTGTGCGTGGTGATGTTGGTACTCATTGCATCTCTTCCCTATGAGCGGACAGCATGTCCTTGAGCTTGATCCGGGCGTGGAACATGCGCGTCTTGACCGTGTTGACCGGACACTCCATCGTCTCGGCAATCTCCTGGTAGGCCATGCCATGATAATAGGTCAGGCTGACCACCATGCGCTGCTCCAGCGGCAGCTGGTCCAGCGCCCGGCTCACGCCCTGCTGCAACTGGCGCGCCGCCATCGCGTGCTCAGGTTCCTGCGCGGCGTCGCCTGCCTGATCCTCCTGCGGCTCCAGCGGCACGTCCAATCCGCGCAAGGCCTTCAGTCCCTGGCGGTAGGCGATGGCGAAAATCCAGGTGGACAGCTTGCAGCTGCCATCAAACGTATCAGCCTTCTGCCACACCACCATCATGGTGTCGTTGATGATCTCTTCCACCAGCGGCACGTTGCGCGTCATGCGGTCCAAAAACCGCGCCAGCCGCGAAAAATAAGCGCGGTAAAGCTGCTGGAAGGCGAGCCGGTCCCCGCCGCGTATGCGCCGCAGCAAAGCCCCTTCATCCAATTCGTCCAACCCGCCCATCCTGCCGCCTATCCGCATGCATATTCTCCCCTGGTGCGGTGAATACGCGGTGCGCGAAAAAAGGTTCAACAAAAACGCAAAAATATTTAGCCCGCTAATTTTGAACCAACTTTTCGCGGGCGGCTATTGACCGCTACAACATTAACAGAATGCCCAGCAACCGTGCTTGCCTCAACCGCCTTCTGCGGCCCCGCCCTGCTATCTCCAGATCCGGGTGCCGTATTCCGTCTGCTCCTCGTAGCGCCCCTGCTCGAAGAATGGATTATGCGCGCTGGCTTGCACCACTGGCTGCTGCACCGGACCGCACCGGTGCCGGCGCTACTGGGCAGCGCTGCCGCCTTCAGCGCCCTGCACTTGGGCTCAGGTCTGACTGCGGCCGCGCTGGTGTTTGGGCCCGGCCTGTTATTCGGCGCGGCCTACCAGCGCTGGCGCGACTGGCGCGTGTGCGCGCTGTTGCATGGCTTGTGCAATGCGTTCGCCATCAGTGCATGTGGCGTCTAACCAGCTTTAACTTGATTGGAGAACCGATGAAAATGATACAACCGCCGCATCGCAGCGCGCTACTGGCCGCAGGACTGTGGGCCATGCTGGCGCTGGCGCCGGCCACGCAAGCTGCCGATGCGCTCAACGGCAAAAGCCTCTACCTGAACGGGCCCACGTCCGGCGGCACTACCTGCGCCTCCTGCCACGGCTCGACGCCGGCCAACAACGTCAACGGCATCCTGGCCGCCGCCAACAACCCTAGCGTGATTAGCAACGCCTTTGCTGCCAACCGTGGCGGCATGGGCTCCCTGTTCAACGGCAAATTCAGCGCCGCCGAAATCGCCGATCTTGCGGCCTTCATCGGCAACCCGAACGTGACGGCAGCACCGGCCGCCTCGCTAGCGCCGTCGGCCCTGTCGTTTGCCGGCACCACCGTCGGCCAGAATAGCACCGCGCTTTCGACCACGCTCACCAACAGCGGCAACGCGGTGCTGAATATCAGCGCCATCGCAGTCGGCGGCGCCAACGCTGGCGACTTCGCCATCAGCGGCGGCAGCTGCAATGCTGGTGGCACGGTCGCCGCTGGCGCCAACTGCACGGTGCAACTGGTGTTTCGCCCTACTGCCTCAGGCGCGCGCAGCGCCGCTTTGAATATCAGCCACAATGCCACTGGTGGTAGCAGCAGCGTCACGCTGGGCGGCACTGGCAACGCCGTGCCGGCAGCCACTATCGCCGTTTCGGCCACCGCGCTGGACTTCGGCGCGCTGGTGACTGGCAGCGCATCGCCGGCGCAAACCATCACCATCAACAATGCCGGCCAGGCTGCGCTGAACTTCAGTGGTATCTCGCTGTCCGGCGCTAACGCCGGCATCTTCACGCTGGGAGGCAGCTGTGCCGCTAGCGCACCGGTGGCGGCAGGCGGCAGCTGCACTGTCACAGTGATCGCGACGCCTACCGTCGCCGGCAGCTTTGCCGGCAGCTTGAACCTGGCCTCCAACGCCACCAACGGAGCAGTGGCCATCAGCCTTGCCGGCAATGCTAGCGCGCCTGCGCCTTCGTTGTCGGCCAATCCAAGCGCCGTTGCCTTCGGCACGCAGACCATAGCTGCGACCGCCACCACACAAAGCGTCAGCATCACCAATCGCGGCAACGTGCCGGTGGTGCTGGGCAGCGTCGCTGTCAGCGGCGCGCCATCCGTGACCATCGCCAGTGGTGGTTGCAGCGGTACGCTGGCCGTCGCGGCTAGCTGCAATGTAACGCTGTCGTTCGCACCAACTACGGAAGGCAATGTGAGCGCCACGCTGCTGCTGCGCTCCAATGCACCCGACCTGTCAGTGGGCGTGACCGGCGCCGGCACCTCGGCTACCGTCGCACGGCCGGTGCTGTCCGATAGCGCTCCAGTAGCTTTCACTGACACCCAAGTCGGCCAGCAAGCCGCCGTGCATCACACCACCTTGAGCAATAGCGGCAACGCGGCGCTCAAGATTACGTCGCTGGTACTGGGCGGCGCCAATCCGGGCGACTTCGCCCTGGCCGGTACGTGCGCAGTCGGCGGCACGGTGAGCCCTGGCGCCAACTGCACCATCGATACCAGCTTCAAGCCCACCGCAGCCGGCGCGCGCAGTGCCGACCTGCTGCTGATGACCGACGGCGGCGTACAATTCACCATGCGCCTCGGCGGCAACGGTATGGCAGTACCTAACACCACGCCAAGCTTGAGCACCAATCCGCAGTCGTTCGATTTTGGCAGCGCCATCGTCGGCGACACGGGTCCCGTCAAACGCTTCACGCTGACCAATACTGGCAGTGCAGCGCTGACCATCAATAGCGCCACCTTCAGCGGTCCCTACGCGATCGTCACCGACGCCACGGCCTGCGGCGCCTTCCCATTGACGCTGGCTGCCGGTGTTTCCTGCGACCTGCCGGTGCGCTTCTCGCCGACCGCAGCCGGTAGCGCCAATGGCAGCGTAAGCCTGCAAGCGGCTGGCGCCAGCTGGAGCATCGCCTTCAGCGGCCAAGGTAATGCCTCCGCGCCGTCGGCTGGGCAAACGCAAAACCGTGGTGGCGGCGGCTGCTCGTCAGTAAAAGATGGCAATGACCCGATGCTGGCCGTGCTGGTGGTACTGGCCGCCGCCGTGCTGCTGTGGCGCCGTCGCCAGGCGCGTGCAGCGGCAACAGCGGGCACGCTGGCCGCTATCGCTGCCTGCGCAGTGCTCACCATGCCGGCGCCGGCATCTGCACTGGAACCGGGCAAGCCGGCGCCGGCTTTCACGCTCAATGGCCCGGATGGTGCGGTCAAGCTGGATCAATATGCCGGCAAATTGGTGTACCTCGATTTTTGGGCCTCGTGGTGCGGCCCGTGCCGCCAGTCCTTCCCGTGGATGAACGAGATGCAGGCGCGCTACGGTAGCCAGGGCTTGCAAATCGTCGGCATCAACGTCGACGCCAAAGCGGAAGACGCGCGTGGCTTCCTCGCCGCCACGCCGGCCCGCTTCGTCATCGCCTTCGATCCAAACGGCAGTGCGCCGCGTACCTACGGTATCAAGGGCATGCCGAGCAGCGTGTTGATCGGCCCTGACGGCAAGGTGCTGTATGAGCACAGCGGCTTCCGCCCAGCCGACCGCGAAGCGCTGGAAAGCCGCATCAAGGCAGCGCTGGGAGCGGCCAAATGAAGGCCCGCACCCTGATCGTTTTGTGCAGTGTGGTGGCCAGCCTGTCCGGCTGCGCACTGCCGCCGGTGCAGCCGTGGGAAAAAGGCCAGCTGGCGCGCACCGACATGCTGCTGCAGGGCGACCCGCTCGGCGCCCGCTTCAATGAACACATCTACGCCAGCAAGGAAGCTGCCTCCGGCGGCAGCGCCGTTGGTGGCGGCGGCTGCGGCTGCAACTGACAAGGAACCACATGGATAACACCAAACAGCCCGCCGTCGGACAAGCTTTGCTGGCCGCCGCCATGCTGCTGCCCGGCCTCGCGCATGCGGAGGCGGCGCCGGAGCGCGGCGCCATCAGCGTCAAGTACCTGCATTACGAAGAAGACCAGGCGGGGCTTGACCGCATCAAGGTCAACGCACCATCGGTGTCGGTGATGGCGCCGATTGCCGGCGAATGGTCGATTGCGGCCAGCGCCACTACTGATGATGTCTCGGGTGCTTCGCCGCGCTATCACACGGCAGTTTCCGGCGCCTCGCGCATGTCCGACCTGCGCAAGGCGGGCGATGTCAGTGTCACACGCTACCTTCCGTATGGCACGGTAAGCGTGGGCGCGGCCTTCTCCACCGAGCATGACTACCGTTCGCGTGCCTTATCGCTGCAAGCCACCTTCGACAGCGACGACAAGAACACCACGTGGGCGCTGGGCGCCGGCGGTTCGGACGACAGCATCAATCCGGTCAACCACGTCGTCAATAACGAAGGCCGCCAGACGGTAAGCGTGCTGGCTGGCGTTACGCACGTCTTCACACCGCTCGACGTCGGCCAGTTGACGCTCACCCACAGCAGCGGGCATGGCTACTATTCCGACCCGTACAAGCTGGTCGACAACCGCCCACGCAAGCGCGACCAGGATACGCTGCAAGCGCAATGGAACCACCGCTGGCTGGCAGCCGACGCCACCAGCCGCCTGAGTTACCGTTACTACCGCGACAGCTTCGGCATCAGCGCACACACGCTGACGGGCGAATGGGTGCAGTCGCTGGCGAACGGCTGGACGCTTACACCCAACCTGCGCCTGTATTCGCAACGCGCCGCCGATTTCTATTTCGATCCGGTCTATGACGCCAAATTCGGCGCGCCGTTCCCACCCGGTTATGTATTCGGCGGAACGGCGTTCGCATCGGCGGACCAGCGCCTATCGGCATTTGGCGCTGTGACGGCGGGCCTGAAGATCGCCAAGCAAATCGACAATGACTGGAGCGTGGACGTGAAAGTAGAGCGCTACGAGCAGCGCGGCGCATGGCGCGTATTCGGCAAAGGCAGTCCGGGGCTGGATCCGCTGCGCGCCACCAGCCTGCAAATCGGTTTTACGCGACTATGGTAGAAGGCATTTACAGCGTCGTTTTCATTGCGATGGGTAGCCGCTGCGAGATCCGCATCGCAGCGGCCAATAGCGAAACGGCGCAGTGCCTGGCCGCGCGCGCTATCGACGAAGTGCGCCGCATTGAGAACAAATACTCACGCTATCGCAGTGACAGCGTGGTAAGCCGCATCAATGCCGCCGCCGGCCGCCATGCGGTTGAATGCGACAGGGAGACGATAGCGCTGCTGGCGTATGCCGACACGCTGCATAAGGCCAGCGAGGGACGTTTCGACATCACCTCCGGCGTGCTGCGCAAGGCGTGGAATTTTCGCGATGGCGTGCTGCCTGCACCCGAAACGCTGGCAGCCTTGTTGCCGCTGGTCGGCTGGGGCACAGTGGCGCGCAAACAGACCTCCGTGTTTCTGCCGCAGCCGGGCATGGAGCTGGACTTCGGCGGCTTTGGCAAGGAGTACGCCGTCGACCGCGCTGCGGAGGCGCTGGCCGAAACCGGCATCACGCACGCTTATGTGAATCTCGGCGGCGATATGCGCTTTCTCGGTCCCCGTCCCGATGGCTCGGCATGGGACATCGGCATCCAAGATCCGCGCGCACTGGAAACCACGGTGGCCAGCATTCCGGTCCGTCGGGGTGCGCTGGCCACCAGCGGCGATTACGAACGATTTATTGAAGTGGGCGGCAAGCGCTATTGCCACGTGCTCGATCCACGCAGCGGCATGCCGGTGTCGTACTGGCGTTCGGTCAGCGTGCTGGCGCCGCTGGCGATTACCGCCGGCAGCTGCACCACTACCGCCATGCTGCTCGAAGAGGAGGGACTCGATTTTCTCGAGCGCTCGGGCATGAGTTATCTGGCCGTCGATCATCAAGGCCAAATTTTTCGGAGAACGTTATGAAGTCTGTTTTTAAATGGCTGTGCGCTGCGATGCTGGCAGCCTGGCTGCCCTTTGTACTGGCGGATGATTTCCTGCCGCCGGAGCAGGCCTTTGTGCTAAAGGCGGAACTGCGCGATGCGCGCACTGTCGCCCTGCACTGGAGTATGCCGGCCGGGTATCACTTGTATCGCGAGCGCTTGTCGTTCACCGGTCCCGGCGTGGCGCAGCCGCAATTGCCAGCCGGGCAGCGCAAGTTCGATGAGAACTTCGGGAAGGAGATGGAGACCTATTACGACAAGCTGGAATTGCTGGTGCCAGTCAGCGGCAGCGCGCCGTTCGATTTGACCATCGGCTATCAGGGCTGCGCGGATGCGGGCCTGTGCTATCCGCCGGTGGCGCTGACCTATAGCGTTAATCCGGCAGCGCCGGGCGTGCTGACGGCGAAGACCGGCAGCGATGCCCCCGCAGCGGCGGCAACGGCAACGGCAACAGCGACGGCGGCGGAACACGAGGACGACACTTCACTGGCGCAGCGCACGCTGCAAAGCGGTAGCGCGTGGCGTATCGGCAGCGCCTTCCTGGTGTTTGGCCTGCTGCTGTCGTTCACGCCGTGCGTGCTGCCGATGGTGCCCATCCTGTCATCGATCATCGTCGGCGAAGGCAGTGTGACGCGCAAGCGTGGCTTGCTGCTGGCCGGTGCCTACAGCATCGGCATGGCGCTGGTCTACACCTCGCTCGGCGTAGCGGCGGGGCTGGCCGGTGAAGGCCTGGCGGGCGCGCTGCAAAAACCTTGGGTGCTGCTGACCTTTGGCGCGCTGCTGTTCGCACTGGCGCTGTCGATGTTCGACGTCTATCAGCTACAGCTGCCTAGCTCCCTGCAAAGCCGCCTGACCGAATCGAGTGGACGCCAGAGCGGCGGCAAGCTGCTTGGCGTGTTCGTCATGGGTGCGCTGTCGGCGTTGATCGTCGGCCCGTGCGTGGCTGGTCCGCTGGCCGGCGCCCTGCTCTACATCAGCCAGACCGGCAACGCCGCCACCGGCGGCTGGGCGCTGTTCTCGATGGCGACCGGCATGAGCGTGCCGCTGCTGCTCACCGGCCTGTCGGCAGGTAGCCTGCTGCCGCGCGCCGGCGGCTGGATGAACCATGTGAAAAAAGTCTTCGGCCTGCTGCTGATCGCTGTTGCGATCTGGATGATCAGCCCTGTGCTGCCGGTTACCGCCAGCATGGCGCTGTGGGGCGCATTCGCCATCCTGTGCGCGGTGTTCCTGCGTATTGGCGACAGCCTGCCGCAAGGCGCGGGCATCGGTGGCTACGCGAGCAAGGCGCTGGGCGTGGTAATGCTGCTGGGAGGTTTGTTTGAGTTGGTTGGTGCGGCCAGCTCGGGGACGGACGTGCTGCAACCGCTGGCGCACCTGCGTGCCCCGGTCGCTCAGGCCACAGCGCATGAAGGAACGCGCTTCACCCGCATCCGCACCGTGGCGGAACTGGACAAAGCGCTGGCCTCCGCCAGCAAGCCGGTCATGCTGGACTTTTACGCCGACTGGTGCGTGGCCTGCAAGGAGATGGAACGCATGACCTTCTGCGAAGGCCGCGTCGCCAGCACCATGCAGGGCATGCAGCTGCTGCAAGTCGACGTCACCGCCAACAGCGCCGACGACCGCGCGCTGATGAAGCGCTTCCAGCTCTTCGGCCCACCGGGCATCATCCTGTTCGACGCCAGCGGCAAGGAAGTGCCGCAGGCGCGCGTGATCGGCTTCATGCCGCCGGATGCTTTCGTGCGCCAGCTACAGCGCACTGCCAGCTGATTTAGTACTTGGCCGGCGCGTTAGGCGCCGGTGTCGCCGACTTGATGAAGTTGCGCAGGTCGTCGTTGGCGGTGGCCAGATCTTCCGAACGCAGATACATCATATGGCCGCTGCGGTAGCCCTCGAACGACAGGCGGTCTTTCAGCTTGCCACTCGGGTCCAGCTGCCACATGGTGTACTTGGCGTCGAAGTAGGTGCAGGCGCCGTCGTAGTAGCCGGACTGGATCAACACTTTCAGGTACGGGTTGGCCGCCATGGCGAGACGCAGGTTCTCGCCGGTCTTCTCGTTCTTGAAGTCCCACGGATGGACGTCGCCGAACAGGTTGTATTTGACGTCGGTCTTGTAGCCGAGATCATTGCGCAGGTACTGGTTGATGGCCGGCGTGAACGAGTGCAGCCACGAAGTCAGTTCGGCGTTGTAATCCACCTTGTCGCCGGAATCGGTCTTGTCGATGCCGAGGTAGCGCGAGTCCAGGCGGCCCACGGTCTTGCCCTGCTTGCGCAGCAGCTCTTTCCAGAACTGTTCCGGTTGCACCGCCAGGTTGTTCTGCACCACGTACTCCACCGACAAGCCGGAATAGCGCGCGATCTTGGCTGCAATCTGCGCTTTCTTCGCGGCGTCGATAAAGCCGCCCTTGGCCAGCGCCGGCAGCAGTTCGTCGGTGGTGAAGGCTTCCACTTCCGGCAGCACGTCTTTCAGGTCTTTGGCTTGCAGGTCGGCCGGCAGCACTTTCTGGTACCACGCGGTGGCCGCGTAATACGGCAGCTTCAAAGCATCATCCACCACGCCATCACGCTTCAGGCCCAGCTCCGTCGGCGATACCAGCACCACGCCGTTCACGTACATCCACTGCGCGTTTTGCAGTTCCAGCGCCAGGCCGGCCACGCGCGAGGTGCCATAGCTTTCGCCGACCAGATACTTCGGCGAAGTCCAGCGGCCTTCGCGCGAAACGAAGGTGCTCACCCACTCAGCCAGGTACTGGATGTCCGCATTCACACCGAAGAAGCGCGCGCGGTCACTCTTACCGTCCAGGATGCGCGAGAAGCCAGTGTTCACCGGATCGATATAAACAATATCGGCAACGTCGAGGATCGAATGCGGATTGTCCTTCACGCCGTAAGGCTGAATCGGATAACCTTCCGCATCCAGGTTCAATACTTTCGGGCCGGTGTAAGCGATGTGCATCCACACCGATGCTGAACCGGGGCCGCCGTTAAACGAGATCACCAGCGGACGCTTGCTCTTGTCGCTCACATCGCTGCGCTGGTAGTAGGTGTAGAACAGCGACGCCGACACCTTGCCATCCTTGTCCCACACCGGCTGCGTTCCCGCCGTGACTTTGTATGGAACCACCTTGCCCTTGATGGTGACCTGGCCGGTCTTGGTCACTTGTGAATCTGCTTTCAGCAAACGCTCGCTGGCCTGCAGTTCTGCGGCGCGTTCTTTGCTCAGTGCAGGCGCCTTGTCGGCGTCTTGTGCGAAGGCGGCGCTGGTGGCGACGGCCAACATCAATACGGCAAGCTTGAATTTCATGGCATCCCTCAAGATTGAAAGCAACTATAGTAGTGAGGAAGTTGTATGACGTCCAGTCAAGATAGCGCAAAAAACATGCTGTAGATCAATGTCAACATAATTTCCATCCGGCAAAATATGCGATAATGCCTTCCGCAATGCTAGGCGCCCAACAATCTTGCCGCTATGACCACGCAACACAACCACACACCCTACCTCGACCAGCTGAACGACGATCCGCACACCTTCTGGGAGTCGCGCATCAAGGCCAGCCGCTGGATGATCGCCAAGACGTTTGCGCTGGGCGCGCTAGCGGCCGCCCTCGGCGTGTTTGGGCAGGGCTGGCTGGAAGATGGCGCGCCGCTGCTGCCCATCATCAGCCAGAACTACGGCCTGTGGCAAACCGCCTATGTGCTGGCGCTGCTGCTGATTTTCCTGCTGTGGGCTGCCGCCATGCGGCAAAAAATCGGCCTGCTCCACAACAGCAAGCAAGGCCTGGCCACGCAATACCGCATCGATGAGCAGAATGCCCGCCGCGAAGAACGCACACGCGCCACCCGCGAACGCCGCGAGCAGCTGCGCGAGGAACGCGCCGAGCACACCATCTATCACAAGGCCGGCGGCCGCGTTAACAAGTTCGATTACTGATTCATTCGTCGCTCATTCGTAGCGCAGGCAATCCACCGGCAGCAGACGTGAAGCGCGCCGCGCCGGATAGAAGCCGAAGAACACGCCCACCAGGCTTGAGAATCCGCATGCCACGATCACCGCGCGCAGCGTGATGATGACATCGAATTTTCCGGTCGCCGTAATGCCCGCCGCCGCGCCGCTGGCAAGCATGATGCCGAAGATCCCGCCGACTAAACAGATCACCACCGCCTCCGTCAAAAACTGCAGCAGCACGTCGCGCGGCTTGGCGCCGATCGCCATGCGGATGCCGATTTCGCGCGTGCGCTCGGTCACCGACACCAGCATGATGTTCATGATGCCGATACCGCCCACCACCAGCGAAATCGCGCCGATCAAACCAAGCAGCAGCGCAATGCCGGCGCTGATCTTCTGCGCCGTCTCCGCGAACGACGCCAGGTTATCGATGCGGAAGTCGTCCGGCTGGTCAACCTTGATGTGGTGGCGGTCGCGCAGCGTTTCGTTGATGTCCTGGATCGCATCCTGCAGGTTGCCGCCGGATTTACCCTGCGCCACCACGTAGTGTACATTGCCGGGGAAGGCCATCTTCACCAGGCCCGCGGCAGCCGCCGTAATCGGCACGATGACGTACTCGCTCAGGTCACCGCCATCCACCTGCTTGCCTTCGCCATACAGCACGCCCACCACCTGGAACGACATATTCTCGATGCGGATGAACTGGCCCAGCGGGTCCTGCTTGTAAAAGAACTGGTCGGCGATCTTGCGGCCGATGACCACCATGCGCGCCGAGGCCCGCACGTCGGCGTCGCTGAAGGCGCTACCTTTGTCGATTTTCCAGCCGCGAATCTTGAACATGGACGGCGTCACGCCGTGGATGGTCTTGGTTGCGTTCTCGTTGCCTACCGCGAGGTTGAATCCACCTTGCAGCACTGGCGCGGCGCCGGCCAGCGACGGCAATTGGTCCAGCGCCATCGCATCGCGGATGGTCATGGTCGGCTGCGCGCCGTTGCGCATGCGCTGCTGCTGCGCGCGGTCACCGCCCGGTGAAATGAACAGCATATTGGTACCCAGCTGTTCCAGCTCCTTGGCGATGAAGCGCTTCATGCTGTCGCCCACCGCCAACAGCAGCACCACCGACGTGATGCCGATAATGATGCCCAGCATGGTCAGCAGCGTGCGCAAGCGGTTCGCCATCATCGAGCGAAACGCCTCCACTACGATCTGTAAAAAGTTCATATATCGTTTATACCGTTAATGGTTCATAGCCAGCTGCTTCAGGCCTTCTGCGGAAGGGCCGTCGTACAGCACGCGGCCGTCCTTGAGGCGCATCAGGCGCTTGCTGTAGGCGGCAATATCCGGTTCGTGCGTCACCAGCAGGATGGTGATGCCGCGCTCCTCGTTCAGCTGCTGGAACGAGCGCATGATCTCTTCGCTGGTTTGCGTATCGAGGTTGCCGGTCGGTTCATCGGCCAGGATCAGCGGTGGATCGCCCACCAGCGCGCGCGCAATCGCCACGCGCTGCTGCTGGCCGCCGGATAGCTGGTTCGGCGTGCGCTTGGCCATCTCCTTCAAGCCCACGCGCTCCAGTTCCAGCAAAGCCTTGGCGTGCGCCTTGGCGCGCGACACGCCGGCGTAGATCAGCGGCAGCGCCACGTTCTCCGCCACGCTCATGCGCTTGATCAGGTTAAAACTCTGGAATACGAAGCCGATGGTGCGGTTGCGGATGCTGGCCAGCTCATTGCGCGACAGCGTCAACGTATCGACGCCGTTGAGGAAGTAGCTGCCGCCGGTGGCTTGATCGAGGCAACCGAAGATATTCATCAGCGTCGATTTGCCGGAGCCTGATTGGCCCATCACAGCCAGGAAGTCGCCGCGCGGCACGGCCAAGTCGATGCCGAACAAGACCTGCGTTTCCACGCTCCCGGAGAAGTAGCTCTTGGTGACGTGGCGGATATCGATCAGGAGCTCATTTGCACGCTGATTCACAGGCCGCCCTCTTTCTCATTGACGATGGAGCGCGTAATGACCTGGTCACCTTTCTTCAAATCGCCGCCCACCAACTCGGTGTAGCGGAAGTTGGACAGGCCGATTTTCACTTCCAGTGCCTTGGGCTGATTGTGCGCATCCAGCGTGTAGATACGGAACAGACGCGCGAGGTCGGACTTGCTGCGGAAGCCTGCATCGTCGTCCTGGCCAGTGGCGGCAGCGACGCTTGCGCTGGCTGAAGCGGAGGCCGAAGAAGATGCAGATGCAGATCCAGCAGCCAACTTCTTCTGCTTCTCAATCTCCTCATCGCTCAAGCGGAAGCGCAGCGCGGCGGTCGGAATGCGCAGCACTTGCTGGCGATTCCCCACCAGCAGCCGCACCTGCGCCGTCATGCCCGGCTTGAGCAGCTCGTCCTTGTTGTCGACATCCAGCACCACGTTATAAGTCACCACGTTCTGCGTCACGTTGGCGGCAAGGCGGAACTGGCGCATGCGCGCGCTGAATTCCTTGTCCGGATAGGCATCCACCACAAAGCGCGCCTCCTGCCCTTCCTTGAGCGAGCCCACGTCGGCCTCGGAGACGCTGGTATCGATCTGCATCTTGGTCAGGTCGCGCGCGATCTGGAACAGCTGCGGCGTGGTGAAGGACGCCGCCACCGTCTGTCCCAGATCCACCGTACGCTTGATGATCACACCATCAATCGGCGCGCGGATCACCGAGTTGTTGAGATCCGCCTGCGCGCGCGCCAACTGCGCGTCCGCCAGCTGGATATTGGCCAGCGCCACATCCACCTCGCGCTTGGACTGGTCCAGCGCCAGCGGCGAGATAAAACTCTGCGTCACCAGCGTTTGATTGCGCGAGTGCGTGGCCTGCGCCAGCCGCAGCGACGCGCGCGCCGACGCCAGCTGCGCCTCGGCCTGGCGAATCTGCGCGTTGAAGATGGTCGGGTCCAATGTCAGCAGCACCTGGCCCTTGGTTACATGGTCGTTGAAGTCCGCTTTCAACTGGTTCACCGTGCCCGACACCTGTGAGCCGATATTGATCAAGGCAACCGGATTAATGGTGCCTGTCGCCGTCACCGACTGCGTGATATTGCCGGTATCGACAGCCGCAGTGCGGAATCGTGGCGCCTCCACCACGGGGCTCTTACTTTTGGAATAGTACGCGCCCGCGCCGCCGACAATCACCAGCAGGCCGACGGCCAGCGCAAGCTTCTTTTTGGTCAGGAAAGCCATTGTTTTCAGTGTTCCCATAGTGAGATCCGGCGACGTGCGGATCAACCGGGCAAGTATCAGACAGTTTTATTTTTAATGCAACACGTCAGTTATCTCCCCCCTAGGAGGCAGGCATGCATTACTGCACCGTGGGATATGCAAAATTGCAATTCGGCTTTGCAGGAATGTCCGTTCTCAAGCGGCGTTTTCCTCCCTAAGATGATCTCACTCAAACACGGAGGACACCATGTCAGAAAGCCTCACCATCAAGGTCGCCGACGGCAGTTTTAACTGCTACGTAGCGCGTCCTGGCCATGCCGACAGCGCACCGATGATCGTGGTGCTGCAGGAGATCTTCGGCGTCAACGCCGGCATCCGCAGCATCGCCGATGACTACGCGGCCAAAGGCTACATCGCCGTCGCACCGGACCTGTTCTGGCGCGCCGATCCCGGCCTCGATATGTCGGAGGCCGAACCGGGCGACTGGGCACGTGGCTTCGCCCTGTACAGCGCCTACAACTTCGACGGCGGCGTGGGCGACATCGCCGCCACCGTGGCAGCGGCTCGCACGCTGAAAGGCAGTACGGGCAAGGTCGGCGTCACCGGCTACTGCCTCGGTGGATTAATGACCTACCTGACCGCAGCGCGCGCCGACGCCGACGCCTTTGTGTCCTACTACGGCGGCAGCACCGAAAAATACGCGGCCGAAGCGGGCAGCATCAGCAAGCCGACGCTGTACCACCTGGCCGAAGAGGACGAGTACATCGGCAAGGACGCGCAAGCCGTGATTACCGCCGCCTTCAAAGGCAATCCAAAGATTGAGCTACACAGCTACCCTGGTTGCAACCACGCCTTCGTACGGCCCGGCGGCAACCATTACGACCTCGCTGCGGCCACGCTGGCCAACGCACGCACTGACGCATTCTTTAAACAGCACCTTTCTTAAACCAAGGAGAACACCATGACTGACCAAACCAACCAATCCCGCCGCAACGCCATCGTTGGCAGCGCCGTCGCCGCCGCAGCTACCGCACTGGCAGCCGTCAGCACTGAAGCCGTAGCAGCACCAGCTGGCAAAGTGAGCAAGACCGTCTCCACCATCACCACCCGCGACGGCGTTGAGATCTACTACAAAGACTGGGGCCCACGCACCGGCCAACCAGTGATCCTGAGCCACGGCTGGCCTTTGAGCTCGGACAGCTGGGAATCGGCTGCGTTCTTCCTGGCGAATAACGGCTTCCGCGTCATCACCCACGACCGCCGTGGCCACGGCCGTTCAAGCCAGCCTTGGGACGGCAACGATATGGACCACTACGCCGACGACCTGGCGCAGCTGATCGAAGCGCTGGACCTGAAAAACATCATCCTGGCCGGCTTCTCCACCGGCGGCGGCGAAGTAGCACGCTACGTGGGCCGCCACGGCACCAAGCGCATCGCCAAACTGGCCCTGATTTCGGCAGTGCCACCACTGATGCTGAAGACCGATACCAACCCGGATGGCTTGCCGATCGAAGTGTTCGATGGCATCCGCGCCGGCTCGCTGAAAGACCGCGGCCAGCTGTACCTCGACATCGCATCGGGCCCGTTCTTTAACTACAACCGTCCGGGCGCGAAACCATCGCAAGGCATCATCCAGGCCTGGTACGCACAAGGCATGCAGGGTGGCTTTAAAAACACCTACGACTCGATCAAGGCCTTCTCGGAAACCGACTTCCGCGATGACCTGAAAAAGTTCGACAAACCGACCCTGGTCATCCACGGTGAAGACGACCAGATCGTGCCGATCAAAGCCGCCGGCATCGCCTCGGCCAAAATCGTCAAAGGCGCCAAGCTGATTACCTACCCAGGTGCGCCGCACGGCCTGACAGACACCCACAAAGACAAGTTCCACGCCGACTTCCTGGCCTTCGCCAAGTCTTAAAAACGACAATACCGCCTCCGGGCGGTATTTTTCTGTGATAAGGTTTCCCTCACCATGATGGAAATCTTCTCACCGCCGGACGACCCGTCCCTGCTCCACTACGGCATCTACTCGCCGTCGCTGGTTATTCTCTCTGTACTCGTTGCCATATTTTCATCGTGGATGGGATTACAAGTGGCCGGGCAAGCGCGCCTTGGCGGCACACGCAGCCTGCGCGCCATGATGCTGGCCACCGGCAGCCTGGCGCTGGGCTGCGGCGTATGGTCGATGCACTTCATCGGCATGCTGGCCTTTAACCTCTGCATCGATGTCGATTATGACCACGGCCTGACACTGCTATCGGTGGTGCCCAGCCTTGCCGCTTCCTACGTTGCGCTGACCATCATCAGCCGCCGCCGCGTGAGCAAGGCCTCGCTGGTGACCGGCGGCGTATTGGTCGGCGCAGGCATCGGCGCCATGCACTACACCGGCATGGCGGCGATGCAGATGGCGCTGGACCTGCGCTACAACCCTTATATGTTCGGCCTCTCCATCGTGGTCGCAGTGGTGCTGGCGACGCTGGCCCTGTGGATCCGCTTCGGCCTGCGCACCCTGCGCCTGCCGCGCGCGGTGATCGGCGCCATCAGCGCCAGCGTGATGGGCTGCGCCATCGCCGGCATGCACTACACCGGCATGGCAGCAGCGCGCTTCGTCGGCACGCTGCCGCTGGACTCCTCGCCGCAGCAGAATTTCACTTTCCTGGCGCTGGCCATCACCTTGATTACCGTGGCCTTCACCATCTTCGTGATGGCCGCCAACGGCTTGCTGCGCTACCGAGAAATGTACCGCCAGCAGTCCGAGAGCCAGGCCTGGATGCGCGCCCTGCTGACCACCACCGTCGACGGCGTCGTCACGGTGGACCGCGCGGGCGTGATCCACGAATTCAATCTGTCGGCGGAGCGCATCTTCGGCTGGACGCGCGACGAAATCGTCGGTCGCAATATCCGCTTGCTGATGGCCGACACCGACCGCTCTGAACGCGACGGTTTGCTTAGCTTCCTGCAAACCGGCGACGCCGCTGTGGTAGGCCGCGGCAGCGAAGTTCTCGGCCTGCGCAAGGACGGCAGCCAGGTGCCGATCCGGCGCGCGCTGGGCCACGCGCGCATGGCGGAACGCGACCTGTTTGTGCTGTTCATTACCGACATCAGCGAACGCCGCGCCATCATGCAGGCGCTGCGCGACAGCGAACAGCAATTCCGTTCGCTGATCGGGAACATCCCCGGCATCTCCTTCCGTAGCAGCATGGCCTTCGATGCGCCGCCGCTGTTCATCAGCGAGAACGTGTGGCGCCTGGCTGGCTATCCGGCCAGTGATTTCGTCGGCGCCAACCGCACTCGCACGCTGGGCTCTTTGATCTGCGACGAAGACCGCGCCCGCGTGGCGGAGGAAATCTCGCGCAGCGTCGAGGCGCTGGTGGCGTATCAGGTGGAGTACTGCCTGCTGCACGCCGACGGCAGCAAGCGCTTCATGTGGGAGCACGGCGCCGTCACCCAGGACGAAACCCACCCTGAAATCCGCTGGATCGACGGCGTGATCCTCGACATCAGCGAACGGCGCGAGATGGAGCTGCAGCTGCGCAAAGCCAAGGAAACGGCGGAACAGGCAGCAGCAGCACGTGCCAGCTTTGTCGCCAACATGAGCCACGAAATCCGCACGCCGATGAACGCCATCCTCGGCTTCACCGACGTGTTGCTCGATACTGACCTCGATACCGACCAGCGCCGCCACCTCGACACCGTGCGCAAGGAAGGCCGTTCGCTGCTACGCTTGTTGAACGAAATCCTCGACACCGCCAAGCTGGATAAGGGCGCAGTGGAACTGGAGCTGGACGATTACAGCCTGCTTAACCTGATCGACGAACTGGCCTCCACCTTCGGCAGCAACGCCCGCAGCAAGGGACTGGCCATCGACATCGTTTACGGCGCTGCGCTGCCGGCTTGGCTGCACGGCGACGAACTACGCATGCGCCAGATTCTCGGCAACCTGCTGGACAACGCCATTAAGTTCACGGCGGCCGGCAAGGTCTCGCTGCACGCCGAAGAACAGCAAGGCCAGTTGCACCTCGCCGTGCAGGACACCGGCATTGGCATCGCGCCGGAGCGTATCAACGCCATCTTCGATCCGTTCACCCAGGCCGACGCCTCGATGACGCGCCGCTTCGGCGGCACCGGTCTTGGCACCACCATCAGCCGCCAGCTGGTGGCGCTCATGGGCGGCAAGATCTGGGCCGAGAGCACGCCAGGCGTGGGCACCACCTTCCACGTGCTGCTACCGCTGGAGCCGGCGCGCAATGACCAGTCGCAGGCCAGCGAGCGTAGCGACTATCCGCTGCCGCCGCTGCACATCCTCGCCGCCGACGACGTGCCGCAGAATCTTGAACTGCTTGCGCTGCTGCTGGCCAAACGCGGCCACACCTTGGACACGGCGCACGACGGCGCGCAAGCGGTGCAAATGTCGTCCGCACGTCGCTATGACGTGGTGCTGATGGATATGCAGATGCCGCACATGGACGGCCTTGCGGCCACGCGCGCCATCCGCACCCGCGAACAGCAAGGCGATGCAGCCGTGCCGCCGCTGCCGATTGTAGCGATGACGGCCAGCGTGCTGGCGGCGCACCGCGAGGCTGCCGCCACGGCAGGCATGAACGGTTTTGCGTCCAAGCCGGTGGACTGGCACGCGCTGTCGCACGAAATTGCGAAAGTGCTCAAGCTGGCGCCTGTGCCTTCCGCACCGCCGCCGTCGGAAGCGCCGCGCCACCGGGTACTGAACCAGAAAGCGGGCCTGCAGCGCTGGGCCGGAGAAGAGACGGCCTACCACCAGGCGCTGCACCATTTCGTGGCCGACTACAGCACCGCCGCCGCCACGCTGGCCAAGCTGCTGGTCGACGTCAGCGAAGCGCGCCTGGCCGACGCGCAGGCATGGAGTCACAAGGTGCGCGGCGTCGCCGCCAACATCGGACTGGAGCAACTGGCCGCCACATTAGCGCAGATCGAAAAGCTATGCGGCTCGCCGCAGCGCGACGGCGTCACACTGCAAACGGAACTGGCGCAGGCGCAGCGCACTTTGGGGGCGCAGCTGGATGCGGCGCTGAGCGCCATCCACGCACTGGCCCCACCACGCGGTTCCACTGCAAGGCTGGAAGCACCGCCGCCAGCAGCGGCCTTCGATCCATCCATAGCGCGCCAAAAATCCTCAGCCCTGCTACCATTCTTGCAGCGCGGCGCTTTGAACGACGCTGCCCTCACCGCATTGACAGCCGCCCTCACCGGCGCACCGCCGGCACTGGCGCAGCAACTGAGCGCCGTGCAGGATGCCTTGAACGATTTTGATTTTCCACAGGCGCAGGCCGCACTGGAAGCCTTGCTGGCCAGCCTGACCACGGAGTACCCATGAGAACCACGCATCAAGCCAACCAGCCGCAGATCCTGGTCGTCGACGACGAAGCCAGCAACCTGCAGCTGCTGCGCCACATCCTGCAAGATCAATACCGCCTGCTGTTCGCCAAGGACGGCCCGCGCGCGCTGGAACTGGCGCGCTCCGAACAACCGCAGCTCATTCTGCTGGACGTGATGATGCCGGGGATGACCGGCTACGAAACCTGCAAGCTGCTGAAGGCCGATCCCGTCACCGCCGCCATCCCGGTCATCTTTGTCACCGCCCTGAGCGACACCGACGATGAAGTAGTGGGCTTTGACGCCGGCGCGGTGGACTACATCACCAAGCCAGTCAGCCCGCCGATCGTGCGTGCGCGCGTGCGCAACCACCTGTCGCTGGTGGGTGTGGATGAATTGAAGAAGACGCGTCTGGAAATCGTCCAGCGGCTCGGCCTCGCTGCCGAATACAAGGACAACGAAACCGGCCTGCACGTGATCCGCATGAGCCACTACGCACGCGTGCTGGGCCTCGCCGTCGGCATGACCGAGGCGGAAGCCGAAGACCTGCTACACGCCGCACCGATGCACGACGTCGGCAAGATCGGCATCCCGGACAGCATCCTGCGCAAGCCGGCCGCGCTGGATCCTGATGAATGGAAGATCATGCAGTCGCACGCCACCATCGGCGGCGACATCATCGGCAAGCACCAGAGCGGCATGCTGGCGATGGCTTACGACGTCGCCGTCACCCACCATGAGAAATGGAATGGCAGCGGCTATCCGAATGGATTACAAGGTGAAGAGATTCCGCTGGTCGGCCGCATCGTGGCAATTGCCGACGTATTCGACGCGCTGACTTCGGCGCGGCCGTACAAGGAAGCGTGGCCGGTAGAGAAAGCCGTTGAACACATGGAGTCCCAGCGCGACCTGCATTTCGAGGGCCGGCTGGTGGATCTGTTCTTCCAGCAGATGCCGGCGCTGCTTGAGATCAAGGAGCGCTGGGCCGAGCGTTAATCAGGCTGCGATGCGTTCGCTGCGTCCCGCCAGGCGCGCCATCACGCTTACCGCGTGGTCGATCTGCGCCTTGGTGTGGCCGGCGTTCATCATGAAGCGCAGGCGCGCCTGTCCCACCGGCGCTGCCGGGAACTGGATCGAATCCACGTGCACGCCCTCGGCACGCAGCTCCATCGCGTAACGCTGGCAAGTCTCGGCATCGCCGATCAGCACCGGCAAAATCGGCGTGGCGGTCGAGATGATGGTGTAGCCCAGAGGCTCCATGCGCTCGATGAAATAGCGCTGGTTTTCCCACAGGCGCTGACGGCGCTGCGGTTCTTCTTCCAAAATATCCAGTGCCGCCAGCAGCGCCGCTGCCTGGTCCGGCGGCGGCGGGCAGGTGAAGCCGTAGGCGGAACTGGTCAGGCGGATCACGTCCGCTACTGGCTTGTCCACGGCCACAAAGCCACCGATCGAACCGAGCGCCTTGCTCAAGGTCCCCATCTGCATGATATTGCTGCTGTAGCAGTTGAAGTGCTCCGAGGTGCCGCCGCCGTTGGCGCCGAGGATGCCGGTGGCATGGGCGTCATCGATGTACAGCAGCGCGCCATAACGTTCGGCCAGCGCCACCAGCTCCGGCAGCGGTGCGATGGTACCTTCCATGCTGAATACACCGTCGCTGACGATGATCGGCGTGGTGCCGTCAGCGGCGCCGGCTTGCAGCAGCGACTCAAGGTGATTCATATCGCAGTGGCGGTAGTTGTAGCGCAGCGCGCCCGACATCTGGATACCTTCGCGGATCGAAATGTGATTGTATTCGTCCGAGTAGTAAGCATATTTGTGGCGCTTCTTGGCGCGGAAGCCGTGCAGGCGCGCCAACGTGGCTGCCTTCACAATCGACGACAGCACGCCGATGTTGGTCATATAGCCAGTCACGAACAGTACTGCATCGGTCTTGTGTTTCAGCGCGCCGAGGCGGCGTTCCAGCTCGCGGTAGACTTCCAGGTCGCCACCCAGCAAACGCGATTCGCAATTGCCTACGCCATAGCGGTCCAGACCCTGCTTGGCCGCCGCCACCAAACGCGGATGGTTGGCCAGCGCCAGGTAGTTATTGGTGCTGAACGACACCACCGTTTCGCCTTCGGTGACAAAAGTCGGATCGGGCAAGGTGCTGTGCACCGAGGAGTCGTGATAGATGGGATGGTGCTGCAGCCAGCTGGCGATGTCGCTTAAGTCGTGCATGATGTCGGAACCTGAGAACAATCGACCATCATATAAGCAGACAACTTACCGCAAGCTTGCGGCCACATTACGAATTGGTTAACCGGCTTATTTAACCAGCAAGCGGCAGCACGATGCGCGCCACCAGTCCCGGCTCAGCGTCCTCCAGTACCAGCCTGCCGCCGTGCGAGGTGGCGGTGGCGCTGACGATGGACAGGCCCAGGCCATTGCCTGGCATATGACGGCTCTTGTCGAGCCGATAAAAACGCTGCGTGACCTTGTCGTGCTCTCCCGCCGGAATGCCGGGACCATTGTCGTGCACCGCAATCGAAGCCTCGCCGTGATGCAGGCCGGCGCGCACATGGATGATGGCGCCGGGACCGGCGTATTTGATGGCGTTATCCAGCAGGCTGGCAACAGCGCTGGCCAGCAGGTTGCGGTCGCCGTCCACATACAGCGAATCGGGCGCGTCGACCGTCAGCTGGATGTTGCTGTCTTCTGCAATGGCTTCGTACATCTCGCCGATGTCGGCCACCACCCGGCCGAGGTCCAGCCGTTCGAACAGGCTGCCGCGCATGCCGGATTCCGCTTCCGCGATCTGCAGCAGGCGCTCGAATAAACGGATCAAATCATCGATATCGTCGATGGCGTCGTGGGCGGCGGTGGACAGCGTGGGTACCGACATCTCGTGCCGTAGCGCGTCGTCCAGCCGTCCGCGAATGCGGCTCAGCGGCGTGCGCAAGTCATGGGCGATGGCGTTGGAGACGTGGCGTATGCCCTCCATCAGCAGCTCGATGCGGTCCAGCATGCGGTTGATGTCGCTGTTGAGCAGCGCGAATTCGTCGTTGCCGGTGACGGGGATGCGCCGGCTTAAATCGCCCTCCTCGATCTGCGCCGCCGTGCGGCGGATCTCGCCGAGGCGCGCCGCGATACTGCGGCGGAACAGCAGCGCACCGGCGATGGTCAGCATCAGCGACACGCAGGCGCCGGCCGCCAGCGCGCGCCAGATCACCTCGCGCACCGCCTCTTCCTCGCTCAGGTCGCGGCCGACGATCAGCGTACCGCCGTCGCTCAAGGTGCGCAGGTACAGGCGCGCTGGCGCACTGCGGCCATTGCGCAGCACCGTGGCGGTCACGAATTCCTGCGCGTCTTCCAGCACCGGCCATGAGCCAAGGTTGCCGCCCGCCGGCGTGCCGTCGGCATCGACGATCTGGAAAATTTCGCGGTCGCTGTCAACGCCGTCGCCCAGCTGGCGGCGCACCTCGGCCTGCAACTTGGTGCGCCGGTACTTGCCGACATTGTCCAGCAGGCGCTCGGTCTGCGCCATGATCTTGCCGTCGATGTTCTGGTCGATCACGCCGATGGTGCCGCTGTAGAACACCAGCGACACCGCCGCAATGGAAGCGATGCCCAGCAGGCCGTAACCCAGCACCAGCTTGGCGGCGATCGAAGTGCGCAAGTTAAACAAACTATTGCCCCGGCTCGTCCGGCGGCGTCACGCCCATGCGGTAGCCGACCCCGCGCAGGGTATGAATCAGCTGCACTGCGAAGTCCTTATCGACCTTGGCGCGCAGGCGGCTGATCTGCACATCGATCACATTGGTCTGCGGGTCGAAGTGATAGTCCCACACCGATTCCAGCAGCATGGTGCGGGTCACTACCTGGTTCTCATTGCGCATCAGGTATTCGAGCAGGCGGTATTCGCGCGGCTGCAGCGTAATCACCTTGCTGCCGCGCGTAACGCGCAGCGTGCGCAGGTCGAGCCGCAGGTCGGCCACTTGCAGCTGCGTGCTGTCGGCGCCGGGGGCGCTGCGGCGCAACAGCGCTTCCACCCGCGCCAGCAGCTCCGAGAAGGCGAATGGTTTCGGCAAATAGTCGTCGGCGCCGCCACGCAAGCCGGTGACGCGGGCGTCGATGGTGCTGAGCGCACTGACGATGATGACCGGCGTCTGCTTGCCCAGTGAGCGCAGCTTGTCGACGATGGACAGGCCATCGATACGGCCCGGCAGCATGCGGTCGAGGATGATGATGTCCCAGTCCTCGCTGCTGGCGTAATCGAGTCCGTCCGGGCCGGTGGTAGCGGCGGTCACGATGTAGCCCGCCTCGCGCAGGCCTTTGCAGATGTAGTTGGAGGTTTCGGCTTCGTCTTCAATAACCAGGCAGCGCACGCGAGTCTCCGGAGTTGGGTGGTGAGTGAATATTCTACCGCGCCTTGGCTGCCAGCTCGCGGTACAGCGCATGGTAGTTCTGCGCCATGGTCTCGGCGGTGAACAGTTCCCAGTAGCGCGCTTCGGCGCGGCGGCCCATCTGTGCTGCCAGTTCCTGGTTCTCCCACAGCGTGCGCATGGCTGCGCCCAGCGCCGCAGGATCGTCCGGCGGCACCACCAGGCCGGTGTCGTTGTCGATGTTGATATAGGTGGTGCCGGTGCCGATCTCGCTGGAAATCATCGGCTTGCCGTACATCGCGCCTTCCAGCAGCGAGATGCCGAAAGCTTCCGAGCGCAGATGCGACGGGAATACCATCGCGTAGCTCAGCTCCAGCAGCGCGGCCTTGTCGTCTTCTTCCACCGCGCCGATGAAGTGCACGTGGGTCAGGCCGAGACGCTGCGCATGCTCCTTCAGCGCCTGCTCTTCCGGACCAGCGCCGACGATCACCACCGGATAATCCAAGTTGACCATCGCATCCAGCAGGATGTGCAAGCCCTTGTAGTAGCGCAGCACGCCGACGAACAGGAAGAAGCGCTCACCAAACTGCGTGCGCCACTTGGCCTTCAGCGCTTCGGAAGCGACCGGATAGATCGACTTATCGAGGCCGTAGGTGATGGTGCGGGTTTTGTGCGCAAAGCGCTTCAGCACCGGCGACGAGGCCAGGTAGTTGGGCGACGTCGCCACCACCGTATCGACGCTGCGCAGGAAGCGGCGCTTGAGCGGGCTATACACGCGCAGCAGGTTTTTCTGGCGCACGATGTCCGAGTGGTAGGTCACCACACTCGGCTTGTCGATGCGCGCCATGAAGTGCGCGAGGTCCATGAACGGCCATGGGAAGTGATAGTGGATCACGTCCGCCTTGCGCGCCAGGCGCGCCAGCTTACGGATGGCGGCAAACGAAAAACCGGTCGAGGCGATTTCGAAATCCAGCGGCACGCGGTGCACGGTGTGGCCTTCGAATTCGATTTCGGACGGACCGCTGCGGCTCAGCGTCAGCACTTCATTGGTCACGCCCAGACGTCCCGTGCCGACGCACAGCTGGCGGATCACCTGCTCGATGCCGCCCCAGGTATCGGGGTAATAAGTTTTGTAAAAATGAAGGACGCGCATGATGCTTACTTTTTCAGTACTTCGTGATAAACGGCGACGGTGCGGCGTGCCGCTTCATCCCAAGTCAGTTCCAGCGCGCGACGCTGGCCGGCGGCGATGCAGCGCGCACGCACTGTGTCGTCGCGCGCTAGCGTGGTCATGGCGGCGGTGATGTCGGCCACCGACAGCGGATCGAATTCGAGCGCCGCGCCGTTGGCCACTTCCGGCAGCGAGGTGGTGTTGGAGCAGGCGACCGGCACGCCAGCGGCAAACGCCTCCACCAGCGGCAGGCCGAAGCCCTCGTGCAGCGATGGGAAGATAAACGCACCGGCGCCGGCGTACAGGTGGCGCAGGTGGCGGTTGTCGGTCAGCTGGTCCAGCCAGACCACGTTCTCGCCGCGCTGCTGCGCGGCCTTGATGCGCGCCACCAGTTCCTCGCTGCGCCAACCCGGCTGGCCGACGATCACCAGCTGGCGCGCGGAGCGCAGCACCGGCGGCAGTGACAGGTAGGCTTCCAGCAGGCGCTCGACGTTCTTGCGCGGCTGTAGCGTGCCGACGAACAGGAAGTAGCCTTCGCGCAGGCCATGCAGCGCCAGCGTGATGTCGCGTTCTTCGGTGGATGGCGCGTCGAACCAGTGCGCCGCCACGCCGTGGTGCACCACGCTGATCTTGTTTTCATCAACGCCGAAATGCTCCACCAGTTCGCGGATCGAGTAGTGCGAACCGGTGATCACATGCTGCGCCTTGCGCGCGGCCTTGGCCTGCAGCCAGTTCTTCAACTTGCGCAGTTTCGGGCTGGCCCATTCCGGATGCGAAATCGGCAGCGCGTCATGCAGCGTCGCCACCACCGGGCAGTCCATGCGCACGATGCGGTAGTCGGTGGCGTGGAAGATGTCCAGCGGCGCGGCGCCCTTGCCCAGCGCGGCCTGCGTGCTGAGATGGACTGCCGACGGCAGGATCAAATCACCGAGCGTCGCCAGCGGGAAGGAGAGCGGCAGCGCGCGGCCCAGTTTCAGCTTGCGCGCATCGCCATGCGGCGCGAACGACAACGGCAGCACTTCCACCCCGGCCTGCGGCAGGTGCGCCAGCAGCGCGCTGCTGTACACGCCCAAACCATCAAGACGGCCGTTGGTCAGCACCGGTTCGGCCGTGGTGACCGAGAGACCGGCGCGCAGTGTCGGTTGCGCGCTCATGCCGAATACATCCAGCGCAGCGTGTCGGCCAGCGGCACAATGGCCACAGGGCCGGTGACGGCGGCCAGGCGGCGATGATCACCCACCAGCCGCACCACTTCATTGGCGCGCACGAAGGCGGGATTTACGTGCACATTGATTTTGTAGCCGGCGATATCGGCCATCATGCCCAGCGCCTCGCCCAGTGAGTAGGCGTGGCCGGAACAGATATTGAAAACGCCGCCCACCGCAGCAGGCGCTGCGAGCAGCTTGCGATAACTGGAGGCCACCATGCGCACATCGGAAAAATCGCGCCACACGTGCAGGTTGCCCAGCTCAATGTCAGCAGCTTTGCGGCGGAAGTGGGAGACGATTTTCGGTAGCAGGAAATTCTCGTGCTGGCCCACGCCGGTGTAGTTGAATGGGCGGACCATAATCAGCGGCAGCTTGTCCTGCCACAGGCGCGCCATGTACTCCATCGACAGCTTGCTGACGGCGTAATCGTTGGCTGGTGCGGCCGGCACCTCCTCGTGGATCACGCCGACGTCGGTGTTACCGTAGATATTGGCGCTGGAGGCCAGCAGCACGGCCGACGGTTTCTTGGCCGATGCGGCCAGCGCTTCCAGCAAGTTGCGCGTGCCGACCACGTTGACGCGGTAGATTTGTTCAGTGTCGCCATGCGCGACGAAGGCGATGGCGGCCAGGTGGGCCACCACGTCCGGCTGTACTTCCTGCACCATGGCGGCCAGGCCGGCGCGGTCGTTGAGGTCAACCGCATATTCATTCGCACCGGGCGCGTGGCCGGGCGTGATGGTACCGAATACTTCGTAGCCGGCGGCGCGCAATTCCTGCGCCACGTAATGGCCGGTGAAGCCGGACAAACCGGTAATCAGGGCACGTTTGCCCGCGCCTTCAGCGGCCATACAGACTCCTTAGAAAGAGAAGCCGGCTTTATTGCGGCGCAGGTCGGCCTCCACCATCATCTGGCACAGCTGTTCCAGCGTGGTCGAAGGTTTCCAGCCCAATTCCTTGGTGGCCTTGGCCGGATCGCCGATCAGCAGCTCGACTTCCGCCGGGCGGTAGAACTTAGGATTCACGCGCACCAACACTTTGCCGGTTTTCTTGCAGGTGCCGATTTCGTGGTCGGCCTCGCCGCTCCACGCCAGCGCCACGTCGACCGCCTTGAACGCCATCGAGACAAAATCGCGCACGGTTTCGGTACGGTTGGTGGCCAGCACGTAGGTGTCCGGTTCATCGGCTTGCAGGATGCGCCACATGCCTTCCACGTATTCCTTGGCATAGCCCCAGTCGCGCTTAGCGTCGAGGTTGCCCAGTTCCAGCACGTCCAGCTGGCCGAGGTGGATCTTGGCGACCGAGTCGGTGATCTTGCGGGTGACGAATTCACGGCCGCGCAGTGGCGACTCGTGGTTGAACAGAATGCCCGAGCAGCCGAAGATGCCGTAGGACTCGCGGTAGTTGACCGTCATCCAGTGGGCGTACAGCTTGGCCACACCGTAGGGGCTGCGCGGGTAGAACGGCGTATCTTCCTTTTGCGGCACGGCTTGCACCTTGCCGAACATCTCGGAGGTCGACGCTTGATAGAAGCGGATTTGCGGATTCACGATGCGGATGGCTTCCAGCAGGTTCACCGGGCCGATGCCGGTGATCTCGGCGGTGGTAACCGGCTGCTCGAAGGACACGCCAACAAAACTCTGCGCGGCCAGGTTATACACCTCGTCCGGCTGGGCGTTTTGCAGCAGGCGGATGCTGGAACCGAGATCGGTCAGGTCGTACTCGACCAGATGCAGGTTCGGATGCGACTGGATGCCCAATTCCTCGATGCGCCAGAAATTGACCGAGCTGGTGCGGCGGTAAGTGCCAGTAACTTCATAGCCTTTTTCCAGCAGCAGCTGCGCCAGGTATGCGCCATCTTGGCCGGTGATGCCGGTAACCAGCGCTTTTTTTGTTTTCTGCATGGTGAATTACACATAGCTTATCTTAGTAACCCAACATTGTAACAGAGCGCTACAAGCGCATTTCTAACGAAAACCCGCGATTTACATCACTTACACATTGTTACAGGAGAAATAAATTCGGGGTCAGCTCTGTCAAATGGACATTTTGTCCGTTTGACAGAGCTGACCCCGAAGGTGAAACTAGTTTAAGCCTTGCGCTGGGCGACCGCGTCCACTACGCACAGGGCGGTCATGTTGACGATGCGGCGCACGGTGGCCGATGGCGTCAAAATGTGCACCGGCTTGGCGCAACCCAGCAGGATAGGACCCACCGCGATGCCGTTGCCGGCCGCCGTCTTCACCAGGTTGTAGGCGATGTTGGCCGATTCGATGTTCGGCATCACCAGCAGGTTGGCGTCGCCGGTCAGGGTCGAGCCTGGCATGATCTGGTTGCGCAGTTTCGAATCCAGGGCGGTGTCGCCGTGCATTTCGCCGTCCACTTCCAGCGACGGATCGCGCTGCTTGACCAACTCCAGCGCAGCGCGCATTTTGCGGGCCGAAGCGTTGTCGGACGAACCGAAGTTCGAATGCGAGAGCAGCGCGGCGCGCGGCGACAGGCCGAAGCGGCGCATTTCATCCGCAGCCATCACGGTGATCGCGGCCAGTTCGTTGGCGTCCGGGTTTTCGTTGACGTGGGTGTCGACCATCACCAGCTGGCGCTGCGGCAGCACCAGCACGTTCATGGCGGCGTACACGCAAGCGCCTTCGCGGCGGCCCAGCACCTGGTCGATGTAGTGCAGGTGCAGCTGGGTGGTGCCGAAGGTGCCGCAGATCATGCCGTCAGCGTCGCCCTTCTTGATCATCATGGCGCCGATCAGGGTATGACGGCGACGCATTTCCAGCTTGGCGTACTCTTGCGTGACGCCCTTGCGTGCGGTCAGCTCATAGTAATCCTGCCAGTAGTCGCGATAGCGCTCGTCGTGGTCAGGATTGATGACGTCGAAGTCCACGCCCTGCTTCAGGCGCAGGCCGAATTTGGTGATGCGCGATTCCAGCACCGCCGGACGGCCCACCAGGATAGGACGCGCCAGCTTCTCGTCGCACACCACTTGCACGGCGCGCAGCACGCGCTCTTCTTCGCCCTCGGCGTAGACGATGCGCTTGACGTCCAGCGGCGCTTTCTTAGCGACCTGGAACAGCGGCTTCATGAAGGTGCCCGAACGGTAGACGAACTGCTGCAGGCTTTCTTCGTAGGCGACCAGGTCCTTGATCGGACGGGTGGCAACGCCGGAATCTTCCGCCGCCTTGGCCACGGCCGGAGCGATCTTGGTCAGCAGGCGCGGATCGAACGGCATCGGGATCAGGTAGTCCGGACCAAACGACAGATTGGTGAAGCCGTAGGTGGTGGCCACGATATCCGACTGCTCGGCATGCGCCAGCTCGGCAATCGCGTGCACCACGGCGATTTCCATTTCGCGGGTAATCGTCGTCGCGCCGCAATCGAGCGCGCCGCGGAAGATGTACGGGAAGCACAGCACGTTGTTGACCTGGTTCGGGTAGTCCGAGCGGCCAGTGCACATGACGGCGTCGCCGCGCACGGCTTTGACCTCTTCCGGCAGGATTTCCGGATTCGGGTTGGCCAGCGCCAGGATCAGCGGGTTCGGCGCCATGGCCTTGACCATGTCTTGTTTCAGCACGCCACCAGCGGAGACGCCGAGGAAGATGTCTGCATCGGGAATGACTTCGGCCAGGGTGCGGGCGTCGGTTTCGCGGGCGAAGCGTTCCTTGTCCGGGTCCATCAGCTCGGTACGGCCTTTGTAGACCACGCCGGCCAGGTCGGTTACGTAGATGTTTTCCAGCGGGAAGCCGAGGTCGACGATCAGGTCCAGGCAGGCCAGCGCTGCAGCACCCGCGCCCGAGACCACCAGCTTACATTTTTTGATGTCTTTGCCGACCAGCGAGATGCCGTTCAGGATGGCTGCACCGACGATAATCGCAGTGCCGTGCTGATCGTCATGGAAGACTGGAATCTTCATGCGCTCGCGCAGCTTGCGCTCAATGGTGAAGCATTCCGGCGCTTTGATGTCTTCCAGATTCACGCCGCCGAAAGTCGGTTCCAGCGACGCGATGATGTCCACCAGCTTGTCTGGATCCTGCTCGTTGATTTCGATGTCGAACACATCGATGCCGGCGAATTTCTTGAACAGTACGCCCTTGCCTTCCATCACCGGCTTGGCGGCCAGCGGGCCGATATTGCCCAAGCCCAGCACGGCGGTGCCGTTGGTGATTACCGCTACCAGATTGCCGCGCGCCGTATATTTATAGGCGTTGGCCGGGTCGATGACGATTTCTTCGCAAGGCGCTGCCACGCCTGGGGAATAGGCCAGCGCCAGGTCGCGCTGGTTGGTCAGTTGCTTGGTCGGCGTTACGCTGATTTTGCCCGGGGTTGGGAACTCGTGGTACTCCAGCGCTGCAACGCGCAGTTGTTGACGAATTGCTTCTTTTTTCTCAGGTGACGAATCCATGTGCTTTACTGCCTTCCCATATTGTGCGATCGAAGGCCTATGATTTTATCAGACCAATTCTTTCAATTAAGTAGGTATTTTCACCAACTGTATTAACCTTTATCAGCATTTTTTATGAACATGGCGGGGGTTAGCCGAATTTTTGCAACAATGAACGACGGATAGGCGCAACATAATCAATTTTCCGAGACAATTAACTTTAACTATCGATTGATAAAATTTGATTGAAATTGTGGATATTTCACCATGCGAAGCGTGCTAATGCAGAATTCGACTAAGCTGATGCTATCCGCTATTCATCGGGAGCTCCTATGTCTGCCTTGATTGTTTCCAAGCGTTTGCCAGAGCCAGCCGGCGCCTCGCCGCAGGGCGCGGCGTGGCAGCAGCTGCTGCGCTGGCAAGAGAATGGCCAGCAACTGGCCTTTGTCTACACCCGCTCGCTGGGCGGGCTGATCCACACCGGCCAGGGCAAGCTGGACCAGCTGACGCTGGAAGCCGCCACCATCGCAGCCGGTGCCAGCAAACTGTACATCGTGCTGGCCGGCGCCTCGTATGAAGCCGGGCCGCAGCTGTTCTTCACGCCGAATTTGTTGAGCCGTTTCCACGTCAACGGCGTGGCGGTGCGGCTGGCCAACCATGACTGGCTATTCCTGTCCGACGAATCACTGCCGGCCATCGGCATGGAAAGCCTGCAAAGGCAGATTGAATAGGGGCGGTACAATACCGCCCATGCTTTCCGAATTCGACCTCATCAAAGAATACTTCCAGCGTCCCCACCATGCCGCGCGCGCTGCGCTCGGTATCGGCGACGATTGCGCCTTGATCGCGCCCACGCCTGGCATGCAGACCGCCATTTCCTCCGACATGCTGGTGGAAGGCCGCCACTTCTTCGCCGGCGAAGACCCGGTGCGGCTGGGCCACAAGGCGCTGGCCGTCAACCTGTCCGACCTGGCCGCCATGGGCGCGCGCCCGGTCGGCTTCACGCTGGCGCTGGCGCTGCCGGAGGCGAATCGCCACTGGCTGCAAGGCTTTTCGCAAGGCTTGTTTGCGCTGGCCGACGCTTTCAACATCGAGCTGATCGGCGGCGATACCACCAAGGGGCCGCTCAACATCTGCATCACTGTATTTGGCGAACTGCGTCCGGGCCAGGCCCTGCGCCGCAGCGCCGCCAAGCCCGGCGACGATATCTGGATTTCCGGCACGCTGGGCGACGCCCGCCTCGCACTGGCCGGCTATCGCAAGGAGTTCCCGCTGGATGAGGCCGCCCTACGCACCGCTGCCGTGCGCATGCACACGCCGGTGCCGCGCGTGGCATTGGGCGTGCTGCTGGCTGAGCAAGGCATCGCCCACGCGGCGATCGATATTTCGGACGGTTTGATTGGCGATCTCGGCCACATCCTCAAGCTGTCGCAAGTAGGCGCCACGCTGGATGTCGATGCGCTGCCAGCCGGCGATGTGCTGGTCACGCAGGAAACCGGCTTGCGCCGCGCCTACACGGCAGCAGGCGGCGATGACTACGAGCTGTGCTTCACAGCGCCAGCCTCATCGCGCGCGGCCATCAGCGCGGCGGCGGCCAGCGTGGCGACGGCGGTAACGCGCGTCGGGACGATCGATGCGGCAGGCGGCTTGCGTTTAGTGGATGCACAAGGCGCAGCGCTGGACCTCAAACTGTCCAGCTTCGATCACTTCACTTCCTGAAGCACGGTCACATCTTCGCCCGGCTTCCCGACCAGCTGGCCGCTGCCATGCATCACCCAGTAGTGATGGAAGGCCAGCCGGATATTGTCGCGTAGCTGGGTGTCGTCCCACGGCTTGGTGTAGAAGCGGTAGATGGCGCCGCGGTTGATCGAATCCAGCACCGCCTCCAGCCCCGTGTAGCCGGACAGGATGATGCGTATGGTCTCGGGATACATTTCCTTGACCTTGCTGAGGAACTCGGTGCCGCTCATCACCGGCATGCGCTGGTCGCACACCACCACCTGCACCGCATGCAGGGCCAGCAGTTCGAACGCTTCGGTCGGCGAGGCGGCGGTCAGGATCTGGTAACCGTCGCGCAGGAACAGGCGGTGCAGCGACGACAGCACATTCACATCATCATCGACAATCAGCAAAGTCTGCGCCGGCTGGCTGGCCGTGCCCGGCGCCGGCGGGAGGCTGTGCTCCGATTGCACCAACCGGCCCAGCTCGTCCGGCGGCAGCGGACGGCTGAAGAAGTAGCCCTGGATTTCATCGCAGCGGCTGCGGCGCAAATACTCCAGCTGGGCGCGCGTCTCCACCCCTTCCGCAATCACCTGCAGCTTGAGGCTGTGCGCCATGCTGATAATGGCCAGTGCAATCGCCGCATCGTTGGGATTGGTGGTGATTTCGCGCACGAAGGCGATGTCGATTTTCAGCTTGTCGATCGGGAAGCGCTGTAAATAGGCCAGAGAGGAATAGCCGGTGCCGAAGTCGTCAATCGCCACCTTGATGCCCAGCGATTTCAGGTTTTTCAGCACGGTGATGGTGCGCTCGGCGTGGGACATCAGCGCAGTTTCGGTCAGTTCCAGTTCCAGCAATTCCGGCGGCACATTGTGGCGGCGCAGCGCGTCGCGCACCGTCAGCTCAAGGTCGCCTTCCACGAACTGGCGGCTGGCAACGTTGACCGCCACCCGCACCGGACCGGTGCCATCGTGCAGCCACGCGGCGATCTGCTTGCAGGCGGCATCGATGATCCAGCCGCCCACACGCACCACCAGTCCCGTTTCTTCCAGCACCGGCACGAACTCGGCCGGATAGACCAGGCCAAAGCCGGGCCGCTGCCAGCGCAGCAGCGCCTCCACGCCGGCAATCGCACCGGTGTGCAGGTTGACCTTGGGCTGGTAGTGCAGGCGCAGCTCGTGGTTGTCGAAGGCGCGGCGCAGCGCCAGCTCCATGTCGAGGCGCGCCAGCACTTGCACATTCATGCCGGCGGTGAAGAAGCGGTAGCCGTCGCGCCCGGCCTGCTTGGCGCGCGACATGGCGGTGTCGGCGTACTTGACCAGCGTTTCCGGATCGGTGGCGTCGTCGGGATACATGGCGATGCCGATGCTGGCGCTGAGCACGGCCTGCTGGCCATCCAGGTCGAAGGGCTGGCGCAGCGCGTCACGCACTTCGTTAGCGGCGTGGACGGCGTCCTGCTGGTCGCGGCTCATGGTGATGATCAGCGCGAATTCGTCGCCGCCGAGGCGGCCGGCGGTGTCGCGGATGCGCACGCATTGCACCAGGCGGTTGCTGAACTGGCGCAGCAAATCGTCGCCGCGCGATGTGCCCAGCGTATCGTTGATGCCCTTGAAGCGGTCCAGCCCGACAAACAGCACGGCGATGCGCCAGGCCTTGTCCTGCGCCAGCGCGATGGTGTCGCCCAGCGCCTTGAAGAACAGGGTGCGGTTGGGCAGGCCGGTCAGGCTGTCATAGTGGGCCATGCGCTGTAGCAGTTCTTCCGACTGGCGCCGCTCGCTGATGTCGCGCGCCACGCCCAGCATCACCGACGGCTGGCCGGGACGTTGCAGCAACTGCCAGTACAGCTCGACCGGCACCGAGATCAGGTCGCTGCGCATCAGCTCCAGCTCGGCCAGTTCCGGCGAGCGGGGCTGGCCGACGGCGGTAGCGTAGGCCGCTAGCCGCTCGGCCTGCTTGCGCAAGGCGTCCGGCGAGCCGAGGCCAAGCCGGCTGGCGCTGTGGCCCAGCATCTCGCCGCGCGGATAGCCCAGCATGCGGCAGGCGCCATCGTTGACGTCCACCAGGTCGGCGCTGTCGATGTCGAGCAGGAAGATGGCGTCGGCGGTGGCGTCCATGGCGCTGCGGAAGCGCTGCAGTTCGGCGGTCCGTTCGCGCACGGTTTGTTCGAGGCGGGCGTTGTAATCGCGCTCGCGGTTGTGCAGTAACCGCATCTCCAGCATGTTGCGGATGCGCGTCAACGTCTCTATCGGATCGAAAGGCTTGCTGATGAAATCGCGCGCGCCGGCCTCGAAAGCACGCAGTTTATGGTCGGGCTGGGCGGTGACGACCAGCACCGGCAGCCAGCCATCCGGCTCATGCTGTTTGAGTGCATCCATCACGTCGAAGCCGCTCATGCCGGGCATTTGCAGGTCGAGGATGATGAGGTCGTAGCGGTGCTTGGCGTGCCAGCCAGCGACCACGCGCGGGTCGGTGGTAGAGCTGACGGCCTTGTAGCCGGTCGAGTTGAGCAAGTACTCCAATAATTCGACATTAACCGGCTGATCGTCGACGATCAGGATGCGGGCGTGATGGATGTCGGTCTGACTGATCATTTCGCCTCCGAGGGAACTAGCTCATCAGTTACTTTAGCAGCCTGCACCGGAAGTGGCGCACGGTTGCCACTATAACAAATTTCCGTGCACCACTGGCATCGATTATGAAGTGCATGGTACAGTGGCTGCAAAGCCCCGGAACTAGCGAAGGAGTAGCCATGAGTAACAGCGACACCATCCTCGACCTCGCCGCGCAGGTCGGCAAAGCACTACAGGACAAGGGCTTGATCCTGGCCACCGCCGAGTCGTGCACCGGCGGCGGCGTGGCCCAGGCCATCACCGAAATCGCCGGCTCGACCGCCTGGTTCGATTGCGGCTTCATCACCTATTCCAACGCCTCCAAGACCGAAATGCTGGACGTGTCCACCTCGCTGATCGCGCAGATGGGCAGCGTGTCGGAAGAAGTGGCGGCGGCCATGGCCAGCGGCGCGCTGGGCTCCAGCAATGCGCACATCGCGGTCTCGACCACCGGCATCGCCGGCCCCACCGGCGCGGTGCCGGGCAAGCCAGTGGGCACCGTGTGCTTTGGCTGGGCAAATGCCGACACCGTCCACACCGAGCGGCTGGTATTCAGCGGCGACCGCCGCGCGGTGCGCGAGCAAACCGTGATCCACGCCCTGCAGGGCCTGCTGCGCTTCATTAATTAGGCCAGCCGGTTGCCTTCGCGCGGCAAAACAATTACTCTCGACGCATTCACAAGCGATTCAGGAGTAGTTGATGCAAAACACGGTACATTTTATTCTCCAGGGTAAAGGCGGCATCGGCAAGACGCTGGTCTCGACCATCCTTGCGCAATGGATCGCGGGCAAGGACTTGGCCGAAGGCCAGCAGCCGCTGCGCTGCTACGATACCGACCAGGAGAATGCGACCTTCTCGCGCTACAAGGCGATGAACGTCAAGCATGTGCCGGTAATGACCGACAGCCGCACCATCGACAACAAGCGCTTCGACGCGCTGATGATCGACCTGCTGGAAGAAGAAGGCAACTGCGTGATCGACAACGGCGCCAATACCTTCTCGCCGCTGATGGGCTACCTGATCGAGAACGACTGCTTTGCGCTGCTGCAGGAATCGGGCCGCAAGGTCTACATCCACACCATCGTCGGCGGCGGCGATACGCTGCACGACACCGCCATGGGCTTTGTCTCCACCGCCAAGGCCACCTCGGTGCCGCTGGTGCTGTGGGAGAACGAACACTTCGGCCTGCTGCAATCGGCGGCCGGCAAGCAATTCATCGAATCGCAAACCTATGCCGACAACGCGCAGCGCGTGGTGGGCCGCGTGGTGCTGTCGGCGCGCAATGCCGACACCTTCGGCGCCGACATCAAGAAAATGAACACGGCGCGCCTGACCGCCACCGAAGTGCGCGAGAGCGACAAATTCAACGTGATGGAAAAGCAGCGCATCAAGGTGGTGTTCCGCGACCTGTTCGAGCAACTCGACAACGTGCAGTGGTAAGCCGGCATGGACCAGCAAAAGCTGCGCACCCTCGTATTTGAAAAGACCGGCGTCCGCATCGATGTGGACGACCCGGTGTTCGCGCTGGTGGCGCTGAACGAGGCGGTGCTGGAAGAAGCGGTGGAACGCCACATCGCGCGCATCGACGCTGCTTCCGCCAACTTGCTGCAGCAGGCCCAGCACCATGGCCACGGCCACGCTGCGGCGGAGCACCCGCCCGGCTACGTGCCGACGCCGTCCGCCGGCATGGTGCGACCGATCGCGACCCAGACCGCTGCGATCACTCCGCGCGAACTGCGCCTGCTAGGCGCCGCCGCCGGCATCGCCCTCGCCACCGCCCTGATCGTGCTAGGCGGCCAGGCCGCCTTCCATAACAATGGCCTGACACCGGAGCAAACTCTAGCCCTGCAAAAAGCTGAGAAACTGGAACAAGCGATCCAGAAGCTCGATCCGAAAACCCGCGCAGAACTGGAAGCGGCACTGCAAAAATAAGGAACGTTATGCACTTTGAAGTCCCTAAAGCAAAGACCTTCAAGGAATTCGGCAGCGAGTACCTGATGATCGTAGTCAGTATCATCACGGCGCTGGCGCTGGAGCATACCGTGCAGACGCTGCATCACAGCCACCAGGCCCACGAGGCGGCGAGCAAGATCGACGCCGAGATCCAGGTCAACATCAAGGAGCTCGATACCACGCTGACCCACAATAATGCGCAGGTAGCCAAGCTGGAATCGCTGCGCACCGAACTGCTGGCCGGCATCCATGACAAGACCGATGAGCCGGCGCTGATCAAGCAGCTGAACCTGAAGGACCGCCTCAGCCTGGCCGTGCACGTGCCCTCCTTGCGGCGCGAGGCATGGGAAGTAGCGGTGGCCAGCCAGGCCGTCAGCTGGATGCCGCGCGAACAACTGGAACGCTATTCCAGCGTGTACGCCGGCATGCGCGACATGCAGGCGATCAGTCTCAGCGGCACCAACAATTTCCTCAATGGCCCGCAAATGCAGGACACCATCAGCAATCTGCAAATGGGCCAAACCGACACCAAGGCCCTGTACCGCACGCTGCGCCAGATGATAGGTGCCTACGAAAGCATCGACGGCAACCTGCAAGGCTTGCGCGACGACCTCGCCAAGAGCACCAAGGCCGAATAACGACTGCCCCGGCAGTTTGTGCTAACATATGAACACCTATTCATTTGTTAGCAATCATGAGCTGCCAGCACGACTACTCCACCTGCGATCCCCAGATCGCCCAATTGGCTGACTTATTCCACCTGCTCGGTGATCCGACGCGCCTGCGCATCGTGCTGGCCTGTATGCCGGCGCCGATTGCCGTCTCCGAGATCGCCGCTACACTGGAACTGAGCGGCTCGCTGGTCAGCCACCACCTGCGCCTGCTGCGCGCCGCCCGCATCGTCAAATCCGAACGCCAGGGCAAGCAAGTTTTCTACTCCGCCGCCGATGCCCATATCAGCGGCGTACTCAACGATATGCTGGAACATATCGCCGAACCTTCCACCGGGACCGAAGCATGAGCAAGCACCACGACCATCACCACCATGATCACGATCACGATCATGACCACCACCATGGCCACGATCATGGCCACAGCCATGCCCACGGCCACCATCATCACCACGGCGACCCGAACACTATGGGCCGCGCGTTTGCCATCGCCATCGTGCTCAACACGGTGTTCGTGGCGATCGAATTTTTCTACGGCTTCCTGGCCAACTCCACCGCGCTGATGGCCGATGCCGGCCACAACCTGTCCGACGTGCTGGGCCTGATGCTGGCCTGGGGCGCGGCCATCCTCGCCAAACGTGCCCCAAATAACCAGTACACCTACGGCCTGCGCAGCACTTCGATGCTGGCCGCGCTGTTCAACGCCATGCTGCTGATGGCGGCCTGCGGCGGTATCGCTTGGGAAGCCGTGCAGCAGCTGACACATCCGGAGCCGGTGGCCGGCCTGACGGTGTCGGTGGTGGCTGGTGTCGGCATCCTGATTAACGGCTTCTCGGCCTGGCTGTTCATGTCCGGCAGCAAGGACGACATCAACATCCGCGGCGCCTACCTGCACATGGCGGCCGATGCCGCCATCTCGCTGGGCGTGCTGGTCGCCGGTGTGATCGTGCGCTACAGCGGCTGGAACTGGCTGGACCCGCTGGTCAGTATGATCATCGTGGCGTTTATTGTGATCAGTACCTGGTCGCTGCTCAAGCAGTCGCTGCGCATGATGCTGGCCGCCGTGCCGGACAATGTGGACCGTAGCAAGATCGAGCAATTCCTGCGCAAGCAGCCGGGTGTGAGCGAGGTGTGCGACCTGCACATCTGGGCCATGAGCACTACCGAGAATGCGCTGACCGCACAGCTGGTGACGCCGTCCGGCTATCCAGGCGACGCGGCGATCGACGCCATCAGCAAGGAACTGCGCGAGGAATTCTCGATCCAGCACAGCACCCTGCAAATCCGCCTCGGCGCCAGCGAGCAGGAGTGCTGTTTAAAAACGCCGGCAGCCGAACCCGTCAGCGCTCACGCCCACGCACACTAATCCGCCAGATTGGCATACAGGGCGGTACTCAGGTACCGCTCGCCAAACGACGGGATGATCGTGACGATAATCTTGTTCGCATTCTCCGGCCGCAGCGCCACTTGCAGCGCTGCCCACAGCGCGGCGCCGGAGGAGATCCCCACCAGCAGTCCTTCCTCGCGCGCCGCCCGGCGTGCCGTGTCAAACGCATCGTCGTTCGACACGCAGACAATCTCGTCGTAGATCTTGGTGTTGAGCACGCCCGGCACGAAGCCAGCGCCTATGCCCTGGATCGGGTGCGGGCCCTTGGTGCCCTTGGACAAAATCGGTGACGCTTCTGGTTCCACCGCCACGCAGCGGAACTCTGGCTTGCGCGCCTTGATCGCTTCGCCCACGCCAGTGATGGTGCCGCCGGTGCCGATGCCGGCCACCAGAATGTCGACGCGGCCATCCGTATCGTTCCAAATTTCTTCCGCCGTGGTGCGACGGTGCACGTCCGGGTTGGCCGGATTATTGAACTGCTGCGGCATCAGGTAGCGTGGATCGGACGCGGCCAGCTCGTCGGCGCGACGGATCGCGCCCATCATGCCCTCGCTGCCCGGCGTGAGCACCAGCTCGGCGCCGTAGGCACGCAGCAGCATGCGCCGTTCGCGGCTCATAGTGTCCGGCATGACCAGGGTGCAGCGATAGCCGCGCGCCGCACACACCATGGCCAGTGCGATGCCGGTGTTGCCGCTGGTCGGTTCAAGGATGATGGTGTCGGGCCGGATCTGGCCGCCCGCTTCGGCAGCTTCAATCATGGACAGCCCGATGCGGTCTTTCACGCTGTGGGCCGGATTGCAGTATTCGAGCTTGGCGAGGATTTGGGCAGTGCTGCCCTTGTTCAGGCGGTTCAGCCGCACCAGGGGGGTGTGGCCGACCAGTGCGGTGACGTCGTTGGCAATCTTCATGAAGAACCTCCGAGTTCGGGACGGAGGTTCCAGTCTACGCTTTTATTTGACGTCCACCAGTTCTACGTCGAAGATCAAGGCCGAATTCGGCGGGATGTTGCTGCCGGGACTCGGACGCGAACCGTAGGCCAGGTCGGACGGAATGATCAGGGTACGCTTGCCGCCCACCTTCATGCCCTTGATGCCCTGGTCCCAGCCCTTGATCACGCGGCCGGCGCCCAGCACGAAGTCGAGCGGCTCACCGCGCGGGATCGAGGTATCGAACAGCTTGCCGTGCATCTGCTTGGCCAGCGGACGGTACAGCCAGCCCGAGTAGTGCATGTAGACGGTGGCGCCGGTGGTGGCTTCCTTGCCGGTGCCGACCACGGTATCGGTGATGATCAGCTGCTCGGCAGCCGGGCCCGGCGTGGCCGAGCCAACCACGACCGGCGCAGCAGGGGCAGCTGGCGCGGCAGCAGGCTGGGCCAATTGCTGTGCTTGGGCGAAGGCCGCAGCCAGCAAGATTGCAACGAAAACGGCACTACGCTTCATGTGGATTCTTTCGATGAGTTCTGTAGACAACTCGGAATGATAACAAACTAGACGGCCTCTGGGGACGTAGTTGGCAGTGCATCATCGGCCAAGCGGCGCAGCGCGTGGCCGGCGGCCACCATGCCGAAGGTGGCGGTAACCACCATCGCCGAGCCGAAGCCGGCGCAATTGAGGCCGGTGACGCCGCCATTGCGGTCGTCGCCATCGACCGTGCAGACCTCGCCGGTTTCCGGGAATTTCAGCGGCTCCATCGAGAACACGGCGTCGATGTGGAACTTGGTCTTCTCGCCGCGCGGGAAACCGTACTGGGCGCGCATGATCTTGCGCACTTTTTTCAGCAGCGGTTCCTGCTCGGTCCTGGCCAGGTCGCGCACCGAGATTTGTGCGGCGTCGGTCTTGCCGCCGGCGCTGCCGATGGTGATCACCGGCATATCGTGACGGCGGGCCCAGGCCAGCATGGCGGCCTTGGCTTTGACGGAGTCGGTGGCGTCGATCAGGTAATCGTACTGGCCAGCGCCCATCATCTGTTCGAGGTTGTCCGGCTCGACAAACTCCTCGATCTGGTTGACCTTGCAGAATGGGTTGATCTGGGCGATGCGCTCAGCTAATGCCGTAATCTTGGCCATGCCGACGGTGCTGCTCAGGGCCTGGATCTGGCGGTTGATATTCGACTCGGCCACGTTATCGAGGTCGATCAGCGTGAGCTGGCCGATGGCGCTGCGCGCCAGCGCCTCGACTATCCACGAACCAACGCCGCCCACACCGACCACGCAAACGTGGGCGGTGCGGAAACGTTCCAGCGCGTGCGCGCCGTACAGGCGGGCAATGCCGCCGAAACGCCGCTCGAAGTCGACGTCGTCAAACTGGGAAGAAGGAAGGCTGTTCATCCCGCCATTTTAACGGACAGCGGCACAATCAATGCTAATATCAAATTTGACAACATTCGTCCAAGAAAGGTTTGCCATGCGCCTGTGCTTGCCGCTCCTCCTCTGTTGCGCCACCGCCGTCGCCGCCGTGCCGGACCAGCAAGACCAAGACATGTTGCGTAATCTGCGCGGCAACCTGGCGCGCTCCTTTGAGCTGTCGCCGGAATTGCCGCTGGATGCCGAACTGCGCGCCAGCGCGACCGCCCTCAGCGCCGCCCACCTCGAACGCATCAACGCCCTGCTGCCGGCCTGGCTGGCGGAAGAACGCCAGCAGCAAATCGCCAGCGGCAAGCAAAACGAGCAGTGGTATCCGCTGTTCGCGACATGGGCGCGGGTGCTGAACGAACTGGCGCTATGGCAGCTGGAGCCGGGCGACACCGCCTACGAGCAAACCACGCTGGCCGTGATAGCCAGCGCACCGCAAGCGTGCAAGCTGCACAGCGATCCCCGTTTCACCGACTACGCCAGCCGCATCGCCCGCATCCAGCAACTGCCGGCGGCCCAGCGGCCAGCGATGCTGGCGGCCGAACGCGAACTGCTGGCGCACTGGGGCAAGCCTCGTCCGGCACCGGCCGCGTGGCCCGAGCCGCTGCCGCAGGACGCCGCGCAGGCCCTGCTCAACTCGAATGCCAAAGACCGGCCAGCCCTGCCGCCGATGTTGGCCATGCAGCTGCTGGTCGATAAGAAAAACTACGCCACCTTCGCACCCGAAGACCAATGCCTGTTGCAGCAATGGTGGCTCAAGCGCAGTCTGCAACAGGGCGTGGCGCCGGCGGCCGCCCTGAATGCTTTCCGCTATGGCACTCTGATCAGCGTCGATATGCGCTTTGCCGGCATGTTCGAACCGGCGGCCGCCAACGGCAAGCCGCCCTACCCGCCCATCGCCACCCGCTTCCATGCTGAGGGCGCCACCGTCGGGCAAGTCAAGCTGCAGCAAGCGAGTGTGGTGGAGCGCAAGATCACCGTGCCGGGCATCCGCGGCGTGCGGCCAGTGGCGTTTGAAACCCTGTTCGACGCGCCAACGCTGAAGTACGCGCAGGACAGCAAGCTGCCCAAATTCCAGCTGGTATGGAAACTGGAGGACACCCAGCCATGACATCCCTGATCCGCAAACTCTTGCCGTCACTGCTGCTATGCGTCGCCGCGAGCGCTGGCGCCGCCGAAGAATCGCCCATCACCACGCAAGCCATCCAGGCCTTCTGGTGGGGCGACTTTGCCGCGCTGGAGCAGCAAAACGCCGCGCTGCGCCAGCCCGGCCACGTCAACAGCGAGGGCGTACTGGATCTGGAATGGTTCCGCATCGGCGTGAACCGGGTGGTCGACAACAGCAGCAACGAGGCCTACTTGCAGGAGCTGGAAAAGCTGACGCTGCAGTGGGCCAAAGAGCATCCACAATCGGCGCTGGCCCATATCCTGTACGCCCAGGTGCTGGTAGCGCACGGCTGGGCCTATCGCGGCACCGGCTTCGTCAAGGATGTGCCGCCGGAGGCATGGAAGGATTTCGAAAACTACCAGCACCGCGCCGCCCAGTACCTGCTGGAACACGCCGATGTCGCGCTGACCGACAGCTACGGCCACGCGGTCCTGCTCAACATCGCCAAGACCATGAACTGGGACGACCAGCAAATCTGGGACATCCTCAACGACGGCCTGAAGCGCAATCCGGACGATACCAGCCTGTACTTCACCGCCCTGACCGGCCTGCTGCCCAAGTGGGGCGGCGACAACAAGCGGCTGGACCGCTTCATCCGCAAGGCCACCGAGCAGACCAAGGCGCAATTCGGCAGCGGCATGTATTCGCGCCTGTACTCGGCAGCGGCGGATGACGACTACGGCCACGCCCTGTTCGAAGACAGCCACGTCGACTGGCCGACCATGAAGCAAAGCTATGAAGATATGCTCTCACGCTACCCCAGCACCGGCCGCCGCAACCGCTACGCCCACATGGCCTGTTTAGCCAAAGATAAAGCCACGCTGCTGGCCCAGTTCGATCTGCTGGGCAAGCAGCTCAAGCCCGATGCCTGGGGCCCGAACGGCGAGCGCAGCCTCGAAAGCTGCCAGCGCTGGGCCAGGCAGGGCTAAGGAGGGCGAAGTATTTTAGAATATGCCTATTACCAGCCAGAGCCCCTACGCCATGAGCACTACTTTGTTCGACACCGCCCCAGATTTCAGCCAGCCGATCGCTGTACTGAAGCATTGCCACGACCGCATCCGCAAGCAGCTGCAAACCATGCAGAACTTACTCGGTCACTTGCCCAAGCACGGCGCCGACGCTGAGGCGCAGCAGGCTGCGCAGGCGGTGCTCAAGTATTTCAACAAGGCCGCCCACCTGCACCATGAGGACGAGGAGCAAAACCTGATCCCGATGCTGCAGGCTACCGCGCGTGAGGCCGATGCCGCCCTGCTCGCCGAGCTGGTGCCCGGCATCCTGGCTGGCCACCAGCAGATGGATAAGGACTGGTCTATAATCAAATCGCAACTTGAGCAGATTGCCAATGGCGCCAGCTCTACCCTCTCCGCCAATGATGTGACCCGTTTCTGCGACACCTACGCGGTCCACATGGTGGTGGAGGAAAGCAATATCGCGCCGATGGCCAAGCGCCTGTTCAGCGCCGAGCAAATGGCGCAGCTGGGCAGCGCGATGCAGGTGCGGCGCGGGATTACCCCCGACCTGCCGATCAGCCAGGTGCCCGAACAACAAGCCGCGCCGAGCAACAACACCGTGGCCGACGGCGTGGTACTGGCGGATCTGCGCCTCGATTACGGCCGCGCCAGCCTGACGGAACATGATGTGCTAGACGATCCGATCGCCCAGTTCGGCAAGTGGTTTGAGGAAGCCTTGCACGCCAAGGTGAACGAGCCCAACGCGATGAGCGTGGCCACGGTCGATGCGGACGGCAAGCCGAGCTCGCGCATCGTCCTGATCAAACAATACGATAGCCGGGGCTTTACCTGGTACACCAATTACGAAAGCCAGAAAGGCCAGCAATTGCGCGCCAATCCGCACGCGGCGTTGTTATTCTTTTGGAGTGAGCTGGAACGGCAGGTGCGTATCGAAGGCAAGGTGGTGCAAACCGCCGCCGAAGAGAGCGACAAGTATTTCTACAGCCGTCCGGTGAAGAGCCAGATCGCTGCCATCGCTTCGCAGCAGAGTGCGCCCATCGCCAACCGCGAGCTGATGGAAATCAACTACGAGGCGGCTGCGGCAGCCAGCGGCGAGCATCCGGTGCGGCCGGCGCACTGGGGCGGCTTCCGCCTCGATCCGGAGCGGATTGAATTCTGGCAGGGGCGCCGCTCGCGCTTCCATGACCGGATCGTGTATGTGAAACAAGCAGATGGCAGCTGGGTGAAGGAACGCCTGCAACCGTAGGCGCGCCGCCCTCCCGCCAGCGCGGTGAGGAGGGTATCTTGTTCTTGCAGAATCAACTCAGCCACTGGATCTCCGGCATGCGCGAGCAGCTCACGCTGCCGCTGCGCATCGAATTGTGGAACGGCCAGCAGGTCGACCTGTCCAGCGAAGCGCCGCGCGTGACCATCCGCCTGCCCAACGTGGCAGCAGCGCGCTATCTGCTGACGCCGTCGCTGTCGAATCTCGGCGCGGCTTATGTGGAGGGAGCGATTGAGGTCAAGGGCAAGGCGCGCGATATGATCGCCGTGGTCAATGCGCTGGCGCGCACGTCGCTCAAGGCCGAAGGCAAGTTCGCGCGGCTGGTGCGCACCATCAGCCACAACAAGCAGAAGGATGCCGAGGCCATCCGCTATCACTACGACGTCTCCAATGAGTTCTACCAGCAGTTCCTCGATCCGCGCATGGTGTATTCCTGCGCCTATTTCGAGGATGGCGATGAAGACCTGGCCGCCGCCCAGCTCAAGAAGATCGACCACATCCTGCGCAAGATCGAACTGCAGCCGAACCAGACCTTGCTCGACATCGGTTGCGGCTGGGGCGCGCTGGTTATCCGCGCCGCCCAGCAGTACCAGGCGCGCTGCGTCGGCGTCACGCTGTCGGAAAACCAGTTCGCGCTGGCGCAGCAGCGCGTGCGCGAGGCCGGGCTCGAACATCTGGTCGACATCCGCTTGCAGGATTACCGTGATGTGCGCGGCCAGTTCGACCGCATCACCAGCGTCGGCATGTTCGAGCATGTGGGCTTGCGTCACCTGACCGAGTATTTCGCCACCATCCACCAGTTGCTGGCGCCCGATGGCGTGGTGATGAACCACGGCATCACCACCACCGATCCCGACAACGGCGAAACGCCCTACGGCGGCGGTGAATTCATCGAGAAATATGTGTTCCCACACGGCGAGCTGGCCCACATCGGCCACGTGCTGAAGGCCATGCAGCAAGGCGCGCTGGAAGTCAGCGACGTGGAAAACCTGCGCCGCCACTACGCCCGCACCTGCGCCATCTGGACCGATAATTTCGAGGCGAATGGCGAGCAGGTGCGCGCGCTGGGCGGCGACAAGCGCTACCGCATCTGGCACGTGTATCTGGCTGGCTGCGCCTACGCGTTTGAGCAGGATTGGATCAGCCTGTACCAGATCGTCGGCCGCAAGGCGAGCCAGCGCGCGGCAGCGCTGCCGTGGTCGCGCAAGCACATGTATCCAGCGGCTATTTGACGCGGTTGGCGTAAGTCTTTTTGAACTTGTCCACCTTGGGCGCCACCACGAAGGCGCAGTAACCCTGCATCGGGTGCTGGCGGAAGTAGTCCTGATGATAGTCCTCGGCCCGGTAGAACACCTGGGCCGGGGCCAGTTCGGTGACGATGGGCGCGTCCCACACGTGAGCCATTTCCGCGATCACCTGGCGGGCCATGGCTTCCTGCTGCGGCGACAGGGCGTAGATCACGGAGCGGTATTGGGTGCCGACGTCGTTGCCTTGCCGGTTGAGGGTGGTCGGGTCGTGGATGGTGAAGAAGATTTCCAGCAAATCGCGATAGGTGATCACGGCCGGATCGAATTCCAGCTTGATCACTTCCGCGTGGCCAGTCTCGCCGGCGCACACTTGCTCATAGATGGGGTGTTCGGTTTGGCCACCGGTATAGCCGGAGACGACCGACGTCACGCCCTTCACTTCCATGTACACCGCCTCGGTGCACCAGAAGCAGCCGCCGCCCAGTATCGCCGTTTCCGTCATGACTCCCCCTTTAGCTAGAAGACTCACCCATACAGCCACTGTAACGCAAACCTCGGCAATTCGCTATCGGCGCACAAACTTTGGCATAATGACAGACCATGAACACCTCTTCCCCACGCGCCGACGAGCGCAGCTTCGATACCGCCCATTTCCGCCAGGCGCTGGGCCAGTTCGCCACGGGCGTGACCATTATCACCACCCGCCTCGCCGACGGCACGTTCCGCGGCCTGACCGCCAGTTCCTTCAATTCGGTGTCGCTGGATCCGCCGCTGGTGCTGTGGAGCTTGTCCAACAACGCCAACAGCATGCCCATCTTTACCGGCAATTCACATTATGTGATCAATGTGCTGAATGCCGAACAAGCCCACCTGGCCAAGCGCTTTGCCACCCGTGGCATCGACCCGTGGGAAGGGCTGGAATACGAGCTGTCGCGTACCGGCCAGCCCATCATCAAGGGCGTGTCAGCGTGGTTTGAATGCCATAACCGTAGCCGCTATCCTGAGGGAGATCACGTGATTTTCGTTGGCGAAGTGGAATTCTGCGAGTTTTCGCCTTGCCCTCCCCTGATTTTCCATAGCGGCCAGTTCGCCGGTCTGGGCTAAAAACGGAAATTGGTGTCGCTCTTTGAAAAGCGCGCACCGGGGCGGCGGCATAGAATGCTGGCAGCATTCATCATAATGAGAGACTATCTATGAGCCAAGCCCGCGCCCAATTCCACTGGGATGACCCTCTGCTGCTGGACCAGCAACTGACCGACGATGAGCGCATGGTGCGCGACGCCGCTGCCGCCTATTGCCAGGACAAGCTGCAACCGCGCATTCTTGAAGCCTTCCGCCACGAACAGATGGATATTTCCATCTTCCGCGAGATGGGCGACCTGGGCCTGCTGGGCCCAACCATTCCCGAACAATACGGCGGCCCCGGCCTGAATTACGTGGCCTACGGCCTGATCGCGCGCGAAGTCGAGCGCGTCGATTCCGGCTACCGCTCGATGATGAGCGTGCAGTCCTCGCTGGTGATGGTGCCGATCTACGAGTTCGGCACCGAAGCGCAAAAACAGAAATACCTGCCGAAACTGGCCACTGGTGAGTGGATCGGCTGCTTCGGCCTGACCGAGCCTAACCACGGCTCCGATCCGGGTTCGATGATTACCCGCGCCAAGAAAGTGGCGGGCGGCTATGCGCTGAGCGGCGCCAAGATGTGGATCACCAATTCGCCAGTGGCGGATGTGTTCGTGGTCTGGGCCAAGGACGATGAAGGCGCGATTCGCGGCTTCGTGCTGGAAAAAGGCATGGCTGGTTTGAGCGCGCCTGCAATTCACGGCAAGTTCGGCCTGCGTGCTTCGATCACCGGCGAAATCGTCATGGATAACGTGTTTGTGCCGGAAGAGAACGCCTTCCCGGATGTGCGCGGTTTGAAGGGTCCGTTCACCTGCCTGAACTCGGCCCGCTACGGTATCGCCTGGGGCGCATTGGGCGCGGCGGAATCGTGCTGGCACACGGCGCGCCAGTATGTGATGGACCGCGAGCAGTTCGGCCGTCCGTTGGCTGCGAACCAGCTGATCCAGAAGAAGCTGGCGGATATGCAGACTGAAATCACCATGGGACTGCAAGGCTGCCTGCGTTTAGGCCGCATGAAGGATGAAGGCACGGCGGCGGTTGAGATTACCTCGATGATGAAGCGTAACTCGTGCGGCAAGTCGCTGGATGTGGCACGCATGGCGCGTGACATGCTGGGCGGGAATGGTATCTCGGATGAGTTTGGCATCATCCGTCACATGGTGAACCTGGAAGTGGTCAACACTTACGAGGGCACACATGACATTCATGCGCTCATCCTGGGACGAGCGCAAACGGGCATTCAGGCCTTCCAATAAAAAAACCGCTGCCTAGTGAACTGAACCCCAAGAGTTGGACACCAACTCTTGGGGTTTTTTAATGACCAAATTCAATGAGCGCTTGAAGCTATCGGTAGTAAAGCAGTGCCTATCAGGTAAAAGTACGTATGCCGAGGTTGCGCGTCGCAATGGCGTTTCGGAAACGGTTGCGAGGTCGTGGGTGGCCTTTTATGAACGCCATGGCGTAGCAGGATTGCGTCAGAAGTTTGAGCACTATGATGCGCAGTTCCGGCTTCAGGTATTGAAGC
>NZ_WWCN01000018.1 GCF_009857445.1 Duganella flavida
CAAAGCCGCCGCTGATGCCGCCGCCAAAGCGGCCGCCGATGCTGCGTCCAAAGCCGCCGCCGACGCTGCCACCAAAGCCGCTGCCGATGCCGCCGCCAAAGCGGCCGCCGATGCTGCATCCAAAGCTGCCGCCGACGCTGCTGCCAAAGCCGCTGCTGATGCGGCCGCCGCCAAGACAGCAGCCGATGCTGCCGCAGCCGCCGAGACCGCCAGAGCGGCGGCAGAAGCCGCGGCCAAGGCTGCTGCCGATGCAGCGGCCAAAGCGGCCGCCGACGCCGCTGCCAAGGCCGCCGCCGATGCGGCCGCCAAAGCCGCAGCCGATGCCGCCACCACTCAGAACCAGAACCAGCCAGTGGCCGCCGCCATCAATTCCACGGTCAACATCATCAATACCTCGGTCAACGCCAGCCAGAAAAGCAGCGCCCCAAGCACGGTGCCCGATACGCGGGTGGCCAGCAGTGGCAGCAGCGGCAGCAGCAGCGGCGGCAGCACGCCGGACGACAAGGTGCCGGATGAGAAAAATGCTGATGGCAGCAGCAAGGTCTTCAATACTGCGAACGCCAAGGAGCAGGTCAAGAAAATGTATTGCAACTAAGTGCAGGCAAAAATCCAACACTTGCCTGACAGTTACAGGCTCGGCGGGTAAGAACGCCGCGCAGCAAGGGGGGGCTATGCTAGCATCGGGGGAAAGATTGTTAATGTAAAATAATAAAATGCCAAGCTTGACAGTGCTCACTGCCAGATAAGAGTCCACAACATGAGATATAGTCTAACGCGCCTGCTTGCGGGTTCCGTTCTCGCCGCCGCCGTCGCTTCGGCCTGGGCCGCACCGGCGCCCGACGACAGCACCATCCGCTTTGAAATTTCCCGCTTCGAGGTCAAGGGCAACACGCTGTTGCCGCCAGCCGAAATCGAGGCCGCGCTGGCGCCCTACAGCGGCAAACAGCGCGACTTCGGCGACGTGCAGCGGGCGCTGGAGGCGCTGGAAGCGGTCTATCACCAGCGCGGTTATAACGTGGTGACGATCGAACTGCCGGAGCAGGAACTCAACGGCGGCGTGGTGCAGCTGCGTGTGGTGGAAACCAGGATCGGCCGTGTCAGCGTCAAGAATAACCAGCACTTCGACGAAGCCAATATCCGCCGCAGCCTGCCGGCGCTGCAGGAGGGCCAGTCGCCCAACCTGAAGGCCGTGTCGAATAACCTCAAGCAGGGCAACGAGAATCCGTCCAAGCAAGTGACGATGAAACTGCAAAGCGGCGAGAAGGACGATGAAGTCGACGCCGTGCTGGACGTCAAGGATGAATCGCCGTGGAAGGTGATGGCCAATGCCGACAACACCGGCACCACCGCTACCGGCAAGACCCACGTCGGCGTGGTGCTGCAAAACGCCAACCTGTTTGGGCGCGACCACCTGGCTTCGCTCCAATACACCTCCTCGGCCGAAGAGCCGGGCCGCGTCAAGGTGTACGGCGCTGGCTACCACATCCCGCTGTACGCCAGTGGCGATTCGCTGGATTTCTACGCCAGCTATTCCAATGTCGACTCCGGCACAGTCAGCGCCGGCGCCTTCAATCTGGCCGTCAGCGGCAAGGGCGCGGTGTATGGCGGGCGTTACAATCAGGCCCTGGCCAAGCGCGGCGAACTCGACGCCAAGCTGTCGTATGGACTGGACGTGAAAGCCTTCAAGAACAGTGTGTTGTTGGGTGACACCGAGCTGGGCAACAACGTCACCGTGCATCCGCTCAGCATCAGCTACCAGGCCAGCCTGCCGATCAAGCAGGGCGAGATGGGCGGACAAGTCACCCTGTTGCGCAACGTCTCGGGCGGCAGCAACGGTGGCCAGGATGCCTTCACCCTGGTGCGTCCGGCTTCCAAGGCCAACTACACCATCTTGCGCTTCGGCGGCAGCGTGACGCGTGCACTGGCCAGTGAATGGCAGCTGCGCGCCATCGTCAACGGCCAGTACAGCAACGATGCGCTGATTCCGGGCGAGCAGTTCGGCGCTGGCGGCGCCAGCTCGGTGCGCGGCTTCATCGAACGCGAAATCGCCAACGACTCCGGCCTCGGCGTTAATCTGGAGGCCTACACGCCCAACCTGTGCGCGCGCGCCGCCTGGAACTGCCGCCTGCTGGGCTTCTACGACAGCGCCTACGTGCACCGTAACAAAGCCCTGCCGAGCGAACTGGCCAGCACGACCATTGCCAGCGCCGGCGTCGGCGCGCGCTTTGTCCTGTCGACTTATGTGAACCTGCAACTGGACTACGGCCATGTGACCAAGGCCGGCGCCACCACCCGCGCCAATGCCAACCGCCTGCATCTGCGCCTCGGCCTTGCTTACTGATTGAAGATAGAGACGATGAAACCTAGCTCCTTTAAACTGCGCCGCAAGGTCCTGGCCGTGGTAGTGGCCGCCGCCTTCAGCAGCGTGCAGGCCAATCCGGTGGCGCCGACCGTGGTGCACGGCATGGCGACCTTCAACCAGCAAGGCAGCCTGTACTCGATCACCAATACGCCCAACACCATCATCGACTGGCGCAGCTTCTCGATCGCGCCGGGCGAGATCACCCGTTTCATCCAGCAAAGCGCCGACAGCAAGGTGCTGAACCGCATCACCGGCCAGGACCCGAGCCAGATTCTCGGTTCGCTGCAATCGAACGGCAAGGTGTTCCTGATTAACCCGGACGGTGTGATCTTCGGCGCCGGCTCGCGCGTTGATGTGAACGGCCTGGTGGCCTCCAGTCTGAATATGTCCAACGCCGATTTCCTGGCCGGGAAAAACAATTTCGACGGCGCCGCCAACGCGGGCAAGGTCAGCAACCAGGGCAGCATCACCACGCCGTCCGGCGGGCAGATTTTCCTGATTGCGCCGGCGGTGGAAAACAGCGGCATCATCTCGTCGCCGAACGGTGACGTGGTGCTGGCCGCAGGCAAGAGCGTGCAGCTGTTTGATTCCAGCGATCCGAATGTGCAGGTGGTGGTATCGTCGCCATCCGACCAGGCCATCAACCTTGGCCAGATCGTGGCGCAGGGCGGCCGCGTCGGCGTGTTTGGCGCACTGGTCAACCAGCGCGGCGTGATCAACGCCAACAGCGCGGTGCGCGGCGAGAACGGCAAGATCGTGCTCAAGGCCAGTGATACCACGCTGGTGGAAGCGGGCAGCCTCACCAGCGCCACCGGCAGCAACCTCAACACCGGCGGCGACATCATGCTGCTGGGCGCGAAAGTGGGCGTGATGGGCAACGCCACAGTCGATGCCAGCGGCGCAGCAGGCGGCGGCTCGGTGCTGGTCGGCGGCGATTACCAGGGCAAGAATGCGGCAGTGATGAATGCGCAAGCCACCTACGTGGCCAAGGATGCCGTGATCAGCGCTGACGCTACCGAGAGCGGCGACGGCGGCAAGCTGGTGGTGTGGAGCGACAAGGCGACGCGCATGTACGGTTCGCTGTCGGCGCGCGGCGGTGCACTGGGCGGCAACGGCGGCTCGGTGGAAACCTCGGGCGACTACCTCGACGTGGCCGGCGCGCGCGTGAGTACCCGCGCCTTCAAGGGCGCCACCGGACTATGGCTGCTCGACCCATTCAACATTACGGTGATCACCAGCGAGGGCGGTTCGCTGGACGGCCTGGACACGTTTGGCACCGACACCAGCGGCACCTCCAACGTCAGCGCCAGCCTGATTTCTGGCGCCAGCAGCAATGTGGTGCTGCATGCGCGGCATGACATCACCTTCAACGCCGGCATCAACAACAGCAACGCTGGCGTGAGCCTGACTGCGGTGGCCGGCAACGACATCATCGTTAACAATCCGATCTACATGAACGGTGACGTTACGCTCAGCGCCAACGACGCCACCAGCGGCGCCGCCACCGGCATCGGCGGCGTGACCATTGCCAGGTATTCGGATACGGACACCATCCGCACCAACGGTCACAAGCTGACGGCCACCGGTTCTTTCATCACCATCAACGGCAAGCTCAATCTGGGCGGCGGCGACCTCGATGCGCAAGCTACGGTGGCCGAAGGCGTGATTACGCTGGGCGCCAACAGCGCCGTGGCGACCTCTGGCTTTGGCATGCTGTCCTTCAAGGCGGATAACCTCAGCCTGGGCGGCGCCGCCGGCACCATCGGCGGCGGCTCGTCGGACGGCAGCGATACGGTTTCGATTATCAGCAGCACTGCCGGTCGCGACATCGTCTTCGGCGGTGCGCCTGCTACTGGCAAACTCAGCCTGGACGCCACCGGCTTGCAATCGATCGCCACTGCTAACTTGAACATCGGCCATGCCGGCGCAGGCAGCATTACCACCGGCGTCGACGTGGCATTGAACAACGTTGGCAACCTGCTACTGGAAAGCGGTAACGACATCACGCTGAGCAAGGCGCTGTCCGGCACAAACAACCTCTACGTGAGCGTGGACGGCACCGGCACCCTGAGCACCAGCAGCGGCGTCAGTCTCTCCGGTCTCAATACGATCGGGCTGACCAGCAACAAGATGGCGCTGGCTGGTAATATCAGCGCAGGCACCATCACGGTCGGTACTTCTGGGGCGACCACCGGCATCAGCCTCGGGGCCGAAGTCTCCGACAAGCTCAGCCTGACACAGGCGGAACTCAATACCCTGCGCTCGGGCACGCTAACGATCGGCACCGGCGAAAGCTATAGCGGCGCCATCACCGTCGGCGGTGCGATCGACCTCAGCAGCGGCAGCACCGCTACCAGCAACCTGAACCTGCGCGGCGGTGCGATTACCGTATCGAGCACGCTGCAGACGCTGAGCGGCCTGAGTATGGATGCCGGCAGCGGCGCCCTCAGCGGCGCGGCAGCGATCACCGCTGGCGCCTTGTCGGCCAAAGGCGGCTCGGTGGCGCTGACCGGCGACAATACGGTGGCCGGGGTCAGCGGCATTTCCCGCAGCGGCGCGTTTTCGTTTGCCACGCTGGGCAACCTGAACATCACCGGCGACATGACTGGCGCCACCGGCATCACCCTGCAATCGGGCGCCGATATCACCCAGAACAGTGGCGCCGTGCTGACCACGCCGTCGCTGAGCATCACCGGTGCGCCGGGCGCGGTGCAGTTGACGGGCATCACCAATCACATCGCTGCGCTGAGCGCCACCAGCGTCGGCTCGCTGACGGTGAAAAATACCGATGGTATTAGCCTGAACGCCATTTCCTTGAGCGGTGCCAAGACCGGCGGCTCCGCTGCAATCAGCGCGCCGACCATTGACGTGGCGGGCGCCATCGATGGCAAGAGCCAGAGCGTGACGCTGGATGGCGGCACGGTGAATGTCAACACAGCCGGTTCGGCTGCCGTGTTCCGTATCGGCGCCGATACGCTGAACCTGAACGCAGACCTCACTGCCACGGTGGCCAGCATCACGCCGCACACGGCGGGCTACAGCATGCAGCTCGGCGATAGCACCGGCTGCAGCACGGGTTGCCTGTCGGTGCAAAAGCTGTATCACGTGGTGGCGCCGACGATTGGACTGGGCTCGACTAACGCTGAGCTCAATGTGGGCAACATCGTGGCCAACGGCTTGGCCGGCGTCGGTACCACGGATAGCAGCTACAGCGCGGTGACCCAGCGCATCGGCCTGCTCAGCTATGCTGGCAACATTACGCAGCTGGCGGCAATCAATGTGCGTGACCTGGGGATTGAAACTGCGGGCAATATCACACTGGCCAATTCCGCTAATACCGTCAGCAATCTGGCGGTGTCGCAGACCGGCTCCGGCAACCTGAGCTTCTCGAACACCGGTCCGCTGGCGATTGCGAAGCTGACCGGCGGTTCCTCCACCTCCCAGGTGCTGTACAACATCGACGGTGTGAATACGCTGGGCTCGGCCACCTTCAACGTGACCGGCGCGCTGATCAAAGGCAGCGGCACCGTGCCGGGCGGTACGCTGACGGCCAATACGCTGACCGTAAACACGACCGGCGGCGTTGGCGACTCTTCGCTGGCGCTGGCTACCCAAGTGTCGGAGCTGACAGTGACCAATACGGCGACCAGCGGCACGGCGCCGATCAATATCGCCAACACCAACAACCCGGCTCACCCGGATAGAGCCACGGTGCATAATGTGCTGCAGGCGGGCACCGGCAACGGCGGCAGCTTCACCATCGACAATATCGGCGGCATGACGGTGGCCGGCAACGTGCAAACCAGCACCGGCGGAATTACGCTGCAGACGCACAGCCCGCTGGAGATCGATGGCCATGTGACGACGGATTCCGGCAGTATCATGATGGCGGCGGGTACCGGCTACGGCACTGACAACGTTCTGACTATTGGCGGCTCGGCGAGCGTGAGCTCGACCAGCGGCAGTGTGACGATGACGGCGACCAGCTACGTGCCGGGCGGTACGGTGACGGACGTGCATGGCGCGGTGTCGCCAACGCTGATTCCAGCGCCGACTCCTACGCCGCCCCCAACGCCAACGCCAACGCCAACGCCGACCCCAACCCCGACGCCAACGCCAACGCCAACGCCGACGCCAACACCGACGCCGACGCCGACGCCGACGCCAACGCCGACACCAACGCCGACACCGACACCAACGCCAACGCCGACGCCGACGCCAACGCCAACGCCAACGCCGACGCCAACGCCAACGCCAACGCCAACGCCAACGCCAACGCCGCCACCATCGGCCGACATCTGCACCATCGCGCCGAATTCGGCGCTGTGTCAGGTATTGTCGCCGCCGACGGCAACGGAACCGGTCAAGCCGGTGCAGCAGGCGTCCAACCAGGTGATCACGACCTTGGCCTCTGGCGACGCGCTCATCACGAGCGACAAGAAACCAGCTACAACCAGCAGCTCCAGCACCTCTGGCAGCTCCAGTAGCTCCAGCGGCGGTGCTGCTACCTCGTCCACGCCGGACGATACCAAGTCCGAAAAGAGCACCGACAAAGTGGCCGATGACGCATCCAAAGACAAGAGCGGAATTAAAAATGACCAAGTTAAAAAACTGTACTGCAATTAAAGCACTGTGGGTGCTGATGCTGTTCTGTGTGGCCGGCGCAAGCTGGGCCGCGCAGGTGGCGGGCACGGTGGTGCAGCTGAGCGGTCCGCTGCTGGCCAAGAAGGCCGACGGCGCGGTGCGTATCTTGTCCATGAAGTCCGAAGTGGAAAGCGGCGACACACTGGTGACTGAGAAGAACACCTACGCCATGGTGAAATTCATCGACAACAGCGAAATCACGCTCAAGCCGTCGACCACCTTCAAGGTCGAGAACTTCAGCTACGATGCCGGCAAGCCAGATGGCGACAACGCCTCGTTCAACCTGGTCAAGGGCGGCCTGCGCTCGGTGACCGGGCTGCTGGGCAAACGTAACAAGGAAAAGTTCGCAATGAAGACGCCGAGCGCCACCATCGGTATTCGCGGCACCACCTTCATTGCCGAGTGGGTAGAGCCATCGCCTGAAGCGGTGGCGCAGGCAGCGGCCGCGCGCCAGGCCTGGCTAATGGCCAGCACCGCAGCGTTGGGTGACAGCTACCCGGTCCAGCCGCTGATGCTGGCGCAAGGACCGGTGCCGGCGTCGCCAAACGGCTTGGCCCCGGGGCTGTACGTTCAGGTGATTGACGGCATTATCAATTTGAGTAACAAGGGCGGCTCCTTCCAATTCAATGCCGGGCAGTTCGGCTTCACGCCGAGTCCCACCCAGCAAGCGGTTATCGTGCCGCAGAATCCAGGCCTGAAATTCACGCCGCCGCCAGTCTTCAACGCCAGTTCTACAACATCAGGCGGCCCTGCTGTCGGCCCGGCCAAATCCAACCAGGTTGATTGCGAAGTCCGCTAAAAAAACCTTGACCTTCCAACCGTGGGATACTTGATGCTGTAGATGGTGAAACAGCATTGGGTGTCCCATGAATCAGCAAGCAATCAAAATTGACGGTATGAGCTGCGCGTCTTGTGTCGGCAGGGTAGAGCGGGTGCTCGCGGCCGTGCCGGGCGTGGACAAGGTCAGCATCAACCTCGCCACCGAAATGGCGCGCGTGGAGTCGGCGCAGCCGCTAGACTTCGGCATGCTGGCGCAAGCGATCGACAAGGCAGGCTATCGGGCCTCGCAAGTCGAAGCCGCATCGCCACCGCCTGTGGCGGCATCGGCGGACGGACGTGCCGTCGGACTGGCCGCGCTGTTTTCGCTGCCGCTGCTGCTCCCCATGCTGCTGGAATTCGCCGGCGTCCACTGGATGCTGGACGGCCGCATTCAATGGCTGTTCGCCACGCCGGTGCAGTTCTGGCTGGGCGCACGTTTTTATCGCGCCGGCTGGCTGGCAGCCCGCGCCCGCAGCGGCAATATGGACTTGCTGGTCGCATTGGGTACCAGCGCCGCCTATGGCCTGAGCGTCTACCTGCTGCTGGCCGGCGGCGCTATGCCGCATCTGTACTTTGAAGCGTCATCGGTGGTGATCACGCTGGTCCTGCTGGGCAAATGGCTGGAGGCGCGCGCCAAGCGCCAGACCACCGCTGCCATCCGCGCCTTGCAAGTGCTGCGGCCCGAATCCGCACGCGTGCGCCGCGACGGCCAAGACCTCGATATCGCCATCAATGAGGTGCGCGTGGATGACATCATCGTCATCCGTCCCGGCGAACGTATCGCCGCCGACGGCATCGTGACCGAAGGCGCAAGCCATGTCGACGAGGCGCTGATCACCGGTGAAAGCCTGCCCGTTGCACGCCACGCCGGCGAACGCGTGACGGGCGGCGCAATCAACGGCGAAGGCCTGCTGCTGGTGCGCGTGAGCGCGGTCGGCGCGGAGAGCACGCTGTCGCGCATCATCCGCTTGGTGGAAGACGCGCAGGCCGCCAAAGCGCCGGTGCAGCATCTGGTAGACCGCGTGAGCGCGGTGTTCGTGCCAGTGGTGCTGGTGCTGGCGCTGCTGACCTTTGCCGGCTGGTGGCTGGTCGGCGGCGCGGAGCAAGCCATTATCAACGCGGTAGCGGTGCTGGTGATTGCCTGCCCATGCGCGCTGGGATTGGCGACACCAGCCGCCATCATGGCCGGCACCGGCGTCGCGGCGCGCTACGGCATTTTGATCAAAGACGCCGAAGCGCTGGAGCTGGCGCACCGCATCACCGCCGTCGCCTTCGATAAAACCGGCACGCTGACCGAAGGCCAGCCATCGCTGACCGAACTCGCCCCCGCGCCGGGCACCGACGAAACGCGCCTGCTGCAACTAGCCGCCGCCGTCCAACGCGGCAGCGAACACCCACTCGCGCGGGCCGTCGTACAAGCCGCCGAGGCCCGCACCGCGACCTCGCCCGCCATTGCGCCGCTGCTCGCGACTGACGTCAGCGCGCTGCCGGGACGCGGCGTGGCGGCGACGGTGGAGGGCGTGCGCCTCGTATTGGGCAGCACGCGGGTGATGCAGGAACACGGTATCTCATTGCAAGCACTTTCCACCCGCGCCGAAGCGTTGGAGCAGGCAGGCCACACCATCTCCTGGCTGGCCGACGCCAACACCCACCAACTCCTTGGCCTGCTCGCCTTCGGTGATCGCATCAAACCGCAAGCCCGCGCCGCCGTGCAAGCGCTGCACGCCATGAACATCCAAACCGTCATGCTCACCGGCGACAACCAAGGCAGCGCCGACGCCATCGGCCAGCAACTCGGCATCCAGCGCGTAATCGCCAACATGCTCCCCGCCGACAAAGCCAGCACCATCGCCGGCATGAAGCGCGGCGGCGCCACCATCGCCATGATCGGCGACGGCATCAACGACGCCCCCGCGCTGGCTGCAGCGGACGTCGGCATCGCCATGTCCAACGGCACCGACGTCGCCATGCACGCTGCCGGTATCACCCTGATGCGCGGCGACCCAGCGCTGGTGGCTGCCGCCATCAGCATCTCGCGCCACAGCTACAACAAAATCCGCCAGAACCTGTTCTGGGCCTTCATCTATAACCTGATCGGCATCCCGCTGGCGGCTTTCGGTCTGCTCAACCCCATGGTGGCAGGCGGTGCGATGGCTCTAAGCTCGGTCAGCGTCATCAGCAATGCGCTGCTGCTGCGGCGCTGGAAACCGGAGCACCGCACATGAACATCGGCCAAGCCGCGAGCGCCACCGGCGTTTCTGCCAAAATGATCCGCTACTACGAAAGCATCGCCCTGATCCCGGCAGGGAAGCGCACTGACGCCGGCTACCGCATCTACGGCGAGAACGACCTGCACACGCTGCGCTTCGTGAAACGGGCACGGCTGCTGGGATTCTCGCTCGACCAGATCCGCGACCTGCTGTCGCTATGGCAGAACAAAGAGCGCGCCAGCGCCGACGTCAAAACCATCGCGCTGGGTCACGTGACGCAGCTTAACCAGCGCATCGCCGAACTGACCGAAATGCGCGACACCCTGCAAACACTGGCCGGCTGCTGCCACGGCGATGATCGTCCCGACTGCCCAATCCTCCAAAGCCTCGCTGACTAACGTATAATTCCGTCACGTTTTGGTGCACGCGCGTCTGTCCAGATGCGCAGTTAAACGGGAAACAGGAGCCTTCAACGGCGAACCTGTGCTGCCCCCGCAACGGTAAACAAGCGTCGTCACACGACGACAATCCACTTCGCTAAACCACTGTGCTTCATGCATGGGAAGGTCAGGTGGATCTGCTTGCGAGCCCGGATACCGGCCAAACAGGTGGAAGCGCCGCAAGCGCTTCTGTTCAAACCACTCACGGGGAGGTGAGTGGTTTGCGCGTCTTTACACAATCCGTCTATGCAAAATCTGCCTGTTGACGCAGCGATTCATTCTATTGAAACGCTGTTGTACTCCATTTCCAATGTCCTCTACCTGCCGGTATTGGTCGGCATCGCCGCGCTGGTGCTGCACATGCTGGTGTGCTTCGGCACCTTCGCCGCCGAATGGTTCGAACGCCGTCGCGGCATGCGCATGCTGGTCGCCACTGCACGCAAGGAGATGTCCGAAACGCTGACCGCACAAGAAGGTGAGCCGGCACTCGATGCCCGCCTCGAACGTGTGGTGCAGCGCGCCGACACCAGTGGTGTGCGCCGCCTCGATGGCGTGCGCTTCGTGGTACGCGTCGGTCCCGCATTGGGCCTGATGGGCACCCTGATCCCGATGGGCATCTCGCTGGCCGGCCTCGCACAAGGCAACCTGCCGAAGATGGCCGAGTCGATGACTACCGCTTTCACCGCCACGGTGGTCGGTTTGGCGTGCAGCGTCAGCGCCTACGTGCTGACGCTGGTGCGCGAGCACTGGCTGCGCAGCGACCTGACCGAAATCGCATTCGCCGCCGAATCGCTGCTGGCGTCGCACGCCGCCAAGCCGCACCTGGTCCGCGCGGAGGCCTGACATGCGCTACTTGAATAAACACCGCTATTCTCGCCTCGGCGAGCATGGCGAAGATCCTCTATCGGGCGTCGCCAACCTGTTCGACGCCAGTATCGTGTTCATCGTGGCGATGATGCTGGCGCTGTTCTCAGCCTGGAACATGATGGATCTGCTGGATCCGAATTCCGAAGTCACCATCGCCAAGAAGTCCGCCGACGGCCATGTCGAAGTGCTGACGAAGAGGGGGGCGGAAATCAAAGTGAGCAAGGTTAGCGACAAACCGCTGTCCGGCTCCGGCAAACGTTTGGGCACTGCGTACCAACTGCCGGACGGGAAGGTGGTTTATGTTCCGGAATAAGCTTTGGGCGTTTGCCTTGTTGTTGCTATGCCTGGTCGGCTACGTGCATTCGGCGCAGTCGCCGCGCACGCTGGCGCTGATGCTGGGCGACGTGGAGTCGCGTCCCGCCGTACTGGCAGTGCGTGGTTTGCAGGATGAGTTGAAGGCGCTGAATGTCGCCATCCGCATCATTCCTGTGAACGGTCTCACGCCGGCGGATCGCAGCGCGCTCGCTGCCGCCGATGTCGCCGTCATCAACGTTAAAGGCCGCCAGGCGATGGCTGGTCTCACCGGCGAACTGCAAGCGCTGCAAAAAGCGCGCAAGCCGGTGTTTGCCGTCGGTGCGATTGACGATAGCTTGCGTGAACTCGGCGTACGCGATGATCAGTCGATCCAGGCCTATCACGCGGAAGGCGGCGTGGAAAACATTGGCAACCTGCTGCGCTATATTTTGCGTAACAGCTTCGGTTCGAAGGTAAGTGTCGCACCGGTGCACGCCATGCCGGAATCGGGCCTGTACGATGTGCAGGCCAACCGCACCGTCAGTACCTACGATGATTACGTGCGCGGTTACGGGCATCACAAGCCGGGCGCTCCGTGGATCGCTGTGCCGTTCTATCGCGCCAGCCTGGTGGCAGGTCAAACGCTGCCGCTGACGGCCATTGTCACACGGCTGGAGGCGAGTGGTTACAACGTGGTGCCGGTGTTCGGCTATCCGTACGAAACGCCACTCAAGCTGCTGCTGGACGAAAACGGCAAGAGCCGTGTGGACTTGATCGTTGCACTGGGCATGAAGGTCGGCGGTACTGCCAGCGTGGGCGCGTTGCTTGACCAGATTGGCGTCCCGGCGATTAACGCCATTACCCTGAGCCAGCAGACTTACGCGCAGTGGCAGGAATCCAAGATTGGTCTCGACATTATTGAGCGCACGTGGCAACTGGCCGGCGCGGAAGCGGCGGGCCTGATTCAGCCAACCGTGGTGGCTAGCCGTGAGCGCATCAGCGATGCGCAGACTGGTCTAGCTTACGTTGAAGAGACGCCGATTGCGGAGCGCGTCGAACGCCTCAACGAGCGCGTGGCCGCGTGGCTGGCGCTGCGCAAACAGGCCAATGGCGACAAGCGTGTCGCCATGATCTACTTTAATTATCCGCACGGCTCCGAGACCATCGGCGCGGCTTATCTGAACGTGCTGCCTGAGAGCTTATGGAAAATCGTCCAGCGTCTCAAGCATGATGGCTACCGCACCGGCGAGGCGCTGCCAGCCAACGAAGCAGAGCTGCAAGGCGAGATCCAGAAGTGGGGCAACTATCCCGGCAAGTCCAAAGGCGACTACATGGCGGGCCTGAAGCATCTGGCCGAAAGTGGCCAGGCCTTGCTGGTGCCGCTGTCCGAATACCAGCAGTGGTTCGAGAAACTGCCGCAGCCGCTGCGCGCATCGATCGAACAGTCGTGGGGCAAGCCGGAGAAAGCGCCGGTCCTGTGGCGCAACGCGAAAGGTGAGGCGTTCTTCGTTTATCCGGCACGCCGCTTCGGTAATGTGCTGATGGCGCCGCAGCCGGGCCGCGCTTGGGAACAGAACCTCGAAAAGCTGCATAATGAAGTGAGCATGCCGCCGTCGCACGAGTACATCGCGTTTTACCTGTGGCTGCAAAAGGACTTCCAGGCCAATGCGGTGATGCACATCGGTACCCACGGCACGCAGGAGTGGCTGACCGGTAAAGAGGCCGGCCTGTCCGACAGCGATCCGACCGAGGCGCTGATTGGCGCCATGCCCAACATCTATCCGTACGTGATGGACGACGTGGGCGAGGGGATCCAGGCCAAGCGTCGCGGCATGGCGACCATCATCGATCATATGACGCCGCCGTTCGACGTGGCTGGCCTGAATCCCGACCTGCGCGAACTGGGCGCGCTGCTGAATGACTATCGCGTCGCAGAGCAGAAAAGCCCGTTGCTGGCGGCCAGCCACCTGAAAGCCATCAACCGCCTCGCAGCAAAGAGCGGCGTGTTGAAGGACATGAAGAAGACCGAACTGAAATCGGAAGCTGACATGGAGGGTCTCGAAGAATATCTCGACGACACCGGCAGCAAGCTGACGCCATTCGGCCTGCACACCTTCGGCGTGGCGCCATCAGCAGAGCACCGCAATTCCACCGCGCGCGCGGTGGTCAGCCTCGATAACACTTCCACGCCGGAGCAGAAGGTCAAGCGCATCGCGCAGCTGGAGGCGGATATTGAGCAAAGCGCGCAGCTGGAACTGGACCGCTTGATGCAAGCACTGTCGGGTCGCTACATCCCGACCGGTGCGAGTGCGGACTTGGTGCGCAATCCGAATGCGCTGCCGACCGGGCGTAACTTTTTCGGCCTCGATCCATCGCGCATTCCGAGCAAAACCACCTACGAAGCTGGCGCGAAACTGGCGCAGCAACTGGCGGAGGATTATCGCAAGCGTCATGGCGCCTATCCGGAAAAGCTCAGTATGAATTTGTGGGGCGTGGAGACCTCGCGCCACGAAGGCGTGATGGAAGCGCAAGCCATGTCGCTGATGGGTGTTCGTCCGACGTGGGATGAACGTGGCCGCGTCACCGGAGTGGAAGCGCTGACGCGCAAGCAGCTGGGACGCCCACGCGTGGACGTCACGCTGGTGTCCTCCGGCCTGTTCCGCGACTTGTTCCCGAACCTGCTCACGCTGATGGATCAAGCCGCGCAACTGGCGCAGAAACAGGACGACGAAGGCGGCAACGTGATGACGGCGCACAGCCGCAAGGTGGCTGCCGCCTTGACGGCGCGCGGCGTTTCGGCGGAAGAAGCGCAGCGCATGGCGTCGGTGCGCATCTTCGGCGTGCCGAGTGGCGCGTATGGCACGCAGATCGAAAAACTGATCCCGCTCACGAACGCGTGGCAGAACGAGAAGGAAGTGGCGGATGTGTTCATCAATCGCATGAGCCATCCGTTCGGCGCCGGTTACTGGGGCGACGACAAGGCCAATCCGGAGCAGCGCCGCGAGTTGTTCAAGCAGGCGCTGTCCGGCAGCCAGATTGCGCTGCACAGTCGTTCCAGCAACCTGTTTGCGACGCTGGACAACGATGACTTCTTCCAGTACCTCGGTGGCACCGCGATGGCGATCCGCAGCGTGGATGGCAAGACGCCAGAGGTGATGGTCAGCGACCTGGCCAATCCGCGCCGCGCTTCGCACAAGACGCTGGAGCAGTACATGGGACAGGAGATGCAGGCGCGCTACCTGAACCCGCGCTGGGCTGACAGCATGCTGAAAGAGGGCTACTCCGGCGCACGCTACATCAACCGCGTGGTGGATTATCTGTGGGCGTGGCAGGTCACGGTGCCGGAGGTGGTCGACAACGGCAAGTGGCAGCGCATGTACGATACCTACGTTGAAGACCGTCATGGTTTGAAGGTGCGCGAGCGCTTCGCGGCTGCCGGCAACCTGCGCGCATTCCAGGCGATGACGGACCGCATGCTGAGCGCCGTCGAACGTGGTTACTGGAAGCCTAGTGACGCAGTGTTCAAGAAACTAAGCCAGATGAATGCTATAGCCATCAAAGATGCCGGTGTTTCGTGCAGTGCCGATTCGTGCAGCAAGGCGACGTTAAAAATAGCACCGCAATTCAACCCGGAGTTCGCGCCAAACGTCGGATCCAATGCTAGTATCGTGAAGGGTGCTGTGCAAGCCGCGCGAGTTGGCGGCGCAGCACCGTCACCACAAGCGGCGATGAACAACGCCGCTGCCGAGTTGCAGGCCTTGCAGGCAAAGGCCGAGACTCAGCACCCGCCACCGCCGCCACCACAGGCCAGGGCGAAGCCTGCACCGCAGGCCAAACCGGAAGCTGCCGACGCTAAAGTCAGCGGCTTTGAAATGCAATCCTTGTCCAACTTGACTACGGTCCAGAAGACAGTGGGCACGCTCGTGCTGCTGGCGCTAGCCGCTGCACTGGTGGGCATCGGCTATCTCGCTCGTCGCAACAAACTTCGAAAATTGAAAGGCTTTGTATGATCGGTAAGTCCCTCGTCGCGTTGGCGGCTGTTTTGCCGCTGGCTGCTCATGCTGAAACGGATACTGTGGATACGACGGTGGAAGTGCGCGGTCACTATGATAACGGCGTTGGTACCTCCGGCGCCGCCAGCCAGGGTGCGGTCACGGCGGAGTTGATCGCCAATCGTCCAGCCTTGCGTCCGGGCGAGCTGCTGGAATTTGTGCCAGGCGTGATCGTCACGCAGCACAGCGGTGACGGCAAGGCGAACCAGTACTTCCTGCGCGGCTTCAACCTCGATCACGGTACCGACTTTGCGACCTTCGTTGACGGCATGCCGGTCAACATGCGCACCCACGCGCACGGCCAAGGCTACACGGATTTGAACTTCCTGATCCCTGAGCTGGTGGACCGCATTAACTATAAAAAAGGCCCGTACTACGCGGACGAAGGCGACTTCGCCTCTGCCGGTGCGGCGCATATGACGCTGGCGAACAAGCTGCGTGACAGCACGGCCAGCGTGACGGTCGGTGAGAACCAGTACACTCGTTCGGTGGTCACCGGCTCGACGCCGCTGGGCGCGGGCAATCTGGTGTACGGCGCGGAACTGGGCCACAACAACGGCCCGTGGGTGGAGCCGGAAGCCTTCCACAAAAGCTTGGGCGTGCTGCGTTATTCGCAAGGTGCCAGCGACGACCAGTTCAGCGTGACCGGCATGTTCTACAAGGGCGCGTGGTATGCCAGTAACCAGATCCCGCTGCGCGCAGTACAAAGCGGAGCGCTCGATCCGTATGGCGCGATTGATACCAGCGATGGCGGCATGACCTCGCGTTACAGCTTGTCCGCCACTATGCGCAAGCGTACCGCCGATACGCTGCTGCAGGCGAATGCCTATCTGGTGCAATCGAGCCTGACGCTGTACAACGACTTCACTTACTTCCTTGATGATCCGGTCAACGGCGACCAGTCGCGTCAGCAGGAGAAGCGTCGCATGGGCGGCTTCGACGTGGCGCAGACGTGGTTCAGCCATTGGGGCGGTCTGGATGTCAGCAACAAGGTCGGCGTGCAGGGGCGTTACGACTACCTGTCGCCGTTGGCGCTGTATGCCACGCGCAACGAGCAGACTTTGCGCACCATCACGGAGTCGAAGGTGAAGGAGGGCAGTGTCGGCGCCTATCTGGAGAATACAGTGCAGTGGCGCGATTGGCTGCGTACTACGGCGGGCTTGCGCTATGACCGTTATCGCTTTGATGTGGACAGCAATATCGCCGAAAACTCGGGCAAGGTCAGTGCAGGTACCACGTCGCCGAAATTCTCGGTGGTGCTGGGGCCTTGGGCCAAGACCGAATTCTTCATCAACTACGGCGAGGGCTTTCACAGCAACGATGCGCGCGGCACCACAGTGCACTTGACGCCGAAGGAGCTGGAGCCGATCGATCCCGTCACGCCGCTGGTGAAAACGCGTGGCGCGGAGCTTGGTGCGCGCACCGAGATCGTACCGGGACTGCAAAGCTCTGTCGCCCTGTGGAAGCTGCGCTCGGAGTCGGAGCTGGTGTTCTCAGGCGATGCGGGCGATACCTCGGCGAGCCGTGGCAGCTACCGTTCCGGCATCGAGTGGAACAACCACTACATCGCCAATTCGTGGCTGCTGTTTGACGTTGACCTGGCGTATTCCCGTGCACACTACACCGAGCATGACGAAGTGGGCGATTACATTCCGGGAGCAATCGGCAAGGTAGCGTCGTTTGGTGCGACGATTATGGATCTTGGTCCGTGGTCGGCGGCGTTCCAGATGCGCTACTTTGGTCCGCGTCCGCTGATCGAAGATAACAGCAAGCGTTCCGCCACCACGGCGATTGCGTATGCGCGCCTGGGCTACAAATTCAATCGCCGCTGGACGGTGCAGCTGGATGCCTTCAACCTGTTCGACCGCAAGGTGAGTGATGTGGACTACTACTACGCCTCGCGCCTGCCGGGCGAACCGGCGGAAGGCGTGGACGACATCCACTACCATCCGGCTGAACGACGCAGCCTGCGCCTGACGGTAAAGACGACGTTCTAACGGACGAACATCCAAATGGTCAGCGTGGCGCCGACCAGCACCACGAAGCCGCGCATGATTTTCTCCGGCAAGCGGTGTACCAGCCACCCGCCGCACACGCCACCGGCGATGCCGCCTGCGCAAAGTGCGGCAGCGGCGGGCCAACTGATTAAATCGGAAGTAGCGAAGATCAGCGTGGCGGCGGCGTTCATTGCCATCGCCAGCACGTTCTTGGTGGCGATGGCGACGCGCACCTGCTGGCCGGCGATGGTCAGTGCGGCCAGCATCAGGAAGCCGATACCGCCGCCGAAGTAGCCGCCGTAGATCGAGATGCAGGCCTGCACCAACACCAGTGCCCAGCGCGGCATGCTGCTGGCTGCGTGTAGCGGTTTGCGGCGGAAGCTACCCCACGCGAACACACTGGTGGCAAACAACACCAGCCACGGCACCAGCTTGGCGAAGAACGATGCAGGCGTGTGCAGCAACAGCAGCGCACCGGCGATGCCTCCGACTATGCTGATGATGAACAGGTGGCGGAAGCGCAGCGTGCCGACGTCACCGGCCAGCTAGCGGCCTGCGTAAGCGGTGGTGGTCTGCGCCGGGAACATGGCGATGGTGGAGGTCATGTTCGCTGCGAGTGGATTGAGGCCGGCCAGCAGCAGGGCAGGGAAGGTGATGAAGGAGCCGCCGCCAGCCAACGCGTTCTGGACGCCGGCAAACAAGCCGGCAGCGGCGATCATGATGATGGTGTGTGTGTCGAGTGGCATGGCTTTGATGCTACCATGAGTGCACGACCTCTCCCTACCAACTATTTTATTGGCCCGGCCTGCAGGGGTGTGGTGACTGGCGGGCGAGCTGCTGATCGGTCAGACGGCCAATATCCTGATGTACCTCGGCGCGAAGCACAAGCTGGCGCCGCGCGCTTGTGGGCCAACCAGCTACAGCTGACCATCGCCGACATCGTCAACGAAGCACACGATACGCACCATCCGATTTCAACGAATCTCTACTACGAAGACCAGAAGAAAGAAGCGAAAGCGCGCTCCAAGGATTTCCGCGAGCAGCGCATCCCGAAGTACTGGATTATTTTGAAAGCGTGCCTTCCCGAAAGCGATGGCGCGGCTGGAGTCGTCGTATCCGAAGCTGATCGCGCTGCACGACAAGGTAGTGGCTCGTCCCAACATCGCCGCCTACCTGCAATCCAAACGCCGCATCCCCTTCAATGAAACCGGCATCTTCCGCCATTATCCGGAACTGGATAAATAATCAGGCGGCGCTGGTGACCGGGTAGCCAGCGTCGGCGATGGCGGATTTTAGTGGGGCCAGCGGCGTGGCGCTGTCGATTGTGACCGATTTGGTGCCGAGGTCGATTTCTACCTTGGCTGCGGCATCGACCGCCTGCACCGCCTTGGTCACGGCGCCCACGCAGTGGCCGCAGCTCATGTTTTCTACTTGAAGCTGGTACATCGTGTACTCCCAAAACAGTTTCGATGAGCACACTGTAATCCTTCCAGCGGTGGGAAGGTCAAGTTTAATCTTCTGGGGGATCGTCGAGGCGGGCGAGGTCGAGGCTGACCAGGGCCCAGATGCCGCCGGCGTAATCAGGTTCATGGGCCAGGTTTTCCACTTCGGATGCGCGGATCTCGAAGGCTTTGCCTTGCTCCAGCAGTTGGCTGACGTGGCCGTAAATGGCTTTGGTGGCATTGCTCATGGCTTTGTCCACTGTCTCGCCAGTGGTGACGCAACCTGGGATGTCAGGCACCGTGACGCCGTACTTTTTCTTGGCGCTCACCGTCTTCTGGATCAGGATAGGAATGTCCATGATGTCTTACCTCAGCTAGCGCGAAAGACCGGTGAAATCAATGACTTGGGAGTCTAGTGTTATACAGGTCGCCGCTGGTTTCAAGCACTTTCGCACGCCTGCATTTGCCCTGTTGTTCTGCGATTTGTTCGATTGACACGGCATATTGCCTCATATAACATCCAAATAATTCCTCGTTGTATTTAATGTATCTCCGTAGAAATATTGCCAACTAGGCTGCCTGTCACCGTGCCTGGTTAAGCGCAACGCTTTTTCACCTCACCATGATGGGAGTTACTATGAAATTGATCAAACTTGCCGCCCTCGCTCTCACGATCGGCGTGGGCAGCGCCGATGCTGCGGTCATCTCGTTCCAGACCGGTTACTCGGCCGCCGGTTCGCAAGCCTCGGCGGAAGATTATCGCGATGTCGTCAACGCCGCTGTTGCAGGTTCGCCAAACAACACGCTGTTGAGTACTTATGACGACGTTTCCAACCAGTCGATTTTTGGTGGAAGTAACAGCAACATCGCCTTCAAGTCCACCATTACTTTCGGCCTGGCGAGCGCCGGCACTTACTGGTTCCGTGCCGGTGTCGATTTTGGCAATGGCGGCGCGGTGTTCCTGGATAACACTCCGGTGGCATACAAGAGCACGGACATGTGGTGGAACTATGGCTATGGCAGCACCGACCAGTTCTTCGCTATCAACAGCACGGCGCTGTCGGCTGGCAACCACACGCTGACCATCTACGGCCTGGAAGGCTGCTGCGACGGCGGCCAGCAAGTCCAGTACGCGACTGATGGCGAGAGTTTCCATAGCTTCAGCACTGCCACGCTGGCCCCAGTACCTGAACCGGAAACCTACGCCATGCTGCTGGGCGGTCTGGGTGTAGTGGGCACGCTGGCGCGTCGCCGCCGCTACAAACAGCAAGCCTGAAAAAAACAGCCCCGCCGGCATTGCTGCGGGCGGGGCTGAGAACTATCTAAACGATTTACTTAGTTTTTAAAGGCGTTACAAAACTTCGCTGGCGTGGTCTGCCAGGCGCGAGCGTTCGCCGCGCGCCAGGGTGACGTGGCCGCTATGCGACCAGCCTTTGAAGCGGTCGACCACGTAGGTCAGGCCGCTCGAACCTTCAGTCAGGTATGGCGTATCGATCTGCGCGATATTACCCAGGCAGATGATCTTGGTACCCGGACCCGCGCGCGTTACCAGCGTCTTGACCTGTTTCGGCGTCAAGTTCTGCGCTTCGTCGATGATCAGGAACTTGTTGACGAAGGTACGGCCACGCATGAAGTTCAGCGATTTGATCTTGATGCGCGAACGGATCAGGTCTTGCGTCGCCGCACGGCCCCACTCACCGCCATCCGAATCGGACTTGTTGAGCACTTCCAGGTTGTCGTCAAACGCGCCCATCCACGGCGACATTTTCTCTTCCTCGGTACCCGGCAGGAAACCGATGTCTTCACCGACTGGCACCGTCACGCGGGTGACAATGATTTCGTTGTAGAGCTTGGTCTCCAGCACTTGCGCCAGACCGGCCGCCAGTGCCAGCAGGGTTTTACCCGTGCCAGCCTGACCCAGCAGGGTGACGAAATCGCACTCCGGATTCATCAGCAAGTTCAGCGCAAAGTTCTGCTCGCGGTTGCGCGCGGTCACGCCCCACACATTGTTCTTGTTGTGGCTGAAGTCGCGCAGGGTTTGCAGCACGGCGGTCTTGCCGTTGATTTGCTTGACCTGGCCATAGAACGGCGCTTCGCCATTCTTCGGCTCCAGGAACACGAACTGGTTGACCAGCATCGACGGCACAAACGGACCGGTCACGCGGTAGAAGGTTGCGCTCTGGCCGCTCTTGTTTTCCTGCCACGATTCGAGATCCTTGCCGTGCTTGTTCCAGAAATCGTCCGGCAGTTGCAGGATGCCCGAGTACAGCAGGTCGGTATCTTCCATGACGTGGTCATTGAAGTAGTCCTCGGCCGGCAGGCCCAGCGCGCGCGCCTTGATGCGCATGTTGATGTCTTTCGACACCAGCACGATGGCGCGGCCTTCCTGCTCCGCTTCCAGCGAACGCACTACCGACAGGATCTGGTTATCGGCTTTGCCCGATGGCAGGCCGACCGGCAGTTCCGCCGTTTGCAGACGGGTCTGGAAGTACAAGCGGCCCTTGGCGTCCTTGTTGCCCAGCTTGGACAGCGGGATGCCGTTTTCGATGGCGTCGTCGTCGGTGTTGGAGACCAGCGCATCCAAAGTACGCGAGACCTGGCGGGCGTTACGCGCTACCTCGGTCATGCCTTTCTTGTGGTTGTCCAGTTCTTCCAGCGTCATCATCGGCAGGTAGACATCGTGTTCCTCAAAGCGGAACAGCGACGATGGATCGTGCATCAGCACGTTGGTGTCCAGCACGAACATCTTGGTGGTGCCGGTCTGGTCAGCGTGACGGCTGGTGGACGACTTGATCGCCACTTCGTTCGGCTTGTGCTTGGCCGGATGCGGCGCTTCCGCCGTGATCGGGGTGACCTTGCCACGTGGCGAGGATTTGCCCTTGGCTTCGATGGTGTCGGCGGCAGCCTTCAATACGGCCGGCGCGGCTTTCAGTACGGCGGCCACGGCTTTGGACTTGGCAGGCGTTTTGGCGACTGCCGGTTTTTTTGCTGCAGGAACGGCTTTCACGGTTGCCGCTTTCTTCGGCGCTGGTGCAGGCTCAGGCGCAATATCGGCGACTGCCGTGAGGGCAGGCGTCACTCGGCCGCTGGCCTTAGGGTAATCTTTTGCCAGCAGTATAGTCGCTGGCTTACTTGGAATTTTTGGCAGTGGCATCAGGATCTCAATAGGAAAATAACTGGAGGAATCCGCCCATAGGCGCAGCACATGACTGGGAGGCAGCCATGTTGGAACCGGATGGGGTGGATGCTGGGTAAAACGGGATAGTAGACTGCCGTCGGGCGCTCATCTTGCCCGGTGAAAGTACCGCGTGGTGGCCGGCTGGCCACCATGTAGGGTGGGAGGAATTACAGTGATGACTCAAAATAACTGGATACGCTCGGTTCTGCTACGGTTGAGCAAACTGGAAGCTGCAAACGCATCCCAACAACGATCCTGATAACTCAGGCCTGACGCGCTACAAATTCCAGCACTTCATCGACGTGACCCGCTACCTTCACGCCTCTCCATTCTTTCACCAATTGACCGTTAGCGTCAATCACAAACGTACTGCGTTCGATACCGCGCACGGTCTTGCCGTACATTTGCTTCATCTTCATGACGCCGAACTGCTGGCAGACGGCTTCTTCAGGGTCGGAAATCAGTTCAAACGGCAGGCCCAGTTTGGTTTTGAAGCCTTCGTGCGAACGCAGGGAATCGCGGCTGACGCCATAGATCTCGGCGCCGGCCTCGAGGAACTGCTCATGCAGGTCGCGGAAGGCCATGTTCTCGGTGGTGCAGCCTGGGGTGTTGTCCTTCGGGTAGAAGAACAGCACGGTGTAGCGCGCCGGGCGGCCGCCCAGTTCAAAGGTCTGGCCGCTGGTCATGGGGGCGGAAAAATTGCTTACTACGTCAGCCACAGGCGTCTCCTGAAGGGTTTAGGCGAGGGCGGCGCCCTGGATGATCAGCTGGCCCGAACGTCCCGGCAGCTCGCCCCAGGTGATGGGACAAACAGGCATCGGCAGGTGCTGGATCTTCTGATAGTAGTCGGCCATCGACGCCAGTTGGTATCCCTGCGCTTGCCATCCTGCCAATAACTGCTCGAAGATGGGGGCGAGTTTCTGGCCTTCAAGTTCTGCGTGCAAAGTATAAACGTGGTCGCGCGTGGCGCCCGCAGTCAGCTTGAGCAGGAAGGCGGCGATGTTGGCAGTGCTGATGGTGACGCCATCGATCTCGCAACCGAGGATTTCGTCCAGCGTTGGCAGGGTGGTCGGCATCTGGATGTGCTTGAGCACCTTGGCGCCGTCGGACAAACGGTGCGGACCGTTGGCTGGATTGGCCAGCGAGCCGTCGGGGTTCAGCACGCAGCGGCCGTCGGAGGCGTAGCCGTAGCCGGCGCTGTCATGCTCGGCGAAAGCGCCGTTATTCATCTGCCAGCCGGCGGCGCCGTGGGTGCGCGGGGCCACGCCGAACACTTGCGTGAAACGGGCGGCGGCCTTGCGCATCATGGCTTGCGACCAGCCAGCGTCGCGCTTGGCGACGTTGTCTTGCCAGAGGACGTGGTCCCAGGTGTGGATGCCGCATTCAAAGCCGGCATCCTGCACGGCGCGCATTTCAGCGGCGCAGTTTTTGCCAATGTCCGGGCCGGGCAGCAGCACGCCGTACATCAGGGTTTTGAAGCCGTAATGCTCTACCACCGAGGTGCGCGAGACCTTGCTGAAAAAGCCGGGACGCAGCGCGCGGCGCATCGCCCAGCCGGTGTGGTCTTTACCGAGCGAGAACAGGAAGGTTGCGCCAGCCTGGTGCGCTTTCAACATACGTACCAGGTTGGGAACGCCTTCACGGGTGCCGCGGTAGGTGTCGACGTCGATCTTCAACACCATCAGTGGTTTATTGACCAATGCTTAGTCCACCAGTTTCTGCGCTTCGGCTACCTGGCTGCGGTAGGCGTCGAAGATTTTCTTCAGGGCGTCGGCCATGGTGGTGGTCGGTTTCCAGTTCAGCTCTTCGCAGGTGTTGGTGATCTTCGGCACGCGGTTTTGCACGTCCTGGTAGCCCGAACCGTAGTACGCGCCCGAGGTGGTCTCAACGATCTTGACCTTGGCTGCGCCGTCGGCGTACTCAGGGTACTTAGGCGCCAGTTCCAGCATCATGTTGGCCAGTTCGCGGATCGAGTAGTTGTTGACCGGGTTACCGATGTTGTAGATCTTGCCGGTCGCCGCGCCGTTCTTGTTCTCGATGATTTTCATCAGTGCGTCGATGCCGTCGTCGATGTCGGTGAACGCGCGTTTTTGCGCGCCGCCATCCACCAGCGAGATGTTCTCGCCACGGACGATGTGGCCGAAGAACTGGGTCACCACGCGCGACGAACCTTCTTTCGGGGTGTGGATCGAATCCAGACCAGCGCCAATCCAGTTGAATGGACGGAACAGGGTGAAGTTCAGGCCTTCCATGCCGTAGCCCCAGATCACGCGGTCCATCAGCTGCTTGGCGTTGGAGTAGATCCAGCGCGGCTTGTTGATCGGGCCGCAGATCAGTTCCGAGTTCTCAGGATCGAACTCTTCGTCGTGGCACATGCCATACACTTCCGAGGTCGATGGGAATACCAGGTGCTTGCCGTACTTGGCAGCCGAACGCACGATAGGCAGGTTGGCTTCGAAGTCCAGTTCAAACACGCGCAGTGGCGCTTTGACGTAGGTCGACGGGGTAGCGATCGCCACCAGCGGCAGGATCACGTCGCACTTCTTGACGTGGTATTCCACCCATTCCTTGTTGATGGTGATGTCGCCTTCGAAGAAGTGCATGCGCGACTTGTAGGATTCATTTTCCAGCAGGTCGGTGATACGGTCGGTGCTCATGTCCATACCGTACACGTGCCAGTCGGTGGTTTCCAGAATGCGCTTCGACAGGTGGTGGCCGATAAAGCCGTTAACGCCCAGGATGAGTACTTTTTTCATGTTGTGGTTTCCAAAGAATGTTCTTATGCCGCCAGGCGGGCTTGTAATTGTTGGGCAGTGACCGGTACACCGTCTGCCGTCAGTGCAGAAATCGTCAGCGCGCGACCATCGCCGCACACGCCAAAGATGCAATTATCTACCACGGTCAAGCCTAGTGGCAAACTGCGACAAAAATCGTTGCTTAAATGATCACGGAAGCGGGCGCGTTCGATCACGTAGCGCACCCCGCCGACGTCGGTAAAAGCGCCTGGATACGGCGGCGCCACGGCACGGTGCAGGTTGTACACCTGCTGGGCCGGCTGGCTCCAGTCGATGCGGCCATCTTCCGGCTTGCGGCCGCTGAAATAGCCGCCCTTGCTCAGGTCGTTGTGCCGACGCACCGCCGTGCCGCCCAGCAGCGACGGCAGCACACGCCACAGCGCCTGCTCGGCCGCGACCTGCACTTTGCCGAATACTTCGTGCGCGGTGTCGTCCGGCAGGATCGGCACTTCCATCTGCGAGACAATGGCGCCGGCGTCCGGCTTGACAGTCATTTCATGCAGGGTGGCGCCGGTTTCGGTAGCGCCGTGCAGCACCGCCCAGTTGACCGGCGCGCGGCCGCGGAATTCCGGCAGCAGCGAACCGTGCATATTGAAAGCCGGCGCTACCGCCAGTAGTTCGGCTGGCAGCATGTTGCGGTAGTAGAAGCTGAACATCAGGTCCGGCTGGACGGCCTTGACCTGCTCCAGCAGCTCCGGCGACTTGGCGTCGGCTGGAGTGATGTAGGGGATGCCCTCGCTTTGGCACAGCGAAATCACCGATTCGAACCAGATGTTTTCGCTGGCGTTGTCTTCATGCGTGACCACCAGCGCGACATCCACGCCGCCGGCCAGCAATACTTTCAAGCAGCGCACACCAACGTTGTGGTAGCCGAAGACGACGGCGCGTTTGCGTGGAGTGAGATCAGTCATGCGGACGGCCCACCGTACGTTTTTCCACGCCCGGTGGCGGCATGTCGATCAGATCTGCCGGCTTCTGCTGCAAGATGGTCTGCACCACGTAGCGCGGACGCGCGCGTACTTGCTGGAAGATACGGCCCACGTACTCGCCCAGCAAACCGATGCCGAACAAGATTACGCCCATGAAGAAGAACGCAATCGCGAACAGGGTGAACAGGCCTTCCGCCTCCGCGCCCAGGAACAGGCGGCGTACCAGCAGCACCGTCACCAGCAGGCCGGAGATGATGGACATCAGCATGCCCATCATGGAATAGAACTGCAGCGGCACCAGCGAGAAGCCGGTGACCAGGTCGAAGTTCAGACGGATCAGGCTGTACAGCGAGTACTTCGATTCGCCGGCTGCGCGCTCTTCGTGCTCGACCATGATTTCAGTCGGGTTGCGCGAGAAGCGGTAGGCCAGCGCCGGCACGAAGGTGTTCACCTCGGCGCACTGGTTGACCAGGTCGATCACATTGCGGCCGTAGGCGCGCAGCATATTGCCCTGGTCGGTGATCTTGATGTTGGTGATGCGCTCGCGCAGCTGGTTCATGGCCTTGGACGCGTAAGTGCGCCACGCCGAATCCTGGCGCTTGCGGCGGATCGAGCCGACGTAGTCGTAGCCTTCGCGCACCTTGGCCACCAGGTTGCCGATTTCTTCCGGCGGATTTTGCAGGTCGGCGTCGAGCGTGATCATGATCTCGCCGCGCGACGCTTCAAAGCCGGCCAAAATCGCCATGTGCTGGCCGTAGTTACCGTTGAACAGCACTACGCGCGTGACGTCCGGGCGCAGGCGGAACTGCTCGGCCAGAATTGACACCGAGTTGTCGCGGCTGCCGTCGTTGATGAACACGATCTCGTAGCTGGTGCCCAGCTTGTCGAGCGCCGGGTACAGGCGGTCGAACAGCGACTGCAGGCCGGCCTGCTCGTTGTAGATCGGGATGACGACGGAAACTTCCGGCTTGGGGTGCATAGTCAGCATCGCGGTCATTTGATCAGGATCGCTTTCACGGCGGCGACCGTGCGGTCGACGTCGGCAGTGGTCATGGCGTAGAACATCGGCAGGGTCACGGTCAGGCGGCCGATCTTCTCAGAGACCGGGAACATGCCTTCCTTGAAGCCGCGTTCGCGGTACATGGTGAACAAATGAATCGGCGCGTAGTGGTAGCCAGTGCCGATGTTGAAGCGGTCTTTCAGCGCGTTCATGAAGTCGGCGCGGGCGGTCGGGCCGGTGTCCGGCAGGATGATCTGGAACAGGTGGTAGTTGCTGCTGTCGAAGGCTTGCAGCGGCAACTGCGCGCCGGACTGGGCTTCGAAATCAGCGCCAAACTGCTCGTAGTAGCGGCGTGCCAGCGCGCGGCGGTGCGCGGTGATCTTTTCAATATTGGCGAACTGGCCCAGGCCGATGGCGGCCATGATGTCGCTCATATTGTATTTGCCGCCCAGGACGTCGACGTCGATGCCGTCCACGCCGCTGCGGGTCACGCCTTGCAGGCGATACTTCTCGGCCAGCTTGGCTTCTTCCAGATTGTTCAGGACCAGTGCGCCACCTTCGCCGGTGGTGATGTTCTTGTTGGCCTGGAAGCTGAACGAGATGAAGTCGCCAAACGCACCGATGCGCTGGCCTTTCCATTCCGAGCCAAAGGCTTGCGCCGCATCTTCCACCACGCGCAGATTGTGCTTTTTGGCGATGGCGTACAGGCGGTCCATGTCGACCGGCAGGCCGGACAGGTAGACCGGGATGATGGCCTTGGTGCGCGGGGTGATCGCTGCTTCCAGCTTGTCGAGGTCAATGTTGCGGGTGATCGGGTCGATATCGGCAAACACCGGCGTGGCGCCCACTTCGATGATGACGTTGGCCGTGGCGACCCACGAAATCGGGGTGGTGATCACTTCATCGCCAGCACCGATGCCGGCGATGCGCAGCGCGATCTCCATGGTGCAGGTGCCGGAGTTGAAGGTGCGGACCGGACGGCCGCCGAAGTATTCCGACATCTGGGCTTCAAACGCGGCCACTTTCGGGCCGCTGGTAATCCAGCCCGAACGCAGGACTTCGCCGACGGCGGTAATGGTGGCCTCGTCTATCGTAGGCTTGGAAAAAGGCAGGAAGGGCAGGTCACTCATGAGGTGGTGTGCTCGCTAGTATTTTTGTAATAAATCGTATGGGCGCAATTCTAAAGTGTTCGTCAGGTACGCGCCAGCCACGCCACGCCCGCCAGGATGACGAAAATGGCAAGCAGACGCTGCACCGACAACGCTTCGCCGAACAGGTACCAGGCGCCGAAAGCCGTGACCACGTAGCCCAGCGACAGCATAGGGTACGCTACGGACACATCGACGCGCGACAGCGCAATAATCCACAGCACCACTGACAGCACATAGCAAGTCAGCCCGCCGATAATGGGCAACTGGGTGGCAACGCGCCAGCCGACGCTGAACAGATTGTTCAAGGTCAGGTGGATTTCGCCGACGTTGCGGGCGCCGGCCTTCAGCAGCAGCTGGGCTACCGCATTCAGCAGCACGCCGGTGACAATGAAACTAAAAGTTGCAATATTCATCTTGATGGTTTTATTCATTACAGATTGGTAATGACCAGGCGGCGGGTGTCTTCCGCTACCACGCGCATGGTCACGCCCTTGGCCTTGAGGGTCTCATAGGCTTCGTTGCTGATGATGGCCAGCGCCTTGACGTTGTCGGCACTGTGCTGCTGCCACTGGGCGACGAAGCCGTCCAGCGTCGGGATCGACAGCTCCGGCTGCTGGCGCAGGCCGAAGGTGAACTCGTCCCAGTAGTCGACCAGGATCACGGTACGCTTCAGGTAGAAGGTCATCGACTGTTCGTAGGTGGCCACCGAGTAGATCTTGGTGTCCGGCTTCAGTTCCGGCAGCATTTTCATCGCCAGCGCTTTACCGGCGCGCATTTTGCCGTACGGTTCAAAGCCGGTCAGGATCAGTTGCACCGACAGGAAGCCGGCGATGGCCAGCGTCAGCACGCTGAGGTCGCGGCGCAGTTGACGCGCATGCAGCAGCGCCAGCGCGCCGCCGGCGGTGGCGATGATGGCGGCGGTCAGCACCCACGGCTGGTAGGCTTCCAGCAGCACGCGTTCTTCCGGATGCCGCACTGCCATGTGGGCCATCTGCGGCACGGCGGCCAGGCCGGCTACGCCGACCACGATCAGCAGGCCGGCGGCGATGGTGCGCTGCAGGCGCGAAGCGTTTTCCAGGTAGACCGCGCTCAGCATGGCCATTGCCGGGAAAACCGGCAGGATGTAGCCCGGCAGCTTGGAGCTGGAGTAGCTGAAGAAGAAGGTGATGAACACAACCCAGATCACCAGCATCAGCTTGGGCTGGAACACGGCCTGCTGCTCGCGCTTGACGCCGTTGAGCAGCGCTTGCGGCGCCACGCCCAGCCATGGCATCAGGCCCGGGATCAGCATGACCAGGAAGTAGTACCAGGCGCCTTCACGGTGGTGGGTCTTGAGGAAGAAGCGTTCCCAGTGTTCATGGATGAAGAAGAAGTGCGGCTGCTCCGGGTTCTTCAGGGCCACCAGCACAAACCATGGCGTGGCGATGGCGAAGAACAGCAGCAGGCCTTTGCCGAGATGCAGGCGCTTCCAGATGGCGAGGTCGCGCGACAGGGCGCTGTACAACACCAGCACCGCGCCCGGCAGCACCAGGCCGATCAAGCCCTTGGCCAGCACCGCCAGCGCCATGCCGGCCCAGCAGACCAGCATCCAGTTGCGTTGTTCGGATGGCGTGGCGCCGTCGTGCTGGGCGATTACCAGGCCGCACAGGGCGATGGTCATCATGCCCGACAAGCTCATGTCCAGCGAATCGATCTGGCCGGAAGCGACCCAGAACAGGCTGGAGCCCAGTACCAGTGCGGCGTAGAAGCCGGCACGGGCGCTGAACACGCGGCTTGCGGCGTAGCCGGTGAAGATCACGCCGCCCAGGCCGCACAGGCCGGTCCACAGGCGCGCCTGCCACTCGCCGTAGCCGAACAGGCCGAACGACAGGGCGTTCATCCAGGTTTGCAGTGGCGGCTTCTCGAAGTATTTGATGCCGTTCAGGCGGGTGGTGATCCAATCGCCATTGGCCCACATCTCGCGCGCCATTTCAGCGTAGCGGCCCTCATCAGGCGGCACCAGCGTGCGGATGCCCAGCACGTACAGCCACACGATGGTGAATACCGCCAATAGTCCCCAGACGAATTTTTTAGAGTTATACAGGTCGTTCATCAGGCGCTTTTGCCCTCGTTAGCGTCGATTACCAGGGCCAGCGTGACCTTGCGGCCCTCGCCCATCAGGATGTTGTAGGTGCGGCAGGCGGCCTGGCTGTCCATGCATTCCACGCCAATGCGGCGCATGGTCAGCGCGGCGGTCAGCTTGGGATGGATGAAGCGCTGCTTGGCGCCGGTGCCGAGGATGACCACGTCCGGGCTGTCCTGACCGATCAGGTCGAAGTGCTCCACGGTCAGGGCTTCAAACGAGGGCGCATTCCACGCGCGCGCGGGAGTTTCCGGCAGCACGATCAGGCTGTAGTTGTAGCGCTCGGCATTGATTTCGACCCCGGTTTCATCGTAGCCGGTGACAGTCTGGTATTTCTGGGTATCGCTTTGGTGGAGCTTCATGGCAGGAAACGGTATTTAAACGGCAAAAGAAGCATCATTGTAGCGTTTTAAAGATGAAAGGTTGATTAAATCAAGGCCTTTCGGCAGAATGGTTCTTTTCGCATTGCAGCACGGGCCGGCGCCGGGTGTTTTGGCAGGTCAGAGAAGTTTGCCTTACATAAACAGGATTTTATTTTGCGACCGATTCAAAAATCGAACAAACTGGCGGAGGTCTGCTACGAGATCCGCGGTCCGGTGCCAGAAAAAGCCCGGCAAATGGAGGAAGAAGGCCATAAGATCACCAAGTTGAATATTGGCAATCTGGCCGTATTCGGCTTCGATCCGCCGGACGAGATCGTGCAGGACATGAAAATCAACCTGTCCAATGCGGCCGGCTATACCGACTCCAAGGGCATGTTTGCGCCGCGCAAGGCGGTGATGCACTACACCCAGGGCAAGAATATCCGCGGCGTGGCTATCGACGACATCTACCTCGGCAACGGCGCCTCCGAACTGATCGTGATGTCGATGAACGCGCTGCTCAACAACGGCGACGAAGTGCTGGTGCCGGCGCCCGACTATCCGCTGTGGACTGCGGCGGTCAGCCTGTCCGGCGGCAAGCCGGTGCACTATATCTGCGACGAGCAGCAGGACTGGTATCCGGATATTGAAGACATGCGCCGCAAGATCACGCCGAACACGCGCGCGATCGTGGTGATCAACCCGAACAATCCAACCGGCGCGTTGTACCCGGTCGAGCTGCTGCTGCAGATCATTGAGCTGGCGCGCCAGCACGACCTGATCATCTACGCTGATGAAATCTACGACAAGGTGCTGTATGACGGCGCCCAGCACGTGTCGATCGCCTCGCTGGCGGACGATCTCCTGTTTGTGACCTTCAACGGTCTGTCGAAAAATTACCGCGCCTGCGGCTACCGTTCCGGCTGGATGGTGGTGTCGGGCGAAAAATCGCACGCAAAAGATTACATTGAGGGCCTCAACATGCTGGCCTCGATGCGCTTGTGTGCCAACGCGCCGGGGCAGTTTGCGATCCAGACTGCACTCGGCGGCTACCAGTCGATTGACGACCTGGTAGCACCGGGCGGGCGCCTGTTGAAGCAACGCGATTTGGCTTACCAGCTGCTGTCCGAGATTCCGGGCGTTAGCGTGGTCAAGCCGAAAGCGGCGCTGTACATGTTCCCACGCCTCGATCCGAAGATTTATCCGATCGCGGATGACCAGCAATTCGCATATGAGCTGCTGGCCGAAACCAAAGTGCTGATCGTCCAGGGCAGCGGCTTCAACTGGATCGCGCCGGATCACTTCCGCGTCGTGTTCCTGCCGAACTCGGACGATATGGTGGAAGCTTTTGGCCGCATGGCCAAGTTTATGGAAAGCTACCGCAAGCGCCACGGCGCCAGCTTCTAAGTACCGATAAGTACCGATCTCTGGAAACACGAATATGAAACCAATCAAAGTAGGCCTGTTAGGCGTCGGCAATGTCGGCGGTGGTACGTTTGACGTACTGGAACGCAACCAGGAAGAAATCCGCCGCCGCGCCGGCCGCAACATCGAAGTAGTGGCCGTCTCGGCCCGCAACCTCGAGCGCGCTAGGACGCGCACCGGCGGCAAAGTGGCCGTGGTGGCGAATCCAATGGACATCGTCAACGACCCGGAAATCGATATCGTCGTCGAACTGATCGGCGGCTACGAGCAGGCGCGCGAGCTGGTGCTGAAGGCGATTGAAAACGGCAAGCACGTGGTCACCGCCAACAAGGCGCTGCTGGCCGTGCACGGCAACGAGATTTTCGCCGCAGCGCAAGCCAAGGGCGTGATGGTCGCGTTTGAAGCGGCTGTAGCCGGCGGCATCCCGATTATTAAAGCGCTGCGCGAAGGTCTGACCGCCAACCGCATCGACTGGCTGGCCGGCATCATCAACGGCACCACCAACTTCATCCTGTCCGAGATGCGCGACAAGGGCCTGGATTTCGCCACCGCGCTGAAGCAGGCACAGGAACTGGGCTACGCTGAAGCCGACCCGACCTTCGACATCGAAGGCGTGGACGCGGCGCACAAGGCCACCATCATGTCGGCGATTGCCTTTGGTATTCCGGTGCAGTTCGACAAGGCGCACGTGGAAGGCATCTCCAAGCTGAACGCCGTGGACATCCGCTACGCTGAACAGCTGGGCTACCGCATCAAGCTGCTGGGCATCGCCAAGCGCGCCAAGGTCAACGGCAAGGAAGGCGTGGAGCTGCGCGTGCACCCGACCCTGATTCCATCGAAGCGCCTGATCGCCAATGTGGAAGGCGCGATGAACGCCGTGCTGGTGCAGGGCGACGCTGTTGGCGCCACGCTTTACTACGGCAAGGGCGCAGGCTCGGAGCCGACTGCGTCGGCCGTGATTGCGGACCTGGTGGACATCACCCGCCTGGCCACCGCAGATCCTGAGCACCGCGTACCGCACCTGGCGTTCCAGCCGAACGAGATGACCAACATCGAGATCCTGCCGATGTCGGAAGTCACCACCAGCTACTACCTGCGCATGAACGTGAGCGACCAGCCGGGCGTACTGGCCGACCTGACGCGCATCCTGGCCGATGCTGGCATCTCGATCGACGCCATGCTGCAGAAGGAACCGGCGGACGGCGAAACCCGCACCGACATCATCTTCCTGACGCACCAGACGCAGGAGAAACACGTCACTGCTGCCATCGCCAAGATGGAAGGCCTGTCGACCGTGTGCGGCGCCGTCACCAAGATCCGTTTGGAAAACCTGAGCTAAGACTTGCGCTAAGCCCAGACGTAAAAAAGCCGGGCAGTGTCTACGCACACTGCCCGGAAAAAGGGGTTAACGGAGCGGCTACTACTAGCTGCTGCCTACTTCGAAGCGACGGTCAGTTCGCTTTTCACTTCCTTCACACCCGGCACAGCCGACGCCACCTGGATAGCCTTGGTGCCTGCATCCGTGCTGGCCACGGTACCACTCAGCGTTACCACACCGTCAGCGGTGGTCACGCCAATTTGCTTTTGATCAGTCAACGAAGCCTTGATCTTGCTGGTGATTGCTTCATCGGCGGTCGCGCTGCTGGTTTTGGCCGCGCCAGCCAAGGCACCTTCCTGCTGGGCCAAGGCGGCGCCGGTTGCGCTCAGGGCGGCTGCGGCGATCATCAGGCGGGCGATCAGTTTGTTGATGGTCATGATGTGCTTCCTTATTTTCAGTTGAGGGTACACACCTCTTTGCAAACTGCGTGCCAGGAAAATTTAACCTTAATATTCAACGACTTATATTTATCTTTCGGCCATGTTGCCGAAAATGGGCAGGAATTTGTCGGGAAACGGCGACACGAACCTGCCGCCGTAAGCTAAGTCATTGATTTTTAAGCGGTTCGTCTTGTCGCTCGATGGCGACATCGCCCCGGAACAAGCTGGCGTCCAGCTCGTGCTTTTGCAGCAGGCGGTAGAACTCTGTGCGGTTGCGCTCGGCCAGTCGGGCGGCGTCGGCCACGTTGCCGTCGGTGAGTTTGAGCAGCTGTACCAGGTAATTGCGCTCGAAGCGGCGGCGCGCCTCGGTGTAGCTCAATACCTCCAGCGAGGGTACGCGCAAGGCCCGCTGCACCAGCGACAAGGGCACCAGCGGCGCTGTCGCCAGCGCGCAAACATGCTCGACCACGTTGTACAGCTGGCGTACATTGCCGGGCCAGGCCGAGGTGGTCAGTGCTTCCAGCGCATCCGGTGCAAAGCCGCGTACGGTCTTGTCGTATTTGCTGGCCAGCGATTGCAGGAACTGGGTCGCCATCGGCGCGATATCTTCGCGACGCTGTGCCAGCGGCGGCAAGGTCAGCGTGATGACGTTGAGGCGGTAGTACAAGTCTTCGCGGAACTGGCCTTCGTGCATGGCGGCGTCGAGGTCGCGGTGGGTAGCGGACAAGATGCGCACATCGACTGGCCGTCCCACATCCGAGCCCAGCTGGCGTACTACGCGCTCTTGCAGCACACGCAGCAGCTTCACTTGCAGCAGCAAGGGCATGTCACCAATTTCGTCGAGGAATAGGGTGCCGCCGTCTGCCGCTTGCAGCAAGCCTTCGCGGCTGGACAGCGCGCCAGTGTAAGCGCCTTTGACGTGGCCGAATAATTCCGATTCCAGCAGCGCCTCCGGAATCGCCCCGCAGTTGACGGCGATGAAGGGCGCTTTGGCGCGGCGGCTGGCGCGATGGATGGCTTGGGCCAGCAGCTCCTTGCCGGTGCCGCTTTCGCCGCGTATCAAAATGCTGGCGTCGGAGGCGGCCACCAGGCGCGCTTCGGCCAGCAGTTCGTCCATGCACTGGCTGCGGCTGATGATGGCGGCGCGCCATTGCTCATCGCCGTCGGTAGTACGTGCGGCTGGCGCTGCCAGGCTCAGCGCTTGAGCGATGCGTTCCAGCAGCAGCTTGGCGTCGAATGGCTTGGTCAGGTAGGCGTAAGCGCCGAGGGTGGTAGCTTCCACCGCATCTGGAATGGTGCCGTGCGCGGTCAGCAGGATCACCGGCAGGGCAGGATGGCTGCGGCGGATTTCCTGGAACAGCGCCATGCCGTCGCGGTCCGGCAGGCGGATGTCGCTGATTACCAGACGCGGTAGCTCTATCGATAGCCGCGCCAATGCAGCCTCGGCGCTGCCAACGGCAGTGACGCGGTAGCCGTTGGCGCTCAGGCGCATCGAGAGCAGGCGCAGCAGATCGTCGTCGTCATCGACCAGCAGCAGGTGCGCGCCTAGCCCTTGTTGCGGGCTCATTTGTTCACCTGCGGCGGCGGCGGTGTGGGCGTCGGCGTCGGGCGGACTGGCAGCGTGCGCTCGATGGTTTTCAGCGCTTCCAGCGTTTCGTTGAGCTGGTCGATACGGCGCTGGTTTTCCTTTTGTTGCGTGGCCAGCTTGTCGGCATGGTCGGCCACGCGGCGCGTTTCGGCGCAGTTGCTGGACAGCAGTTGCGCCAGCGGGCGGAGCGGCGCGGTGTCGGCATCGGTCGAACTAGCGATGCCGTCGAGCAGGGCTTGGGCGCGCGCGAGGTCGCCGCTGCCGCGTGTCAGCATCAACACCATGCCCATTTGCAGCGCCACGCGCGGACTGCGCTGTTGCAGGCCGAGGCCGCTCAATTCCTTCAGCAGCTCGCCCTGGCTCATGCGCCGCAACGATTGGTGATAGCTGAGCAGCGGGCCGATTTCATCGGGCGGCGCTGGCTGCGTGACGATTTGCACCAGCGGCGGTGGCGGTGGTGGCGGTTCCGGCGCCGGCTTGGGCGGGTTCACGGTGCAGGCGGCCAGCAGGCAGGCCAGCACCAACCAACAGAGATTAGCTTTCATAAGGCAGTTCAATCCGGAATAGCGCACCCCGTTCGGAGCGCAGTAGTTGTAAAACGCCGCCATGCGCGGCGACATATTCATGCACGATGGACAGGCCAATGCCGTTGCCGCGCCGCGCGCCGGGCGGCTGGCGCTGTCCCTGGTAGAACGGTTCAAAGATGCGGGCCGCATCCTCGGCCGCCACGCCCGGTCCCTGGTCGCTGCATTCCAGCAGCAGCTTGCCGTTCAGTTCGCCGAGGCGGAAGCTGATCAGGCCGTTGGTCGGACTGAAGCGCACGGCGTTGGACAGCAGGTTGCCCACCACCGTTGCCATCTTGTCGGCATCGACGGCGATGGGGCTGGCCTGGCCTTCGGTCACCACCGTCAGTTGTGCTGCTTGCCACTGCAGGCGCTGGCCCTCGATGGCTTGCGCCAGCAGGTTGTTCATATCGACCGGCTGGCGCTGCAGGCGCTGGGCGTCGAAGGCGGCGGCGTTGTAGCGCAGCAGCGCCTCGATCTGCGACTGCAAGGCCACCGTGTTCTGGTTAAGGATGGCGGCAATCTCGCGCTGGTCGGGCGACAGCTCGCCGGCCACGCCGTCCTCCAGCAAGGCTACGCCTTCGCGCAGCGCCGCCAGCGGCGTCTTCAGCTCGTGCGAAATGTGGCGCAGGAAGCGCGCCTTGTCCGCTTCAAGGTCGGCCAGCCGCTGGCGCAGCCAATTCAGCTGCTGGCCGACGCGCTGCAAATCGTTCGGGCCGCGCACGGCGATGGGCTGGTCGTAGCGGTTCTCGCCCAGCGTATCGATGGCCTGCTCGATTTGCGCCAGCGGCCGCGATAGCCACAGGCCGACGCCGCCCGCCAGCAGCGCGCCCAGCACAATGGAGGCTATCACTTGCGCCTTCAGCACAGCGCGCCGCTGGTCCAGCTCGGTGAGCAGCTCGCCGTTGCGGCGATCGACTTCCTGTTTGACTTCGTCGGCCAGCAACTGGTTCACTGCCGGCAGCGCCGCCAGCACTTTTTCCAGCTGCTGGCGGGCTGCGCTGCGCTGGCGCGGCGGCGTTTGCAAGATGTCCCACGCTTGCTGGCCGGACTGGCGCCAGCGCTCGAACAGCGAGGCCGGCGTGTAGGGCAGGGCTGCGGCGACTTCGTCGAGCGAGGCTTGCGCGTCGCGCCAGGTGTCGGCGTAGCGCTTGAGGAAGGCAGGATCGTCCAGCACCAGGTATTGGCGTGCGCTGCGGCTCATGGCGACACTGCGTTCGGCCAGTTGCTGGGTGTGTTCGGTGAGGGCCAGTGCGTGGCGTCCGCTGTCGCGGCTGTGGGCAGCCAGCCGGTCCAGCGTCCACAGCGCGTGCAGCGAAGCGGCGCTGAGCAGCACGGCGATCAGCAGGAAGACGCCCAGCAGCAGCTGCCGAAACGACAGTTTCGTAAGCATCGTCTAGGTAGAAATAGGCTAAGTTGATCAAATCATATGGCTAAATAGCCGCGATGGCCTGTACGATTGGCCGGAACTTGTTGCCTTCCGCTACGGGTTTCGATTACGCTGGATTCTCCGGGGCAAGGGAGGCGTTATGTCGAATTTGTTGAACAGGCTGTCGATCCGTAACAAGCTGCTGCTGAGCATGGCGTTCTGCCTGCTGCTGTTTGGCGCCATCTCGGCGACGCTGAGCGTGGTCATGACCGGCAATACCATCCGCCAGCGCGTCATCACGCAGGAGCTGCCGGCCGAGGTGGGCGAGATCCGTAACGATATCCAGCGCCAGATCACCGTGCCGCTGGCTGCAGCCAGCGCCATCGCCGCCAACACCTTTTTGCTGAACTGGGAAAAAGCCGGCCTGCCCGACGAGGGACAGGCGGCGTGGAAGGCCTACGCCGAAAACATCCGCAAGCTGACCGGCGCGGCGTCGGTGTCGTGGGTGTCGGCGGCCACTGGCAAATACTTCGATCACAACGGTTACAAGCGCACGCTGGACAAGGGCGCTTCCGGCGATCAGTGGTTCTACGGCTTCCTCGCCACCGGCAAGCCGTACACGCTCAATCTGGACAAGGAAGTCGGCAGCGCGACCTACAACGTGTTCGTCAACACGCGCTTCGATGCCGGCGACGGCAAGATCGGCACCACCAGCGTGGGGCTGGCGGTGGATAAGCTGGCCGAGACCATTCGCGGCTACAAGGTCGGGCAGTCCGGCTTTGTGTATCTGGTGCGGCAGAACGGCACGCTGATTATCCATCGCGACGCGGCGCTGGCCGATGGCAAGCACAATATGAAAGACCTGCCTGGCTTTGACGCGGCGCTGATCGGCAAGCTGCTGGGATCCGATCGCTACACCAGCGACAGCTATTCCGCACCGGACGGCAAGCGGCTGGTGGCCGCGTCGTTTGTGCCGGAGCTGAATATGTACGTGATTGCGGAGGTGCCGGAGGCCGAGGTGCTGGGGCAGGTCACGCGTTCGCTCACGGTGTCGGCGCTGATTGGTGGACTGGTGGGCGGCGGTATCGGCTTGTTCGTGGTGTATCTGGTGAGTGCGGCGATTGCTGCGCCGGTGGCGCGCGCGGCGCAGATGCTGGGCGAGATCGCCGACGGCAATGGTGACTTGAGCCGCCGTATGCCGGTCGAAAGCCAGGATGAACTGGGCGCGCTGGCGGATGGCTTTAACCGCTTCGTTGCGTCGCTCAATAACACTATCCGTAAAGTGCGCGATAGCACGGAAACGATAGCCACGGCGTCCAGCGAAATCGCCAGCGGTAACCTGGACCTGTCGGCGCGCACCGAGGCGCAGGCCTCCAGCCTTGAGCAGACGGCATCGGCGATGGAACAGCTGACGGCCACCGTGAACCAGAATGCCGACAACGCGCAGCAGGCCAACCAGCTGGTGCAGTCGGCGGCGGGCATTGCATCGGAAGGTGGCGCGGTGGTGGGGCGCGTGGTGCAGACGATGGAGTCGATCAAGGATAGCTCGCGCAAGATTGTCGACATCATTGGCGTCATTGATGGCATTGCGTTCCAGACCAATATCCTGGCGCTGAATGCTGCGGTGGAAGCGGCACGTGCCGGCGAACAGGGACGCGGCTTTGCGGTGGTAGCATCGGAAGTGCGCACGCTGGCGCAGCGCTCGGCCAGTGCGGCCAAGGAGATCAAGGAGTTGATCAACGACTCGGTGGAGAAGGTCGATGCCGGTAGCAAGCTAGTGGACGAAGCCGGAGCGACCATGAGCAAAGTGGTGACCTCGGTGCAGCAGGTGACCGGCATCATGGGCGAGATTGTGGCAGCGAGCCGCGAACAGAGTTCGGGCATCGCACAAGTCAATCTGGCCGTTACCGATATCGACGGCACTACGCAGCAGAACGCGGCGCTGGTGGAGCAGGCCGCCGCCGCTGCAGGATCATTGCAGGAGCAGGCGGCTAATCTTCAGCAGGTGGTCAGCGTGTTTAAACTGGATGACGCTCGCCGATAGGATTATTGCGCCGGGCCGACGTCCATGCCGTCGTAGGATTCCAGCTGCTGTTCTTCGGCGAACTTGTAGAAATCCTGGTTGCGGGCGTGCAGGGTGTCGACCGTGTGCTTTTCGACTTTTTCAATGTGCAGCCACCACAGCGCGGCATTGCCGGCTTCCGGCTTGGAGTCGTAGATGCCGACGAACTGGTAGCCCTTGGCCTGCAGCGCGGTCGCTGCAGCTTCCAGCTTGGCCTTGTCGGCATCGGCAAAGAAATACCCCCACAGCAGCGGCTTGGTGATATCCCACGGGGCGTTTTGCTTCATGTCGGCGAACAGCGCGACCATTTCTTCTTTGGTAATCATTTCTTGATCCTTGACGGTTAGGCCGCTATTTTACCGCGCCGAAGGAGATGCGTACTTTCAGGCCGTTGCTGGTGGAGGCGTCTTCCAATGTGATGGCGGCGTTGTGCAGGGTGGCGATGTCGCGCACGATGGCGAGACCGAGACCATGTCCGGCCGGATTGATTTCCATCGTGGCGGTGGCGCGGTAGAAGGGAGCGAAGACGCGCTCTCGTTCCGTTGCTGCGATGCCCGGACCGCTGTCTTCGATTTCCAGCGTGGTGCCGTTGGCATCTTCTATCACGCGCAGGATGACGGCTCCGCCTTGTGGCGTGTAGCGCAGGGCGTTGTCGACCAGGTTGGCCAGCATTTCGTGTAGAAGCAGGGCTTGGCCTTGCACTATGCCTTCTTGGTCGGCTTCCAGCGAGAGGTCGATGTTTTTGTTGACGGCGGCGATGGCCTGCTCAAGGCCGACCTGGCGCGCGGTCTCGCGCAGTGAGACTGGCGTGGTGCTGTCCTCTGCACGGTGTTCGATGCGTGCCAGCGTGAGCAAGCGGTTAGCCAGGTTGACGGTGGAGTCGGTGGTGTTAGCCATGCTGCGGACGATTTCTCGCAGTGCGTCCGGATCGTTGCTGGCTTTGTCGCATTCGCGCAGTGCTAGTTCGGCTTGCGTCTTCAAGACGGTCAGCGGCGTGCGTAATTGATGCGAGGCGTCGGCGATGAAGCGGCGCTGGCTGTTGATCAGCATGTGCATGCGCGAGCGGGAGCTGTTCAAGGCAGCGACCAGCGGGCGCACTTCCTTGTGCACCAGCGTTGGATCGACGTCGGAGGCGTCGTTCGGGCCGCGCGTTTCGACGGCGATTTTCAGGCGCATCAGCGGTTGCAGCACGAGGCGCACGGCGAACCACACCAGCAGCGCCACTGCGGCCAGCAGCAAGGCTTGCCACAGCAGGGTGTCGAACAGGATTTTGTTGGAGAGTACGCGGCGGGCTTCCAGCGTTTCGCCGACTTGTATCAGCGCGATGCCGCGCATGGAGTCGTCGTACACCGGCTGCAGCAGCGCGGCGATGCGCACCGGCTGGCCGTTGTAGTTGGCGTGGTAAAAGCGCACCAGCGCCGGATAGGCTTCCGAGCGCGGCACGTTGGCCGGTACCGGCGGCAGGTCGCCGTAGCCCGAAACGGTTTCGCCGGTGATGTCGGTTACTTTGTAGTAGATGCGGCCCAGCGTATCGGTTTCGAAGCTGTCCAGCGCGACGTAAGGCACGTCGGCTACCACTTTGCCTTCGACTACGGAGACGCGTTCGGCTAGCGCGCGGGTGGAGGCCAGCAGGGAGCGGTCGTAGGCGGTATCGGCGGCGTCCAGCGCGTTGCGGTAGACCGAGAAGGTGTTGAGTGCGACCAGTATCAGCAAGGGGCCGAGCAGCCATCGCAGCAGCTGTCCGCGCAAGCTGCCCGGCGCGGCGCCGGGGCCGATGCCGAGGCGGCGGGCGAGGGCGGGCAGCAGCGGCATGCCAGTTAAGCCGCGCCGCCCGGCGTGGCTGGGGCGCCGACTGCGGAGCGAGGCTGTAGCAGGTAGCCGATGCCGCGCAGGGTGGTGATGACGGCGGCGTCGGGGCCGGGAATGTCGAGCTTTTTGCGGACGCGGTGGATGTACAGGTCTATCGCATCGATGCCGGCGTCATCGCCCAGCGAGAACACTTCATCGAACAGCTTTTCCTTCGAGACCGCGCGGCCGGTACGTGTGATCAGCGTCTCCAGCACCGCATGCTCGCGCGGCGTCAGCGCCATTGCATTGCCGGCGTAGCTGAACATACGCGTCACGGTATCGAAACTCAGCGCGCCGCAGTTGTGTACCACCGTGCTGCCGCCGCTGCGGCGCAGCAGCGCTTTCACGCGCGCCTCCAGTTCCGCCAGTTCGAACGGCTTGGCCAGGTAATCGTCCGCGCCGAGATTCAGCCCCTGCACACGGTCCTCCAATCCGCCGCGCGCGGTTAAAATCAGCACTGGCGTTTTGCCGCGCGGGCCGCCGCGTGCGCGCAGGCGCTTGAGCACATCCAGTCCATCCATGCGCGGCAGGGTGAGATCGAGGATCACCAGCGCGTAATCCTGGGTGTGCAGCAGGGCGTCCGCATCTGCGCCGTTGTCGGCGCATTCCACCGCGAGGTTGGCGTCGCGCAGGGCTTTGGCCAGCCAATGCTGCAATTCAGTGTGGTCTTCTACTAACAGTATGCGCATGAGGACTTGCCAGTTCGTTCAAATAAGTGCAGGGTAAGGCCAGCATCATGGCCCTGGCGCGCAGAAAAGGGAAGTCCCCGCCGCGCTTGTGGTCAGCAGGAGACATTGAAAGGCAATTGAAAGATTGACGCTCCTATAGTGGCAGCACTGATTGAGAAATCAGGCACACATAAAACTATATCTGGAGACAATTCATGAAGAAATCCTCCTTGGCCCTCGCGGTCATGGCATTGTTCGCGGCCGCCGGTAGCGTACAGGCCCAATCCAACGTGCAGGTTTACGGCCTGCTGGACGTTGGCATGGAGACCGCCAACAACCAGAGCCCAACCGGCGGCAGCATGACCCGCGTGATCTCCGGCGGCATGAACACTTCGCGCTGGGGCCTGCGCGGCAGTGAAGACCTGGGCGGCGGCCTGAAAGCCGTCTTCAATCTAGAAGGCGGCATCCTGATGGACACCGGCGCACAAGACGGCGCGCTGTTCAAGCGCCAGGCCAACGTCGGCCTGGAAGGCGCATATGGCCGCGTGGTGGTGGGCCGCTCGTTCACCACCGTGTACGACACCGTCATCGCGTTCGATCCGATGGGCTTTGCGCCGTTCTATTCGTGGGCCACTTCCGGCCCGGCCACCGGCCCAAGCAAATACGGTTTCACCACCCAGTACGACAACATCATCAAATACGCAGGCAGCTTTGGCGACTGGAAGGTCGGCGCCAACTATGCGGCCGGTGAACAAACCACCGGTGCGCAAGACAGCGCCAAGACGGGTTTCAGCACGGTCTACAAACTGGGTGACGTCAACCTGATGGCAACCTGGGAACGCAATAACGGCAACACCGTGGTCGCCACCGGCAACCGTGACAAGAACACCGTATGGCACGTCGGCGGCATGTATGAAACCGGTCCGTTCAAGATGTGGGCCGTGGTGCGTGACTACAAACTGGTTGCGGGCAAAGCGCTCACCGCTGATGTCGACGCAACTACCACGTGGGCCGGCCTTGCGTACAAAACCGGCGGCGCAACCACGCTGACCGGCGCGGTCTACCACGTCAACGTGAAGAACGTTGCTGCCGGCAAGGACGCCGACCCGACCATGTATGTGGCGCGCTATCGCTACGCGCTGTCCAAGCGCACCGACCTGCACGTGACCGCAGCCTACGCCAAAGCCAAGAACGGCCAGCTCACCGGCCTGTCGCGCGACGACGCCGGCTATGGCACCAACCAGCATGGCCTGACCATCGGCATGCAGCACCGCTACTGATGATGAAAACCTTGCTGCTCCTTATCTGCGCGTTGTGTTTCGGCGCGGCGGCCCAGGCGGCGGGACTGGAATGCATCGTGCCGTCCAAACCGGGTGGCGCGATGGACCTGACCTGCAAGCTGGCGCAAAAAGGTTTGGCGGGTCTGCAAGACACGCCGAATGCGCCGCCGTCCGATATGCACATCACGTATCTGCCGGGCGGGATCGGTGCAGTGGCGTGGCACTCGCTGGTGTCGCGCCGCCGCACCGAGCCGAATACGCTGGTAGCGTTTTCCGGCGGCTCGCTGCTGAATCTCGCGCAGGGCAAGTTCGGCAAGGTGAAATCATCTGATGTGCGCTGGGTGGCGGCGCTGGGCGCGGACTACGGCATGATCGCCGTGCGTGCCGACTCGCCGTACAAAACGCTGCGCGACCTGGTCGCGGCACTGAAAGCCAATCCGGAGAAGGTGCTGATCGGCGTGTCCGGCACCATCGGCAGCCAGGATTGGCTGAAGATGGCGCTGCTGTCGAAGAGCGCCGGTCTCGATCCAAAAGCGCTGCGTTTCGTGGCGCTGGAAGGCGGCGGCGAAGCCTTCACCGCGATGCACGCCAACTTCGTGCACGTGGTCTCGGGCGACGCCAGCGAGGCGACGCTGTACGCGGCGAGTGGCAACACCCGCGTGCTGGCAGTGCTGTCCGAGCAGCGCTTACCCGGCGTGCTAGCTAACGTGCCGACTGCGCGCGAGCAGGGCTTCGATGTGGTGTGGCCCATCATTCGCGGCGTGTGGATGGGGCCCAATGTGCCTGATCAAGACTACCGGCGCTGGGTCGCGCACTTCGACCGGGTGCTGGCCAGTCCGCAGTTTGCGCAGATGCGCGCCACTTCGGGCTTGTATCCCTTTGGGCTGACCGGCGATGCGCTGGCGGTCTATGTCAAGAAAGCCGTGGACGACTACGGCAAGCGTGCCGCCGAACTAGGCCTGGTGCGCTAAACACTCAAAAAACTGGAGATTACGATGATGTTGAAACAGACTGTGGCCGCCGCATGCGCGCTTTTCGCCGGTTCCGCACTGGCACAGGTTCCGGCGGGCTATCCGGCCGACTACCAGAAGATCATCGACGCCGCTAAAAAAGAGGGCAAGCTGGTGATCTACGGCGCCACCGACAGCAAGGCCACCCAGCCGCTGATCAAAGATTTCAGTGCGCTGTACCCTGGCATTACGGTGGAATACAACGACATGAATTCCACCGAAGTGTATAACCGCTTCATCTCCGAAGTGGCAGCCGGCGGCAATACCGCCGACGCCATGTGGTCGTCCGCTATGGACCTGCAAATGCGCCTGGCCTCGGACGGCTACGCGCTGCAATACAAATCGGTGGAAGCGTCCAAGATCCCCGGCTGGGCGGTGTGGGACGACAAGGCTTACGGCACCACTTTCGAGCCAGCCGCCATCGTCTACAACAAGCGCCTGGTCGACGCCAAGGAAGTACCGCAAACCCACGCTGATTTTGCGGCGCTGATCCAGCAGCCTAAGTTTAAAGACAAAGTCACCACCTACGATATCGAGAAATCCGGCGTTGGCTTCATGTTCATGACGCAGGATGCGCGTGAAAATCCGAAATTCCTGGATCTGGAGAACGCCTTCGGCGTGGCCAAGGTGCGCGTGCAATCGTCCACCGGCACCATGATGGAGCGTATCTCGTCGGGCGAAAATCTGATCGGCTACAACGTGCTGGGTTCCTACGCGCTGGTACGCGCCAAGACCGATCCGTCGATCGGCGTGGTGCTGCCGAAGGATTACACGCTGGTGATGTCGCGCGTGTTCTTCATCAACAAGGCAGCCAAAAACGTCAACGCCGCCAAGCTGTGGCTGGACTACATGCTGTCGCATCGCGGCCAGACCATCATCGCCAACGACTCCAAGCTGTTTGCGATCCGCGCCGACGTTACCGGCGAAACCACGTCGGCGGAGCTAATCAAGCAAATCGGTGCCGACAAAATCAAGCCAGTGCCGGTGCACCCGATTCTGCTGCAATTCCTGGGACCAGCCAAGCGCATGGCCTTCCTCAAGCAGTGGAAAGAAACCGCAGGTAAAAAGTAAGAGGCACTTATTATGCAAACACTCGCTCACTCCAGCCGGCCGAGCCGCTTGGCCAGCATCAATTGGCCGCGCGGTGTGGTCGTGGCGCTGGCTTCCTGCGCCATCTTCCTGCCGCTGTTCCTGATTTTTTATCAAAGCTTTTTGAATGCGCCGTTCTTCATGCCGGCCAAGGAGCTGGGCCTGGATGCCTATCGCTTCATCTTTGAAGATCCCGATTTTGCGGTGGCCTTCAAGAACGCCTTCTGGCTGGCCAGCGGTTTGGCGCTGATCGCCGTGCCGCTGGGCGGCATGCTGGCCTTCCTGATGATCCGCACCGACTTGCCGGGCAAGGGCTTTATCGCGCCGCTGCTGCTGGTGCCGATCTTCGTGTCGCCGATGGTGATGGGCTTCGGCTACGTGGTGGCCATGGGGCCGGTGGGCTTCTACTCGCTGTGGGCGAAGAACATTCTCGGCTTCATCCCGTGGAATATCTATTCGTTCACCAGCATCGTAGTGATTGCGGGCCTGACCCACGTGCCGCACGTGTACCTGTATGCGTCGTCGGCGCTGAAGAGTCTTGGTTCGGACGTGGAGGAAGCTGCGCGCGTCACCGGTGCTTCGCCGCTGCAGGTGATGTTCAACGTCTCGCTGCCGATGATTACGCCGGCGCTGGCCTATGCCGGTGTGCTGGTGTTCTTCCTCGGCTTTGAAGTCTTCGGCCTGGTGCTGGTGCTGGGCGATCCGGAAGGCCATATGGTGCTGGCGACCTACCTGTACAAACTGACCAACAAACTCGGTACGCCGTCGTATCACCTGATGGCCGCTGTTGCTGTCTGCCTGGTGATGGTGACCATGCCGCTGGTGATGGTGCAGCGCTGGCTGCTTAAATCCTCCAACAAATTCGTATCGATCAAGGGCAAGGGCGCGCGTTCTAAAGCCATGCCGCTGGGCCGCTGGAAGTGGCTGGCGTTTGCGCTGATCTTCGGCTGGCTGATGTTCACCATCATCATGCCGATGTCCGGCATCGTGTTGCGCTCTTTCGTGCAGTACTGGGGGGAGGGCGTGAACCTGGCCGACGTACTGACCTTGCAGCACTTCCGCGAAATCCTCGAACAACCAGCGCTGGTGCGCGGCATCTTCAACACGGTGCTGATCGGCGTAATCGGCGGCGGCTGTGCGGTGATCTGCTACTGCGGCATCGCGCTGGCCATGCACCGCAAGCCGGACATGATTACCCGCTTCCTCGACTACAGCGTACTGGTGCCGCGCGCTGTACCTGGTCTGCTGGCCGGCCTGTCCTTCCTGTGGGTGTTCCTGTTTGTGCCTAGCTGGCTGGATGGCGCTTTGAAGGGCATGGATAACGGCGCTGCCCTGTGGCTGAGCGAGCATGCGATTCCGATGCTGCGTTCCCTGCGCTCGACCATCTTCGCCCTGTGGCTGGCGTATTCGGTGGTGTGGCTGGCTTACGGCATGCGTTTGATTTCGACCGCGCTGCTGCAAGTGGGCCCGGAGCTGGAAGAGGCGGCGCGTGCGGTTGGCGCAACACGCGGCCGGGTGACGCGTGATGTCACGGTCCCGCTGATCAAATACGGCTTGCTGGGCGCGTGGCTGATGGTGTTCCTGATTTTTGAACGCGAATATTCGACCGGCGTGTACTTGCTGTCACCGGGCACCGAGGTAATCGGCGCGTTGCTGGTGTCGCTGTGGGCGACCGGCTCCACCGACCTGGTGGCGGCGCTTTCGCTGATCAATATCGCGCTGGTGGCAGTCGGCCTTGGGATCGCGCTGCGCTTCGGCATCAAGCTGCACAACTAAGAGAACATTATGAAACGAGACATCATGACTAACGAACTGACCGTCAACGATCTGCACCTGGACTACGGCAGCGGCGCCAGCGCCAATCCGATCCTGAAAGGTGTGTCGATGCACCTGCAAAAAGGCGAAGTGGTGGCGCTGCTGGGACCATCGGGCAGCGGCAAGACCACGCTGCTGCGCGCTGTGGCCGGGCTGGAAAGCCCGAAGGCCGGCACCATTAACATCGGCGACCGCAATGTGTTCGACGGCGCGAAGAATTTCGAAATGCCGGCCGAGCAGCGCAACCTCGGGCTGGTATTCCAGTCCTACGCACTGTGGCCGCACAAGACGGTGTTCGACAACGTGGCGTATGGCCTCAAGCTGCGCAAAATGGGCGCGGCTGAAATCAAGGACAAGGTCAATGACGTATTGAAGAACCTTGGGCTGGGCCACTTGGGTGAACGCTTTCCGCACCAGCTATCCGGCGGCCAGCAACAACGTGTAGCGATTGCGCGCGCGCTGGTCTACAACCCGCCGGTGATTTTGCTGGACGAACCGCTGTCCAACCTCGACGCCAAACTGCGCGAGGAAGCACGCGCCTTCCTGCGTGAGCTGATTGTGCGACTGGGCCTGTCGGCGCTGATGGTCACCCACGACCAAGCCGAGGCGATGGCGATTTCGGACCGCATCCTGCTGCTCAATAACGGCAAGATCGAGCAGCAAGGTACGCCGCAAAGCATGTACGAAACGCCGGACACCTTGTTCACGGCGGAGTTCATGGGCAGTAACAACAAGCTGCCGGCGCGCGTGGTCCAGCGTGACGGCCAGCAGGTGCAGCTCGACGTCAACGGCACGCGCCTGCAAGCGACCGCGCGCGGCGCAGCAGCCGAGGGCAGCACCATCATCCGGGTAGAAGAAGTGAAGATCAGCACCACGCAAGTGGATAACGCCATCGAACTGCCGCTGCTGACCTGCATGTACCTCGGCGACCGCTTCGAGTGCCTGTTCAAGAGCGATAGCGGCGACATTAATCTGCGAGCCTACTCGCGCTACCGGCTGGAGCCGGGCAGCCGTTATTGGCTCCAGCTGCCGGTGGAGAAACTCTGGGTGTTCTAAAAACCTTGCTCCTGCTGTTTTTGATAAGGCGGTTCCGCAGCGATGCGGGCCGCCTTTTTTAATAGTTGCCGCGTATCAATGTATTTTGTCGCACCCTGTTGACTGATAGTTTATAATTTGAAAAGTACGCTGACTGGCCTATTCTGAACAAAATATCAACACATGCGCAATCAAGGCCTTCGTTTTTCTATCGCCCGGCATGCCCATTGGGCGCCTGGATTGAGCACACCTGAAGCATGGGCCGCGTGGGCACAAGCACCGCAAGCTATCGTGCCGGGCGAGGAGCCGGGTGCAAAGGCGATGCCGGCCATGTTGCGCCGCCGTGCCGGTTTTCTTGGCAAGATGGCGCTGGAAGTGGCGTATCAGTGCCTGGACGGCCGCAGCGACATTCCTACCGTGTTTTGTTCGCGCCATGGCGATGTGGCGCGCGCGCTGGAGTTGCTGACCGACCTGGCGCGCGCTGAAGCGCTGTCGCCGACTGCCTTCGGCATGGCGGTGCATAACGCGATTCCCGGCCTGTTTTCGATTGCCCGCAGCGACCGCGCGAATCACATTGCGCTGGCATCCGGCGCGGCGACTATCGAACATGCGGTGATTGAAGCTTGCGGTTTGCTGGCCGATGGCGCGCAATCGGTGCTGCTGGTGGCGTGCGATTGCCCGTTGCCGGAGTTGTTCACGCCATTTGAAGATTGCGAGGAGCAGCCCTACGCCTGGGCGTGGCTGCTGACGGCGCCGCAGGACGAGGCACTGTCGTTGAGCTGGAGCGCCAGCGATGAAGCGCCGGCTGCCGGCATGCCGGGCGGCTTGCAGATTGCCGCTTTCTTGTTGGGCGAAGCGCCGGGCCTGGAGCGTTGCGATGGGCGCCTGCGCTGGCGCTGGAGCCGCGATGCGTGATGTGATGGCGCGCCTGTCGCTGTGCTGGCGGGTGTTTGCAACGGGTCTGAGTTTCGTGGTGTTTGGCGTCGGCGGCGTGCTGTTGCGGGTGCTGGTGTTCCCGCTGCTGAATGTCTTTGTCTGGACGCCGCACCGGCGCGTGCGGGCGGCGCGCACGGTGATACGCCGTGCCTTCCGCGCGTATGTGGAGTTGATGCGCATGCTGGGCGTGCTGCGGTATGACGTCCGCGGACTAGAGAAACTGGAGCGCGGCGGCCTGCTGATACTGGCCAACCATCCGACGCTGATTGATACGGTGTTCCTGATGGCGTTTGTGAAAAATGCCGATTGCATCGTCAAGAGCGCGTTGTGGAATAACCCGTTCACGCGCGGACCGGTGCGCGCCGCCGGCTACATCCGCAACGACAGCGGCGCAGGCCTGGTGGACGACTGCATTGCAAGCCTGGAGCATGGCAATAACCTGATCGTGTTCCCGGAAGGGACGCGTACTCCGGTCAATGGCCTGATTAGCATGAAGCGCGGCGCGGCCAATATCGCAGTGCGCGGTGCGCGCGATATGACGCCGGTGCTGATACGCTGCGAACCTGCGACGCTGGGCAAAGGCGATAAATGGTGGCGCGTGCCGCCGCGCCGGGTGCTGATACAGATCGCAGTGCAGGACGACCTGGCCGTCGCGGAATTTACCGGCAACGGCGTCAGCGAAGTGCTGGCGGCGCGCCAGCTGACAGAGTTTTTACAAAATTATTTTACCGGGAAGTGTCAAAGCCATGCTTGAACTGGAAGTGAAGAATTTGATTATCGATGTCCTGCAACTGGAGGACATCACGCCAGAAGATATCGATAGCGCAGCACCGTTGTTCGTTGAAGGACTGGGGCTGGATTCTATCGATGCGCTGGAGCTGGGCGTGGCCCTGCAGAAGAAGTACGGTATCTCGTTGTCGGCAGACTCGGAAGATACGCGCCGCCATTTCGCCTCGGTGCAGGCACTGGCGGCCATGATTGAAAGCCATAGAAAAAAGTAAGTAATAAAGAAGGGATGTAGAGATGATCGATTTGAACTCAATGAATAGAGACCAGCTGCAAAGCTGGGTGACGGACCTGCTGGCGGAGATGTTTGAACTTGATAAGTCCGGCCTGACTGCGGAGTCCAACCTGTACGCGGACCTGGATATCGACAGCATCGATGCGGTCGACCTGGCGGTCAAGCTGAAACAAATGACCGGCAAGCGTCTGGCGCCGGAAGTGTTCAAGAATATCCGCACCATCGGCGACGTGGTCGACGCCTTGGCCGGCATGACGGAGCAGGTGGCGTAAGCACGATGCCGATGACTGTCTTGACGGTGGCGGTGACGCTGCTGTATCCATTAGCAATCTGGTTCGGCCACGGACAGGTGGAGCCGCGCTGGCTGGCCGGCTTGCTGCTGCTGGCTGCGGCCACGCGCCTGCCTGCGCTGAAGCTGAGCGGCGTTGCACGCTGGTCGGTGGCCGGCGCGCTGGTGCTGGTCGGCTGCGCCATCTGGAGCAATCTGCTGCTGCCGTTAAAACTGTATCCGGTGTTGGTGAACATGGCGCTGTTGGCCGGTTTCGGCTACAGCCTGACCACGCCTATGTCCGCCGTCGAGCGCATGGCGCGTATGGGCGGACAGGATTTTCCGCCGGTGGCGCAAGCCTATATGCGCAAGGTGACGCAGGTGTGGTGCGGCTTCTTCGTGCTGAATGGCGCGATTGCTTTCGGCACCGCGTTGTGGGCGTCGGAGGCCGTGTGGTCGCTGTACACCGGCGTGGTGTCGTACGCCCTGATGGGCATTTTGTTTGGTGCGGAGTACCTGGTGCGTCTGCGATTTAAACGTTTGCATCATGTCTGACCGTATCGAGAATTTATATGCCGCGATGGCGGCCCGTCCTGCCGACGGTGTGGTCGGCTGGCGCGGCGCAGAGCCGGTGTCCAATGCGGCGTTTTTGAAGCGCGTGCATGCGTGGCATGGTTTGCTTGCCGCGCAAGCTGGCCGCAATTTTGCGCTTTATCTCGATGACAGCATCGAGTTTGGTGCGGCGCTGCTGGGCGCTTGGCATGCAAGGAAAACCGTGTGGCTTAGTGCCGATACCCTGCCTGCAACGTGCCAGTTGTTGCTGCCATCGGTAGATGGTTTCCTCGGCGAGTTTCCGGCCTACTGCGCACCGCTGCAGCCGGCTGCGGAGCCTTCGCCGGCTGCGGCCTTGGCGCGGAGTCTCCGTGGCGACTTGCCTGCTCTTGTGGTGTTCACGTCCGGCAGCACCGGCGCAGCGCAAGCGATTCCAAAAAAACTGTCGCAGATGGCGAGCGAGGTGGAAACGCTGGACGTGTTGTTCGGCGCACGCGCCGGCGACGCCTCGGTGTGGGCCACGGTGTCGCACCAGCACATTTACGGCCTGCTGTTCAAGGTGCTGTGGCCTTTGACCACTTGCCGAGGCATCCACGCCCAGAGCGTGATCTATCCTGAAGAACTGGCGCCGGCGCTGGGCGCAGCACCTTGCGTGCTAGTGGCCAGCCCCGCGCACTTGAAGCGCTTGCCGGATCATCTGGACTGGCGCGGCGCCGCTGGTATGCTGCGCGCGGTGTTTTCGTCCGGCGGTCCGCTGGCGCCGGATGCGGCGCTGGCTGCGGGTGCCTTGCTAGGCACCGTGCCGGTGGAAGTGTATGGCAGTTCGGAGACCGGCGGCGTCGCATGGCGCCAGCGTGCATCCATTGACGACAATGCATGGACGCCGTTCCCCACGGTGCAATGGCGATTGAACGAAGAAGACAGCACGCTGGAAGTGCGCTCGCCGCACCTGCCGGACGACGATTGGCTGGCGCTGGCCGACCGCGCCGAACGTGTCGAGCGCACCGGCGAACAGCGCTTCCTGCTGCAAGGCCGGCGCGATCGCATAGTCAAGATTGAAGAGAAACGCATCTCGCTGGACGGCGTGGAAGCTGCGTTGATCGCCTCCGGCCTCGCCGCTGAAGCGCGCATGCTGCTGTGCGAACCGGATGGCGGCATGCGCCAGCGCTTGGCCGCCTTTGTCGTGCCGAGCGCACAAGGCCGCGCAGTGCTGGACGGCGAAGGCAAAGCGGCGCTGAACAACCGCCTGCGCGCAGTGCTGGCGACGGTGGTGGAAGCCGTCGCGCTGCCACGCCGCTGGCGTTATCTGGACCAGATGCCGGTCAACACCCAAGGCAAGACCACCATGCAGGCCTTGCTCGCGCTGCTCGGCGATGAACGCCCGCAGTTCCCGTACATGCGCGAACTGGCGCAAGAGCCGTGCCGCGTGGAACTGGAAATTATCGCGCCCGCCAACCTGCTGTACTTCGACGGCCACTTCGACGTCGCGCCGATTTTGCCGGGCGTGGTGCAAGTCGACTGGGCGATCCACTACGGCCGCCAGTACTTCGCGCTGCCGCCGGCATTCAAAGGCATGCAGCAGCTGAAGTTCCAGCAAGTAGTGGTGCCGGGTGTGCCGGTGCAGCTGGAGCTGGCGCATGACGCAGTCAAAGGCAGCCTGCAATTCCGCTACGTGTCGGACGCCGGGCAGCACGCCAGCGGCCGTATTCTGTTCGGGAACGGCGATGTTTAAGCCGGTCGTTGTGGTCCCGGTCTACAACCACGAACACGCCATCGGCGCAGTGCTGGCCGGCTTGCTGCGTCATGGCGTGCCGTGCATGCTGGTGGACGACGGCAGTTCTGCCGCCTGCGCCGCCGTGCTGGACGAACTGGCGCGCGAGCATGCGGCGAGCGTGGAGCTGGTGCGCCTGCCGCACAATCAAGGCAAGGGCGCGGCGGTGCTGGCCGGCTTCCGCCAGGCCGCGCTGCATGGTTACACGCACGTGCTGCAAATCGACGCCGACGGCCAGCACGATACCGGCGACGTGCCGGCGTTCCTGGCGTTGGCAGAAGCCCATCCGCAGGCCATCATCAGCGGCCATCCGGTGTACGACGAGTCGGTACCGAAGGCCCGCTTGTACGGTCGCTACGCCACCCATATCTGGGTCTGGATCAATACCCTGTCGCTGGAAATCCGCGATTCCATGTGCGGCTTCCGCGTCTATCCGATAGCGCCGGTCAACGCACTGGCGGCGCGCCATGCGATAGGCGTACGGATGAATTTTGATACCGACATCATTGTGCGCCTGTTCTGGGACGGCCTGCGCGTGATTAACCTCGGCACCCGCGTGTCGTATCCGGCGGACGGCGTATCGCACTTCCGCGTCTTGCGCGACAATGTGCTGATCTCGTGGATGCACACGGTGCTGTTCTTCGGCATGCTGCCGCGCATACCCAAACTGCTGGCGCGGAAATGGCAAACCCGATGAGCGCACGCGGTTTGCACTGGGCATCGATCAACGAAATCAGTTTCGTGGCTGGCATGCGCCTGCTGTTCTGGATCTGCCGGGTGTTCGGCCGCTGGCCGTTCCGTGTGGTGCTGTATCCTGTGCTGGCGTGGTATGTAGCGACCAAGCCGCTGCCGCGCCGTGCCTCGCGCGACTACCTGCAACGTGTGTCGGCGCGCAGCGGCACGCGCTTGCCGGGTGTGCTGCACCACTTTGCTGCATTCGGCGAGAGCATTCTCGACAAAATGCTGCTGTGGGGCGGCTTGTTCAAACTGGATCAGGTGGAACTGCATGGCGGTGAACTGATTACTGAAGCAGTGGCTGCGGGCAAGGGCGGTTTGCTGATCTGCGCCCACCTCGGCAACCTGGAACTGTGCCGCGTACTGTCGCGCCAGCGCAGTGACCTCAAACTGACGGTGTTGGTGCATACCAAACACGCGCAAGCCTTCAACGACATGCTGGGCCGCCTGAATCCGGAGAGCCAGCTGAATTTGATGCAGGTGACCGAGATGACGCCGGCCACCGCCATGCTGCTGTCCGAGCGCGTGGCGCGTGGCGAGCTGGTAGTCATCGCCGGTGACCGAGTGCCGGTGTCGCATAATCCGCGCGTGGCGGTGGCGGAATTTCTTGGCGCGCCGGCGGCGTTCCCGGTTGGTCCCTACGTGCTGGCCAGCGTGCTGCGTTGCCCGGTATTCCTGCTGTTCTCGATCCGCAATGGCGACAAGTCGGAAGTACATTTTGAACGCTTCCGCGACGAAGTTCGCGTTCCGCGCCAAGGCCGCGACGCCGCGCTGGCTGAATTGGCTGCGGACTATGCGCGCCGTCTCGAACACTACACACTGCGCGCGCCGCTGCAGTGGTTTAACTATTACGATTTCTGGCATTTACCTGAACTGGAACCATCCGATGCACCTCGCTGACATCGCTCAACTCAATAACACGCCGCGCACCGTGCGCTTCGACCAAAGCCGTCTGACGATCGAAGACATCGTCGATATCGCACAAGGCCGCGCCAACGCCGCGCTGTCGGACGATCCAACGTTCCGCGCCGCCATCCAGCGCGGTGCCGATTTCCTCGACCGCCTGCTGCGCGAGGACGGCACTATCTACGGCGTCACCACCGGCTATGGCGACTCGTGCACTGTGAACGTGCCGCTGGCGCTGGTGCCGGAACTGCCGCACCACCTGTACACCTACCACGGCGTCGGCTTGGGTGAGTATTTCACGCCGCCGCAGACCCGCGCCATCCTGGCTGCGCGTCTGGCGTCGCTGAGCAAAGGCTATTCGGGCGTGAGCGTGGAACTGCTGCTGCAGATCACCCGCCTGCTGGATGCTGGCCTGCTGCCACTGATTCCATCGGAAGGCTCGGTCGGCGCTAGCGGCGACCTGACGCCGCTGTCCTATCTGGCGGCGGTACTGTGCGGCGAGCGCGAAGTATGGCGCAACGGCGTGCAAGTGCCGGCGGCGCAAGCATTGCAGGAAGCTGGCATCACGCCGCTGCGTTTGCGTCCGAAAGAGGGCCTGGCCATCATGAACGGCACTGCTGTCATGACGGCGCTGGCCTGCGTGGCTTACGGCCGCGCCGAATACCTCACCAAACTGGCGACCCGCATTACCGCGATGGCATCGTTTGCGATGGACGGTAACGCGCACCACTTCGACGAAGTGCTGTTCTCGGCCAAGCCGCACGAGGGCATGCAGCAGGTGGCCGCGTGGCTGCGCACCGACCTACCGACCGACCAGTGGGAACGCAACGGCAAGCGTCTGCAGGACCGCTACTCGATCCGCTGCGCGCCGCACGTGATCGGCGTGCTGGCCGACGCCATGCCGCTGTTCCGCACCATGATCGAGAATGAGCTGAATAGCGCCAACGACAATCCGTTGATCGATGCCGATAACGAGCGTGTGCTGCACGGTGGTCATTTCTACGGAGGTCATATCGCTTTCGCCATGGACGGCATGAAGAACGCGGTCGCCAACCTGGCCGACCTGCTGGATCGCCAGATGGCGCTGCTGGTGGATAGCCGCTACAACCACGGCCTGCCGGCCAACCTGTCCGGCGCCAAGGGCGAGCGCGCACCGATCAACCATGGCTTGAAAGCCTTGCAGATCAGCGCTTCGGCGTGGACGGCGGAAGCGTTGAAGGGCACCATGCCGGCTTCGGTGTTCTCGCGGTCGACCGAATGCCACAACCAGGACAAAGTCAGCATGGGTACCATCGCCGCGCGTGACTGCCTGCGCGTGTTGGACCTGACCGAACAAGTGGTGGCAGCCTTGCTGATCACCGTGCGCCAAGGCGTGTGGCTGCGTCAGCAAGTTAGCTCTGAGTTGCAACCGCAGGCCGCACTGTCGGCGATGCAGGCGGCGCTGGAAAACGACATCCAGCCGGTGGTGGAAGACCGCCGCCTGGAACCGGACCTGCGCCTGATGCTGGAGCGTATCCGTGCGCAGGCATGGGAGCTGTATGCGTAAGCAAAAAGAAAGCCGCTGGTTTGCGGAAGTCGAGATGCAGGTCCAGTTCTTCGACCTGGACCCGATGGAGATTGTCTGGCACGGGCGCTACGTCAAGTACCTGGAAGTGGTGCGCTGCGCCTTGCTCGATAAGATAGGCTACAACTACCCGCAGATGAAGGAGTCCGGCTATGCGTGGCCGGTAATCGACATGCAGCTGCGGTATGTGGGTTCGGCCACCTTCGGCCAAAAACTTAAGCTGCGCGCCGATATCGTTGAGTGGGAAAATCGTCTGAAGATCGATTACCTGATCACCGATGCGGAAACCGGCAAGCGCCTGAACCGCGCCAGCACGGTCATGGTGGCCGTCGATATCGCCACCAAGGAGATGTGCTACGTGTCGCCGCCGGTGCTGTTTGAAAAACTGGGGATCTCGCCTGATGAACAAGTTTAAATACGCTATCGCTGCTGCCTTGCTGGCCGGCGCCACTTGCGCGCAGGCCGCTATTCCGGCGGCTAAAATCCAGGCCATGCTGGCCAAGCCGGCGCTGATGTGCGGCCGCTTCGACCAGACCAAGCAACTGGCCGGCATGAAAAAGCCGCTGGCTTCCGAAGGCCGCTTCTGCGTCATCGCCGGCAAGGGCGTGTTGTGGCGCACGCTGAAGCCTTTCCCTAGCACGCTGCGTTTGACGCGCGACGAAATCGTCAATTATCAGGGTGACCGCGTGGCCATGCGTCTCGACGCCAAGACCGAACCGACGGTACGCATGATTAACAACGTGCTGTTTTCGCTGCTGTCCGGCGACCTCGGACAACTCGATACGCTGTTTGACGGCGACGGCACGGTGGACGTCAACAGCTGGAGCGTGGCGCTGAAGCCGCGCCAGGCCGCGCTGGAAAAAGCCATCGGCACCATCAAACTGGATGGCGGCGCTTACGTCAAATCCATCGTCATGAGCGAGGGTAGCGGCGACCGTACCACCATCGTCTTCTCCGACATCAAAACCGGTGAGGGTGCGATGAGCAAGGAAGAGGCAGCGCTGTTTTGACACGCACCAGACAACTCGCGCTGTTGTGGGCACTGGTGGTCTGCCTGCTGCTGGGCCATAACGTCTATCTGTGGGCGATCAAGCGCATCGTGCCGGATACCGACATCATGGCGCTGCTACCGGTTCAGGAGCGCGACCCAGTGTTGCAGGCGTCGTTCAGCCACATGGTGGATGCAGCGCAGCAGCGGGTAGTGGTGCTGGTCGGCGCGGCGGAATGGGCCGACGCCCAACGCGCCGCCGATGCCTATAGTGGCGTACTGGCCACCCGCAAGGATCTGCTGGAGACGACATCGGCCAGCGAGCAGACGCAGAGTGAATGGCTGTCGCTATTCCAGCAGCATCGACTGACGCTGTTGACGGCGCAGCAGGAGCAGCAGCTGCGCGAGCAGCCGACGCAATTTTGGCTTGAAACCGCGTTGGCTAAATTGTATGCGCCGTTCGGCGGCCCAAAACTCGGTTCGTGGCAGGAAGATCCTTTCGACCTGTTCACCGGCTGGGTGCAGGAGCGAGCGCAGGAGACACCGGTGCGTCCTCGCGACGGCCATTTGTTTGTGGCGGATGCGCAGCGCGAGTATGTGCTGCTGCCGTTGACGCTCAAGGTGCCTGCGCTGTCGATGACGGCGCAGGACACCGTGCTGCCACTGCTGCAGCAGGCGACAGCGGCGGCGCGCGCTGCAGCGCCGGGCGTAGAGCTTATTCACGCCGGCGTGATCCTGCATGCTGCCAATGCCAGCGCGCAGGCCAGCGGCGAGGTTTCGACCATCGGTATCGGCTCGCTGCTTGGCATCGTGCTGCTGATGTGGTTTGCCTTCCGTTCCTTGAAGCCGATCGCGCTGATCCTGCTGTCGATCGGTATCGGCAGCCTTGGCGCACTGTCGGTGTGTTGGCTGCTGTTCGGCCGTATCCATCTCATGACGCTGGTGTTCGGCGCCAGCTTGATCGGCGTGGCCCAGGACTATGGCATCTACTTCCTGTGCAACCGCCTGTCGGTTGACCAGCAGCTGGATTCCCCAGCGTTGCTGAAACGCCTGCTGCCGGGCCTCGGCCTGACGCTGCTGGCGGCGGTGATCGGCTACATGGGTTTGGCGCTGACGCCATTCCCTGGCTTGCGCCAGATGGCCGTGTTCTCGGCACTGGGGCTGGTGTTTGCCTGGCTGACGGTGGTGTGCTGGTTCCCGGCGTTGATCAACAGCCGTTCGCTGAAGAGCGGCGGTTTGGTGCGTCATTACGGCGCGGCCTTGCAGCGCTGGCCTTTGCTGCGCATGAACCGCGCGACGCTGGCGGGCGCGGTGGTCTTCGCGCTGCTGGCTGCGTATGGCGTCAGCCGTCTTGGCGTCAATGACGATATCCGCCAGCTGCAAAATCCGCCCAAGCACCTGATCAACGACCAGATTAAATTGAGCAAGCTGCTGGACGCGCCAACGCCGGTGCAGTACTTCCTGGTGCGTGGCGCGTCGGCGGAACAGGTGCTGCAACGCGAAGAACAATTGAAGCAGAAGCTCGATCACTTCGTCACCTCGAAACAGCTGACCGGCTATCAGGCCATGTCGAACTGGGTGCCGTCGATGCGGACGCAAGCCGCACGCCGCGCCTTGATTGAAGCGAAGCTGCTGGCCGATGGTGGCCCGTTGCAGGCCATCGCCGCGCAAACCGGCGAAGATGCGCAATGGGTGGCGGCCACCCGTGCCGGCCTGCTGGCCGCCGCCGCGCCGCTGTCGTTGGAAGCTTTCCTGCAATCGCCGGCCAGCGAGCCGTGGCGCCATTTGTGGTTGGGCGAAAGCCATGGCATTTACGCCAGCATCGTCGCGCTGCGTGGTATGAGTAATGCAGCGGCGCTGCAGGTGCAACAGGCATCGAACGGCACGGAGGGCGTGCAGTGGGTCGATAAGGTGGCAGAGATTTCCTCGGTGCTGGGCCGCTATCGCCACGATATGAGCTGGGTGCTGCTGGGTGCTTACGGGGTGGTGTTTGCGCTGCTGTTCGCGCGCTATCGCGGCCGCACCTGGCGCGTGCTGGCGCCGACCGCGCTGGCCAGCATCATCACGCTAGCGCTGCTCGGCTACACCGGCCAGTCTTTGCAGCTGTTCCATGTGTTGGCCTTGATGCTGCTGCTGGGCGTGGGTGTCGACTACGGCATCTTCATGCAGGAGCATCCGGGGCGGCGTGATCCGACGCCATGGCTGGCGGTTGGCATGTCGGCGGCGAACACGCTGCTGTCGTTTGGTTTACTGGGCCTAAGTTCGACGCCAGCCTTGCAGGCCTTCGGCCGCACGATGCTGTTGGGGTGCGCGCTGGCCTGGCTGCTGGTCCCTTGTTTTGGTTCTATCGAAGAAAGCACGCATGAGTGAAGCAATGAAGAGCGAGAACGTAGAAATCCTGATCGTCGGCGCTGGGCCTGCAGGTTCGGTGGCGGCTGCGTTGCTGCGCCAGCAGGGTCGCCAAGTGCTGGTGATCGAGCGTGAGCAGTTTCCGCGCTTTTCCATTGGCGAGAGTCTGCTGCCGCAAAGTATGGCCTACCTCGAACAGGCGGGCATGTTGCAGGCGGTGGTGGAGGCGGGCTTCCAGTTCAAGAACGGCGCGGCCTTCATGCGCGACGGCAGCTACACGGATTTCGATTTTCGCGACAAGCATACCGCTGGCTGGGGCACCACTTATCAGGTGCAGCGCGCCGATTTTGACCACGTGCTGGCAAAGGAAGCGGAGCGTTTCGGCGCCGAGATCCGTTATCGCCATGAGGTGCTGGATATCGCGCTGGGACAGGGCGAGTGCGGCGGTGCGCTGGTGACGGTCAAGGCGCCGGATGGCGTGATCTATCAAGTCAACGCCGGTTTCATTCTCGACGCCAGCGGTTTTGGCCGCATCCTGCCACGCTTGCTGAAGCTTGAGACGCCGTCCAACTTCCCGGTGCGCGGTGCGATTTTCACGCACATCGAAGATGGCATACGCGGTGGCTTTGACCGCAACAAGATCCGGGTGACGGTGCATCCGCAGCATTGCAATGTGTGGTTCTGGACCATTCCGTTCGCCGCCGGCCGCTGCTCGCTGGGCGTGGTGGCGGAAACGGCGTTCCTGGACCGCTATCAAGGCACGCCGACCGAGCGTCTGCAAGCCATTGTGGCGGAAGAGCCTTCGTTGAAGGCACTGCTGTCCGAAGCGCAGTGGGATACGCCGGCGCGCCAGATCGTCGGCTACTCGGCCAACGTGGAACGCCTGTGGGGCGAGGGCTATGCTTTGCTGGGCAATGCGGGCGAGTTCCTTGATCCGGTGTTTTCCTCGGGCGTGACCATCGCCTTCAAGTCGGCCAGCTTGGCGGCGGCCGCGCTGGAGCGCCAGTTCAAGGGCGAGCAGGTGGATTGGCAGGCCGATTACGGCGTGCCGTTGCGGCGCGGCGTCGATACCTTCCGCGCGTTCGTGGAGTCGTGGTACGCGGGCGGCTTCCAGAACATCATCTTCCATGAAGATAAGCAGCCGGACGTGCGCCGCATGATCTCGTCGATCCTTGCAGGCTACGCGTGGGATCAAAGCAACCCGCTGGTGAAGGAAACGCCGCGCCGTCTGGCGGCGCTGGAGGCGCTATGTACGCCCGCCTGATTGCGTTGACCGCCTCGCTGCTGCTGGCAGCTTGCGCCAGTGCGCCGCCGCAGTCGCAAGCCCGTTTGGGATTGAAGCTGGCGCCGGCCGCATTGGGCACTTCCATCAGCGTGCAGCAGCACCTGAAGGTGGAGCGCGATGGACGTACCGACGATCTGGATGTGGCCCTGCAAGTGGAACCGGATGCGGTGGACGTGGTGGGCCTGGCATTCGGCCAGCGTGTGCTGACGCTGCATTACGACGGCAAGGAATTGAGCTCATGGCGGCATGTGATGCTGCCGTCGCAGGTGCGCGCCGAGGACGTGCTGGAAGATATCCAGCTGACGCTGTGGCCTGCGGATGCAGTGGCGGCAGCGCTGCCGCCGGCGTGGCGCGTGGCGGAAGAAGGCAAGGTACGCACCTTGTCACTGGACGGCGAGCCTATCATGCGCATAGTCTACAGCGGCGATCCACGCTGGAGTGGCACGGTGGTCTTGGATAACTTGCGATATCACTATAAGCTGACGATACAGTTTGCAGCGACGGAATGAAGGAATGCAGAATTTTTATTTGAACGCGTGCGGCATCATCTGTGCTCTCGGCGAAGGCCATGAGCAGGTGAAGGCGCGCCTGTACGCCGGCCAATCGGGCGTGGCGCCAACCACGCGCTGGTCGGCCGGCCGCGAGCTACCGCTGGGCGAAGCGCAGGGCGCACTGCCATGGGTGGACCATCTTCCGCTGCACCAGCGTAGCCGCAACAACGCATTGGCGCTGGCGGCGCTGGCACAAATACGGCCGGCAGTAGAGGCGGCGGTGGCGCGTTATGGCGCGGATCGCGTCGGCGTGGTGATCGGCACCAGCACCTCCGGCATCGGCGAGGCCGAACGGGCGCTGGACTGTGTCACCAACGGCGGCGGCTTGCCGCAGGATTTTCACTACGGCGTGCAGGAAATGGGCTCGCCGGCCGACATGCTGGCGCGTGAACTGGGCATCGGCGGTCCGGCCTATGTGCATTCGAGCGCCTGCTCGTCCAGCGCCAAGGCGCTGGCCAGTGCGGCGCGCCTGATCCGCATGGGACTATGCGATGCGGTCCTGACCGGCGGCGCTGATTCGCTGTGTGCGTTCACGGTAGCCGGTTTCGCGGCGCTGGAGTCGGTGAGCGCCGCGCGTTGCAATCCGATGAGCGCCAACCGCAAGGGCATCAATATCGGCGAGGGCGCGGCGCTGTTCCTGATGAGCGCAGACGCGGACGGTCCGTCGCCGGTGCGGTTGATGGGCTGGGGCGAGTCGTCGGACGGCCATCACATGTCGGCGCCCGATCCGGCCGGCGTGGGCGCCGAGCTGGCGATGACGCAAGCCTTGCAGCGCGCCGGCGTGACGCCGTCGCAGATCGATTACATCAATATGCACGGCACGGCCACGCCGCAGAACGATGCGATGGAGTCGCAGGTGATTGCGCGCTTGTTCGGCATGGAAGTGCCGGTCAGTTCGACCAAGCCGTTCACCGGTCACACGCTGGGCGCGGCCGCCGCGATCGAAGCGGCGCTGTGCTGGTTGGCCATGCAGGACGATAACGCGGATGGCAAACTGCCGCCGCACTTGTGGGACGGCGAGGCCGATCCTGCGCTGCCGGCACTGAACCTGGCGCCGACTGGTTCGACGCTGGGACGGCCGCTGCGGCGCATCCTGAGCACCTCGTTTGCTTTCGGCGGTTCGAACGCCGCGCTGGTGCTGGGGAGGGATGCATGACGCTGCCCGATATCCGCAAACTGGTGCCGCACTCCGGCCAGATGGTGTTGCTCGACCGCGCCCTCAGCGTCGATGCCGAGCAGCTGTGCGCCGAGGTGCGCATCCATGAAGGCAGCGTGCTGGCCGGACCGACCGGTGTCGGCGCGTGGGTCGGCATCGAATACATGGCGCAGGCAGTGGCGGCGCATGCCGGCTGGGTGGCGCTGCAACGGGACGAGGAAGTCAAGGTCGGCTTCCTGCTTGGCTCCCGCAAATATGAAGTGAGCGTGCCGGAGTTCCCGCTGGGGAGCGTGCTGCGCGTGCATGTGCAGCGCGTGCTGCAAGGCGATAACGGTCTCGGTGCGTTCGAGTGCCGCATCGATATCGTGGATGGCCCGGCCGGTGTGGCCAGTGTGGCCAGTGTTGCTACAGCTACGGTGACGGTGTTCCAGCCGCCCAATGTCAATCAATTTCTCAAAGATGGAAACGTAGGATGAGTCAGAATAAATCCATGAGCGTGCTGGTGACGGGATCGTCGCGCGGTATCGGCAAGGCAATCGCGCTGCGTCTCGCGCGCGACGGCTATGACGTGGTATTGCATTGCCGTAGCCAGCGTGCGGAAGCCGATGCGGTGGCGCAGGAAGTGATCGCCATGGGCCGGGCCGCGCGCGTGCTGCAGTTCGATATCAGCGACCGCGCCGCCACTGCCGCTGCGCTGGAAGCGGATATCGCCGAACATGGCTGCTACTACGGCGTGGTGTGCAACGCCGGCGTGGCGCGCGATAACGCTTTCCCCGCCATGTCCGGTGAGGACTGGGATATCGTGCTGCAAACGAATCTGGATGGCTTCTACAACGTGCTTAATCCGCTGATCATGCCGCTGGTTCAGCGCCGCAAGCCGGGGCGCATTGTGACGCTGGCTTCCGTCTCGGGCTTGATCGGCAACCGTGGGCAGGTGAACTACAGCGCCGCCAAGGCGGGCATCATCGGCGCCACCAAGGCGCTGGCGCTGGAATTGGCCAAGCGCGCCATCACCGTCAATTGTGTGGCGCCCGGCCTGATTGAGACCGATATGATCGAGGACGTACCGATGGACGAAGCGCTGAAGATGATCCCGGCGCGCCGGGTCGGCAAGCCGGAAGAAGTGGCCGCTGCGGTCAGCTTCCTGGTCGGCGAGGACGCGGGCTACATCACGCGCCAGGTCATCTCCGTCAACGGCGGTCTGGCATGAGCCGCCGCGTCGCAGTGACCGGCATGGCCGGCATCAGCCCGATCGGCAATGATTGGAACACCATCCGCGAACGTCTTGGCCAATACCGCAACGCCGTGGTGCGCATGGCGGACTGGGAAGACTACGAAGGTCTCAACACGCGCCTCGGCGCACCGGCTGCACCGTTTGAACTGACGGAACGCTACAACCGCAAGGCGATCCGCAGCATGGGCCGCGTGGCGCTGATGGCTACACGCGCCAGCGAACTGGCGCTGGCCGATGCCGGCCTGCTTGAGCATCCGCTGCTATCCAGTGGTGACCTTGGTGTGTCGTTCGGTTCCTCGGCCGGTACGCCTAGCGCCATCGGCGACTTTGGCCGCATGATGGAAGAGCGCACCACCAAGGGCATTAACGCCACCACTTACATCAAGATGATGGCGCATACGGCGCCGGTGAATATCGGTGTTTTCTTCGGCATTACCGGCCGTGTGATCACCACCTCCAGCGCCTGTACTTCCGGCAGCCAGGGCATCGGCTACGCGTACGAAGCGATCAAGAGCGGCAAGCAGCTGGCCATGGTGGCTGGCGGCGCGGAAGAATTGTGCGCGACTGAAGCGGCGGTGTTTGATACGCTGTTCGCGACCAGCACTCGCAACGATGCTGGCGGCACCACGCCGCGTCCATTCGACGGCGGCCGTGATGGCTTGGTGATCGGCGAGGGCGCCGGTTGCCTGATCCTCGAAGATTTAGAACATGCGGTAGCGCGCGGCGCCACCATCCATGCGGAGCTGGTGGGCTTCGGCACCAACAGCGACGGCTGCCACGTCACGCAGCCAAACGCCACCACCATGCAAAAGGCGATGCAACTTTCCTTGCAGGACGCCGGCTTGCAACCGTCCGACATCGGCTACATCAACGCCCACGGCACCGGCACGGCGCAAGGCGACGTGGCCGAATCGCAGGCGACGCTGGCGATATTCGGCGACAAGACGCCTATCAGTTCGCTGAAAAGCTATATGGGCCACACGCTGGGCGCGTGCGGCGCGCTGGAAGCCTGGATCAGTATTGAGATGATGCGTGAGGGCTGGTTCGCGCCTACCATTAATCTGGAACAAGTCGATCCGGAGTGCGCTCCGCTAGACTACATCGCCGGTGTGGGCCGGAAGCTGGATTGCGACTACATCATGTCGAACAATTTCGCCTTCGGCGGCATCAACACCTCGCTTATTTTTAAACGCTACGTCAAATAGGAAAACCACCATGAAGAAAATGATTTCTGTCGCAGTACTGCTGGCTGTTTCGACGTCGTTCTCCGCGCAGGCGGCCGACACCATGCTGAAACTTCCGATCGCCGGCGCAATGTCTGCGAACGACGCCGAGAAGCGCCTTGGTGATTCGGTGAAGTTTTATTTTGCCGGCCAGCCCACGCCGACAGTGCTGACCCAGATCGCCAGCGATAAGACCAGCCAGCGCACCAACGGCTTCGGCAAGTCCGCCGAGAAGGCTTGCAACTGGGTGTTCCTGTCGGCCATGTTGGCGCTGCAAAATCGCGCGCACGATCTGGGTGCGAATGCGGTGGTCAACATCGTCAGCAATTTCAACAACGTGGAAATGGCCAGCGCCACCGAGTTTGAATGCGCCGACGGCGCCCTCATGGCCGGCGTGGCGCTGAAGGGCGACTTCGTCAAGATCGCCCAGTAAGCCGGCGTTTCAGTTTATTGCCAGAGCCAGTTCCACAAGCCCGGTAACCTGGGCTTGGCCTCTGGGCTGCTGATGGTCGCGGCCAGGGCGGCGCGCTCCGCTTCATCGTGATTGTCGTAGAAGGGCTGTGCTGCCAGCGGCACTTCCAGCTCGCGGGCCACGTCGAGCAGGATGTCGATATATTCTTCGATGTGGCGCGAAGTGTAGGGATTCACGTCGTGGAAGGTGACGACCACCGGCGTGTAGCCATCCACTGCCGGCATGTGGCCAGCGGCCCAGCGCTCGCGGGTTTCGGCCAGATGCTTGAGCATGTTGGAGCGCTTGTGCCAGCTGAAGTTGATGCCGTAGATTTTGCCGTCGTTGGCATTCAGGTCGGTCAGCAGCATCTGCAAGCCGTGTGCGTGATACGAGGCCAGTGTGTCGGCGTCGTAGGCCCAGAATGGCGGGCGCACGAGTTTAGGCACGACGCCGGTTTCGGCCTGCAGGTCGGCTATGCCAAGCTGCATGGTCTGGTCCAGCTGCTCACGGCTCATGAAGCGGTGATTGGAGTGGAAGGTGGTGGCCGAATGCAGGCCGATGACATGGCCTTCGCTGAATTCGCGCCGTATCAGCCAGCGGCCCATGTCGGTGCCGCCGCCGTGCCAGGCGCGAGTCTGGGTGAAGAATACGGCCTTGATATGTTTCTGCGCCAGCACTTCGAGGATGTGGACGGTGGGGTTGTCGTTGACAGCCGCTGCCGGACCGTCGTCGAAGGTCAGCAGGAAGCGCACCGGCGCCCGGGCAGTCTGCGCCATCGCAGCAGCGCAGAACAGCGTGAGCGAGAGGGCGGCCAGCAGTAAACGTGAACGAATTGCTATCACGGACTCAATCAATCAATAAAAACGGGTCCGATATTGTACGTGAATTTAATTTATGAAGAAGAACCTATGAGCGCCGACCTCGATCTCACCCAGCCGCCAGGCGAACCGCATGTGCCGGAAACGGAATTCGGCAAATGGTTCCTGCGCACGCAAACCTGGACCGTGCACGTGCTGGAGCGCGCACTGACCGATTTGCAGCGCCTGATGCCGGCAGAACGCCGCTCGTTCGCGGTGGTGGTCGACGTTGGCTGCGGCTACGGCCGCTCGCTGCCCAAGCTGCACCAGCGCTTTGCGCCGCAGCGCCTGATCGGCATGGATATCGATCCGGAGATGCTGCAGGAGTCGGCCAAGGAAGTGGCGGCGCATGGCGTGAAGGCGGAATTCATCTGCTGCTCCAGTTCGAGTATTGCGCTGCCGGACAACTCGGTGGATATGCTGTTTTGCCACCAGACCTTCCACCACCTGATCGACCAGGATGCCGCCATCCAGGAATTCTTTCGCGTGCTGAAGCCGGGCGGCGTGCTGCTGTTTGCCGAATCGACCAAGCGCTACATCCACTCCTGGATTATCCGCTTGCTGTTCCGCCATCCGATGGACGTGCAAAAGACCGCGCCGGAATACCTGGCGATGGTACGTGCGGCCGGCTTTGCGGTGCCGGACAGTGCGGTCTCCTATCCCTTCCTTTGGTGGAGCCGGGAAGACCTGGGCGTGCTGGAAACCGTCCTGCGCATCAAGCCGCCCGCCGTGCGGGAAGAAACGCTGATCAATCTGGTGGCGATTAAACCAGCGGCCTGAGGGGGCTAGCCTCGTTTATAATGCCCTTTTGGCTTAGGGCAATTGTTCTCACAATGACGAAGGCTTCTTTCTGGATGGTGGATGCGGACGCGGTCACCGACGCCGAGCTGCAGCGCTTGCGCGGCTGGCTCTCGCCGGGTGAGATGGCGCGTCACCAGCGCTTCGTGCGCGCGCAGCGGCAGCGCCAGTTCGTGGCCGGCCGGGTGCTGCTGCGCATGGCGCTGGGCCGCTTGCTCGGCGTGACGCCGCAGGAGATCCGGCTGGAAGAGCAGGTCGGCAAGGCGCCGCGCCTGGCCGCGCCGGTGATGAAGGGCGTGCAGCCCGGTTTCAGCATTGCCCACAGCGGCCGCTGGGTGGCGTGCGCGGTCAGTGCGCAAACCGCGCTGGGACTGGACATTGAAATGAAGGATGGTACGCGTGACCTGAATGCGTTGGCCGCCCAGGCTTTCGATAGCGTCGAGATGTCGCAGTGGGAGCGCCTGCAAGGCTTGCCGGGCGATGAGCGTGTCGAAGGCTTCTACCGTTTATGGAGCGAGAAGGAAGCCCGCTTCAAGCTGGGTATCAGCGGCGGCGGCCATTGCCTGGTACTGCCGCATGCGGAATTGTCGATGGTGCTGTGCACCGACAAACCGCTGGAAAAGCCGCCGCTAATCGAAGTGGTGACGCTCTCAATGTAAAAAAGCCGGCTTAGCCGGCTTTTTTTCAGTCGTTCAAACTCCAGACGTATTGCATGCGGGTCCAGGACTGCTGGGCCACGCCGTCCACCGTGCCCGGCTTGAATTTGCACAGGCTCAGGCCGGCTTGGGCGGCGCGGTCGAGGTCACGGAAGCCGCTGGTGCGCTCGATGCGCGAGTCGGCCACTTTGCCGTCGGTGCCGATCAGCAGGGCCAGCATGACAGTGCCGGTGTCGCCGTTGCGCAGGGAGGTCTTGGGGTAGTCTGGTTTGGTGCAGGCGCTGGCGTCCACGACTGCCGCCACCACGGCCGGCGCAGCCTTGGACGGCGCCACTTTGACTCCGCCGCCATCATGCGTCACCACCGTTGGCGGCTGTTCCGGTGGCCGCTCCGTGGTGCCGGTGATGGTGCTCTTCTCGATGGGGATATCGGTTGGTGGCTCCGGAACGACGATACGTGTGGGCGGCGATAAGGTCGGTTCGTCCACTTGCAGATCGCGCGTCTTGGGCTTGGGCGGATCCAGATTGGGCACCAGGTCGATAACCGGCGGCGCCGAGTGGAACACGGTCAGCTTCGATCCATGCAGGAAGGCGGCCAGCAGCACCACGTGCAGCAAGACTACCGTCGCCATACCAGTCAGGTTCTTCTTTTGATTCATGGCTACTCCTTTGTGGTGAGAAATTTGCTATGTATTGGAAGTATATTATTCTATGACATAGTAAAAACAAAGCGTTTTTTGCGCGATCATGGTGTGTTATGCTTCCACCATCGAGCAATGCAATGCACTTAAAGGTAGCAAATGAAGAAAATACGCGTAATGTTGGCGGATGACCATCCGATCGTGATGACCGGCTTTGCCATGTCGCTGGAAGGGCAGGGACTGGAAGTGGTGACGCAGGCGCGCACACCGGAAGAGGCGCTGGCGCAGTACCAGCAAATTAAGCCAGATGTCATCGTGCTCGACATCCGCTTTGGCGAGCAGCTGACCGGGCTGGATGTGGCCAAGCAAATCCTGGCACGAGCGCCGTCCGCCGCCATCGTGTTCCTGAGCCAGTTCGACCAGGATAGCCTGATCAAGGAAACTTACCGCCTTGGCGGCCGCGCCTTCATGACCAAGGATTGCGATCCTGCTGATCTGGCCGCTGCGGTGCGGCGCGCACATCAGGGTGAGCTGTACTTCCTGCCGCATATCGCTGAGCGGTTGGCCAACTTGTCGGTGCGCGGCGATGCGTCGCCGCAGTCGCAGCTGGACGAGCGCGCGCTGGAAATTTTCACACTGATGGCGGAAGGCCTGACTAACGCCGAGATCGCCGAGAAGCTGGATGTCTCCACCAAGACCATCAGCAATATCAGCCAGGCGGTGAAGGAGAAGCTGGGCGTGCATCGTCCCGCCTACATCACCAAGCTGGCGGTCAAGCACGGCCTGATTGAGCCCTGATGCGCTGGCAGGTGTGGCGCAATTGGAGTGTGCGGACGCGGCTGATGGCCATGACCGCGATTCCATTGGCCTATCTGTTTTGCAGCTTTGTCTGGTACGCCTACCAGTCGCGCCTGTCGGAGGTGCACGAGGAGATGGCCGAGCGCGGCCCGCTGGTGGCCAAGGTGCTGGCCGATAGCAGTGAGTTCAGCCTGGTCTCGCATCGCTACGATGATTTGAAGCTGACCATCAACGGCTTGCTGCGTGCCGACCCGAGCATTTACCGCATCGATGTGCTGGACGCGCAAAGGCGCGAGCTGGTGCATGCTGCGGCCCGTTCCTCCGGCGAGCCGGAAGCGCGCTACTACGAAGCGCCGGTGCTCAAGCGCCTGATGTGGGTCGCCATGCTGGGACCGGATGGCAAGCCTTACCAGAAGGACCGGCCAGCCGGCGCCAGTGGTGTGACGGTGGAGACGATGGGCTTTGTGCGGGTAACCATGTCGCCGTCGGCACTGCTGCTCAAGCAGACGCGCCGCTTTTATGTTGAGCTGCTGGTGGCCAGCCTGGGCTTGCTGGCTTGCGTGCTGCTGGCGTGGCAACTGGCCAAGGGGCTGGATGCGTCGCTGCAGGCGTCGATGCGGGCGCTGCGCGAGGCCGATGCCGAGAAGCGCCGTCTGATCGGCAAGGTCAACACGGCGGTGGAGGATGAACGTCAAAGCATTGCGCTGGAAATCCATGATGAGTTGAACGCTACGCTGATCGCCGCGCGGCTGGAGGCGCAGCGCATTGCCGACCTCAGTCCGGACGGCGAGGTACGCGACAAGGCGCAATCCATCATCAAATTGACGCTGGGTTTGTACAACAGCGGACGGGCGCTGGTGCGCCGTTTGCGGCCGGAAGTGCTGGATATGCTGGGGCTGGAAGGGGCGGTGGAGGAGATGCTACGCCATTACGACAACGCTCGCAGTGGTTGCCGCTTCAATTTGCAGGCCCGCGGGGACTTCTCTCGCATGGAAAGCTCGATTGCTATCTCCGCGTACCGGATCGTGCAAGAGGCTTTGTCCAACATCGTCAAGCATGCGCGCGCCACGCAGGCCACGGTCAGTTTGTCGCTGGAAGAGGGCGAGCTGCGGATGCAGATTGCCGACAATGGCATCGGCTACGATACGGCGCAGGCTTCCAGCGGCATCGGGCTGGTCGGCATGCGCGAGCGGGTCTATGCGGCCAATGGCCGAATCAGCGTTGATACCGGCTTGGCGGCAGGCACGCGTATCAACATTGCAATGCCAATTCGATAAAATTCTCCTTGTGAATGTAAACGATTCTCATTTGGTATTATTGTTTGTGAATAATTCTCATTCAATAAAGCAAGGGAAACAGGGAAATGCGGATCAAAGTAATGGTGGTGGCGCTGGCTGGAGTGATGGCGGCGTGGGCGGTGCATGCGGAAGAGGCGGAGCCGATCGAGCAGGTGGTCATCACCGGCGATAAGCTCAAGCGCACGGAAATCGACAGCAGCGCCAGCGTTGGTGCGCGCAACCGCCGCCAGATCGCCGAATCGGGCGTCACCTCGCTGGACGAGGTGGTGGCGCAGATGGCCAACGTCGGCACCGCCGAGAACCTGTCGATCCGCGGCGTGCAGGCTTACGGCCCGACCGGTGGCGGCGGCAAGACCATCACGCTGGTGGTGGACGGCGTGCCGCAGGACGGCTTCGGGCAGGACATCACGAATCTCAGTGTATGGGATGCCGATCGCGTTGAAGTGCTGCGCGGTCCGCAGTCCACCAACCAGGGCCGCAATTCGCTGGCCGGTGCGGTGGTGCTGAAGACGCGCGATCCGTCCGATACGCCGGACTTCAATTACCGCGTCAGCGCGGGCAACCAGAATGCGCACCGCGTGGCGCTGGCCGGCGGCGGCGCTATCGTCGAGCAGGTGCTGGCGGGCCGCATCTCGTTCGAGCAGCGCAAGCGCGATGGTGATGTCTACAACCCCACCCGCGATGACAAGCGCGCCAATCACGATGACGGTCACACGCTGCGCGCCAAGCTGCGCGTCACGCCGTGGGGCGATAACTATCAGGCGCTGGTGACGCTGGTGGACGACAAACAGCAGTCGGGCTACAGCACGGTGGAGGCAGTGAAGGTGCCGGCAGCGGCGCGCCAGAATCTGGCCAATGAGGCGAGCTTCACGGAGAACCACACGCGGTCGGCCGCGCTGGAGCAGACCTTCCGCGCGTTGGGCGCGGACATCACGCTGCTGTCCACCTACTCGCACAATCGCTACAACCGCACGCAGGATTACGATGGCACGGAGCTGAAGCAGGGCTACCGCGTCGGCGAGAATATCGACCGCCAATGGCAGCAGGAAGCGCGCGCCAACTTCGATACGCAGTTGTTCGGCCATAAGCTGAAAGGCGTGGCGGGCTTGTACTACTCGCAGCAGTACTACAACGGTGATGACACCTTCATCGTGCCGGTATCCTATGTACTGGGGTTGATCGGCCAGTGCGCGGTGCAGGCCGCGTGCGATGCGGCGTATGGTTCGGACTTCATCAGCCGCCGCCAGATGCAGAACAACGCCAGCAAGACGCGCGCTGCCTACGGCGAGTTCGATTATGTGGTCGATAAGCTGACGGTCACCGCCGGCATGCGTTTCGACGGCGAGCGCCAGAGCCGCATTCCGGATTCGAAGACTGACGGTACTTCGCCGCTGGCGCGGCAAATCTTCGGGCAGCTGATCAGCGCTGGCTATTTTGCGCCGGATGGTCCGCAGAATCTGAACACGGATAACTCGGTGTGGCTGCCCAAGCTGGGCGTGCGCTATGCACTGGCGCCGGAGTGGGTGGCTGGCTTGACCGCGCAGCGTGGCTACCGCACCGGCGGCGTCGATTACAGCTACCAGCGCGGTTCGCACGCTTACGGTCCTGAGTACACCAAGAACTACGAGCTGTCGCTGAAAGGCGCGATGCAGAATGGCTTGATGGTGTCGGTGAATGCCTACCGCGTGAACTGGACCGACCAGCAGGTCGATATTGGCAAGAATACGCTGGACACGTATCTGGTCAATGCCGGCAGTTCGCGCTTGCAAGGACTGGAAGGTGAGCTGCGCGGCCGTGTGACGCCGCAGCTGGAGCTGTTCGGTGCAGTCGGCATTGCGCGCACCAAGTTCATTAACTTCGTTACGCCAACCGAGGATTTCACCGGCAAGCAGTTTGCGCGTTCGCCGCGCGAGTCGCAGTCGGTGGGCTTCAGCTGGACACCGGGACGCTGGATGGTGAATATGAATTTGCAGCACTCGGGCGGCACCTACACCCGCTCCGACAACATCCAGCGTAACGACGGTCACACCACGCTGGGTGGCAAGACGACTTACACGCTGCCCAACGGCGTCACGCTGTTCGCGTATGGCAGCAACCTGACCAACCGCACCTACATCACGGCCAATCATCTGGATTCGGTCACGGGCCGCTACAACGTGGTGCTGGGGAATGCACGCCAGTTCGGCTTTGGCGTACAAGGTTCGATATGAACTGGATCTGCACCGGTGTCGCCGCGCTAGCGGCCTTGTGCCTCTACCTGGCGTCGCCGCACCAGACGTTGTGGAAGGCGGCGCTGCGGCGGCAGGCTTTCCTGCGCTGGCTGTCGGTGCCGCTGCTGGTGGGCTCCGTGGCCAGCGCGGTGGAGACCTACGGCGCGTGGTGCGGTGTGTGCATCGCGCTGGCCGGCTTCATGATGGCACTGGTGTCGCTGCCGTATCTGGACGCGTGGCGCCGGAAGGGAGGTCCGCATGCTCGGTAAATCGACTGCTGCCGCGATTCTCGGCTTGCCGCTGGCGGTGCTGATCGTCGGCTTTGCGGCACTGCTCAGCCGCGACCAGGCCAGTACTACCTTGCCTTGGCTACTGCTGTTCTTTCTGGTCTGGATAGCCACCATGACCGGCGCCTTCTTGTTCAAGACCGGCTTGCGCGCGTGGCTGTGGATGGGCGGCGCTACCGTGATCGGTTTCACTGCCCTGCATTTTCTCAAGGCCAGTGGCCTGCTAAGGATCGCCGCATGAAGTCTTCTACTTTGCGCACTTTTATTTCAGTGCATACGTGGGTGGGGCTGGTGGCCGGCTTTGCCTTGTTCATCGCTTTCTATGCGGGATCGGTGACGTTGTTCCATGAAGAGCTGCACGCTTGGGAAACGCCGCCGGCCAAGGTGGCTGCACCGCAGCGCGATCCGCAGGTGCTGATCGATGCGGTGCTGCTGGCGCATCCCAAGGCCAAGGATGTGTTCTACCTGCGCCTGCCGGACATGGTGCTGGAATTCGACGAGCGTCATTTCCGTTTCGACGCCAACGGTAAGGTAGAAGAATTCCAGGAGCCTTCGCAACTGGTGGATTTCATCTACCGCCTGCACTACACGGCGGGCCTGCCGCGCAGCTGGGGCATTTACGTGCTGGGCGTGGTGTGTGTGCTTTACGGGCTGGCGCTGGCCAGCGGCGTAATTATCTACGCGCCCAACTTCTTCAAGGACTTGTTCGCGCTGCGGATCGGGAAGAACATCAAGCGCATGTGGCAGGATGCGCACAACGCTATTGGCATACTGTCACTACCGTTCCACTTGATGTATGCGTGGAGCAGCGCGGTGCTGGCGCTGGGCGTCATTTTGCTGGCGCCGTTCCAGTACCTGGTCTTCGACGGCAAGCTGCTGCAGTTGGTGGGGCAGGATATCAGCGCCGCCGTGCCGCCCAAGCTAGCAGGCGTTAGCGCGCCGCTGGCGCCGGCCGCGCAGCTGCTCGCTGAGGTGCAGCGAGCAGCTCCCGGCATGGAGGTCGAGACCATGGTCTACCACAAGGCGGGCGACGCCAACGCGCAACTGCAAGCCTATGGCCATGCGCACCAGAAGACCGTTTCCAGCGTCAGCGCGGTGGTGCTGAATGCCAGCAGCGGCAAAGTGGAACGCGTGGTGACGCCGGATAATTACAGCCCCGGAACGCGCTTCATGCGCAGTTTGCAGACGCTGCATTTCGGCAGTTTCGGTGCGGCGGCGGTGCAGTGGATGTATTTCGTGCTGGGCATGGCGGGTGCCTTCCTGTTCTACAGCGGGAACTTGCTGTGGATTGAAGCGCGCCGCAAGCGCCACAAGCTGGTGCAGCCGCGCAGCGGAAAACTGATGGCGCAAGCCACGCTGGGTGTGTGCCTTGGTTGCGTGGCCGGCGTGGCGGCGGTGTTCCTGGCGAATAAACTGGGACCGGCAGGGCAGCTACCGTTGTGGGAGTCGCGCAGCTATTACGCCGTGTTCTTCGGCTGCGTGCTGTGGGCCTTCGCCCGTCCACCGGCGCGTGGCGCGCACGAGCTGCTCAAACTGTGTTCCGTGCTGACGCTGGCCGTGCCGCTGGCGCACTGGTGGAGCACCGGCGTTAACCCGCTGCTGGCGCTGCTGCAAGGCGACGGCGTAGTGGCCGGCGTGGCCGCTGTATCAGTGCTGTTCTCCACAATGTACTGGCGCATGTCCCGCGCTGTACTGGCACGCGGCCAACACGGTGACCCGCACAGTGTCTGGTCCTTGCGCAAGGTCGTACCGGTACAGGGAGAGATACAACAGGCGGCGTAATCATGCGGTTATAATCCGTTCAATCTTTCCGGAAACTTCACATTGAACGGAACCGCCTGACATGAGCCAGCCCAATCAGTTTGCCCTGCTGAAGCAACGCCGCTTCGCGCCGTTTTTCTGGACCCAGTTCCTCGGCGCGTTTAACGATAATTTGTTCAAGACCGCGCTGGTGGTCATCATTACTTTTGATGCGCTGAGCTGGACCACGTTGTCGCCGTCGGTGGTCACCAATTTGATACCTGGCTTGTTCATCCTGCCGTACGTGCTGTTCTCCGCTACCGCCGGCCAGTTGGCCGACAAGTTCGAGAAGTCTTCATTGACGCGCTTCGTCAAGTGGCTGGAACTGGGCATCATGTGCGTGGCGGGTATCGGCTGGGTCACACATCATTTGTGGCTGCTGATCGCCGCCGTGGTGGGCATGGGCGTGCACTCGACGCTGTTCGGACCTGTTAAATATGCCTATCTGCCGCAGCAACTGAAGCCGGAAGAACTCATCGGCGGCAATGGTGTGACCGAGATGGGTACTTTCGTCGGCATCCTGATGGGCGAGTTGCTGGGCGCGGTGCTGGTGGTACAGCAGCCGCATGGCCTGCTGCTGGAAGCTGCTGCCACGGTTTGCGTGGCGGCGATGGGGCTGGTCACGGCATATCGCATTCCGTTGTCGCCGGCGCCAGCGCCTGAGCTGAAAATCAGCTGGAACTTCATCGGCGAATCGATCCGCAATATCAATTTCTCGCGCAAGAATCGCTCGGTGTTCCTGTCCATGCTGGGCAACTCGTGGTTCTGGTTCTACGGCGCGCTGGTGCTGGCGCAGTTCCCGGTGTACGCCAAGGATTACCTGCATGGCGATCATGGCGCGTTTGTGATGCTGTTGACCGTCTTCTCGCTGGGCGTGGGCAGCGGCTCGCTGCTGTGCGAGCGTCTGTCGGGGCATAAGGTGGAGATCGGCCTGGTGCCGTTCGGCTCCATCGGCCTGACGGTGTTTGGCATCGACCTGTATTTCGCCAGCCTGGCTTTCAGCAGCACTGCCGCCGCTGCATCGGCGGGTGTGCATCTCGATGCGTTTGCGCTGCTGGCGCAGCATGGCATGTGGCGCATCCTGTTTGATGTGCTGATGATCGGCATGTTCGGCGGCTTCTTCATCGTGCCGCTGTTTGCCCTGATCCAGCTGCGCTGCGATCCGGCCCACATCTCGCGCACCATCGCCGGCATGAATATCCTGAACGCGCTGTTCATGGTGGCGGCGGCCGGACTGGCAATTGTACTGCTGGGTCAGGGCTTGACGATTCCGCAGCTGTTCCTCGTTACCGCGCTGCTGAATGCTGCGGTGGCGATTTACATCTTCTCGCTGGTGCCGGAATTCCTGATGCGCTTCCTCGCCTGGCTGTTGATCCACACCATCCACCGCGTGCAGGTAGTCGATGCCGCGCGCATTCCGGCCGAAGGCGCGGCGGTGCTGGTGTGTAATCACGTGTCGTATGTGGACGCCATCGTGATCGGCGCCGCGTCCCCGCGTCCGATCCGCTTTGTGATGGACCACCGCATCTTCAAGCTGCCGCTGCTTGGCTGGATTTTCCGCACCGCGCGCGCGATCCCGATTGCACCGGCCAAGGAAGATCCGTGGCTGATGGAGAAAGCTTACATCGACATCGCACAGGCGCTGCACGAGGGCGACCTGGTATGCATCTTCCCGGAAGGGCAGCTCACCCGCACCGGCGATATCAATGAATTCAAGGGCGGCGTCGCCAAGATCATCGAACGCACCAAAGTGCCGGTGATTCCGATGGCGCTGCGCGGCCTGTGGGGGCACCTGTTGAGCCGCAACCAGGAGAATGTGTTTGAACGCGTGTTCCGCAAAGGCTTGCGCTCACGCCTCTCGCTGGCAGTGGGCACACCGGTCGCACCACAAGATGTTTCGCCGGACGACCTGAAACAGCGCGTGGCCGCACTGCGCGGCGACTGGAAGTAAGCCGCTAGCGCGCCGCCTGCACCCGGTCGCGGTTTTGCCGCGCGCCGGCCAGGCGGACGATTTGCGCCAGTTCCACCGGCTTGACCAGATGGTGGTCGAAGCCCGCTTCCACAGTGCGCTTGCGCGCGTCGACTTGTCCCCAGCCGGTCAGTGCCAGCAGCAGGATGTGTTCAGCGCCGGCGATGCGGCGGATGGCGCGTGCCGTTTCGTAGCCGTCCATGCCCGGCATGCCCAGGTCCATGATGATCATGTCCGGCACTTGCTGCGCTACCGTCGCCACCGCCGATACGCCGTCGTACACAGCGTGCGCGTCGAAGCCGTCCAGATCCAGCAGGGCGGTGAGCGAATCGGCGGCATCCGCATTGTCGTCGACCACCAGCACCCGCATTTTTCGGCCGTCGGCGCTGGCCTGCTGCGCCAGCGGTACGGCATCGCGCACACTTTCATGGCCCAGCACCGGCAGGCGGATCACGAACTCGCTACCTTTGCCGACGCCGTCGCTGACGGCGTTGACGGTGCCGCCGTGCATTTCTGCGAACTGGCGCGATAAACTCAGGCCGATGCCTAGCCCACTGGAGAACTGGCCGTTGACGGTTTTGCTTTGCTCGAACATGTGGAAGATGCGCGGGATGGTGTCGGTATCCAGGCCGATGCCGTCGTCGCGGATGGTCACCAGCAGCGCATCGTCATCAACGGCGGCGCTCACCGCCACATGGCCGCCCTGAGGCGTGAACTTGACCGCGTTGGACAAGATGTTGGCGTAGATCTGCACCACGCGCGCGTAGTCGATATTCAGCATGACTTCCTGCGGCGGCAGCTGCCAGGCGATGTGAATGCGCTTGGCCTCCGACGCCTGCTGGCACAATTCACTGACATGGCTCATGACCGATGCCAGCGTTACCAATTGCCGCTGCAGTTTGATTTTTCCGCTGGTGATGCGGGCCACATCGAGTAAGTCGTCGACGAGGCGCGTCAGCAGGCGTACCTGGCGCTCCACCACGTCGCGGATGCGGGCCACCGGCGCCGCTTGCGGATACAAATGCGTCAGCAGCGAGACCGAGGTGCGGATCGGCGCCAGCGGATTGCGTAACTCATGTCCCAGGCTGGCGAGGAATTCGTCTTTGCGCCGTGCCGCCTCGCGCACCTGATATTGCTTGCTGCGCGCGCGCAGCGTGGCATGCAGCGCGGTGATCAGCGTCAGCGTGCGCACCGGCCGCTCCAGCAGCGCCACGTTGCCCAGTCCTAGCACGGCCTGCCGCACCCGGGGCGAATCGGCGCCGCTGCCTGTTAGCAGGATGATGGGCAGGTCGGACCAGTCGGGTTGGCGCGCCACGCAGCTCTGCAACAGCTGGAAGCCGCCCGGCGCCAGTGCTTCTTCCACCGTCAGCACGGCGCCGGCGCCGCGTTCCAGCTCCTCCGCCAATTCGGGTAAGGTGGCGCACACGTGGCTTTCGATGGCGGCCGTCGACAGCACTTTGGCGGCCAGCGGCGCATCCTGTCCGGTGGGGGCGTAGATCAGGATGCGTGATTCCATGGTGGTCAGCCGCCGTCGCCGTGGTAGGTCGGCACGCCGGTCAGCACGCCGTGGAATTCCTTCAGCACCGGTCCGACGCGCAGTCCGTTGCTGGTGATCTCCAAGCGGCGCAGGGTGCGCTCATGCGCACTACCGCGTTTCTTGAACACCGAAATGGCTTGCCGTACTTCGCCAAGAGCCTCGAAGTAGCGCAACATGATGACGTTGTCGGCCAGATAGCTGGCATCGATCGCGTTGTTCATGCCGCCGCCCACCATGCCCTGCTGCACGCCGACGATGATGCTGACCACGCCGCGCTGGCCGAGGTAAGTCAGCAGTTCGTGCAGGTGGATGATGAGGAAGCGCTCATCCGGCACGGCATTCAGGTAGCCGTTTAAACTGTCGATGACGACCATGCGTGCGCCTTGTTCTACGGACTGTATTACCGCATTCGCAAACTCGCCGGGAGATAGCTCGGCCGGATCAACCTGTTGGATCGTTAGCAGGCCACTGGCGACGGCGCCGTTCAAATCGAGTTCCAGGCCCTTGCAGCGAGTCAGCATATTGCTACGTGCTTCCTCGAACAGGAACATGGCACAGCGCTGGCCGCGCTGGACGGCGGCGTGGATGAACTGTGCCGAGAGCGAGGATTTGCCGGTGCCGGACGGCCCGCTAATTAAAGTGCTCATTCCTTCTTCAAGGCCGCCTCCCAGCAGCACGTCGAGCGCCGGCAGGCCGCTGGAGAGCTGTTTGCGGGTGGTGTTTTCGCGCGATTCGGCGGCCACCAGGCGCGGATAGACATGCAGGCCGCCTTTGTAAATTTTGTAGTCGTGCGTACCGCCGCGGAAAGCGATGCCGCGGTACTTGACCACGCGCAGGCGGCGGCGCTCGGCGCCATAGGCCTGGTCGACCAGTTCCAATGTGAGTACCGCATGCGCCACGCTTCGCACTTGCAGATCGGTGCTGAGGGCGGTGCGGTCGTCGAGCAGGACGGTGGTGCATTTACGGCTGCTCAGGTACTGCTTGAGCGCCAGCACCTGGCGCCGGTAGCGCAGCGGGCTTTCGGCCAGCAGCTGTAATTCAGATAGCGAGTCGAGTACTACGCGGCGCGGATGATATCGATCAACCGCCGCCAGGATGCGCTGGGTGGTGCCGCCGAGTTCAATTTCGGATGGGTGGAAGATGGTGTACTGCTGGTCGGGATTGAGCGCTTTTTCATCGGGGATGATTTCCTCGATGTGGATGCCTGCCATATCCCAGCCGTGCGACTGCGCTACGCTGAGCAGTTCGACGCGGGTTTCGGCCAGCGTGATGTACAGCGTGCTCTCGCCGCGCCGTGCGCCTTCAGTCAGGAACTGCAAGGCCAGCGTGGTCTTTCCAGTACCAGGCTCCCCTTCGACGAGGTAAAGCCGGTCGCTGGTCAAGCCGCCAGCGAGGATTTCATCCAGCCCTGGCACGCCAGTGGATAAAAAATCGCGGGTAACGCTGTTTTGTTCTTCCATAGTGAGATTCCGATACGTGGTACGTTGTCTGAAAATACTACCTGAAGCAGCAAAAACGGGATGTTCGATAGAGAACTTAACGGCGTGCGCGCCGCTGCATACCTTGTTGTTTGTGATGGTACATGGCGCGGTCGGCGCGGCCCAGCAGTGTTTCGGTATCCTGCGGGTCGTCCGGGTGGTGGATGGCGATGCCGATGCTGGCGCTCAGCGAGACGGTGGTGGTTTTCAGCACGAAGGGCTGCTGCAGCGCGGGTATCAGCTTGTCGGCCGCTTCCTGGGCGTCGACGTCGTTGTGCAGCATTTCGAGGATGACCACGAATTCGTCGCCGGCCAGGCGGCCCACGGTGTCGGTCCGGCGCACTGCGCCGCGTACGCGCTCGGCGAACTGGCGCAGCAGCTCGTCGCCTTCCTCATGGCCGTAGCGGTCGTTGACTTGCTTGAAGCGGTCCAGGTCGAGGAACAGCACGGCGCAGCTCTGGCGCAGGCGGTTGGCGCGCTGCAGCGCTTCGGGCAGGGCTTGCATCAGCGCGCGGCGGTTCGGCAGGCCGGTTAAAGTGTCCTTCAGCGCCATCGCCTCCATCGACGCGAACAGCGATTTGCGCTCGCTGATATCGTGCAGGAAGGCGATGAACAAATGGCCGCTGCTACGCGGTACATAGGCCAGCGACACTTCCACCGGCAGCTCCTTGCCGGCGCGGTTGTGCAGCATCAGCTCCACGCGGCGGCTTAGCAGCGGTGCGTCGCCCTTGCTGCTCTCGGCCAGCTGTCGCATGTCGCGTTCATAGGCGCGCCGCAGCAGCGGCGGCAGCATCATCGCGGCCAGCGGCTGGCCGATGACTTCCGAACGCTTCCAGCCCAGCAGCCTTTCCGCTTGCAGGTTCCACTCGCGCACCACGCCGCCCGGATCGAGTGCGATGAAAGCGTCGTGCGCGTTGTCGAGAATCGCCCGCAGCTCGGCCGCGCGCTCCTGCAGCAGCTGCTGCGTGCTTTGCTCTTGTCCCAGCGCGCGCTCCAGCTGCAGCGCCTTGCGGGCGATTTCGCGGGTGCGCTCGCCCACCGTGGATTCCAGCTTCTCGTTCAAGCCGCGCAGCGCGTCCAGGTGGCATTGTTCATTGCGCAGCATTTCGTTCAGGGCGCGCGATAGCACCTGCACTTCGTGATAGCTGTCGTTCTGCTGCACGTCCGGCGGCGTGGTGCTGTCGCGCGGCGCGGCCAGGCGTTCTTCAATGGCGCGGCTCAAGGCATTCAGCGGCCGGGTGAGACGGCGCGCCGCCACTGCGCCGCCCAGCGCCATCACCGTGCCGAGGATGGCGCCCAGCAGCAGAATCTGGCGCTCCAGCGCACGCGCACCGGATAAGGCCAGCGCCTCCGGCTGGCGTACCAGGATAGACCACGGCAGGCTGGCCGGATCGCCGGGCGTGCCGGTGCGTGCATAGCCGGTGAGGTAGTCGCGGCCATCGGCCCAGGTTTCCTTGAGCGAGCCGAAGCCGCCGCCGCTGGCCAGCGCCAGGCTTTCGCTGTTGATCTTTTGTTCTTCCATGCCCTGAGGGCCGAGGATGGCGACGCCGTCGCGGCGCACCACGAAGACATCGGCCGAATACTGCTGGCTGGCCGGCGCGAAGATGGTCTGCACCATGCGCCGCGCCCAGCCCCAGCCCATGCGCACGCAGATCACGCCGCGGAACTCGCCGTCCGGTCCCAGCACCGGGCCGGACGCATCGACGAAGCGCCACGGGTCGGCGTGGTAGGGAAGTTTTTGGCCGGGCAGGGCGGCTGGCGGATAGTCGCCCGCATACAGTTTGCTGCGGCCGGCCTGGAACCATTCGCGCGCGCTGACGTCTGCGTCTTCCTGTACGCCCTGGGTGGCGGCATAGACCTTGCCCTCCGGTGTGGCCAGGCCGATCCAGGCGTAGTCGGGGAAGGTTTTTTGCAGGCTTTCCAGCACCTGCCGTACCTCGGCCGGGCTGCGCGCTTCACGCACGCGCGGCAGGGCGCTGAGGAGGCGGACGTCGGCGGTGGCCTTGCGCACTACGCCATTCAGTGCATCGCGCATTTGCCACGATAGCTGCTGCAGGCGCTGCTCGGCCTCGTGCCGGGCGTAACTGATGGCGAAATGGTCAACCAGGATTAACAGCGACAACACGGTCAGCAGCACCGTCGCGCTGACGCCAGCCGTCACCAGGGTGATCAGCCGGGGGCGGGTGCTGGGAGGCGGCGGGAGCATGGGCTGCACTGGCGGGCCGGAATGATGTCAAAAAGAAAGTAATTGATTGTAGCATCGCGGACCCCACGGAATGCTGCCTTGCGGCCAATTTTGCTGCCTTAAACCACGCTTAAGCCGGGCTTAAACATACTGCGTTGCACAAAAATGTTGCTTGACTTAATTAGAATGATCGTTCATTCTATAGTCTGTGCTTAATTTTTATACAGAAAGCCCAATCACATGGAAGCCTTTTTCTGCAAAAAACCTCTGCTGCGGACCGCTGGCGCCGCAGCCATGATCTCCGCACTGGCCGTATTGGCCGGTTGCTCCAAATCCACGACCGAAGCACCTCACCAGCAGCAGGTGGCGGAAGTGGGCGTTTTCAAAGTAGCGCAAGAAGCGCTGCAAATCACCACTGAACTGCCAGGCCGTACCGCTGCTTATCAAGTAGCGGAAGTGCGCCCGCAGGTCAGTGGCCTGATTCAGAAACGCCTGTTTGTTGAAGGCGCCGACGTTAAAGCCGGCGTCGCGCTGTACCAGATCGACGCGGCCACTTATCAAGCCGCATACAACTCGGCCAAGGCGGCTCTCGCCAAGGCCAAGGCCAACCTGGTTGCCGCTACCCCGAAAGTGGCGCGCTACAAGGAACTGTTCGCCATCGAAGGCGTGAGCCGCCAGGACTACGACGACGCTGTCGCCGCCCACGAGCAGGCCAAGGCCGACGTGGAAGCCGCTACCGCCGCACTGGAACAAGCCAAGATCAATCTCGATTACACCCACGTCGATGCGCCGATCAGCGGCCGTATCAGCCGTTCGGCCGTAACGCCGGGCGCACTGGTGACCGCGAGCCAGACCACCGCGCTGACCACCGTGCAGCAGCTGGACCCGATCTATGTTGACTTGACCCAGACCAGCGAAGACATGCTGCGCCTGAAACGCGAAATCGAAAACGGCGGCTTGAAGAAAAACGGCGGCCAGGCCAAAGTGACCTTGCTGCTGTCCGACGGCACCAAGTACGAGCAGGAAGGCAAGCTGCAATTCTCCGACGTGACGGTTGATCCGGGCACCGGCAACGTGACGCTGCGCGCACTGTTCCCGAATCCTAAACACGATCTGCTGCCAGGTATGTTTGTGCGCGCCGTGATTGAATCCGGCGTCAACGAACACGCCATCGCTGTGCCGCAGCAGGGCGTGACCCGAAACGCCAAAGGCGAAGCGACCGCGCTGGTGCTGAACAAGGAAGGCAAAGTTGAACAGCGCACGCTGGTCACTACTTCCACGCTGGGCGCCAAGTGGCTGGTGAAATCGGGCCTGAACGAAGGCGATCTGCTGATCGTGGAAGGCGTGCAGAAAGTGAAGCCGGGTGCTCCGGCCAACGCTGCCAAGCCGGCTGCTGCTGTCGCCTCGGGCTCCAGCCCTAAGAGCGCGCAATAAGGAGATAGCTCATGTCCCGTTTCTTTATTGATCGCCCGATTTTTGCGTGGGTGGTCGCGATTGTGATCATGCTTGCGGGCGTGATTGCGATTCTCGGCCTGCCGATATCGCAGTATCCAAGCATTGCGCCGCCGTCGATTTCGATCAGCGGCTCCTACCCTGGCGCCTCGGCCAAGACGGTGGAAGACGCTGTCACTCAGATCATCGAACAAAAGATGAAGGGTATCGACGGCCTGCGCTACATGTCGTCGTCGTCCGATTCGACCGGTGGCGTCAGCATCACCCTGACCTTCAAGAGCGGCACCAATCCTGACATCGCGCAGGTGCAAGTGCAGAACAAGCTGCAGCTGGCGACGCCGCTGCTGCCTGCCGCCGTGCAGCAGCAAGGCCTGGTGGTTGCGAAAGCCACCAAGAATTTCCTGATGGTGCTGGGCTTCGTGTCCGAAGACGGCTCGATGAAGCAGGCCGACATTGGCGACTACGTGGCCGCCAGCGTGATTGATCCAATCTCGCGCGTGGAAGGCGTGGGCGATGTGACCAACTTCGGTTCGCAGTACGCCATGCGCATCTGGCTGGACGCGGCCAAGCTGCAAAGCTACCAGCTGACGCCAGCCGACGTATCGAACGCCATTACGGCGCAGAATACTGAAGTCTCCGCCGGTGAATTGGGCGGTCTGCCTGCCGTTAGCGGCCAGCAGCTGAACGCCACCGTGACCGCGCAAAGCCGTCTGCAAACCGCCGAACAATTCGGCGCCATCCTGCTGAAGACTTCCGCCAACGGCGCCACCGTGCACTTGCGCGATGTCGCCCGCATGGAGCTGGGCAGCGAGACCTACAACATCCTGGCTCGCTACAACGGCAAGGCTGCTTCCGGCATGGCGATCAAGCTGGCCACCGGCGCTAACGCGCTGGATACCGCCAATGCGGTGAAAGCCAAAGTGGCGCTGCTGGAGAAACAGTTCCCGCACGGCCTGAAAGCGGTCGTCGCTTTCGATACCACCCCATTCGTCAAACTGTCGATTGAAGAAGTGGTGAAGACGCTGGTGGAAGCGGTGATCCTGGTATTCCTGGTGATGTACCTGTTCCTGCAAAACTTCCGCGCTACCCTGATTCCTACGATGGCGGTGCCTGTCGTTCTGCTGGGTACCTTCGCCATCCTGTCGGCGCTGGGCTACTCGATCAACACGCTGACCATGTTTGCGGTGGTGCTGGCGATCGGCCTGCTGGTGGATGATGCGATCGTGGTGGTGGAAAACGTTGAACGCGTGATGACGGAAGAGGGCTTGTCGCCGTTGGAAGCGACCCGCAAGTCCATGAGCCAGATCAGTGGCGCGCTGGTGGGCATCGCGATGGTGTTGTCGGCGGTATTCGTGCCGATGGCCTTCTTCAGCGGTTCGACCGGTGTGATTTATCGCCAGTTCTCGATCACGATCGTGTCGGCGATGGTGCTGTCGGTGATTGTGGCGATGGTATTCACGCCAGCACTGTGCGCGACCATCCTCAAGCCAGTGGAGAAAGGTCATCACCTGACCAACAAGGGCTTCTTCGGCTGGTTTAACCGTACCTTTGAACGTAGCACCAACAAGTATCAAGGCATCGTCGGTGCTATCTTGAATCGCGGTGGCCGTTCGCTGGCGGTGTACGGCATCATCGTGGTGGTGCTGGCCGTGGTGTTCGTGCGCTTGCCGACTTCCTTCCTGCCGGAAGAAGACCAGGGCGTGCTGTTCTCGCAGATCCAGCTGCCAACCGGCGCGACGCAAGAGCGTACGCTGAAGGTGATTGAAAAGGTCGAGAACCACTTCATGAACCAGGAGAAGGACGCTGTCGCTTCCGTGTTCGCGGTGGCTGGCTTCAGCTTTTCCGGTAATGGCCAGAACAGCGGTATCGCTTTCGTGCGTATGAAGGATTGGTCTGAACGTCCAGGCGCTGCGAATCGCGTCAACGCGATTGTTGGACGCGCCATGTGCACCTTCTCGCAGATCAAGGATGCGATGGTGTTTGCGTTTGCTCCGCCAGCCGTGCTGGAACTGGGTAACGCCAGCGGCTTCGACTTGCAGCTGCAGGATATCGGCGGCGTCGGTCACGATGCGCTGATGGCTGCGCGTAACCAGATGCTGGGTATGGCGTCCAAGAGCCCTGTGCTGGTGGGCGTGCGTCCTAACGGCCAGGAAGATACGCCGCAGTACAAGATCACCGTCGACCAGCAGAAGGCCATTGCCCTCGGCTTGGCCGTGGCGGATGTGAACAAGGTGCTGAGCACCGCTTGGGGTAGTGCCTACGTCAACGACTTCGTGGATCGTGGCCGCGTGAAGAAGGTGTACCTGCAAGGTGCAGCCGAATCGCGCATGACGCCGGAAGACTTGAACAAGTGGTTCGTGCGTAATGCCGACGGCCAGATGGTGCCTTTCTCGGCCTTCTCGACCGGCCAGTGGATTTACGCTTCGCCGCGCCTGGAACGCTACAACGGTCTGCCATCGACCGAAATCCTCGGTATGCCTGTACCGGGCCAGTCGTCGGGTACTGCCATGGCGGAAATCGAGAAGCTGGCAGCACAACTGCCGCCGGGTATCGGCTACGAGTGGACCGGCCTGTCGACCGAAGAACGCGACTCCGGTTCGCAAACCACGCAGCTGTATGCGATCTCGATCCTGATCGTGTTCCTGTGCCTGGCCGCGCTGTATGAAAGCTGGTCGGTGCCGTTCTCGGTACTGCTGGTGGTGCCGCTGGGTGTAGTTGGTACGGTGCTGTCGACCTATGTGTTCAAGCTGTCGAACGACGTTTACTTCCAGGTCGGCCTGCTGACCGTGATCGGCCTCGCGGCGAAGAACGCGATCCTGATCGTGGAATTCGCCAAGGAGCTGCAAGAGCAGGGTATCGAATTGAAACAGGCCACGCTGCAAGCGGTGAAACTGCGCCTGCGTCCTATCCTGATGACCTCCATCGCTTTCGGCCTCGGCGTGCTGCCGCTGGCGATCAGCAGCGGCGCCGGTTCCGGCAGCCAGAACGCGATCGGCGTGGGTGTGTTGGGCGGGATGCTGACCGCAACCTTCCTGGGCATCTTCTTCGTACCGCTGTTCTTTGTGCTGGTGCGCGGCTACTTCGCGCCGAAGAAGGCTGCTCCTGCAACTGTAGAGGTGCATTAATATGAAAAAGTCTTTAATCACGATGGCAGCGCTGGCGATGTTGGCCGGCTGCAGCCTGGCGCCGGTGTACGAACGCCCGGCGCAAGCGGTGACGCCAGCATGGCCGACCGGCGACGCCTACAAGGGCGTGCCGGCTGCCGCTGCCGATGCCAAGCCGGTGTCGCAAATCCAGTGGCGCGACTACTTCTCCGACGAGAAGCTGCGCAAGGTGATCGAGCTGGCGCTGGCTAACAACCGCGACCTGCGCGTTTCGGCGCTCAATATTGAGAAAGCCAAGGCGCAGTACAGCATCGACACCGCGGCCTTGCTGCCCAAGTTGTCGGCGAATGTGAACCAGAGCGCCTCGCGCACGCCGTCGAATATGACTGGCACTGGCGACGCAAAACTGAACCGCCAGTACAACGGCGGTTTGGTGATGTCTTCGTACGAGCTGGATTTCTTCGGTAAGGTGCGCAGCCAGTCGGAAGCCGGTTTGCAGAGTTATCTCGGTACCGAAGAAGCACGCCGCACGCAGCAGATTACGCTGGTGTCGGAAGTGGCTAACGCTTACCTGACCTTGATCGCCGACCAGCAGCGTTTGAAGCTGGCGCAGGAAACCCTGAAAAGCCAGCAGACCAGCTATTACCTGAGCAAGAAGCGCTTCGCTTCGGGCCTGGTGGCTGGCACCGATATGTACGATGCGCAGACCACGTTGGAATCGGCGCGCAACGACGCTGCCGTCTACACCGCGCAAGTGGCGCTGGACCAGAATGCATTGACGCTGCTGGTCGGCAGCGCCGTGCCGGAAGAGCTGCTGCCGACGGGTGACCTGAACGAGGTGACCCAGCTAGCGGCGATTCCGGCAGGCCTGCCGTCGGACCTGCTGCAATCGCGTCCGGACGTGCAGGAAGCGGAACGCGCGCTGCGCGCCGCCAACGCCAACATCGGCGTGGCGCGTGCTGCTTTCTTCCCGAGCATCTCGCTGACGGCTTCTGGTGGTAGCGCCAGCACCACTTTGTCCGGTTTGTTCAAGGCCGGTTCGTCGGCGTGGAGCTTTGTCCCGCAAATCAACCTGCCGATCTTCGACGGTGGCGTCAACCGCGCCAACCTGAATATCGCCAAGGCGAATCGCGATATCTCGGTAGCGCAGTACGAGAAGGCGGTGCAGACTGCGTTCCGTGAAGTGGCCGATGCACTGGCAACGCGCGGCACAGTCGATGAGCGCCTGTCGTCGCAGCAGGCGCTGGTGAATGCGGCGCAGAAGAGCTACACCATCAACGAGGCGCGTTACCAGAAGGGGGCGGATTCGTACCTGAACGCGCTGGTGTCGCAACGCGCGCTGTATTCGGCCCAGCAAGGCCTGATTACCACGCGCCTGGCCAAGAGCAGCAATGCCGTCACCTTGTACAAGGTGCTGGGCGGCGGCTGGCAGCCGGAATTGCCGCAACCGCGCGGCTGATTCAAAACGGCGGGGGCGAGGGCTCCCGCCGGTATAATCAACCCACTATCATTCAAATGGATCGCTCCATGAAATTCGACGTCAAACGGCGCACAGACCCGGAACGCGCGCAGAACCGCCGCAACCAGGTCTTGCAGGCAGCAGCGGTGTGTTTCGCGCGCAGCGGCTTCCATGGCGCCAGCATGTCCGAAATCTCCAAGGAAGCGGGCATGAGCGCGGGCCACATCTACAACTACTTCGAGAATAAAGAAGCCATCATCATGGCGTTTGTGGATCTCGAAGTAGAGCATGTGACGGGACAGTTGCGTGAACTGGAAGGCAAGGATGATCCGCTGCAGTCGATGATCGACGACGCGCCCAAGCACGTGGATGAGAATCTCGAGCCGGAGTATTTCCAGCTGCCGCTGGAGATGTTTGCCGAAGCGGCGCGTAATCCGAAAATTGCTGAAGCGTTGCGCATTGGCGACCAGGCAGCGATGGATCGTTTCCGCCCCATCGTTAAGCGAGAGCGCGAGCGGCGCGGCCTGCCGGTGGACGATGAACTGCTGGATGGACGCATCGATACCGTGGTGTCGCTATTTCACGGGCTGCCGATACGTTCCCTGCACCGGCCGCAGGTCAACCGCAACTCGCTGGTGGAAGGCTACCGCGTTGCGTTGAAGGCCTTGCTGTTGACCTGATTTGTCTCTTAATGTATCCGCCCGCTGCACGCGGGCGGCTGCTGTTGTACCATGTCTGATGTCTCTTTCCCGCTTACAGGAGCATCATGACTTCCTACGTAATTCCCGCCCATGACATCGTCGGCCTGCCGGTCGCCGGTACTGCTGATTTATTCCCGGTGCGCCGCGTGTACTGCGTCGGCCGCAACTACGCCGGCCACGCGCGCGAAATGGGCTCTGACCCGGACCGCGAACCGCCATTCTTCTTCTGCAAACCGGGCGACGCCCAGGCCGTGGTGCCGGCGGCGCCGAATCGCGTACTGGAGCTGCCGTATCCGCCGGGGACCAATAACCTGCACTACGAGTGCGAACTGGTGGTCGCCATCGGCAAGGGCGGAGCGAACATCGCGGTGGAGGATGCAGCGTCGCATATCTACGGCTACGCGGTCGGCTTCGATATGACACGCCGCGACCTGCAATTCAAAATGCGCGACGCGGGCCGTCCTTGGGAGATCGGCAAAGCCTTCGATTTCTCGGCGCCGATTGGTTTGATTCATCCTGCGGCCGATGCGGGAGATATCAATAACGCAGCGATCCAGCTGGATGTGGATGGCGTGACCAAGCAGTCCTCTGCCATCTCGCATCTGATCTGGTCGATCAACGAAACGATTGCAAATCTCTCGACCTTGTTCACGCTGGCGCCGGGCGATTTGATTTTCAGCGGTACGCCGGAAGGTGTGGGCGCGGTGGTGCGCGGCCAGGTCCTGGAAGGCAAGGTTGCAGGCTTGTCGCCGATTACCGTGAAATTGGTATAAACCGTTTATAGCAAAGCGTCGATGGCGTTTAATGCATCGAGTGCACCAGCAGCCAGTCCGACGTCGCTCGGGCTGGCGACTTGCGGCTCACGCGGATTAACGCGGATCATGCGTCCATTGTGATGGCTGATGACGCTCTGGCCGAAGTGCCGCACTGACGGAATCGCCGTACCGGCGCCCAGTTCAACCAACAGCGGGCGTTCAGCTTTGCTGAGCAGCCGTTGTAAGCGCGCTTCCTGCGCAGCGGCGCGCTGCTCATTCCATCCCCAGTTGCCAAACATCAGGATATTCGGCCGCGCCAAACCGCCGCAGTGAGGGCAGGTAGGCGGCTCGTTTAATAGCCCGCAAGCCTCGTTGTCGACCTGTGGCTGATAGCCATCAGCGCTCCAGATCACCGGGATTCATGCGGTTATCTTAGCGCCGCAAAGCAAACATGACAAATACTTAAACCCGCTGCTATAATTATCCGGTTAGTCGGGGCGTAGCGCAGCCTGGTAGCGTACGTGCATGGGGTGCACGGGGTCGGAGGTTCGAATCCTCTCGCCCCGACCAACAAAATCAAATACTTACGCGTCGTCCTGTGTAAATCCACAGTGCTGTATATTAGATGGGCATCTAATATAAAGTGCCGCCTCCCTCACTTTTCGCTTTCCTTCCCCCACGGCAGGGTCACATCCAGTGACGATACTTCGGGGATCGCCTCCTTGATATATACCTTGCTTGTCTTCGCCGACGTGTGCACCAGGCGCTTCTGAATTTCTTCAATCGTCACACCACGCCTGGCAGCATCAGTGGCCGCAAGCGCCCGCAGGTGCCGGAACTGAATATCGGCGCCATCCATGCCGGCACGTGTTTTCGCCCGCCGCCACATTGAACTCAGACCTGACTTCGAATAGGGATGGCCCTTGTGCTCTCCGGCCAGTGCAGGGAACAAGTACGCGCTCACCACGCCATGTTTGCGTTTAATAGCGCGTGCGCGATCAATCACTTCCTGCACCTCTGGCGTAATCTTGAACTCCACGGCCTTACCGCTGGTCTTTTTCGTTTTGCTCGGTGTCGTGGGAATGAAGCCGTCATACTGCACATCTTTTAGCTGACGAATATCGATCGCTCGCTGCCATAGCAAGTAGGTCATATCAATGATGCACGCGAACGTTGGGCCGCTTAGATTATCGGCCTCATGGCCAGTATCAGCGCGAGGCGTTGCCTTGAGGCCGGCGGCCCTGATGGCGGCGAACTGTTCGTGTGTCGGCAGCGTCGTGCTGATTTTTGTCCTCTCAGCCAACTCCAACTGGTCCATTGGATTGTCCTGGCGTAGGCCCTGTTCACCGATGATGAAACGAAACAGCTTTGCCATCAGGCTGGCGACCTTCTTTGCGGAATTGGCCTTGCCTTTGTATTTGGCCTTGATGTAGTCGGCGCAGTCCTTCGTCGTCGGTTCCGTGGCGTGGAAATTGGCGAAGGCCGCCGATAGTCTGTCAAGCTTGGCTCCATATGCATCAACCGTTTCCTTGCTGTACTCAGGCTCCCTGATCTTCTCACGCTTGAACTCGCGAATGCAGTGAGGCATCGATCCCTCGATCAGATTGGGCTCACCTAGCACCAGACCAAGCTCTGTGTGCATACGGGACTTGCCGTCGTCTACGCGGCAAAGTTTAATCCATGCCTTGACTGGCTCCTTAGGCTTTCTTGGATCGATGATCGGTGCCGCCGGCACGAAATAGTACGCGCCAAACTTCACATATACCCGCTGAGGAAGGTCGCGGTGGCCTTTTCGTTTGCGATTCATTTAAAGCACCAGTTTGGGACGTTGGGTTACGCGCATTCCCGGCGCAGCAGGTGCGGCCATTAAATCCCGGCGCAAGACGCGGACAGTATTGTCGTGCAGCCGGCGCGCCGGAATTCCAAGATCCGTCAGCACGCGCATTTGATCTGCTGGCCTGCGGTATCGCGTCAGGTCCGCGATTTCCTCTTTCGACAAAGTGTAGCGGTTTTCGATGCTACTCATACTTATTTACCTCGTTGATCGCGCCAGTGTAGGAAAGGCTGGCGCACAAGTTCATGAAAGCGCCGTGCGGCGGCGTTGCTACTGTCCAGCTCACTGCGGCTTTGGATCTGGCAGACCGATAGGACGAATCGTTTGGCCTCTTCCTCTGACCAAATTGCACCAAGCGGGTCGATATCCTGCAGATAACTCAAAAACTCGGCTTGACGGCAAAACGCGCAGGCCATGATGCATAGTTCGCGAGACCGAGGGTTTTGCATGGTGTCAGCTCACATCTGGTGCCAGCGTGACTTCGCTGGCGGGGACCGGCTCAGGCCGCCCAGTTAGGTACACCTCCGTCTCGATCGCCCCGCCGGCCGGACCGGTGCGCAATACATGGATGTGGTTGTACTTGCCCTGATACAGCACCCGCTGGCAATTGTGAACGGCACGCAGCAACATCTGATCATGCTTGAAGGCTTCAGCCCTGGCGATCTCAGACAGGCTTTGACGTGGTTCATTCGCTCCCATATTTCCTCCGATAGGCTTTGGTGAGGGCGCCATTGACGGCGTGATCGCGTTTCAATATTTCGCCCGCCAAACGGGCACGGTCGGCGTGACTATTTCCCGCCTGGCGTAGCAGGCCAAAGTAGCTATTGGCTGTCGCGTAGAGGTCTTCGGTGGAAACCCCGCGAACACGGCTCAGCGCCTCGTTTACGGTGCGGCGGCGTGTCGTGCGGCGCCATGGCCGAATAACGTGGCCAACGAAGTCGACGCCGCGGCTAACAGGCTGCAGAATGGTCTTGGTTGGATTGAGACGCACGTGCAGGCGATCAGGCAGGAAGGCATCAATGCGCTGATGTGCCGTTTGAAGCCACTGCGGCGATTCGTGCAACAGCACGAAATCATCGACGTAGCGTATGTAGTGCCGCACGCGAACCTGGTGCTTCGCGAACTGGTCCAGCGCGTCAAGAAAGACGTTGGCGAAGAATTGTGACGAAAGGTTCCCGATTGGCAGCCCAAGATGCGCCGCCTGGTTCATCAGGCGCTTGTGCGGCGGAACGCGAGCCAGGAGCTCCGGCGCACCGCGCAGCTCGAAATCCTCACGCGGGTCGTGATGCAGGATCGTGCCGGCCAGCTGCATCCACCACGGCTCGGTGACGCGAGCGGCCAACTGACCGTCCAGCACCTGTTTGTCGATCGAGACGAAGAAATTAGCAAGGTCGCATTTCAGGTAGTGCAGAGGCTTTGACCAGTTCTGGCTTGCGCTGCGGATCTTCGATTCCAAGCGCTGCGCGGCGTACATCGTGCCGCGCCCGGGGATGCACGCACAGGTATCCGCGATGAAGCTGCGGTAAAAGCGCGGCGATATCTTGTTGTAGAGCAGGTGATGTACTATCCTGTCGCGAAAGTCCGCCGCCCATACCTCGCGCGCCTTCGGGCGGGTTACGACGAAGCAGATCGACTTGCCGGGCCGATAGGCGCCGGCCGTCAATTCTTCGTATAGCTCGAACAGGTTGTACTCCAAGCGCTCTTCGAAGTGAAGCGCGCTCTGGGTGTTGCGTTTGTTACGCCGGCAGTCGAAGTACGCGACCACCAGCTCCTCCAGCGAGAAGTCCGCAGGAATTGCATCGTTTCGATCTGCGGACGACGCGAACACGGCCTTCGTTGTCCTTGTGGTTGTAGTTCTGGTTGCCATCGTTGAAGTTCTGGTTCCACGCGTTAGAAGGGTTGGAGGCGTGCTGCGTCCGTTCATGCTATCTACGTCGCCCCACCGAAGGCTACAGCCGATCAGCGGGGTAACTGCGCCAGGCCTGGCCGGACACCGCCGACTGGTTCCTGTGGTGCGCATGGCGGTGGCCTTGTGAGCCAGCGGCACGACCAGATTTAAAAATCGCTCAGACATGACGGCCTTGACGGTCAAGTAGCGGGCGACGATGCGGAGTGCTTGCGCCATCCGTTGGCCTGGCGGCCGATCTTTCCGGTAAGCCCGATCGCTTTCGCGAACTGGCCCTTCGAGATCAGCGTGAGATCTACCGAAAGCCGGAACAGTAGCTCCGTGACTTGCACCCGCTCCAGCAGCAGGTCGAGGTGCGGCACCTTGTCGCGCGCGCAATTCGCCTTGTAGACCAGTAGCGAAAGTTCCAGGCACTCGGCGTTGATCTTCTGGCCCACCGTTCCCTTGTAGTCGCGGCGCATGTTTTTGATCAGCTCCATGGCAAGCAACATCAGTTCGTAGGTCAGCTTGTAGATCGGCAGTTCGGTATGGATGGCCATAGGAATGACTAAATTATTGAATGACTAATCTGCGGACGACGCGAACACGGCCTTCGTTGTCCTTGTGGTAGTAGATCTGGCTGCCATCGTAGAAGCCCTGGCTCCACGCGTCAGAAGGGTTGGAGGCGTGCTGCTCGCCGGACCAATACCAGCGCGGCTCGAATTCCTCCTTCAGATTTGCGAACAGCATGGACTGCTCGCGACGCGTTGGCAGCTCGCCGCCGGCGGCCGCCGCGAATGCCTTTGCCTTATCCCACGCCAGGCCTTCGGCCTTGTTCGGCAGCAGGAACAGGTGGTAGTCCGGCTCGCCGTCTTTGCCGAGAATCAGGCCAGCGTATAGCTCGCCCTCACGCAGGTTTTGTTGCAGGAAAATCTCTTTCGACATCTTGCTCTCCTAGTTTTGGAAGTGCCGGCGTGCCGGCGGATTTTGCTACATGCTGCTACCACCAGTTCCAGATCGCCAGAGCGATGAACAGGCCATAGATCAGGGCAATTTCAAGCCAGGTCGCGCGCCGCGCGTTGTGGTCTTTTTCAGATTGCTTAGCCACGGAGACCCCCTTCACTGTTGGCGGCGTGCTCGTATGCGGGTGCCGTTAGTTCGAAATAGCGCCGTAGGAACTCTGCCTTCGCTGCGCCTGGAGTCAACGGCAGGATCGTTTCTGGCAGCGGCTGGATGCCAACCAGACACGCCCATTGGCCCGCACCGGGCGGCATCAGATCACGCTGCTCTGTGGCGAGCAGAACCATGTCGGCGACCTTCACCTCCGGCGGCAGCGCCGGGTTGACGCCGAAGCGCATCAGCACTGCGCTTTCGACTGCCTTCTCGATGGCCTTGTAGTCGGGCAGCAGCGCCTTCAGTGGCCGCGAGACGTCGCCGATGAAGGCCTCGGCCGCATCATGCAGAAGCCCAGCCAGGGCATGCTCCGGTGGCACCACGTGGCTTACCAGTACCGAGTGCTGTGCCACCGAGTAGAACTCACGCACGTGACCAGTAAAGCGGCAGACATGGGACAAAGCGTGCGCGACGTCTTCGATGTCAAATGCCGAGTCGGCGGGCGCCGTGAAGTTGAAGTAGTTCCCCGATTGGGTGAAAATGTCGGACCGCATTGGCGGCGCGCTGCTGATGTGTTGGTTCATGCCTTTGCCTCCCCGCCGAGAGCTTCCACGACGTCGCCCAGCAGCTTGGCAAGTTCGCCCGTCATCAGCATGAAATCGCCGTCAAAGCGTTCATCGGCGTTGTGCAAGCCTGAGTCTTTTTCTTCCAGCACATCCAGCGGCTTGACGCCCTTGATCGCCAGCGATTCGGTCAGCACGAACGAAATCTTGTTGTCCCAGGTCATAGCCAAGCGGGTGCACTGCTTGCCGGCCACGATGTGGCGGCGCACTTCTTCCGGATCCAGCGAGTGCTTGACGTAGCGCACAGCCGCCTTGCTCTCGCCGGTGGCGCGCAGCTCGGTGTCCATGTCGACCGTGAAACCTGCCGGGGCTTCGTCGGTTTGCAGCCACTCGGTCATCACGCCGACCGGCGAGCGCTGCACGCGCAGGCTCTCCAGCGGCAGCTTGTCGACCGCCTTCAGCAGCAGCTTGATGACGTCGTCCGCCTTGGCCGGGCTGGCTGCATCGACCACCAGCCAGCCGTTGACAGGATCGATCCAGACATTGATGAACGTCGCGATTGGAAGGGCACGCGGCAGCAACTCATCCGCAATACGCTCCTTCAGCTCCTTCATCGCTTTTTTGCCTGGAGCGAAGCCTTGTGCTTGTTCCATTTCGGCAGCGCGCGCCTTTGCCGCCTGGTTGATGGCTTTCGCTGGCAGCAGCTTCTTCTCCGTCTTGAGCTGCAGCAGCATTTGGCGGTTGACGGTGTGCACCAAGTCGCCGCCCTCGCGCGGTGGCACCCATCCTTGGCGTAGCATGTCGTTGTCGCCCGGAGGGACAAACCATTGCGCCGCAAGCGCCTCGATCAACGCCGCCGGCGTCATCGCCCAGTCAGCCGGTACGCGATAGACCTGCAAATTCTTGAACCAAGACATGTTGCCTCCCTAGCTATTTGTTTTGAGAACTTCTTCCATGCGCTCGCCTGCCACCCGCTCTGCGCGCAGCGCACGGGTCAACTCGATCCCTAAGGCCCGGTGCTGTTCGTAAAGGTTTCGGCAGCGCTGGCCAGCGTGTTTGTAGGCGCGGATCGCGCGCCAACCCAGATAGGCGCGAAGAATGAGCTTTAGCCAGCGATTCATCGTTGCACCATCGCGGTTACGCCCAGCGCACCAGATTCATACGCGGCGTCTATCAGCAAGCCCAGGTCGCCGATGGCGGCGTAGGTTCGCATGCCATCGGTAGTGCGTTCGGTGATGAGGTACTTCATTGCACTCTCCATCAGGTGGGTGGAAGCGCCGCCCGCGGCGCGCCGGTACGAATTGATAAAGGACTAAATTGGCAATCTGCGGACGACGCGAACACGGCCTTCGCCGACCTTGTGGCCGTAGTGCTGGCCGCCAACGTGGAAGGTCTGGCCCCACGCGGAAGAAGGGTAGGAGGCGTGCTGCGTGCTGGACCAGTACCACCAGTCTTCGAACGCGTCAGCCGCGCCTGCACGGAAGTTTTCGACCGTCGCCTGCGCCGGCGATTCTTCGGTGTAGGCTTCGCCGGCAGGCACGCTGCTCGGATTGACACCGTCTTCGCCATCGGCATAGTTCTCGTCGTCGGTTGGCTTGAAAGCTCGGTATTGCAGCTCCTGCTCGTCACGCGACGGGATGTACCAATCCTTGTGGCCATCGATCACAAGGGCCAACGCTTCCTGCGCCAACGTGCTGCCGGCGCCGGCCAGCGCTTCGGTGTTTGCCGCACCGTCGGCGCGATGGCTGGAGCCATCGACTGCCGCACTGGACGGATGCAGCTTGCCGCGCAGCTGGCCAGCGGCGCCGGCGGTGATCAGCGCAAATTGCTTGCCTTCGATCTGGATGATGCCGGTGAAGTAGCCGCCGGCATATGCTTCGCCGATAGCGGGCAGGGTAGTCGCCGCGGTGTCGCCAGACAGAGTTTCGTTTGCAACAGATACAGCTGTGCTCATGGTGTTCTCCATAGGTGAGTAAAAGAACCGGCGCCGTGCGCCGGATTAAGAAATTGATGAAGGACTAAATTGGCAATCTGCGGACGACGCGAACACGGCCTTCGTTGCCCTTGTGGCCGTAGTACTGGCCGCCACCGGTGAAGCCCTGGTGCCACGCGTTAGAAGGGTCGGAGGCGTGCTGCGTGCTGGACCAGTACCAGGTGTCGGACAGCGCGTCGATGCCGCCGGCGCGGAAGTTAGGTGCGATGGTCTGCGCTGGAGTGTCGCGGGTGTACAGCTGCCCCGTTGGTGCGCTGCTTGGGTTCTCACCGTCGCCGCTGGTGACAGCATTCGGCCGGGTGGTTGGTTTGAGGTTGCGGTATTGCAGCTCTTGCTCGTCGCGCGACGGGATGTACCAATCGCTGCAGCCGCCGATACGCAGATCGAAGGCCTTGGCGGCAAGTTCGCTGCCAGCCATTGCCATGGCGCGGGTATTGACATAACCATCGGCGCGCGAGACTGCGGCGCCCACGCCATTGTAGTCGGCACTCCACTTGCCACGCAGCTCGCCCTCGGCGCCGGCGGTGATCAGTGCGTAGCGCTGGCCGTCGACAACGATGATGCCCGTAAAGTAGCCGCCCGCAAAGGCCTCGCCGATTGCTGGCAGGCCGACTGCTTGATCCACTAAGTTCAGCTCGGCGATCAGGTCAAGCGACGCGGTGATGATGCGTTGATCGGCATCGAACACGATCAGGTGCGAGCCGCGCCGATCGGTGTACTTGGTGAAGCCTTCCCAGACCGAGGAGACGGCCAAGCCGGTGATGGTGCGATCACCCAGCTTGGCGCTGTAGGTGCGTTCTTCGGTGATGCTCAGGACTGCGGCGGCAGGTGCCATGCTATTTCTCCATCGGTTGGTGAGTCGATGGAGTGATTATAGCGATTAGCTAATCTAAGTAAAGCAAAATATATAGCGATTAGCTAAATTAATTTATGGCAGCACATGCTGTTGTCGTTTTTCAGGCGACAAAGGCTTGATACAGATCAGCGCAACTCCCCGCCCAGGGAGAGGCAATTGATACTGGCGGGATCCTTTAACTTCACAGCCGTTCCTGTCCCAACAGGGCGAGCCCACGCCAGTAGCCCGAACTTTTGGCCGGTGTTCAAATTGACGATGGCGTCGGCGCCGATATTGCGGGCATCAGCAGCCATAAGAGGTAGCAACTCGCTCACACTCCCATAGGTTCGCTTCGAGCTATCTATTTGACCTATTATTAAGTAGCCAACGTTGTTGGGCAGAGGGGATTTCAACATGCAGACAGGTCCTGCATGTGCGGGAAATTTTTCGGGCAGGTTTTCCGAAAGTTTGACTTTAGACCTTGCTGCGCAGCCAGAAAACAGCGCCAGTAAAACGACCGCATAAATTGATTTCATAGAAATTTTATTGTCCCTAGTTGTTGGAATGCTAAAACCTTGAACCCTCGCGCCGGACCACTCTACCGACCACGATACATTCACCACTGCGGCAGGCGCGCCTGTGAAATCGCCTCTGATCTGCGTTGTCTGACATTAGCCACCATTGTCCCGCATCTCTCGAAATTCTTTTTACGACAGCCTCGCCCTCGTAGTTGATGGCGTAGATGGCATTATCGACAAGCTTGGTGTCTGCTAGGTTGATTACGATCGTGTCGCCCTCGTACAGCGTCGGCTCCATACTTTCCCCTTTGACCTGAATCGCGACTAGCCTACTCGGATTCAGGCCCTCTCGATCTGCCCAATCACGCGGCACGCTCTTCTTCCCTCCCGACTGATATTCAGGCTCAGTTCGTACGCCTTGCATCCCCGCCTGGAGCCTTAGTTTCACAAGAGGTATTTGGTAATAGTAGTCCGCGTCACTGTCTATCGCGACGACTGGCACCGCGTCAGGAAAAATGCTAGTCACGGTAGCCAAATCAAGTTGCTCGTGTTCGGCATCCATCCATCCGTGAGCCTCACCAAGAGCTTGTTCAATCCGCCTAGCCAGATCATCCCCCATTGTCTTGGGTTTTCCGGTCTTGCTCTCAGGTGTCTGGTTTTTTATCTGACTCAAGTAAGCCGCAGACGTGCCAACCGCTTCGGCCAACTTCGCAGCAGTGCGGTATCGCTCAATTGCGCCAAGCAAATTTTGGCGTCGGATTTCATCGTTGGTTTTCATAGCCATCATTAAATAGCATATAGCTAAATTTTTAAATGTGCGATTCGCTATTGCTTTTATTTAGCTAATCGCTATACTTTCCCGCATGAACCTACGCGACTATCTATCCCTTGAGCGTGGCCGCCAGGCAGTGCTCGCAAAAGCTATCGGGGCACATGCTCCAGATGTCAGTCGCTGGGCGGATGGAAGTCGCCCAGTACCGCCAGAGCGTTGTGTTGACATCGAAATCGCCACTGACGGCCAGGTCACTCGCCCCGATCTTCGCCCAGCAGACTGGATGCGAATCTGGCCGGAGCTTGTTCCCCACGCCGTCGCATCGACTGGCTCAAAGAACTGAGCTGTCGTAAGTATCACATTTCTTTTTCTTAACTCTTACGTTTTTTGAATGGACCAGCGCATGAATGCCCAAGACGCCTTCCACAAGACAGTTCACACCTATCCCGGCGGCGCAGAAGCGTTGGCTGCGCGCATGGGCGTCGCCGCCGGTGTGTTGCGCAACAAGGCCAACCCGAACATCGGCTACCACAAGGCTACGCTGGCTGACGCCGAACTGGCTATGTCTCTGACTGGCGACGTGTCGGTGCTGCATGCGCTCGCTTCGGCCGTCGGTTATGTCTGCCTGCGCGTGGATGTGGACTCAGCGCCTTCGGATGTCGCGGTGCTGGAGCTGGTCGCGAAGGCCTGGTCGGCAAGTAGCGATGTTGGCGCCGAGGTGTACGCCACGCTGGCCGACGGCGTGGTCGAGCCACATGAGATCGCTCGCGTGAAGGAGCGGGTATATCGCACTACCCAGGCAATGCACGAACTTGTCGCGCGCCTCGAAGGTCTGGCCGAGAAGTGAATTCCCACCAACCCTGCAAAGGAGAACTGCATGAGCACCACGCTGTTGAACACCAGCCCTCGGCAACTCGAACCGAACGCATTGATCGACTACCTGCTGACCGAGAACAACATCGCCAACGATGCAGCGCTGTCGCGTGCGTTGGAAGTTGCTCCGCCAGTCATCAGCAAGATTCGCAACAACCGCCTGTATGTCGGTGCCACGCTGCGCCTGCGCATCATGCGCAAATTCGGCATGTCGCTGGAGAAGCTGGACGAGCTGGCGCCGGAGCCCGCTTGAGCGCGCCTGTACCACAGGCTCCACTGGAACCGCATCACGTCATGACCCGCAAGCACTACGAACAGCTGGCCCGCGAAGCAGCTGGCCAGAAATAGGAAAGGCCCGCGTGGGGCGGGCCTTAGGTACAACAATCGAACAAGGACATTATCCATGAAATTCCCACCAAAGAACAGCCGTGGCCGCACCATTCTTGAAGCGTTGCTCGCTGAACCTGCCACGATCTACCAGGGCATCGAGCGCCACGGTTTGCTGTCGCTCGGGCAGCGCGCCATCCAGCAGCTGTACGACCAGCTGGAGCTTGACCAGTGCCTGATCAAGATCGGCGTGGTCTACAAACTCAGCACGGCCGCACGCACGCGCTTGGTACCGGAAGAGTGCACCGAGGAAGCCGGCGCGCCGGCTGAACCAGCTTATCGCGGCAACTGGCAAGGCCCGGCGATGACTGCCGCCAGTGCGCGCCGGTCTGGCGCGGCCTTCGGTTTGGATTGGATTCGCCAATGAATGCCCCGGTTTATCGCTGCGTGAACTGCCGTCAGCCGCAGGGTATGCCACATGCGCAGGGCTGCGTGTTTTCCCGTTTGACGGTGGGAGGCTGATATGGGCGCATTCTGCGTGTTTGGCATCAGCAAGAGTGCCTGCAAGTCGGCTGCCGATAAGGCGGTGCTGACCTACGTGGTCCGCGACGGCAAAACGATCAGCCTGACCGTCGACGAATGGCGCGTCAAGCGCGATGCAATGGCTGCGAAACTGTTCGACGAGTCCGAGAAGCCGGTGCGTATCAGCCCGGAATTCGATGCGCCGCAGTTCTGCGAGGACTGGATGGCCGCCGCCCCTGGCGAGATCAAGTTGGCCAAGGTCATGGTGCGCGGTCCGAAATTTGACGGGGGGTGTCCCTATGTACTTCGTCAACCAGTTCGCGGAGGTGCGCAATGAAGCGTGACTCTTTCATTCCTAGCCCGGTGAGGGAGCAGCTAGACCTCTTTCCCGTGCCGCCAGCAGCGCCCCGCATGACGCTTGTTGAACGGATTCATCATGTCGCTTTTTCCGATTTGGTAAAAGCGGAGGTGCTCAGCATCGTTCAGTCGCGCGTGGGCGAGTGGCTAAGCTGGCGCGACTTCCGCTCGGTAATCGACCGACACAGTATCGGTTCGTGTTTTGGGCATCTCCTGCACCATCTTTCCCGCGCCGGCCTGCTGCTGGAGCAGGAGTGTTATTTCGGTAGTCGTTACCCCTGGGAGGGAAACTACCAAGGGTATAGCACCCGCTGGGCGGCATTGGGTACTGAAGGTCCGCTCGTGCTGACGGAGGTTTGTAATGGCGGGTGACTGGATCAAAATGCGGTGCAACCTTTGGGACGACCCGCGCGTGTCGAGCCTGTGCGACATCACCGGCGTGGCCGAAGCCACCGTCGTCGGCGGTCTGTACTGGCTGTGGGCGACAGCTGACCAGCACTCTGCTGACGGCTTGATGCCAGGCATGACAACTCGCGCGCTGGATCGCAAGTGTGGTGTGGTGGGTCTCGGCGCCGCGCTGGTGCAGGTTGGCTGGTTGGATGAGTCAGCAGAAGGCCTACGCATTCTCAATTTCAGCGACCATAACGGCGCGTCAGCGAAAAGTCGCGCGCAAACGGCTCGCCGAGTCGCCAATCATAAGTCTGGTAACGGCGAGGTAACGCATGCAGCGTTACCGAAAAAAGATCAGAGCGTTAGCGGTGCGTTACCTAGAGAAGAGAAGAGAAGAGAAGAGTTAACTTCTACTACCCCTGACGGGGTAGTCGCCACCAGCGAGGCTGGCGGCACGGTCGTTGCGCTGCCGAAGTCAGGAAAGCCAGGCTGCCCGCACCAGGAGATCATTGCCTTGTACCACGAGCTGCTGCCCCAGTGCCCAGGTATTCGGGACTGGACGCCCGCTCGCGCCAACCAGCTGCGCGCCCGCTGGAACGAGGACAAGCGCCGGCAGGACCTGGCGTGGTGGCGCGAATTCTTCGTCTACGTCGCCAGTTGCGACTTTCTTGTTGGGCGCGGCAGCTCCAAACAGCCGTTCTTCGCCGACTTGGAGTGGATGACCAAGCCGAATAATTTCGCCAAGGTCCGTGAGGGCCGTTACGAGAATAGAGGCGCTGCATGAACGACGACGAACTGGCAACCCTGCCGCCCCAGTCCATTGAGGCAGAGCACGGCGTGCTGGGCGCGTTGATGCGCTGGCCCGACAATTTCGACAAGGTGGGCGACCTGCGCCCGCAGCATTTCTACCGCGAGGACCACCGAAACATCTTTGCCGAGATCGTTAGGCTAGCAGAGCGCGGACAGTCCACCGACGTGATGAGCGTTTTGGCTGCGATGCAGGCTCGTGGCGGCTATTCCGATGGCAACCTGGGGGCATATCTCAACCAGATCGCGCAAAGCGTTCCCACGAGCTTTCACGCCGCGCAGCACGCTCGCATCGTCGTTGACCGCGCCTTACTGCGCGCCTTGATTTCTACTGCAGACAAGATCGTCGGCGTCGCCTATGCGCCGAAAGGGCAGACGGCTGACCAGGTGCTGGATCATGCCCAGTCGATGGTGGCGGGTTTGGCCGAGCGTCGCGTTCGAAACGAGCCGCGCATGGTCCGCGAGATTTTGTCCGAGTTCGTCGACGGCATCGCGCAGCGCTCGGAAGGGCAGGACAGCGCGATATCGACCGGCATCCCCGAGTTGGACCTGCGCCTGAATGGCGGCTTGCGCGCGCAGCAGTTGATCATCGTTGCCGGTCGACCTTCGATGGGGAAGACTGCGCTGTCGTCGGATATCGGCCTGAACATCTCTGAGCAGCACAGCGTCCTGATGTTCTCGATGGAGATGTCGAGTCAGGAGGTGTCCGGCCGTGCACTGGCCAATCGCGGCCGCGTCGAGCTGGCAAAGGTAATGGGCCGAATCAGCGAGCACGACACGCCGGCATGGAACGGCGTCTCCCATGGCTGCGCGAAGCTGTCGGATGTGCGCTTCGCCATCGATGACACCCCCGCTGTAACGTTGCTGGAGCTGCGGCTGAAAGCGAAGGCGTGGAAGCGCAAACACGGATTGGACGTGATCATCGTCGACTACATCGGCCTGATGAGTGGCGGTGAGGGGGATAAGCGCTCCGACCAGATTGGCTCCTACTCGCGCGGCCTGAAGGCGATCGCGAAAGAGCTAGGCGTCGCCGTCATCGCGCTGGCGCAGCTCAACCGCAAATCCGAAGAACGCGGTGACAAGCGTCCGATCCTGTCCGATCTGCGCGACTCCGGCGAAATTGAGCAAGATGCGGACGTCGTCTTGCTCGTCCACCGCCCCGAGATGCACCAGCCCGACGTGGACCGCTTGCGCGGCTACACCGAGGTGTTGATCAGGAAGCAGCGCAACGGCGCCCTGGGGGACGTCCACCTGATGTTCGATGGTCCGACTTGCAGGTTTAGCGGCTGGGGCGGCGCGCCGCCATCGATGGCGGAGGAACGGCCATCTGGGCGCACACGTGGGTTCGGCGGATAGGGGAACTGATTGAGCATAGACGTTTGGCGCGTGGGGCGCATCTACCACTACCGGTTCCAGGTGAAGCCGTTTCCACGCGTGCAGCGCAGCACCAAGCTGCGCGATAAGCAGAAGGCGCTGGCGGTAGCCGAGCGAGCCTACGATGACGCCGTGACGCGCGCCAACGGCGGCAACCCGATCCCCACCCTGGCTGAGCTGCATGCCGACTGGCTGCAAGTTCGCGCGCCGCACTCCAGCGCCCACCATGTCCGTAGCATCGAAACCTTTGGCCGTCTGCACATGCATGGCATGGCCGATGTGCGGATCAGCGCCATCGACACCGATACCGTCGAGCGCGCCCGCAGTGCGCATCTGGCGACCCACAATCACGCATCAGCGAATCACTGGCTGCGCATCCTGAAGCTGCTGGTGCGCTGGGCGGTGCGGCGCGAGATCCTGCCGCGCCTGCCGTGGGACGTGGCCATGCTGCCGGTGCAGAAGCGCCCGCGCGCGACCTTGCCGCTGGCCGCCGTGGTCGCTTGGTTCGCCGCCGTCGACGTCGCCGCCATTCGCGTGCCGGGCGTGAGCGTGGCCGTGCGGCTGATGCTGCTGCTGGGCCTGCGCGAGTCCGAGGTGATCACCGCGCGCTGGGAATGGTTCGACTGGGAGAGACTGACCTATACACCCGGCAAAACCAAAGGCAAGGAGGCCGACGCGTTGCCGATCCTGCCTTGGCTGGCCGAATACCTGGCGCCTTTGCGCAGCACCGAAGGGCTGGTCATCGTCCAGCCCGATGGCCGTCAGTACGGCTCAGGCTTTGCGCGCGCCCAGATCCGGGCCGCGAACGCGTCGTGCGCCATCAAGGGAATCACGCCACATCGACTGCGCGGCACCATCGCAACCGTCATGAGCGAGGCGGGCGCGCCGATTCAGAGCATTCAGGCCTATCTCCGCCACAAGGATGTGCGCACCACGATGGCCTACCTGGAGAAGAACATGGATCACATCACCAAGGCGCAAGCAAAAATCGCCGAAAAAGCGGGTTTAACATGGCGAAAAAATGGCGAAGACCCGTGAAGTAACCTATATGGATACTGCACCTCATGATTATTGAGGATCATCAGTAGAAGACCAGCTGAGCGCCGCCGAAGCGCCGGCAAGAAGACAAAAACGAACCGCCAAACGAGGGATCATCATGCTGCAACGAGTGAAAAAACAAGATGTGAAGGCCGACACGTGGGTTCGCCCAGACCCGCTGGACTACTGCCTGGCAGCGTGGAAGGATTGGATGGCAACGACCGGGCAGCGCAACCTCGGTGCGCGCATCATGGGCGGGTTGGTCGGCGAGACCGATGGCCACGGCCACGACTTGCACGAGGCGCAGCACAGCCACGACATGCAGATTGCCGCTGCGACCGACGCGATGATCGACAGCTTGGACCGCATTCACGTGTGGGCGATATACGCGAGCTGCCGCATTGCTACCGCTTGGCGCTTCCCCAATGCCGACTTGGTCGTGACGGCCGCCGCAGCGCGCGAGGAGCTGGTGTTGAAGTTGAAAAAAAATGAGTGTACTCGGAATCTTTTCTGATATAGTGCACGCACACGGGGATTCGTTCGCCCGGAGAAAAGCAAGCCCACCGCCTCAAGGTCGTGGGCTTTTTTGTTTTGCGCTCACCGATTGCGAGGGCGACCATGACGAACACGACGCATCCAGCTAAGGAGACCGTCCGGGAGTACATGGAGCGCCGGACCCACGACCGGCTTTGTCCACCACCGACACCCGATGAGATCCGCCGGCAACTAGGCTGGCATCTCTTGCCGCTCAACCGCCAACCGGATCAGGTCGCGCGCGACTAACCCAGGAGATACCCGATGACCACCATCATGCGTGCCAAGCTGCAAGTCAGCGACGTCCAATCGACCGCTACCAGCGAACGCCTGTCGCTGCGCGCCGTGTGCAAAACTGGCGGCTATCCCGCTGACGGCTCCGACGAGGACAATAGCTTTGCGAAGTGGACTCCGTCCGCTGAGTTGACCATGACGATCAACAACCCGGACTTGCTGGGCAAGTTCAAGATCGGCGACAAGTTCTACGTGGACTTCACGCCAGCACCGTAATTCATGCGGGCGTAGCTCAGTGGCAGAGCAGCGTCCTTCCAAGTCGAGTACGAGGGTTCGATTCCCTTCGCCCGCTCCATTCAACGAGGCCAGCATGCAGACGATTCACCATCGCGACCTGATCATTCGGGCCGTGCGTGAGCATGATGGCCGCATCCTTGATAGTCTGATTGCCCAGTTGGTTGATGCTGAGCGCGCTCGAGAGATACTTCGCGCTAAGGGCTACGGCACCAGCGGAATGACCGCGAGCGCCACGGCCGCGCAGGTTCCGGAGGCGGTGCGGTAATGGCGCGCCTGCAGACGCTTAAGTCTCGCCTCACCAGTCCACCAAATAGATTGGCGACGATTCAGCCGGGCAGCTGGCGCAACGACAAACAGAGCAGCACCGCACGTGGCTATGGCTACAAGTGGCAGCAGGCACGCGCCGGCTACCTTGCGAAGCAGCCCTACTGCGTGTACTGCGCTCGCGAGGCAGGCATCTTGGCCTTGCCTGGCACGGACGAGTTCCTCGCGCAGTGCATCCGCCGCGGCGCCGGCCAGGCCAGCGTGGTCGACCACATCATCGCGCATCGTGGTGACATGAAGCTGTTCTGGGATTCGACCAACTGGCAGTCGCTGTGCGCGCCGCACCACAGCCGCGACAAGCAGCTCGAGGAGTCGCGAGGGTATTGAGGCCAAACGTCGCGGAACGCAGCGCCACGGGCCATCTGTCCAGCCGCAACCCCATCGCCGTGAGGGTCTCAGGCAGTCGGCAGGGGGGGGCGGTCGAAAGTCTGGCCGCCCCCGGCTTCTAGACCGCATGGTACCTCACGTGCAGATTATTTCCCCTACGGAGGGTTTGGTTAATGGAGTTAACAGGCAAGCACCGGCTGTTCGCGGACGCCGTTCTTGCTGGGATGTCGAACAAGGATGCGGCCATAGCAGCGGGCTACAGCGCCAAAACGGCCGGTCCTGCGGGTTCGCGCCTGGCGAAGCGACCCGATATCGTCGATTTCATCGCGAAGTACAAGAAACCTGGTGCGGTGCCGCCACCACCTGCGCCAGCCAAGCCGGTTCCGACATTCGACGTCAATACCGCGATCATGTTTTCTGACCCCAAGCAGTTCCTGCTGGCCGCGATGAACGATCCTGCCGCGTCTGGCCCGCTGCGAGTCGATGCTGCAAAGGCGCTGATGCCCTTTATGCACCAAAAGGTAGGGGACGTTGGCAAGAAAGAGCAGAAACAAGATGCCGCCAAGAAGGTGGCCGGAAGATTCTCTGCTGCTGCACCGCCTAAGCTGGTGGCGGCTGGCGGCAAGAAGGTCTGACTGTGGGTGCTACTCCTGCGTGGGTGACCGCCTGCCTTGATTGGGAAGCGCGCCTGCTTGCCGGTGAGTCGATCATCCCGCCTCCGATCTTCCCGGCGCAGGCAGAGCAGGCGCTGGGTATCTTCAAGCAACTGCGCGTCGTTGATTTACCCGGAAAGCCGACGTTTGGCGAGTGTGCCGACCAGTTCGTATTCGACTTCGTGGCCGCCATCTTTGGCGGGTATGACGCTGAAACCGGCAAGCAGATGATTCGCGAGTACGGTCTGCTGATCTCGAAGAAGAATACGAAGTCGACCATTGCCGCCGGGATTATGGTGACCGCGCTGATCCTGTGCTGGCGTGAGGAGGAAGAGCACCTTATCTTGGCTCCAACTAAGGAGGTGGCTGACAATAGTTTTAAGCCTGCGGCAAGCATGATCCGCGCGGACGATGAGCTGATGGACTTGTTTCACATACAGGACCACATCAGGACGATCACGCATAGGTTGAACCGGAACAGCCTGAAGGTGGTTGCAGCGGATACCGATACCGTCTCGGGAAAAAAATCCGGAAAGATCTTGGTCGACGAGCTTTGGTTGTTTGGTAAGCGGTCGAATGCCGTGGCGATGTTCATGGAAGCCCTGGGCGGCCAGGTGTCGCGAGATGAGGGATGGGTCATTTATCTGACGACGCAGAGCGATGAACCGCCGGCTGGTGTGTTCAAGGAGAAGCTGGACTACTGGCGCGAAGTCCGCGACGGTAAGATCGAGGACCTGAAAACCCTGGGGATTCTTTATGAGTTTCCTCAGGTGATGGTCGAGTCGAAGGCTTACCTTGACCCCCGGAATTTCTACATCACAAACCCTAACCTTGGCCGCTCGGTGAGCGCGGAATGGCTGGCCGATCAGTTAAAAAAGAATCAGTCGAAGCGGGATGGGGCATTTCAGCAATTCCTCGCAAAGCACCTGAACGTCGAGATCGGCATGAACCTCCGGTCCGATCGATGGGCCGGAGCCGACTTCTGGGAGGCTCAGGGGCGCGCACTTACGCTTGAGTCGTTACTGCGGCGCTGCGACGTGGCCGTGATCGGCATTGACGGCGGCGGACTGGATGACTTACTTGGCCTTTCCGTAATCGGCCGGGATCGCGAAACGCGCCGCTGGTTACTGTGGGCGCATGCATGGGCCCATGAAATTGTTTTGCAGCGCCGCAGCGAGATTGCATCAGTGCTGAGGGACTTCGAGTCCGACGGTGATCTGACCATCGTTGCCCAGCCCGGCCAAGATGTTACCGAGGTGGCGGACCTGATCTGTATGGTTCGAAATTCCGGGCTGCTCCCGGAAGAAAAGTCGATAGGTGTTGATCCCGCCGGTATTGGCGACATCGTCGATGAACTGACGGCACCCGGTCGCGACTTCACGATGGAGCAAATTATCGGCGTTTCTCAGGGATGGCGGCTCGGTGGCGCGATCAAGACGACGGAGCGCAAGATCGCGGGCCATGAATTGGAGCACTCGGGTAGTCGCATGATGGCGTGGTGCGTAGGTAATGCCAAGGTTGAGCCAAAAGGGAATGCAATTCTGATCACGAAGCAGGTGTCCGGCACCGCAAAAATAGACCCGCTGATGGCCGCATTCAACGCAGTTTCACTGATGCTGCTCAATCCTGAAAGTAACGCAATCGACCAAGGCTTTGTCTCGCTATGAAAAACACCGCTTGGGAAGTCGTGCAGAGCCGTGCCGCAGTGCCAGGCTCTCCGATCCTGACAAACTGGCGTGCTGAACGCGAGAGCGCCAAGCAGCTGCAGAACGCTATCCAGACGGTAACGTCCAGTGACCCGCAGGTGATAGCTATGTTGGGCGCCGCCCACTCTGCCACCGGCTTCGCAGTAACGCCCGAGTCGTCAATGCGTGTGTCGGCCGTCTACGCCTCCGTGCGGCTGCTTGCAGGTGCTATCGCATCGATCCCGGTCGCGCTGTATCGCGAGCGCGATGGTGTGCGGGAATCCATCAGTCCTGATCTTTGGTGGATGCTCAACGAGGAGCCAGCACCATGCTGGACAGCGGCGGCCATGTGGGAATGGATCATGATGTCGATTTGCCTGCGCGGCGATGGGTACGTCGAGATCCGCCGCGCTGGGCCATCAATAAAATCGCTCCATCCATTGCACCCGGACCGCGTTTCCGCACGTAAGGTTGGTGAGTATTTGATTTATACCGTTTGCGATGACGACGGCGGAATCAGGCCCGTCCATCAGGACGACATGCTGCATTTCGCCGGTTTTGGCTTCAACGGCGTGCGCAGCATGTCCGTAATCCAGTGGGCCGCATTCCAGTCTATCGGCGTTGCCCTCGCCGCTGACACCTTCTCCGGAAGTTTTTTTGCGAATGGCGCCACGCCGAAGCATGTGATCAAGGCGTCCGGCCGGATGAATGAAGAGCAGATCGAGCAGCTGCGTGCTGAGTACAAGCGCAAGTACGCCGGTGCCAATAACGCCGGCACGCCGATGGTACTGACGCAAGGGCTGGAGCTCAAAGAAATGAGTATGACCGCTGGCGATGCGCAGCTTTTAGAAACACGTAAGTGGCAAGTCATCGATATCGCCCGTGCTTTCGGCGTGCCACCGCACCTTATTGGGGCGCAGGAAACCACTAGCTCCTGGGGGACCGGCGTCGAGCAGATGACCCTTGGTTTTGTGAAATTTGCACTGCAGCCGCATATCAACCGTATCCGTCAGGAGCTGAATCGCAAATTGTTCCGCCGCGCATCTCCATTCGCCGAACACAAGATGGAAGCTTTGTTGACAGGGGATCTTAAGGCCGAAGGCGAGTACATGCGTCAGTCTGTCGGCGGCTCGCAAGGACCCGGCTGGATGACCATCAACGAGATCCGGAAAATCAAGAATCTGCCGCCAATAGCGGGCGGTGACGTGCTTTATCGGCCAGAAAAGCTGGCGCAACCATCAAAAACCGCCAACAAGGACACCAATGAAGAAGATAGCCCAGCTGCTGCGCAATAGCGCTGCTAGTGCGTCACCGAAGATCATCGCAGAGGATCAGGATGCGACGCTTTACCTGTACGACGTAATCGACCCGTATTGGGGGGTGGGCGCAGCAGAATTCAACAAGGCCCTGGCCGGCATGGCTGGCAAGAAGGTCACCCTGCGTGTCAACTCGCCGGGCGGGGATGTTTTTGACGGCCGCGCTATGGCCGCAGCGATTGCGCAGCACGGAGACGTCCACGCCGTTATCGAGGGGCTGGCGGCAAGCGCGGCCACGTACGTGACGATTGCCTGCGCGTCCGTCTCGATCGCCCCGGGAAGCTTCTACATGATCCACAACGCCTGGACGATGGCCTATGGGAACAAGGACGAGCTGATCAAAACGGCAGAACTCCTGGCGAAAATCGATGAGTCGATCATCGACGACTACGAAAAAAAAACAGGGAAGACGCGCGACGAAATCGCCGCCTGGATGGCCGCCGAAACCTGGTTCACTGCGGAAGAAGCCGTTACTAATGGGTTCGCTGACAAAGTCAGCGATGGCGCGAAGGTTGAAAACAAATGGGATTTGACCGCCTACAACAATGCGCCGCCGGCGCCACGCGACGACACCAAGGACTGGGAAGCAGTTCGACAACGCAACGCCAACCGTTTGCGCCTACACGAAATCGGATAACGCACTCGCGCAATCCAAAACCAGCCGCCTTGAGCGGCTTTTTTTACGCCCGTCGAAAGGGGAAACGATGAAATCGATTCAAGCATTGCGCGAGGAACGTCAGCAACTCGCAAAGGAAGCCCGTAACCAGCTGGAGCAAAAAGGTGATCGCGTCTGGAGCAAGGACGACCAGACCGCGTTCGACACCCGCGCCGACAAAATCGAAGCGCTGGAGAGCGAAATCACAGCCCTGGAGCGGCTGATGAAGTTCGAGATCGAGGATCAGAATCGCGATGTCGAGAACTTCCGGCGCAATCCTGACAACCGTGCCGAAAATAAGGCCCGGGCGCTGTTTGAAAAACTGCTGCGCGACGGCCCTCAAGCACTGACCCGCGAAGAACACGCGGAAATTCGCAACACCATGTCGACCACTACGCCATCCCAAGGTGGCTACACCGTGCAGTCCGACGTGGCCAAGGAACTGATCGACGCACTGAAACTCTACGGCGGTATGCGTGGCGTGGCGTCCAGCATCACCACTGCACAGGGTAATCCGCTGAGCTACCCTACATCCGACGGCACGTCCGAAACGGGCGAATGGGTGCCTGAAAACACCCAGGCATCGTCTGCCGACCCCTCTTTCGGCACCGTTGGTCTGAATGCTTTTAAGGCCAGCTCGAAGATCATCACCATTCCGATGGAGCTGTTGCAAGACAGTTCGATTGACATCATCGCAATGGTGAACAAGCGCATCCGCGACCGGATTGGCCGTACCATGAACCAAGGTTTCACGACCGGCAGCGGTACCGGGCAGCCTACAGGCTTTGTTACCGCTTCGAGCGTCGGCAAGGTTGGCGCCACCGGCCAGACCGTGACTGTGTTGTATGAAGATTTGGTCGATTTGCAGGAATCGATCGACCAAGCGTACCAGGATGCTGGCACCTGCCGTTTCATGATGCACCAGCAGACGCGGAAGGTCGTCCGAAAGATCAAGGACACCGCCGGCCGCCCAATTTGGGCTGAGTCGTACGAGGCGGGTATTAAAACCGGCACTCCCGCACAACTGCTGGGCTCCGATGTCGCGATCAACAACGACATGGCCCAGCCAGCAGCCAACGCCAAAACCATCGGCTTCGGTGACTTCAGCAATTACACCATCCGCGACGTGCTGGACATCCTGCTGTTCCGTTTTGAAGACTCGGCATTCGCAAGCAAAGGGCAAGTCGGCTTCCTGGCGTGGTCCCGTGCCGGCGGCAATCTGCTCGACGCAAACAGTATTAAGTTGTACCAGCAGTCGGCGACCTAACCTCATCCACCAGCGACGAGGCCTGGCCTCGTCGCAGTTTTATTGGAGTCTCCAATGACGAAAACTGCATCTAAAGCCGACAGCGCCGCCGCATCTTCCAATGGCGAAGTAAAAGCGCGCGTGCTGATCGACTGCGATTTGGGCATGTGCAACGAGGTCATCCTCGTTGATCCATCTATCGCAGAAACCCTGACTGGTGTGATCGACACAGATCCTGCCGCCGTCGAATACGCTGAATCGCTCGCGAAAGAATAATCATGACCGTCCGCCTGCTTTGTGCCCATGGCCGATACCCGCAAAACGCCATCGTTACGCTCAGCTCCGCGACAGAGGCTGGTCTAGTGGCTGCCCAAATGGCGAGCGCCGATCTGACGGGCGGAGTGCCATTCTTCTACCGCATCATTCCATCCCCGCCTGTTGCTGCACTGGCTGGTGGCGCGGTTTCGCTGCGAACAAACGAGCAGGCGACGGTATCCGTCCCTGAGGGGCAGCAGTTGCTTGTTACCGGCGGGGCTGCCGCTGGAGGCGCTGTTCAGCGGTTGGATGCCTTTGATGTGCCGACTGGTGCGGCAGTACCGGTCACACCAGGGAAGCTTCCGGCGTTCGGCCCGTACTCTGGCACTCAGAAGTTGCTAATCACCTGCACTGCGGGAACTATTGATGCAGTGGTGGCGGACGCGGTACTGAATTTTCCGGTCGCAACGTCGACCTCTACGGGTGTTATCAAACCCGACAACGTCACGACCTCCGTTGATGCTGATGGTACGTTGCGCGTTATCGGTGGTGGCGGTGGTGCATCGGGCTACCGTCTTGCTCCCGCCCCGACTGGCGTGCCTGCGACCGATTTTGCGACCCTGCGTGACTTCATTAACTCGACGCCGGTTGGTGCACGCATCATGTTGCAACCTGGTGCAACTTACCCAGTATATGCTGGCGCATTCCGGCTTCGCGCTGGCACCGGGCTGGATATGAACGGCGCCACCATTCAGCGTCCGCCGCAGATCACTACCACCACCACGGCGGCACTAGCCACCGGCGCGACCTCGATTGCCGTAGCCAATATCACCGGCTATCAAGTTGGCATGTCCGTGAACATTCTTGGGCAGCGAAACGGCGACGCCACCACCACGCTGATGGCGTTTTTGGAAACTGACGGCAACCAGGCCCTGACCATCTCGGCGATTACGCCAGGCTCTGGCTCTGCTGGTACGCTGACGTTTGAAGGGCCGGTGTTTGGCCTGGCCCTGGTTTCTGGTGCTGGCGCGCAAGACACGATTGCCTCGGGCGCAACCGTCTCCACCCTTGGCCCGTTGCTCGATACGTCCAGTCGCGCCTCGAATGCTGTTGTTTTCGTCTACAACGGCACGCTGGATGGCAACTACACGCAAAACACGACGAATCGTCGCTGGGAATCGACGTCTGAATTTCGTAACGCAAACACTGGTGCGTTCTTCTATGACCTGACGATCAAAAACGCGCCGGGCGAGGGTTGTGTCACCAACTCGACGCAAAGCCGCTTTGACAATTTTAATATCCTCAACAGCCAAGGTAACGGGATTCACTTGAACGGTTGGAGCCGTGACAACTACTTTACTGACATGTATATCGATGGCTCCAACTTTGATTACACGGTTGGCCACGTCAATGGCGGCTTCACGGTGTCGGACAACTGCTACCGCAACAAGATCAAAGGCCTGACGGTGAAGAACAGCCGTAGCGGCGGCTTGGCATCCATCGACTCGAACACCAACGCGTTGTTCGAAATCGAGAATGTGCGTATCGAAGATTGCTGGGGGCCGGGTCTAGGCTTGTACGGCACCGGCGCCGGCGCACCGTATGAAGTCACCGCCAAGAATGTCCACGTGCGCAACTGCGGCACGTCCTACATTGGCATTGATGCCAGCGGTTCAAGCAGTGTCATTCGTGCTGCCAAATTCAACATCGAAGCGGAGTTCATCAACTCGCTGGTGCAGGTTTGCGGTGTGCGTGATAGCGACATCAATCTCCGTGTCTACCATGAAGACAGCGCCACGCTGACACCCATCAACGCCGCTGCCGGCCGCTCGTCTAACTTCTCCGGCACCATCAATGCATCTCCGATGGGGGGCGCGTCCAGCCTGAAACTGGGCGACGATCTCTCCGGCCTTGCAGCAGTCGGTGCGCACGAACGCTGCCGGATCAACATTTGGGCCAAAGACGACGCGCCGGCACCAAGCGTGGCCACGACGTGGTGCGTCACTTCGATCAGCTCGACCGACGCAGGCGGCCCTTGCCTGGACAGCGAAATTAACATCAGCGCGACGGGTGGATTCAATGGCGTTCAGTGGCGCGGTACGATGCGTCGCTGCAAGGGATCGATCAAGGCGCGTGAATGGCGTGGCGGAAGCTCCAACGGCATTTACATCGGATTCGCCAGCAACCTGACGGCCAACGCAGCATTCCCCGCCGCGACGGCTAACGGCGCCATCGGCATCACTGTCAGCAACCTGGGCAGCAATGGCGCGACAATTCGCACGCAATACCCGCTGGTGTTTGCAGGCACGTCCACGGTGGCGGCGTCTGGCAGTTTCTGCGTGGAAAACGGTGTTCTGGACCCGGCCAGCATCCAGATTGATCGCCCTGGCTCATACACCGGAACGGCTACGGTCAGCTTTACTGCTGCCGGCCTGGCTGGTGCGGTAGGTACGGTAGTGATGGGGGCCTGTGAATCGTTCCAGACCTCCGAGGGCAACGACTTCACGCTGGAGGTGTACCACAGCATGCAGCCGACCGGATCGAACGCGATCCGCTACCGCCAAACCACGTCGAACAATGACGGTGCGAGCAACGGCTGGTCTACCCTGCGCGTCAAGATCATGGCGGATGCGGTGGCGGGCGCATGCTCTGGTTTGACCGATACCGGAACAGCAATGCATCACCTAAACTTTGCAGACGTAAAGGTGTACGGTCCGGCCGCAAGCTTCAATGAGCTGACGCTTACCAATCCGGGGACGGCTGGAGCGAGCAAGCTGGGCGACATCGGAACCACCAAGGCTTCCGCTATCACCGCCGGTGCGAACTTTGCACTTCCTCTCGCCGCGACCACCACTACGGTAGTTCAGCAGATCATTCCATAACAGCTCACCTAATATGACCATCAAAGTAGAAATCGGCTTCGAATTCCGGAGCGTCGAGAGCTACGGCAGCTTGGCTGAGAAAGGTATGCCATGACCGCCATCCGCACCACCGCACCATCGGTTCTTGCTGTCACTCTGGAAGATGCCAAGGGCGCCCTCCGCGTGGACGGTGATGATCTGGATGCCCAGATCACGATTGGTGTGAAGGGCATCATCGCTGATTTGGAGCAGGAAATCGGCCAGTGCGTGATGAAACAGACCTGGGAGGTACGGCTGCCATACTTCCCGCCAGATGGCGCAATCAAGCTGCCGCATCCGGTCATCAGCATCACCTCGTTGAACTACATCGATGCCGCGGGCGTCACGCAGACCATTGCCGGGCCAGGCTATCGCCTCAACAAAAGCCGCTACGCCAGCACGCTGACGCCAGCACGCGGCGAGAGCTGGCCGGCGACTGCGGAAGACGATGCGGCGGTGATCGTGGTGGTGCAAGCCGGTTATGGGGAGAGCTCAGAGGACACGCCGGAAGAGATCGAACTGTACATCTTGGCGAAGCTAGCCGAGCAGTTCGATCCAGCCACACGCTTGGAGCGTGACACCGTGCAGTCGAACTTCGTTACCGGCCTACTGGATCGGTGCAGGAGCTATGGATGAGTTTCGCGGCCACCCTGAATAAGCGCGTCTTGCTACAGCGCCTAAGTGGCGCGCAGGATGAAGCCGGACAGCCTGGAGTAGCAGGTTGGGTCAACGTCATCGAAAGTGGCGACGGAAAAATTTGGGCGGGAATTCGGGATGTAAGCGGCCGTGAATTTGTCGCAGCAGGCGGGACACAGAACTCAGTGATCACGACTATAACCATTCGACACCTCCCTAATGTTCAGGCATCAATGCGAGTACTGCATGGCGATGACGTCTACAACATCGAATCAGTTCTGGGAACCGAAGGCCGCAATCTGAAACTCATGTGCAAACGCGGTGTGTCATGACATTCCGTGTCGATACCAGTCAGCTCGCGGCCATCTCCGCCAAATTGCGTCATTACAGCAAGGTCATTAAGGAAGAGGTGGCAATTGAGGGGGCCGCAGCGATGGCCAAGGTGATCTATGACGAGGCTAGGATCTTCGCACCGGTATCCGAAAAGGCTCATGTGTTTTACGGCCGCTCTTCGGTGCGCACGGGGGTGAAATACACCTTCCAGCCCGGAACGCTGAAAGCGGCAATTTATCGCGTGTATTCGAAAGACCGCTCAGACTTAAATCGCAAAACCTATCACGTCGGATGGAACCATCAAAAGGCGCCATATGGCTTCATGGTTGAATTCGGGACATCCCATGCCGCGGCGAATCCCTTCATGCGCCCGTCCTTGGCGCGTGTGCCACAAGCCATCCAGGCGGCGAAGGGGCGGATGGCAGTGAAGTTAAAAGAGATTACAGGAGGAATATGAGCCTTGAGAGCATGATATTCGCTGCGGTGCGCGGCATAGTCGACAGCCGCGCCTTCCCTGACGTAGCTCCGGAAAAAGCCCAGCCCCCCTATCTGACCTACCAAGCGGTGGGTGGCGATGCAGTCAACTACGTTGAAGCGACCATCCCAGAAAAACAAAACTCACGCGTTCAAATAAGCGTTTGGGCGGAGACGCGCCTCGCCGCTTCGGATATCGGGAAACAGGTCGAAGACGCGCTACGAACCTATCTCCCCTTGCAAGCGACAGTCCTCACTGCGCGCCGCTCGATGCATGACCCAGAAACACAACTGCGCGGGTCCATGCAGGACTTTAGCTTTTGGTATTGAGATTTGATTTCGCCCTTCGTGGGCAATAACCACAGGCCGCCTTGAGCGGCCTTTTTTACGTCCATCGAAAGGAAACACTATGGCACAAGTACCTACTGGTACCACCTTCTTCATTGCCTCCGCTTTTGCGGCAGCGAAGCCCGTCACTATCGCCACCAATGCCACCGAGGCAGTGATTACTGCGGTGGGCCACGGCTATGCGAATGGCGATATCGTGGAAATTACTTCCGGCTGGGGCCGTATCAACCGTCGCGATTTCCGCATCAAGGGCATCACTACCGACACCTTCGTGCTAGAAGGCCAGGACACTACCAACACCACGTTCTTCCCAGCAGGGACAGGCGGAGGCAGCGTGCGCAAGATCAGCACTTTCACGCAGATCACCACCGTGATGTCGCCATCGTCCAGTGGCGGCGATCCGAAAACCGTCAACTACAAGTATCTGGAATCGGACGTCGAATTCAGTATCAACGATGGCTTCGGTGCCACCAGCTACAACATGAATCTGGACGCCGACTCGATTGGTTCGCCTGGCTACACCGCACTGAAGTCGCTGACCGAAGTCCAGACCGATACCTGCCTGAAGATGGTCACCCGCTCCGGCTCGATCATCCTGCAGCCGTGCACTGTCGCACTGAATGAGGCGGTCAAGTTGACCGATGGCCAGATCAATCAGGTCAGCGTCGCCTTCAACGGCAACAACCGCCTGACGCGCTACGCCGCTTAAACCGTGTCTCCCGGCCCGCTACTGCGGGCCCTTTAACGCCCGCTCGGTCGCACCTTGCCGGGTCTTTTTACTCCTGATGAAAGATAAAAATGGCAATGCCAAAAGTCAAATTGGGCAACGCGCCCAAGCATTTCAAGAAACCAGTCGACGTCGTGTTGCTGAGCGGCGACGTGGCCGCCATCGAACTGAGTTTCATCTACCGCACCCGCAAGCAATTTGCTGAGCTGCTCGACGAGAAGCTGGCTGAAGATAAAGCCGAGCACGATGCTGCATTGGCTACTGAAGGCGATGTAGCCTTGGCGCCAGCGCCGGTCAAGACCGTGGTGGAGTGGTACGCGGAAGCAGATGCAGCCGGCGCGAAATTCGTGCTGAAAATTGCCAATGGCTGGGATCTGGACGACCCGTTCACTGAAGAAAGTCTGTTGCGGTTGGAAGACGAGAATCCAGGAGCTCTGGCTGCCATCGCCCAGAAGTACCGTCAGTCGGTCGCCGAGGTGCGCGTAAAAAACTCGTAGAGCTTGCAACAGCCCTCTACGAGCGCCTACCGACCGCTGAAGAAATGCAGCGGTCGGGCTTCACGGCGGAGGACTTTGCAAGCGATCCGGTTGATGTCCTGCCGGACAACGAAGACGTCTATGTCCTGTTTGAGGAAATGGGCACCCAGTGGCGGGTCGGTATGAATGGCCCCACTGGCCTGGACTACAACGTCATGTACCACAAGATGGACCGGATGCGGCTACCGGAAGATGAGTACCGCGTCATGGAAATGGATATCAGGGTGATGGAGAGCCATGCCCTGGCCGCGATGCACCGCAAATAACGCCGCCTTAGAGCGGCTTTTTTATTGGGATACGAGATGACGGATACTGTCGGCGCCGCGATCATCGAACTGGGCGTAGATGCCAGTGGCGTAGATGCCGGCCTTGCACGCGTGGACAGTGGTGTCGAGCGTACAGGCCGCAATCTGTCGAACCTCGGCGCGCGCGGCTCGGCTGCACTGGAAAGCATCGGCGCCGGCAGCACCACGGCTGCAGCACGCGTCGACAACACCACCCGCAGCTTGATCGGGTCAGTTGAGCGCGCCACGGCGGCACTGGAAGCAGGAAAAAAATCAGGCGCCGATTACTTTGAAACGCTGGCGCGCAACCGTGGCGCTGATCTTGGCCAACTGGCGCCATATATCGCCCAGTTGCGCGAGGTGGAGACTGCGCAGACGCGCGCCGCTGCTGCCGCCAACGAAACCCGCATCGCGCAGGAAGCCGCCGCCGAAGCGGCGCGCGCTGAGTCGGCAGCGCAGCGCGAAGTTGCGCAAGCGCTGGCCGGGCGCGAAGCCTTCCTGAGCGGCCTGCGCGAACAGATCGCGCTGTACGGTCGGTCTTCGGAAGAGGTGATGCGCTACCGCGCGGCGCAGGCCGGTGTGGAGGTTGATGCGGCGCCGCTAATCGCAGAACTGCACAACCTACGCAATGCACACGAAGAGGTGACTGCAGCAGCTCGTGCTGAAGCGCAGGCGCAGCGTGAAGCTGCGCAAGTGCAAACCAACCAGAGCACCTTCATCGCCAGCCTAGAGCAGCAAGCGACGGCCATTGGTCGTACGCGTTCGCAGTTGCTGGAGTTGCAAGCCGCACAGTTGGGTGTCAGCGACCAGGCCGCCCCGTTCATCGCGCGCCTGCGTGAGGCCGAGGGCGGTTTGAATCGAACCGGTATCTCCGCCGGGCAAACTGCCGCCGCACTGCGCGGCGTTCCGGCGCAGTTCACCGATATCGTTACCAGCATCCAAGCCGGCCAGGCGCCGCTGACCGTATTCCTGCAACAGGGCGGCCAACTGCGCGACATGTTTGGCGGTGCGGCGCCCGCAGCCCGGGCGCTCGGTGGCTACATCGTCGGGCTGGTCAATCCGTTCACGCTGGCTGCCGCCGGCGCCGCCGCCCTAGCGCTGGCTTACAACCAAGGCAGTAAAGAAGCCGATGCCTACGCGCGCGCTCTAATTCTGACTGGCAATGCCGCTGGCACAACCACTGGCCAGCTCACCGATATGGCGCGCGCCATCAGCAAGACGGTCGGCACACAGGGTGACGCTGCCGCAGCACTGGCTGCGCTAGCCGGCACCGGCAAGGTTGGCGTCGAAAACCTACAGCGTTTCGCCACCGTAGCGGTCAAGGCGCAACGGGACATTGGCGTGGCCACGGCGGATACAGCCAAGGACTTCGCGGATCTCGCGAAATCGCCATTGCAAGCGAGCGAACGACTGAACGAGCAGTATCACTATCTGACCGGGGCGATCTACGCTCAGATCAAGGCGTTACAAGATCAGGGGCGGATAGAAGAGGCCGGCGAAGTAGCGCAGAGAGCCTATGCGGAGGCGCTAGAGAGTCGGTCCGACAAAATGAAGGAACGGTTGGGTGTCGTCGAGAAAGCATGGGCGGGTATCAAAGGGGCCGCCAAAGATGCTTGGGATGCGATGCTCAATGTTGGTCGCGAGGATACGTTAGAGCAGCAGTTGGCGAAGGTGCAAACTCGCTTGCAAGCTGCGCAGGCGAAGCATAGCGGCCAGAAGTCGATGCTCGGTGGCAGCACCGGTTTTGATACCAGCGCCGGTGACGCGGCTGTTTCGCGTCAAGAACAGGGTTACGTTGTTCTTGAGCGACTATTGAAAGGGCAAATCAGCCTTCGTAAAGACGAGGCGGTGGCCGAGGGCGAGGCAAACAAGAAACGTGAAGCAGGCGTCGAGTGGGCGAAGCAACTCAATGCCAATCTCTCCAGGCAGAAACAGCTCTATAACGAGTTGGAAGCAGTCCGGGCAAAAGGTGCAGCAGCAGGCGCTTCTGAACGGGCTATCCTCATTGCACAAGGCGAAGTGCGTAAGAAGTATGCCGACATTTACAACGACGCCATCGACGCCCAGATCGAAAAGATCAAACAACGCGCAGCGATCGAGCAGGAAGCTGACAAGCGCTCAGGTATTTCCTTGGCATTAGCGCGCGCCACTGGGCTGGCGTCCAGCTACGATTTGGACATTGAGTACGCGAGGAAGATCGAGGCGCTGGACCAAGCGGCGTTGACGCGTGACAAGGAAAAGCTGCAGGCTGAACTGGCGTTAACCAAACAAAAGCTGAATAGCCAGAAGGAGCAGGCCGACATCCAAGCCCAGATAAATCTTCTGGATGAAAAATCGCTAACCCGGAAGGCTGAGCTGGAAAAGCAAGTCACCGACCTCGACGTCAAAAATACACGCCAGGCGGCTGACGCGTTGGCTGACCTCGCTGACAAACGGTCCTCCGACCTGCAAGCACTAAAAGACCAACTTACGGCCCAGCAGGATGCTAACTCGCTTATCGGCGCGAGCACCGAACAGGTCAACGCCTTCAATAAGTCGCTGGTCAATGAACGTGCTACGCGGCTTGAAGTCCAGGCCGCCATCATCGGGCAAACCGAATCACGCAAGGAAGAAGCTGAGGCCATGCTGGCCAGCGCTGCGGCGATGCGTTCGCTGGCGCAGTCACAGGCCGATGGGCTGATCAAGTCGGCTCAGTTCGAGCAGCAAAAAAAGCTGTGGGAATCCATCGACCAGACTGCACACGACACCTTCGTCAACATTTTCAACGATGGCAAGAGTGCCTTCGACCGACTCCGGGATACACTGAAATCTGGCCTGCTGGATCTGCTGTATCAGATGACCGTCAAGAAGTGGATTTTCAGCATCGGCGCCGAGGTCAGTGGGTACGCCGGCATTGCCAACCTGGCAGGCGCGACGGCGGGCGCAACTGGTTCGCCCGGCGTCGGCAGTTCGCTGGGTAGCGCAGCCAATCTGTTCAGCGCCGGGAAGGCGATCTACAGCGGTTTTAGCACTGGTATCACCTCGTCGCTAGGCGGCTCCATCGCATCAATGGGCAATCTGTTTGGCTCGCAGGCAGTTTCGGCATTCGGAGCTGGTATGCAGGGCGGCCTGACCGGGGCCATGGCAGCTGCTGGACCGGGAGCGACAGCCACAAGCGCAACGGCGGCCGGATTAGGCTCAAGCGCTGCAGCGGCAATTCCGATTATCGGTTGGATTATCGCGGGGATGCAGGCGGCCAGCAGCTTCCGAGCGCAGGGCTTTGATCCTAATAATGGCACTACCAGTACACTTGGTCAGGTAGTCGGCGCTGTGCCGCTATTGCTTAACAAGCAGCTTCAGCAGCTGGGCGTGGGATCGGCCTTGGCCAACATCCTCACTGGCGCCAGCATCAACACCAAACTCTTTGGCCGCGCCAACCCGGTTGTGGAAAGCCAGGGGTTGCGTGGCACTATCAATACCAGTGGGATTGATGCCGACTCTTACGCCAAAATTCTCGAAAAAGGTGGTTGGTTTCGTAGCGACAATCGTTACGAAAAAACAGTAGGCCTTGATCCGACCACGGATGCGGCCTATGACACCACAATCACGGCAATGGTGTCTGCTGTCAAAGGCTTCGCGAAGGCACTTGGCCTCCAGGCGGATCAGATCAATTCCTACACCAAGTCTTTCGACATCGCCCTAACCGGCGATGCTGAAAAGGATGGCGCGGCGATAACTAAGTTGTTCAGTGATGTAGGTGATGAACTTTCCACGAAGCTGCTGCCGACACTATCTACCTACAAGGCCGAGAACGAAACTCTCGCCACGACCTTGCAGCGACTTGCGGCCGATTACGTCAGTGTGGACAGTGTACTGGCGGCCATGGGGCAGTCGATCAAGACGGTTGGAGATGCTGGCATTAAGTCCCGGGAAGGATTGATAGCCGCTGCCGGCGGTCTCGGGCAGTTGTCGAGCGGCGCGGCTTTCTTCGCTCAGAACTTCCTATCGCCGGCCGAGCAGATGGCGCCGATCGTAGCCAACGTGAAAAAGCAGCTTGCCGACCTTGGCGCCGCCGGCACCAATACAGACGAGCAGTTTAAGCAACTGGTGCTTGGGTTGGACCTGTCAACGGATGCCGGTGCTAAGCAATATGCGGCGCTGCTGCAGTTGGCGCCGCAGTTTAAGCAGGTGACGTCTTACATGGGATCGCTGGACGCCGCCTTGGTCAGCAGCACCACCGCGCTGAGCGAGCGCGCCGAGCTGCAGAAGCAGTACGACGACGCGACCCTCACCGAGGCGCAAAAGATCGCCAAGCAGCGGGCGGCGCTGGATCCCAGCAACAAAGGGCTGTTCGATCAGGTTCAGGCCGCCCAGGCCGCCAAGACGGCGGCGGAGGGGCTGGCGTCGGTCAATGCTGAATATCAGAAGCAAATCGACGACTTCATCAAGTCCACATTATCAGCAACCGATTTGCGGGCCTTGGAAACCAAGGGAATGGATGCCAGCACCTTGGCGCTGTATGACCGGCTGGCCGGTCTCAAGGCCGAGTCTCTTGCGCAGCAGCAGGCCGCTGATGCGATCCAGAAAGCAAAGGATGCCGCAGTCGCCAGTGCGAAGGCGTCGGCAGATCTCTTCCAGTCGTTTGGTGACGCTATGGTGGAGACAATGAAGAACGCGGAGGCAGCGGGTAAGTCACTGGTCGAGTTCAATAAGTCATTACTTCTCGGCGACCTCTCGCCGCTCTCTCCAGAGCAGCGGTATCAGGAGGCAAAAAAGCAGTTTCTTGCGGCGGAACCAACTGATACGCAAGCTGCTACCGCATTCCTGAATGCATCGAAGGACCGAGATGCAGGCGATTTCTCCTACTCGCGGGATTTCGCGTTGGTGCAATCTCGAATTGCACAGGCGGCTACAGATCAATTCAATCTGGCTGCCTCAATTCCTGCGGCGTGGGCAGCGTTCTCACAAGTCTACCGAGACAAGATGGCCCCGGCCACCTATTCACCAGGCCAGTATCTCGTTGACGCATCTTCTACGGCAACCACCGGCACGCGCAGTGTGGAAGAGGCATTGGAAAAAATGGCGGACAAGGTGGTTTCCGCATTGGCCCCGATTGCAGTAAGCACCGAGAAACAGGCCTCTATGTTCGACATGGTGACCGAAGGAGGAACCAACATGGTGGTGACCCAATGACGGCAATTTTGAGCTTCCTATCGCCGCTGGCGATCACGCCAGAAATGCTGATCAGAAGCACGGCCGTCAGCCATACGGCTGGAGAATTAGAGTGGAGTGCTGGCACGTCGTGGGCAAAAGGAGCGGTCGTCTTCCGCACTCCTCTCGCGCGCCGTTACGAAAACCTGATCGCTGGGGTGGATACTGGCTTGCCTGAGGATACCCCGGAGCGCTGGTATGACCTCGGCGCCACCGACAGGATGACGATGTTTGACAGCGAAGTGGGAACGCAGTCAATCGCCGATGGAGCGCTGACCGTGGTGTTTCGTCCAGGGGCTTTTAACGGACTATTCCTTGCAGGCCTGGAGGGAACGCACCTTGACATCGCGGTACGGGACTATGTCGGCGGGGAGGTGCTGCTCAACTATTCCGGCTCACTAGAAGGATCTCAGCCTGCCGATTACTACGATTGGTGCTTTGCCCCCTTTCGGCAAATGACCGATTTTATCGCCCTTGATATCGCTCCGTATGGCCGTTCAGAGGTCTCCATAACCATTTCCTATCCAGGTAGCGTTGCGAAGTGTGGGATAGCGGCATTGGGCGATATGAAAGGCTTGGGACCTTCTCTAGCCGGGCTGACGGTCGAGCCCAAGTCCTATGCGCGCATCACGACCAATTCTCGCGGAGAGACTGCGATTAGAAAGGGCAAGTCTGCGCGCGATATGTCCATATCCGCGCTGATTCCTATCGCGGATGCTGACAGCGTTGTCGCCGAGATGTCGGATGTACTGGGAGTTCCGTGCGTCGTGATCGCGTCCGATTCGACTCAAATGCAGGCCGCGCGTGTCTTTGGTCTCCCAAGCGGCAAGGTTACCTATCCTGGCGGCCAGTACGCCAATCTTTCAATGACTGTTCAAGGGATGATCTAATGGCAATCCAACCACCTCCGGCAATATCCCCGGCACCACTTCCAGCAGCTGTGCGCGGAGAGAAAGCTACCTTCTCGGACCGTATTGATCAGTTGGTGACGTGGTGGCAGACATCGCCGGCGCAGATCGCTGCGCTCGCGTCAAATATGTGGGCCAATGCACAGGAGACCTATAACAACGCGATGACGGCCGCTCGCGCTGCTGCAGATGCCTCTAGCGCAGCAACTGCCGCAGCTGCGTCTGCTAGTGCTGTTAAGTGGGTTTCGGGTGCCACTTACGCTGACGGCGATGTTGCCTGGTCGCCGATGGACAGACTTTCATATCGTCGCATCGGTGCCGGCAGTGGCGCAACTGATCCCAAGCTTGATGCAGTGCATTGGGCGATTCAGCTTTACGCGCTGGGGCTTGGAGGACAGGTGCTGTCGACCAGCGTGTCGCTGGTGTCGACGTCGCCATCCGCGATTACGGTTACACCAACCGGGGCGGGATTTTATGCGCTGCTACCTGACGCAACCACTTGTCAGAAGGGACTGTCTCTTTTTGCCGTCTACAACAATGGCGAGATTGACTATGGTGTAAAGGACTTCGCTGGCACGCAACTTGGCTGGGTTAGACCCGGCGCCACGGCATTGATTGGGCTTTCGGATAATTCCAATGCTGCCGGCTCGTGGATCGTCTCTGGTGCGCAGAAGATCGGTGTGACTGGCGCCTCGCCGGTAATCACCGCGATCACTTCAGGCAGCAGCACCCGCATTCAGCGCGTCGCCATCGACTCGACCCGCTCATTTTTGATGATAGGTGGGAATGGCTCCAGCAGTAATCTCTATGGGGTAATCCATGACTCCTCGCTCGCGTCACCTTGGGGGACACCGGTCCTGATCGCTGGGACGAGGCTCTTCGCGAATGCCATCCTTTCCGCCGCCAATCAGATCCTGGTATCGAGTTGCTCGTCCTCTGAAATTGACTGCGTCACGATCACCATCTCGGGTACCGGCCTTACGGTCAACTCTGGCAGCCTTGGCTTTCAAACGCTGGCCGGCGCGCCGACCTCTTGGGGCCAACTTATCGCGGTTGGTTCGTCCTGGGTGCAAGGCTATGTCTATAGTGGGCAAACGGCCATGCGTGCCATTACCATTAGCGGCAACGCCCCCACGGTCGGCGCTCAAACCAGCATCGTCGCGAGCAGCGGACCAGTCCCTGCGATGTACGTCTCTGGCAGCACGCTGCGGGTGGTTCATTTTGATGGAACCTACCCCGCCGTCAAACCATACACGCTATCCGGCACAACTTTCACGGCTGGGAATGGGGCTATTATCGCAAATACACCGCCTTATCAAGACATCCGGTCCTTCCAGAATGGCAACGGAAATCTCGTTGTCATGGCAACCGGCTCTGGTCTGTATATGGTAGGTGTTTTCAAACTCACTGGAACGATAGAGGCCTCGTCGTACACCACATTTTCTATGTCTGGAAGCGGCACGCCGAAGGTAGATGTGGTGCCCGTTTCCGGCAGCAAGGCTGCGCTATTTGTTGCGGATGCAACGGGTGGTGCTATCCGTGTCGACATCATCACCGACTCCGCCGGAACTCTCTCGCTTGCTGGGTTCCCACTGACTTATGCGATGGGCGGCTGCTCGGCGCTAGCGGCACTCGCGATTTCTGGCACTACAGTGCGAATCGGCTTTACCTCCAGTTCGATCACCTATCAGATGTCGGTGGATTGCGTAGGGAGCTCCCCGACATTGATTTCTGCTCAGGCGGTACGCACCAGCATCGCATTGCCCGGCCCTTCTGCACTTAACGGCGGGCAGCGCGACTACACCCTGCTCAGAGCCGGTAACACTACATATTCCAGCCTGTCCGCCGCGGCCGTGACTGGTAGTGACGGCGCTTTCTTGCCATCTAGTGTCCGCGCCATTGCGCAGCATCCGCAGGCAATCGTGTCTGGCACGCCGGGCGCCGCGGCGAATGAAAGCTGGGGTATCGAGGCAATCGGAGTGGTGGGCGCTGTTATTAAACGATTGGAGGTATGCGCATGAAGACTATTATCTCCAGTGCCGGGACGTTCGGCCCGTTCTTTGTGGTGGACGTGCTGAGTGATCGGCTGCGCGCCGATGGCGTTGATTTCCAGTTTTCGGTGATCGGCGATTACCGCATGCAGCAGGGCGCACCAGAGTTATTGCTGCCGCCAGCAGTTCCAGAATCGGTCCCGATGCTCAACGCCCGTACTCAGTTATACAAGTCCGGTCTTTTGGATCAATGGGAGGCGCTGCTGGCAGACATGCCGGGCGACGACGGCGCACTTGCGCGAATCAAGTGGGCGAGCGCTCTTACCGTGCGACGAGACGATACCCTGGTTGTCGCCGGGTTGGTGATGCTGGGCCTAACGCCGGAGCAGGGCGACAAGCTGTTCATCGACGCAGCCTCGCTGATCCTGTGATGCCGGCCTCACGTCTCCACCCTTTGCCGTGTACAACTATGAAAGCCGCTATGCCCGCAATTGAAACCACATCCGCCGCCGGCGGGGCACTGATTAAAATTTTCGGCGTGCCAGTGTTGGCCGGCGCTGCTGCTACAGCACTTGTGTTCCTGTTCATGTGGCCCCGCACGCTACGCGAGGCGTTCCTGCGGCTGACCAGCACCATCGCCACCAGTGGGATCTTCGGCCCGTTTGCGGTCATGGCGCTGCACAGCTGGTGGCCATCGTTGTTCGATTCAGCGAAGTCTGTGGTTGCGCTATCTGGTGGTAATCCTAGTATGGGCGTACTGTTTATTGCCAGTCCGGTGATGGTCCTGACCGGGTTGCCTGCGTGGTGGCTGATCGGAGGCGCGATCCGCTGGCTTGACCGCCGGCGTGATAAGGACATCGGCGAGATCGTACACGACGCTGCTGAAGTGGTCAGGGATGCGCGCAGCGCCCTCTGAACGATGACAAACGGATAAAGGACAAAAACCATGCTCTCCGCACTAATTTCCTTCCTCGGTGGCTCGGTCTTTCGCATGATCTGGGGCGAACTCTCTTCATGGATGACCACTCGACAGGATCATGCCCACGAGATTGAGCGCATGCGCCTACAGGGCGAACTCGACGCCGCCGCGCACACCCGCAACCAAGACGCAATCCGCTTGCAGGCTGAGTTGGGCGTGCGGACGATCCGCGTGCAGGGGGAGGCTGACATCGGGCGCATCGAGGCCGATGGTTGGCTGACCGCCGTTCGCGGCACGACCACGGCCACCGGTGTGTGGCTCGTGGACCTTTGGAATGGCGTGATTCGCCCAGCCGTCGCCACTTGGTCGATCGGTATGATCAGCGGCAACTACTTGAAATGGTGGGTTCTGGACGAGAATGGCTGGTCGGTGTGTGGAGCCGCGCTGGGTATCTATCTGGCGGACCGTGCGCTGTTCAAACGGGGTAAATAATGGCTGAAGCCGACTTGCTCGCACGGGCGAGGGCATGGATGCAAGGTGCCACCGCCCCGGCCCCCATCGATGCTCAGCCCGGCGCAGCGGAGCAGTCAGCGAATGACGAGCAGCTGGCGACCCAGATAGCCACTGCGCTTTGCCGCCGTTTCGAGGGGCTATTCTTGCATCCCTACCTGTGCCCGGCCGGCGTGCCGTCGATCGGCTACGGCACTACACACTACGCTGACGGGAGGGCTGTGACGCTGAATGATCCGCCGATAACAAAGGCTCAAGCCGAACGCCTTCTAATGCTCCAGATTCGGGATGTGTATTTGCCGGCTGTCCGTCGGCTGTGCCCTAGAATCGATAAGCCGGCGCGCCTGGCGGCGATCATTGACTGGTGCTATAACCTCGGCGCCGGCAATTTAAGTGCCTCGACTATGCGCCGCCGGATCAACGCTGGGCGATGGACTGAAGTGCCATTCGAGATTCGTAAGTGGGTCATGGGCGGCGGCCGCAAGTTGCGAGGGCTCGTCTTGCGCCGCGATGCTGAGGCTGACCTGATTTAGGTCAGATGAACGGCGGCAAACGGGCTGATGTGGGAATTGATCATCATGAAACCGCGATGATCGAGAGTCGATACTCGCCAGATGCTATAGGCAAGAGCTTACCGTTGCGAGAATACAACGATATTCGATTATTTTAAATTTATTTAACCTCTTCGATATACCCGAATTCAATTTTTGAATTAGAGGAGATAGCTCTTACAAGCAATCTTTCTAGGGAATCGAATACATCATATTCATATGGAAATAATATTAACTTGATGTATATATAGTGCGCGGACGTAGAAAATCCTCATGTAAATCATGATGTTATAAAAATGGAGAATAATCATCCATTTAATAGAGAGTGCATTGCACTGATAAGTGCCAAAGTAATTTTCGATGCACTTGCGACACCTTGCAGGAAATTGATATTCTTAATTAAGCGAATTCACTTCGCGAAGAAAGCCCCTCGCAGCGCACTTCTCACGGGACGTTGGAGGGGCTAATTCCCAAACGATTAAGAAAGGAAATTCCTATGGATCATACGGGCCTCCCCGGCACGGGTCAACGTTTTACCCCCGAGGTGTCTATCACCTGCGACATTGAAATGCTGTGCCAGCTCATGCAATATCTGCGTGCCTGGTGGGAGCAGTTTGAGAAGACGTTGCGCATGCTTGATCACGCAGCGGCTGTGAAGGCGCACGACGCAGTAGTTGACGGGGTGATTCTCGCCCGCCGGATCTCCCGCGAGCTGGGCTGGGCGCTTCCTGACTACTCCGCAATCAACTGGGCTGCGACCCCGGTGCCACCCGAGCATGCGGGCAGCAATTCCGACCTTTGAGCGCTGTAGATCTGCCTTCCGGCCGCCTCGGTGCGGCCATTTTCCGAGCCTTGTCGCGAGGTGCAAATAGCAATATACTGTGTTTTTGTACAGTATACGATCATGCCCAAAGGATTACGAGATCCACTGACCGCCGAGCAGCTACGCGAAATTGGGCTGCGCCGCGATCCGGCTGACATCATTCCGCTGCTGTGGGAGATCAAGCGTCTTAGGGCGACCGTGTTGCGCGCCGACCAGGTAATGAAGTCAGTACGCCCTGGTGAGTTCATTGCCGACGTTTTCCGCAAAGAACTGGAAGAGGAGCCGGCCGTGCAGGAGTTTGAGCGAATCCGCAGCGGCCTGAATCTCAACGAGCGGCCTGATGGTTCGCGCCAGAGCAATAAGCGATAGCCTGGTCTCAGCCCCCCCCTCTCTAGGGGGGTGTCCCTATGTACTTCGTCAAGCAGTTGCGAGAGGTGCAGGGCAATAAAGTGTCCCGTCTCGCATCATGGCGTACATCACGTCGCAGCGCCGCCTTGCGAGAGCGATCAGTGCTTGGTTGT
>NZ_WWCN01000019.1 GCF_009857445.1 Duganella flavida
TGCGCCACTGCTGGCGTTACTGGCCCAACCGCCGGTGCCGCCGCTACCGCCGCTGGCGCTGCCCGCGGCGGTATTGCCGTTGCTGGCGCTGCCATTGCTGGCGCTGCCGCCGCTGCCTGCTGCGGCGCTACTGCCGCCATGGGCCGCCGCGCCGCTGCCACCGCTGGCGCTGGCGCTGCCACCGCTGGCATTACCGCCACTGGCGCCGGTGCCGGACGCACCATTTGCATTGCCGCTGTTGCTGGCGATGTTGCCGATGTTGTTGATGGCATTGCCGGTGACCGAGCCGGTCAGCGCGCTGGTGGCGGTGGCCGATGAACTGTTGAAGGAGTTGCTGAGGTTGGCTGTGGCGGTGCCGCCGTTGTTGGCCGCTGCGGCGCCTGCTGCTGCGGCATGCGCAGCGCCGGTGCTGTCGTTATTGTTGTTGCGGTTGTCATTGTCCCGGTTCGTGCTGCTGTCGTTATTGCGGTTGCTGCTGCTGTCGTTGTTACGATTGGTGCTGCTGTCGTTGTTGCGGTTGGTACTGTTGTCCTGGCTTGCGCTGGCATTCTGATTGGCTGAGGCGCCGCCAGACTGGTCAACGGTGCTGCTTGGGGTAGGCGTGGTTTGAGCGTGGGCGGCAACGCTGAATGCGATGGCCAGCGCGGTCGCAATAATGTTCTTTTTCATGGTAGATCCTTGTTGTACGGGTTAGCGGTTCACGCCAGCGGTTGTGCCTGGCTAAGGGTGCTACCGCAATAACAGTGCCAGTCGCTGGTTGTGCTGGCTAACACCATGATTTGAAAAGGATTCGCCTGCGACAGGCAGGATGCATGCGGACAGTGAGGGCGGGGAACGAGCTGGCGGGCGCGGCACTCGTCCCGGAAAAGTGACAGATCAGGCTGGTTTGAGAGGTGCTACGGCAGCGCTGTTGTCACAGGATTGTGACAGCGTGCCTTATTTGCCGCGATTGCGGGCTGGTGAGGGGATGCCGTGCTTGGCCATGAGGCGGTACAGCGTCATGCGCGACACGCCGAGTTCTTGCGCAATTAATGTGACACTCTTGCCGTCGCTTAAGCTGGACTCGATGGCGTAACGTTCGGCGCGGATGCGTGCGCCGCCCAGGCATTCGCTGCCGTTGTTGCGCACCGGTCCGGTCAGCATCAGATCGCCCGGCTGTATCAAGCGTCCCTCGGACATCACCATGGCACGCCGGATGCGATTGATCAGTTCGCGCACATTGCCTGGCCAGTGGTGGGCGCGCAGCGCCGCTTGCGCGGCCAGGCTGAAGCCCTGCAACCTGGCCGCCCGTTCAGCCGCGTATTTGTGGAAGAAGTGTTCGGCCAGTGGCGCCAAGTCTTCCTTGCGTTCACGCAGCGCCGGTACTTCCAGTGCCAGCACATTCAAGCGATAGTACAAATCTTCGCGGAAGGCGCCACGCGCCACCGCCGCTTCCAGATCGACATGGGTCGCAGCAATCACGCGCGCCTCCACCGGAATACTGCGGGTGGCGCCCAGCCGTGTAATGGAGCGCTCCTGCAAGAATCGCAGCAAGGCGGATTGCTGCTCGAATGGCAGGTCGCCTATTTCATCAAGGAATACCGAGCCGCCGTCGGCCGACTCCAGCAAGCCTTGCTTCTCGCGTGTTGCGCCCGTGAAGGCGCCGCGTTCATAGCCAAACAATTCCGATTGCAGTAGCGAGGGGGCGATGGCGGCGCAGTTGATGGGAACGAAGGGGCCGCCGGCCCGTGGCGAATGGTCGTGGATAGCGCGCGCCACCAGTTCCTTGCCGGTCCCGCTTTCGCCGCGGATCAGCACCGGTGCACTGGCGCTGGCGACGCGCAGGATTTGCTGACGCAGACGCGCAATTTCATTGCTTTGCCCGACTAGCGGCATGCGCGTCGACAAGGTCCGGCGCGGCGCGACGTGGCGCAGTCCGGCCACGCCCTGGGCATGTCCCAATGTATGGGCAAGCCGGAAGCCGTCGATCGGCCAGGTGTGAAAGTCGCGGCAATGCTCGTGTACCAGCTGACGGCAGGCCGCGTCCAGCAAGGCGTCCGGGTGACAGATAGCAATCCACTGCAGCTCCCAATGCTTGCGCAGGAAGGCGTCGAGTTGAGGCAGTTGCGCGGTATTTCCATCGAGCAGTACGATACCGATGGTGACTTGTAAAGCGGGAAGCATATACTCTGCAGCCGCCAGGTTCAGTGCAACATTGACCTGCCAGTCAGGCACGCAGCGCGTCAGCTCCGCACTGGTATGCGCGTCGCCAATGGAGACGCAAAGCAATGTTCTGATGGTCATTAACTGCTGCCTGTTTACGAAGAGGATGTGTCCGCTGAATGTAACAGACACGGCGTAAACATTGGTTGTTGGTTTCAAGCGTGCAGGGGTACGGAGCCTGCGAAAGCAACAAGACAGCACGGCTGCCCGCGTTGGGGCAGCCGTTGGCGGCAGGGCTTACTTGGTAGCGGCTGCGGCTTCTGCTTTCTCAGCTTTGGCGTGGGCCTTGGCTTTGGTTTTGCTAGCCTTGGCGTGTGCGTCGGCCTTGTCGGATTTCTCTTCAGCCTTGGCGACGGCGACGTCTTTCTTGGCATCGGCTTCTACCTTGGCGGTCTTGGCTTCTGCCTTGATCTCGGCCTTGGTTTCTTTGGCTTCGGCTTTAACCGCAGCTTTGGTTTCCTTGGCTTCCGCTTTGGCGGCAGCAGGAGTAGCTGGGGTAGCAGGAGCTGGGGTCTGTGCGAATGCTGCGGTAGCGAACAGGCCGGCGATCAGGGTAGCGATTACTTTAGTCATGATTCAATCCTTTGGTATTCAGGTTTCGGGCCCGGGACAATTCCCGCGTCTCTGAGCAGAAAACGCGGCCTCGGATCGTCTCGTTGACGGGCTTTACAAACGCTTACATGTTGGTCACCGCACGGTGTAGCCGCTGGCCCGGACGTAGGCTGTGCAGATGAAAGGCTCGCTCACAACTTACAAGGCCAAGCGCAACTTTACTGTCACGCCGGAACCGGCGGAGGGCGGCGAGGAGGGCGCCGGCACGCTGGCGTTTGTGATCCAGAAGCATTGGGCCTCGCGCCTGCACTACGACTTTCGGCTGGAGCTGGATGGCGTGATGATAAGTTGGGCCGTGCCCAAAGGGCCGAGCTACGACACGCACGACAAGCGCATGGCCGTGCATGTAGAAGATCATCCGATTTCGTACAACGACTTTGAAGGCACGATACCGCCCAAGCAGTACGGTGCGGGCAAGGTGATTATCTGGGACAAGGGCACATGGTTGCCGCTTGATGATCCGCACCAGGCGCTCAAGGCGGGCAATTTGAAGTTCGAACTCCATGGCCACAAGATGCGTGGCCGCTGGGTGCTGGTGCGCATGCGTGGTAAGGGCGAGAAGCAGGAGCCATGGCTGCTCATCAAAGAAAGCGACGACTACGCCCGCCCGGCGAATGAGTTCAGTGTGATCGACGAAATGCCCGATAGCGTGAAGTCGCTGCCGATGCCCGGCGCCCCTGTGCTGCCGGAGAGTCTGTCGCCGCAACTTGCCACGCTGGTCGACGCGCCGCCCACATCGGTGGAGGACTGGTTGTTCGAGGTGAAGTTCGACGGCTATCGTCTGCTGGCGCGGATAGATGGCGACAACATTCGCCTTATCACGCGCAATGGCAACGACTGGACACACAAGCTGCAACCGCTACACGCCGAGCTAAAACGCCTCAAGCTCCCCAGTGGCTGGTACGACGGCGAAATCGTTGTCCACGATGAGCAAGGCCGTCCTGATTTCGGCCTCCTGCAAAACGCCTTCGATGAAGACCACCCAGCCGATATCGTCTACTTCCTGTTCGACCTGCCATTCCACAACGGCCGCGACCTGCGCGACACGCCGCTCGAACAACGCCGCGAGACGTTGAAACAGCTGCTGACCAAGCGCCGCTCCGACACCATCCGCTTCAGCGCTACCCTCACCGCCGACCCGCAAGACATGATCGCCGCTGCCTGCCAGATGGGCCTTGAAGGCATCATCGGCAAGCGCCGCGATTCGCTCTACACTGGCCGCCGCAGCGGCACCTGGATCAAACTCAAATGCGGCCAGCGCCAGGAGTTCGTCATCGGCGGCTACACCGACCCACAAGGCTCGCGCAGCGGCTTCGGCTCACTGCTGCTTGGCACTTACGACGAACACGGAAAACTCCACTACGCCGGCAACGTCGGCAGCGGCTTTGATGCCGCTACGCTGAAAGACCTCACTGCCAAGATGAGCAAGCTGCATGCCGACACCAGCCCATTTTCGGCCAGCCGCGAGATTGCGCGCAAAGCCCACTGGCTCAAGCCTGAGCTGGTGGCGGAAGTCAGCTTTGGCGAGTGGACCCGTTCCGGATCGATTCGCCACGCCGTGTTCATCGGCCTGCGCAAGGACAAAGCTGCTTCTGCCATCGAACGCGAAAGCCCCGCCATGAAAATCACCAATCCGGATCGCATCATCGACAAGCAAAGCGGCGCCACTAAAATTGAACTAGTACGCTACTACGCACTGGTGGCCGATCTGATGCTGCCTCATTTAAAAGGACGCCCAGTCTCGCTGGTGCGTGCACCGGAGGGTGTAGGCGGCGAGCTATTCTTCCAGAAGCATGCCGACATTGCCAACATGCCCGGCGTGAAGCAATTCAAGCAGGCGCTGGATCCGGACCACCCGCCCATGCTGGAAGTCCCTACCAAAGAAGCGCTGCAATCCGCAGCGCAGATGAACGTCATCGAACTGCACACGCAAAACGCCAACGGCAGCAGCTACGAAAAGCCGAATCGCATGAACTTCGATCTCGATCCCGGCGAAGGCGTGGAGTGGCTGCAAGTGCAGGAAGCCCCCTACCTGATGCGCGCCTTCCTCACCGAACTGGCACTACCGGTATTCCTGAAAACCAGCGGCGGCAAAGGCCTGCACGTGGTGGTGCCGATCAAGCCGGGTTACGGCTGGGATGATGTGAAAGCCTTCTCGCAGGCCATCGTCGCGCACATGGCGCAGACCATCCCGGACCGCTTCGTGCAGAAAAGCGGCCCGCGTAACCGCGTCGGCAAAATCTTCATCGACTATTTGCGCAATGGACGCGGCGCTACCACCGTCGCCGCATGGTCCGCCCGTACGCGCCCTGGCCTCGGCATTTCAGTGCCGCTGGCATGGGACGAATTGGATAACCTGCGCAGCGCCGACGAATGGCGCGTCACCAATGTTCATGAGCGGCTCGACGTCGGTAACGCGCCCTGGGAGGACTACGCCAAGTCTGCCAAAGGCCTGGCGGCCGCCATGAAGCGTATGAAATTCAAGCCCGGCGGCGCTTAGGCGCAGGCTTGGCTGCTGGCCGCTTACCCAGGCTATCCTGCAGCAGCGCTACCAGATCCACCACGTTGGACGATTTCGGCGCGCGCTCTTTGGCGCTGGGCGCGGTGATGGTCTTGGTCTGGCCGGCCTTGATCTTTTTCTTGACCAGTGCCAGTACGTCGTCGCGATAGGTGTCGTGGTACTGCTCCGGTTTCCATTCTTCGCTCATGCCCTCCACGAGCGACAGCGCCATCTTCAATTCCTTGGCGCTGATGGCGGTGGCGGGCGGCAGCTTGAGTTCTTCCGCATCGCGAATCTCGGTTGCATAGCGCAGCGTGTTCAGCACAATCTTGTCCTCGACGCAGACCAGTGCACACAGGTGCTGCTTGGTGCGCATCACTATCGTGGCGATGCCGATCTTGCCAGCCTTGCGCAACGTCTCGCGCAGCAGCGCATACACTTTGGCGCCGCCGCGTGTTGGCGCGAGGTAGTAGGGCGTTTCGTAATAAGTGAGCGGCACCTCGGCCGCTTCCACAAAGGCAGCGATGTCGATCGTCTGCGTGGCTTCCACGTTGGCGCGCTTCAGGTCTTCGTCCGACAACACCACATATTCATCGGTCTCGTATTCATAGCCCTTGACGATATCGTCCCATGTCACCTCCTTGCCGGTGCTCTTGTTATAGCGCTTGTAGCCGACCGGCGAAAAATCGCGCCGGTCAAGCATGGTGAGATCAAGATCGTGCTCCTGCACGGCCGTGTACATTTCGACCGGGATGTAGACCAGCCCAAAGCTGATCGCCCCTTTCCACAGCGCCCGTGCGGCCATAGCTCAACTCCCTCCAAGGTGTGAGCAATCAGTATTGGCGCCACCCGCTAGCATGACGGTACGCTCCCGCACATATGCAGGCAAACCACGCCCTGCGAGAAAAAACTGATCTTTAATGCAAAAAATATTGCTATTTATGAACTTTATGGCACACTAGTAGTAGGGGTGTTTTTCATATTAGAATATTTAGAACCAGAGGCGGGAGAGTACCATCATGGCGGACGCGATTAGCCGGCTGAATAGCACGGGCGTGTTTTTTAATCCCAGCGCTGAGCGGCGCTCGGAGTTCCAGTCCTGCTGCGGAGAGATGTTTTCCCAGCTGTCGCTTTGCGACAATGTGGACGCCACCGGCGCCGCGCTGGTCAAGCGCGAAACCGATCTGCTGATCCTTGACCTCAACGGTTTCGACCATTTGAACGAGTTGGCCGGCGTGGGCGCGTTGATCCGCAGCCGAGCGGGCGCGCCGATCTTGCTGCTGTGCGCCTACGAGCACAGCTCTTGGCTGCCGGAGTTGATGGCTTACGGCACTTTCGACTACCGCATCTGCCCGATCCTCAGCGACGAGCTGCAAGAAGCCGTGAAGCAGGGCTTAAAAGTGCCGACCGACCTGGCCGCTGCCATGCAGCAGGAATTGCTGGATAAGGAAAAAGAACTGCGCGACCTGCTGGCCGTGCAGCGTAGCCTGCAGCGCGCGCTGGGCGGCATCGATAACATCGCCACCATGTCGGCGCAAATCTGCCTGGCGCTGTGTAACTTCCCGGGCGTGCGCCATACTTCGCTGCTGCATATGAAATCGCGCGGCGACTTGCAACTGGTGGCGCAGGAGTCGCGCAACCATCTCGACATCGGCCGTTTGCTGCAACGGCGCGACCGCCTGCTGCAATCGCCGCTGCGCGATGTGTTCCCGCCGTTGATGGCCGTTGCGCGCGGTGAACTGGTGCTGCTGGACGCGCCGGAAAAATCGGGTGATCCGGAACTGGCGATGCAGCTGCACGACCGCAATGTGCGCATGGTGCTGTCGCTGCCGCTGCGCGCCGAACCGGGCGGCCCGGAAATGGGCGCCATCTGTCTGATGTTCGACCGTCACATTACCTTCTCGCGTGAGCAGTTTGCCTGCTTCGCCAGCCTGGCGCAGTTTGTCAGCTTCGGCTTGGGCATGAGCGAATTGAAGCACCAGAACGATGCGCTGTCTGGCCAGTTGTCGCAGATGAGCACCATCGATTCGGTGACCGGCGCATCCAACCGCCGCGCCGGCGAGGACAATCTGGATAACGAAATCCGCCGCGCGCGCCGTTACGGCCTGCCGTTGTCGGTACTGACTTTCGATGTCGGTAGCTTCCGTTCCGCAAACGATTTATACGGTTCCGCTGTTGGCGACCCGGCCCTGCGCAAGATTGCCGAAACGGTGCTGGGCCGCCTGCGTACTTCGGACACGCTGGCGCGCATGCGTGGCGAAGAGTTCCTGATCGTCGCCACTCACACCACCTCGGCCGACGCCGTGCGGTTGGCCGAAAAACTGCGCACGGCGATTACCGAAGCCGATCTGCCGGGCGCCGGTTTTGGCGCGTCCGTCAGCATCAGCCTCGGTGTGACGCAAGTGGGTGCGGATGAGGGCAGCGCCACGGTGCTGGATCGTCTCGACACCGCACTGCACCGCGCCAAACGCGCGGGCCGCAACTGTATCGAGCTGGCGACGGTTTAAATCTTCGCCAGAATGGTAGCGATACCCTGGCCGCCGCCGATGCACTGGGCGGCCAGCGCGTAGCGGCCGCCGGTACGCTTCAACAGCGCTGCCGCCTTGCCGGTGATACGCGCGCCGGTGGCGCCCAGCGGATGACCGATGGCCATGCCACCGCCGTCAATATTCAGCACCTCCGGCTTGATCCCCAGCTCGCGCACGCAGGCCAGTGCTTGCGAGGCGAAGGCTTCGTTGATCTCCGCCACATCGATATCTTCTGCCTTCAGGCCCGCCAGCCTGAGGGCTTTTTGCGTGGCTGGAATCGGGCCGATGCCCATCAGTGCTGGATCGCAGCCGACTGTCGCCATCGAGACGATGCGGGCGCTCGGCTGCAGGCCGTGCTTGCGGGCGAAGTCCTCGGTCGTCACCAGCACGGCCGATGCGCCGTCGGTCAGCGGCGATGAAGTGCCGGCGGTGACCACGCCGTGCTCCGGGTCGAACACCGGCTTGAGTGACGCCAGCGCTTCCAGCGTGGTGCCAGGGCGGATGCAGCCGTCTTCCGCGATCAGGTCGCCGTTGTTATCGGTGATGGGGATGATTTCCTCTTTCAGCAAACCGGCGGCGCGCGCGGCGGCGGCTTTGTGGTGCGATTGCATCGCCAGCAGTTCCTGGTCGGCGCGCGAGACCGCGTATTTGCGGGCCACGTTTTCGGCGGTGTCGCCCATGCTGATGTAGGCGTCGGTGTTGGCTTGCAGCTGCGGGTGAGGGGAGAAGTTAAAGCCACCCTGCGGCACCATCGTCATCGACTCCACGCCGACGCACAAATAAGCTTCGCCGAGACCTGCCTCAATATTGGCGGCAGCGATGTGGACGGCGGACATGGACGAACCGCAGAAGCGGTTGATGGTCATGGCGCTGACTTCGTGCGGAAAGCCGGCCAGCAGCGAGACGATGCGCGCCAGGTTATTCCCTTGCGAGGACTCCGGGTAGGCGCAGCCGAGGATCACGTCGTCCAGCAGGGCCGGATCGAGGCCGGTACGCTGGATCAAACCTTTCACCACTTGCGCCCCGAGATCGTCGGGACGGATTTCGGCCAGCTTGCCTTTGCGGGCGAAATGAAAGGGCGAACGTGCATAGGCTCTGATGACTGCTTTCATGATGGATACCTTTTAATGACGATCATAATGTTTGATATATTACGCTCGTAATATATAATGTCAACATGGTTGATGTAGGAGACGAATATGAAAGTCAGCAGGGAGCAAGTAGCGCTCAACCGTGAGCGCATCGTGGAAACCGCAGCGCGGCTGTTCCGCGAAAAAGGCTATGACGGCATCGGCGTGGCTGACCTGATGAAGGGGGCAGGCCTGACGCACGGTGGTTTCTACGGCCACTTTGAATCGAAAGAAGACTTGTTGGCCGAAGCGGCTGCCCATGCGCTGAAAAAATCCGTAGCGCGCTGGGAAGGCTATCTGGCCGAAGACCGCAGCTCGGCAATGGATAAAATCGGCGACGGTTATTTAACCGTGCAGCACCGCGACCATCCGGAGAAGGGCTGCTCCGTCACCGCGCTAGGCGCAGACATTGCCCGTTTGGGCCCCAAAGCTCGCCATGCCGTCACCGAAGGCGCAAGCGGCCAAATGGCGGTACTCCAGCAACTGATGCCCGGCGCCGATGACGCCGAAAAACGCAAACAGGCGCTGGCAACTTACGCCGCCATGGTCGGCGCCATCGTCCTGTCCCGTGCCGTAGACAACGAAGCGCTGTCGCTGGAAGTGCTGCAAGCCGTGCGCGATTCGCTGCCCGGCTAATTCCTTATGAGATTTTCGAGTTAGCTAATTCGGAATTCGTATTTAGGGTAAACTGGCGGCATTTCGTGTTTGTGGATTGAAAATGCTGCAATGGTTGAAGTTTTACCGGCGTGACCAGCTGCCTGGCGATATCAGCGCCGGGCTGGTGGTGGCGATGATGATGATCCCGCAGGGCATGGCCTACGCTCTTGTGGCCGGGCTGTCGCCGGTGGTAGGCATTTACGCCAGCATCATGCCGCCTATCGTCTACGCGCTGTTCGGCAGCAGCATGACCCAATCCGTCGGCCCGATGGCCATTATTTCGCTGATGACCGCCGCTGTGATCGGCCCGATGGCACCGGCCGGTTCCGCGCTGGCCAATGTGCTGGCGGCGCAACTGGCGCTGGTGTCGGGCGCGGTGCTGCTGCTGTGCGGCCTGCTGCGCATGGGCTTCCTTGCTAATTTCTTCTCGCGTCCGGTGATGAGCGGCTTTACAGTCGGCTCGGCCATCGTGATCGCTTTTGACCAGCTGCACACACTGCTCGGCGCCGAGCTGCCGCATATGCATCTGCCGAGCGCCGCGCTGGGCGTCGGTTCGCTGGTGCTGCTGGTGGCGGCGCGCCAGTATCTTGCGTCGCTGCTGAAGCTTTGCGGCTTGCCGCTAGTCGCCGCCGATATCGGCGCCAAGCTGGCGCCAATGGCTGTGGTCCTCGGCGGCATCGCGCTGATGGCGACCACCGGCCTGGCCGATATGGGCGTACGCACTACCGGCGCGATTCCCGCCGGCCTGCCACATCTGAATCTCGCATCGTCCAGCGCCCATTGGCGTCCCTTGCTGCAACCGGGCCTGCTGATCGGCTTCATCGTATTCCTGATGTCGATGTCCGGCGCGCAGGCGCTGGCGCAGAAGCGCAATGAGAAGCTGGTCAGCAATCACGAACTGATCGGCCTAGGCGCGGCCAACGTGGCCAGCGCGCTGTCCGGCGGCTTCCCGGTGACGGGCAGCTTGTCGCGTTCCGCTGTCAACTTCGCGGCCGGCGCCAACACGCCGCTGGCCAGTTTGATCACTGCCGTGCTGCTGGCCTGCGCGCTGCTGGCGCCAACCGGCTGGCTGGCGTTGCTGCCGCTGCCGGTGCTGGCGGCCACCATCATCGTCGCGGTGCTGGGCATGCTGGAGATGGGCATCCTGCACACCGCCTGGCAATACGATCGCGGCGACGCGCTGGCCTGGATCGCCACCTGCCTCGGCGTGCTGGTGCTGGGCGTGGAGGCGGGCGTGATTATCGGCGTAGCGCTGTCGATGGGTACTTTGATCTGGCGCGCCAGCCGTCCGCATATCGCGGTGCTGGGACGCATTGCCGGCACTGAGCATTTCCGTAATATTGAACGCTATCCCGCCGAGACCCAGCCGGAGCTGCTGGTGCTGCGCATCGACGCCAATCTGTTCTTCGGCAATGTGGAGGCGGTGAGCCAGCGCATCGAGTGCGAACTGGCCACGCACCAGAGCGCGCGGCACCTGGTGCTGGTGATGTCGGCCGTCAACTCGATCGACACCACGGCGCTGATGGCGCTGGCGGAGCTGAACCAAAGCGCCAAACGCCGCAACATCGGCCTGCATTTCGCCGAGGTGAAAGGGCCGGTGATGGATCGTCTACGCAATAGTACGTTGCTACAAGAACTAAACGGCAAACTGTTCCTGAGCACCGCCAACGCATGGGATCAATTACATACCGCTAAGGATGTTGCTTGAGCGCAAATATACATGGACTTCATGCTAGATTGACCCTATGATCTAAGTCGAAGCAGCAAACGATTAACCCCAAAGAATGGTTGTCTCCGATGTTGGCCCGACTTGCCCGCCGTTTAGGAAGAGTATCTATCGCCGTTTTCGTCAGTGTGACGTTGACCGCTGTGGTGACGTTGGTGCTGACGACGTTTGCGCTGTACTTCTACCAGGTGGAACGCGCGCAGCGCTGGGAACAGCTGCATAAAACGCTGGCCAACAGCGCCGACGAACTGGCCGCCGCCGTCGCGCTGCCGGCCTGGAACTTCGACGAAACCCAAATCATCACCATCATGAAGAGCGGTTTGAGCAACCGCGATTTGTACGCCAGCGCGGTAGCGCCGGTGGCTTCGACCCGTCCTTTCATCCTCACCCGCAACGAACAACAGCAGCTGGTGCCGTCCGAGCAGCTGCCATCCGATCCCGTGCTGCTGTCGGAGCAGCGGCCCATCGTGGCAGGCGGCCAGAATATTGGCACCATCACCGTGTACGCCTCGCCGGCGGTGCTGATCGAGCAGCTGCGCCAGCGCCTGTACACCATCGCCGGCCTGATTTTCGTGCTGGACGTGACGCTGGTGCTGTCGCTCTACCTGCTGCTTTGGCAGCTGATCCTCAAGCCACTGACGAATATCGAACGCTACGCCGCCAGCGTGAAAGCGGGCCAGAATTCCGGCGCCTCGCCACCGCGCGACTGGTACACCGGCGAACTGAAAACACTGAACGCCTCCATCCGCGAGATGGTGCGTCTGATGGAAAGCCGCTACGTCGCCATGCACGCCAGTGAGGAGCGCTTGCAGATTGCGTCCAGCGCGGCGGCCATCGGCATCTGGGACTGGAACATCGTCACCGACGAAATGGTGTGGGATGAGCAGATGTATCGCCTGCACGGATTGGACGGCGGCACGGTGCAGTCGCCGGTCGACAACCTGCGCGAGCGGCTGCACCCGGACGACGCCATTCCTACCGTGATGCTGTTGCAGCAGGCCCTCAAAGGCACGGCGGAATTTGACGTCGAGTTCCGCGTGATCTGGCCGGACGGCTCACTGCATTACCTCAAGGCCGACGCCATGATCTTCCGCGACGCCGACGGCCAGCCGATGCGCATGGTCGGCGTGAACTACGACGTCAGTGCCAGCCGCACGGCGGAAGCGGAGCTGCGCCGCCATCGCATTCACCTCGAAGAACTGGTGGCCGAACGCACGAATGCATTGTCGGTGGCGGTGCGCCAGGCGCAGGGCGCCAACCGTGCCAAGAGCACCTTCCTCGCCAATATGAGCCACGAGCTGCGCACGCCGCTGAATTCCGTGATCGGCTTCTCGCGCCTGATGGCGGATTCCAAGAACATGCTGCCGGAAGAGAAGCGCAATCTCGCCATCATCCACCGCTCGGGCCAGCACCTGCTTACGCTGATTAACGACATTCTCGAACTATCCAAGATTGAAGCCGGGCGCGCCGTGCTGCAAACGGAAGTGGTCAACCTGAACGACATGCTGCAGGAAGTGATGGACATGGTCAGCATGCGCGCCGGCCAGACCGGCGTGGAGCTGGTGCTGGACAGCGCCGGCCTGCCGGCCAGCGCGCGCGTGGACGGCACCAAGCTGCGGCAGGTTTTATTGAACCTGATGTCGAATGCAGTCAAGTTCACGGCGCAGGGCAGGGTGACATTGCGCGTGCGCGGCGCCTCACGTAACGGCGCTTGCGAGCTGGCTTTCGCTGTTACTGACAACGGTCCCGGCATCGCGGAAGAAGACCAGGCGCGCATCTTCGAGCCTTTCATCCAGGCCGATGGGCCAGGAGCGAAAGAGGGCACAGGCCTGGGCCTGACCATCTCGCGCGAATTCGTGCAGCTGATGGGCGGCACGCTGGTGCTGCAATCGGCGCTGGGCGCCGGCGCGACCTTCTCGTTCGCGGTGGCGGTGCAGGTCACCGACGAAGCACCTGCCGCCGGTGAAGAAGAAGCCACGCCGCTGGCACCGCAGCAGCGCCGCCGCATCCTGGTGGCCGACGATAACGCCGACGGCTGCACGCTGCTGGAAAGCCTGCTCAAACCACTGGGCTTCGATGTGGCGGTGGTGGGTGACGGCGCACAGGCGCTGGCGATGGTCGACGTCTGGCAGCCGGATCTCGTCTTCATGGACTGGCGCATGCCGGCGCTGGACGGCTTGAGCGCCACGCGCCAGATCCGCACTAACAAAGACGGTCCGCAGCCGCGCATCGTGATGCTGACCGCGTCCGCCTTCGCCGAGGAGCGCGAGGAAGCGCTGAATGCGGGCGCCGATGAATTCATGCGCAAGCCGGTGGAGCAAGAGCAGCTTTACGCGTTGCTGGAGCAGCAGCTGGACCTGCAGTTTGTGCGCCGCCATCACGGCGCGCGTCCCGCCGTACCGGCGCCGCTGGCGCGTGAAGATCTGCAGCACCTCGATCCGGCGCTGCGTGAAGAATTGAAGACCGCCTTACAGGAGTTGAACCTGTCGCGCGTGACGCTGCTGCTGGAGCCTTTGCCGGCGGAGCTGGGCCAGGTGGTGGCGCGTATTGAGCACATGATCCAGCTACACCAGTACCCGCAGCTATGCGCTCTGCTGGACGAAGCGGGTAATGAATTGGAGCCGCAGGCCTGACGGGTATATCATAGTGGTAGATTAGGCGAGAGAGTTTTACATGCACCGGGATTTGTCAGGACAACACACCAAGGGCGAAGTGCTGATCGTGGAAGACACGCCGGCCTCGCTCAAGCTTCTCAGCGACCTGCTGACGGAAGCTGGCTACTACGTGCGCCAGGCGCCCAACGGCGAACTGGCGCTATGGACGGCGCAATCGCGTCCGCCGGAACTGATACTGCTCGACATCCGCATGCCTGGCATCGACGGCTTTGAGGTTTGCCGCCGCCTGAAAGCCACGCCGGAGCTGAGCCAGGTGCCGGTAATCTTCCTGTCCGCCCAACACGATACCGACGACAAGGTGCGCGGCTTTGAACTGGGCGCGGTGGACTTTATCGCCAAACCGTTCCAGGCCGAAGAGATCCTGGCGCGTACCGACGCCCACGTAAAGCTGGGCCGCGCGCAAAAAGCGCTGGCCGAAGAACGCGCTTTGTTGGAAGAGCGCGTGGCCGAGCGCACTGCGGAACTGGCGAAAGAAGTCGAGCAGCGCCGCGCCAATGAGGAATTCCTGCGCCTCGCCAGCCAGGTATTCGAAGCGACGCAGGACGCCATCGTGGTGACCGACCGCGATGCGCGCATCGTCGCTACCAACCCGGCTTTCACGCAAATCTCCGGCTACACGGCGGAGGAGGTGCTGGGCCAGAACGTCTCGCTGTTGCACGCCGGCGACCCGGATGCATCCTCATTCGGTTCCATGGTGCAGTCGGTGATCGCCACCGGCCACTGGTCGGGCGAGATCCTTGCGCGCCGCAAGAACGGTGACATTTATCCCGGTTTGCTGAGCGCCTCGGTGGTGCGCGATGAAATGGGCCACGTCATCAACCACGTGGCGGTGTTCATGGATATCACCGAGCGCAAGGCCGAGCAGCACCTGATTGATTTCCTGTCCAACCACGACGCACTCACCGGCCTGCCGAACCGCATGCTGGCGCGCCAGCGCTTCGGGCAGACATTGGCTACTGCGCGCCGCGATGGCCGCTGCGTGGCCGTCATGTGCCTGGACCTGGACCGTTTCAAGAGCATCAACGACTCGTATGGCCACGACATGGGCGACAAGGCGCTGCAAGTGGTCTCCAGGTACCTGAGCGAGACCGTGCGCGAAAGCGATACCGTCACGCGCCAGGGCGGCGACGAATTCCAGATCATCGTCGACGACGATGCGCAGCTTAGCACCACCATCGCGCTAGCGCAGAAGATTCTGGCCGGCTTGCGCAAGGAGCTGGTAATCGACGGCCAGCAGATCACCGTCACGTCCAGTATCGGCATTGCCGTCAGCCTGACCGACGGCGAGAGCTTCGATGAACTGGTGCGCAACGCCGACACGGCGCTGTTCCGCGCCAAGGAAATCGGCCGCGATAACTACGCTTTCTTCACCGAGCGCATGGACGCGGAAATCCGCGACAAGCTGGCGATCCAGGGCCAGCTGCGCGGCGCCATCGCGCGCGACGAATTTGAACTGCACTACCAGCCGCAGGTCTGCCTGAAAACCGGCGAGATGATCGGCGCCGAGGCGCTGCTGCGCTGGGAAAACGCGGTGCTGGGCAAGGTGCCGCCGAACCGCTTCATTCCGCTGGCCGAGGAATATGGCCTGGTCAATTCCATCGGCGAGTGGGTGCTGGAAAGTGCGTGCGCGCAGATGAAGGTGTGGCACGAGCAGGGCCTGGGCCAGATCAAGGTCTCGGTCAACCTGGCTGCGGGGCAGTTTGCCAACGACGCCACCGTGCCGCATGTGGAAAGCACGCTGCGCAAATTCGGCGTGGCGGCGGAATACCTCGGCCTCGAAATCACCGAAGGCACGGTGATGGGCGATCCGAATAAGGCCGTGGCCTCGCTGCGCCGCTTGAAGGACATTGGCGTCAGCATCTCGCTGGACGACTTTGGCACCGGCTATTCAAGCCTGAGCTATTTGAAGCGCTTCCCGATCGATGTGCTGAAGATCGACAAATCGTTCGTCGACGACGTCACCACCAATAGCGCCGATGCGGCAATCGCACTGTCGGTGATCTCGCTGGCGCACAACCTGAATATGCGCGTGATTGCGGAAGGCGTGGAAACGCGCGAGCAGGTGCAGTTCCTCAGCGAGCGTGGTTGCGACGAGATGCAGGGCTATTATTTCAGCCGCCCGGTCAACGCTGAAAGCTTTACCGCGCTGCTGCGCGAACGCCGTAATTTATTGGACATGTAATCACCCCCTGGAGACTTATGGATAAGAAGTTCAGCACCGCCATTGCCGGTGCAGTCATGCTGGTATGCCTCAACGCCGGCGCTGCGCCTGTTGTTAAACCTGGTCCTGCCGACGCCCAGTTCAAGGCGCTCTACACGCAGGAATGGAAATGGCGACTGAGCCAGAAGCAGGAAGATGGTGAGGATGACGATGACAGCGGCGTGTCGCCATCGCTGCCGCGCATTGACGCTGCCACCCAGAACAACCGCCTGGCCTACTGGCAGGGCGTGATGAAAAAACTGGACGGCATCAAGGAGTCCAGTTTGTCGGCACCGGAGCGTATCAACTACCAGGTGTACAAGGCGCAGATCGCCGCCTTCATCGCCGCCCAGCAGTTCCGCGAATACGAAAAACCGCTGAACGCCGATAGCGCCTTCTGGTCCAATATGGCCGGCACCGCGCGCCGTCCGATGACCAAGGAAAAAGAATTCCGCGACTACCTGAAGCAGCTGGCCGACGTGCCGCGCTACTTCAACGACGAAATCGTCAACATGCGCGCTGGCGTGGCGCGCGGCTTCACGCCGCCGAAAGTCACGCTGGTGGGCCGCGACAGCTCCATCACTTCCGTGACCGATGCGAAAACGCCGCAGGATACTGTGTTCTATCTGCCATTCAAGACCATGCCAGCTTCCATGCCGGCCGCGCTGCAGGAAGAACTGCGCGCACAGGCGGTGAAGGTGATCGCATCCTCGGTGATCCCGGCGCACCAGTCGCTGCTGAAGTTCATGCGCGAAGAATACGTGCCGAAAGCACGCGAAGAACTGGCGGCCGAGAGCCTGCCGGATGGTAAAGCCTATTACCAGTCGAAGATCGTCGAATTCACCACCACTTCATTGAGCGCGGACCAGATCCACCATATCGGCCTCGAAGAAATGGCCAAGATCCGCGCCGAGATGCAGGACGTGATCAAACAGGTTGGATTTAAAGGCGATCTGCCGGCCTTCCTGCAATTCCTGCGCACCGATCCGCAGTTCTACGCCAAGACGCCGGAAGAGCTGCTGATGCGCTCCACATGGGTGGCAAAGAAGTTTGACGCCAAAGTTGGCCAGTACTTCGGTTACCTGCCACGCCGCCGCTTCGCGGTAATTCCAGTGCCGGACGACCAGGCACCGTTTTACACTTCGGGCCGTGGTGGTCCAGGCGTTTATCTAGTGAACACCTATAACCTGCCGTCGCGCGCCTTGTACAGCATGCCGGCGCTGACGCTGCACGAATCAGCGCCGGGCCACGCCTTCCAGATGCCGGTGGCGCTGGAGCAGAAGGGCCGTCCGCCATTCCGAAACGCTTACATTTCGGCTTACGGTGAAGGCTGGGCGCTGTATAGCGAACGTCTCGGCACCGAGATGGGTATCTACGAAACGCCGTATGAAGTCTTCGGCATGTTGAGCTACCAGGCATGGCGCGCGTCGCGACTGGTGGTCGATACCGGCTTGCACAGCAAAGGCTGGACGCGCAAACAGGCGCAGGACTACCTGCACGAAAACACCGCGCTGTCGGAGCACGAGATCGAGACGGAAGTGGACCGCTACATTTCGTGGCCGGGCCAGGCGCTGTCCTACTATCTGGGCGAGATGAGCATCATCAACGCGCGCAAGAAAGCGGAAAAAGCGCTGGGCCAGAAGTTCGACATCCGCGCTTTCCACGACACCGTGCTGCAACTGGGCTCGGTGCCGCTGCCGGTGCTGGAAGCGCGTATCGACCTGTTTATCGCGGAAGGCGGCAAGAGCCCATATCCTGACCTGGAGTGACAAAGCGCGCATTTCTGGGGGCGGTCAGTTGGCTACAATGCCGCATCACTGACTTTCTCCGGTAATGCTTTGAAAAAGACTCTCCTCTTCATTACGGCGGCCAGCGCGATGCTGGCTGCTCCCGTCTACGCAGACACCCAGCCAGCGGCACCAGCGCCTAAGCTGCCGGAGTTCCTCACCAAGGAAACCGAAGCGACGCTTAACCAAGCGGGCAAGGAACTGCGAGCGGCGCAGGGCAAGGAACGCAACTTCGCCAAGCTGCTGGACACTTACAGCAAACTTGAATTCTCGCCTGAACTGCGGCCAAAGCTGAAAGAGATTTTTGGCGTCGAGCGTCCATTCCCGCTGCAGCGTAGCGCTGGCGCCAAGGGCCAAATCAACTACGTTGGCAAGCTGGCGCCGCACCTGTTTGTGCAGGGCAACGGCACGGATTTCAGCTGGACCGAACTGACTTCAAAGATCACGACCGACAAGGCCGGCCGCACGTTGAACGCCAACGTTACGTGGCCGTCGCTGGTGGTCGCCCGTCCGGATGGTTCGGCGCGTTTGCTGGACATGACCATCACCACCAGGCAGCAGCGCGGCGCCGACGGTGCCGCCTATGGCACGGCGAACTTCGGCATCGGCGCCATCACTGTGCACGAAGCGGCGGTGGGCGGCAAGACAGCTAAAGAGTTGATGCGTTTTGAAGACCTGCAGGCGCGCTCGGAGACGGTTCGCCGCGGCAGCATGGCGGAAATTGGCTACCGTTCGTCGGTGAAGGCCATCGTGTTCGGTGACGAGCGTGTGGAACGCGCCACCTTTGCCTTCCGCCTGACGAATATCCCGGCCAAGGAAATGGCGGAGTTGGACCAGTCGCTGCGCGCGCAGGAAAACAGCGACCTCGCGCTCGACGCGCGGCAAGAAGTGATGATGCTCAAGCTGAAGGACTCCGGTAAGCGCCTGATCAAGGCCGGCGCCGCCTTAACCATCGAAGAAATCAGCGCGGCGTATCGCGGCAACGTGGCTTCGGTCAAGGGCCGCGTCGCGTTCCAGAAAGTGGTCGATGCCGATTTCGAGAACATGCCCGCGCTGATTAAAAAGCTGGTAGCGCACTTTGATGTGCGCGTGCCGGTGGCGCTGGTGAGGGACGTGGGCCGCGCTACAGCCACCAAAACAATACCGGCCGACACGCCGGACGCCGCCAAGCAAATCGATGCCGCCGGCGACGGCATGGTGAGCATGGTGGTCGGCAAGGCTGTGACCAGCGGTTTTGCCGTCGTCGAAAAAGGCGAGCTGCGTTCCAGCATCGACTTCAAGAACGGCCAGCTGACTGTGAACGGCAAAGTCATCGAGCTGCCGAACCTGAACCTCAAGCAGAAAAATGACTAACGAAGAGCGTTTGCGCCGGATCGCCCGGTCTTCGAAATGGTTTATGCCGGCCTTGTGTGCGGCGCGTGAACTGGGACTTGCCTCGTGGTGCCTGGGTGCGGGCGCGGTGCGCAACCTGGTATGGGATGCCTTGCACGGCTATCACACGCCGACCGCGCTGGCCGATCTGGATCTTGCCTATTTCGATCCATCCGACATGGATCCGGAGCGGGAGCTGGACTTGCAGCATCGCCTTTCCGCAGCGATGCCGGAAGTACCGTGGGAAGTGACCAACCAGGCGTCGGTTCATCACTGGTTTGAACGATATTTCGGATACGCGGTCGAGCCGCTGTCGTCTCTGCACGATGCCGTGGCTTCATGGCCGGAATACGCCACGTCGGTCGGTGTGCGCCTGCATAGCGACGACACCATCGAAATCATTGCCCCGCATGGGTTGGATGATTTGTTCAACTGCGTCATTCGCCGCAATCCAACGCGCGCCAGCCTCGCTACCTACCGCATGCGCATCGAGCAAAAGAAATATGCGCTACGTTGGCCGAACGTAACCGTCGTTGCAGCTTAGGCAGCGAGGGCGTACGACGCGTCGTTGGCGCAGGCCCGTGTCTGGACCGATAACGGCTGGCCGTCGCCAAGCAGGGTGATAATCGCCGGCGCATCGATGCCGTGGATGGCCGCGTGAAAGCGCTGTACTAGTTCGCGGTTGAGTTTTTCGCTGGCTGGCGGCTCGTCCGCTGCCTCGCGAAGGCGGCGGCGCGCGCGGGCCAGGTGCTGGCGCGCGTTTGCGGCATTGATGCCCAGCGTTGCAGCGATGTCGGCGTGCTCGCATTCAAATACTTCATGCAGGACCAGCGCTAGCCGCTCGGATGTCGACAGACATGCCAGCATGCGGACCAGGGCGTCGCCCATTTCTGCGCGCAGCAACAGCGCATCCTCCGGCTGCACAGTCGTCGCATCCGGCGTTAATTCCATCGCGGTGTGCGCGGCTGTCGCATCCCGTGCGCGCTTGCGCAAGCGGTCGATGGAGTGGTGTTGAACCACGGTGGTCAGCCATGCGGCCGGCGTCTCCAGCGCGGCTTGTTCCACGTTGCGCCACTTAAGAAAACAATCCTGCACGATGTCCTCGGCCTCCGCGTCATTGCCGACGATGCGGCTGCTGATTGCTTTCAGGCGCGGACGTAGCTGCTCAAAAATGGCGGTGTCGGTATCGATAGGCATGGCGCTTCTCCTGTCATGGGGGCTGGTGACCTATGACGCTGGGCGCGGTCCTGGTGTGACACGTGGGAGAAATATTTTTTGAATGGTCACGCGCGGCCGGTCGCCAGCGTCAAGCGGGCAGTGCCTCAACTTTACCGCAAAAGGACGATCATGACTGGTTTGGTACCCACTGTTATTGAACACACGGGGCGCGGCGAGCGCGCTTTTGACATTTACTCACGCCTGCTGAAGGAACGGGTGATTTTCCTGGTCGGCGAGGTGACCGAGCAGTCGGCCAACCTGATTGTGGCGCAGTTGCTGTTCCTTGAGTCGGACCATCCGGACAAGGATATTTCGCTGTACATTAATTCGCCGGGCGGCTCGGTGTACGCGGGCATGGCGGTCTATGACACCATGCAGTTCATTAAACCGGATGTATCGACACTGTGCACCGGCTTTGCCGCCAGCATGGGCTCCTTCTTGCTGGCGGCGGGCGCGATCGGCAAGCGTTATGCCTTGCCGAATGCCCGCATCATGATCCACCAGCCGCACGGCGGTTCGCAAGGCGTGGCGGCTGATATCGAGATCCAGGCGCGCGAGGTACTGTACCAGCGCCATCGCCTGAACTCCATCCTGGCCGAACGCTCCGGCAAAATGCTGGCGCAAATCGAAAAAGACTCGGACCGCGACAACTATATGTCCGCCCGTGAGGCTGCGGAATACGGCCTGATAGACCGTGTGCTGGTGCAGCGCGAGCTGGATTAACGCAGCATGTCGCTGGCGATCCAGTCCAGCACCGCTGGGCGATGCGGTTGCCAGCCTAGCTGCTTGCGGGCGCGCTCGCCGCGCACGCGGCTGTTGGAGCCAAGGCCATAGGAAGCCATTTCGTAGCCCCATTCTTCCTTGGCCTGTTCCTGCGGCCAGTCCTGTGCCTCGCCCAGATCCAGCGCCTTGGCGATGGCCGCGCTCATGTCGCGAAACGCCGCTTCGCCGCTTTCGACGAAGTAGAAGGCGCCGGCTTCGGTCTTCTCCAACGCTAGCAGGTACAGGTCCACCATATCGTCGATGTGCACATTCGACCAGATATTGCGGCCCGCTCCCACGTGGCGCACGATGCTGCTCTTGATGGCTTGCTTGAGAAGGCGAGGCAGCTGCACTGAATCGCGCGGCAGCGCGCCGTGGCCGTAGATCAGGGTATTGCACAGCACTGCCGAACGCACGCCTTTACTGGCTGCGTCCAACACCAGCTTGTCGATGCCCACGCGCGCGGCTTTGTCCGCAGTCGGTTCGGGGAGCTGATCTTCGTGGTAGATGTGGTCCGTGCCTTCGCCGCCGGAGGCGTCGCCGACGATGCTGGAGCCGCTGGTATGCAGGAATACTTTGCCGCTGCCGGCCAGTGCGTCGACAAAGGCTTCTACCGCTGCGCGGTTGTCGCTGCTGGCGGCGTTGATGACGGCATCCGCTGCCTGCGCCCGGGCGATCAGCAGTTCGCGGTCGGTGAGCGTGCCCAGTACGCCGGTCACGCCGATTTTTTTCACTTCTTCCAGCTGCTCCGGCTTGCGCACCAGGCCAACGACTTCATGGCCGGCCTTGACCAGACCCGCCGCAATCGAACTACCGATAAAACCGGCCGCGCCGGTGACGAATACTTTCATGTTCTGCTCCGTTTCAATTTCATGAGCAGACAGTATGGGGACGGTGCTTGTGCGCACCAAGAGTGCCGGGATCAAAGCTCCCTTGCGCTGGTTTCAATAATCAGAAGTAGACGGTGGCGGTGATGGTGGATTTGTAGGCGTCCGGCTGTGGCGTTGCTTGTGCCGGCACCACGCCGTACACGGTCAGGGTTTGCGCGCTGCCGGTGCCGGTGCTCGAACGGGTATCGGTGCCTTGGGTGTTGCCCCAGTTGCCGCCGCCGGCGGTTTGGTTCAGGTTAAAGGCCACGGTGCTGGTGTTGGCGCCGGTGCCGCTCATGAGGCGCGCGCTAGCGGTCGAACCGGTGCCGGTGCCGGCGCTCAGGCCGACGTTGTACGGGGTAGTGTTGGTGCAGGTGACTAGTAGCGACGAGTTGACGTTGAGCGCTGACGACAGCACGCCTTGCGAGGAACCGAAATCCAGTGGATTGGCGGAAATCGTGCAGTCCGCGATGATGGTCACCGTCACGTCGAAAGTCGTGGTCTTGCTACCGTTGCTGTAGACGGCGGCGCCGCCGGTCAGTGGCAGCAGGGCGATCATGGTGGCGATGGCGGTAGTACGGTTCAGAAGACGGTGCAGCATGATGTTCTCCAAGTGTGGCCGGATAGTCGTTGGGCGAATGCTGTCTGCGGTTCTGGGGCAGTACGATTTGAAACAGGGGGAGATTTAGCGCGGGCTTGGGCGCTGGAAGGAAATTCTGGTCGCGTCATCCAGCCTGGTTTTAAGGCAGATGCGGAAAGACTTACAACGATTAGAAATAGACGGTCGCGGTGATCGTCGATTTGTAGGCATCTGGTTGCGGCGTCGATTGGACTGGGATGTTGCCGAATACGGTCAGGGCTTGCGACGAACCGGAGCCGGTGCCGGAAACGGTGTCGGTGCCTTGCGTGTTACCCCAGTTGGAGCCGCCGCTGGTTTGTTTCAGCGTGTAGGACACGGTGCTGGTGTTGGCGCCGGTGCCGCTCATCAGTCGTGCGGCAGTGGTGGAGCCGGTGCCGGTGCCGGCGTTCAGGCCAACGTTGTATGGCGTGGTGTTGGTGCAGGTGACGTTCAGTGAGGTGGTGGCGTTGACGGTAGTTGCCAGCACGCCTTGCGAGGAGCCGAAGTTCAGGTTGCTGGCGGCGATGGTGCAGTCGGCAATGATGGTCAGCGTGACGTCAAAGGTGACGGTCTTGCTGCCGTTGCTGTACACAGCCGCGCCGCTCAACAGCGGCAGCATGGTGATGCCGAGTGCCGTAGCCAGTGCTGCACGGGAAAGGGTCTTGCTGATCATGATAGCCTCCGTTGGGTTAATTTGGTTAGCGTGCTCAAAACAACTTTTGTTTCCACGCCTCAATGGATTCAATTATTCCCTAATCAAAAAAACGCTGCTTTTGTCAAAAGTGGAGAAACTTTTGGGCGCGTAGAAAACCTAAAATATTTTTGCTGCACGGCACTTTTTTACAACAGCCAGATTTTGCCAGCGGCGAAAAAGTTTGGTTTTCCAGAGACGGCGAGTTGCACGCACTGAGTTGGTGCGTTTTGCCATATGTTGGTGCGTGGTGTAGCAGGTAGCTGGCTGTTTGGCTGGCACGGTGATTGCATAAGAAGAACATTATTTATTTTGTTCGACTTTATGCCCGACTGCACCGCACCGCGCGACTACGCCGCCAGCACCCGCCACAGTGCCTGGCAGGCCAGTCTCACCCTCGGTTTTGCAGATGATGCCGGCACCACGCGGCTATTCAATAAGCTCCACTACGGCCCGCTGCGTGTGCAGAAGGCGCTCTACCCGGAAGATAACAAGGTGTGCCAGGCCATCATCGTCCATCCGCCCGGCGGCGTGGTCGGCGGCGATCAGCTGGAGATCGATATCGGCGTCGGCGACAAGGCCCACGCTTTCATCACCACACCCGGCGCGGCCAAGTGGTATCAGGCCAACGGCAAGGTGTCGCACCAGGCCGTGCACCTGCATGTGAACCGGGACGCCGCGCTGGAATGGCTGCCGCAAGAGACTATCTTCTTTGATACCGCTAACGTGGTGCTGGACCAGCATATAGAACTGGCCGCTGGCGCCACCTTCCTCGGCTGCGAAATCCTCTGTATGGGACGGCGCGGCTCGGGCGAAGTATTTAATAGTGGCCGCATCCGCCAGCGCAGCAGCATCCGCCGCGAAGGCAAGCTGATTTGGTGGGAGCAGGGCGACATGCTCGGCGGGCGTCTCGACAGCCCGCTGGCGCTCAACGGCCGCACCGTGTGCGCCACGCTGATCGCCGCTGGCAAGCCGCTGCCTGCCGCTGTGCTGAATGACTTATTGGCTCAAATCCGCGCCGACATTGCCGCCGATGGCGAGCATGTTTTCGGCGTCACGCAAACCAAGGGCGTACTGGTGGCGCGCCACCTCGGCGACGACAGCGAAACCGCGCGCCGCCTGATGCTGGCCGTCTGGCGCCGCATCCGCCCGCACCTGCTGGGACGCGAGGCCGTCACGCCGCGCATCTGGCAAACCTGAGAAAGAACATCACATGGACCTGACTCCACGCGAAAAAGACAAGCTGTTGATTTTTACCGCAGGCATAGTGGCTGAACGCCGCCTTGCCCGTGGCCTGAAGTTGAACTACCCGGAAGCGGTGGCGCTGATTACCTGCGCCATCATGGAAGGTGCCCGCGACGGCAAAACTGTCGCAGAACTGATGTCCGACGGCACGCGCATACTCACGCGCGCCGACGTCATGGAGGGTATCCCCGAAATGATCCCTGACATCCAGGTCGAAGCGACGTTCCCCGATGGGAGCAAGCTTGTGACTGTCCACAATCCCATCCCATAAAGGAGTTCATCATGATCCCAGGTGAATACAAGCTTGAAGAGGGCGAGATCGGTCTGAACGTGGGGCGCGAAACCGTCACCGTCGTTGTCACCAACCAGGGCGACCGCCCGGTGCAAATCGGCTCGCATTTTCATTTTTTTGAAGTCAACTCCGTGCTCAAGCTGGAACGCTGGAAGGCTTATGGCATGCGCCTGAATATCGCCGCCGGCACCGCCGTACGCTTCGAGCCGGGCCAGCAGCGCACCGTGGAACTGGTGAAGCTGGACGGTGACCAGGAAGTCTATGGCTTCAACGGCAAAGTAATGGGCAAGCTGGCTTCCAAACCACCCAAAGAGTAAAGGTTCTCATGGCTACAATCTCGCGCCGCGCCTATGCGGAGATGTTCGGTCCCACCACCGGTGACCGCATCCGTTTGGCCGATACGGAACTGTTTATCGAAATCGAGAAGGACTACGCCACCTATGGCGAGGAAGTGAAATTCGGCGGCGGCAAGGTGATCCGCGACGGCATGGGCCAGTCGCAGCGCGTGGCCGCCGATGTGATGGACACGGTGATTACCAACGCGGTGATCGTTGACCACTGGGGCATCGTCAAGGCGGACATCGGCCTGAAAAACGGCATGATCGCCGCCATCGGCAAGGCCGGCAATCCGGACATCCAGTCGCACGTGACGATGGCGATTGGCGGTGCAACTGAAATCATCGCCGGCGAGGGCATGATCGTCACCGCCGGCGGCGTCGACACGCACATCCATTTCATCTGCCCGCAGCAGATCGAGGAAGCGCTGATGAGCGGCGTGACCACCATGATCGGCGGCGGCACTGGTCCGTCGGCCGGCACTTCGGCCACTACCTGCACGCCGGGGCCGTGGCATTTGCATTCGATGCTGCAGGCGGCCGATGCGTTTCCGATGAACCTCGGTTTTCTCGGCAAGGGCAACGTCAGTTTGCCGGCGCCGCTGGAAGAGCAAATCCTCGCCGGCGCCATTGGCCTCAAGCTGCACGAAGACTGGGGCAGTACACCGGCCGCCATCGACAACTGCCTGACGGTAGCCGACAACATGGACATCCAGGTCGCCATCCACAGCGATACGCTGAACGAAGGCGGCTATCTGGCGGACACGCTGGCCGCGTTCAAGGACCGCACCATCCACACCTTCCACACCGAAGGCGCGGGCGGCGGCCATGCACCGGACATCATTGCGGCGGTGGGCGAATCGAATGTGCTGCCGTCGTCGACCAATCCTACGCGGCCGTACACGATCAATACACTGGACGAGCATCTGGATATGCTGATGGTCTGCCATCACCTCGATGCCGCCATCACCGAGGACGTGGCGTTTGCCGAATCGCGCATCCGCCGCGAGACCATTGCGGCGGAAGATATCCTGCACGACATCGGCGCGATTTCGATGATGTCGTCCGACTCGCAGGCCATGGGCCGCGTCGGTGAAGTCATCCTGCGCACCTGGCAAACGGCGCACAAGATGAAGGTGCAGCGCGGACCGCTGGCGCCGGATTCCTCGCGCGCCGATAACTTCCGAGTCAAGCGTTATATCGCCAAGTACACCATCAATCCGGCCATCACGCACGGTATCGCGCATGCGGTGGGCTCGGTGGAAGTGGGCAAGATCGCTGACCTGGTGCTGTGGAAGCCGGCCTTCTTCGGCGTCAAGCCACAAACTATTCTGAAAGGCGGCATGATCGCGGCGGCTTTGATGGGCGATCCGAATGCCTCGATTCCAACGCCGCAACCGGTGCATTACCGCCCGATGTTTGGCTCCTACGGCGGCGGTTTGAAGAAGTCGTTCACCTTCGTGTCGCAGGCTGCGTACGACGCTGGTATCGGTGATCAACTGAAGCTGAATAAAACGCTGATCGTGGCCAAGGGCATGCGCGCGCTGCGCAAGTCGGACATGATCCACAACTCATTGGCGCCGAAGATGGACGTCAATCCCGAAACTTATGAAGTGCGCGCCAATGGCGAACTGCTGGTCTGCGAACCAGCTTCCGTCCTGCCGATGGCGCAGCGCTATTTCCTGTTCTGATTTTGCTGACTGATTATGCTAACACTTCATACCAAAATCTCGCAAGCCGATGCGATCGCCGCGCAGCTGGTGCTGCCTTATGAACTGCGCGAGAAATGCCGCCTGCGCGCCACGCTGGATAACGGCGAAGACGTGGCCGTGTTCACCGTGCGCGGCACCGTGCTGCGTGACGGCGACCTGCTGACCGGCGAAGACCAGCGCGTGGTGCGCGTGGTCGCTGCGCCGGAACCGACCTACAAAGTCACCTGCGCCGATGCGCATGCGCTGCTGCGTTGCGCTTTCCATCTCGGGAACCGCCACACGCAGGCGCAGGTGGGCGACGGCTTCCTGCGCATCCGCGCCGATGCGGTGCTGAAGGAAATGCTGCTTGGCCTGGGCGCGACGGTAGCGGAAGAATCGGCTGCATTCGAGCCGGAGTCCGGCGCGTACGGCGGCGGTCACGGTCACCATCATGACCACGGCCATGGTCCGCTCGCGCCGATCCCGCTGCGCCAGAAAATCCATCGCCCGGGCGACGCCAAATAATGCAAGCTGCCGCGCTGCTCAACCTCCTGCAATTCGCCAGTCCTGCTTTGCCGATTGGCGCGTACAGCTATTCGCAAGGGTTGGAAGCGGCGCTGGAAAACGGCACGGTACACAACGCCGACACCGCGCGTGCGTGGATCGCCCGCCATTTGCATGAAGTGGTCGCGCAATGGGAAGCTCCCATCGCCTGGCGCTTGATGCAGGCCTGGTCGGCGCGTGATTGGCGCGCGGTCAGCGATTGGAGCGAAAAATTCATCGCTTCGCGCGACAGCGCAGAATTCCGCGCCGAGACCATCCAGATGGGCTACTCGCTCACTAAGCTGGTGGCGGAGCTGGGCATTACCGATGCCGGCATGCTGGCGCAGTTGCAGGCGGAATCTGAAGTCGCATTGCCAACCGCTTTCGCCTGCGCTGTCGCCGCGCTGGAGATTCCGCACACCGAAGCGCTGCTGGCCATGCTGTTCGCATGGGCCGAGAACCAGGTGCTGGTGTGCGTGAAGTCGGTGCCACTGGGGCAGGTGGCCGGCCAGCGCATGCTGCTGTCGCTGCGTGAAGATATCGAAGCCGCCGCCCGCCACGCGCAAGCCGTCAGCGATGACGACATGTGCAACTGGGCGCCGGGCCTGTCGCTCCTCTCCATGCAGCACGAAGTTCAATACAGTCGTTTATACAGATCGTGAAAGAATAAATATGAATACCTCCAATCCTCTCCGCGTCGGCATCGGCGGCCCCGTAGGCTCGGGCAAGACCGCATTGTGCGAAATGCTGTGCAAGGGCATGCGCGATCACTTCGACATGGCCGTCATCACCAACGACATCTACACCAAGGAAGACATGGAGATCTTGCTGCGCGCCGACGCGCTGCCGGCCGAGCGTCTGATGGGCGTGGAAACCGGCGGCTGCCCGCACACGGCCATCCGCGAAGACGCCTCCATCAATCTGGAAGCTATCGCCCGTATGCAGGCTGACTTCCCGAACCTGGACCTGATCCTGGTGGAATCGGGCGGTGACAACCTGGCCGCCACTTTCAGCCCGGAGCTGTCCGACCTGACCATCTACGTGATCGACGTCGCCGGCGGCGAGAAGATTCCGCGCAAGGGCGGTCCAGGCATCACGCGCTCCGACCTCCTGATCATCAACAAGACCGACCTGGCACCGCACGTGGGCGCAGACCTCGACATCATGGCGCGCGACGCCAAGCAGCAGCGCGGCAGCCGTCCGTTCATCTTCACCAACCTGCGTAGCGGCGAAGGCGTGACCAAGGTTATCGACTTCATACGCGAACAAGGCCTGCTGGGCCAAACCCCACACTAAGGAGCAAACATGAAAAAAATCGCCGCCCTGACTTTGGCCTTGGTCAGCACCGCCGCCTTTGCCCACACCGGCACTGGTGCGCATTCGCATGGCTTCCTGTCCGGCTTCGCGCATCCATTCACCGGCCTCGATCACTTGCTGGCGATGCTGGCCGTGGGCGCATGGAGCGTACGCCAGCCGAACGCCAAATGGCTGCCGGCTACCTTCATCGGCATGCTGCTGGTGGGCGTGGCAACCGGCGCGGCCGGCTTCACGGTACCGGGACTGGAAACCGGCATCGCCCTGACGGTGGCGTTGATGGGGGTATTGCTGGCAGTAGCGGTACGCCTGCCGGCTGCAGCCAGCACGGTGATGGTCGGCGTGTTCGCGCTCCTGCATGGTAACGCGCACGGTCACGAACTGCCGCAAGCGGCAAGCGCCGTCGGCCTGTTGGTGGCAAGCGCGCTGCTGGTCTACGGTGGGAAGCTGCTGGGCCGCGTCAGCCCGGCGCTGGCCGTGAAGGCCTCGGGTGCGGCAATCGCCGCCACCGGCGTGATGCTGGCGGCGACGGCTTAAGAGGACTTACTTGCGCTCGTCGCTGCGGCGTTCCTGCAGCACGATGGGCGCTTCGTTTTCCGGATGCAGGCCGCGATGGCCTTCATACACGGCGCGGATGGCAGCCATATCGGCTTCCTGGTCGCCGGTCAGGTACAGGTGGTCCACCAGGCCCAGCGTCTTGTTCGGATAATCAATGTACACGAGGCACAGCGGCACCTTGGCTTCTAACGCCAGGTGATAGAAGCCGCTCTTCCAGTGCGGGCGATAGCCGCGCGTGGCTTCCGGCGTGATGCCGACCCAGTACCATTCAGCGGCGTTCATGCGTTCGGCCTGCGCGCGTATCATGCCTTGCGGCGCGCTGCGGTCGACCGGTTCACCACCGAGATAGCGGAACCAGCCACCCAGCGGCGACTTGAACAGCGAGTCCTTGGCCAGCCAGCGGAACGGCAGGTTCAGCGCCCACTTGCCGAACAGGCCGATCAGGAAATCCCAATTTGTGGTGTGCGGATAGACCACCGCGATGCCGCGCGGGCCGGGCAGGGGACGGTACAGCATGCGCCAGCCGAACAGCTTCAGCACGCGCAGCGCCGTGCGCTGGCGCCAACCTGGCAGGGCTGCTACCTTCATTTCAAATTCATTCATCTCTCTACATCCCGTTTTTTTAATCTATTTGAAGTATTGACAGGTTGTTATTCACCTGTTCAAAAAAGCAGCGCGCATTCTATATTGGCCTCGCCGGTGGCACAAGCTTGAACTTTTCTCATCATTTCCCGTCCAATATGCATGACGACGAAATCGATACTCTGCGTGGGCGTCGGCGTACCGCGTCTGCCGGCGGACTGGGAACTGATACAAGCAGCCACGCCGGCCGAAGCGCGCCGTCATTACAAGGCGCAGCCGTGCGCCGTCGGCCTATTAATAGTGCAGGAGACAGACCGCAGCGAAGAGTTGCATGCCTTCCTCCTCGATCACTGGGACTTGCACTGGATTGTCGTGCTGCCGCCTGCTGCGCTGGATCTGCCCGTGTGGCGCCAACTGGTGCGGGACCACTGCATTGATTATCACACCGCACCGGCGGACAGTGAGCGGCTGCGCCATGCACTGGGGCACGCGTTTGGCATGGTGGCTTTGCGCCACGACGCCTCACCACCACGCGCGCGTGACGATGCCACGCTGACTGGCCAAAGCAGCGCCATCCTGCGTTTGCGGCGGCAAGTGGTGAAAGTGGCCTCAGCCAGCGCGCCGGTGCTGATTTGGGGCGAGAGTGGCAGCGGCAAGGAACTGGCGGCGCAAGCCGTGCATGCGCATTCGCCGCGCCGCAAGGGACCATTCGTGCCCATCAACTGCGGCGCGATTCCGGCTTCGCTGATTCAATCGGAATTGTTCGGCCACGAGCGCGGTGCTTTTACCGGGGCGGCGCGCGACAAGCGCGGCCTGATCGAAAGCGCGCAGGGCGGCTCTATCTTCCTCGATGAAATCGGCGATTTGCCGATGGAGCTGCAAGCCAATCTGCTGCGCTTCCTGCAGGAGAAGACCATCTACCGCGTCGGCGGCACGCGCAGCATAGCGGTCGATGCGCGCGTGATCGCCGCTTCCCACGTCAACCTGGCGCAGGCTGTGCAGCGCGGCGCCTTCCGCGAAGATTTGTACTACCGCCTCAACGTGCTGGCGCTGGATGTGCCGCCGCTGCGCGAGCGGCGCGACGACTTGCTGCCGCTGGCCGAACATTTTTTCCATGCCTTCGCCAGCGAGCGCGCGCCGCGCGTGCGCGGCTTCAGCAGCGGTGCCGCGCAAGCGATCCGCGATTACGACTGGCCCGGCAATGTGCGCGAGCTGATTAACCGCGTGCGCCGCGCCATGGTGATGGCGGAAGGCCGCCTGATCCAGCCGCTAGATCTTGGCTTGGGCGCGGCGGCGGCGTCCGCACCGCTACAACTGGACGACGCCCGTATCCGCGCCGAGCGCGACGCCATCGATGCCAGCTTGCTGCGCGCCGGCCGCAATATTACGCTGGCTGCGCGCGACCTCGGCGTCTCGCGCATGACGCTTTACCGCCTGCTGGCCAAGCATGGGATACCGGCGTCGTCGCGTGCAGGTTACACCGGCGGCCAGAGTGAATGAACGGCGCGCTGTCACATGCGCGTGACGAATCGCAGCAGCACGACGGCTGCATCAGCGCTGCTGCTGCCCGATAGTCCTTGCAGATCAAGACCTTGCCGCCGGTGGCACCAAGTTTGCGAAAGAAGTAAGACCGGGGATAGGTTCCCCGGTCCCATCCCTCAAACTGTAAGGTAGGAGCAGCTATGAAAAAAACTCTAATCGGCGCGGTCATCGCATTGGCTTTCACGCAGGCTTACGCGCAGACGGCGACCACACAGAACGGTACCGGCGCCAGTGCCAACGATAGTTCCAGTGCCTCGCTGGACAGCAGCACCAAGAACGCGAACAGTAATAACAACAGCAGCGGAGCGGCGACGTCCAACGCGCTGGCAGGCGTGGCGGCCAATAACGGCGGCACGGCCACGTCGGCGTTCAGCAATTCGTACAACACCACCAGCGCCAATGCCACCAGCACGCTGAACGGTACGGTCGGCGGCAACACCGTCAGCGGTATCGGCAATTACGTGGAGAACAACGGCAGCAGCACTGGCGGCGCGGCAGCAGGTGGGGTGGGTGGTAATGCTCGCGGCGGCCGGGCGGTGTCCAACGGCGGCTCGGGCGGCGAGGCTTATGGCGGCTCGGGTGGCGCCGGTAGTGCCGGCGGTAGCGCCAGCAACGGCAGCGCTTCCAATGGCTCGCCGTATGTGGGCGGGACTTCTGGCGGTAACGGTGGCGGCGGCGGTGGTGCTGGCGGCGGTGCCAGCGCAGGCGATACCGGTGCGGCATCGGCCAACGGCGCAGCCGGCGCCAGTGGCGGTGCTGGCGCTTCCGGCACTGGTGGCACGGCCAGCAACGGCAACCCAAGCAACGGCAGCGCCACCGGTGGCGCTGGTGCGGCGGGCGGCGCAGGAGGAGGCGGTAGTAGCGGCGCAGGCGGGGCTACGGGCGCTAACACGGGAGGCATGGCTACCGGCGGCAATGGTGCTGGTGGTACTGGCGGTGCGAGTGGTGCGCTGTCGGTGGATGCTGGCACCTTCAACCTGTCCAACACCATGACCAGCGTCGGCCAGTCGGCGGCGGGCATCATGGCTGCGGCGCAGAACAGCGGCATGTCGTCGCTGATCCAGCAAAGCGTGAATGTGCAATCCAACCTGACCCTGGGTCACTAATAAAAGGGCGGGACGCTTGCGTCCCGCCTTCTTGAAAGGGAGGACAGGTATGCTCATCGCTTCCACCATCGTCGCCTTGATGCTGGCTTTCGACAGCGAGCCGGTAACGGATGAAAAACTCGCCACACTGCACGCCGGTACGGATACGGTGTCCAACGAGATGCGCGTGAACGGCACGGTCACGCAGAATAGTGCGTCGGACGTTGTCAGCGGCGCCAACACCATCAGCAGCGGGGCATTCAGCAATGCATCCGGCTTGCCGGTGGCGATACAGAATTCCGGCTCCAACGTGCTGATACAAAACGCCACCATCATCAACATTCAAATGCAATGAAGATCATCGCCTTGTTGATGCTGGCGTGTAGTGCCCACGCTGCCGAGCTGCCCGTGCCGAATGGCAGCTACACCTTGCACGTCACTAGCTTGAAGGAAGCGCGCTTCCGCTCCACTGTGCACCAGCAGTTTGATTTCAGCTGCGGTTCGGCGGCGGTGGCGACGCTACTCAGCTATCACTACAACACGCCGGTCTCGGAAGAGCAGGTGTTCAACGCCATGTACGCGCAGGGCGAGCAGCAGAAGATCCAGCACGAAGGCTTTTCGCTGCTGGACATGAAGCGCTACCTGGCGCAGCGCGGCTTTATCGCTGACGGCTATGTGCAGCCGCTGGACAAGCTGTCGGCGGCGGGCTTTCCCGCCATCGTGCGGCTGGTGGAAAACGGCTATCTCCATTTTGTCGTTATCAAAGGGGTGGACCAACAGCGCGTGCTGATCGGCGATCCGGCCGGCGGCACACGCGCCATGCGGCGTGACGCGTTCGAGGCCGCATGGCCGGACCGCCTGCTGTTCGTGATCCACAACTGGAACGGCAAACCACTCTTCAACCAGGCCAGCGATTGGAACGTAGCGCCGCGCGCGCCATTGGGCGAGGCCGTCAATCGTGCCAGCCTGACCGATATCACGCTGCCGAAAAACGGCAGCGGCAATTTCTGAAAGGCGGTACCGCCATGCGCAAGATGTTATCGATTATGCTGCTGGCCTGCGCCACCGTTGCGGCGCAGGCCGACCCCACCGACGGCTGGAACGCGGTCGAGGACAGCCAGCTGGACGAGGCGCGCGGCGGTTTCGATGTCGGCAACGGCATGCTGGTGTCATTAGGTGTCGAACGTTTGGTTTCGATCAATGGCACTGTTGTAGCGAGTACCCATTTTTCCATCCCCGATATGACACAGTTGAGCGCTGCGGATGCACTGATGGCCAGCGATGCAATGGCCGCCGTGCTGGTGCAGAACAGTCTCAACGACCAGGCTATCCGCACCCAGACCACGATCAACACCACGGTCGCGAATCTGGCGCTGCTGAAGGCCGTTAACTTTGAAAGCAGCCTGCGTGAAGCCTTGAATAGCGCAGTCGGCAAATAGGGGGATGCACATGCAAGCAAAAGCAATATGGCTGACCGCAGCGATGCTGGCCAGTAGAATCGCCGTGGCTGAACCAGACCCAGTGGGCAACCCGCCGCAGCAGGATGGCCGTCCGCCAGCCGTGGCGCCGCTGTTCGAGCAGCCGGGCGTGCTGACGCCACGCGGCAAAATCGTGCTGGAGCCATCGATGCAGTTTGGCTATTCGTCCAGCAACCGCGTGGTGCTGGTGGGGTACACCATCATTCCGGCGCTGCTGATTGGCTTGGTCGACGTGCGCGAGGTCAAGCGCAATACGACTACGGCAGCGCTGACGGCGCGTTACGGCCTGAGCAACCGCGCCGAGCTGGAATTCAGGGTGCCGTATGTGTACCGCTCCGATTCCACCGTTAGCCGCGAGCTGTTCACCGGCACCGGCGTTGACCGCGTGTTCGAGACCAGCGGGCGCGGTGTCGGCGATGCAGAGCTGGCCTTGCGCTACCAGCTGAACGAGGGCGGCGCGGACAAGCCTTATTACGTCGCCGGGCTGCGTTTCAAATCGCGTACCGGCACCGATCCGTTCAGCGTGGTAACCGATTGCACCAAGCGTTGCGTCGGCCCTGACGCCACTGGCACCGGGCTGCCGCTGGAGCTGCCGACCGGCTCCGGCTTCTACGCGCTGCAACCGAGTTTGACGTGGCTGTACGCCAGCGATCCGGCTATCCTGTTCGGTACTGTGAGCTACCTGCATAACTTCAAGCGCGACAACGTCAACCGGCAGGTGCTGGGCGGCGAGTTGGAACCGCTGGGGGCAATCGCGCCGGGCGGTGTGATCGGCTTTAACTTCGGGGTCGGCCTGGCGCTGAACGACAGGGCGCTGATCAGCTTTGGCTACGACCACAGCTCCATCGCGCGCACCAAGCAGAACGGCGTGCCTGTGGCGGGTTCGGTACGCACGCAACTGGGCACGCTGCTGACCGGTTTCTCATACAGGATCAGCGACAAGCGCACACTCAACATCGCGGTGGGCGCCGGGTTGACGCGTGATACGCCGGACGTGCAACTGTCGTTCCGCTTGCCGGTCACGTTCTGACGGAATTCTTGTATTTGCGGTATTGTAGTGCTCCTGATAATTTTCAAAATAGGGGAGTCATGAGCAAACGTACTTTGACTGTCATTGCAGCGCTGTTGGCTGCGGCCACCACGGCGCAGGCGGCCGCGCCGATGGCGCGCTTCCAGGCCCCGGGCTTTTATCGCACCACGCTGGGCGACTTTGAAATCACGGTGCTGAACGATGGCACGCTGGACCTGCCTGTCGAGAAGCTGCTCAAACAGCCGGCCGAGAAGACCAATGCGGCGCTGGCCAAATCGTTCCAGAGCAGCCCGCTGCAAACGTCGGTCAATGGCTTTCTGATTAATACCGGCAGCAAGCTGGTGCTGATCGATACCGGTGCCGCCAGCCTGTTCGGCCCGACACTGGGCCAACTGGTCGGCAATCTGAAAGCGGCCGGCTACAAGCCGGAGCAGGTGGACGAGATTTACATCAGCCATATGCACGGCGACCACGTCGGCGGGCTGGCCTCGAACGAGCAGCGGGTGTTCCCGAATGCGGTGGTGCGGGCTGGTAAGCTGGATGCGGACTACTATCTGAACCAGGCCAATCTGGACAAGGCTTCGGCAGACGCCAAGGATAATTTCCAGGGACCGATGGTGTCGATCAATCCCTACGTCAAGGCGGGCAAGTTCCAGCCTATCGTGGCCAACAGCGAGCTGGTGCCGGGGATTAAGTCGTACTTCAATGGCGGGCATACGCCGGGCCACATCACCTATGTGGTGGAGAGCAAAGGACAGAAGCTGGTGCTGCTGGGCGACCTGCTGCACGTGCAGGCGGTACAGTTTGACGATCCGGGCGTGGGCATCCAGTTCGATACGGACAGCAAGATTGCGATTGCCGAACGCAAGGAAGCGTTTGCGGCGGCAGCCAAGGATGGTTACCTGATCGGCGCGCCGCATCTTTCCTTCCCTGCGCTGGGCCATGTGCGGACCAACGGCAAGGGCGGTTACGTGTTCGTCCCAGTGACGTACACGCAACCGCGCTAACTACGCTAAAGGCTTAAGCCAAAGCTGGGTAGTCGGTGTAGCCTACTTCGGTCGCGCCGTAGAAGGTTTCCGCTTTCCAGGCGTTCAGTGGAGCGTCTGCTTGCAGGCGTTCCACCAGGTCCGGGTTGGAGATGTAGTCCTTGCCGAAGGCGATGGCGTCAGCATGGCCGCTATCCAGCACGTCCTGCGCTACAACCTTGTCCATCTTCTCGTTGGCGATGAAGATGCCGCCGAATTCCTTCTTCAGCAGCGGGCCCAGGCTGTCTTCGCCCACCGCTTCACGCGCGGCGATGAAAGCAATCTTGCGCTTGCCCAGCTCGCGCGCCACGTAGCCGAAGGTTTCGGCCGGGTTGGCGTCGCCCATGTCGTGCGAATCGCGGCGTGGCGCCAAGTGCATGCCGACGCGGTCTGCGCCCCATACTTCAATCGCGGCATCCGTCACTTCCAGCAGCAGGCGGGCGCGGTTTTCGATCGGGCCGCCGTACTGGTCGGTGCGCTGGTTGGTTTTCGATTGCAGGAACTGGTCCAGCAGGTAGCCATTGGCGCCGTGAATTTGCACGCCGTCGAAGCCGGCTTTCTTGGCGTTTTCAGCAGCCTTTTTGTAGGCAGCGACCACACCGGCGATTTCCGAGGTTTCCAGCGCGCGCGGCACAGGATAGGCGCGTTGCGGACGCAGCAGGCTGACGTGGCCTTCAGCGGCAATCGCGCTGGACGATACTGGTGCTTCGCCGTTCAGGAAGCTTGGGTCCGAAATACGGCCCACGTGCCACAGCTGGGCGAAGATCAGGCCGCCCTTGGCGTGCACGGCAGCGGTGACTTGCTTCCAGCCTTCCACCTGTTCGTCCGACCACAGGCCCGGGGTGTCGGCATAGCCCACGCCTTGCGGAGTCACGGCGGTAGCTTCGCTCAGGATCAGGCCGGCGCTGGCGCGCTGTTCGTAGTACTTGGCCATCAGCGCGTTCGGCACGCGGCCGCCGCCAATGGCGCGGGCACGGGTCAGCGGCGCCATGACAACGCGGTTTTTCAGGGTGAGGGCACCAATGGTGATCGGGTCGAACAAGGTTGGCATGATTGAGTTCCTTAAAGTTGCATTTGGTCGACGAAAGCCTTGATGACTTCTTCGTCGCGTTTAAAGTAGTTCCACTGGCCGACGCGCTGCGACGTCACCAGCCCGGCCTTGACCAGTACGGCCAGGTGGGCTGACATCGTCGACTGCGACAGGCCGGCGCGCCGGTCTATCATGCCGGCGCACACTCCCAGGTTCAGCGGATGCTGCTGGTCCGAGAAGAACACGTCCGGCTCCTTCAGCCACGCCAGAATCTGGCGTCGCATCGGGTTGGCGAGAGCTTTGTGGATGGCGTCGATGTCCATGATTACCTATATGTATCGTGTTTTTCCGATTTCAATATCGCCATCTTACGATATAAAAGAAAAACGTGCTGGCGGCCGAAAAATCCTTTATGTTATGGGAACATTGTTGGAAATCTAACGAGGGCGGTATGTCGAGTCATTACCTGGATGTGGCAGTGGGCCTGTCCTACACTTTCCTGGCCGTGAGCCTGCTGTGCAGCGCTACGCGGGAAGCCATCGCCTCGCTGTTCCAGACGCGCGCCAAGGTGCTGCTGGACGGCGTGCTGACGCTGCTGCACGAATCGGCGGCGCGGCCCAGGCTGCGCGGCGTGTGGCCGTCGCTGCTGCGGCTGTTGCGGATCGAGGGCGGCTTCGGCCTGCAAAAGCTGGACGCCCAGTCGCTGACGGCGCAAGTGATGCAGCATCCGCTGATTACCGGCATGGCGCAGCAAGGGCGCATGCCGTCCTACATTCCATCGGCTATTTTTGCGCGGGCTTTTGTGTCCACGCTGACGTCCAAATACGGTAAGGAGCAAACTGCGCTGGCGCTGCTCACCAGCGTCGGCAACGACGGCTTGACGCGCACGCTGCTGGCCATCATGGGCGAAGGACCGAATGATGCGGCGGCGCTGGAGAACGCCGTGCGCCTGTGGTACGACACCGTGATGGAGCGCATCAGTGGCTGGTACAAGCGGCGCTCGCAGTTCGTGCTGTTTTTAGTGGGATTGTTTTATGCGTGTGCGATGAACATCGACGCACTGCAATTGTCGCAGCGCTTGTGGAACGACGCCGCGCTGACGGCACAGTTGGTGCAGAAAGCCGAAGCCGCCACGCCCGCAGCCGCACCGGCAGCAGAAGCCACGCCACTGGACCAGACCAAACAAGCCAAGGCGCAAGCGCAGGTGCTGCAGGCGCTGCCCATCGGCTGGCCCTCGGCACGCTTTGAACATGTCAGCGGCTTTTCCGCCATCAGCATTGCGCTGTTCTTTGCCGCACTAGGCTGGATTGCCACCGCCTTCGCCGCCTCGCTCGGATCGCCATTCTGGTTCGACGGTGTCGGCTGGCTGCTGGCCCTGCGCGGTACCGGCGCCAAACCCGCTGCCGAAACCACCGCCACGCCAGCGCCCACCATCACGCTGCCGAGCCTACGAAAGTAGCACTATTTGCCGAGCTGCGCGCACTTGGAAGATTGGATGGCGCGCTCGGTGATGCTGTCGATGCTTTTGATGGCGTCCGGCGTGCAGGAGGTGCTGTCGACGGCATGCGGCTGCGGCTTGCTGTTGATTTCCTTGTAGCCGGTGACCACCAGCCCGGCCGCAGCGCAGGCCAGCAAGATCCAGTTGAATTTGGTTTGCATGCTCAGGCGGCGAAGTGCAGCGCCAGGCCGATCACCGCTGGCAGGGTTTGAATCAGCAGGATCGAGCGCTTGACGGTCACGCCGCCCCACACGCCGGCCACGGCCACGCAAGCCAGGCCGAAGACGGTGAAGGCCGAGCCAATTGCCGCATCCGGATGCGCCAGGCCGATCACCAGTGCAGCCACCAGGAAGCCGTTGTAGCAGCCTTGGTTGGACATGGCCGGTTGCACGATCTCGGCTTTCTCTTTACTCAGCCCGAACACGCGGCGGCCGCGCGAATTGAACAATACGGTTTCCAGCAAAACGATGTACACGTGAAGCAGTGCCACCATGGCGGTGACGATATGCGCAGCCAGCTGCATGTAGAACTCCTTGTTTTAATTTTAGAATGAGGGATTGGCGCGGGTGAGATAGTACCATTCGTTGTTGGCCCCGGCCTCGCTGTCGGGGAACAGGATGCGGCCATCGAACTCGGCCAGCACCGGCGTGCCATCCACGCGGCGGCCGATTTCTTCGCCTTGCCGAACCGGATCGAAGCTGGCCCAGTTGCGGCTGAAGGCATCGGCGGCGTCTTGCTTATCGTAGACCGAGACCATGCTGAGGGCTTCCATTTTTTTCGGCGCGACCGGCTCGGGCGCCGGCGCATCGATCAGTCCGAGGAAGGCGAGGGTGTTGAGGATGGCGCGGTAAGCCACCTCCGGCGCTTGCGGATCGGTGTGCTGGCCGCATTCGAGTGTCAGCGCATAGCCGCCGGTGGTGCGCATGTATTCGGTGGTGCCGACGCCGTAGCGCAGCACAGTTTGCAGTTCGCTGCTGCCGCTCATGCGGCGCTGTACGCCCGCGCCATAAGTCCGCAGCCAGCCGTCGACAAAGCGCCGCACGCCGAGACGGCGCGCCAGCGCGCGCTCTTGCGCTTCATGCTTGAACGGCTCCAACGGACCGTCGTTGTCGCGCGGCCCGACCATGACGAAGGGCTCGCCGCTGCCGCTGAACGAGTGCAGGTCGAGCAGCACCTCATGCTGCGCTAACAAAGGACACAGCCAGTTGGCCACTCGGTCTTCAAAATCTTGCGGATCTGAGTTCGGAAACAGGTTGCGGTTCAGGTTGCGTTCACCGGCGCGCTCCCCCTTGGCATACGCCAGCGGATTGGTGATCGGCACCAGCGTCAGCATGCCGTGACGGATCAGTAGCGCGCCGCTGTCGAGTTCCTGTATCACACGCTGGATCGCCCTGGTGCCGCAAGTCTCGTTGCCATGCACGGCGCCGGTGACGATCAGCCGGATGCCGGCCTGTTGGCCGCTGTATTGAATGGATTTGAATTGCATGTGCTGTTATACCAGCTCGGCGCTGCCGGCGCTATTGCTCAAGGCCGGCAGCGCGGCGGCGGATGCTTAGCTCGGTGGATTGTTAGTAATTTGCGGGTCGTGCGTGAACTCGCTGCCCACCACATTACGCAGTGCGAAATTGAGGGTGATATTAAAGTCGGTGCGCTGGGTGTTGGCGTCGCTGAAGGTCAGCAGCTTGCCGCTGACGCTCACCGATGCCGCGCTCAGCTGAGTGCTGCTGTTAGGGACGACGGTCATTCCGGTAAACACGATGTCATAGCTGCCGCTATCAAAAATCTGGTAGTTGATGACGGTGTCGTGCTCGGTGATGATGGGCGCGACAGGGGCGGTCACAACGTCCCATTGTTTGCCAACGGTCAGGCTGGGTTTGACGGTTACCAAAATATTGACGAAAGGCGTTGATGCAGGAAGGGTGCTCATAAACTCGCTTTCTTAAGTGGGTGGGTGGAAAGATAGTGCAGATAAGCCGCGTCGTGATAGGACATGGCGTCAAGTTGCTTCTTGATGTGGCTGACCTGGTCGCTCTGGTCCAGGCAGGCATGGGCCTTCACCCACGGCGCCAGCAGTTGAAAATCGGCGCTGCCCTGCACCAGTGGGCGCAAAACGGTACGCACCGCTTCGCAGTTTTCCTGCGACTTGGGATCGTTTTGCATTGCGACCAGATCGGCATTGAGCAGCAGCGCGTCGATCATGGCGTCGCGTATGGTGATGTCCGATGGCGTCGCCGCGTTGAGTTGCTTGAGTGTTTCCAGCGTCCCGCGCAAGCTGTCGCCTGCTTGCGCCAGCCGGCGCTGCTGCATTAGCAGGGCGGCTTTGCGCTGCTGGATGACGGCCACCATGACTTGCAGGTTCAGCCGCTTCGGGTCGAGCTTGCCGAGCTCGCCGAATACCTGCTGCAGCTTGTCGAGGCGGCTGAACGATTGTGTCGGTTGCTGTGCCTTGTCGGTATCGATCAGGCGTAGTTCCGCTGCGGCCGTCTTGCGTTGCCAGATGCGATTGCTGGGGTCTTTTTCAACCATGCTTTGCAACAGCGCGTAGGCTTGCTGCGCATCGTGATTGCTGCCGCCCATGTCGCCGCGCGCTTGCTTGAGCTCGGACTGCCGCGACCACACGCCAGCCAGATGGTTGACCCAGAGCGTCTCGTTGGGGTAGGCCGCATGCAGCGATTGCAGCAGCGTCAGCGCGCGTCCGCACAGCGCTTCAGCCTGCACCAGCTGGCCCAGCTGGACTTGCGCACTGGCCTGCCATGACAGGCTGTCGGCCAAATCGGCCGCCAGCTGTTTGTCGGTCGGGGTCTTCTGGTAGGCGCGATTTTTGAGTTCGACGGATTGGGCGAACTCGCTGGCGGCGCGTTTGGTGTCGCTGCGCTGCAGGGCCAGCGTGCCCAGGCTGTTGTGCGCATATGATTGCTCTATCCATCCGCTGACATCGTTGGGTGACAAGGCTGACTGGCGGTCGGCGTGCACCTGGTATTCGTCGAAATACTGCTGGGCCTTGGGCCAGTCCTTGCGGTCATAGTGAATCTGCCCCAGCCAAAAAGCATTTTCGCCAGCGCTTTTCAGCAGGGCGAGGTCGTCTGGCCGCGTGCGTAGTTGGCGCTGCAAAATGGCGCGGCCGGCCAGCAAGGCGGTGCTGGCCCCGGCGGAGTCGGAACGCGCGATGCGCACCTCGGAAATCAGCTGCAGCGATTTGGCCCGTTGCGCCAAGGCGGCATCGCTATCGTTGACGCGCGCCGGATCAGAAAGATAACTCAGGGCGCGGCTGCTGATGCTATCCAGCAAGTCGAGCCGGCTCAGTGGACGCAGTTTGTCGACAAATTCGCCCAGCATATAGCCCATCAAACCTTCCGCTTCCAGCCGGTGCGCCTCGGCCTCGGTCTGAGCCGAGCGGGCGGCGAGGCCGAGGCCAGCTGCCAGTACGGCCAGCCCAGCCACCACGGCCATGATGGTCAGGCGTATGCGCTCGCTACGGCGCTCGCTTTGCAGCGAGGCCTGGATGAATCCCTGTTCCTGCGGCGTGAAGCTGAAGCCGCTCGTGGCCAGCAACTGGCGCGCCTGGTTGGTCTGGGTGCCGGAGGGCAGCAGCATGTCGCGTTTGCTGCCGCTGTCTTGCCAACGCTTGGCCTGGGCGCTGATGCGGCTGCGCACTTGCAGCGCTTGCCGGTGTTCCTCGATCCACGACACCACGCGCGGCCAGCGCCGCAGCAGGGCTTCATGGGCCAGTCCGAAAGCCGGTGCGCCGGCCTGCAAGTCGCTGACGAACAAGTGGGCGTCGACCAGCGCCTGCACCAGTTTGTTTTCGGCTTCGTTGCGCAGCGCCGACCATGGCACGCGGCGCGAGCTGATGGTGGCTTCATCTTCCGCCACCAGCACCAGCTGCGACAGCACGTGGGGCAGGGCCGCGATTTGCGCATGACCCAGCGCCGAGATGACTTGCTCGGCCCGCGCGCCGATCGCGCCTTCCAGCCCGCCCATGGCGCGGAAGGCTGCGTGGCTCAGTTCCCCGTCCGGACTGCGCTGGCGGTACAGCTCCTGCAGGCAGTATTGCAGCAGTGGCAGGCTGTCGGCGCCGGAAAGTGCGGCCTTGCACAGGACTTCGTCTAGGCCTTCGCCATGTTCATCGACGGTGTAGCGCAGTTGCGCCACTTGCGCCGGGTGGCGCACGATCTGGGCAATGTCGGCGCTGCCGGGCGGCGTCAGGTCGAAATGGCCGCCGCTTAATTTCAGGTTCATCAGCGCCGGGTAGGCCGCCAGCTGCGGATAAAAATCGTTGCGGCAGGCCAGCACCAGCTGCACGCTGCCGCAGCGGGCCAGCTGGTCCAGTACGCTGATGAAGACGGCCCGCTCTGCATCTGTAATGTGCGGCAGCCTGAACACGGCTTCAAAGCGGTCGATGAACAGCAGCAGCTGGATGGCCGGCAGCTGGCGCTGCAGCTGCTCGATCAACAGCGGCAAGTCGTGCGCCAGGCGCTGGGCCAGCGCGGCGGCGCTGCTGTTTTCAAATAGCAGGCGCTCGCCGATTTCCGCATCGAGCAGCACGCTGGCCAGCGTTTCGAGCAGGCCGGACTGGCCCATGTCGGCGCAATCGAGCTGCACGTGGGCACTGATCGCGATACCGGACTCGGCCGGTGCGGCACCGCTCTTCAGTGCCGGGATCAGCCCGGCCTGCACCAGCGAAGTCTTGCCGGCGCCGGACGGGCCCAGCACCAGCACCATCGCGCAGGCGGCCTGGGCCTGTGCCACCACCACTTGCACCAGCTGGTCCACGCTGAGTTTGCGGCCGAAGAAAATGGCCGCGTGCTGTTCTTCAAACGCTTCCAGCCCGCGGAAGGGCGAGGCGTGCAGCCAGCTGCCCTGGCTGACTTCATCGTCGTAGCTGAGCTCGGCCAGCAGGCGGTAGCCGCGCTTGCGGATAGTTTCGATGTAGCGCGGTTCGGTGGCTGAATCGTCCAGCGCGCGGCGCAGTTGGGTGATGATTTTGTGGATGGCGTTGTCGCTCGGCGAGACCTCGCCCCAGCAGGCTTCCAGCAACGTTTCGGCCGAAATCACCACGTGCGGGTGGCGGCAAAGATACAGCAGCACGTCCATAGCCCGCGGTTCCAGCTGCCGGTTGAGCACCCCGCAGCTGAGCGTATTGGTGGCTGGATCGACGCGCCACTGGCCAAAACGAAAACTCTTGTGCTTCATCCTGCCTCGAATAATTCTATTCTAATCAATGGCTTATGTTTCGGAAGGTTTTCGGAAGGCCGGATAGTCGGCGCTCCGATAAAGTTATTCCAAGGAAAATACTAACATTATCTCGTTACAAATAGTTAAACAATGACCACGGAGTTTCAATGACTGTTTTGACCGGCGTAAAAGCACCTTTTGAACTGACCCAGTACGCCATCGCGATCAAGCAGCAGGGGATAGATTTTGTCATTCGTCATTACAGCCACCAGTCGGGCAAGAGTTTGTCGCTGGCCGAAGCGCGCGCCCTGACCGACGCCGGGCTGCAAATCGGCGTGTTGTGGGAGGGGCCGGATGTGCAGCTTGGCTACTACAGCCGGGCGCAGGGATGCGCCGATGGTGCGGCAGCCTATTTAATGGCGCAGTCGGTGATTGCCCAGCCGTCCGGCTCGGTAATTTATTTTGCCGTGCCGGATGCGGCCGGGGCGGACGGCGCGGCCAGCCGTTATTTCGAGGGCGTCAACCAGGCTTTTCGCGCCGCCGCGCCGGGCGAGCGCCAATACCAGGTTGGCGTGGTTGGCTCCGGCGCCAGTTGTGCGGCGCTGCTGGCGCTGGGTTTGGCCAAAGTCAGCTGGCTGGCCGACGACAGCGACCTGGCCTATGGTGGTTACAGCCTGCGCCAGCAGAGCGGGGTGGCGCTGCCGGTCGATGATGGGCAGTCGATCCGGGTCGGCATGGTGCGCAACAGCCCTGAGCGCCCTGCAGGCTTGTTCCGGGTGCTATGACGATGAATATCTGTTTTACCGAAACACCGTCGCGCAAAACGGTCAAGCCCGCGCGTACGGTGTTCCTGAATAATACCGGGCAGGATGTGACGCTGAAATTCGTTACCGCGCCGGACTTGCTGCTTTCCGCGTACACCATTAGCAACGGCGTCAGCGCGGCGATCGACCGCATCCAGCTGGGGCCGGCGGAATTTTTTTCCTGCCATAGCCAGAACGTGGCGATCCCCGGCGACTGTACGGCGGTGCTGAGCGTCGCCAACAGCGTGCTGACCATGACGATTTCTAGTTCATCTCAATCACATCAAACGGTGATTGGGTAGCGCCGAGGAAGGCCATCACTGCGCGGGCACGGTCGCCGGGATCGTGGCCACGGGTGGAGTCGACCACGCTGCGCAGGCCGGGGATGATCTCGGCGATGTGTGGACTCTCGTACGCCTGCACCAGCAGCGCGGCCAGTTCGGTGGCGCGGCCGCGGTTATTGCGCATGCGTTCCTCCAGCACCGCCAGCAGCGCGCGCTGCATGCGCGGCGTCGGATTATCGATATAGCTGAATACCAGCGGCGTATTGCTGATCGCCTCACATAAACGGCGTTCAATATCATCCGGCTTCACATCGGAAGCGATATCGAAATACGCGCCATTCCAGCGCGTGCGCTCGTACGGGTGGCCGGGCGGGAACGAATCGGCCGTCTCAAAACCAAGGATGTGGCTCAGGCGGCGCAGCCATTTAATCAGGGTGGGTATCATCCCTGCATTTTATCCGTTCGCTAGAGAAGTGCGCTGGCTCAATGCCAGTAACGTATACTTTGTATACGCTTTTATAACGTCGAATGTTATAGGAGAGGATCATGGCATCTGATTTTTATAAGTACTTCAAAGAGAATATGGACAGTTTGGGCTTGGACTGTCCAGAAACGCTGTTTGCTACCAAGGGTACCGCGATTAACACGGCCGCGACGATTTTATCGGCGATCCAGCAGCATGGTTCCAAGGTTACGGTGGCTGAATTGGTCGGTGCGGGGACTGGGTTGGAAAAGCTGCTTTATCTCGGTGCCTTGCGTGCGTCGTTTTACGTCGGCGCTGTTATTGGCAGCATTGCGGTGGCGACGGGGCGATCGCTGGCCGGCGGTACGTCGCTATCGGACGTGCTGATGTCTGCTCGCGGCAATAATTTGCATCGTCCCTGGCTTGCTGGTGTTTTGACTCGTTGGCCCGGAATCTATCGGCCGGAAGTGAACTCGCGAAAACTCTATCGCCAATCCTGGAGCAGGCCATGAAGGACCAGCTCGCGCTGCTCTTGTGCGGTTGCATTTCCGCGGCGCTGGCGTGGGCTTCGTGGCACTGGTGGAGCGATTACATCTCCTTTGCAGTGTTGGTGATTTTGTTGCTGGCCTATGCCGTCGACAATTTTAAATTGCGCAAGCAGGTGCGAAATTTATTGGCGGAGCGCGAGCGGCATTTGCGGGAACGGTGATCGCCAGCGATATCGCCGATCGGCGGCTGACTGCGCGATGTCATGGAAAGCACCAACTGCTGCCCATTCACACAGCCTCAAACGGCAGCCGCAGACATCGCGTGTCTGCGGCTGTTACGACTTTTACGCCTGGGCTTCTTCACCCAGTTTGCCGGCGCGGAAATCCTCCACTGCGGCGAAGATTTCTGCCTGTGTGTTCATCACGAACGGGCCGTATTGTGCAATCGGCTCGTTCAGCGGCTGGCCGGCGATCAGGATAAAGCGGCTCGCCTCATCCGCCGTGACGATCACGCCGTCAGTGCCCTTGGTGTTGGCAAGGATCGCCATGCGGCCCGACGCCACAGCCTTGCCATCCACGGTCACTGAACCACGATAAGTGAAGATGAACGCGTTGTGACCTTCCGGCAGCTGCTGGCTGAAGCTCGCGCCGGCCGGCAGGTTGACGTCGATGTACAGCGGTTCGGTGACTTCGCGCTGCACCGCGCCGTCCACACCGTGGCTACGGCCTGCGATTACCTTGACCTTGGCGCCTGCTGCGGTTTCGAACACCGGCACATCTTCGCCGTTGAAATCGCGGTACCACGGATCGCGCATCTTGTCCTTGGCCGGCAGGTTAAGCCACAGCTGGAAGCCTTCCATCACGCCGTCTTCCTGCTCCGGCATTTCGGAGTGGATCACGCCACGGCCTGCGGTCATCCACTGCACACCGCCGTTGGTCAGCAAGCCTTCGTTGCCGGCGCTGTCCTTGTGGCGCATGCGGCCTTCGATCATGTAGGTCACCGTTTCAAAGCCGCGATGCGGATGGCTAGGGAAACCGGCGATGTAATCGTTGGCCTGGTCGCTGCCGAAGTTATCCAGCATCAGGAACGGGTCGAGGCGGCGTTGCAGCGTTTGGGTCAGGACACGGTTGATCTTCACGCCCGCGCCGTCCATGACGGCTTGGCCGGTGATGATGCGTTCTACGCTGCGTGCGGTGTTTACTTGATCGGTCATGTCCTTCTCCTTGTTTAAACCAGAATTGCGTTGATGTCGGCTTCTGCTTGCGCCTGTGCTTTGGCGACGGCTTCCGGACCCATGCCCAGGCCTTCAGCGAACACGTACTGCACATCGGTCAGGCCCACGAAGTTCAGGAACATCTTGATGTGCGCCAGCTGGGTGTCGGTAGGACCGTCACGGTGCATGCCGCCACGCGACAGGGTCACGTAGACTTTTTTACCGGTCAGCAGGCCGATTGGGCCGGTTGCGCCGTACTTGAAGGTGACACCGGCGCGGGCAATCGCGTCGAACCAGCTTTTCAGCTGGGCGGTGATGCCGAAGTTGTAGGTCGGCGCGCCGATCACGATCACGTCGGCCGCTTGCACTTGGGCGATCAGGGCATCGTCCAGGGCCACACGGGCGGCTTGTTCGGCGCTGCGCTGGTCAGCCGGGGTGAACAGGGCTTGCAGTGCAGGCTCGTCCAGCACTGGGTGCGGATCGGCGGCCAGGTCGCGGCGGGTCAGGGCAGCGCCAGCGTTGGCGGCGACGAGTTTGGCGACCAGGGCATCGGCCAGGCGGGTCGATTCGGAACCGGTGCTACGGGCGCTGGAATTGATTTGCAGGATGTTCATGGTCTTACTCCTTCGTGTCTGGTTGAGTGCTGCGTCGATGGAGTAACTTTAATCGTTTCAAATACAATGCGGAAGCCGCTAAAATGGATAACATTAATCCACCAATGGAACAATGGACATGGAAATTGATCCCGGCGATCTACTTTTGTTTGCCCGCATCGTCGAATGCGGCAGTTTCAGCCTGGCGGCGGAGCGCGTGCAGCTGCCGAAGTCCACGGTTTCGCGCCGCATCACGCTGCTGGAGGGCAAGCTGGGCGAACGCCTGCTCCAGCGCACCACGCGCAAGCTGGTGTTGACCGAGTTCGGCGCCAGCCTGCTGGAACACGCGCGCAAGGTGGCCGACGAGACCGAGGCAGCCGGCGCGCTGGCCCAGCACCGGCAGGGCGCGCCGAGCGGCTTGCTGCGAGTGTCGATGCCGGCCGACTTCGCCAACGTGGGGATGAGCGCGATACTGGCGGAGTTCATGGACCGCTATCCAGCCATTTCGGTGGAACTGGATTTATCGCCGCGCCGGGTGGATTTGGTGGCGGAAGGTTTCGATCTGGCCATCCGCATGGGCAACCTGCCGGACGACGCCACACTGGCGGCACGGCGCATCACCTTCAGTTCGCTGGCGCTGTACGCCTCGCCCAGGTACACCAACTTCCGTGGTCTGCCCGAGCATCCAGACGACTTGTTCAAGCATGATTTGCTGAGCCTGCCGCCGCGATTGAACGGCATGATCCGCTGGCACCTGCTGCGCGGAAAAACGTCGTGGGAACGCGAGCTGCCGGTGCGTCTGCTGGCCAACTCGCCGGAACTGCTGGTGCGGATGGCGGCCACCGGCATCGGCATTGGCGCCTCGACTGAGGCGATTGCGCGGCCGTATGTGCAAACGGGGGAGTTGGTGCGGGTGCTGCCCGAGTGGGGCTTCCCAGAGGTGACGGGCTGGGCGGTGTTCCCGGGACGGCGGCTGATGCCGGCCAAGACCCGGGTCTTCATCGATGCGCTGGAAGCGGCCTTTGCGACCGGCCGTCCGGCGGGGATGTGATTACTTCAGCTGGGCCATTTCCTCGCCCAGTTGGACTGGGCCGGCCGGCTGCCAGGCCGGATTGAACTTCAGCACATCCTTCTGGAACAGCATCACCACGGTGGAGCCAAGCAGGAAGCGGCCCAGTTCATCGCCTTTTTTCAGCACGATGTTCTGGTCGGCGTAGCGCCATTCGGTCACTTGCGGCAGGCGCGGCGGATTGACCACGCCGTGCCATACCGTCGCCATGCTGCCGACGATGGTGGCGCCGACCAGCGTCATCACGAACGGGCCTTGGGCGGTATCGAACACACAGACCACGCGTTCGTTGCGGGCGAACAGGCCGGGAATGCCGCGCGCGGTGGTCGGGTTGACCGAGAACAGCTCGCCCGGCACGTAGATCATGCGGGTCAGCTTGCCGTCGATCGGCATGTGGATGCGGTGATAGTCGCGCGGGCTCAGGTAGAGGTTGGCGAAGCTGCCGTTGTTGAATTGCGCGGCCAGGGTGGCGTCGCCGCCGACCAGTGCGGTGGTGCTGAATTGGTGGCCCTTGGCCTGGAAAATCTGGTCGTCTTCGATATCGCCGAACTGGCTGATGCGGCCGTCGACCGGGCAGACGTAGGCGGCGTTGGCCAGCGGGCGGGCGTCCGGGCGCAGGGCGCGGGTGAAGAATTCGTTAAACGTCTTGTAATTGGCGATATTTGGATCGAGCGCCTCGTCCATATTGACGTTATAGCGCCCGACGAACCAGCGGATCAAACCAGTCGTGTATTTGCCGGCCTTGGCGCCAGCAACACGGCCAGCGAAATTGGTCAGCGCGCTCTTCGGGAGCAAATATTGCGGCAAAACGGCAAGACGATCGGACACGATAGCAAATCCATACAAATTAACGATCGTGCATTATAGCGTCCCACTCCGGGGTCAGGTCCTCCATTTCAGCATGAGCTCGTGTAGAAATGGGGGACCTGACCCCGGAGTTGCGGCATAATGGCGGCACTTACTCATCCTACAACTTGCCAAATTCGTATGACGCCGATTCGTGTGATGCCTGTCGCTGTGCTTTCCGTTTTTGTTGCCGCCGGAGCGGCGGGTGCCGAGCCGGAGCAGCCTAAGCAGGAAGAAATCCAGAAGGTAGAGATCAAAAGCTCCGCTGCCAAATATGATGCGCGCCGCGATGATACCGCTAGCAAGACGGTGGTCAGCAGCGAGGAAATCCAGAAATATGGCGATACCTCGGTCAATGATGTGCTGAAACGCCTGCCGGGAATTACCGTCGGCGGAGCGGCGGGCCGCAGCGGAGGCGAGATCCGCATGCGCGGCCTTGGCGCCGGCTACACCCAGATTCTGATCAATGGCGAGCGCGCGCCAGCCGGCTTTTCCATCGATACACTGGCTCCGGATGTGATCGAACGCATCGAGGTGCTGCGCGCTGCCAGCGCCGAATTCAGCACTCAGTCCATCGCCGGCACCATCAATATTGTGCTGAAGAAGTCGCTGAAGCCGGCCCAGCGCGAACTCAAGGTGAGCTACGCCAAGGGCGAGAAATCCAACACGCCAAGCGCCAGCTTGCAGATGTCGGATAAGCAGGGTAGCACTTCGTATTCTTTCGGCGCCAACGCCTGGCACTTCAGCTATGGCCGTATAACGCCGACCTGGGAAACCGGCGAGGACGCCAACGGCGTGCCCAACCTATCACGCGCCTCGACTTGGCAAGACCGCGGCCACGGTGACGGTTTCAACCTCTCGCCACGCATCAACTGGTTGTTGGACAACGGCGACACGGTCACCTCGCAAACCTTCTTCAACTGGAACCGTTTCGGCAGCAGCAGCCACGGCCGCACAGAGACCGCGTTTGGCGCGCCGCCGGACTACGACCGCACCGACAACACCTACAGCAACCACAACGTCTTCGGCCGCACCGACCTGAACTGGGTACACAAGCTGGCGGACGGCGCCAAGCTGGACCTGAAGATGGCCGTCAGCGATGCCCACAACAGCGCCGATTCGCTGCAACTGGCGGGCAGCAACGGCCAGCCGGCCACCTTGCTCCGTACCGTAACCTCGGCCACGACCGAACAGGGCTTCAGCACCCAGGGCAAGTTCTCGACGCCGTACGTCTTCCGCAAGCCGGCCGACGGCGAGCCGGAAGCCACCGAGCACGCACTGGCGATGGGCTGGGACGCCGGTGTCACCCAGCGCGACGATACCCGCATTCAGCACGATGCCGACTTGCCGGGCAGTTCGCCGATCAACAGCGATGAAGGTTTTACGGCCAAGGTTACGCGGCTGGCGCTGTACGGCCAGGACGAGTGGAACATCACGCCGCGCTGGTCGATCTACACCGGCCTGCGCTGGGAAGGCCTGGACACGCGCGCCGACGGCGGCAGCATCGATGCCGTGCAAAACCGTTCCAGCGTCTTCAGCCCCCTGATGCAAACGCTGATCAAGCTGCCCAACAAAAAAGACCAGGTCCGTCTGGCGCTGACCCGCACCTATAAAGCGCCATCCACCGCCGCCCTGATCCCACGTAAATTCACCTCGACCAATAACAGCCCGACCGAGCCTGACCGTCGCGGCAATCCCAACCTCAAGCCGGAACTGGCGCTGGGGTTGGACGCCTCGATCGAGCATTACTGGGGCGACGGCGGCCTGCTGAGCGCCAGCGCCTCCATGCGCCGGATCGACAACTACACCCACCAAGGCCTGTTCTACGAAGATCAGCGCTGGTTCTCGACCGCCATCAACGACGGCCGCGCTGAAACCCGCGGCATCGAGCTGGAAGCCAAGCTGCCGGCGCGCGCGCTGGTCGACCACGCGCCCAACCTTGACCTGCGCGCCAGCGTCAGCCGCAACTGGTCGCGGGTGGACTCCGTGCCGGGCCCGGACAACCGCCTCGACCAGCAAGTGCCGCTCAGCGCCACCCTTGGCATCGACTACAAAACGCCTGACGGCCAGATGAGTACCGGCAGCAATTTCAGCTTCCGCAACGGCGGCCTCGCGCGCCTGAGTGGCACGCAGGGCGGCTACACCTCGGTGCGCCGCGATCTTGACGTCTATGCCCTGTGGAAGCTCGACCACCAGAACAACCTGCGGGTGGCGGTGTCCAATCTGTTGGCCCAGGATTACACCACCGAAAGCTTGTACAACGACGCCAACGGTTCGCTCAACCGCATGACTGTGGCAGGGGGTGAAACCCAGCTGCGCGTAACGGTAGAGACCCGCTTCTGAGGGTGGTATGATGCTCTGGTGAAAAAACCGGACGCCTCCGATATTCCCCAGCCCGACGAAGCCAGCCTTCGCCTGGCACTGGCCGAGGTGCGCGATTTGCAGCGCACGGTCGCGGCGTTGCGCTCGGAACTGGAATTGGCGCACCAGGAGCGTCAGCGGCAAGTGCAGGATGCGGTCTCTGCTGCGCAAAGCGATATCCTGCAACTGCGCGACACCATCGGCGCACTGCGCACCAGCCTGGAAAAATCCGAGCAGCAGCGCATCGACGCGCTGCAATCGGCGTCCGCCGCCCATCACGCCGAAATCAGCCATTTGCACGATACCGTCAGGGCGCTGCGCACCGTGCTGGAGTCCAAAGCATGACAGCCGGCGACCAGCCCGCGCTCCACGCCCAGCGCAAGCGCTTGCGCCAGGTAGAGCTGCTGCTGGAAGTCTCGCGCCGCATGGCGGCGTATGACACGCTGGATGAAATCCTCACCGCACTGGTCGAGGTCACCACCGAAGAACTGGATGCTGAACGCGGCACGCTCTTCCTCAACGATGCCGAAACCGGCGAATTGTTTTCCCGTGTCGCGCAGGGCAATATCCAGCGCGAGATCCGCTTCCTCAACCACACCGGTATTGCCGGCCACGTGTTCACCACCGGCGAGGCGGTGATCATTGCCGATGCCTACGCCGATGCGCGCTTCAACCGCTCCATTGACGAGCAGACTGGCTTTGTCACCCGCACCATTTTGTGCGTGCCGATCAAGACCGTGAAGGGCGAGATCATCGGCGTGTCGCAAACGCTGAACAAGCGGCGCGGCAAATTCACCCGCAGCGATTTGCAATTGCTGGAGGCACTCACCACGCAAGGCACGCTGGCGCTGCAAAGCGCGCGCTTCCTCGAAAGCATGAAGAAGATCCGGCGCCAGGAGATGGAGTTCATCGACGTGGTGTCCGAAGTCACGGCCGATATCAAGCTCGGCTCGCTGCTGCAAAAGGTGATGGGCGAGGCCACGCGCCTGCTCAACGCCGAGCGCTCGACGCTGTTCCTCAACGACGAGAAGACCAGCGAGCTGTGGTCGGAGGTAGGGCAGGGCCTGGAGTCGCTGCAAATCCGCCTGCCCAACAACGCCGGTATTGCGGGCGCGGTGTTCACGTCCGGGAAGACCATCAACATCCCGTACGCGTATGCCGACTTGCGCTTCAATCCGGCATTCGACAAGAAGACTGGCTATTTCACCCGCTCGATTCTGTGCGTGCCGATTGTGAACAAGGCCGGCAAGATCATCGGCGTGACCCAGGTGCTGAACAAGCGCGGCGGCCCGTTCAGTGCGGAAGATGAATCGCGGCTGCGCGCCTTCACCGCGCAAATTTCAATCGCGCTGGAGAATGCCAAGCTGTTTGCCGACGTTCAGCAAATCAAGAACTACAACGAGGCCATGCTGGAGTCCATGTCCAACGGCGTGATGACACTGGACAGCCAGGAGAAAATCGTCACCTGTAATGAGGCCGGGCTGCGCATCCTGCGTGCCAGGGGGATGGGCATTGTCGGCCAGCAGGCGGCAGAGTTTTTCGGCGTCGCCAACACGTGGATCATGGACCGGCTGCGGCAGGTGGAAGTCAACGAAGAAGCCGAGCACCTGATGGATGTGGAACTGGTGCTGGGCGACGAAACGCGCTCAGTCAACCTCAGCGTGCAGCCGCTGCTGTCGATGGAGAAAAAGCGCATCGGCTGGATGCTGATGATCGAGGACATTTCCAGCGAAAAGCGCCTGCGCTCCACTATGTCACGCTACATGGACCCCGGCATCGCCGACCAGATGGTGGCCAATGGCGCTGAAATGCTGGGCGGGAAAAACGTGCCGGCGACCGTGCTGTTCTCGGACATCCGCAGCTTCACCACCATCACCGAGCAGTTCGGCGCGCAGGGCACGGTGACCATGCTCAACGAGTACTTCACGCTGATGGTCGACTGCATCCAGCGCGAAGAGGGCATGCTGGACAAGTTCATCGGCGACGCCATCATGGCCGCGTTCGGCATCCCGGTCAGCCACGAGGACGACCCGGACCGCGCCGTGCGCACCGCCATCGCCATGGTCAACGAGCTGCGCATCTGGAACCTGGTGCGGGCGGGCGAGGGCAAGCCGCCGGTGGAGATCGGCATCGGGCTGAATACCGACCAGGTGGTGTCGGGGAATATCGGCTCCAAGAAACGCATGGATTACACCATCATCGGCGACGGCGTGAACCTGGCGGCGCGGCTGGAATCGGCCTGCAAGCAGTACGGCGCGCGCATCCTGATCAGCGAATTCACCTACCGGGCACTGCGCGGCACCTACCGCACACGCGAGGTCGACATCGTGGTGGTGAAGGGCAAGACCAAGCCGGTGTCGATTTACGAAGTGCTCGACTATCACACCGAAGAAAGCTACCCCTCCTTGCAGGAAGCGATGGGCCTGTTCCGCAACGGCCTGCAGAGTTACCGCAAGCGCAGCTGGACTGCCGCTTGCAAGCTGTTCGAAGAGGTGATGGTGCTGAATCCGCGCGACCAGGTAGCGGAACTCTACGTGGAGCGCTGCCGTCACATGGCGGTCAATCCGCCCTCGGCCGATTGGGACGGCACGTTTATCATGGAATCGAAGTGAATGAAGATACCCCGGAGTACGCTGGAACAATGGCAGGTGCTGCAAGCGATCGTGGAATGCGGCGGCTACGCGCAGGCGGCGGAGGCGCTGCACCGCAGCCAGTCCTCGGTCAGCTACATGGTGGCCAAGCTGCAGGAGCAACTGGGCGTGGAGCTGCTGGAGATCGATGGCCGCCGCGCCAGGCTGACCAAGAACGGCGAGGCGCTGCTGGCCAAGGCGCGCGAGCTGCTGGGTGATGCCTTCCAGTTGGAGCAACTGGCCGGCAGCCTGGTCGAGGGCTGGGAGCCGCAAGTCAGCATCGCGGTCGACAGCTTGTTCCCGGTCGAGCTGCTGGTGCAGGTGCTGCGCGATTTTGAGCCGTGGGCCAAGCACACGCGGGTCAACCTGGAAGAAACGATTTTGTCAGGCTCCGAGGATGCGCTGATTGAAAAACGCGTCGACCTGGCCATTGTCAGCAGCATACCCCAGGGTTTTCTCGGCGATGTGCTGATGGATATTGAATTCGTCGCCGTGGCCCACCCATGTCATCCGCTGCACGCGCTGGGGCGGGAATTGGAAACCGACGATTTAAGCCGCAACCTGCATATTGTGGTGCGCGATTCCGGCACCCTGAATCCGCGCGATCATGGCTGGTGGTTAAATAGCAGCCAGCGCTGGACCGTCACCAGTCCGCATACGCGGATGGAAATGATTTGTAATGGAATCGGCTTTGGCTGGCTGGCCGAACACAAAATTCAAAATCAATTAGAGCAAGGATTGCTCAAGCCTTTGCCATTGCGCGTGGGGCAGCGGCGCAAACTGTCTTTATCGCTGGTGGTGACCAATCCCGAATTAGCTGGGCCCGCCACTTGTCGCTTGGCTAATTTAATCAGAAAAGTGGTGGTGGATGGAATACAGCGGCGGCCTTTGTGCGAATGAGTTGTGGAAAATATTCATTTTTATGGTTATATTGGGATATAGCTAGAGTACAGCTACTAAGTTATGGTAAATTGCGGCTGTTAAATAACCCTCGTACGAAGGAATTAAGATGACGACTTACCAGGAATACAAAGCGAAGATCGCTGAACTGGAAAATCTGGCCGAATCCGCCCGTAAAAATGAAGTTACTCAGGCGAAAGAGAAAGTTTTCGCGATCATGCGCGAATACGGCTTGACCGTTGCGGATCTGGGCGGCGTAGCCAAGGTGAAAACGTCGAAACCGCGTGCTCCGGTGCCAACCAAGTACCGTGATGACGCCACCGGCGAGACCTGGACCGGACGTGGCCGCGCGCCAAAATGGCTCGAAGGCAAGAACAAAGACGATTATTTGATTAAGTAATTCCTGTTCTATGCCGGGTAAGCGGGGTTTATATTGAAGCGCATTCGTGTTGCTGTTTTATTCTCTGTCTTAATCGGCATATTCTCGCCCGCCGCGCAGGCCGCTGACACTTTGTTAAGCGCTGCGCGTGTGTGGACGGGCGAAGGCCAGCCGCATGCCAATTGGTCGCTGCTTATCAGCGGCGGCAAGATTGTTGCCGTTGGCCCGGCCGATAAAATGAATATCCCCGCTGGCACTGAGCGTATCAGCCTGCCGGACACCACTCTGATCCCCGGTTTAATGGATTTGCACTCCCATGTGCTGCTACATCCATATAACGAAACTTCGTGGGACGACCAGGTCTTAAAGGAATCCGTCGAATACCGCACTTTGCTGGCTAGCCGCCACGCTGCTGCGACTTTACGGGCCGGATTTACCACCTTGCGCGATCTGGGCACCGAAGGCGCTTTGTATGCTGACGTGGCAATTAAAAAAGCGATTAATGACGGTGTGATACCGGGGCCGCGATTATTTATCGCCACCCGCGCCATTGTGGCCAGCGGTAGTTATGGTCCGTCGCCGCGCAGTTATCGCGCCGATGTCGATTTACCGAAAGGTGCGCAGGAAGCCAGCGGCATCGATGAAGTAGTCAAAGCGGTACGCGAGCAGGGCGCGCGCGGTGCCGACTGGATCAAGGTCTATGCCGACTACCGCACCGGCGCTGATGGCAGTTCCCACGCCACCTTCTCGCAAGCGGAGCTTGATGCGCTGGTACAAACCGCACATGAATCGGGCCGCAAGGTTGCCGCCCACGCCAGCACGGACGAGGGCATGCGCCGCGCCACGCTGGCCGGCGTCGACACCATCGAACATGGTTACGGCGGCAGCGAGGCCACCTTCAAATTGATGGCTGAACGCCACGTCGCTTATTTCCCGACCCTGACCGCGCCGGAAGCCACCAGCGAATACTTCCAGAAGCATCAGCGCGGCGGCACGCCAACGCCGTCCATGCAGGCCGCAGCGCGCGCCTTCCAGCTGGCGCGCAAGCTGGGCGTCACCATCGGTAACGGCAGCGATGTCGGCGTGTTTGCGCACGGCGATAACGAGCGCGAACTGGAGTGGATGGTCAAGCTGGGCATGACGCCGCTGGAGGCCTTGCGCGCGGCCACTGTGGTCAACGCGGCAGTGCTGGGCCAGCCCACGTTAGGCCAATTGCGAGAAGGCTTCCTGGCCGATGTGGTGGCCGTTCAGGGCGATCCAACGCAAGACATTACCGTCTTGCGAAAAGTGCAATTAGTGATAAAAGACGGAACGATTTTCATTCGTCCGTGAGCCTGTGCTGAGCATTTCGTGCGATGATAGCGAAATGCCATCAATACCTCTTTTTCCGCTGAAAACGATCTTGTTCCCTGACGGCCATTTGCCGCTACAGGTGTTTGAAGTGCGCTACCTCGACCTGGTAAAACGCTGCATCGCCAAGGGGGAAGAATTTGGCGTAGTGTCGCTGCTGGACGGCAGTGAAGTACGCGTTCCCGATCAACACGAAACCCTGTCTGGCTGCGGCACGATGGCGCGCATCCTCGACTGGAGCGCACCACTGCCGGGCCTGCTGCAAATCTCCTGCATCGGCACCACACGCTTCCAGGTCAAGGCAGCCGAGCAGCTCAAGCACGGCCTGTGGATGGCTGATGTGGAAGAGGTGGCGGAAGATATGGTGGTGCCAATTCCAGCCGAACAGCAGGACGTGGCCAACGCGCTGGGCGCGCTGATCCGCTCGCTGCAGAAGAAGCAGATTTCCACCGCCAATATGTCGCTGGCGCCGCCGTATCGGCTGGATGAGGCGGGCTGGGTGGCGAACCGCTGGTGCGAGCTGCTGCGTCTCGATATCGAAGAGAAGCAGCGCCTGCTGCTGCAGGAGAATCCCGTGCTGCGGCTGGAGCTGGTGCAGGACGTGCTCAGCGAGAACGGCCTGCTCGAATAATCAATCGGCGTGCGCTTCGGTCGGATCTTCCAGCGCGTGCACGCGCACCGACCACATCACACCAGCAATCAGCAGCACCACGGCGGCAATCTCCAGCGAGCGTGGCAGTTGCTGTTTGTAGATGAAGCCGTACAGCAGCGCGAACAGCGTTTCAAACAGGATCAGCTGGCCGGACAAGGTCAGCGGCACTTTGCGGCTGGCGACATTCCACAGGTGGTTGCCGATCACCGATGCGCCCAGTGCCAGCAGCGCATTCACAATCCAGAACACGCCCCAGTCGCGGCCGCTGGCAACGGCTGCCGCGCCGGTTACATCACTATGGAAGATGGCAAACGCCGCCAGCGAAATCACCAGCGCGATCAGGCCGCTGGAGATGCCATACAGCGACGACCACTCGCCGCTGCTAAAGTGCGGATTGCGCTTCAGGTAGCGCGCGTTATCGACCGAATACCAGGTCCAGCAAACCAGCGCGCCGGTCGCGCACAGCACGCCCAGCAGCTTGGCGTTGAACGGCATGCCGTTGCCGACATCGTGCGTGAACACGTCCACATTGATGCAGGCGATGCCGGCCGCCACCAGCAGCAGCGGCAGCATCAATTGCTTGAGCGGTACGGAGCCGTGGTCCTTGTGGCCCATCAGTGTGACGGAAATCGGCAGCACGCCGATGATCAGCGAGGTAGCCGCCACACCGGCCAATTTGACGCCCAGCGCAAGCAGCATGTAGTAGATGATGTTACCGGCCAGCGCATGCTTGACCATGGCGATGATGTCGTTGCGATCCAGGCGGCGCAGCAGCGGCGGCAGGCGCGAGCCCATCAGCGCAGCGGCGATCAGGCCGTAGGCGATGTAGCGGCCGCAAGCCATTTCCAGCGGCGTGAACGCACTGAGGAACACCGGCGTGATAAACACCATGCCCCACATGGCTCCCGCCAGCAAACCACACAACACGCCATGCCACATCGTTGCTATCCTCAAAAGAGCGTGCAGAGCCACCACACTACGGCCACGTTGGCCACGGCGCTGCACCAGTAGGCAATTTGAAAAGAAGTCTTGGCGGTTTTATGGCGCAGCGTTTGCTGCGCCAGCCAGCCGCCGGGCCAGCCGCAGAATAAGCCCAATAACAGCAGGCTGCGTTCCGAAATGCGGCGGCGCTGGTGCACCGCCGCTGACTTGTCGATCGCGTAGGCGAGGAAACAAGCGACGCTGGCGACGCCGTAGAACGACGCCAGCCACAACGCAGTCAGCGCAGGGTTCAGAAGTAGCTCAGGCCAAGCGCGGCCTTGACTTCATCGGCAGTTTTGGCGGCCACTTCGCGCGCTTGCATGGTGCCTTCTTTCAGCATCTGCATGATGTAGCCCTTGTCCTGCGCCAGTTCCTCGCGACGGGCGCGGATGGGCGCCAGCATCTCTTGCAGCACGACTTCCAGGCGTTTCTTGACGATGGAGTCGCCCAGGCCGCCGCGCACGTAGTGGGCTTTCATTTCTTCCAGCTTGTCTTTTTCCGGATCGAAGGCGTCCAGGTAGATGAAGGCGACGTTGCCTTCCAGGTGGCCAGGATCTTCCACGCGCAGGTGCAGCGGGTCGGTGTAGACCTTCTTCACGGCAGCGGTGATTTCAGCGGCGCTGGCGCCCAGGTTGATGGTGTTGCCCAGCGATTTGCTCATCTTGGCTTTGCCGTCGATGCCCGGCAGGCGGCCGATGTCCGGCACCAGTGCTTTGCACTCGACCAGGATTTCTTTATCGACGATGCGGTTGAAGCGGCGCACGATTTCGTTGGTCTGCTCGATCATCGGGATCTGGTCTTCACCAACCGGCACCAGCGTGGCCTTGAAGGCCGAGATGTCAGCAGCTTGCGAAGCAGGGTAGGTCAGGAAGCCGGCCGGAATGTCGCGTTCGAAGCCGCGCAGGGCGATTTCGGTTTTCACGGTCGGGTTGCGCTCAAGGCGGGCCACGGTGACCATGTTCAGGTAATAGAAGGTCAGTTCGGCCAGTTCCGGAATCTGCGACTGGATCAGGATGGTCGATTTGGCCGGGTCGATGCCGACGGCCAGGTAGTCCAGCGCCACTTCCACGACGTTGCGGTGCACCTTGTTGGTGTCGTCCATATTGTCGGTCAGGGCTTGCGAGTCGGCCAGCATGATGAACTGCTTGAACTGGTGCTGGTATTCGACGCGGTTACGCAGGCTGCCGACGTAGTGGCCGAGGTGCAGCGGGCCGGTCGGACGGTCGCCGGTCAGGATGATTTGCGGACCTTTTGGTGCGACGGCGACGGCGACGGCTTCGGTGTTGGACTGTTCAGGCAGACTCATCAGGGTTCCTTGGGATTGCTATTGTTTGCCCCAGCCCGATGCGCGGATGTAAAAACGCCACCAGACGAGGGCGGCGTTGATAAAAATATCACATCACTAGTGTAGACAGTGGCCGCTCATGCTCGGAGCGGCGCCAATACGTGCAGGTGTGAAGTGGGGCATAAAAAATCATGGCCGTATGGTTGCAGTTTGGTGGCGGTCTGTCAAGTTCAGGAACTGTTTTGGCTGGGACGCGATCTAAGCGAAAAAGGAGAATAAAATGACTAATAACTTCAATATGGTGGCTTTTATGGACGCACTGGTCGAAGGCGGATTTTCAGAGAAGCAGGCCAAGGCATTAGCGAACGCCATGTTTCAGCTGATTGATACGCACTTGGTAACAAAGGATTACCTCGACATGCGCCTGGCACAACTGAAATCCGAGATGATCCAGTGGATGGTCGGTCTGATGGTCGTGCAATCGGGCGTAACGGCAGTACTCTTTAAACTCTTGCATTAGTGGTATATTGCTCCACCGGAAACGTTCCCGTGGAGCCGATATGCGTCGTACCGTTGTTGCCGCCTTGCTTGCCCTGTCCTTCCCAGCCTTCGCGCAGACGCCTGCGATGGCGCCGGACATTCCCGCCAAATTCGATACCGTCATCCCCAACGCCGACTACATCAAGCGCGATGTCATGATCCCGATGCGCGACGGCGTCAAGCTGCACACGGTGATCGTCATTCCTAAAGACGCCCAGCGCGCACCGATTGTCCTGACCCGCACCCCATACAACGCCAGCGGCCGTGCCAGCCGCAACATCAGCCCCAGCATCGCCGCCACGGTCGGGCAGGGCGATGAGACCATGGTCGGCGAAGGCTATATCCGCGTGTTTCAGGACGTGCGCGGCAAATACGGCTCCGAAGGCGATTATGTGATGACTCGCCCGCTGATCGGCCCGCTTAACGCCACCCGCACCGACCACGCCACCGACGCCTGGGACACCATCGACTGGCTGGTCAAGAACGTCCCCGAATCCAATGGCAAAGTCGGCATGATAGGCTCGTCCTACGAAGGCTTCACCGTGCTGATGGCGCTGACCGACCCGCACCCGGCGCTCAAAGTCGCCGTGCCGATGAGTCCAATGGTCGACGGCTGGCGTGGCGACGACTGGTTCCACAACGGCGCCTTCCGCATGCCTAACCTGGGCTACATCGCCGGCCAGACCGGTGCCAAGAGCGGCGGCAAGCCATTGGCCACCGGCGTCTACGACGATTACGAAGGCGTGCTGCGTGCCGGCTCAGTCTCTGCCTATGCCGCCAAATTCGGCATCGACCAGCTGAACTTCACCAAGAAACTGTTCGAGCATCCGGCCTATGACAGCTATTGGCAGCATCAGGCGCTGGACAAGATCCTCGCCAAAAAAGCGCTGAAAGTGCCGACCATGACTGTGGTCGGCTACTGGGACCAGGAAGACATCTACGGCGCCTACGCCGTCTATGGTGCGCTGGAACCGAAGGACACCGCCAACGACAAGAACTTCCTGGTCGTCGGCCCGTGGCGCCACAGCGGCGTCAATTACGAAGGCTCCAGCCTTGGCGTGTTCAAGTTCACCGGCGACACCGCACTGGAATTTCGCCGCGACGTCATGCAGCCCTTCCTCGACCAATACCTGAAAGATGGTGCGCCTGCCGCCGATACGCCGCCAGTGCTGTTCTACCAGACCGGCATCAACCGCTGGCAGAAGCTGCCGCAATGGCCGGTGGCGCAGCAGCTCAAGCCGATCTACCTGCAGAACGGCTTCAAGCTCGGCTTCGACGCACCGCAAGAGGGCTACGACGAATACGTGTCCGACCCGGCCAAGCCGGTGCCGTTCGTGCCGCGTCCGGTGCGTATGGGCGATGGCAATGTGTGGAAGCCATGGCTGGTAAGCGACCAGCGCTCCGTTTCCGACCGCACCGACGTGCTGAGCTACATGACCGAGCCGTTGAAAGCCAAAGTGCAAATCGCCGGCCAGACCATGGTTAACCTGCAGGCCGCCACCACCGGCACCGATGGTGACTGGGTGGTGAAGCTGATCGACGTCTATCCGGACGAAGTGCCGTCGCAGCCGGAGCTGGGCGGTTACCAGTTGCCGATTGCGATGGACATCTTCCGTGGCCGCTACCGCAACAGCCTTGAAACGCCGTCGCCGATTCCGGCCAACGAAGTACAGCGCTACCGCTTCGCACTGCCGAACGCCAACCACGTCTTCCTGCCGGGCCACCGCATTATGGTGCAAGTGCAATCGAGCTGGTTCCCGCTGTACGACCGCAATCCGCAAACCTATGTGCCGAACATCTTCTACGCCAAGCCATCCGACTACCAGAAGGCGACGCTGAAAGTGTTCCACAACAGCGCGCTGGAGTTGCCCGTGGTGGAGTCCAAATAAAGTGTTTTAGCGCGGGCGTACGCTGTCGTTTAGCACGTCCGCGCGGAAGTAACGCAGGTAGCCTTCCATGATCTGGTTGGTCTTACCGGCTTTGTCCAGCGCGTCGCGGATGGTGGCCTGGTCTTCCGGCTTGAGCGCGTTGGAGATGTAGGCGCCGCTCTGGTGCCACGGCAGTTCGGGAATGGCTTCGGCTTTCAGCTTCTCCTGCATGCCGTGCACGCGCGGGTCGCGGCGGATGGCGCCTGCCAGCAGCGTCGGGCCCATGATGGTGACATCGGCCGAACCGGCTTGCAGCAGGCGCGCTACCGCAATCACGTCCACTTGCACAAACAGACGGCCTTGCTTTTGCAGCTCTTCGATCAGCGCCGAGTAAGCCTCGCCGTAATCGAAGCCGCGTACTACGGCCACGCGCAGTTCTTTGCGTGCCAGCAGGTCTTGCGCGCTGGTGATGGGCGCCCGGCCGTTGTTCACGGAGATCAGCATGGCGCGATGATTGATCATCGGCATAAAGGTGCCGAACTTGTCGCGTGCAGGCGTGCGCGAGGCCGGCACCAGTACGTCCGCCGTACCGGCATTGAACATCGCCACTTGCCGCGCACGCGGCACCACGGTGAAGGCGAACTGGCAGCCGGCCTTGGAGCCGATGGCGCGCAGCAGGTCAGGATAAATGCCTTTCACGGTCAGGCCATCGATCATCACGCTGGCGCCGTTGGCCGACACTGGCACCGAGATTTCACGCGAGCAGCCGGCAACGGCGTTCTGCGCGATGAGCGCAGCAAACAGTAAGGCCAGCTTCATGGCTGCACCGCATGCTTGCCGAAGTAGCGCTGCGCCACGAAGATGCCCAGCGTTTGCATGATGGCGCACAGGTAGAAGGTGCTGCCAACACGCCAATCGCTGGACGACAGGTGACTCACTTCACCCAAAATCGCAGAACCCAGCAGCGGCATGAAGATCACGCCCACACTGCTGATCGATTGCAGTGATCCCATTAACTCGCCTTGTTCGTTCGGCGGCGTGGTCTTGGAAATGATGCTTTGCAGGGCAGGGCCGATGGCAAACGACAGCACATTGCACAGGATGAGCACATACATCATCCAGCCCTGCGTGGCGAGGCCGTACAGCAAATAGGTGATCGCGCCGGACACCATGCCCAGCACCGACAGCCGCACTTCACCGAAGCGCTTGATCAGCACCCCGAGCAGGCCAGCCTGCACCACGGCCGCCGTCAGGCCGACGCAAAACAGCGCCGCGCCGTTCTGGCCTGGCGTCCAGTTGAAGCGGAAGGTGGTGTACAGCACCCAGGTGGTTTGCAGCATCATGGCCGCCAGCGTGACCAGCGTGTAGGTCACCACCAGACCGCGAATGTCGGTGCGGCCTATCAGCTTGGCCAGTGCGCCGAGCGGATTAATCTTCGATAGCTGGAACGGCGCGCGACGATCTTGCGGCAGCGATTCCGGTACGATGAAATAGCCATACAAAAGATTGGCAGTCGACAGCGCACCGGCCACGTAGAACGGCAAGTGCAGGTCAACGCTGCCGAGTAGCCCGCCCAGCATCGGACCGCAAATGAAGCCGAGGCCAAACGCCGCCCCGACTTTGCCGAAGCTCTTGGCGCGGTTTTCCGGCGTCGAGATATCCGACGCATAGGCCGAAGCCACCGACATGCTGGCCGACGACATGCCGCCGATCACACGGCCGATAAACAGGCAAGCCAGGTTCGGCGCCCACGCGGTGGTGAAGAAGTTAATCGCCATGCCGGCCATGGAATACAGCAGCACCGGACGGCGGCCGACACGGTCGCTGATCGCGCCCAGCATGGGCATGAACAGGAACTGCATCAGGCCAAAGACGGCGCTCATCACGCCATACCAATAGGCTTGGTTCTCGCGCGTGCCGGTGAACTCGCCCACCAGCACCGGCAGCACGGGCACAATCAGCCCGATGCCCAGCATGTCAATAAATACGCAGATCAGTACAAAATTCAGATTGCCTGAGGATGCAGGTAATGCAGGTGATGCAGGTTTGCTCATGGGGACTCGAAATATCAGGTTACGGCGCGGCCGGGCTGGCGGCCCATTCCGCAATAAAGTTATCGCGGAAGGCGATCAATTCGTTCAGGCGCGTTTCGGCCAGACGGCGGCCAGCGGCGGTTTGCATTTTGCCGGGCAGGGTGGCCAGCTTGGTGTTGATGTGGTCCAGTGCGTAGGCGCGGTCGTCCAGTTCGCGGTGCAGCGCCATTGGATCGTCGGCGTGTGCCAGGCCTGCGCCCATGCGTCCCGCCGTGTAGAACAAGCGCGCCAGGCCCACTGCACCGAGTGCGTCCAGCCGGTCGGCATCTTGCACGATTTTGGCTTCGATGGTTTCAGGGCGGATGCCGGCCGAGAAGCTATGACTCTCGATGGCGTGCGCCACGGCGGCCAGCTTATTCGGCGGGAAGTCCAGCTCCGCCAGCTGGCGGCTGGCCAGCAGCGCGGCCTTGCGCGAAGCCGTGTGACGTTCGGGATCGTTCTTGGGCAGGTTGACCAGATCGTGGAGATAACATCCAGCTAACACGATCAGCGCGTCGGCATCGGGATAATCGTCCAGCAGCAGGCTGGCATTGCGCCACACGCGGTGTAGATGGTTGGTGTCGTGAGCGCCGTCTATCCCTTGGGCTGCGTTAGCCAAAGCGACCAGGCGCGGGTGCCAGCTGGTGAGCAAGCTATTCATCGGTCTCCCTGAAGTCTGATGATTTTGCTCAGATCATACAGGCTCGCGCTGGGCTTGTGCAGGCTAAAACCCATGGTTGAAATAATAATCTGATTCTTGCAATAAGTTTATTTATTGCCGTAACGCATTTATTTGGTGCTATTGATCTTGACTTGCGGTAACATTGCGGCCAATAACTTTAGCACTGAAGGAAAAATTCCATGTCTAACGTAAGCGAACTGCACGCAGCAACCGCCAACGCCGCCGAGTACCTGGCCTTTACCCTGGGCAATGAAGAATACGGCATCGACATTCAAAAAGTCGGCGAGATCCGCAGCTATGAAGCGCCGACCCGCATTGCCAATGCGCCGGACTTCGTCAAGGGTGTCGTCAACCTGCGCGGCATCATCGTGCCTATCGTTGACATGCGCATCAAGTTCAACCTCGGCACCCCGACCTATGACCAGTTCACCGTGGTCATCATCCTCAACATCGGCCACCGCGTGGTGGGCATGGTGGTGGATCGCGTGTCGGACGTGACCACGCTGCTGCCGGAACAAATCAAGCCAACGCCGGAAATCGGTTCGGCCCTGAACACCGACCATATCGTCGGCCTGGGCACCATCGACGACCGCATGCTGATCCTGGTCGATATCGACAAGCTGATGTCCAGCGCCGATATGGGTCTGATCGAGAACACCGCACTGGCAGCGTAATTCTCGCCGGGCAGGTCCCGATGCTGGTCCCGTGGTTTTGTTTTTGATTTACTGTGAGAGGTAGGTGCAAGAATGAATATGTTGGCGAATATCAGTATCGGCAAACGCCTGGCGTTAGGCTTCACGATCATCCTGGCGTTTGCGATGCTCATCACCGGCATCAGCGTCTGGCGCCTGCAGGGCGTGGCATCGGCCACCAGCGAGATGATGGAAGTCCCGCTGGCCAAGGAGCGTATGATCTCCGACTGGTCAGGCAAAATTGATAGCGGTATCCGACGCACCACCGCTATCGCGCGCAGCAGCGACGCATCCCTCGGCGCCTATTTCGCCGAGGAGTCCAAGGCCTCTTCGGCCGCTTCCTCCGAACTGCAAAAGAAAATTGAAGGACTGATCTCCGACGCGGATGAGAAGGAGCTGTTCGGCCGCATCGGCGAGCAGCGCAAAGTCTACCTGTCGTCGCGCGACCAGATCGCCAAGCTGAAGACCGCAGGCGAACTGGAAGAAGCTAACAAAATTTTTGAAACGGTTTTCCGTCCGGGCACGGCGTCTTACCAGGCCTTGATCGTTGAGCTGTTGAAGATGCAGCGCGCGAAAATCGATGCGGCAGCGGAGCATATTCAGGAAGTGGCGTCGAGCAGCCGCAAGCTGCTGTATGCGCTGGCCGTGCTGGTGCTGGCGTTTGGCGTGACCTGTGCATGGCTGCTCACTACCGGCATCACCGGTCCGCTGCAAGAGGCGGTATCGGCGGCGCGCCGTGTCGCCAGCGGTGACCTGACTGGCCATATTGACGACAGCGCCAAGGATGAAACGGGCCAGCTGCTGTCGGCGCTGAAGGACATGAATGCGGCGCTGCTGGGCATTGTGACTGAGGTGCGTAGCGGGACCGATCATATTACTACTTCGTCGTTTGAAATCGCGCAGGGCAACCAGGATCTGTCGCGCCGCACCGAGCAGCAGGCGGGCGCGTTGGAGGAGACGGCGTCGTCGATGGAAGAACTGACGTCGACCGTGAAGCACAACGCGGACAATGCGCGCCAGGCCAACCAGCTGGCGGCATCGGCAGCGCAGGTGGCTGTCAAAGGCGGCGATGTGGTGGCGCAGGTGGTTGGTACGATGGATTCGATCAACCAGTCGTCCAGCAAGATCGTGGACATTATCGCGGTGATCGACGGTATCGCGTTCCAGACCAATATTCTGGCGTTGAATGCGGCGGTTGAAGCGGCACGTGCTGGTGAACAGGGCCGTGGCTTTGCGGTAGTGGCGTCGGAAGTGCGTAATCTGGCGCAACGTTCGGCGTCGGCGGCCAAGGAGATCAAGGCCCTGATTGGTGATTCGGTTGAGAAGGTTAATCTCGGCAGCAAGCTGGTGGCCGATGCTGGCAGCACGATGGGCGAGATTGTCGCCAGCGTGCAGAAGGTCAGCGACATGATCAGCGAGATCACGGCGGCCAGCAGCGAGCAAAGCGCCGGCATCAATGAAGTGAATCATGCGATCGGCTCGATGGATGCGGTGACGCAGCAGAATGCGGCGCTGGTGGAGGAGGCTGCGGCGGCGGCGGAATCCATGCAGCAGCAGGCAGCAGCGTTGGCGCAGGCGGTAAGCGTGTTCAAAGTGAACGACACGGTGACGGCATTTGCACCGCGCCGCAAGGCCACCGCCACCGCCTCATTGCACACACCATCCTCCAGCCGTCTCGCGCTGAAACTGACCCGCCGCGCTTAATCAGCCAGCGACGGCTTGCTGCGACAAGCGGTCCGCGTCACCATTACGGTGGCGCGGCACCCAGCGCAGCTGAACTTCCCCAAGCTGCGACATCAGCGCTACGACCCGGGCGCGATGCTCTTCCAATCCCTTCGCTCCGCGCACCGCGCCGAGATTCACATCATTCACCACCACCTGGCTATCACCGCAAACGGCCAGCCCACTCGCGCCCATCTCGACGGCCGCCTCCAGCAACGCCGTCAACGCCAGATACTCCGCCTCGCTGCTGTTGCCATGCCCTTCGCGGCGGCTGATCTCCACGCGCTGTCCATCCGGCCCGCACAACAGTGCACCAATGCCGATCTGCCCCGGATTCGGATGGGCCGAACCATCAAACCATCCACGCCAAGCGGCGGATGTTTGCAAGCTCGCCTTGCGCGCCGCCAGCTTGTGCGCGGCGTGCGCTTGTCTGGCCAGACGCCGTTCCTCATCGCGCAGCCGCAGCTGTTCGCGATCCGCCAACAACTGCGCCAGTCCCGCCGCACCGGCGGCCAGCGTCAACACCTGCGACAAAGCCTGCGCCTCACTCAATTGCATGCGCGCCGCCAAACGACGCGCGGCCACGCGCTCGCCCTTGAAGGCTGCCGTGACCAACATCTCAAACTCAAAATTTTCCATTAATCGCGACGACGGTTGTCCGGATGCTGATCATACCTGTTCGGCACACCATCGCCATCGCGATCGCGGTCGTAGCGATTCGGGATACCGTCATGATCACGGTCGCCGTAGCCACGACGATCGCCGCGATTGTCATGCCGGTCGTAGCGATTTGGGATGCCGTCATGATCGCGGTCGCCATTCGGGCCGCGATCCCAGCGTGCTTCCTCACGATACCAGCGGCCATCGCGTTGTTCCCAGCGCGGCTGCGCGTATACATAGCCCGGACGCGAAGCGATCCAACTGCCGCCGATCCAGACATGACGACTTACACGCCAGTCCCAGTAGCCCGGCGACCAAACGTAGCCGGGACGCGGCGCAGGAATAACCTCATAGCGTGGAGGCGGTGGCGCGACGGTAATGTAATCGCCGCGTGACGGGCCATTATCAACCATCACCCAGCCGGCAGGGCTCAAACGCCAGCCGCCATCGGCGCGTACCCATTCAGCGGGACGCCAGTAGCTGCCGACACGTTCGCGCTCCCAGTGGCCGCCGGCCCAAATGTGGCGATAACCATCCCAGTTCCAGTAGCCGGGCGCCCAGACGTAGCCGTGACGCGGCGCTGGCACGCTTTCAAAACGGGCCGGTGGCGGGGCATTGCCGATGACGACGCTGACGCCGACTTGCGCCGATGCGATGGTTGGTACAAAAGCTGCGGCGCTCAAGGTGAGCAGGGTAGCAGCGAAAAGTGGCTTGATCATGATAGCGTCCTCCGTCATTCTGGCTGCGCTGGTGTCAGCGCTTGGACGAACTATATCAAGCGGTACAAGGCCTTGCAGTGGATGATGCAGTTTTTTACATATGACACAAAGCTGCGCATTGCTGCGTTAGATAACGCACAGAGTCAGATGGCATCTGCCTTCTTGGCTTCCGCAGCCAGCGTGGTAGCGCGTTCTTCCAGCAGCGAGTGCAGCTTCTGTTCAGCCGTCAGGCGCTTGGCGCTGACGACCACCACTTGCATGTTTGGATCTTGCGCTTGTGCGGCCGATTTATCCAGAGCGTAGCTTGCGCCGCAAGCCAGAGCCACAGTCACGACGAACAGGGCTTCGAAGTTTTTCAGGACGTTCATTTTGCTTCCTTTCGACAGTTAAAGTGTGTTTCGATGTGCTCACTGTATCCAATGCCCCGTCAAGCCGCGACGTGATTGCGACGAGCGGTGATTTTTGCGGTGCAAAATGCATTTTGGCGCGATAAGAAGCGTGTTTTTCCTTGTCCCTCTGCTAAGCAAAAGCGGATTCCGACCATTAGCGTGAGGGGCATATGCCGCGATTCTTCCACTCCATCCTGCAAGCCTGGGCCGAGCGCCGGCGCACCCGCCGCCGCAGTGCCAACCTGCGTGCAGGTCAGCGCAAGCTGACGCTTGTGCCGTCAATCCGCACTGCAGCATCGCGCCCCAGGCATTTGGTTTGGATTGCGGCTGCAGGCTTGTGCGCGCTGCTCGGCGGCGGTGCGCTGATCGCCGGCCATGCACGCCATCTGGCTGCGGCTACCGCCAGCACGCCGCAGTCGGCCGCCAACGTCCGTGCGGCCAACGCTTACCAATCCGTCCTGCCGGGCATCGTCTTCACCGTGCCGGAGCAGGCATCCATCACCACCACGCTGCATCCAGCTGGCGCCTTGCTGATCGCCTCCGGCCTGCAAGCCGCGCCGCCGGTGCGTGTGGACCTGTGCAGCCAAATGCGCAGCGCAGCCGATCCGCGACTGCTGCCGCTGCGCCTCGGCTACCGCTTCGACGACGTCAAACGCTGGGTCGCCCGCAACCAGGAAGCCGATGTGCAAATCGCACTGCGCAATGTCCTGCTGGTGGCCGACCGTAGCGCCGACGCCATCCCCGAAATCCAGATCGAAGGCACGGCCCGCGCCGACTTCACCGATCCACTGAGCGAACCACTGCAACTGAGTTGGCATAGTCAACGGGCCGACACGCGCTGGCTCAGTGACGCCAGTTTCGGCCAGATCGAGCAAGGCGCCAGCGGCCAGGTTGCGCTGCGCCAGCAAGGCTGGCTGCTGTGGGGCGCGTCGTCCGCCTTGCGCATCGAACGCCGCGCCAACGCCATGTGTCCGCAGGCCGGCGAACTGCTGGTGCAAATGTACCGCCCGGCCACGTCGATCGCTGGTCCCGCACTGGTCACCGCTTTTCCTGCGCGCGGACGCGCCGTCAACGCCTTCCTGGCTCCTGGGCAGTACCAGGTCCCACGCGCCGCAGCGGGCGAGCTGGAAGACCAGTCCCTGTTCGAACAGCTGCAAGCGCAAGGCCTGATCCGCATCAGCGCAAGCGGCGCGATTGAACTCGCCCCACGCGATCTGCCACAATGGCAAGCTGCAGGCAGCACGGAACGCGCCGCCGAACTGCGCGACTGGAAGCAAATCAAACCCGGTCCGGACACGCACAAACTCTTCAAGCGCCTTTACTATCAGGCTGACGGCGCGTACGTGCGTCAGCAAATCGACATCTACAACAGCGAGCGCCGCTTGCTCGCGTGGCGCATCAAAGCACCCGATGGCCTTGCGCTGGAGTGGTCGGCCAGTACCGGCGGCGTCGCCAACGGCAGCGCGCCGGTGATGGTCGCCACCACCAGCCAGATGCCGGTGGCTGCGGCGCGCCTGTTCGCATCGCTGCCGCAAGGCTGGCAACAATGGACCCGCGTCGCTCGCTGGCCGCAAGCCGGCGAGGGCAATGGCACCCGTCCCGTCGTACGATTGTCGCTATCCCTGCCGCGCGCAGCCAGCGGCGGTGAAGTGCTGCACCTGCTGCTCGCAGGCCGTTTAGGCGGCATCGCCGGCGCCAACGCCCAGGTGACGCCGGCCTGCACGGGCCGCGTATGCGCCAGCAGCAGCGACGTCCAGCACATCGTGCTCACGCTGCAAGCTGGCGCCCGCAGCGTACAACTGGATGTCGAACCGCTAGACTTCAGCGCACCGGAAGACCAGAAATATCGCCACCTGCGCATCGTTGCCGGACGCCTGGTCTGGCAGCCGCTCGCGCAAGCCGACAATATCGCCGCCCGCAGTACCGCGCCATCCCCCGTTCAACTGCAAGACCGCAATGGCACCGCGCTTTGGAGCGACGGCGCACCCACCGAATCCGCCATCGAAGCTGGCCTCGCGCCGCTGCTCGGTGTGAATCCCGAACACGCCAACAGTATCGCCGGCATGCTGGCCCGCCTGCCGGCAAGCGACGGCGCTGTCAATGCGCGCCTCACGCTGGACCTGCCATTGCAAGCCCTCAGCCAGCACGTGCTCGATTGCGTCGCCATGCAGCGCGGACGCTGGGAGTCTGGCCGCTGTGCGTTCGGCCGGTCCGTGCCTGAAGGCCGCCACGCCGGCATCGTCATCCTCGACACCGAAACCGGTGACATCCTCGCCGCAGCCGGAGCAGGTGCGGGCAACGTCACCAGTGCCAACTGGGCCGAAGTGCGTGATTTTGACCGCACCAGCCCCGCGCGCAGCCCATTGCGCCTGCCGGCCTTGCAGCACGACGGCGGCGCACACCAAAGCCCCGGCTCGACTTTCAAAGTCGTCAGCGCACTCGGACTGGAAATCGCCGCCCAAAGCGATCCGCAAATCGATGCGCTGCTGGGGGGGATGCCGCTCGCCGCGATCAACAAGCTGGCGGCGCAGCGCGGCTACGGCTTCCAGACCGACGCCGCCAGCTATCCGCTCAATCCGCGCCTCGCTCACATCACCAACTACCGTGAACAAAGCCTGGACCGGCGCGCGCAGGAAGGTCGCCTCGGACTGGCGCAAGCGTTGACCTATAGCCTGAATACCTGGTTCGCATGGTCGAGCGAACTGAGTGACCGCAGCCTGTTCGGTCGTCCGGACGGCGGCGCGCCTGACCTGCAAGCGCTGGATGCGGATGCGCTGGACGGCATCCGTCCCATCGTCGCTGCCGCGCACCGCCTCGGATTTGAACAGGCCTTGCGACTGGACGGCGGCCTGCTGCCGCCCGATTTCAACTGGCGCGCGTGGGACGCACTGCAATCCACGCCGGCCCACATGGATCCAATCCATACCCGGCACGAATTGCGGCAGATGGCGATTGGCCTGCGCATGCAGGTCACGCCGCTGCAAATGGCGTTGGCGTCAGCAGCGGTGGGGCAGGGGCACGTGGTCGCGCCGCGCATACTGCTGTCGCTGGGGCGCAAGGACAGCGCCGTGCCGGCGTCGCGGCCGCTGGGCATACGGCTGGACCGCATCAAGGCCGGCATGAAAGGCGTGGTCGATGTCGGCACCGGTGCGGGCGCGTTTCGCGGTCCGGCGCTGGCCGCCGTGCGTACGGGCTTGTACGGCAAGACCGGCACCGCGCCGACCGGCGACGATACGGCCACGGTCTGGTTCACCGGCTGGCTGGAAGCGGGCAGCTTGCCCGGCCAGGCGCACCGGCTGGCGATGGCTGCTTTCGTCAGCCACTCGGATGCCACCGGCGGCGAGCATGCAGCGCCGGTAATCGCTGCCATCCTGTCCGCGCTGGCCGCCCAGAACATTGAACAGAAGGGGAAATAGCCTTGTAAACGGAATAATGAAAACGGCCTTTTTATGGCATGCTTGAGGAGCCATTTGATTTATTCAACTCATACAGGATTTTATGCGCTTGCCAGGAACCCGCTACCAAGAGCATGGCTGGGAACAAGTGCGCAAGCTGCTGGGACACTGCTCGTTGCAGGCCTTTCGGCAGATTGAAATGCACCATGTGCTCGACCCCGCGCAGCACGCAGCGCTGCTGGACGCCTATACCGATGCGGTAGCGGCCTCCTTGCGCCTCAACGCCCGCAATGCGCGCGGCGAGGCCGAGGGCAATAGCTACGGCGAGAGTGTGTATGAATTATCGCTAGGCCTGTTGTATGAATTGCAGGCGCAGACCGCATACTGGACGGCGTTTGTCTTGGCCATGGCGGCTGAGCATACGCGCAGCGGCGCGTTCTGGCACGATGCGGCGGCCGAGGGCGTGCTGCGCAAGAAGGTCAACGATATGTATGCCACCTTGCGCGACAAGGTCGATGCGGACAACTACATGGTCGCTACAGGACGCGAGTGCTCGCCTAACAAAATTTACACTTACCGCATGCTGGATACGGCGTATCGCGAGATATCTGGTCTGTTTGCGGCTTGGGAGCAGCATGCCGCGCAGGTTGGGGCGATCCTTGGGCGCCCGCTGGCCGGCACGCCGATTGAGGTGCGGCAGTTGAAGTCTATCAGCGCCTGCAAGGCGGAGTGGATTATCCGCTGGAGCGAATCGCAGGCGCAGTTTGGCGGTTCCCCGGGGCCGCTGCACACCAAGTCCAAGCGCTTCGCCAGCCTGAAAAATAGTCCGGACAAGATTGCGGTGCTGTTGGCGGAAATCGGCGACTACGAAGAGCTGTCTGCCAATATGGACAGCGCGGATGATGGTCTCGGCGAGGCCGGCGAAGCGGCAGCCTGGCTGGAAGACTACTGGCGCGTGATGGGCGAGTCCGAGCAGGCCGAGGCCAGCGGCCAGCCGCACGACGAAGACCGCATCCTTGCCGCGCCGCTGCCCGACGACGATGTCGAAGCTGTTGCCGAGGACACGCATCTGGAGAGCGGGGAGGCTGCCGATAGCGCCGAACTGGCCGTCGAACAGGCGCGCGCCGGCGAACTTTCCCTGCCCCTCCGCTATCTTGAATTGGCACGGGCAGCGCAGGAAACCGGTAGCTGGACCGTCCGCATGATGCGCGACGAATCGCTACCGATCCGCCTGGCCGTCTACCACAAGCTGCTGGGCGCGGACGACGACACTTACCCGGACGCCTGGCTGGACCCGGCCACCGGCGAGCTGCCAACCTTGCAGCAATTGGCGGTGCTGGACCAGATTTCGATGCCGACGCTGCGCAAGCGCCGGAATGAAGCAATCGCCAGGCTGCAAACAGCGGGCGCGCGATGAAGGAGAACGATTTGAACTCAGCACAAGATGATCTGGATGCGCGCCTGCGTGAAAGCGTGTTGTTGTCGCAGCCAGTGCCGGGCGACCGCCTGATGCTGGCCGACGCCACGCTGCTGGCGGCGCTGGACGGCACGCGTCCCCTGACGCCGAATGAGCGCCAAGCCTTGTCCGCATCGCCGCTGACTTTGCGGCGCTTCCGCCAGTTGTCGCTACAACGGCAGGCGGCTGGGCAGTCGGCAGCCAATGATCCGGTGTGGACCGGCAGCAGCGGCATGCTGCGCGCTGCGTCGACTGCATCGGCGGCCCAGGCACTGGAGTCGCTGGTGACGGACGACGGCCATTGGACGTTGCATTTCCTGCCGCAGGATGGCGGCTGGCAGGTGATCCTCGGGCTATCGGCGGAGGCGCCGTTCGCCGCGCGCCTGTTGCGCGAACAACCGCAGTTACGCGTGATCGATGGCGGTGGCGCGATTGTGCTACAGGGCCGCCTCGATGCGGACGGCGAGTGCGAACGCGTCTGGCCGTTTGCGACTGCGCCTGCATCGCATTTTCAACTATATGGAGCCGGCTTTGCCGTTGAACCGGTAGCGCCGTAATTTATGGGATTGTTTAGCCGTCGCCGCAAACCGGTCACCGATATGGGCGGACTGGGTGTCACCTTGATCGCATTGCGGGTCGAGGCGGGCGATGTCGCGCCGATGCATAGCACGGTAGTGCTCTTCAATGCGGCCGGGCATGCGCGACGCGCGGCTGTGGGGAAGGTGGCGTGCGAACAGGGTGAGATGGCGTTCTGCTTTCATCCCGGGCCATATACGGTGGATTTGACGCCGTTTGCGGCAGCGCCGGAGTGGGGCTTGCGGCTGCGCTTTGTGGTGGATGCGGCCAATCCGCGCGTGTCGCAGCAGCGGTTTGATTTGTATTTGTACAGCGAGACGGCAGGCCGCCTGGCGCTGGCGGATTTCGCGGCCTCGGTGCAGCTGGCGTTGCAGGCAGAGTTGGCGCAAGGCGCGCTCGATCTGCCGCCGTGCACCACGCTGGAAGAATGGCACGCCTTCCGCGCCGGCCTGAATCAGCTGATGTACACGCGCTACGGCGTAACGGTGGACGATTGCGTGCCGGTCGATCTGGGCGAACAAATCGACTACGCCACCACCTTGCGCGCCCGCGCCCAGCAAGAAGCCACCCGCGCCGCAGCCAATGCTGCCGCGATCTCCGCTGCGTCAGCCGCCAGCGCAGCTACTGCCGATCGCCCGTCGACTGAACCGCAATTGGGCGAGCAGCTTGGCGCGTCGCGTGCGACAGCGGGTAGCGTGAGGGCTGGCGCGCGGCAGCCCGCAGCAGCCGAGCAGGATGCGCGTGCTTTGCGTCGCCTGTTCATCGAGTTGCCTGCGCTGACCAGTGAGCTGCGCTTGCTCGCACTTCCCGAAGGATCGACGATCTTCCAGCAGCATCAAACTTTGCTGCTGCGTCTAGGCATGGCCGCACTGAACGTCAACACCATGCCTGCGCTGGCGTGGGCCGCTCCGGACCAGCCGCTACCCGCCGAAGACCAGTCTCGCCGCAGCGCCCAAACGCTGATCGCCGAATCCGCGCTGGACGAAAGCTGGTCCCTGCTAGCCCGACTTCAGCTGGCAGGCCCGCAGCAATGGGCGCAGTTGCTGGACGAAGCAGACCGCATCTGCGCCAATCTGGAAACCGGCTTGTCGCTGCGCCGCGTTCCGCACATCCCGCGCATGGAGCCATCGCTATGACCACCATCTCCACCAGCGCGGTCCCGGCCAACGCCGAATGCCGCAGCGTGCTGGCTGACGGCCGCATCGTCACCATCACTGCCAGCCGCCGCCCGCGCGCCAACCGCGCCGACGTCAAATGCACCGTGCCGAACGCGCCAGCGATTGCAGAACGCATGCAGCAAGTAGTCCGCCTGGCGCGCCACACCGAAGTGCGTTTCGACAGCCGTGACCAAGTGGTGCTCAGCATGGACATCACGCCCAACGTCACCGAGCGCGATTGGGAACTGGCCGCCGTGCTGGCCGACCGCATGGTGCGCAGTCTGCATCCCGCTGCGCCAGCCACCGCCCAAGGCAGTTCCGACGCTTGGCACCTCGGCCGCGTCACCGGCACGGTGCACGCTGCAGTAACGCCGGCTCGGGAACCAGTGCACATTACGCATCTGGGCGCGTTGAGTGGCCATGCCGACCTGTCGGCCGCTGTCTCCACGGTCCGCACATGGTTCCCGCTGCACAGCGGCGGTGCCAATGACACGCTGTGCTGGCTCGAAGTCAGCGTGTTTCCGCTGGACGCACCCGCAGCCAGCGAAGAAGACAGCATCGCCGCGCCCGGCCTCGATCTGGCGGCACAGCAGGAAGTCCGCCATGCACTTGCCGCCGCCCGCCACTTCGATGGCAAAGGCCTGAACCGCTGGCGTACCGTGGTGCGCTTTGGCCAGTCACGCTTCCAGGGCGGCTCCTACCAACTGGCGCTGGTGATGGCTGACCGCCTGGCGCGCGGCCGGGAGTTCGTGCCGCGCGGCCGCCTGATCGCCACCGGCTGCTCCAGCGCCTGGCACGCCGGCCGCGTTGACACTGTGGATGGCCGGGAGCCGAAGCTGGCATTAATACTCGATCAAGTAGGCCCCGGCGACCGCGTGCTGCTACCCAAGGACTGGCAGGACCTGCTGCCGCCCGGATTTGCCGCCGGCGTACGCCAGAAAGGCGCCGGTTTGGCCTGTATCGACAAGATCGGCATGATTTAAACTGTGCGCAAGCAGCAAACCGGGTACGCCTGCTAAAATCGGCAGATCGCAGGATGGCCCCAAAGATGAATCGTAGAAGGAGTCTGACATGTTCCAAATGTTTGGTTTTGGCGGCGTTAAATGCCCGCGGTGCGAGCACAAAGACGACGGCCAGTCGGGCTACTGCAAGCACTGCGGCCTGACGCTGGGCGCGCCGCGCAGCGAACCAGTCCTGCGCGACAACCGCTGGATCCCCGGCGATAACGAACTGGCCGTGTATTTCGGCGTCAGCACGCTGTCCGGCATCTTCACCAAGACGCTGCGCGTGCCGGCCACCACCCGCGCCTACATTCTGCAGGCCGACAAAGCCACCGAGGTGCCGCAGGGCGAATACGAAATCGAAGGATTCTTCACGCGCCTGAACCACCTGCTGCGCAACCAGAACGCCGAAATCCTGATCACCCGCAGCTTGCCGCTGCCGGTCGAGTTTTCGTTCAGCGACTTGTACACTGCCGAACACCTGAAAATATCGGCCCGTTTTACCGTCTCCATCCGCATTGAAAATGTGCCGGCCTTCGCGCAGTACTTCATGACTGTGCCGGGTGTGGTCAGCACCCTGCATCTGCACGAGCTGCTGGAACCGTCGGTGCGCCAATTGGCGGCGGAATTCGTCGGCAGCCGCTCGATGCGCGAGATGGCCGGCAACGCCGACCTGCGCCTGCAACTGAATGAACGCCTGCAAGCCGCGCTCAAACTGCGCCTCGTCACTTACGGGCTGGCGGTGGACGGCGTGGAAACTGCCGCGCTGCGCCACGATAAATTCGACCATAACCGCGAACGCGTTGGCACCATGTGGCTGGTGGCAGATGAGCGCCATGTGCAGCTGGAGCATGTCAAACAGCTGGACGAAATCTACACCGAGGAAGAGTGGCAGGCCATCTGGCGCGAAGAGCAGAAGATGCACACCGATTTCCGCCGCGCGGAATTACGCCAGGACGCCAGCATCAACAAGGCCGAGCTGACGCTGAAAGAAGCTGAACGTGTGCAGGCCTTGCGCGCGCGCGAGGTGGAACTGTACAGCCGCGTGATGGAGTCCAAGACCCGCAAGGTGGCGCTGGATAAAGGTGCAGGCACCGTGCTGGCGGACCTTGAGCACGAACTGGCGCGCAACAAGTCGCACCGTGTGGGCGAGCAAGCCGACTGGGAGCATGTACGCCACCTGGCGCAAATCCGCATGCGCACCGAACTCGAAGTGCTGCAGCAAACCGCCGCCGAACAGCGCCAGTTGGCGCAGCAGCGTTTATCGCACCAGCTGCGCCAGCAAGCGATTGAGAATCAGATCGCCCAGGCTTTGCAGATTGAAGATGAATCGCATCGCCGCAGCGAGCTGTCCGCGCTGCGCCAGCGCGAAAAAGACGAGAAAGCACGCGAGCTGCAAATCGAAGCGGAAGCACACGCCGCCCGCATCCAGGGCATGACGATGGCCAACGCCGCGCGCCGCCGCGAGGCCGAACGTGTGCAGGAATGGGAAGATCAACTGGTGCTGGCCCGCCAGCGCGAGCTGCTGCGCGAGGACGCGGTCAAGGATGCAGCCAACGCCGTGCAGGTAGCGGAGATCAGCCAGAAGATCGAAGACCTCAAGCGCAGCGGCGCGCAGGCCGACGCCGTGGCGCAATACGAGAAACTGCTGCGCACCATTGAGGCGGACGGTATCCACGCGCGCCAGAACCAGGCCAACGCCAAGCAGGTCATGCTCGACCAACTGGCGGCGGACGAGCAGCGCCTGATCCTGAAGCAGCGGGAGCAGGAAGCCGCTTGGCAGCACGAGTTGAAAAAACTGGAGCAGGAACGCGCTGCGGCGTTCAGCCTTCAGCAATCGCAGCAGGATCATGAAATCCGCCGCATGGAAACCGTCAACCGCCTGAGCGATCTGGCGATTGCCGCCGTTGCCGCGCCATCCAACGTGGAAGCGGTGATGCAGATCATGAAGATGCAAATCCAGGGCGGCATGTCGCCGGAGCAGATACAGGCGCTGGCGCAGGTCGTAGCGGCGGAACATGGCGTGTCTCCGGTGGAGGCGGCGCGCCTGGCCTATGAACGCTTATTGAAAGAGCGTGAGCACCGCGATGCAGAGTGACGAGTAATGATGCAAACAGCAAGGGACAAGATCCGCGAACTGCGGGCCTTACATGATGATGGTCTACTGAGTCTCCAGGAATTCGACCGTCGCAAGAACGCCATCCTCGACGCCGAATACGCGCCGCCGGGAGGCAGTGCCGCGCCGGTCGTCCTGCCGCCGCGCCAGGGGACGGAACTGGGCTTGATGACGGGGCAGGAGATTGGCCCGCAAAACCGCCGCTACCGGCTGGAACGCCTGATCGGCATGGGCGGCATGGGACAGGTGTGGCTGGCTACGGACCTGGCCACGCATGCGGAGTTGGGCCATAGCGATCAGGTAGCGCTAAAGATTCTGCCGCCGCAGCTGACCCAGAGCGCTACCCACGCCAAGCTGCTGATCGAGGAGGCCACGCAGGCGCGCAAACTGGCGCACGAAAACATCGTTCGCGTTTATGAGTGGGCACAAGATCCCGCCACCTCCAGCTACTTTATCATCATGGAGTATCTGGAAGGACAGGACCTGGATGCGTATCTGGCGGAGCAGGGGGCGCTGACGCTGGATGCGGTGATCAAGCTGCTGTCGCCGGTGGGCGAAGCGCTGCAGTATGCCTGGGACAAGCACAAGCTGGTTCACCGCGATATCAAACCGGGCAATGTGTTCCTGACCAAGCGCGGTGAGATCAAGCTGCTGGATTTCGGCATCGCCTCGCGTGCGCGCAGCGCCGGCAGCAGCCTTGGTTTGCAGACGCCGAACGCCGGTACCGCAGGTTATCGCGCACCGGAAGCGGGCACGCATCAACGCCAGCCTGCGCCCAAGCTGGACGTGTACGCGGTGGCGGTGATGATCTACCAGCTGCTGGAAGGGCGCATGCCGTTTGATGATATGCGTCCGGCGGACTTTCATCCTTCACCGCCGCGCGGCCTGAATGATCGCCAGTGGAAGGTCCTGCAAGAAGGCTTTGCATACTTGCAGGAGCGCCGGCCGGCATCGGTGAATGCGCTGCTGGCTGCACTGCGTGAAGCGGCCGGTCCGAGCGAGGAAGAAGTGGCAGCCCGCACCGAGCAGGCGGCCCGCGACCGGGTTGCCCGCGAGGCGCATGACCAGCAACGCCAGAAGGAACTGGCGGCGCAAGCGGAGCAGGCCAAGGCGCAAGCGCTTGCGGACGAAGAGAAGCGCAAGGCGATGGTGGCCGAACTGGCGGCGCGCCGTCAAGCCGAGGCACAGGCTGCGGCGGTGGAAAAGCAGCGGCAGGAGCAGCAGCGCCGCGCGCTCGAAGCCAAGCAGCGCGCCGAAGCGGAAGCAGCGGCGCTAGCTCGCAAGCAGGTGTTGCGCGATCAGTTGCTGGCGCGGCGTGAAGCCGATGCAAAGAAAGCGCGTGAGGAGCGTGAAGAGCAGCAGCGCAAGGCCACGCAACTGAAGGCGGAAACGGCGTATCGGCAGGAACAGGAGCGGCATCGCAAGCAGCAGGCCGAGCGCCATGCGGCTGAATTGGCGGCGGTGGCGTCGCACACGCCGGTGGCTGACGCCAGCGGCGTGCTACGCGACCGCTTCCTCGACGGTTCCAGCGCCGGGCCGGATCTGGTGCTGATTCCGACGGGCCGCTTCCAGATGGGCTCTCACGAACATGAGCAAGCGGCGGCGATCAAGGCCGGCGCGCAGAAAAACTGGCTGGAGCGCGAGCTGCCGCAGCGCTGGGTGGGCATTGAGCAGTCGTTTGCGATGGGCCGTTATCCGGTCACGGTGGGGCAATGGCGGCGCTTCGTTAAGGACACCGGCTGGGAGTCGCAGTCCGACACTGACTGGCGCGCGCCGGGCTTTGCGCAGAATGACGATCACCCTGTGGTTGGCGTCAGCTGGATAGACGCGCAGCTGTATCTGCGCTGGCTGTCGCAGAAAACAGGGCAGGTGTATCGCCTGCCGACCGAGGCGGAATGGGAGTATGCCTGCCGTGCAGGCACCAGGACTGCGTTCAGTTTCGGCGACACCATCAGCCCCGAACAGGCCAACTACGACGGCCACTACACCTACAACGGCGGCCAGCGCGGTGCATATGTACAGAGCACCAGCAAGGTTGGCGCCTACCAGCCGAATCCTTGGGGCCTGTTCGACATGCACGGCAATGTGTGGGAGTGGACGCAGGACGTGGTGCATGATAATTATTCCGGCGCGCCGGCCGACGGTAGCGCATGGGAGGCTGGCGGCGATCAGGTGCGGCGCGTGCTGCGCGGCGGCTCGTGGCTATATAACCCGCGCTACCTGCGTTCGGCGGTGCGCAATGGTTTTTCGGCGGTGCTGGCGAACGACATCGTCGGCTTCCGCGTTGCCCGCAAGCTGGCATGAGGTATACTGCCGGGCTTTGAAAAGTCAGGATTCCCTATGAGCGCCTTGCCACCATGCCCTAAATGCAGTTCCGAATACACCTATGAAGATGGTGCGAACCTGGTGTGCCCGGAGTGCGCACACGAGTGGACTGCCGGTGCTGCTGATGCGGCAGAAGAAGGCGCGCGCGTGTATCGCGATGCAGTCGGCAATGTGCTGCAGGATGGCGACACGGTCACCGTCATCAAGGACTTGAAGTTGAAGGGCGGTGGCGGTGTGGTGAAAGTCGGCACCAAGGTGAAGAACATCCGTCTGGTCGATGCCGACCACGATATCGACTGCAAGATCGATGGCTTTGGCGCCATGAGCCTGAAGACGGAGTTCGTCAAAAAGGTGGTGTGATCGTCACCGTGGAGAAGTGCGTGCGCACGCTCCAGCCTATGCTCGTGTAAAGTCCGCGTCCCGCTTCAGTTGCCACCAGCACGCGCTGCGCGGCTTGCGATTGCTGGGCGGTTCCCAAGGCGGCCATGATCGCCGCGCCCAGTCCCTGATGCTGGTGTTCGGGGACTGTGGCGATGCGGTCGAACACAAACACGCCGTCATATTCGATGCCGTAACCGCTGGCTGCGAGCGTGTCGTCCTCCGCGAAAATGCGGGCGGTGGTGACGTGGCCTTCGGTCTGCACCTGTAGCCAGTAGCCAGGCGGCAGCGAGGGTACGGGATTACGTCCGGCTTCTTTCGTCATCAAATATCCAGCTGGTTGCAGCTGCCAGCGATGCGGCACCAGCGACTGCAAAAGCGCGCCAGGCCCGCACATCTTGATAAACACATGCGGCTCATGAATCTCCTGCGCCAGCTGCGTGATGACAGGCGACGGCCCGGAAAACACGTAACGGCGCTGCTCTTCCGGCATCGCCGTATCGACGCGCAGACCGCCGCGATCTGCCACCGGTAACGGTAAACTCCGCCCAACCGACCGCGCCCGCAGCCAACTCTCCAGCAATTCAGCATCAAGCAGTTTACTCATAGGGCTCCGTGACAAAGCGCGTACTTTGAATATCGATAGGATGATATTCTTGCAGCGTTACGCTCAGGAGGCAAGTTGAAAGCTTTGCTGCTATTGATGTTAGCGCTGCCCGCGCATGCACAGATGTACAAATGGACCGATGCCAACGGCAGGGTGCACTATTCGGACCGTCCGCAGGATGGCGTGGCGGCCAAGCCGCTGCAAGTGGAAAACGCTCCGGCTGCGGCGTCGCCATCGGACGATAACTGGCGTGAGCGCGAGAAGATATCGCGCCAGAATCGTGTGCGACAGGCGCAAGCTGAGCGCCGTTTGGCGGCGGCGGAACAGTCTGAAAAAGCCAGGCAGCAGCCCTTCAATCCGAGCATGAACCGCTCCGACAAACCACTGACGGACGACGAGTTGTGCACGCGCGATCGTCAGCAAATCGAGTTCGCCGAGAAAACCAAGAACCTGACGGTTCTACCATTGGGACCGCGCAGCGAGGCACAACGCCAGGAAATTATCCGCGAGCGAAAAACCAATCACGCGCTTGCCTGCGCAGAAGGAAGGAGACGCTAGTTTTATGAATTTCGATTGGCATGGCGCTGAATTGACGCCGCAAACTCTCATTGACTCCAGCTATAAAAATACGCAGAACGTGCGGCGCTTCTTGCTGTCGGAGTGCGGTCCGGCGTTTAAATTTGATCGCGACCTGATGGCGTGGATCCGTGACGGCGTCGGGAAGACGCTGGGCGATGTCGTCGACGAGTGGAAACGCCGCAATCATAATTAAGAACTCTGCGATGTTCGTTCTGGCTGTCCAATAATCACCCCAGCCGCTCCAGCGTAGTCTTTACAAAGACTGCTCGCGATAGTCGCGCGGGGAGACGCTGTATTGGCGGCTGAAAGCGCGTGAAAAATCGGAGGCGCTGTTAAAGCCCAGTCCTAGCCCGATATCGGCCACGGCCAGCTGCGGCAAGGTCACCAGCTCGTACGCTGCTTCACGCAGGCGGCAGTGTCGGATGTAGGCGTGCAGGCCGCCCTGTGATTCGAACATGCGATAGATGGTGGCACGGGCGACCGGGAAGGCGCGCATCACGGTATCGGGCGACAAGTCTTCCCGGTGCAGATTGGCCTGGATGTATTCCTCGATCTGGCTTTGCATCGCGGCGCGTACGGCGGCGCGTCCCTGGCCGTTCATGCGCTGCTGTTTTGAGAAAGCGGTGAGTATCAGTTCAGCGCAGGTACGTATGGCTTGCTGTTGCTGCGCCGCCGGCAGCATCGGCATGGCGTTGCATAGGGTACGCACCCGCTCCAGTATCAATCGCGTGAGCGGGGTGGTATAGCTGATCACGCGGCCGTGGATTGCTTCGGCATCCGGCACGGCGGCATAGACCATCGCCCGAGGCAGGAAAAATGCCAGTACCCGCGCAGCCGTCGGTCGCATCATGGTCATTGGCTGGCCCAGGTCCAGTGCCAGAATGCCCGGCAGGTATTGGCTGGAGCGCGCACGCGGCGTATTGGTGGTGGTTTCGATGATGCCTTCAACGGCGATGTGAAACACGAAATCACGCACATTGTCGGTGGAGATGCGGGCATTGCTGCGAGCCTGGGTGAATGAGGCGGTGCGGCTGTCGAGATACACCATGTCGGACAGCAGGTAGGTGTCCAACTCGCCGCGGAAGCCTTGTTCCAGCTGGCTGCGTTTAACTGGGACGTCGAGAAAGCGGTCGAGGTAATCGCGCCAGGCGGGCAGCTGCAGTTCCTTGTGCTCCTGGGTCACGCTGAAGTGCTGGTGCAGCAAGATGTCGCTGCGTGCAAGCGGCGCAGTGCGGCTTGCACGCGCGGCGATAACCCGGCTGACGGCAGCAGAATATTCCTTATTCGTGTTCGACATCAGGACAATCTCCACCTCGCCCGGCTTCGCCGTAGGGACATGATTAAGCGGCTTTGCGGCGGCGTGCGATGGCGCCCACCAGACCTAAGCCTGCCAACATCATAGCGTAAGTTTCTGGTTCTGGGACGGCAGTGATGCTGGCAGTTTGCAGGGCGGTCCAGCTGCCTTCGTTGTAGGCCACGATTTCCACGTAACGGCCGGAGATGGCGCCGAAGCTGAACGAGATTGGCGTGTTGGCCACGGTATCGCCCTCGAAAGTCAGCGATGGCGTCAGGCTGGTCCAGTTGTCGCCGATAGCCGTGTTGGAGATGAAGATTTTCTGCCAGCTGTGGCCATCCGGTAGCTGGTTGGTGAGGTAGCTGATGGCGGTGATTTGCTTGGTGTCCAGCAGGTCTACTTGTACCCACTGCGGACCGCCGGTGCCGGCGTTCCAGGAGGCGCCGTTGAACAGCGATTCGGCATTCAGGCCGTTCCAATCAACGCTATCGGAGTAGCTAGCGGAAGGCAAGCCGGCGGCGGCGTTGGTGGCGTGGGCGGCGCTGGACAGGCTAACCAGTGCGGCGATCGATGCGGCGAGCAGATATCGTTTCATTTGAATCCCTTGGAGTTTAGTTTATTGGAGGCGCGAAGCTACTTGTGGTGCCAATATCAATTTTGCATTGATAATTTGGCCTCGTTTGACTGCCTGTCTCACTTTTTCAAAAAACTTGCAGGGTAGTGCGTAGTCTTTTAGTAGAAGCGCAAGCCCGCCATCCGGTGTACATTGTGGGTTCTGATTCAATCGCCACAAGGAACACCGAATGACTATCAAAGCCCTGCGTGATCAATCCCTGCCGATGCGCCATATCGTCCACGTGCGCAATCACATCATTCCGGCCGACGGTTCGGTGGAAGAAGGTGGCAATGACGCCGGCCCATCGCCGCACGACTTGTACGATGCTGCGCTGAGCGCATGCAAGGCGCTGACCGTGGTGTGGTTCGCCAAGCGCAAGAACATCCCGGTGGAGCACGTGGAAGTGAGCATGGAACGCGACGCCAGCGAAGAGCGCCAAGGCATCTATCGCCTGACTGCCACCTTGCATGTCACCGGCGACCTGACCGAAGCGCAGCGCACCGAATTGCTGGCCGCCGCGCAGAAATGCCCGATCCATAAGCTGATGACCTCCGTGACCACCGAAGTAACCACCGTGCTGGGGTAATACCATGACCATCTCGAATCTGTTGAAGGGCCATGAAAAAGATTTGGGCGGTGGCTTTGTGGTGCGCCGCTACTTGCCGTCCGCCGTCAAGCAGGCGGTGGGACCGTTCATTTTCTTCGACCATTTTGGCCCGGTGGACGTGCCGGCCGACGCTGACCATGATGTGCGCCCGCACCCGCACATCGGCCTCGCTACCGTGACTTATCTGTTTGAAGGCGCGATGGATCACCGCGACAGCCTGGGCACCTACCAGCGCATCGAACCGGGCGCCGTCAACTGGATGACGGCCGGCCGTGGCATCGTGCACTCCGAGCGCACCCCCAAAGATTTGGTCGGTGTGCCGCACCGCACGCATGGCCTGCAGCTGTGGGCCGCGCTGCCTGCCGCGCATGAGGAAGATGAACCGGGCTTCTGCCACACGCCATCCAGTGCGATTCCCGAACTGACTATCGACGGCGCCGACATCCGGGTGCTGATCGGCTCTGCTTTCGGCCAGACCTCGCCGGTGCAGACCTACAGCCAGACGCTGTACCTGGATGTCGCCCTCAAGGCCGGACATGAACTGGCGTTGAACGGCTTGCCGGCGGAAGCGGCGATCTACCCGATCAGCGGCGAACTGGAAGTGGATGGCGCGCCGCTGGAGCTGCACAACATGGCACTGCTGGATACCGCCGATACGCGCCTTGTGAAAGCCAGCAGCGCAACGCGCTTCGTCATTATTGGGGGCGAGCCGCTGGACGGCCATCGCTATATGTTCTGGAACTTCGTTTCGTCGCGCAAGGAGCGTGTGGTGCAGGCGGGCGAGGATTGGGAAGCGCAACGCTTCCCGCAAGTGCCCGGCGAAACCGAGCGCATTCCACTGCCGGCCAAGCGTCCAGCCTAAGATTTTTTATCGAGGGCGTTGATGGCCTGATGCAGCACGCCGCGCAGATCGCGCGCGGCGTCTACATCGATGCGGCCCAAGTCCAGATACAGATCGTGGCCGTCACCGGAATGGCTGAATACCTGCATGGTATTGCCGTCCGCATCCAGCAAGCCATCAATCGCATACGGCACCACTTCGCGCGCGATGCCTTTCATGTGCACCGGCGGCAGCGCGTGGCCCGAGGCGATGTCGCGCACCAGCGCAAAGGTTTCGTAGCTGGCCGCAATGCCGCCCGCCGGCGCGATCGATTGCAGGCGCGCCGCCAGATTGGCTTCCGCGCCGAGGATGGTGTAATCCATGCGGTCGTTGCTGCCGAAATTCCCTACATTGCAGTAGCCGGTGTTGATGCCCATGCGGACCAACAGCGGCGCTTCCACACCACGCTTGCGCCACTGCGCATTCAGTTCGGCCAGCGCGTTCTGCATCTCCACCGCCATGCGCAAGCAGCTGCGCGCATCTTCCGCCGCCCCCTTGGTTTCGGGATCGCCGAAGAACACCAGCAGCGCATCGCCGATGAATTTGTCGATGGTCCCACCGTGCTGGATGGCGATGGTAGACATGGCGGTGAAGTATTCGTTAATCAGCTCCGTTAAAGCTTCCGGCTGCAGCGACTCGGTCAGCGCCGTGAAGTCCTTGATATCGGAGAAGAAAATGGTCAGCTTTTTGCGCTGGGTGCGCAGCGATACTTCCATCTCGCCGCTGAAGATGCTCTTGTAAATTTGCGGCGACAGGTAGTGCGAGGTCTTCAGCGAGATCGAAGCAAGGAAGTCGTTGGCGTCGGTCAGTTCGCCGTTCATGCCGCGTATGACGGCGTTCTGGCGGCGCTGCAGCAGGATGAAGCCAAGCCCAATCACCGCCATCAGCAGGAAGTAAGCCAGGCTGTATTTGAAGGACCACAGGCTGGTGCTGATTTCGTTATGGATGTCGATTTCCTGCAGGCCGCGCACATCGCCGATTTTCCAGTCCTTTTTCGGGCTGTCCGGATGGCTGTTATGGCACTGGACGCAGGCAGCGGTCATCAGCACCGGTGCGGCAAGGCGTACTTGCGAGGCGGTGCCACTGCTGGTGGCGAGGATCAGCGGCGGCTGATCCGGTGCGGAGCGCAGTGACGCCAGCGACTTCTTTTCAAAGTCGTCCAGCGCGTGCGGCGCACGGCCGCGGAACGGATAGTCGGAGATGAAGCGGTAGCTGACGTTGGATTGCTTGTCCGCGATGACGTGACCGAGTTCCAGCGACAGCGTGGCCGGAATCGGAATCGCGCCCGGCACCGCCTCGTAATTGTGGATGATTTGCGTATCCTTGCCGTGGTTTTCCTGGATGCGGCCCACCACCGCGCTGCCGTAGTAGCTGCGGATGCTGGTGATCATGGAGTTGAGGTCTGCGGCCTGGCTGCGCAGGCGCTCCTCGGCGATATGCTGCGTATCCAGCCAGACCGCCAGCGGCAAGCCGGCCAGCAGCAGTATCAAAGCGGCGAGTGCGACACGTTCGTGGTGTTTGGCCGGCGTAGGCATGGCGCCGATGAAGTGTTCAGGCGGTGGACATGGCGTTGGCCGCCACGGTGCTGACCATGTCGCTGGCGCCGGTGCGGATGATCCAGTGCTCCGGATACGGATCGCTGGCGAAACGGGTGTGGCGTGGCACGCGGCTCAGTTTATCGAGCGAGACGGATGGCGCCAGCGCGGTCTCCTTGCCAGTCAATTGATCGAGATGCCAGAAACCGCCGTCGCGATGGAACAGCAGCGGCAGCGCAGCCGCATGCGGCGCGGCGGCAAACGATTTAACCGGATAGCCGGGATGCGTCTCGGGCGCGAGCAGGTAGAAGCTTTCGGCATTGGCGCCGTGATCCACGCGGTGCAGGATCACGCCGTGCGGCATGATGGCCGATACCGACAGGGTGACGATGCCCTTGATGCTGGCGCTGAATTCAATCCGCATGCCGAGCCGCAGCGCGGTCGGTTTGTGCTTGCCCGGCCAGACGCCGTCCAGCAGGATGCCATAGCGCGACACATCTTCAATTTCAAAACCGAGGCCGGAGCGGCGGATGATGGCGTGTCGTCCCGACAGGCGGCGCGTCAGGCCGTTGGTATCCTGGCCGTCGGCGGTGTAGTGGGTGAGCAGTACGTCCGCATCTGGATCGACCAGTTCAAAACGGCCGATCACGCATTCTTCCATCGCAAACAGGCGAATCTGGCGCTGGGCGCCAGCTTCCGGCGCAGCGTTCACCAGCGAGGTGGCGGCGCTTGGATGCGGATGCAGCGCGGCTGCTTGCGGCATGTCGATTTCGATCAGGTCTTCATCCCACGCGATGGTGGAGAAACCCAGGTCCACTTTACCGGCCGGCGCGTTGAGGTCAAGATGCGCGATGCCGGCGTTGCGGGCGGTGACGTCGATATCGAGGCTGTCGCCACCTTGCGCGCTGACGCGGGCGATGGAGGCGTCGTCTGCCATCACGCGTACGTTCTTGTGGGTGCTGAGGAAGATGCGGTGGATCTCGGTCAGCGAGGCGTCGAGGCGCGGCACCAGGATCACGAAGGTGCACACCCATTTGCGCGCGGCCAGGCCGGCGTGCTGACTAAGCAGCTCGATGCTGATCTGGTACTGGCCGTGCTCTTTGCCACGCGAGGAAAATTCGACAAACACCGGACGCCATTCGCCGCCCACCGCGCGCACGAAGTGCTGGCGCGATGCGCCGTGCGGGATCAGATCCGATTGCAGTTGCAGCGTCAATTGCGGCGCGCAGGCTTCCGGCATGCCGCGCAGTTCCATCTTCAGCGTTTGGCGGCCGCCGGCGGCGCGCGGGTCGAAGCCGCTGATGTGCAGTTGCGGACGGCCGGCTTGGGCGCGTTGCAGCGGATGGGCGTAGTGCAGGGGGGCAGGTTCGGTAGCAGGGACGGCATCCAGCGCCGTGGCCGGAGAGGCGGCACGGGTGGTGCGCAAGGCGCTCAACAGATCGAAGCTGGAAGGCGCTGCTTGGGCGTGGCCGCCTTCGCAACTTTGCTCTCCCGGTAAGACCCAATAAGTGCAGTGCGGGTGCTGGGCATTACTGCATTTTTTCATGACAAACCGACCGATGGGATACCCGTCAGTTTATGCGGTTTTCACTCTGTTTGGCAAACTTTGCAACTCCTTTTTTCGGTCGGCCTGTGCGCCAATCAAAAATGCGACGGAATTGGTGCGGTGGGGAGTGCTGTTTCGTCAACATTGCAGGCGAATCGCAGCACGATGGCGCTCAGGTTGTCGATGTGGAGTTGTGGCGGCGGGTTTTGGGCGTAGTCGTCGAACAGCGCATCTAACGCTGGCGCGGCGGCGGCGGCCAGCAGCGCCGGCCAGCGTTCGATCCACGGCAGCGGGCGCGCGCAGGACCAGAAGCCGTCGGTCGCCAGCAGGTAGACTGCATCGTACCGTACGGTGAGTGCGCGGCGGTCGGCCATGTGATGCAGGAAGGGCGGCAGGTTGGTTGCGTCCAGCGGCAGCAGGCCGTCGTCCAGCACTTGTGGATTGGCGAAGGCGTTGCCGAGAATGTAGGCCTGCGAGATTTGCGCGCGATGCTCGCCGTGCACCTGCTGCCACCATTCGTCCTTGCCCAGCAGGCCGTGCATGGCGAAGGAGGTGGCTGGCACGTGGTCCACCGTCAGCGGTCGCGCAGCTTGCGCGCTGATTTCGTACAGGCGCGAATCGCCCACGTGGTACAGCATCGGCGCCTGGCCGGGCGGGATTTCGATCAGCGTGAGCGTGGTGCCGGGACGGCGGAAGGTGTCGTGGTCGTTCGGGCGGCTGAAGCTAGCTTGCAGTTCGCGGTGCAGCTGGTCGAGGCGTGTGCCCAGTTCCTCCAGTGTGGCGCAGGCGGGAATGGCCAGCAGGCCGGCGGCGACGGCTTCGGCGGCCTGTCGTCCGTGCCCGTGGCCGCCCATGCCGTCGAGGACTGCAAGACGCACATGGCCTTGCGGCCAGTTGGGCAGCTGCGTGGTGTGCGGCGTTTGGTCGCGCAACAGGACGGCGCGGCCATCGGCGTCGATGAGCAGCAGGTTGTCCTGGTTCTCCGGCACTTGCAGCTTGCTGATGCTGGCCGCGCTGCGGGCGGCCACGTTCAGCGCGGGGCCGAAGTTAAGTTGATCGGTGATGCGTGTCATCGGTGCAGGCGCGGGCGCGCGGGATGCGAAAGGCCACAGCTTAGCCGAAAATATGCCGGCGGCGGTGGGTGGTGTGTGCGTCATTCGCTGCTCCGGCGCAGCCACAGGCTGCTGGCCCAGCCGGTTTGTGCGTGGCCGTCGATGGTGGCGCTGATTTGCCACCAGTCGCCGTCGCGCTGGCCGGTAGGCGTGACGATGGCGCCGGCCGGCACCACGATGACGCGCGCGGCTTGCACACCTGGCGCGGCGCGCAAGTTCAGGTCGCGGTGGACGCGGAACGGCTGGCCGGCAGCGGCTGCGTGGTTCACCTGGGCGTTGGCGCCGCACGGCGGCGCGAGTGCACAGCCGGTGCCTGGCGCTGTGCGTTCGCCACTGGGAGTGTCGACTTCCGCGCGTGTTTGGGCCATCGCGGCGGCGGGGGCCTGCGTGGCGTACAAGATCAGGCTACCGAATCCCCACGCGCCGGCTACCATGATGAACAGTGCGCGCGCGTTGGGCCGCTTCCACCAGCTGCGCGGCGTAAAGTAGGCGGCGAGGACCAAGGTGATCACGAGGCCCGCAGCAAACGCCGCGACGGCGTGGAGTTTGGCGGCATCCATGATGGCTCAGGCCTCGAAGCGCAGCACGTAGTGGCCCGCCACCAGGTGATGCCCATGCGGTAGCAGGTAAGGCGCCTCGCCCACGCTGGCGACGAATTTCAGTTTGTCGTCCAGATGATAGAGCGCTTGCGTGGCGCTCAGGCGGCCGATGGTATACCCCTTGGCGACGGCCTCGAAACTGAACGCATTGCGCGACAGGCCGATACGATCAGCGCTGGTGCTGTCCGCGCCATCTGCATGCTTGAGGAAGCGCGGCGAATCGAGCACGCGCAGTGTCGCCAGCATGGCGGAATTACGGCCGAAGGTGAAGCGCGCGCCGCTGGCGACGCCGTTGCTGATGGCTTGGGCCAGGCAGATGATGGCGCGGTAGCGGTCCGCCATTTCCGGCGCCGCAGGCAGCAGGCGCAGCGTGCGCGCGTCCACTGGCGAGAAAGTGGCGGGAGCTTCGATGCGTTGGCGGCCTTCGGCGGTGCAGGCGTATAGCTGGTCGGCCGCATCGACCATCAGGCTGATGGCCGGCTGGGCGTCGGTGGACAGTGCGAGGTCGCGGTTGAACGGCAGTTCCATCGCTTGCGCGCCGGTGTCGCGGTAGCGGCTCAGGCGCGGCAAGGCCAGCGCCACCAGACTGACGCGCTGCTGCGACACCGGCGCGTAAGTGGCGTCGCTTTCACCGGGACGGTTCGCCGGCTTGTGACCCGGCGCCGCAGGAACTGCTGTGAGGTCTATGCTGCCGTCGCCCCGGCGTGCATCCGGACCAGCGCTCACTCCAGCGGCCGCGCGCATGCCTGCGTTGCGGTATGCGCCGTCCACCGCGACGGCTCCCATGCCAAGATTCGCACTGGTGTCTGCGCGCTTTTGCCAAACGGCGGGAGCGGCAGGTTCACTCTGCTGGCTTGCGCGCGCGGGCATGCCAGCGGCGCGGGCGACTTTCAGCAGCAGGCGCTGGCCGTCCGGAGCCTTGATGGTGTAGTAGCCGCTGCGTGGATCGAAGCGGCAATCGAACGCGCCCTTGGGACGCATCTGCACTACCGGTACGGCGTCCGGACCGTCGTTGAGAATCAGCAGGCCGGCGTCGGCGCCGAAAGGCCAGCCCTGCGCCGGCACGCCGCCTTCACCGCCGATCAGTGCCAGTCGCTGGTTCGGATAAATCGCGCACACCGTATGCCAGATGGCGCTGTCGCGCGAGACGCTGACGTTGTACAGCACCTTCTCATCCGGCGCGGGCAAATACACGGCGTGGCCGAACTTGACCTCGATCTCGCCCGGCGCCAGCATGGTGTCGCCCACCACGTCGTAGCGCACCTCGTCGCCGCCCAGCAGGTCGCCGAAGTCCTTTTGATGCAGGACCGCCAGCGTTTGCGCGAGGTCGCGTGCGCGGGCGCCGCGCGTGAGGTGGTAGTCGTCGTCGACATCTTCTTGCGGCAGCGTCAACGTCACATGCGAGAAGCAGCGCGTGGCGGCGCGGCCCTTGTGTTCTCGCGGGCTGCGTTCCAGCAGGTCACGCAGCAATGGACGGCGCGAGAATAGCGCCAGGCCGGGCGTTTGCCAGATCGCCTCGGCGTTAAATACGTCCGGAATGCGTCCCAGGACGGCGTGTTGGACATAGGTTGGCATGATTCAGACTCCTTCGGAAGATATCGCACTGAAGGTAAGCAGGGGGCAGAGGAAAAACAGCAAGTGACTGCCGCCAGCTGATAAGAAACTCATCGGCTGCCCCATGATCGGGAAGATGGCAAGGTTGGTACCCCACGAAAGCAGGAAGTGGCCGAGCACAAAGGCGCCGCCGCCGCACAGCATGAAGTAGCGGAAGCGGCCCAACCACGCATGGCGGAAGTTGCGCGCGCCGGCACCGTTGCGGTATGCGTGCAGGGCGGTCAGCACGATCCCGATCAAGAAGGCAGCTTGCACGGCCCACAGCAGCAGGCCGCTCAACAAGCCGTGGCGATTGAGGAAGAACGAAGCTGCAAAGTCGTCCTGAACGGCGGGGATTTGCACCACGCTGCCCGCAGACTGGCCGAGCGCGCGCAGGCCCAGGCCATGGTCTGCGCCGAACCAGCCGCCATCTCCAATGGCGCGCGCGCCGAGTAGCAGTTGCTGGCCGGTGTGCGGATGTTCGGCGGGATTGAGCCAGACCAGAAAGCGGTCGGCGTAGAAGCCCCAGCGTATCAGGTCGTCCGTACCGTTAAGGCGCAGGTAGACGATGGCACTGATGGCGAGCAGCGCGCCACCTATCAGGATCGCGGACAGCCAGCGATTACGGGCGGCAATGGCGTAGGCCAGGCCCATGCCGGTGCTCCACACCAGCAGCAGGATCAGTGGCGAGAAGTCGTCTACCTGTACCAGCGCGAGGCCCAGCAGGGCAAGGAACAGCAGCGCAGGCGCGATCAGCTGCAGCCAGCGCGCGCCACGGTCGGCCAGCCGCTGCGGGCCGCTGTGCCAGTGGAAGCGCAGGGCGAGGCCGTGGGCGGTAAGGGCGGTGAGGGCGAGTTTCGCCAGTTCGACCGGCTGCAGGTCGAACACGCCGGTTTCGTCGCCCCACAGGACTTGCGCGGCCAGTGCGGCCAGGGCGATGGCGGCGAACAGGGCGAGCATCCATTCGATGGTGCGTTGCTGGAGATGCGCGCCGCGCGCTGAGTGATAGCGCGCCCACAGTTGCAGCAGTCCGCCCAAGCCTGCGCCTATCGCCAGCATGGCGGCGGATTTTTGGTAGTAGCGCAGCCAGGACGATTCCGGCGCGCCGAGGCCCAGCTCCAATTGCGCCAGCAGGCCGAAGGCCAGCAGGACGACGCCTGCGGCTGTGGCCAGCGTCAAGCGGCCGGGCAGTGCGAGCCACAGCAGCAGCGCGCTGGCGCCGAGCAGTAGCGAGCAAGCCGCAGCAGGAGCAAAACCGGTCCGCTGCGCGACCAGTGCTATTAGCCCGGCGGCCAGCATGCCCATCGCAGCGATGAGCTTACCGGCTTGTGCCACTAGCTGCGAGCCTCCGCCGCGAACGGGCATCGCTGCGGATTGGGCGGCCGGCGCGGGTGTCTTGCGGCGTGCGGTTGCACCGGCGATCATGCCGGCTGCGCACAGCGCCAGGGCGATGTAGATGGCGTTGGCCGGGCCGCTGCTCCACAGCGCGCGCTGCTGCCACTGCCAGCTCACTTGCTCCGGCAGCCGCAGTTCCGGCTCGCTGTACAGCTTTACGTGGCGGCTTGGATGCAGCGTCAGTTGGTCGCCGCTGGCGGCGATCTGCAAGCGCGTGTGGCCAACCATGATCGCGTTCACGCCATCCAGCGACGCTTCCTGTTTGCGCAAATCCATAGCACCGGCCAGCACGCCTGCGCGGTCGCCATCGGGATTGCCGGCACTGAGTTGCAAGCGTCCGTTCACTTGCGCGATTTGCGCTGCACCCGGCGTGACCTGCGCCAGTCCGAGACGGTTGTCGCAATACAGGTTGCCGCCAAACGTCAGCGGCCGCGCGACGGTCACGGGCATGATGCGGTTCCACAGTGACAGCGCCTTGCCGGCCAATCGTGCATCGGGGCAGTTGGCTTGCGGACGTCCATCGCGATACAGCACTGCGCCGTCGTAACGCCATTCATGGCCGTCGCGGGCGAAGGTTATCGAACCATCATTGGCGGAGCGGACCTCGAATACAGCGCCGTCGATCTGGAAGCGCTCCATTCCCTGCAAGGTCGCGCTGCCGAGACGCTGTTCTGAGCCATCACGCATCAACACCACCTGCCTGGCGGTACTGAGATTGCGCACCAACCAGCTGCCATTTGCATCGCGGCGTAGCGAAAGATGATTGCGGTCGGTCTGCGGTGCAGCCAATTCGCGCTGGCCCAAGGTGATACTGTCGCCTGCACGCAGTTGGACCGTGATCGAGGAGGGCAGCCACGCCGCAGGGGCACGCAATAAAGCCAGTGCCTGCAGGCTGCACAGGCCTCCCAGCACCGCCAGCGTGAGCGCCATGAAGGCATTGCGGGCGATCGCTCCGGCCAGTATTGGCAGTATGCCGGTCACGGTGCCGGTCACACTTTCTGCTAGCCGCTGGCCCAATGATGGACGCAACACCAGGCGATGCGGAACATTGCGCGTTGCCGCGCGAGCGTTGGAGGCCATCATCACGCCCCCTGCATGGTTTGCCAGCCGTTGACGGCTGAAGGACGGCGCATGCCCAGCGCTGGATCAACCGCGTCGAAGGCGCCGCGCGGTGGCTTCACGCCTTGCGCTGCATGCAGCATGCGGCTGATCTGGATCGCATGGCGGGGGCGCAGTGCCGGATCAATCTGTAGCAGCACCCGCAGCAACTCTAGCGCCGCATCGCGCTGCGCGGCGGGAATGCCGGCGGCAAAGCGTTCCTCTTCCTGCGGCAGTAGCGCGGCCGGGATTGCGCCGGCATTCCGGCTGCGCAGCAGGTCCGCGCCGGCCACGTGATGATCGCGATACGCCTGTCCGCAATCGACGCAGAAGCGCAGCGGCACGCCGCCCGCCATTAAAAAATACAGCATCGCGCCAAGCGAGAAATAGTCACTGCGCGCGCTAGAGGCATAGCCACCGCCGTCGGCGGGGAAGAATTGTTCCGGCGCCTGCCAGTTGGCGGTGCCGGCATAGGAGTGCGCCTGCAGGCTGCCCAAGGCGCGATTGGTGCCGAAGTCCGCCAGTTTTACTGTACGCAGATGCGGATCGAGCAGCACGTTGGCCGGTTTCAGGTCGAGATAGCGCCAGCCGTATTGATGTACCTTGGCCAGCGCCTGGTTCATTTGGGCGATCCAGCCTAACGCCTGCGCTAGTGGCACGGTTTCGCTGCGGCTTTTCAGGGTGGCCATGTGCTTGCCCAGGTCGGAGCCCATCAGCTCCAGCGCCAGTACCGGCAAGCCCTCATGCCAGCCGCTGTCGAGCAGGCGCACGATGTGGCGCTCGTCCCACGGTTCCAGCGATTGCAGGAAAGCGATTTCGTTGTTGGCGGCACCGATCCAGCGCTCCTGCTGTTGCGGCAGGGCGCGCGCCATCTGCTCGCGGTTGACCAATTTAATGGCCACGTCGCGCGTCGTCTGCGGTCCGCTGGCGCGCCAGATAATGCCGTAAGCCGAACCGCCGATCTGCTCACGCAGCCGGTAGTGGCCCAGTTCCAAAGCGATGATTGCGTCTGCTGTCGTCATAGATCCCCCGTTGCAGATAATTAGCGGAGGGACGAAAAAAAAAAGCCCCGGAAGTCCGGGGCTGGTGGCCGGGAGATTAACGTTCCCAGCGATCGTAGTGGTGATGACGCTCCCAGCGCTCCTCGCGGTAGTACGGGCGGGCCGGTTCAACGTAGACCACGCGTGGTGGCGGTTCGTAGTAGCGTGGTGGCGGCGCGTAGTACACCGGGGCAGGGCGCTCATAATAAACCGGGGCAGAGCGCTCGTAATACACCGGAGCAGGCTGCGAGTACACACGGGTCTCTACGTAACCACGATCACGGCCGCGATAATAGCGGTCATCCGAGGTGCGGATACTGTTGCCGACCGCCGCGCCAACCAGGCCGCCGACCACGGCGCCATTGCGTCCACCGGTGCTATTGCCGATTGCTGCTCCGACCACAGCGCCGGCCACCGTGTTGAAATCACGGTCGCCTGCGTATGCCGATGACGATACTGCTGCTACGGTCAGTAACGCTACACCCATCATTTTTTTGCTCAACATGGTAATTCCCCTTGCTGTGGCTCGGATCGGAATGATTCGTTAGCCAGTGACTCCACTATAAATCCCAGCAAATTTTTTACCACGTCTTATACACCTGCTTACAAACCGGCCTTGCCGGTAATGGCTTGTAACAATTAGAGACGTTGCGTTTCCCATTCGGGGCGCAGCAAACTGAAGACCGTCACGTCCTGGTAGCGGCCATTGATAAAGAAGCACTGGCGCAGCGTGCCTTCGGCCCGGAAGCCGCATTTTTGCGCGACGCGCACCGATGCCACGTTCTCTGGTGCGGTCAATAATTCAAGCCGGTGATACGGGTGCACGTTGAACAGATAATCGACCAGCAGCCTGCACGCTTCGGTTACATATCCGCGTCCAGACAATTTGGGCTCGAACAGGCGGTAGCCGATTTCGCGCGTGACCGGCGTGCGGCTTTTGAAATGGGTGATGACGCCAACCACGTGGTGTAGTGAGTCCTCGATCACAAACAGTTCGCTGTCGTCGCTGACGAAACCATTGGTCATGAACTCCTTGCGCATGGTTTCAGGCGATTTGAAATGGGTCGAAAAATAATCGCCGCGCGAGGGCAGGTCATTGACCAGCGCGATGAAGGTGTTCAGATCGGCGGTCACGAGGTGACGCACGGTACACAGTTGACCCTTGAGCATAGGTGCTTTCTTCCGAAAGTTGAAGTTACATCGTAGAGCAAGTGCGATAGCAAATCAACATGGATGACAAGAGCATCATGATCGGTTATCGTTTCTGGCTAATCACTCACTATCTGTACAGGAACCGTATGAAATCCGCCTTCAAGAAATCCCTGTCGCTGACCATCCTCGCCGGTAGCTTGCTTGGCATCGGCGCCAGCGCTGCTCCCAACGATGCCGCCACGCTGGGCCAGATCCGCGACAACGCGATGCAAAGCGACTGGGCCTACGAGCGCCTGTCCGATCTGACCGACCTGGTAGGCCCACGCCTGTCCGGTTCCGCCGGCGCCGCTGCGGCGGTGGAACAGGTGGCTGCGGCGATGCGCAAAATCGGCGCCACCGTCACGCTGCAGCCGGTGAAGGTTCCGCACTGGGTGCGTGGCGCGGAATCGGCGGAGCTGGTGGAGTACACCGGCCGTCCTGCTGGCATTTCGCAAAAAGTAGTGCTGACAGCCCTCGGCGGTTCTGGCGCTACTCCGGCTGCCGGCCTGACCGCGCCGGTCGTCATCGTGCGCAGTTTCGAAGAATTGAAGGCCAAGGGCGCACAAGTCAAGGGCAGCATCGTGCTGTTCGACGTCGCTTTCGACCAGGAGATGGCAGATCGTGGTCATGCCGGTCCGGCTTATGGCCGTGGTTCGGGCTTCCGTTTCGCCGGTCCTAAACTGGCGGCGGACATGGGCGCGGCGGCAGCGCTGGTGCGCTCGGTCGGCGGCGCCAACTACCGCATCGCCCATACCGGCGCCACCGGCGTGGTGGACGGCGCCCGTATTCCTGCCGCCGCCGTGACGGCGGAAGATGCGATGCTGATGAGCCGCCTGTCGGCACGCGGCCCGCTGAAAATGCATCTGACCCTGACCCCGCAAATCCTGCCGGATGCCGATAGCTTTAACGTCATCGCCGACCTGCCGGGTACCGACAAAGCCGATGAAGTGGTAATCGTCTCCGGCCACCTGGACTCGTGGGACCTGGCCACCGGCGCGCACGACGACGGCACCGGCGTGGCTGGCGCCATGGCGGTGATCGACACGCTGAAAAAACTGAACCTCAAGCCGCGCCGCACTATCCGCGTGATCGCCTGGATGAATGAGGAAAACGGCACCCGCGGCGGCAAGGCCTACTTCGAAGCCAACAAGGACAAGCTGGATAAGCACTTTGCTGCGATTGAATCGGACAGCGGCGGTGGCCGTCCGTTCGGCTTTATTGGCAGCGTGACACAGCCGATGGTGAAGTATTTCGCGCCGTTGAAGACCGCGCTGGAGCCGATCGGCGCCGGGATCTTCGAGCGTCACGACATCGCCGGTGCGGCCGATACGAGCCCGCTGGAACGCGCCGGCGTGCCGGTGTTTGAGCCGCTGGTGGACTCCAGCTTCTACTTCAGCTATCACCACACCCCGGCCGATACGCTGGACAAGGTCAATCCGCTGGAACTGAAGCGCCACGTGGCCGTCATGACCTCGCTGACCTGGTATCTGGCGAATATGGAAGAGAACATCGGCCGCGTTCCGCAGCAGCAGGACTAACGGGACGGCAGGCGTTTGTTGATGGTGGTATGCTGTAATTCCGGGTAAGGAGGCCACCATGAACAAGCTCCATTACAAAGGCTGGGAGATAATCCCGACCGCGTTGCCGACCTCTGACCACAAGTGGTCGGCCAGCTGCGATATTGAACGCCAAGGCGCCGACGGCATGGAAGTGTTTGAAGGCGCCACCATGCAGTTCATTCGCGATACCGAAGACGAAGCCCTCGCAGCCGCGTGCCGCGAGGCGCATATCCAGATCGATAACATTATCGCCAATCCGTCCGTACGGCTGGCATGAATGGCGCGTCTGGCTTGTGATAACATAGTTGGATGACCGTTCTGTTTCGATCCTTCGTCGTTTGGCTGATGCTGTTGGCGCTCCCTTATCAGGGGTATGCGTCGGCGCAGATGCAGTTGTGCGTCGCTCCGGCGACGACGGGAACTGCTGCGGCCATGAATATGATCATGCCTGCCGGTTCGCACGACCATGCGGCCATGCTGGCCGCGCAAAAGAGCGATAAAGCCCATCCCCACACCAACATGAAGTGCAGCGGCTCCGCATGCTGCGCTGCCGCCGCGCCGCTATTGACGCTGGCGATTCCTGCACCGTTGCTGCCGGCGGCTGCCGCCGTGCCGTTCTATTCCGATTTCCTCCCTGCGGTGGACCTGGCCCACCCTGAACGTCCGCCTCAAGGCCGCTGCGCCTGATCACGCCCAAGCTCCGTCTGCGAGCTGTATTTTTCATCAAACTATTGAGGTATAGGACATGAATTGTCTGTATAAACTCGCCAGCAGCGCCGGTTTGGCGCTGCTGTTGGGCGGTTGTGCGTCGCTGTCCGGTGATGGCGGCTTCAGTGCTGCCGCTGGCATCAGCGAACAGCGCACCGGCGTGGCTGGTCGTTTGCCGCGCAATGAGGACGACGAGCGCACGCTCGCGGCCATCATCGATAAAAAACTGGAACAGCCGCTGGCTGCCGACGATGTGGTGCAAATCGCGCTGCTGAATAACCGCGGCCTGCAAGCCCGCTATTGGTCGCTCGGCGTGGCCGAAGCGGACCTGGTGCAGGCTGGCCGCCTGCAAAATCCGGTGCTGGACTTCAAACGTAGTCACGGCGGCGGCGAGGTCGGTATCGAACGCACGCTGACTTTTAACCTGGTCGGGCTGATTACCGCGCCGATGGCCAGCCGCATCGAAGGCCGCCGCTTTGAACAGGCCAAGCTGCTGGTGGCGAATGAGGCGCTGAAGGTCGCCGCCGACACGCGCCGCGCGTGGGTGGACGCGGTGGCCGCCAGCCAGATCGCCGACTACGCCAAGCAGGTGGAAGCTTCGGCGCAAGCCAGTGCAGAACTGGCAGGGCGTATGCGCAAGGCCGGCAACTGGAGTGCGCTGGACCTGGCGCGCGAACAGGCCTATCACGCGCAAACGCTGGCCGATGTGACGCACGCACAAAAGGCCGCCGTCTCCGCGCGCGAAAAACTCACTCGCTTGCTGGGCTTGAGCGGCGCGCAGGCGTCGGCATATCGCTTGCCGGACCATTTGCCGGACCTGCCGTCGGCGCCGCGCGAATTGGCCGATGTCGAGCAGACCGCCGTCAACGAGCGGTTGGATATTCAGGCCGCCAAGCTGGATACCGAGCACACCGCATCCACGCTGGGTTTGACGCGCACCACGCGCTTCATCAATGTGCTGGACCTCGGCGCGGTGCGCAATACCGATGGCGGCACGGCCACGCGTGGCTATGAGCTGTCGCTGGAGATTCCGCTGTTTGACTGGGGCTCGGCCCGCGTCGCACGCGCGCAAGCGACGTATATGGAATCGGTGAATTTGCTGGCGCAAGCTGCCGTCGATGCGCGCAGCGAGGCACGCGAGAGCTACGCCGGCTATCGCGCCTCCTACGATCTGGCGCGCCACTATCGTGACAACGTAGTCCCGCTGCGCAAGCAGATTTCCGATCAAACCCTGTTGCGCTACAACGGCATGCTGATGAGCGTCTTTGAGCTGCTGGCCGACGCGCGCGAGCAAGCCTCCGCCGTCAGCGGCTACATCGCTGCACTCAAGGACTACTGGACCGCGCAAGCCAACCTGGAGGCCGCGTTGGGCGGCCGTCTGCCAACCAATAAAGGAGTACAACCATGACCTCCCGCAGGAATTTTTTGAGCGGCGCAGCCACGTTGATCGGCGCCGGCATGGTGAGCAAGGCCGGCGCGGCGACGCTGCCGGAAGCGCCACTGCAATCCTCGGCGTCCACGCAAGGGCCGCTGCTGCCGCCGAATGGCCGTCCATACAATCCGGTCGTTACGTTGAACGGCTGGACGCTGCCGTGGCGGATGAAGGATGGCGTCAAGGAGTTTCATCTTGTCGCGGAGCCGGTGGTGCGTGAAATCGCGCCCGGCATGACGGCGAATCTTTGGGGCTACAACGGCCAGAGTCCAGGGCCGACCATCGAAGTGGTGGAGGGCGACCGTGTGCGCATCTTCGTCACCAACAAGCTGCCGGAGCACACCAGCGTGCACTGGCACGGACAGCGCCTGCCGAACGGCATGGACGGCGTCACGGGACTGACGCAGCCGGGCATCGCACCGGGTAAAACCTTTGTCTACGAGTTTGTGGCCAAGAACGCAGGCACCTTTATGTACCACCCGCATGCGGACGAAATGGCGCAGATGGCGATGGGGATGATGGGCTTCTGGGTCACGCATCCGCGCGATCCCAAGCTGCATGCGGTCGACCGTGATTTCGTCTTTCTGCTGAATGCCTACGACATTGAGCCGGGCAGCTACACCCCCAAGGTCAACACCATGACCGACTTTAACCTGTGGACCTTCAACAGCCGCGCCTTCCCCGGCGTGGACCCGATGGTGGTGCGCAAGGATGACCGGGTGCGCGTCCGCGTCGGCAACCTGACCATGACCAATCATCCTATCCACATGCACGGGCACACGTTTGAAGTCACCGGCACGGATGGCGGCTGGGTGCGGCCATCGGCGCGCTGGCCGGAGGTCACCACCGATATCGCCGTCGGCCAGATGCGGGCGATCGAGTTTATGGCCGATGAGCCGGGCGACTGGGCCTTCCACTGCCACAAATCGCATCACACCATGAACGCGATGGGACACGATGTGCCTACCATGATCGGCGTGGACCACAGCGGTGTGGCGCGCAAGATCAACAACCTGGTGCCAGGTTATATGGTCATGGGCGACAAGGGCGGTGCTATGGGTGACATGCGCATGCCGCTACCGGAAAACACGCTGCCGATGATGATGGGCGATGGTCCGTTCGGTGGCCTGGATATGGGCGGCATGTTCACCGTAGTGAAGGTGAGGGAAGGGCTGGCGCGCAACGACTACAAGGACCCGGGCTGGTACCAACATCCGAAAGGCACCGTGGCGCACGAGTGGACCGGCGAACTCCCCGCCGCCCCGCGCGCGCCTGGCGCTCCGCCATCCAAACCATCGGAAGCGATGGACGTCAAGCGCGATGGCGATATGCATCACCATCACTAACCGTAGAGCGCTTTGGCGGCCAGGGTTAGTATCGCTAAAACGATGATGATCTGGCTGCCAAGCATCCATCGCATAAATGTGTTGAGCTGATGGATGGAGGCTTCTACCCGGTCCAGGCGTTGTTCTACCTGATCGAATCGTTTATCCACTTGTTCGAAGCGCCTATCCACTTGTTCGAAGCGCCTATCAACTTGTTCGAACTTGGCGTCGTTTCCGCGTTGTGCATCGATAAAACGTCGGTTGATATCTTCGCGCGCGGCGGCAAGTTGCCGGTCCATGTTGTCTCTTGACTCGGTGAAACGGCGACTCATGTCGTTTCGCATATCGTTGAACTGTCGGTTCATGTCCTCAGCCGATGCGGTGAAGCGGCGGTTAATGTCGTCTCGGACATCGGAAAATTGCCGATTCATATCATCGCGCGTTTCGGTGTAGCGTCGGTGCATCTCGTCTTGCAGGCTGTTTAGCCGGTATAAAGTTGGCTCATGGTCCGCTTTGCTCTGACGTAGCTCGCTCAGTTCGGTTTCGATGCGGTTGAATCGGTCATTCATAGCACTCTCCAGCGAAGCAAGCGCTCCTGCGTTAGCTTCGGACTCGGCTTCCAGTTGTGTTATGCGCTCTTCCATCATGAAATAGTCCTCCTGTCGAGCGGTTGGGGCAATGGCGGCCTGATAATGTGTTAGACCTATCTGCCTTAGATTTGATCCATCTCAGCGGATTTGCTAGTATCCCTAGCTCTATGAGGAAACTTCCCCGCTACCCTGAGCAAATCGCGCTGTTGCCCTACATCGGCAAATGGACCGCGCTCGCAGGGCTGATTGCGGTGCTGAGCGGCACCGCGTCGGCCTTCTTTTTGTTTGCGCTCGATTACGCCACTAACTGGCGCGAGGCGCATCGCTGGATTATCTGGCTACTGCCGCTGGCTGGCTTTGCGGTCGGCTGGGTGTATCTGAAATTGGGCAGCAGCGTCGAGGCGGGGAATAACCTGTTGATCGACGAAATCCACGATCCGAAAAACGTGGTGCCGCTGCGCATGGCGCCGCTGGTGTTGATCGGCACCGTGGTGTCGCACTGGTTTGGCGCCTCGGTCGGACGCGAAGGCACTGCAGTGCAGATGGGCGGCACGCTGGCCGATCAGCTCACCCACATCTTCCGCTTGCGCCACGCCGAGCGCCGCGTCGTGCTGATGGCCGGTATCAGCGCCGGTTTTGCGTCGGTGTTTGGTACGCCGTTGGCTGGCGCTATCTTCGGCCTGGAAGTGCTGGCCATCGGCCGTCTGCGCTACGACGCCATTTTCCCGTGCATGGTCGCTGCCATCGCCGCCGATCAGGTAGGCATGGCGTGGGGTGTGCATCATACGCATTACGCCATTAGCGCCATCACGCCGATCGGCTTCTGGAGCGTGGCGGCGGTGCTGGTGGCCGGCATTGTGTTTGGATTGGTGGGGATGGCCTTTGCCAAATCGACGCACGCGGCATCGGCCTTCATGAAACGTCATATTGCTTACGCACCGCTGCGGCCCATGCTGGGCGGCGCATTGATTGCGCTGGCCGTGTGGTGGCTGGGCACCCGCTACATCGGTCTTGGCATTCCGGTGATTGTGGAGGCTTTCCAGCAGCCGGTGGCGCCGTGGGACTTCCTCGGCAAATTCATCTTCACGGTCGGTTCGCTCGGGAGCGGCTTCAAAGGCGGCGAAGTGACACCACTGTTCTACATCGGCGCAACGCTGGGCAACGCGCTGGCGCCGCTGCTGCACCTGCCGTTTGCGCTGCTGGCAGGACTGGGATTCGTGGCGGTATTTGCCGGCGCGGCCAACACGCCGCTGGCATCGACCATCATGGCGATCGAATTATTCGGCCCGCAGATCGGTCCTTACGCGGCGTTGGCGTGCGTGGTGGCCTACCTGTTCTCTGGCCACAGCGGCATTTATCGCGCCCAGCGCGTCGGCCAGCCCAAGCACCGCTTGCCGCCGGTGGCGCGTGACCGGCATTAGCATTGATGCCATGTTATCGAATGCGCTAGTTGTCTGGCAGTTACGGCCGGTTCGTGGCATAATATCGGGCTTGTGTAGGCTCCGATGGTGAAATTGGTAGACGCACCCTATCGGGGGCAATACATATACGATTTCGAAAGTGTTTTTTGAAATCAGGCAGTTAGGTAGCAACTGAAATCGTATTTATACGGTTTCAACGTACGAAATTGCAGGCGCTGTACGGCTTGCTCACTCCTGCCGGGGTGGTGAAATGGTATACACAGAAGACTTATAGTAAATTGAGCACCGGGAGGCGAAAGCACCCGTGTGAATCCCCTCAAATTCGGCGAACCCCCTGGTCAGCAGACCGAGGCAACGCCGAGCCAAGCCTGGGAACGGGAAGGTGTAGAGACTAGACGGGGGGCACCTAAAGCTTCATGCAATGGTGAAGGCATAGTCCAGCGCACGAACACGCAAATTCTATTTGTGTGGCATTGAAAAATGTAGTGTGACGAAAATCTTCCGCTTTATGCGTGCCGGTTCGAGTCCGGTCCCCGGTACCATCCTTCTTAGGAAATTCTGCATTTGATTTATCCAGAATTTTCCCTTCCTAGCCATATTTCTATGGCTCTTAAGCTAAACCAAGCGATGTGTTGAATGCTATCTTGATGGCGCTAAATAGCCTGCCACTGTACGATAACAAAGCCACGTCGCGCACTCCGATCTCCTGCCAGTAAAATAGGCTAACTTTTCTACGCACCGTTGCAAATGTCTGAGATCGTGGGTCAAATTTCGGTGTGGCTTAGCTGGCGAACGTTTCCTGAAAATTACGAAGACCTGAGTGATATCACCTATCAGTTTTCTGAGTGAAAGGTTATTGGCCGTGACTGATTATTTTACTGACCGAGAATTCGGTCCTCGTGCTCGTGTTGAGCATACGATCTCTAGTGACGCTTGGGCGGGCGTTGTTGCCGCTATTGAAAGTCGCGTTCAAAGCGGAGCGTTTGGTTTCAGATTCCCGCTCGCATGTATGGATGGGCAGGTTACATGCGGTCATGATCCTGAGTCATTAAGCAGGACTGTAGGTGCATTAATACCGGGTTTAGATTGGCTGTTAAGTTGCACTGAAAATTGACCCACTTTCCCCACGAATTTGCAACTGAATCTGACCCACGTTAGTAGCACAATTCCACCTGTCTTATCGGCAGGAGATCGGAGTGATCAACGTGGCTCTACTC
>NZ_WWCN01000001.1 GCF_009857445.1 Duganella flavida
GGTCACTGGTTCGCTCTTCTCAAAAATACTGACAGTATTTCTACTGAATATTTCTTTGTTGAGCATTTAATGCTTTTTGTTGCAGCACCAAATGCCCACACTTATCGACTGTTAATTTTTAAAGATCTTGTCTTGCGCTGCGAAGCGTTTTGTTCGCAGCAGAGAGATGAGATTATGAAGCGTTTTCTACATCTCGTCAATCCCTCGCTTTTCTTCGTTTTCGCTTCTCAGCGTCTGCGTTGTCTTGCGAGGGACAGAATCATATCAAAGACCTTCGAAGTTTGGCAAGCGCTTTTCCAGGAAAGCTTGCATGCCTTCTTTCTGCGCAGGCGTACCGAACGCAGCCTGGAATAAACGGCGCTCATAAGTAACGCCTTCCGACAGCGTGGTTTCAAAGGCGCGGTTGACCGAGTCCTTGATCTGCATGGCTACCGAAGTCGACATGGATGCGATCTGCTTGGCGATGGCCAGCACTTCTTCAATCAGCTTATCTGCCGGGATCACGCGCGACACCAGGCCAATGCGCTCAGCCTCAGCCGCATCAATAGTTCGTGCGGTCAGCAGCATGTCCATGGCCTTGGCCTTGCCAATGGCGCGCGGCAGGCGCTGCGTGCCACCTGCACCCGGCACCACGCCGACCTTGATTTCCGGCTGGCCGAACTTGGCACTATCCGCTGCGACCAGGAAGTCGCACATCATGGCCAGCTCGCAGCCGCCGCCCAGCGCGAAGCCTGCTACGGCGCCGATCACCGGCTTGCGCACGCGCAGAATGTGCTCCCAGTTGCGGCCGATGTAGTTGTCGCGATAGGTGTCCGGATAGCTGTAGTCCACCATTGCCGCGATATCGGCGCCGGCGGCAAAGGCTTTCTCGCTACCGGTCAGCACGATGCAGCCGATGGCCGGATCGGCGTCGAACTTATATAAGGCATCGCCCAACTCGTTCATCATGTTGTCGTTCAGCGCATTCAGGGCTTTCGGGCGGTTCAGACGGATCAGGGCTACTTTATCGTGCACTTCTACGATCAGGTCTTGGTACTGCATGGGTTGCTCCTCCACTGTGGAATATGACTCATCGATTGTAGCGTCTATCCCCAGCGCTGGTATGATTGAAATTCGGCAACTAGCACTAAAGAGCTTCCCATTTTTAACTTCCTTCGCAGCGACGAGCTTCTTCGCAACGGTGACTTCCGCCGCTATTGGTCCGCCGCCATCCTCAACGGTTTCGGCAGTTATGTCAGCGCGCTGGCAGTGCCGCTGTGTGCGGTGCTGATGCTCAAAGCCTCACCATCGCAAATGGGCATGATGGGCGCGGCCGCAGCCCTGCCCTTCGCGCTGCTGGCCCTGCCTGCGGGGGTTTTCCTCGACCGCAACCGCAAGCTGCCTATTTTATTGGCAAGCAAAGCCGTCCAGGCAATCGCGCTGGCCAGCATCCCGCTGGCATGGTGGCTGGGCCTGCTAACGGTGCAGTGGTTATATGTGGTGTCGTTTGTTTCCGGCTCTTGCGGCGTGGTGGGTGGCGGTGCTGAGATGGTTTTCCTGACCAATATGATCGGCCGCGACAAGCTGACCGATGCCCAATCCAAGTTTGCTGCAACCGACTCCGCCTCGCGCCTGCTGGCGCCGGGACTGGCCGGCATATTGATTCAATGGCTGACCGCGCCCTATGCGGTAATCATCAACGCGCTCGGCTTTGTGGTCTCGATAGCCCTGCTGCGCAATGTGAAGGCCAATGATCCGAAACCGCCGCCCTCTAATAAGCATCCGCTGCGCGACATACAGGACGGCTTCCGCTTCATCTGGAGCCAGCCGCTGCTGCGCACGCTGGCCTGGGCCTCGGGGCTATGGCATATGCTGTTCTACGGTTTTGCTGCGCTGAGTGTGATCTTTGCAACGCGCGAGCTCGGTATGACGCCGGGCATGCTGGGCGTGGCGCAAATGATCGGCGGCCTCGGCGTGCTGGCAAGTTCGTTGATGCTTAAGCCGCTAAGCAAGCGCTTCGGGGCCACCGGCGCCATGCTGGTGGGCGTAGGTATGTGCACCTTTACTTACATCGTCATTCCGCTCATCCCGGCCAACCTGTTTGGCTACCCGCTGGCTAGCGCGATTGCCTGTGCCACCCTGTCATTCTTCCTCGACTGCGGCGTGATGCTTTTCCTGATGCCCTACTCAGCCCTGCGCCAGCAGGTCACGCCGGATGAGTACCTGGGCCGCATGGTGTCCACCATGCGCTTCCTGACGGTGGCGATTGCGCCGGTCGGCGCACTGACGGCCGGCTATCTCGGCGAGCATTTCAATGTGCGCACCGGGCTGGCCTGCGTGGCAGCAGGCAGTATCGGGCTGATGCTGTTGCTGGCCCTGTCGCCGTCGGTGCGCAGTAAAACTTAGAACTTCTTCGGCAGCAGTACCCAGATGCTGCCGCGCTGCTTCATGCGGCCCGCGTTCTCGGCCGCCTCGGCACCGAAACCGAAGAAGTAGTCAACGCGAATCGCGCCACGGATCGCGCCGCCCGTATCCTGCGCCATCACTAGACGCTGCATCGGGATGTCGCTGTTCGGCTGGGTGGTCGACAGGAACACCGGCGCCCCCTGCGGCAGCTGGGTAGCGTCAATGGCGACTGAGCGCTGCGGCGTCAGCGGCACGCCCAGCGAACCTTTCGGGCCGACCTTCGGATCCGGCAAGCGCTCTTCTTTAAAGAACACATAGCTTGGATTGACGTTGAACAGCTCCTGCATGCGGGTCGGGTGACCTGCGATCCACGCCTTGATGCCTTGCGCAGACGCCTGCTCCAGCGTCAGCTCGCCCTTCTCCACCAGGTACTTGCCGATGGATTTATACGGATGGCCGTTCTGGTCCGCATACGCTACGCGCACGGTTTCGCCGCTTTCGCTCAGCTGCACGCGGCCCGAACCCTGCACCTGCAGGAAGAACGATTCGACCGGATCATCCACCCACAGCAGCTCCTTGCCGCTGAAGTTGGCCGACTCGATATCGGCGCGGGTCGAGTACGGAATCACCTTCTTGCCAACCACCTTGCCGCGCAGGCGCATGCCCTTCAGCTCAGGATAGACACTGGCCAGGTCGATGGTGACCATATCGTCCGGTACTTTATAGAGCGGGGTCTGGTACACACCGCCTTTTTTGCGGGAGCCGTGCAGCAGCGGCTCGTAGTAGCCGGTAATCAGGCCATCGGTGGCGCCATCCGGTGCGACCACCTGGTTCGGTTCGAGGAAAGCTTCAAAGAAAGTGCGGATCGCGCGCTCATCGTTGCCATTCACGGTGCGGGCGATGGTGCATGCCTCTTTCCACGTCGCCTGCTTAATCAGCACCGAGCACGAAGACGTGAACGCCGGCCAGGCGGCGCGCAGGTCATCCTTGTCCCAGCCCGGCAGCGCGGCGAAGGTAGCCGGCACCATTTGCAGCGCGGTTGGTTTAGGAGGCTGCGGCTGGACCGGCGGCGTTGGCGGTGTCGGTTGGACGGGCGGTTGCGGTTGCGGCTGCACCGGCGGCACAGTGGACTGATCCGGCGGCAGCGGCGTGGAGGTACAGGCGGCCAACGCCAGCGCGACGGCGCTCAGCGGAACGAGTAGACTACGGGACTTGAGTGACATAAAAGGATAACTATGTGGCTATTGATGGTTGAAGCAGGCGTGGCCTTCTTCCTGCTCGTCTTCATCGTCTGGTGGACGATGAAGGGGAAGAAGTAATCAGTGTAAGGTGCGCGGCAGCGACAGCACGAATTCCGGGATCTTAACCTCGAACTGGTGGCCATCCTCAGCCACGCAGAAGTACTCACCGACCATCGAACCCTGCTGGGTTTGCAGCGCCGCGCCACTGGTGTATTCGAATTGCTCGCCCGGCTGCAGCAGCGGCTGATGGCCGACCACGCCCAGCCCGCGCACTTCCTCGATATGGTTGTTGGCGTCTGTGATAGTCCAGTGGCGCGAGATCAGCTGCGCCGCTATCTTGCCGGTGTTCTTAATCGTGATCGAGTACGTAAACACAAAATTCGTGCGCTCCGGGTCCGACTGCTCCGGCAGGTACTGCGTTCTGACCGACACGGTAAATTCATAATTCGACATCAACATTCCTCTAATTTGCAAGCTTGGCGATTGTATATCGCCAAGTGCCCATTGCACCGCAAATTAGGTCGCGACGCAAGGAGGACGCTGCTGAAAACGGCCATTGCCGGCCGGAGCAGCGTAAAATAGCGCATCTTTTTTATCGCAAGCCCACGGGCCAGCCCAACGCCATGACCACCTACCGCATCGCTCCTAGCATCCTGTCCGCCGATTTCGCCCGCCTGGGTGAAGAAGTCCGCAACGTCGTTTCGGCCGGCGCCGACATCATCCACTTCGACGTAATGGACAACCATTATGTACCTAACCTGACCATCGGCCCGCTGGTGTGCCAGGCGATCCGCCCGCACGTGGATGTGCCGATCGATGTGCACCTGATGGTGAAGCCGGTAGACCGCATCATCCCGGACTTCGCCAAGGCCGGCGCCAACATCATCACCTTCCACCCGGAAGCGTCTGACCACATCGACCGTTCGCTGTCGCTGATCCGTGACCACGGCTGCAAGGCCGGCCTGGTATTCAACCCGGCCACCCCGCTGAGCTACCTGGAACACGTGATGGACAAGGTCGACATGATCCTGATCATGTCGGTCAACCCAGGCTTCGGTGGCCAGTCCTTCATCCCGCAAGCGCTGAAGAAAATCGCTGAAGCACGCCGTCTGATCGACGACTCCGGCCGCGACATCCTGCTGGAAGTGGACGGCGGCATCAAGATCGACAACATCGCTGCCGCTGCGGCAGCTGGTGCAGACACCTTCGTCGCCGGTTCGGCCATCTTCGGCCAGCCAGACTACAAGGCCGTGATCGACGCCATGCGCGCCAATCTGGCCAAGGTCTAAGACCATGAGCGTGCTGGCAGGCGTGCGCGCCGCAATCATTGACCTCGACGGCACCATGCTGGACACGATCCCCGACTTCCACGTCGCGATCAACGGCATGCGCGCGGAACTGGGCCTGGGCCCGATCACGCAGGAGCAAATCGCCCTGATGGTCGGCAAAGGCTCGGAAAACCTGATCCGCTCCGTTCTGGCGCTGGATTGGGATGCGGAGCGTGTCGAGGCCGCGTTTGCGCAAGCGATGGACGCCTACCAGCGCCACTACCTGAGCATTAACGGCAATTACAGCACGCTGTTCCCGCAAGTGATCGAAGGCCTGACCGCCATGAAGGCGAACGGCCTGCGCCTCGCCTGCGTGACCAACAAGCCAATCAGCTTCACCACGCCGCTGCTGAAACTCAAAGGCCTGGACCAGTTCTTTGAAGTGGTCTACGGCGGCGACTCGCTGCCGCGCAAGAAGCCAGACCCGCTGCCGCTGCAAACCGTGTGCGCTGATTTCGACCTGCCACCGTCGCAAGTGGTGGCCATCGGCGATTCTTCGAATGACGCGCAAGCCGCGCGGGCTGCGGGTTGCCCGGTGCTGACCGTGCCATATGGTTATAACCACGGAGAGTCTATACACGAAACCGATTCCGATGGTATAGTAACCACGCTGCTAGAAGCGGCTAGCCTGATTCGTTCACATCACACCAATAGCTGAACACTGACCAAAATGTCGTCTCTCACCAAAAAACACATCGTCAACCAACCAGGCTCGATTGAGGCCTGGCTGTGGCGACGCTGGCAATCCTGGCCTAACTAAGCCGAATTGATTGCTGTCGTCCGCCCGCTTGCGCGCGACAGGTTTTTTGATGCACCACTGCGCTGGCCCACCTAGGCCAGCGCATGGAGAGAACACATGACCGAACTCGAATTCAAATCGTTGGCCACGGATGGCTACAACCGTATTCCTCTGATCGCGGAAGCATTCGCCGATCTCGAAACCCCGCTCACGCTGTACCTTAAACTGGCCCAGAGCCAGAACGCCGGCAAGAACACCTTCCTGCTGGAGTCAGTAGTGGGCGGCGAGCGTTTCGGCCGCTTCTCCTTCATCGGCCTGCCGGCGACCACGCTGCTGCGCACCTTCGGCAACCGCACCGAGATCGTGAAAAACGGCGCCGTCATCGAAACGCATGAAGGCAATCCGCTCGATTTCATCGAGGCTTACCAGAAGCGTTTTAAAGTAGCGATCCGTCCTGGCATGCCACGTTTCTGCGGCGGCCTGGCCGGCTACTTCGGCTACGACACCGTACGCCACATCGAAAAAACGCTGGCGCACAGCGCGCAGAAAGATGATCTGGGCCTGCCAGACATTCAGCTGATGGTGACCGAAGAACTGGCCGTCATTGATAATCTGAGCGGCAAGCTGTATCTGATCGTCTACGCCGACACCACCCAGCCAGAGTCCTACTCGAAAGCGAAACAGCGCCTGAAAGACCTGCGCGTGATGCTGCGCCGTGGCGTGGAAGTGCCGGTGGCCACTGCCTCGGTACGCACCGAAGCTGTGCGCGAATTCGCCAAGGAAGATTATCTGAAAGCCGTCGCCAAGGCCCACGAATACGTGTTGGCCGGCGACTTGATGCAGGTGCAAATCGGTCAGCGTATCCGCAAGCCATACGTCGATTCGCCACTGAGCCTGTACCGCGCACTGCGTTCGCTGAACCCGTCGCCGTATATGTACTTCTACAATTTCGGCGACATGCAGATCGTCGGCGCGTCGCCAGAGATTTTGGTGCGCAACGAGACCGCGCCTGACGGCGAGAAGAAAGTCACGCTGCGCCCTATCGCCGGCACCCGCCCGCGCGGTTCGACGCCGGAGCGCGACGCCGAGCTGGCGAAAGAACTGCTGGCCGATCAAAAAGAAATCGCCGAACACGTGATGCTGATCGACCTGGCGCGCAATGACCTGGGCCGCATCTCGGAAATCGGCAGCGTCAAAGTGACCGACCGTTTGATCATCGAAAAATACTCGCACGTCCAGCACATCGTCTCCAACGTTGAGGGCAAGCTGAAAGACGGCCTGTCCAACCTGGACGTGCTGCGTGCCACCTTCCCGGCCGGTACGCTGACCGGTGCGCCGAAAGTGCGTGCAATGGAAATCATCGACGAACTGGAAATCTCCAAGCGCGGTATTTATGGCGGCGCTTGCGGCTACCTGTCGTTCGGCGGCGAGATGGATGTGGCGATTGCGATCCGCACCGGCGTGATCAAGGACGGCAATCTGTACGTGCAGGCTGCCGCCGGCATCGTCGCCGACTCCATCGCCGAGATGGAATATCAAGAAACTGAACACAAGGCGCGCGCTGTACTGCGCGCCGCCGAGCAAGTGCAAGATGGCCTGGATGGGGAGTTCTAATATGCTGCTGATGATCGACAACTACGACTCCTTCACCTACAACATCGTGCAATACTTCGGCGAGCTGGGTGAAGACGTGCGCGTCTACCGCAATGATGAAATCACGATTGCGGAGATCGAGGCACTGAATCCGGACCATATCTGCATTTCGCCGGGGCCGAAAGATCCGGCGCAGGCAGGCATCTCTATCGCAGTGCTCAAGCACTTCGCCGGCAAGAAGCCGATCCTGGGCGTGTGCCTTGGCCACCAGGCCATCGGCGAAGCGTTCGGCGGCAAGGTAATCCGCGCCAAGCAGGTCATGCATGGCAAAACTTCTTTAATCGCGCATACGGGCGTGGGCGTCTTCAAGGACCTCCCATCTCCCTTCACAGTGATCCGGTATCACTCGTTGGCTATCGAGCGTAGCTCGCTGCCGTCCTGCCTCGAAGTGACGGCATGGACCGACGACGGTGAAATCATGGGCGTGCGACACAAGGACTACGACATCGAGGGCGTGCAGTTCCACCCCGAGTCCATCCTGTCGGAACACGGCCACCAACTGTTGAAGAACTTCCTCGTACGCTGATTAAAGAAGGACTAGCCATGCCTATCACCCATCAAGAAGCACTGGTACGCTGCATCGAACACCGCGAAATTTTCCACGACGAGATGCTGCACCTGTTCCGCCAGATTATGTCCGGCGAAATGTCCCCGACCATGGTCGCGGCCCTGACCATGGGCCTGCGCGTAAAAAAAGAAACCATCGGTGAAATCGCCGCCGCCGCGACGGTGATGCGCGAGTTCTCCACCAAGGTGCCGATGGCCGACACCACCGGCCTGCTCGACATCGTCGGCACCGGCGGCGACGGCGCGCACACCTTCAATATCTCCACCACTGCAATGTTTGTCGCCGCTGCCGCTGGCGCACGCGTGGCCAAGCATGGCGGCCGTAGCGTGTCATCGTCGTCAGGCAGCGCGGACGTGATTGAATCGCTGGGCGCGAATATCAACCTGAAGCCAGAGCAGATTGCGCAATCGATCGCGCAGACCGGCATCGGCTTCATGTTCGCACCGAACCACCACGCCGCCATGAAGCACGTGGCGCCGGTGCGCAAGGAACTGGGCGTGCGCTCCATCTTCAATATTCTGGGACCGCTGACCAATCCGGCCGGCGCACCAAATATTCTGATGGGCGTGTTCCACGCTGACTTGGTCGGTATCCAGGTGCGTGTGCTGCAGCGTTTGGGCGCGCAGCATGCCATCGTGGTGTACGGTAAAGACAATATGGATGAAGTGTCGCTAGGCGCATCGACCATGGTCGGTGAGCTGATTAACGGCGAGATCCGCGAGTATGAAATCCACCCGGAAGATTTCGGCATGCCGATGATCGCCAGCCGTAATCTGAAGGTGGCCGATGCGAACGAATCCAAGCAGCGCATGATGGAAGCACTGCGCGGCGAAGCCGGTCCGGCCTACGATATCGTGTCGCTCAACGCCGGCACCGCGCTGTATGCGGCCGGTGTGGCCAGCTCGATCGAAGATGGCTTGAAGCGCGCGCGTGAAACCATTCAGTCCGGCGCGGCGCTGCGCAAGATCGATCAATTCGTCGAAGTCACTCAAACGCTCGGCCGAGGTAACTGACCATGTTCGGCATCCATGACCTGACGCTGTTTATCATCTCGGGCCTGCTGCTGAACATCATGCCCGGACCGGACAACCTGCTCATCATGTCGCGCAGTGCGACGCAGGGCTGGCGCGCCGGCTCAGCCGCTGCGCTGGGCATCGGCACGGGTACCATGGTTCACGTGCTGGCTGCGGCGCTGGGGTTGTCGGCAGTGCTGTCCACTTCTGCTGCCGCTTTCACGGTGGTGAAGTGGGTAGGCACGGCCTACATTGTCTACATGGGCATCGGCATGCTGCGTTCGAAGCTGCGCGGCGAAGACGAGGACCGCGACGTGGTGGCGCGTGCAGCGCAGCCGCTAGCCTGGCGCAAGATCTACTTCCAGGGCTTCCTCACCAATGTGCTGAATCCCAAGGTGGCGCTGTTCTTCCTGGCCTTCGTGCCACAATTTATTCACGCCGATGCTGGCAGCAAACCGCTGGCCTTCATCATCCTCGGCACCATTTTTAATTTCAACGGCATGCTGTATTGCCACGGCCTTGCCTTGTTCACCGCCTTCGCCAGTACGCGTTTGAAAATCAAACCGCTGGTGTCGCTATGGCTGAACCGCACGATGGGTGGCCTGTTCCTGGCCCTCGGCGCGCGTCTTGCACTCTCGGAGCAAAACTAATCATGTCTGACATTCTGAACAAAATCCTGGCGGTAAAAGCCGAAGAAGTGGCAGCAGCCAAGAAGCACCGCAGCTTTGCCAGCCTGCGCGACGAGGTGGAATCCAACACCGAACTGCGCGCCGGCCTGCGCGGCTTTGAAGCCAGCCTGCGCACCAAAATCGCCGCCGGCAAAGCTGGTGTGATCACCGAAATCAAAAAGGCCTCACCCTCGAAAGGCGTGCTGCGCGCCGACTTCCGGCCAGCGGAAATCGCCGCCACCTACGAAGCCCATGGCTCCGCGTGCCTGTCGGTGCTGACCGATGAACAGTTCTTCCAGGGTTCGGTGGCCTACCTGCAGCAAGCGCGCGCCGCCTGCTCGCTGCCGGTGATCCGCAAGGACTTCATGGTCGACATTTACCAGATCTACGAAGCGCGCGCGATGGGCGCTGATGCAATCCTGTTAATCGTCTCGGCGCTGGATCATGGCCTGATGGCAGAAATGGAAGCCGTGACCCACGAATTGGGCATGGACGTGCTGGTGGAAACCCACGACGGCGACGAGCTGACGGCCGCCTTGAAGCTGAAAACCAAGCTGGTAGGCGTCAACAACCGCAACCTGCGCACCTTCGAAGTCTCGTTGAAAAACACCCTGGACCTGCTGGACCGCATGCCACCGGAAAAACTGGTGATCACCGAATCCGGCATTCTGACCCCGGCTGATGTTAAAACCATGCGTGACGCCAATGTCCACGCCTTCCTGGTTGGCGAAGCGTTTATGCGCGCGCCTGATCCTGGCGCCGAACTGGCTCGCCTGTTCGACTGAGCACGGCCTCCGGCGCGATCTCGTAACGGTCGCGCCCTCTTTCCTTAGCGCAATACAACGCTTTATCGGCACGGACCAGGATGCCATCCAGGCTCTCATCCGCGCTGGTTTGGCACGCCACGCCGAAACTGACCGCGTATGGCGGCACGTCCGCGCGCGGCGTGCGCAGCGCGGCCTGGATGCGCTCGGTAATATGCAGCGCCCGGTCCAGCCCGGTGGCCGGCAGCAGCACCACGAATTCCTCGCCGCCGAAACGGGCCACGTGATCGGATGCGCGCAGGGCTTTGGAAATGACCGCTGCCACATCCACTAAAACACGGTCGCCGACAGCATGGCCGTAACTATCATTAATCTGTTTAAAGTGATCGATATCGATATTCAGCATGGTCATGAATGTGCCCTCCCGGCGCATCAAGGCATGCTCTTTGGCGTAAATATCGGCAAAGCCGCGACGGTTTAATACCTCGGTTAATGGATCGAGCGTCGAGCGACGCTCAAGGATGATTTGCAGGCGGCGTGTGCAAACCGTCATAAAGCCCACAGTCAGTAACAAAATCATGAAATGGCCGACTGCCAGATATAAACTCTGGAATGCACCCACCGTGGTTATATCGACATATTGGCCACCAAATATTAATGCGATAACACCGCGCGTGAAAACCACCACGGTTTGAATCGACATTAAAATTCCGAAAAAGCGCGATGAGAAATGCGGCTCGCCGAATTTCCAGATCAGGAATACCTGGCGCACATAAAACACCAACACCGTCAAGGAAAACACCGCGACGCGCGCACTGAAATTCGGCTCGATAATCCGCCAGTAAGCAATGCCCAGCGTGGTTACGATCCAGACCATATGGAATATGCGCCACGACGGTGGCACCTCATATAGTTTCTCGGTGCCTATCAGGGTTAAGCCTAATCCCCAGGTTAATGACGCATTAGCGGCCAACGAGACGATTGCCGAGGTATCGCGCATGCAGAAAAGCACAGCACCGGCTACCAGGAATAACAAGCCGGCGGCCCATTCGCGCATGCCTTGAATCTCTTTGGGAAAGCTCAAATGGGCGGAATACAGCACAACGCTCATGGCGCAGGCCATCAGCGTGGCCATGAAAATTACGGTAGTTGGGTCGAGCAGGATCACGATACACGCCAGATTTGAGCTTTTACATGCTAAAAGTTAGCATAAATTCAGGCCAAAAAAAAGCCGCATCAGAGGGATGCGGCTTGAAAATCAGCGACTTGCGCTCGGCCGGAGCGGCCCGGACCGCTTAACTGCCGATTCCAGTGTCAAAGTAACACCTGGTACGCGGTCGCCTTGCAGCACCAGATCGAAACTCATTAACTCGTCGCGGCGGAAAGCCATCACCTGAATCGACTCGCCGACGGCATAACGCGACAGCAGATTATCCAGGTTGGTGGCCGTTACGCGCAGGCCATCGATGGCCACCAGAATATCGCCAGCCGACAATCCAGCGCCATGGGCGGCGCCATTTTCATGGACAGCGGACAGTTTGCAATCATTACCGTCGCGGCCGAGGTTTGCATCAAAGCTCGGCTTGGCCGATTTGCGTTCGTCGGTATATTTAACACCGAACGGCGCCAGCAATTTCGCCAGCGGCAAATCTTCGGTACCGCGAATATATTTATCGAAGAAAGCTTTAAAGCGGCCACCGCTGACTTCATCGAATAAAGCTTCAGCTTCCGCCGGAGTAACGCCGCGGCCACCGCCAGTATAAAAGTCGCGGCCATAACGGTGCCACAAGGCACGCATTACATCATCCAACGATTTTTTACCGCCGGTTTTAGCGCGAATACTTAAATCCAGCGCCAAACCAATTAACGATCCTTTGGTGTAATAACTGACGATGGCGTTAGGTGCATTTTCATCCTGGCGATAATATTTACCCCAAGCGTCGAAACTCGAATCAGCCACGCTCTGCTTGGTACGTCCAGCACCGCGCAATACGCTGCCCACGGTTTTACCCAGCAGCTTGAAATATGCAGGCTCGCCGATCAAACCCGCACGCACCAGCATTAAATCGTCGTAATAACTGGTGAAACCTTCAAATAACCACAGCAGCGGCGAATAGTTTTCAACTTGCAGGTTATATGGTGCGAATACAGCCGGTTTGATGCGCTTTACATTCCACGTGTGGAAATACTCGTGGCTGCACAGGCCGAGGTATTGCAAGTAGCCGTCGCTGATGTCCTTGTTCTTGGCCGAAGTGGTCGGCAGGTCGCTGCGGTTACAAATCAGCGCAGTCGAGGCGCGGTGTTCCAGGCCGCCGTAGCCGTCGCCCACCGCCATCGTCATGAACACGTAACGCTCCATCGGCGCTTTCTTGGTCTTCGGCTCGAAGAAGGCGATCTGGGTTTCACAGATTTTTTTCAGGTCGGCGCTCAGGCGCGCCAGGTCCAGGTTCGGTACGCGGCCGGTGATGACGATGTCGTGCGGGATGCCGTGCGCCTTGAAGGTGGCCAGCGCAAAGTCTCCCAACTCCACCGGGTGGTCGATCAGCTCATCGTAATTGGAGGCGATGTAAGTACCAAAACCATAACGTTTCGCCTTCAGCTCCGGCAGCGAGGTCGCTACGCGCCAGTCCTGCGCCGCTTCGTCCTGCGGCCGCTGGATATCCACCACGTGCGGCTGTTCTTCCTGCCCCAGCACGCGCAGGAACACACTGGTGCCGTTGAAGAAGCCGTGGGTTTGGTCCAGATGCGCAGCGCGCACCGACAAATCCCAGGCATAGACTTCGTAATGCAGCGTCAGCGGCGCGCGCCGGTCGGCCAGCGGCGCGGCCTGCCATGTGTGCTTATCCAGCTTGGTCAACTCAACCGGCTCGCCCTTCGACTCGGCGCGAATGCGCACAATATTGCGAGAAAACTCACGAATCATGTAGCTGCCGGGGATCCACGCCGGCAGCGCGAAAATCTGGCCACCTTCGGCCGGTGCGGCCACCGTCACCGAAACATGGAACAAGTGCGCGGCCAGATCATGGCCGACGATGGTATAGGCGATAGCCGATTGGTTTTTTTTCATCATAAGTCCTGTTTTGTGTCGATGTCGCGCACCACGCCTTCATCATCGACCACCACTTCGCTCACCGCGTGGCTTTTTAAAATTGCGCGCGCCCCCTGGTCGCCGTCTAGCGCCAGCAGCAACGGCAGATGATATGCACTAAAGGCGACCGGATTGCCGCGTCGTCCTTCAAAAACGGGCGCCGCGATGCGCGCGCCACGTTCTATTGTAGCGACCAAGGCACGCATGGTGTCCGGCTGGACGTGCGGCATGTCGCCCAGCCCGACCAGCCATCCTTCGGCGCCCTTGGTATATTCGATTGCAGTGGTGAGGGATTCGGCCATGCCCATGTCGGCGGTAGCGCAGACGCGCACCTCGCAACCGAGGCGGCCCAGCAGCGCGGCGACCTTGTCGTCGCCTTCGCGCACCACCGCGACTACGCGCGACAGCACGGCCAGCATGTTTTTTGCACTTGCAGCGACGACGACGTCGCCGCCGTCATCAGCACCCAGCGGTTGCAGCAGCTTGTTTTCAACGCCGGACGGGTCGAAGCGTCGACCGCGTCCGGCTGCGAGCAGGATTCCGACTAACGCCATCCAGATCAGGCGCTAGCCAGGTCGAACGGCAGCTTGCGCAGGCGTTTGCCGGTCAACTTGAACAGCGCGTTAGCAAACGCCGGCGCCAGCGGCGGTAGGCCAGGTTCGCCCATGCCGGTTGGCGGATCGTTGGACGGCACGATGTGCACATCGATCTTCGGCATGTCGGTCATGCGCGCGACCACGTAGTCGCTGAAGTTCTGCTGATCGACCACGCCATCCTTCAGCGTGATGGCGGCACCCGGCAAAGTCATGCCGAGGCCCATCAGCGCCGCGCCCTGGATCTGCGCTTCGATGGTCAACGGATTGACTGCCGTGTTGCAGTGAACGCCCGCCGTCACCTTGTGCAGCTTCGGCGTGCCATTCTTCACGGACGCCACCACCACATAAGCGATCACGGTGTTGAACGATTCGTGCACCGCCACGCCGTAAGCCTGGCCTTTAGGTAAAGCCTTCTTGCCGTAGCCGGATTTTTCAACCGCCAGCTCCAGCGCAGCGATGTGGCGTTTGCCCTTCTCGCCCACCAGCTTTTTGCGATAGGCCACCGGGTCCATTTTGGCCGCATGCGCCGCTTCGTCGATCAGGGTTTCCATCACAAAGGCGGTGTGGGTAGAGCCGACGGAACGCCACCACAGCACTGGCACATTGGTTTTCACCGTGTGGGCGCTCAGGTTGAGCGGCACTTCGTACGGTTCGCCCATGCCTTCTACCATCGTCGCATCGACGCCGTCCTTGACCATCATCGGCTCAAACATGGTGCCGCTGACAATCGACTGGCCGACGATGACGTGATTCCACGCCACGATCTCGCCCTTGGCATCGATGCCGATATCGGCGCGGTGCACGTGCGATGGACGATAGTAGCCGCCCTTGATATCGTCCTCACGGCTCCAGATCACCTTGACCGGTTCCTTGTGGCCCGCAGCCTGCCATACCTTGGCGATATTGACTGCTTCAACCAGATAGTCCGACGTCGGCACCGCACGGCGACCGAAACCGCCACCGGCCATCATCGTGTTCAGCACCACCTGCTCCGGCTTCAGGCCTGCAGTGGCGGCAATCGCGCCCTGGTCCACGGTCTGGAATTGCGAACCGGCCCATACGGTGCAGCCGTCCGCGCGCAGATCGACTACGCAGTTCAGCGGCTCCATCGGCGCGTGCGCCAGATACGGGAATTCATACACAGCGGAGATTTTCTTCGCCGCGCCAGCCAGTTTGGAGGTGTCGGCCTTGCGCACCGGATTGCCCGGCTTTTGCGACAGCGCCTTGTACTCGGCCAACTGCTTGTCGCTGCTGACTTTCTCCACGGCGCTGGTATCCCAGTCGATGGCCAATGCTTCGCGGCCCGACTTGGCCGGCCAGTAGCCGTCCGCAATCACCACCACGCCGCTGCCGCCGCGATCCGTTTTCACTTCCAGCACATCGATCACGCCCTTGATAGCCTTGGCCTTGCTGGCGTCGAACTTGGCGACCTTGGCGCCGAACACCGGTGGACGCGCCACCACAGCGACCTTGCTATCCGGCGCCTTGAAGTCCATGCCGAATTGCTGCTTGCCGGTGGACTTGGCGCGCGCGTCGAGGCGCTTCACCGGCTTGCCGATGAGGGTGAAATCTTTCGGGTCTTTCAGCTTGACGGTGGCAGGCACCGGCTGCTTCATGGCGGCATCGGCCAGCGAGCCATAAGTGGCCTTCTGGCCTGCAGGGCCGATCAGCGTGCCCTTCACAGTCTTAATTTGATCCGCTGGCACTTTCCACTGCTCGGCCGCCGCAGCGATCAGCATCGCGCGCGCCTTGGCGCCGATTTCGCGATACTGAGTGAAGGAGTGAGCGATGCTGCCCGAGCCACCGGTGATCTGGATGCCGAATGCCGGATCCTTGTACTGGTCACCAGCCGGCGCCAGCGCACCGTTCACCAGCGACCAATCGGCCTCCAGCTCTTCGGCGATCAGCATCGGCAGCGAAGTTTGCACGCCCTGCCCGAACTCCAGGCGATTGACCTGCACCGTCACGCGGTTATCCGGCGCGATATGCAGGAAAGCGTTCGGCTGGTACACCTTGGCCGGCGGCTGCTGCGCATTGGCGAAGCGGCCAGCGCCCGGCACCACGAAGCCCAGCACAAAACCACCACCTGCCACCACGCCCGCTTTCATGAAGCTGCGACGCGACACGCCAGACGCCGAAGCGCTGGCTATCGTCCCTTGATTAAGCCATTCGATACGCATAATGGTTTCCTCCTCAGGCGATGGATTTGGCAGCGTCTTTGATGGCGGAGCGAATGCGCTGATAGGTACCACAGCGGCAGATATTCCCGCTCATGGCATTATCGATTTCGGCATCCGACGGATTTTTGTTCGTGCGCAGCAGCGCGGTGGCGCTCATGATCTGGCCACTCTGGCAGTAGCCACATTGCGGCACGTCGATCTTGACCCACGCTTCCTGCACCGCCTTGCCCACCTTGTCGGACTCCATCGCCTCGATGGTGGTGATCTTCTGGCCGGCGGCCGCCGAAATCGGCGTCACGCAGGAGCGGATCGGCTGGCCGCCCAGGTGCACCGTGCAGGCGCCGCACAGCGCCATGCCGCAACCGAACTTGGTGCCAGTCATATTCAAGTTATCGCGCAAGGCCCACAGGATAGGCGTCGAAGGGTCGGCGTCTACCTGTACATCCTTACCGTTGATGTTCAAAGTGATCATTCAAATCTCCTGTAGTCCCTGCGTTGGATATTTACTGCTTAATTTTGTTTAACTTCTCTTCCAGCGCTTTGGCGTCGATGGCGCCTGGAATGCGCGAACCGTCGGCAAAGAAAATCGCCGGCGTACCGGCTACACCCAGCTTGCGGCCCAGCGCCAGCACTTCATCGTTCGGCGCATCGCACGATGCGGCAGCAACCGGTGCGGCTTTACCACTCACCATCCAGTCATCCCATGCCTTGCTGCGGTCGGCCGAGCACCACACGTTCTTCGACTTGGTGAACGAATCATCCGACAGGATGTTGTACATGAAGGTGTAAATGGTGACGTTGTCGGTTTCCTTCAGCGTGGTCTGGCGCAGGCGCTTGCAGTAGCCGCAGTTAGGATCTTCGAACACCGCGATCACGCGCGAGCCGTCGCCCTTGACGGTCTTGATGGCCTTATCCAGCGGCAGGTCGGAGAACTTGATCTTGGAGATTTCGTCGATGCGGTCGCGCGTCAGGTCGGCGCCGGTGGTCAGGTTGAAGATATGGCCGTTGATCAGGTAGGTGGCGGTTTTGTCGGTGTACAGGATGTCGCTGCCGATGCGCACTTCATACAGGCCGCTGTACGGGGTCTCCTTGACCGAATCGACCTTCACATTCACGCCCAGGCGCGGCTCGATCAGTTTTTTAATCGACTCGGTGCTGGGCGCGTTTTGCGCGCCGACGCAGGATGCCATCAATACGGACAACGACAGCAACGCGATCTTACTCTTTCTCATAACTTCTCCAGTAACGACTGACTACTTCCCCATCGCGTGCGAGATGAGGCGGCGCTTCAGCACAGGTAATTTATCCAGCAAGTTTAATCCGAAATTACGAACCACGCGCAGGGGTTCGATATCGGTCTCGAACAAGCGCGCCAAACCATCGGTGGTGAGCTGCATCAGCAGCACGTCTTCCTTGCGGGTGCGCTCGTAGCGGGCCAGCACGCGGTCGTCGCCGATGCTGCGCTGCGGCTCGCGTTCGGACAGGGTCTTAATCAATTGCGACACGTCGGCGAAGCCCAGGTTCATGCCGTGGCCAGCCAGCGGATGCACCACGTGGGCGGCATCACCAATCAGCGCCACGCGGGCGGCGGTCATTTTGTGCGGGCGCACCAGCTTCAGTGGGAAGTCGCGCACCAGCTCCGGCTGCAGCGGCGTCAGTGCGCCCAGCTTCTCGTGCGCGTAGACGGCGAGACGGTCGGCGATCTGCTGCGCCGATTCAGTGCGCAGCGTGTCGGCCAGCGCTTCCGGCGCCGACCACACCAGCGACACCTGATTGCCCGGCAGCGGCAGCAAGGCCACGATGCCTTCCGCGCCGGTGAACCACTGGAAGGCCGCGCCATGGTGCGGCAGCTCGCAGGCAAAGTTGGACACCACCGCACACTGGTTATAGCTGCGGTAATCGAGGCCGATATCGCACTGGCCACGCACCCACGACTGCGCGCCGTCGGCACCAACCACCAGCGACGCCTTGATGCTGCCGCCGTCATCGAGATGCACGGTGGCGCTATCTTCGCCGCGCAGCAGGCCAGTGGCGCGGCCGGTCACCACTTTCACGTTCTGGGCAAAGCGCAGCGCGGCGTCCAGCGCCTGATTCAGGTTGCGGTCTTCGAGGATCCAGGTCAGCGTGTTGGTGTGGGCGCCGTAGGCATCGAAGGCCAGGCCGCCGGCACGCGGGCCGTCACCATAGACCAGCATCGCATCGACCGGCGCCACGCGCGCGTGGTCAAGCGCATCCCAGACACGCAGCGACGACAGCAACTGATTAGCCGTGTGATTCAGCGCATAAACGCGAGCGTCCCAGCCTTGATCGGCCGATGCCGGCGCGGGCGGCGGGGCCGGCGGGCCAAGCAAAGTCACACTCAGGCCGGCCTGGGCCAGGCCCAGCGCAGCAGTCTTGGCAATCGCGCCATTGCCAACTATGCAAATATCACTTTCGATCACACGCAGCGCTGCGGGAGAGGTGGGCTTATTCATCCAAGCATTATAGCGTTTGTGGCAAATGGAAATTGCCCCTTGCGCTTTGCCAGCTGCGTGCTATAATTCTGCTCCTTGGCCTGGTAGCTCAGTTGGTAGAGCAGAGGATTGAAAATCCTTGTGTCGGTGGTTCGATTCCGCCCCGGGCCACCAAGAATAGTAAAAAAGCCACCCTCGGGTGGCTTTTTTTGTTTTCACACTTCCGTTCGGAGTTCTGCGCCGGACAGGCCCCGCTTGCGCAGCGCCTTGGCCGCATACATGGCTTGATCGGCGTGGCGCATCAAATCATCCATCGCCTCGCCCTGTTGCGGATACATGGCCAGGCCGATGCTGGCCGACACCGGCAACGCCACGCCGCCCAGCGCAAGCGGTGCCGCCAGCGTTTTGCGGATCTTGTCGGCCACTCTTTGCACTTGCGGCAAACTACCCACCTCTTCCAGCAGCACCACAAATTCATCGCCGCCGAGACGGGCTACGGTGTCGGCCTCGCGTACGCAGGACTTGATGCGCTGTGCCACCGTACGCAGCAGCTGGTCGCCCACCGCATGGCCGTGCTGGTCGTTCACGGACTTGAAGTCGTCCAGGTCGATGAACAGCACCGCGCCGCCCACCTGGTCGCGGCGGCTGCGCGCCAGCGCCAGCCGCATGCGGTCCTGGAACAGACGGCGGTTCGGCAAGCCGGTCAACTCGTCATAGCGGGCCGCGTGCGCCAGGTCTGCCTGCAGGGCAAACCGCTCGATCGCGGCCGCCGCCTGGCTGGCGGCAAACTGCAGCAGCTCGTGCTCGACCGCCTGCAATCCTCCGGCCAGCTCCAGCCGCAACTGGCCGAACGCCGCGCCCGGGGTCGACATCGTCACCGCATGCCAATGGTCGGTCTCGGCCCAGCCCGCACCATCCGACAGGTAAGCCAGGCGGCCATCCGGCTCCAGCACCACCGCCAGCCGGCGCAGCGGCAGCAAGTCGCGCAGGGTGAGGTCGAAGGCACTGAACATGCTGGCCGGCGAATCAGCCTGGTGAGCAGCGGTCGACAAGGCCAGCAAGGCTGCCTGCCGCGCCTCGCTGCGCTTGCGTTCGCTGATATCGCGCGCCACGCCGATGCGCAGCTTGTCCTGCACCGACCAGAAGGCGGTCCACTGGAAATGGATGGCGGCGCCATCCTTGCGCAGGTAGCGGTTTTCAAAACCGTAGCCGGGACGGCCGCTGGCGACTTGCGCCATCTCGGTGCGGGTGCGCAGCAAATCGTCGGGGTGAATGAAGTCCTGGATCACACGCCCGATCATCTCGTCCGGCGCATAACCGAGCACGGCGGTGCAGGCCGGATTGACGAACGCGATCTGGCCGTCTTCCCTGACGAGGAAAACGACGTCCAGCAACAGGGCAGCCAGATCCTGCAGGGTTTTCTCCATGACCTAGCATACCGCAAACATTCGTTACCAACGCCCAATATACTCACTTTCAAAAAACAACAGAGCCGGAAAACCTCCTTGGGTTCGCCGTTAAGCGGCCTATACTGTTAAATTATTTGAATTTCTTTTTCATATCAGAAAGACGTTCAGATAAAGCAGGCGGTGCTGCAACGGCCCTGCCCTGCACCCCGGCCAAGGCAAGTGCCGACAAACTTGCCCTGATAAAAACAGCAAAATGAGGGAGGTAAAATGCGCTATCCACGTATCGGGCGAATCGCTGCCATCGTCGCTGCCTTAGCCCTGGCGCCAGCTACCCAAGCTGGCACATTCTCGGGAAGTTTGCCGGAGTTTGACGGCTCCGGCGCCAACGGCGTTGAAACCGTTGGCACCATCATGTTTAGCATCCCATCCGGCGAAATGGCGGTCTCCGCCGTGCTGAGCGGGATGTTCGGCAATAGCACGGTCTCCAGCACTTCCATACACACAGTCTGGGCCGACGGCGTGCTGGTTGCCAGCTGCCCCGACTCCAGCGCCTACTGCTGGACTACTGGCCCCCAAGCCTGGAGCCACACCTTTACCGGTGCGGAATTGTCCATCTTTGCCGACGGTCAGGTTGTCATCACCACCAACCAGACGGATTGCTGTGTTGTACGCGAAGGCGAAATGAGCCTGCGCGGCGTGACCGCGCCGGTGCCGGAACCAGAATCCGGCCTGATGCTGCTGGCCGGGCTAGGCCTGCTGAGCCTGCTCAAGCGCCGCCGTACCTGAACACCGTTGTTGTCGCCACTGACGCGCCACCTTTGGGTGGCGTTTTTCATGGGGGCGGAGTAGAGTCTGGAAATGGCTATATTGCGTCGCTCACCACTCCTCATCCTGCTGTGCCTGGGCGCATGTGCGCCAGCGCAACGGGACGGTGTGCCGCCAGCAACGGCCAGCGCCAGCGCCTGTGTGGCCACGCCATCCACGCCGCCGGCCGCCACTAGCAAGCTGCGCCACATCCCCGACGAAAACGCCGCCTGCCCGACTTCCCAAGGCTTGGCGCCGCGCTGACATAAAAAAAGCCGCGAACACTGTCGCGGCTTTTTGTCCTGCGCGGAATGCTCAGGCGCGGCGACGCTGCGCCACCACCGCCACCAGCGCCAGACCGGCCAGCAGCAGCAGCACGGTCGCCGGCTCCGGCACTGCCACCACCGGCGTGCCCAGCACTTGACCGCCGTAGCTGGCGCCGTCCACCAAGTAGGTGCCGACTACATACAGGCCGTAGGTACCACTATCCAGCAGCCAGGCACCGCCGCTCAGCGTGCTCTTCTGAGTGCCGTCGACGTTCTGCAGTTCAGTGAAATCACTATAGCTAAAGAGAATGAGGGCGCCGCCCAGGAAGCTGACGTCGGACGAACTGGTCTTGAACAAGTCGGTCAGCGACACCGAAATATTCTGCGCATCCGGCACGTTAAAGTAGAAGACATCTTTAAATTCAGCGCCGGCGGCATGCGTACCGGTACTGGAATCATCGAAGGTCCAGGTGTTGCTGAACACGCCGGGGGCGCCGGGATCCTTGGGCACGTAGATATCCGCGTGGGCGGCAACGCCGCACATGGCCAGGGCAACCGTCACGATCAATTGTCGAAAGAATTTCATTTGCGTTCCATATCAAAGAGTTCATGGAGGGCAGGCGCACGCGGCCCCTGCCCGGTCATTGCTTACTTGACGCCCAGTGCCTTGGCCAGCGCATTCACATCCAGCGAACCGAGGCCGGTGGCCGGGTTGTAGGTCGCGGTCGACTGGTAGTACTGATTGGTACCGGCCGTGATCGCCTTGAACGGCGAGCCGGCGCCATAGCCGTAAGTTTTAAAGGCGGCGTACAGCTGCGGGTTGATCGGGCCGACGCGGCCGTTCAGGCCGGAGCTGATCAGCGTCAGGATGCCGTTCAGTTGCGGCGCCACAAAACTGGTGCCGCCCGAACCGCTCGACCACGCGCCGCCAAAGTAGACCGCGTAGCCGCTGTAGGGGTCGGCGTTCAGGGACACGTCCGGCACGTTGCGGCCGGCGATATTGGCCGGGAGGTCGAGATAGTCGCCATAACCACTACCTTTGCCGAACACGGCGTTCTCGCAAATCAGCGACTGCGCGGCAGCGGTCTTCTGCACGCCGGTCACGCCTTTCTGGAACGACGGCACGTTGTACAACGAGCTGACGCCACCGCCACCGCCCGAGGCAAGGTACGAGGAGTAGTACAGGTCGGTGCCGTAGTGGGTGACGATGTAATCCTTCAGGTAGTCCCAGCCCCAGGCGCGCTCGGTTGGCACCGTCACCGGACCATACTTGTGCGGCGCGGTGTTCGGCAGCGTAGTGCCGCCAGCCGCCAGCACCAGCGGGTCGGCGGCCGGGAAGTCGACACCCAGCAGCGTGGAGCAATGCGGGTAAGGCAGCGAGCGGTTGATATCGAAGGCGCCAGCGTCACCGGAAGCGGCAATCACCGGGATGCCCTGTACCGCAGCCTGCTGGAACACAGCGTGGAACGCCGCCAGCGTGGCGTCGTCAAAATACACTTCCGGATTGCCCCAGCTAACCGACAGCACATCAACCAGGTTCTCATCGACGGCTTGCGCAAACACGTCGATAAAACCAGCGTCGGTATTCGGCGCCAGGTACACGCGCAGATTGGCGCCAGGTGCGACACCGCCCGATTGCTGCACGTCCAGCGTGGTTTCGCCGGCGCCGTCAGAGCCAGGGCCATCAGCGGCTAGCGGCCCGCCGTCTACCAGCACATCGATGATGCGGGTCGGGCTGACCGGCAGCGCCAGTTGCGCCCAGTAGTTGTAAGCGTCCGACTGCGAATAGCCGGCCAGGGTGGCAATGCCGATGGTCTTGCCAGCGCCGGTGATGCCGCGCGCGTACAGCGGGTTGATGTTGTATTTGGCCGCCAGGTCGGCAGTGGTGTACTGGCCCGGCACGCCGCCGATAGAGCCGGTAACCTTGGTGCCGACATCGTTGGCCAGCACGCCAGTGCGCGGGATGGCCGTCGAGCGGCGCTCAAACACCGACTTGGTGCTGATGCCGTTGACCGATTTCACCACCGACGCCAGCGCTGCTGGTATCGCCAGCGCGGTAGCCGGTCCCTGGTAGCGCTGGCCCAGCAGCGAGTAATTGTGCACGCTGGCGCCGAAGGCGGCGCTGATCTGCGCATTGGTGCCGGTGGCGTTGATCTGCAGGTTATTGGCGAACACCTTGTTGACGGTGAAGCCCTTGGACGTCAGGTAGCTGACCACGGCGGCCACCGATTCCGGCGTCTGGCCGTAGGTGGCAGCGAACTGCTGCGGCGTGATGAATTTGCGGAAGTTGGGACTGGCCGGATCGGCCAGGCTGGCAATGAACGCATCCAGCTGGTCGCCATTGCGCACTGCCAGCGACAGCGAGATGGTCTTCACGTCGCTCGACGCCGCCACGCCCAGGTCGACAATGCGCGTATCGGCGGCAACGCGCGGTTTGGTCAGCGGGGTGCTGCCCGGCAGGGTGATGGCCTGCGCACTACCCGTCACTGCCGCCACCGCGGCACACAATATCAAAAGCTTGGTCTTCATTTGATCCCTTTTCTGGCTGGCGAGGGTGAAAAAATATTAACGAATATGGCTGTTTTTGAAACTTCACTCTAGCACCAGATTGTTAAAATTTATACGTATTTCCTTGCACATCGATAGACAGAAAACCATAGGAATTACCGTGTGTTTACGGATTTTTCTTGAAAGGAATTCATGCTGCGCTGGGTGCACAGAGCGAAAAGGCGGGATCGGGACGGGGTGGGAGCGCATCCAGAATTGTTAAATGACGCGCTAGAAGGATGTGATACAGCTGAAACAAATCAGATACAAATGTTGTATTTTTACCATTCGACACCACCACTGGATGGCAGTGTTTTTTTGAGTTTATTAAAAATTAATTGATTATGAGCAACAACATTGTTACACTCTCGGCTCTCTTAACTTTCTAGTAACAGCATGAAAAAGATTGCATTCGCAGTAGCAGCATTGTTGGCCACCGTAGGCGCGGCCCAGGCACAGACCCAATCGCCAGTACGCTTCCTGGCTGGCCTCGGTATCAGCGGCGGCGGCGACAACCTAGCGACCGCCAAATACACCAACGGCAGCTCGCAGAAAATCAAGGCAGGCGGCGGCGTGTACTTCACCACCGGCGCCGACTACCGCTTGAGCGAAGAATTCTCGGTGCAGGGCACGGTCAACTTCCACGTGGACGACACCAACGCCAACAACGGCAGCATCAAGTTCCAGCGCTTCCCGGTTGAACTGCTGGGCTACTATCACGTCGACAACAACTGGCGCGTCGGCGCCGGCGTGCGCTACACCGCCAGCCCTAAACTGACCAGCAGCGGCGCCGCCTCCGGCCTGGACGTCAAGTTCGACAACGCCGTCAGCGGCGTGCTGGAAGCGGAATACTTCTGGACGCCGAAATTCGGCATGAAGATGCGCTACGTGAATGAAACCTTCAAGAAGTCCGGCTACCCGGACGTGAAGGCCAACCACGTCGGCATCTCCGCCAACTACTACTTCTAATTTGGCGCGCTGATTACCACATCAGGTCATCAGGAATCTTGAAGTCGGCGTAAGGATCGTCTTCGTCGACTTCCGTCGTGACCTGCTTGACGCGCACCACGATACCGGCGTTGCGCTCGGCGATTTTGTCAGCGATCACACGCGGCACCAGCTCGTAGCCGCCGCCCTCGCCCACGATCACCAGACGGCCTGCCACAAGGTGCTCGCGCACGGTGGCCGTCACGTAAATACGTTCGATCTTGGTGCCGAAGGTGAAGTTGTAGGCGATGTCGCCGTTATTCCCCTTGCTCTGTTTATTCTGCTGCACCATCTGCGTGATCTGCGCAGCGATGGCTTTCTGCTGCGCGGCGGCGTCACGCTCGGCGTTGGCCAGGCGCGCCTTCTCGGCGTTCAGGCGCTGTAGCTCCTGCGCGGCCAGCTTGGTTTCATCCACTGCTTCCACGCCGGCGCGGCGGTCGTCCTTCTGCTGCTTGCTCTTGCTCTGATGGGCGACTTTCACTTTGTTCTTGTCGACCAAACCGGCTTTTAATAACTGGTCTGCCAGTCCCATGATGCTCACTCCTTATTAACGAAGGCGATAGCATACCACTCTTACTTCTGCTCCCAGCCGCCGCCCAGCGCCAGGAACAGCGCGATCTGGTCGGACGCCAGCGCCGCGTCGGAGGCCGCCCATGCGGCATCGGTGGCAGCCAGCGTGCGGTCGGCATCCAGCACCGACAGGAAATCGGTGCGGCCATACTGGTACAGGCGGTGCGACTGCTCGGACGCCAGCGCGCTTTCGTCGCGCGCCGTTTTCAGCGCGGCGTTGCGATCCAGTTCACGTGCATAGACGGTCATCGCGCTTTCCACTTCCGTCAAGGCGGTCAACACCACGCCGTCGAAACGCGCCAGTGCGCCGTCGGTACCGGCTTCCGCTTGCGCGATGCGACTGCGGGCGGCGCCGGTGTCGGGCAGCGTCCACGAGATCAGCGGACCGAGGCTCCAGCGGAAGGCGTTGCCCGCGCCGAAGTGGTCGAGTAAGCCGGTGCTGCCGACCGATGCACCGAAGCTGATGCTCGGGTACAGGTCCGCTGTCGCCACGCCGATGCGCGCGGTGGCGCCGGCCAGGGTGCGTTCAGCCTGGCGGATGTCGGGACGGCGGCGCAGCAGCGCGGCGCCATCACCAACCGGAATCTGCTTCGTGACACGCGGTGCGGCGCGGCACTGCAGCAGATTCATATTCATCTGCTGCGGCGTCTGGCCGGTCAGTGCGGCGAGGCGATAGTGCGCCACGCGATGCTGTGCTTCCAGCGTCGGCAAGGCAGCCTGCAACTGCGCCAGCTGGCTGCGGGCACGCGCGCCGTCGATGGCGGTGCCACGGCCAGCGCGGGTGCGTTCGTCGGTCAGCGCCACAAACTTCTGCTGCAGGTCCACCGCTTGCTGGGCGACGGCGATCTGGCGCACTGCGGCGCAAGCGTCGGCGTAGGCGCGCGCCGTGTCGGCGGCCACCGTCACGCGCACCACGTCCACGCCGGCTTGCGCGGCCTGCGTGTCGGCGTTGGCCGCTTCCACCGCGCGCGCGATCTTGCCGAACACGTCGGTCTGGTAGGAGACGCGCACACCCGCGTCATAGTTGAATTTATCCGGCAGCGCCTTCGGCGATCCAATCGGCACGCCCGACGAACGGCCCACGCCCGGCGCGGCGCTGACGCTGACTTCCGGCTTGCGCTCTTCTTCCACCTGATCCAGCACGGCGCGGGTGCGCGCCAGGTTGGCGGAAGCCACGCGCAGGTCGGTGTTGGCGGCCAGCGCCTGCTCGATCAGTTTATCGAGTACCGGATCATCATACAAACGCCACCAGTGCGCAGGCAGCGGTTCCGATTTGTAGACTGATTCCTGCGCACCGAGGAAAGGCGCGGCAGCTTCCGGGCGCTTGGCCACGGCCTGCTCCGGCACGTTGTAATTGGGACCGACCGTGCTGCATGCTGCCAGTGAGGCCAGCAGCGACAGCGCAGCGATTTTCTTCATCGAGTTCATGGCATCCTCCGCATCACGAGTGCTTGGTTTGCACGTCCACCGTCACGGTCTGTCCGGCCACCAAACGCGCACCGGCAGGCAGCGCATCGAGCTTGATGCGCACCGGGATGCGCTGGGCCAGGCGCACCCAGTTGAAGGTCGGGTTCACGCTGGACAGCAGGTTGGCCGAGGTGCTGCGGTCGCGGTCCGCCACGCCGCCGGACAGGCTTTCCACATGACCTTTGAGACGCAGCGATGCGCCCATCGGCAGCACCGCCACTTCATCACCCACCTGGATCGCCGGCAGCTTGGTTTCCTCGAAATAGCCCTCCACGTAATAGGAGTCGCTGTCGATCAGCGCCATCACGGCACGGCCCGCGCTGACGTAGGAACCGGTGCGCAGGTCGAGATTCGAAATCGTGCCGTTCACCGGCGAGACAATGCGCGTACGCTCCAGATTCAGCTTGGCGACATCACGCGCCACCACCGCTTGCGCCAGCGCCGCACGCAACTGGTCGACGCGCGATGAGCCCTGCTCGCGCGTCTCGGCCGACACCAGGTCGCGCAGATCGTTATTGCGGCGCGATTCCTTCAGCGCCTGTTCCAGCGTGGCGCGCTGCGCCTGTTCCGCTGCCTCGGCCTGCCGCAACGCCAGCTCAAAGCGCGCGCGGTCTACTTCAAACAGCACTTGCCCCGCCTTGACCTGCTGGTTATCGTGCACCAGCACGGCGGTGACCTGGCCGGTGACGTCCGGCGCCACTTGCACCACGTCTGCCTTCACGCGGCCGTCACGGGTCCATGGTTCCACTTCGTAGTGCTGCCACAAGCGCCACGCCAGCGAGGCGGCGACAGCCACCGCAATCATCGTGACAATAAACCGGCCCAATGCCAGCAAGGGATTTTTGAGGTTCATGATTAGCCCCGATTGGTTAACAATGTTGAGAAGCTGCCCAGCAAAATGAAGAACAGCGCAAATTCAAACAGCGCGGGATGCCATACCAGGCGGTAGAAGCCGACGCGCATCAGCAGCCGTCCCAGCACGCGCGTGCACACCAGCGCGAGAATGGACAGCAGCAGCAAGGTGGGTACGTATAGTCCGTACAGACTCAGTTCAGCAGTCACGATGCAATCTCCGGTTGATAGGCGGCCGCGCGCGGGAACAGGTCGCGCCGCATGCTGGCCAGTGCGGCGGCGGCTTGCTGGCGCGCCGCGCCGGCATCGGCTGCAGTGCCGGCAGCTGCGCACACCGCGCGCAGCGTGCTATCCAGCTTTTCCAGCAAGACGGCAGGCGCCTTGCCGTGGCCATGCTCCGAACCGCCGAAATACACACCCAGTTTCTGCAGCAGCGGACGCAAACTCACACCGCCCTGCTCCAGCAGCGGCTGCAGGCCGCACAGTTGCGCGGTATGCAGACCGACGCGCAGCTCGCGCAAACCATCCACCGCCACCGCTCGCTCTTCCGGTGTCGGATGGGACACGGCAAGGCGCGGCATCAGCAAGCCGATACGGTCCACCATGCGCGCCGAAATATTCAGCAGCGGTTCAGACGGCGACGCTTGCGTCATCTGGGCCACTTCACGGCGGGCCGTGCGCAGCATGCGTCGCGCCATCCAGTCGCCGCCCACGGTGCGAATCAAACTGGTGATGACCGCAGCGGCGATAAAGCCGAACAGCTGCGCCACCATGCTATTTAAAAAACTCGGGATATCCAGCGTGTCAGTGTCCTGCAGCGACAAAGTGCCGGCCACGCCGATCAAAAATGCCAGCGAACTGCCCGCCGTGGCGGGACGCGGCATGAATACGCCGCCGACCAGAAACACCGGCGCAATCACCAGCACCAGCATTTCGTAGCTATGCACCGCCGGCAGCACGAACAGGATGTAGAACGCCGCCACCGGCATCGAGATCACTGTCCATTTGAGGAACATGCGGATGGCCGGCACCGGGTCATCCTGCGTGGCGAAGAAGCAGCACAGCACACCGGCCATCATCGGCGCCGCAGCACCGGACGGCCACGCGGTAAAAATCCAGAACGCGCAGCACAGCAGGATGGTCACCACCGCCGCCAGCGCCGAACGCAGGGCCATGCCGTGGTCGCGGTGCAGCACCGCAGGCGTCAGGTGCGGCGTGTAACGCGCAACGCCGCCCTGCATCACGGTGCTGACGTTGCTGCGCAATTCGAGACCGTCTTCGCACGCTTCGATCAGCGCGTCGAGACGCTGCGCCAGGTTCAAACGCAGGATCGCGCTCCAGCCGGCATTGGACGGCAGTTCAGGCGTCAGTTGCGCCAACGCCGCGCGCAGCCCGGCGGCGCGGGCAGGATCGGCATCACGGCCAGCTTGCACCCAGGCGGCGATATCGTCCAGCAGCGCGGTCCACGGGGTCAGGCTATCCGGGTCCGTTTCGCGCAGCGCATTGAGACGGTCTTCCACTGCCAGCAGCAGCGGCACCATCATGGCAAGGCGGTCGTGCAGGCCGTGCACCATGCCGGCGGTCCAGCGCAGCTGCGAGGTATCGAACGGCAGGTGGGTCGACATCACGCGCAGTTCGCTGATCTCGCCGGCCAGCGCCAGACGTGTGTGCAGCGCTTGCGTCTTGCCGGCGCCCGGTTTGAGCGTGTCGGCCATCCAGCGCTGCGCATCGGCCAGCGCGCGGTCCAGGCGGCCCAGCAGCGCCGGGCCCACGCCCTGCGGGAACACCAGCGAGTGCACCACGGTGGCGGACAAAATACCGATGGTGATTTCTTCCACGCGCGCCAGGCCGGTGTCGAAAATGGCGGCGGGATCGGTCACCGCCGGAAAGCCGATCAAGCCCGCCGTGTACCCGGCCAGCATGAAGATGTAGGAGCGCGGCGTGCGGTCCAGCAGCGAGATATACAGGCACAGACCTACCCAGCACGCCAGCGCCAGCGACAGCAGCTCCGGTGCATTCGCTAACCGCGGCACCATGAAAATGGTGGCGGTGCTACCGATCAGCGTACCGCACACGCGAAACAGCGCCTTGGAGCGCACCGCGCCTGAAAACGGGCTGGCCACAATATACGCCGTCATCATGGCCCAGAAAGGACGCGGCAGGCCTGCTGCCAGCGACACGTACAGCGCCAGCATGGAGGCCATAAAGCATTTGAGCGAGAACAGCATCTCGCTCATCTTGGGGGCGTTCATGACGCGTCGTGCCCGGCCAGCACCTGGTCGAGCTTCATCAGCACGCGCACGGTGGCTTCCACGTCCGCCTGCGACATGTCTTTAAACAGCTCGCGGCGGAACGGCACCAGCGCTTTCTCCAGCCGCTCGGCGATGCGCTTGCCCTCGGCCGTCAGCGACAGGACCTTGGCGCGGCGGTCGCTCGGATCATCCTTGCGCAGCACCAGCCCTGCATTCACCAGTTGGTCGACGATGCGCACCAGCGAGGGCGGCTCGATGCCGACGGCGTCCGCCAGCTGGCCCGGACGAGTGCTGTCGCCCAGCCGCGCGATCATCACAATCGGCCACGCACTGGCGTGCGACAGCTCGAAATCCGCCGCCAGCGCGTCGGCTGCGCTCTTGTAGGTGCGCGCCACGTGGATCAGCGTGTGGGTCAGGGACATCAAGGTTTTGTCGTAGCTGCTCATCTCTGGATTCGCTTAAATATACTTAGGATGCTAAATATTAGCATCAAACGAAAAACTTTGCTGGGCAGCCCGCCGGTTTTACGTTATCGTTAGTTTTTTAGTATGCTTAATTTTTATGAAACCAGTTTTCGCTTTCCTCGTTTGCGCCATCGCTACAAATGCTTCGGCAGTCCCGGTTGAACAATTTTTCGGCAAGCCGTCCGTCACCGGCGCCAGCCTCTCGCCTGATGGCCGCAACGTTGTGTTACGCAGGTTGTCGCCGGCAGGACGCAGCATGCTGAATGTGGTTGACGTGGAAACGCACGCACAAAAAGTGGTCGCCAGCTTCGGCAACGCCGACATCAACATGTTCTACTGGCAGAGCGACAAGCAACTGGTCTACTCCGTGATCAACGTTGATCACGGCGGCAGCATGGGCGATCCCGGCTTGTATGCCGTGGACCGCGACGGCACTGGGTTCACGCCGCTGGCGCCCACCGTCGTGCGGCAGCGCTCTTTTGCCGACAGCGATTACGCCGACCGCAGCTACCTCGCCGCCTCCACCATCAACGGCTTCCCTTACCGGAAGTCCGAAGCCATGTTCGCCATCGAGCGGACCGACGACACGGAAGCGCTGGTGCGTGTCAACACGCGCGGCAGAGGCAGGGCCTCAGTCAACGCGCCAGCGGGCACCTACCGCTGGCTGTCGGATCCGAATGGCGACATCCGCATCACCGTCGCGCGCCGTGCGGGCAAGGAGATCGTGTTCTACAAAGTGGATGGCGGCTGGCGCCAACTGGCGTCATTCGATCCGTCGTCGGCAGAGGGCTTCCAGCCGCTGTTATACGTCGACGGCCGCTTGTACGTGCGCGCCCACAACGGCAACAACGAATCCTCTATCTACCGCTACGACCTGGTGAAGAATGCGATTGAAGAGACGCCGCTGATCACTGTGCCGGGCTTCGACGCCGACGGCTACTTCATCGTCGATGACCGCAAGGTGCTGGGCTTCCGGGTCAACACCGATTCAGAGAACACCGTATGGTTCGACGCCACGATGAAAGCCATGCAGCTAGAAATCGACACGCTGATGCCAGGTACCGTCAACACCCTCTCCTACGGCTCGCACAGCGAAACGCCGTATGTGCTGATCGACGCCCACAGCGACACGATGGATCACGATTACCTGCTGTACAACCGTGACAACAAGAAGCTGCTGCGCCTCGGTTCCTCCCACCCGGACATCGATCCGAAGCAGATGGCGCCCATGACCATGCAGCGCTATCCGGCGCGCGACGGCTTGCAGGTGCCGGTCTACATCACCAAGCCGGCCGGCGCTGGAAAACAACTGCCCACCGTGGTGCTAGTGAGCGACCCGCAATGGAAACGCAGCGACAGCTGGGAATGGGACGCCGAAGTACAGTTCCTCGCCTCGCGCGGCTACGTGGTGCTGCAACCGCAGCCGCGCGGCACGCCGGGCTTCGGCCGTGGGCACGAAGCGGCTGGTGCAAAACAATGGGGACTGGCGATCCAGGACGATATCGCCGATGCGGTGAAGTGGTCGGTGGCGCAAGGCTACACCGATCCGGCGCGCGTGTGCATCGCCGGCGCGGGCTACGGCGGCTACGCCGCCATGATGGGATTGATACGCGATCCGGCGCTGTTCAAGTGTGGCGTCAGCTGGTCCGGCATCACTGACATCGGCGCCATGTTCAGCCACAATTGGAACGACCTGGCGGAGCCGAAAGCCATGGCGCAGCTGCGCGACATCGTCGGCGATCCCAAACTGGACGCGGCCCAGTTCAAAGCCACTTCGCCGCTGCACAACGCCGCGCGCATCAAACAGCCGGTGCTACTCGCCTACGGCAAGGACGATAGCCGCGTGCCGTTCAGCGACGGCCGAAAATTCTACGAGGCGCTATCGGCCACCAATTCCAACGTGGAGTGGCGCGAGTACACGCCGAGCGTGGAAGACTGGAAAACGCAGGGCAACCGCATCGACCTGTGGCGCCGCATCGAGGCCTTCCTCGCCAAAAACATCGGTGCAACTACCCCTGGTTCTTGAAGAACTTCTCTGGCGAGATGCAAATGGCGGCGCCGGATCGTAGTCGGCACGGCGCTGCGGTCCAGCGATAACGACAAGCCCCTGAACAGGCGGCGCTCTCCGCGAACGCAGCACAGGTCGAAGGCTTGCAGCATCACTGCTTACTTGCCTGCTTACTTGCCTGCTTACCTGCCTGCTTACTTGCGCTTGGCGGCGCTGGCGTCACGCGCGGCGCGGAACTCGGCGTCCTTGGACCAGTTAGGCCAGTCCTTGGATTCCGCCAGATCGCGGCCCAGCGAGTACAGCATGCCCAGATCGTGCTGCATGCCGGTGAAGCTCCAGTCAGCACTCCACTCGTCCGACGGCTGGTGGTAGTTGTTGGTGGTGTAGGCTTCTTCTGCCTTGCGGCCAGCGTCCAGGCCACCGTCGACCAGGTCGTTACCCGAGCCATACGAGATGGCCGGTACGCCGCGCTTGGCGAACGGGAAGTGGTCCGAACGGAAGAAGTGGCCCGCTTCCGGCAATGGATCCGGCGTGTAGGCCAGGTTGTACTGCTTGGCCTTGGCGATCAGCTGGTCCAGCAGATCCAGCTTGGCGCTGCCCGAGATGGTGAAGTTGCGGGTCGGGCCGGTCGGGCTTAGGGCGTCCATATTGATCACGCCGACGGTGGTGGCCAGCGGGTACACCGGATTGGCCGAGTAGTACTCGGAGCCCAGCAAGCCTTTCTCTTCCGCCGTCACCGCCAGGAACACCACGCTGCGTGCTGGTGCCGGCGCTTTGCCGTAAGCGCGCGCCAATTCCAGCAGCGCGGCGATGCCGGTGCCGTTGTCGATTGCGCCGTTGTAGATCTTGTCGCCCTTGGCATCCGGCAGGCCGATGCCCAGGTGGTCCCAGTGGCCGCTGTAGATCACGGTTTCATTCGGCTTCTTGGCGCCGACCATGCGCGCTACCACGTTCTTCGAGGTGATGACTTGCGCATCCACAGCGTAGTTGGCCGACAGCGTCACGCCTTTCAATTCTGCCGGTTTGAAGTCGCGCGTTTGCGCCTGCTTCTTCAACGCTTCGAAATCGAGGCCGCCGCGTTTGAACAGGTCCACTGCCAGGTCGCGCTGGATCCAGGCTTCCATCGGTGCGTGCGCTTCGCTCGGCTTCTTGCGCACGATGTCGTACATGACGTTGGTGTTGGAGTTCTTCACCGTGTTCCAGCCATACGATGCCGGTGCGGTTTCGTGCACGATGATGGTGCCCAGCGCGCCGCGGCGCGCCATCTCTTCATACTTGTAAGTCCAGCGGCCGTAGTAGGTCATGGCCTTGCCGCCGAAATCGCCCTCGCCGGTTTCGAAGTCTGGATCGTTGATCAGCACCACGGCCAGCTTGCCCTTCAGGTCCTGGCCCTTGAAATCATCCCACTTGCGCTCAGGCGCGGTCACGCCGTAGCCGACGAATACCAGCGGCGCGTTCTTGAAGTCGACCAGCTTGGCGCCGTTCATCGCTGCGCGCACGGCCAGGTCGTCGCCCTGCTTGAGTTCCTGCACGGTCTTGCCGTCACTGACGGTCAGCTTGACCGGGCCCTTGATTTCAAAACGGCCGAGCGGCACGTCTTGCGTCCATGCGCGTTTGCCTTTGACCAGGTCACCGCCCGGCTGCAGACCGGCGGCCTTGAACTGTTCGATCAGATAGGCGACGGTTTTCACTTCGCCGGCGGTGTTCGGGCCGCGGCCTTCGAATTCGTCCGACGACAGTACCTTCACATCCTGCGACAGACGTTTTGCGTCGATCTCAGGACCGTTCGCCGCGTGGGCGGCAGTGGCTGCAAACGCCGCGATCAGCGACATTACGAGCATGGTTTTTTTCAAGCTAGCCTCCTTGGTTTACACAAATCGTGACCGGTCATACTGCCACGAATCAAGCACAACGACAATGTCATAAGTAATTACCAACATTGCAATTATTTCCTGTAGGATATAGGTTTTTTTGCAAGGAGTACTTATGCGCCGTTTGATCACAGCCCTGCTGTGCCTAAGCCTGGCCGCCATTCTGCCTGCGGTTGCTGCCGCCGCTGACGGTGCGCCGAAGATCAGCGCGCAGCAGTTGCTGTCCACGCTGACTTTCCGCGACGGCAAAATCACGCTACCCGGCAATATCGCTACGCTGGATCTGCCAGCCAGCTTCCGCTACCTGGACCAGGCCGATGCCGCCAAGCTGCTGACCGACGGCTGGGGCAATCCACCCGGCGTGCAAACGCTGGGCATGATCGTGCCGGCCGACGTCAATCCGCTGAGCGCCGCCGGCTGGGGCGTGGTGGTCACCTACGACAAGGACGGCCACGTCAAGGACGACGACGCCGACAAAATCAACTATGCCGACCTGCTGAAGGACATTCAGGAAAGCATGGTCGAGAATAACAAGGCCCGCAAGGAGCAAGGCTACGCGGCGATGACGCTGGTCGGCTGGGCCGAGCAGCCAAGCTATGACAAGGCGCAGCACAAACTGTACTGGGCCAAGGAATTGCATACCGAGGGCGACCAGGAAAACGGCTTGAACTACAACATCCGCGTGCTGGGCCGCGAGGGCGTGCTGGTGTTGAATGCGGTCGCGGGCATGGCGCAGATTGCGCAAGTCAAAACCGAAATGAAAAAAGTCACCGGCTTCACCGAGTTCACATCGGGCAACCGCTACGCCGACTTCAACGCCGGCACCGACAAGGTGGCGGAATACGGCATCGCGGCACTGGTGGCGGGCGGCGTTGCGGCCAAGCTCGGCTTCTTCGGCAAGCTGTTTGCCTTGCTGCTGGCCTTTAAGAAAATCATCCTGATCGGCGTCGCGGCCGTCGGCAGCTGGATCTACAAACTGCTGGGCCGCAAGCGTGAAGAGCGCCCTGCGGCGGTCGACCTGAGCAAGCCGGAGTAAGCCGATGGGCAAGCTGATCGTCTGGCTGCTGGCGGCCGGCAAGATGGGCAAGCTGCTGACCACGTGCGGCACCATGCTGATATCGATGGTGGTATATAGCTGGGTCTATGGTTGGCGCTATGCGGCCGGCTTCGTGGGCCTGATCTTTGTGCACGAGATGGGCCACTATGTCGCCGCGCGCCAGCGTGGGCTGAATGTCGGCGCGCCGACCTTCATTCCATTTGTCGGTGCCTGGATCGCGTTGAAAGAGCTGCCGCACGACGTCGAGACCGAGGCCTACGTCGGCTTTGCCGGGCCCTTGGCCGGCACGGCAGGCGCCATGCTCTGCTACTACTTCGCGCGCAACAACGACAGCAGTCTGCTGCTGGCCCTGGCCTACTCCGGCTGTATGCTGAATCTGTTCAACCTGATTCCGATCTCGCCGCTGGATGGCGGCCGTATCACCGCCATCATCTCCCCCAAGGTGTGGCTGGCCGGCGTGCCGCTGCTGGCGGCGCTGTTCTTCTATCATCCGAGCCCGATGCTGATCCTGGTGGCAGTGCTGGCCTATCCGCAAATCAAGGAAGCCATCTGGGGTGATCCCGCCAAGCCGGACCACTACTACACCGTCGCGCGCGACACGCGCATTAACTACGGCGTGCTGTATCTCGGCCTGGTGGCGTTCTTGGCGATGATGAGCTACAGCGTGCACGACATGCTGGGCAGCGCGGCGAAGTAAGCTTTGGCCGCCCGCGCTTACACCAGCCCGGTCAGGTAGTACACGGTAATCACAACGAACACCGCCAGCGTCTTGATGATGGTGATGCCAAAAATGTCGCGGTAGGACTGGCGATGCGTCAGGCCGGTGACCGCCAGCAGGGTGATCACCGCGCCATTGTGCGGCAGCGTGTCCATGCCGCCGCTGGCCATGGCCACCACCCGGTGCATTACTTCCAGCGGAATCTGCGCCGCTTCCGCCGCGCGCATGAACTGCTCTGACATGGCCGCCAGCGCGATGCTCATGCCGCCCGAGGCGGAGCCAGTGATGCCGGCCAGCGCGGTCACCGATACCGCCGCATTCACCAGCGGATTGGGCACGCTGCGCAGCGCTTCACTCACCGACAGGAAGCCCGGCAGCGCGGCAATCACGCCGCCAAAGCCGTACTCGGAGGCAGTGTTCATGGCCGCCAGCAGCGCGCCGCCGACTGCGGCCTTGGTGCCATCGGCAAAGGTAAGGCGTATGCGAGCAAAGGCGGTGGCCACGGTGAGCAAGATGCCCAGCAGCAGAGCCCCCTCCACCGCCCAGATACCGACCACCGCTTTGATCGGCAGCGTGACCGGGGCGTGCAGGCCGGGCAAGGCGTCGGCGGTGAGGGCGTAGCTGTCGCCGTACCAGACGGGAATCAGCTTGGTCAGCGCAAAGTTGGCGATGCCGACCAGCACCAGCGGTGCCAGCGACAGCAAGGGATGCGGCAAGCCGGCGTGCGGCGGCGCCGGCACCGGCACCGGGGCAGCGGCGACCGCAGCGTCGCCACCGGTGATTGCCGCGGCGGCGCTCTCGTAGCCCTCGCCCTTGGCCATCGCGCTACGGCGGCGCCACTCCAGGAAGGCCAGACCGGCGGCCAGCGTGGCGATGGAACCGATCACGCCCAGCCACGGCGCCGCCCAGCCGGTGGTTTTGAAAAAGGTGGTCGGAATGATGTTCTGGATCTGGGGCGTGCCCGGCAAGGTATCCATGGTGAACGAGAACGCCCCCAACGCGATCGCGCCCGGCATCAGGCGCTTGGGAATATTGCTTTGGCGGTAAAGCTCAGCCGCGAATGGATAGACGGCAAACACCACCACGAACAAGGACACGCCGCCATACGTCAGCAACGCACACACCAGCACGATCACTGCATTGGCGCGGGTGCGGCCGATATACTTGATGGCCGCCACCACGATCGCTTCGGAAAAGCCGGACAACTCGATCAGCTTGCCAAACACCGCGCCCAGCAGGAACACCGGGAAGTACAGTTTGACGAAACCCACCATCTTGTCCATGAAAATGCCGCTGAACACCGGCGCCACCGCGCCCGGGTCAGTCAGCAGCACCGCGCCCAGCGCGGCAATGGGGGCAAACAGAATCACGCTGTAGCCGCGATACGCGGCCAGCATCAGGAACACCAGGGCGGCAAGAACGATCAGAAAAGACATGCAAGCTCCGCGAACAAGTTGAACTGGCTCCCATTTTAAAGACTATCGCGCGGCCGTGCGGTCCCTCAGGCCGACGCGGCACCACAGGAAGGGACGCGGCTCGGCGCCGATCGCGGCGGGCTGGGTGACGCAGCTGGCGGCGTCCAGTTGCAGGCCGTATTGCTGCAATCGGTCAGCCGCTTGCGCGATGGTAGTACGGTCTTGCGCGGCCAGATCGATGCGATGCTGCGGCAACAGGTCGAAGGTGCAGCCGCCGCTGGGCAGGCGGCGCAATTCAACTTGCAGGCGCACGTGCTGCATCAGGCTTGCAAGCTTGTTGCAACCGGCTGCATCGTCGGTCCAGCCCAGCGATTGGGCGAACGCCAGCTTGCGCAGCCGGGTGCCGTCGCGGTCGTTGCGGGCGGCGCTCAGCAACAGGTAGTGCGGACCCGGACGTTCGGCAATCGCCGCCAACTGCCGCGCGCGCCAGGCCGGCGATTCCGGCAAGCCGGTGCCGAGCGCGATCACGCGCGTTGCCGGCGGCAGGAAGGTCGCCATCCAGCCGGACGGCGGATCGGGTTGGGCGAAGAACACGATGCTGTCGGCCGGCTGGGCGATGGCAGGCACCTCGGCGCTGAAAGCTTGCTCGGCCCACTCGGCATGGCCCCAGTTTGCGATCGGGAACACGGCCAGCGCCAGCAAGGCCAGCACCACGCCCGCCACGCGCTGCGCCTGCGGCGCGATGTACTGCCACGCCAGCCAGATCGCCAGCGGCGCCAGCAACTCCAGCGGCACCAGGTAGCGGTAGATGCTGAACATGCGCATCCACACCAGGTAGGCGATCGCCACGAAGGCTAGCAGGAACACGATGCGCGGCGCCGGCAATGGTGCTGCTGCCGCGCTGCGGCGGCGCCACAGCCACACGGCCAGCGATGCCGCCAGCACCAGATACAGCACCGGCCACACGGCCAGCTTGAGCGGAATCTCCGACACGCGCCGCGTGTTGAAAGCAAAGATAAATGGCCAGAACAGGTTCTCCACCCAGCCCTGCGGACGGAAGAACACATCAATCACGCCGCCCTCTTGCGCCAGCGGGCTGTGGAACAGGTTGTTAAATTGCGGGAACAGCGGATTGCCGAAGGTCTGCCACATCTTGAGGAACCACCAGCCAGCGGCAGCCGCCACGCCGGCCAGCACGCCGACGCCGTACACGAAAGCCAGCCGCAGCCGCTGCCACCACGCCAGCGGCACGGTCAGCAAGGCGGCGCACAGCGCCACCGCGTAGGTTGCGTTGGTCAGCTTGAGTCCGGCGCTGACGCCCATCGCCGCACCGGCCGCCAGCACGGTCCACGCCACGCTGGCGCACCACTGCGGCAGTGCATCCCAGCAGCGCAACACCAGATATAGCGAGAGCAGCGCCGGCAAGGCGCTCAGGTTGTCGCCCATCGTGTTGCCCAGCTCGCTGAGGAAGCCGGGCGCGAACAGGCCAGCCATTGCCAGCAGCAGCACCGTGCGGCGCGGCGCAGCAGCGCCCAGCAACTGGCGCGCAATCCCGGCCAGCAGCACAAACGCCAGACCATGCAGCAGGCCCATCACAAAGCCGACCGCGCGCGGCGGCAGCCACTGGTTCAGGTAGTAGTACGGCAGTTCCAGCGTGGGATTGAAATAGCTCTGGAAACCGGCCGGCGAAAAATCGAAACCGATACGGCCGTTGAGCAGTGCGTGGGCGTTGTACAGGTGGTAGTTGCGCATGTCCCAGCCATCGTCCTGGCCGCTAGCCAGCGACAGCAAACCCAGTAGCAGCGGTATCACCAGCATGCTCCAGCGACCAGCCTGTGGATGCGTGAGGAAGTTGGTGCGGCGTGCAAACCACGCCGCCAGTCCGGCCAGGCGGCTATCGAGGAATTTAATCATCCGCTTGAGAATTAGGCTTGCAAAGGCGCTATTATAGTTTCAACCGGTAAGCAATTAATATAAAAGTAATCCGGCGGGAGGAGACATGACGGAACTGCACGCTTCACTCAGGAGCGACGGCAAGTTGTCGCTCAACTGGAGCTACCTGAACGCCATCGCCAACGGCATTTCGGCGATCGACCTCGGCGCGCTGGCCTTGCGCAACTTGCACGATGCGCGCCAATTCGTGCGCGAGTACGGCTTTGACCTGGAGCAACCGGCGGCGGTGGCGCTGATCGGCCGCGCCCATGCCGAGGCGGTGGCTTTCATCCGCTGCAGTTTTCTGGAGCCTGGCCAGGCCGGCCTGATTCCGCCCGAGGTGGCGACGCCGGACGATCCGCTGCAACTGCTGGTGTACGCCTCGCTGCGCGGCCAGCAAGTCGATCTGCGGCGCATGTGGTCGTGCGCGGTGCTGAAGGTGATGCATGGGATTTTTTACATCGACAACAACCTCAAGCTGCGCCACTTCCACGCCATCCGTGCGCAAGTGTTCGGCACGCTGGATGAAGTGATACGCCACGACGGCAAGCAGCACTTCCTCACCGACGGCGAAGTTTGCCTGCCGCTGCTGCACTACGACCGCAAGGACAACAAGGGCCGCAACAGCATCCTGCTCAAGCTGCTGCAAAAAGCTGCGTATCTGGCGGCCGATATTTTCGATCACCTCGGCGTGCGGCTGGTGTTTGCCACCCGCTGCGAATGCCTGCTGGCCCTGCGCACCTTGCAGCGCGCGCATTTGCTGTCGGTGACCAATGTCGACGCCGAGCGCACCCGCAACACCCTGCTCGATCTCGACGCCGCCAAGCAAGTCTTTTGCAAGTACCGCGCGCAGCTTGAGCACAGCACGGACTACCCGCTGGACTTGCTGCGGCAAATGGATGCGGAACTGGCCGAGATCGCCCAGCCGCAAACGCGCTGCGACAATCCGCACAGCGGCGTCGGCTTCAACAGCATCCAGGTCACGGTGCGCAAGATGATCCACGTGCAGCAGCTCGATGCGGCGCCGGAACAGGATTACGACGTCGGCTTTTTCTTCGAGTACGAAATCCAGCTGATGGATGAGGCCAGCTACCAGCGCAGCCTGAGCGGACCGGCCAGCCACGAAGCCTACAAAAAACGCCAGCTCGACACCGCCCGCACCCGCGTGTTCGGGCGCGAGCTGATACGCTGGATTGCCAGCCGCCCTGCAGTCTGAACGCGGCGCTGTCCGAACAGTGCGCCGCCACCGGACGCAGCGGCTTACCATAAGCGTCTCGCATGGCCGGAGACGCGCATGAAGTCGGGACTGACCATTTTCCTGGCCGCCGCACTGCTGGCAGGCGGCGCGGCGGCGCAAAGTGCATCCAGCGTTACGGTGGCCGCCACCCGTGATCCGGTCGACAAGTCCTACCGCAAGATGATGGCCGGCATGGACTTGTTTGAACGCCGCCACGCGCTGGCGCCGCAAGCCACCCTGCGCTTCCAATTGTTGCCGCGCTTGCCCGGCACGCAACTGGATGGTATCACTTTGCGCGTGGCCGGCGATACCGTCTCGCTGCCGGTGGTGGTAGGGCCGGATCACAGCTTCACGTTGGAGCGCAATCAGCGCGCGCTGCAGGAAGATGCGGCCGTCATCGCCAGCAGCAAGGCCAGCACACTGACGTGGCGCGTGCAAGTGCGCAGCCCCAACCTGCCGGACGGCATGCGCCGCCTGGGCGACTTGCGGCTGGAATGCCTGGTTGGCGTCGAAGCCGGCCTGCTGTCGAACAACGCGCACCTGTTCGCGTGGCTGGACCAGCTGTTCACCAGCGCCGACAGCGTCTGCAACGCAGCCGATGGCAACTACCTGTTCTTTGCGGAACGCCCGCTAGCCGGCGTCACCCTGTTCGACGGCAACCGCAGCGCCAACCTGCCCCTCACCGCGCTGTATGCCGGCGGCGCGCAAAGCCCTGCTTCGCTGCGTTTCTGCGATTGTGAAGTACTGCTCGAGCGCAGCTACTACGCGCCGATCTGGGACCGCAGCTGGTCCGACGAAACCCTGCTAAGCTTCAAGCACCAAGATCCAGAGGAATGACCACCATGAAAATCGCCCCCACCTTGCGCCTGGCTACGGCCAGCTTGCTCATCCTCACCGCCTGCGCCGGTGCGCAAACGTCGACCTCGGAGCTATGGAAACAAATCCAGGCCGCCAATACCGACCTCACCTGCGACAACAGCAGCCAATGCCACAGCCTGGGGGTTGGCGCCAAAGCCTGCGGCGGACCGGAAAACTACCTGGCCTGGTCCAGCAAAAACAGCGACGGTGCCAAGCTGAAAGCACTGGTCGAGCAGCACTCCGCCGCGCGCCGTGCCGACGATAAAAAGCAAGGCATAATGTCGACCTGCTCCGTCGTCAGCGATCCCGGCGCCAGCTGCCGCGCCGGCGTCTGCGTCCTCAACGAACGCTCCCTGGTCCCACCCTCCGGCCAACCCAACGTCAAATAGTTCTTCCGCTATACACAGGGGTAGGGTATGTTCCATCCCCCTGTGTATTTCGCTCGATTTTCCCTTCTATTTTTTTCTATTTTTCCCTGTTTTTTCCTGCTTTTGAACTCTTCCCGCAATTGCAGGTCTAAATAGAAGAAAGCAGAACAAAATAGAAGGAGAAATAGGATGAAATCCACAATCAGTCTACAGGTAGACACCAGCCTCCTGCTCCGCCTGATTTCGCAACTCCAAATACGCGGCGGAACACAAGACGTATCCGAGGTGATCGGCAGCGCCATCGAACTCTGGCTGCGCGAACAAGCCAGTCTACGAAAGGGTTGTGACCCAGCCTGCGTCCGCGGCTATCAATGGAAAACCATATTTCTACCGGAGGGAACGGAACTCTGTTCATGGAGTTACGGCGAGCACAACTACGCCCGCGTAGTGGGTGACGAAATCATTCATAACGGCCACTCAGTCACGCCCAACCAATTCGCTCAGTCCTTCGCCCGCAGCACGCGCAACGCTTGGGAAGATTTGCGCATCAGGCGCCCTGAAGACAAACAATTCAGGCCGGCCAGTCGCCTGCGCGCGGAGCAAGCCAAACAAGACCAACAGAACCAGCAAGCAACAGTCACCGGAATCACCGCCGCACTATCCGACACCTCAGCACTCGCCCTGCTGACCGCCTTGCAAACGCAGCTGCACAAGCAAGCGGCGCTGCCAGCACAAGCGGTGCCAGCCCCGCCGCGCGACACCACGCCGGGCGACGGCTGGGACTTACCCGAGCGCCGCAAATACCGCTACCGCTTGGAAGACATCGCGTACTAATAAAAAAAACCCGCGTCCAACTGCACGCGGGTTTTGCTTACCGGAGACTACGCGATCAGAACGCCAGAGCTTCCTTGGCGCGCGAGTTCTGGAACAGCGGCAGCGGATCGGTGGTGTCCACGTCAACCACGGTGGTGCCCTGCTTGACCCCGCCCAGCAGGAAGTTCACCGCGCCCACGTAGCGCTGGCCAACCGGCAGGCCCGACCAGCTTACGCCGACACTGGCAGTACCGCCAATGGTCGCCGAGCTTGGCACGTTGACCTTGAAGTTACCGCCGGTCGAGGTCGAATTCACCAGCCAGCTCGACAACGCGTAGGTGGCGGAACCGCCTGCTGGTGCATAACCGATCACGCACACCTTGTAGTCGCCAGCAGCTGGATTCAGCAGCTGTACCGACTCGTTGGCAGTGTCGCCACCGCTGCTGCCGACCACGGTCGTGCCCTTGATCACTACCAGGTCGAGGTCGCTCGTACCAGCAGTCGTGCCATGCACTTCATCGTCAAACAACGAGAAGCGCGCAGCAATGGTGCCGGCTGGGATGCTGACCGTATGCAGATTCACACCGGCTGCACCGCCCGCTGCGCACTGTGCATTGGCGGTCGACAGGGCGGTGCCCTGCACCACGGTACGGGTTTCCTTCGACGCTGGAATCAGGCCGCCTTTCACCGCGCTCATGGTGCCAGCAAAGCCGGTGCCCACGGTGATGATCTTGCTGCCGGTGGTCGCTTCGCTGTACACGCCAGCTGGCGCTGCCAGCGCGCTGCCGCGCACGGTCAGCGGGCTGCGCACGGTATGGGTACCATCGCTCCACACCAGCTTGCCGTAGGTCCAGGTATCGATAGGCGCATCGACGCGGGTCACCTTCACCGTGAAGGTGCCCTTGGCGCCGGTACCCAGCACCAGCTGTGCCGGCGACACTTGCACCGAGTAGCCCGGCACCGATGCGGTGGCGTTGTAGGTTGCAGTGGTGCTGCCGACGTTGGTCACGGTACGGGTCAGGGTCATCGAGCCCAGCACGTTACCAGCCGTCAGCGACGCCAGGTTCAGGTTCTGCGCAGCGATCGAACCGCCGAACGAGGTGCACTGTGCCGCCGAATAGATCAGGCCTTGGCCGCACAGGAAGCGTGCGTACTCGATTGGCGCGATGTCGTACACCAGGCCAGGATCAGCCGCGGTGGTCGGGGCGATGTGGCCAGCGCCTTGGGCCCATGGCAGCGTGCCGGTGTTCTTGGCCGTTGCATCCCACGCCACGCCGCTGGTCAGGCCGTCGGTGTAGGTGTCATACGCGGTGGTCATCAGGGCCGACTTGATGGCCGCTGGAGTCCAGTCCGGGTGACGCTGTTTCAGCAGCGCTGCCACGCCGGCCACGTGTGGCGACGCCATCGAGGTACCGGTGTAGAACGCCCAGTCGGTCACTGGCGATACGCCGCCTGCTGCCACCGCATCGTGCTGCTCTTTGGTCAGGCCGGCCGTTACGGCAGCCAGGATGTCGGTGCCCGGTGCGGTCAGGTCCGGTTTCAGGATGTTGGCGCTGGCGACGTTAGGACCACGCGACGAGGAACCGTTCATGATCGGCGCCTTGACGGTGGTGTCAAGGGTAGCGCGCAGGTTGCCCAGCGAGCTGTTGGCCGAGGCGTTGGCCGCCACGTAATCCTTGACGATCTTGCCGTTTTCCTTGGTGATGTGCACCGTCGATACCGTGTGCGGCTGGCTCAGCACGGTGCTGTTGCCGCCTTCGACGTTGGCGATGATCACGCCCACCGCGCCGGCGGTCTTGCCGTTGGCGCTCTTGTTGACCAGTACGTTGCTGCCGCGGTCGCACACCAGCACCTTGCCGCTGACCTTGGCCGGATCCAGCAGCGCCGCCAAACCGTCGGTCGCGCCGAAGCACTGCGCCAGCTGGGTTGCGTTGACGCCCGGCAGGCCAGCGTCCCTGGACAGGATCAGTGGTGCCGCCGGGGTGTTGGCGTTGGCCGAGACACCGGTCACGGTGACGCCATTGCCCAGCACAGCATCGCCGAGGTAGATGCGGTCGTGGGTCGAGTTACCGACCGTGGTCAGCCATGGGCTGATGTGGGCCACCGGCGCCGGCGCGGTTGCGGTCGGGCCCGAGTTACCGGCCGACGCGGCCACGAATACGCCAGCTGCCGCTGCGCCAAAGAAGGCTTGCTCGGTCGCTTCATTGAAAGTGCCGCCGCCGGAGCTAGGGCCGATCGAGAAGTTGATGACGTTCACGCCATCCTTGACCGCCTGGTTGATTGCCGCCACGCTGTTGGCAGTGGCGCAGCCGTTCTTGGCGGTCGCGGCGTCGGTCCAGCACACCTTGTAGGCGGCGATGCGCGCACGCGGCGCCACGCCGGAAGTCTTGCCCAGATTCAGGCCGCCGGTCAGCACGGTCACATTGCCGTTGCCGCCCGCCGTGCTCGACGTGTGGCTGCCATGGCCGCCCGAACCTTCGGTGCCGGCCACCGAGTCACGCGCCGAGTTGAACTCGGTCCAGTGCAGGGTTTGCGAGGATGGTTTGTAGTAGCGCGCGCCGATCAGCTTGTTGTTGCAATTGGCCACGCTGAAGCCTTCGCCGGTATCGCAGCTGCCTTTCCAGCTGGCTGGCGGCGCGTTGTACACCAGCGTCGAACCGCTGTGGCTAGGGTTGCCATCCGAGTCCACGCGATCGGCGTAGCTTGGGTTTTCCGGCCAGATACCGCCGTCGACGATGCCGATGATGATGTCTTCACCGGAAGCGCCCTTGCCGCCCAGCTGCTCCCACAGGCCGCCGGCCTTGTCCAGGCCGATGAAGGAATTGACGTAGCTGTCATCCAGCTTCATCACGGAGTCGGCGGTGATGGCCGCTACGCCGCTGTTCTTTTTCAGCGCGCGCACTTCATCGTCGGTCAGCAGCGCAGCAAAGCCGTTGAACACCACGTCGTACTTGTGGGTCACTTCGGCATTGGCGACCGTGCTGATCACATCGTTTTGTTTGCCGTCCAGGTAGCTGATGTAGGCCTGCACGTCGGCAGCATCCACATTCAGGCGCTGGCCCTGGACTGGCATGGTGGCAGCCAGGCCGGTCACTTGGCCGGTGTAGGTAGCGACTGGCTTGTCGACCAGTTGCACGATATAGGATTTACGCTCAGCTTCCGCGTGCGCAGTGGCAGCCAGTGCCGACAGCATCAGCAGGACGCCGGTAGTCAGGGGGCGAAGTTTGATTTTCATATGCGGGTTCCCCTGCTTAAACGTTGTTGGTTTTATTGGCGCGACGACGCGACACCAGGCTGATTGCAGCCAGGCCGAGGCCCAGCATGGCGTAGGTCTCTGGTTCCGGTACTGGCGCCAACAGGGTCAGGTTGTCGATCGCAAACTGGGCCTGGTTGTCGGCAGGATTGATGCAACCGGAGCCATCGAACACGCAGGAGCTGATGGTGACGCTGCTGAACGCCGTGCCGCCGAACTTGGACGCCAGGCTGGCGGTCAGGAACGGCGAGTTGCCGCCGACCAGCGCCGGGAAGTCGAAGGAATAGGTCACTTTGCCGCCGCCGCTGGTGATGCCGGTCACGGTCAGCTGGCCGTAGGAATAGCCAGGCAGGCTGCCGACTGGCGCCAGGAAGGCGTAGTCGATGGCGCCGAGGGTGAAGGCCTTGCTGTCGCCGCGCGAAATATTCACGCTGCCGTCGTTGACGCCGAGGTAGTACATGCTGGTATTGCCGCTCGGGCAAGCAGCAATCGCGCACAGGTAAGGATCGTTGCCGTTGCCGATGGCGCCGGCAAAGCCAGTGCCGTTCGGGCCGGCGGTTGGGGTGTCGATCACGGCGAAGTGATAGGCGCCGGTGTCAAAGGTATCGAGGCCGTTGTAGGTGTTGGAATCGAGGGAGTCAAAATCGATGGTGTCGGCCATGGCTGGCGCGGCGCTCATCAGTGCCAGTGCGCCGAGCACGGCTGCCCCTGCTTGTTTCAGCTGCATGAAGTCGTTCATTTCTCTGCCTTGTGGTTAAGGGATGGAGCCATGACTCGCCCGGTCGATTGCCCGGCTGAGCCCTGATTACTTTTCTTAAAAAGTAACAATCAATATAGCTAAACCACTTCCACAAAGTAACGAAACATTAACTTTTATTATTTGAATATCTTTTTAAAAAACCAAATTAAATCTTGCTTGCACTATGAAAGTTTTGTCATGACGATGTCATCAAAATCTGCTGGAATTGTTTTATTTGTGTTGTAATTATGCAAAAATTAATACGTATAAGCGTAAAAAAAGCCAGCCCGAGGGGCTGGCTTGCGCTGGTCTGACAACCCACCAATTAAAATATTGTCATAATTTTCTTGATGGCAATATTTCGTTTATTTCTTGATATAGGTGTCCAGCCAGTCGATTACCGTGTGATGCCACAGTACCGAATTGGCCGGCTTCAGCACCCAGTGGTTCTCGTCCGGGAAGAACAGCAACTTGCTCGGAATGCCCCGGCGCTGCAGCGCGGTAAAGGTGCCCAGGCCTTGCGCAGTCGGGATGCGGAAATCAAGGTCGCCCTGCACTACCAGCATCGGCGTCTTCCAGTTTTTCACCTTCAGCGCCGGGTTGAACTTCTCGTGCAGCTCCGGTACTTCGTAGTACGGACCGCCGCTTTCCCACTCGGTGAACCAGATCTCTTCGGTCGAATACGCCATACCACGGGTATCGAACACGCCGTCGTGGTTGACGATGCACTTGAAGCCGTCGGACCAGTTACCCTGGATCCAGTTCATCATGAAGCCGCCGTAGGACGCGCCCAGCGCGCAGCTGTTCTCGCGGTCCAGCCACGGGAACTTCTGCACCGCTGCGGCCAGGCCTTTTTGCAAGTCTTCCAGCGGCTTGCCGCCCCAGTCGCCGCTGATGGCGTCGGTGAACTTCTGGCCGTAGCCGGTCGAACCGTGGAAGTCGATGAACACTGTCGCGTAGCCGGCGCCCGCGTACACCTGCGGATTCCAGCGATAGCTCCACGAGTTGCCGAAGCTGCCCTGCGGACCGCCGTGCACCAGGAAGGCGACCGGATACTTCTGGCCCGGCTGCGCATTCCACGGCTTCATCACGTGGCCATACACCGTGTCGCCGTTGGCGCCGGTGAAGGAGAATTGCTCGTACTCGCCGAACTTGACGTCGGCCAGCGCGGCTTCGTTCAGGTGGGTCAGTTGCTCAGCCTTGTCGGCGCTGCCGCCCAGCTTGAACTTGTACAGCTGCGCTGCGGATGCCAGGTTGGCTTGCGCGATCACCACCGTGTCTTTGGCCACGTCGAAGCCGCTGACATAACCCTTGCCGGTCAGCGCCGTCACCTTGCCGCTGGCGGCGTCGATGGAGAACAGGCGATGCTGGCCGACATCATCGGCATTGGCCAGGATGGCCTTGCTGTCCGGGGTCCAGCGGAAGTCCGCAATCGAGCGGTCCCAGCTGTCAGCCACGGTGCGCTTCTTGCCGCTGGCCACATCGATCAGCACCAAGTGGAAGCGGTCGGCTTCAAAGGTCGGCTTGTCCATGGCCACGTAGGCCAGCGTTTTGCCGTCCGGCGAGTAGATCGCCTTGGTGTCCCAGGCCTGGTTGTCGGCGGTCAGGTTCTTTGGATCGCCGCCGGTGACCGGCACCGTGTAGACATCGAAGTTGGTCGACCAGGCTTCGGTCTTGCCGGCGATGCGGGCCGAGAAGGCCACGGTCTTGCCGTCCGGGCTGAAGTGATATTCGTCGTGATCGCCGAATGGTTTGGACGGCACGTCGCCATCCAGCTTGCCGCTCAGGCTGACCGGTTCGGCGCTGACTTTGCCGGTCGCATCGATCGGCGCCGAGTACAGCACATTGTTGCGGCCATCGGCCCAGGTATCCCAGTGGCGCACGAACAACTTGTCGTACACCTTGCCGCTGGCCTTGACCTTGGCTTGTTCGTCAGCGCGCTTCTTGCTGCAGGCGAGCTCGGCGCAATCGCGGTACACGGCCATGCTGAACAGCAGGCGGTCGCCCTGCGGCGACAGGCGGAAGTTATCAACATCCAGCGCCAGGTCAGTCACCTTGGCCGCTTCGCCACCCGCCAGCGGCAGGCGCCATACTTGCGACGAACCGGAGCGGCCGGACAGGAAGTAAATCGCATCGCCGCTTGGCGACCATTCCGGATCGGTGGCGCTGGCGGCAGCTTGCGTCAGGCGCACTGGTGCGGCCTTCGGATTGCGCAAGTCCAGCAGCCACAGCTGCGTATTGCCGCGGTTCTTGTCGAGGTCAGTGGTGCGCACGGTGTACACCACGCGGCTGGCGTCCGGCGACAGCACAGGGCTGCCGACGCGTTCCATCTTGACCAGGTCTTCTACAGTGAAGCCGCGCGGCGCGGCCACAGCGCTGGACGCCATCGCGGCGCCCAACAGCAGCAGTGGGATTCTCATTCGGGGTTCTCCGATGTTATTAGAAAAATACCGGCTTGTGGCCGGGCATCGGACATCATACCAAGAGAGCCGGGCACTGCGTCAGGCTGTTACTTTCCGCAATATCCCGGCCGGACGCAGCGCCCAAAGGTTTCATATCATTTTGCGCCCCGCTTCGGGATGTACAGCAAAAGCTCGATGGCGTCATGGATAGTCTTTTCACCGCGAGCATTTGCATTCAGGACCGCGTCCAATAAATCGACAGTGCCTCCACGGCAGTCCCGCACCGAAATACTGGGCTTGATTTCCTTGCCAGCATTCGGAAGGTGAAACTGAACTTCGGGATTCTTATCGTCGTACCACTGTTTCAAGAGCGTGGGCGTCTCTTCGCAATAATCAAATTGCGCAGCATTATGATCTGCCAACAGCAGGATTCGCCCACTATCATCAAATACGATGACCGCAGTGCCAGGCCAACCTGTATTGGACAGTCCAACGAATAGCAATTGATTGGGTGCTGCGAAAAAATTCCCACAGAAGGCATCGCTCAATTGAAGCAAGAGCTTATCGCCTTTGAATACACGCACTTTGAATTCGGGCGACTTGGGATCGCGTATCGAATTGAAAGACTGAACGATCTTGATAGCGCCGAACCTGAACGTTTGCTCCGTTTTCTTCCGCTCCATTGGAGGCATGTCGGCATAGGCCTCTACTGAGGATACTAAGCCAATGATGATCACTAAGCCGAAGACTATGAGATTTCTTATCAAACCTTACTCCTGATTGTGCCGTCGACGTGAACTATTGAAGTTGGGTCACCGTTAGTTTGGGCGCGCGCGCATTTCGCGTATCTAAGGTAAAACGAAACTGCCCGGCTGCCCTCACTTCAAACTGCAAATTATCTCCCACCGCATCCAGCGTCTTAGCTTTTCCTGGCTCTACCTTCGTGTCGCCACTCGCCGCGCCAAAATCAACTGCCTTGAAATCTTCAGAGCCCAACTTGAACAGGTAGTGTCCTTTGCCTAGCTGGAGCTGCGCGCTGTACACATGCGGGGCTTGCGATTGCATGACGTCATTGAGCCCCCAGTTATTCATATCGCCGCGCAGGAAGAACGGGACGCGGGCGTAATCCGGATCGGCCTCGGCCACGCGCGACATGCGCTGCAGTGAACCGAATTGATGGCGGGTCAACGCTTCCACCGTTCCATTCGCGGCAAGATTGAATTCGAATTGCACGTCCGCTGAGCGGGCGAAGAATTGCTTGTTTGACTCGGCGAAGATGGGCAGCCAAGGTTGACCACCCTGGCGCACGCTCAACTGGGTGCCATCCCGTTTGACCCACGTCTTCGCGCCATCCGCCGCTGCGTAGGTACCGGCCAGTTCATCCAAACGCGCCGGCGTCAAACTCATCAACGTACGCTCAGATGGCAAAATGACTTTCTGTTTTAGCGCCACCTGAGCAAGTGGCAACTCCATCCACATCAGTTCCCTTTTTTCGATATTACTCAGGATGATCACGCTGATTTTCTCGTCAGGGCGGTAGCTGCTCAAAGTGCTAAAGCCTTCAATTTCGCCGGCGTGAAAATAGCGTTTTCCTTCGGGGCCATCCATGATCATCAGGCCCAGTCCGTAGCCCGGCGGGACCGGTGTAGTCATCGCGCGAACGGAAGAAAGCGAAAGCAGCCGGCCTTCATATAAAGCGTTTTGCCAGCGCAGCAGGTCCCGCGTGGTTGAATACAGCGCGCCGGCGGCATAGGGGACGCTCATATGAATAAACTCCGCATTGCTCAATTCCTGGCCCAGGCTGGCGTAGCCAGCGGCACGGCGTGGAATGATCGCTGCATTCGTGTCGTAGCCGGAGTCCTTCATCTGTAGCGGAGTGAATATATTTTGTTGCACGAACTGCTCGTAGGTCACGCCGCTCACTTTCTCAATCAGCATGCCCAGCAAAACATAACCAGAGTTGCTGTAGTCCCAGCGGCTGCCTGGTTCAAAGTCCAGCGGACGCGCGCGTACCAGCTCCAGAATCTCAGCAGGCGATTTCGCAAAGCGCTCGATATTGCGGTATTCCGGCAGGTCGGTGAAAGAATGGATGCCGGCGGTATGCGTCAGCAATTGCTGGATGGTGATGGCGTGCCATGCTGTCGGAAGTTCAGGCAGGTGCTGGCCGACAGGATCGCTCAGTTTCAGTTTTCCGCGCTCCTGCAGCAACAGCACCGATGCTGCCGTGAACTGCTTGGTTACCGACCCAAGACGAAAGCGGGTATCTGATGAATTGCGAATCCCCCATTCGAAATTCGCTTCGCCGTAGGCTTTTTGCAGCAGTACCTTATCGCCCTTGGCCACCAGCACGGCACCGGAAAAATTCTGCTCTTTCGCCAGCGTATCCGCCACGCGTTCCAGGCGCTGCAAATCTTGTGCGTTACTGCCTGTTGCCAGCACTACCATGAAGAAGCACACTCGCCAAGAAAACATATGGTCTCCGTTTCTAGTCTTGTAATCCTAATGAAAAACCTCGTTCCCCTCGACACCGATTAGCACATTGAGACCGGTGTCCCGTATCGCCGCAACCGCTTCGTTGCGACGTTCACGCGAGATGCCACGCTCTTGCATCAGGTCGATTTCATCTGGGCGAGGCAGCGTTTTCAGTGCAGCCGTCAACTCAGCAGAGGTAGCGTAGGTATGGCCATTGACGATAAACACATCAGACTTTACCTGCACCTTGAGCACTTTGATCTTCCACTGCGCTGTGATCTCGGGGCAGGCCTTAACGCTTGGATCGATGGTTCTAATCCGTTTTGAGTACGCGCCTGTTTCATTCAGCTTTTGCTTCTGCTCGAGCGTGATCAAATATTCGTTGCTTGAATCGATCAGCAAATTCGTCGCACGCTGCCAGTCGGCGGCGGACAAGGGTTGGCGCTGCCAACCGGTGCTGAGGTGGGCGTACCGCCGGTACTCAGGACATTCTCTGCTGACTGAGCCTACAGCAATCACCACCGGGACGCCGCTTTCGATATCGAATATCAGCGGACTTTCGGGATACAGTCCACCCGGCTCTGGCTGCGAATGCCATTCAACTGGTTGGGACGAGTTAAGCGGGAATGTGAATTTAAGATGGCGAATATCTGCCCTGCTCAAGTCTGGATTGCTGGCCCATTCGCCGCCACCGGAGACATAGTCCGTTTGGCGGGTGATCACAATGGTTTCACCGCTACTCAGTTTTACTTCCTCCTGCCACTGACTCGGGGACTTGGTACAAGCCACCAACGAAACGTACACGAGGATGAGAAGCAGCAGTTTTGCACGCATAAAGCCTACCGTCTCCGATATTGCCCATTAAAGCTCACATTCAAGCCGCCGCAGCCTGACTCTTCCTTCACTTCGATCACATTGTCGTGTAGCGCCAATTTTGCAGAGCATCCATCGGCATCGAAGACCGCAATCCCATCCGCCCCAACTGGCTTGGAATAACCCAGTATCTCTCCGTCATTGATTTGACCATTTTTTGCATTTGGCCCGTACCAAAGCGCCCGGCCCGAAATAAACAAGCGGCCGGAACGCAGTCCGAGGATGGACATCGATGCCGTGTCCTGGTCTTCCTTGCCCTTCCAATACCGCACAAAACTGCCCGTCCATTTGGAAGCCAGATCGGTTGATGCCGATACGCCATTGAGTATCTCAATGCGTTCAGTGAACTCCTTCTTGAGACATGCCACGTCGTCGCATGAAGTCAATCGATACGACGAGAGCCAGTCACGCTGCGACTGTTTTATACCGAGCTTGTTGCCTACCCGGCTGTAAGCGCTCCTGTACGCAACAGCCAAAGCTTCATCAAGGGCCGACATTGCGCCATCCGAACAAATCAGTTTTTCCGTCTTGGATTTTGCTTTTGCGCAGTCGAAGCTTGCAACAGAAGCTGTCAGTGACACGATGCAAGCCAGTGCGGCGAAAGCCCGCATTTTCATCTTCATTTTTATAGTTCAAACCTGTGTTATCTGGAACTGCGCACCTGCCGCACCGCATCCCAGTAGCTGTCGACCTGCGCCTGGTGCTTCTGGTAGTAAGCCTTGTTGACCACCAGGTACATCGGCGTGGTGATCAGCGGTGTCGGCAGCATGTCGATTTCGCCCTTGTACTTGCGGCCGATGATGGCTTCACCCTCGCCTTGCTGCGTGACCACCGCCGCCACCCGGTTTTGCGCCAGCATGGCAAACGCCTGCTCCGGACTGGCCGCGCTGTCGTCGATCACCACATTGAGCTGGCGCAGCAGCGCCACGTGCAGCAAACCGGGCTGCGTGCCGACCGGCTGGCGGCCGAGGTTGATGAATTGCTTGCCGTCCCAGTCCACCGTGCCGCCATGCCGGCGCGACACCGAGAAACTCAACTCGCCCACCGCGCGGCTGGTGTCGGGCTGCGAATCTTTCATCGGGAACGCACTATAGGCGCTGCGCTCCTCAATGAAGGCAGCCAGCATGGCGTCCACCTGCCCAGTGCGCAGCTGCTCCATGCATTGGAAACGTGGCGCCACCACCGTCTGGATCTGCACCGCCTGCAAGCGCGCAGCGCGGCGCAGCACTTCCTGCGCGCTGCCAGAACCGTCGGGATAAGTCATCGGAGGGAAGGGATGGTCGAAGATGCACATTTTCACCTCCAGCGGCGCAGCTTGCGCCAGCAGCGGAAAACCCAGCAGTAGCGGCATAAGCATCGGGCGCACGGCAGCTCTCCCTTTCATAGTTGACAACAAATATCTTATCGCACCGCCGCAAAAAGTTCTTGACTTATTTAAGACGACCGGTCATATTGTAGTCATGGCTAAAGCAAACGTTAAAGAGCAGATCGTCACCACCAGCTTGCAGCTCCTGCACAGCAAGGGCTTCAACGCCACCAGCGTACAGGACATTACCGACGCTGCCGGGGTGCCGAAAGGCTCGTTCTACAACCACTTTTCCAGCAAGGAAGCGCTGGGACTGGAAGTGTTGCAACGTTACACGGAAGGCGTAGGCCAGCTGGCAACGCCCCTGCAAGACCTTAGCCTGGCGCCGCGCCAGCGCCTGCAACAGTATTTTGAGCGCATGATCGCCGGCAACGCCAGCAACTGCTTCCATTTCGGCTGCTTGCTGGGCAACTTCAGCACCGAGCTGTCAAACCAGATTCCAGCCATGCGCAGCGCCATGCGTGACGCCTACAGCGGTTCGGTGGCAGCGCTGGCGGCCGTGATTGCCGACGGCCAGCAAGACGGCAGCATCAATGCTGACGTGCCCGCCGCCGAACTTGCCGGCTTCGTCAACGACGCCTGGCAAGGTGCGGTGTTGCGCGCCAAGTCCGAGCAAAGCAGCGAACCGCTGGAGCGCTTCGTGCGCATGGTACTGGGCCGTATTTTGACCTGATTTTTTTTCGGCCGTTTTTAAGACGACCGGTCATATTGTAGTTTTACTTTAACCCTGAAAGGAAGCATCATGAACTTCAAAGACTCCGTCGTCCTCGTTACCGGCGCCAACCGTGGTTTGGGCAAAGCCCTGGCGCAAGCGGCCGTCCAAGCCGGCGCGCGCAAAGTCTACGCCGCCGCCCGCAACCCAGCCTCGGTCGACATTGCCGGCGTTACGCCGATCAAGCTGGACGTGACCAACGCTGCCGACATCGCCGCCGCCGTGCAAGCGATTCCCGACCTGACCATTTTGATCAACAATGCCGGCATCTCCACCGGCAGCGGCGTCACCACCGCCGACGCCCTGCAAGCGGCGCGTGATGAACTGGAAGTGAACTTCTTCGCGCCACTGGCAGTGAGCCACGCGTTTGCGCCGGTACTGGGCCGCAATGGCGGTGGCGCCATCATCAACGTCCTGTCGGCGCTGAGCTGGATCAGCCTGCCGAGCACCGGCACCTACAGCGCCTCCAAAGCGGCGGCGTGGGCACTCACCAACGGCCTGCGGGGCGAACTACGCGCACAAAACACCCATGTGCTGGGCGCCCACATGGGCTATATGGACACCGACATGACAGCCGGCGTCGACGCACCGAAATCGGCGCCAGCCGACATCGCCGCCGCCATCGTCACCGCGCTGCAGGCGAACCAGGATGAGGTACTGACTGACGCTACTTCGCAACAAGTCAAAGCCGGCTTTGCTGCACCGCGCAGCGCCTATCTGGGCGAGCCGCGCGCCGTGTAACTTGCGCCGCGCCGCAGCATTGAGGCGGCCGTAAAAAGCGGCCGCCTCCGATAGAAATAATTTTTAGAGTCTGCAATAAATTGCGTATTTTCAAGCACCGAAACCGGGCATAATCGATTACTCAGCCAGGTGAAAAAGCCCACGATCTAGCCGGCTTGACGTGTGCGTAACTCGTTTTCCCCGCCGGTAATGCTTCGCTTTGTATTGCCTCACAACTAGTTGTGAACAATTGTAAAACGGCGTTGTATGAGCCCATCTCGCAAGCTATCGTATTAGCTTGCATGTGCTCCTCTGCGATCGCCACCGCGCAGCCTAGTCACACGAAATACGGGAAACGCTATGCTTACTGCCACCTACGTCTTGTTGACACTCTCTATCGAACAAAAAAAAGAACGCCACTTTATTTCGCGTCTGCTGCAATACGTGCAGTCGATCGCGCGCCGTCCGCAGGAAATCGATCCTGTGTTCATTGAAACCCAGCTCAAGGAGCTGACCAGCTTTGCCGAAGCCCGCCACCAGCGCAAGGTGGAAGCCTGCCTGATGCCGGCTGTACGCGCCGCCGACGCCAGCTGCGCCGCGCTGCTGAATGATCTTGAATCGCTGAGCCAGCGCGGCAGCGCCATGCTCAACGCCGTCTACCGCTGCCTGCGCCGCGCCATGCGCCGCAGCGCCTCGCAGGGCAAATTCCTGTGCAAAACCGTGGATTTGTATTGCCAGAACCTGCTCAAGCGCCTCGACAAGGAAGAGCAGGAATTGCTGCCGCTGGCGCAGAAGGTGATTTCCAGCGAGGAGTGGTTTGAAATCGGCAGCAAGTTCCTGGCGCACGACGACGACGACGCCGCCTCCCGCCCGGAACTGCGCCCACGCCGCGATTACCTCAGCATGGGCTACGCCGCTTAAGCACCGTTCCTGGCCAGCTGCACGTAGAAGCGCACCGCTTCCAGATAATTGTCCACGCCAATGCGCTCATTGGTGCCGTGGAAGCGCGGCAGGTCGTCCTTGCCCGCGCGTACCGGCGAGAAGCGGTACACGTTCTCGCTCAGACCACCGTAATGGCGCGAGTCGGTAGCGCCGATCACGATGCCCGGCGCCACCACCGCGTCGCTGAACACTTCGCGGATGGTACGGTTAATCAGCGCATACTGCGGCGACGCCACCGGTGACACGCGCGACGGCTCCGCTGCGCCGGCATCCAGCTCGGCATGCACGTCGGCGTTATTGACCGCTTGCTTGACATGCTCCACCACCCCGGCCACGGTATCGCCCGGACGCAGGCGAAAATTGACCACCGCATCCGCGCGGCCAGGCAGCACATTATCCTTGTTACCGGCATGGACCACCGTCAGCGCGGTGGTGGTGCGCAGCATGGCATTGGTGCCGGCGTTCTGCTCCAGCTGCTGCTTCACCATCGGCGCGAACAGCCACAGGTTGGACAACGCCACGCGGTTCAGGCCCGGCATCTCCGGCGCCACCACGTCGAACATCTCGCGTGCGACGCCGGTCAACTCGGCTGGCATCTGATGACGTTCAAGATCGGCCAGCGCCGCGCTCATGGCGCCAATGGCGGTCTTCTGCGGCGGCATCGATGAGTGGCCCGGCGCCGTCGTCACCGACAGGTTGACGCTCGCATAGCCCTTCTCCGCCACGCCGATCAGCGCCACCGGTTTGCTGATGCCGCTCATGATGCCCTGCGTGACCAGCATGCCCTCGTCCAGTACATAATCGAGCTTCACGCCGCGCTCCTTGAGCAGTTTGGCGATGACGACCGCGCCACGGCGACCACCCACTTCCTCGTCTGCGCCGTAGCCAAGATAGATGGTGCCGCGCGGCTGGTAGCCTGCGGCCAGCAGCGTTTCCACCGCTTCCATCTGCGCCACCACGCTGCCCTTGTCGTCCCACGAGCCGCGCCCCCAGACGAAACCGTCCTTCACCACACCGTCGAACGGCGGCTGCGCCCAGTTGGCTTCCGTGCCCGGCGCCACCGGCACCACATCCTGGTGCGCCAGCCACATGACCGGCTTGGCTTGCGGATCACTGCCCTGCCACGTGAACAGCATGGCCTGCCCCACCATCTCGCGTTTCAGCGTAGCGTGCAGGCGCGGGAAGGCTTGCTGCAAGTAAGCCTGGAAGCGGGTGAATTCTTCGGCGTTGGTATCAGCCGATGCGGCGTCCGAAATGGTGCGGAATTTCAGCGCACCGGCCAGCCGCGCGGCCACCGCCTCGCGTTCCAGCGCCAGTGGCGCTAGCGGTTTCACCTCGATCTGGCGCGACGCCAGGCGCAAAGTATTCCACGCCACCACCGCCACCACGACGGCAACCGCCAACAAAACAGCCCACAAAATCCGCTTCAACATAATCGTTTTATCCCGTTAAAAGTGCACCATTTCGGACACTGTTGTTTTGCGTTCCATGGCGCGATTCTAAAGCTTGCACCGGCCATATCGTGCAGCTAATATCGCCAATATGCAGACCAATCCCGCCACCGTCCTTGAACTGCTCGCATCATGAACCACGGCGCCACGATCCTGCACCTGCGCGGCGCTGCCGGCATGGATGCCATCTACCGCAAAATCAGCTGGCGTTTGCTGCCGCTGCTGATGTTGTGCTACATCGCCGCCTATCTTGACCGCGTCAACGTCGGCTACGTCAAACTGCAGATGGGCGCCGCCCTCGATTTCAGCGAACAAGTGTATGTACTTGGCGTTGCTGTCTTCTTTCTCGGTTACTGCCTGTGCGGACTGCCGGCCAACCTGCTGCTGGAAAAAATCGGCGCGCGCAAAATGCTGCTGCGCCTCATGCTGTGCTGGGGCGCTATCGCCGCCGCCTGCGCCTTCGTGCGCGAGCCCATTGAGTTTTACGTCCTGCGCTTTTTACTCGGCATGCTGGAAGCGGGCTTCGTGCCTGGCGTACTGCTGTACCTGACCTGGTGGTATCCGTCCGCGCGGCGCGCGCGGGCATTCGCCATCTTTGCCTCCGCCGCGCTGATGGCAGGCATCGTCGCCGGTCCGCTATGCGCCGCCACCATGCACCAGCTGCGTGACTACGGCGCCATCGACGGCTGGCAGTGGATGCTGGTGTCGCAAGGCTTGCCGGTCGTGCTGCTTGGCGTGCTGACCTACTTCTACCTGGACGACAAACCTGAAGATGCGAGCTGGCTGTCGCCGTTCGAACAGAAAATGGTGGAGCAAGACCTGGAACGCGATGAAGAGGCGCTGAACTACGGCGCCGCCACCATCACAAACGACGAAGAGCCGTCCGCACTGGCCACCATCTGGTCGCTGCTGCGTGAACCGTCGATCGCCCTGCTGGCCCTCTCCAACCTGCTGCTGCTCGGCGCCAGCTACGCGCTGGTGTTCTGGTCGCCGACGTTGATGCAGCGCTGGGGCGCAGGAAGCCATATGCAGCTTGGCTTGCTGACCGCCCTACCCAACTTGGCCGGCATCATCGGCATGATCCTGATCGGCTACGATTCCGACCGCCGGCGCGAACGGCGCGGCCACTTCGTCGCCTGCATGGTGCTGGCGGCGGGCGGACTTGGACTCGCCATCGCCGCCGACAACGGCCTCGCATGGTCGCTGGCCGGCCTGACGCTGGCGACGCTGGGCATTGCCGCCGGCGCACCGCTGCTGCTCGCCATTTTGGCCGGCATGCTGAATCGCCGCCGCGCCGCCGCCGGCATCGCGCTGGTGGGCAGCGTCGGCTTGCTGGGTGGCGCGCTAGGTCCTTCGTTCAGTGAACGCATGCTGCACTGGGGTGGCAGCGCCGGCATGCTGGCCGCGTTGATCGTACTGTATCTCGCGGCCGGCGCCGTCCTGCTGTGGGCCTTGCGCCTCGCACCACGGCGCGGCGGCCCTGACGCCGGCCATGGCCAAACCGACAAGATGGCTCGGAATTAAGGGTTGGGCTAGAATCTGGAACGCGCTGCGATCCGGCGCCCCCGATCACCCAACCTACAAGCGAAACTACCGATGCGTTTTGTACTGCCTCTCTTAGCGACCGCCATCGCGGCTCACGTAGCAGCAGCTCACGCTGCACCGACGCCTATCACCCTCGATCAAGCCATGGCCAATCCGGACTGGATCGGCAACCCTGTTGAAGCGGCATGGTGGGGCTGGGACAGCCGCCAGGTCTACTTCAAGCAAAAACGCAGCGGCTCCGCCGTGCGCGACACTTACCAGGCCACTGGCGCCGTGAAACTGGTAGAAGAAAAACAGCTGGCCAACCTCGATAGCGCCGACGTGGTCTACAACCGCGAACGCACGCGCACCATCGTGCTACGCAACGGCGACCTGTTTGAACGCGACCTGAAAACCGGCGCCCTGACGCAAATCGTGCGCGGCACCACGGCAGCCGCCGACGCCCAATACGCCGCCGACGGCAATCACGTGCAATTCCGCGTGGGCAGCGACTGGTTCAGCTGGAGCCGTGCCGAGCGCCTGGTCTCGCCGGTCGCCCTGCTGCGCACCGCCAAAGATCCAGAAGCCGCGCCGGACGCCGACTTGCGCCGCGACATGCAACTGCGCCTGATGTCCACGCTGGCCCGCATCAAGCAAGAGAAAGACGAAACGCGCGACCAGCGCAACGCCGACCGCGCAGCCGACGCCACCCGTGCGCCGCTGCCGATCTACCTCGGCGACAAAGTCACCATCGAATCCAGCTCGCTGTCGCCGGATGGCCGCTACCTGCTGGTGGTCACCGCCGTGAAGGATGGCGACAAACGCCGCATCGGCAAAATGCCGCGCTACGTCACCGAATCCGGCTACGAAGAAACCGACGATGAACGCAAGCGCGTGAGCGAAGCCGGCCCGCTGCAACAGCAACTGAAACTGGTCGACGTAGCGACCCGCAAAGTCACCGACCTGTCGCTGGACGACCTGCCGGGCATCAAGACCGACCCGCTGGCCGAAATGCGCGCCGCACAAAAGCTGGACGCACTGAAAGGCAATCGCGGCGTGCGTTTTGAAGGCCGTGAAGAATCGATCCGCTGGAGCCCCAACGGCGCCCGCGTGGCCGTCATGGCGCAAGCCATCGACAACAAGGACCGCTGGATCGCCAGCGTGGACCTCAGCGCCGCCAAACTGAAACCGCTGCACCGCCTGAGCGACTCCGCGTGGGTCAACAACCGCGGCAACGACTTTGGCTGGCAGCCGGACAATAGCACCCTGTGGTACGAGTCGGAAGAAAGCGGCTACTCGCACCTGTACCTGCAAGGCGCCGACGGCAAAGCGCGCGCCCTCACCTCGGGCAAGTGGGAAGAGTCGAACGTAACCTGGTCCAGCGACGGCCAGACCGCCTACTTCATGTGCAACCCTAAACTGCCGGGCACTTATGAAGTCTGCTCCACCAGCACCAAGGACGGCGCGCTGAAAGAACTGACCTCGCTGGGCGGCGTTGAAGGCTACACCCTGTCGCCGGACGGCCGCAAGCTGCTGGTGCGCTACTCCACCGCCTACATGCCAACGCAGATCGGCACCGTCGCCAGCACCGGCGGCGCAATCACCCAGTTGACCGACACCCGCAGCGCCGACTTCAAAGCACGCGAGTGGATCCAGCCTGAAATCGTCGCCGTGCCATCGACTCACGGCGCTGATCCAGTATGGGCCAAGCTGTATCGCCCAGCCACGCTCGAAGCAGGTAAAAAATATCCAGTCGTGATGTTCGTGCACGGTGCCGGCTACCTGCAGAACGTGACCAAGCGCTACCCGGTCTACTTCCGCGAGCAGATGTTCCACAACCTGCTGGTGCAGAAGGGTTACATCGTGCTGGACATGGACTACCGTGCTTCGCTGGGCTATGGCCGCAACTGGCGCACCGCCATCTATCGCCAGATGGGCCACCCGGAACTGGAAGACTACGTCGATGGCCTGAACTGGATGGTGGCCAAGCAGCAGGGTGACGCCGCCAACGTCGGCATTTACGGTGGCAGCTACGGCGGCTTCATGACCTTCATGGCGCTGCTGCGCGCACCGGATCAATTCAAGTCCGGCGCGGCGCTGCGTCCTGTCACCGACTGGACCACCTACAACCACGAGTACACCGCCAACATCCTGAACTCGCCGGAGCTGGACCCGCAAGCGTACAAGGTATCGTCGCCGATCGAATACGCCGACAAGCTGAAAGGCAATCTGCTGATCGCCCACGGCATGGTCGATGACAACGTGTTCTATCAAGACTCGGTGCGCATGGCCCAGCGCTTCATCGAACTGAAAAAAGACAACTGGGAACTGGCTTCGTATCCGCTGGAGCGCCACGGCTTCGTGCATCCAGAAGCGTGGCACGACGAATACCGCCGCATCTACCAGCTGTTTGAACGCACGCTGAAACAATAAGGAGACCTATGAAAAAGCTTGCCGCCTCGCTGATACTGGCGACCTTGTTCGCCTCTGCCCACGCCGAAACCAAACATCCGGCGTGGACCCGCAGCTCGAACATCTATGAAGTCAACCTGCGCCAGTACAGCAAGGAAGGCACGCTGACCGCGTTCACGGCCGATCTGCCGCGCCTCAAGCAGCTGGGCGTCGACATCATCTGGCTGATGCCTATCCACCCTATCGGCCAGAAAAACCGCAAGGGTACGCTGGGCAGCTACTACGCGGTACAGGACTACTCCGCCGTCAATCCGGAATTCGGCAGCATCGACGACGTGCGCAAGCTGGTGAAGCAAGCGCACGCGATGGGCATGCACGTAATCCTGGACTGGGTCGGCAACCACACCGCGTGGGACCATCCGTGGGCCACGCAGCATCCGGACTGGTACAAGAAAAACGACAAAGGTGAAATCGCCTTCGTCAATTTTAAAAACGTCGCCGGCGAGATGGAGGAATGGACCGACGTCATTGCCCTCAATTACGACAACAAAGAACTGTGGCCGGCCATGACGGCGGCGATGGCGTTCTGGGTCAAGGACGTCGGCGTGGACGGCTTCCGTGCCGATGCAGCGGGCCTGGTGCCGACCGAATTCTGGAATCAGGCTCGCGCACAGCTGGACAAGATCAAGCCGGTGTTCATGCTGGCCGAGTGGGATGAGCCGGCACTGCACGAGCGCGCGTTCGACGCCAGCTACGACTGGCCGCTGAGCAGCGTGCTGAAAAAAATCGGCAAGGGTGAAGCGGGTGCGGCCGAACTGCGCGCCTACATCACCAATCCGCCGAAAGCCTATCCTCGCGATGCTTACCGTTTGCAGTTCACCAGCAATCACGATACCAACTCGTGGGAAGGCGCGGACAAGGATTTATACGGTCCCGCATTTGGCGCGATGGCGGTGCTGAGCTACACCCTGCCCGGCATTCCCTTGATCTACAACGGCCAGGAAGCGAAGCTGGATAAGAAGCTGGCGTTCTTTGAGCGCGACCCTATTGTGTGGAACAACATCGATCTCGAATTGTTCTACGCTGGCCTCAACGCGCTGAAGAAGCAGAACCCGGCGCTGTGGAACGGCACCGCCGGCGGCGCGGTGCAGCTGCTGGATGTCGGCAACGACAAGCTGTTTGCCTTCAAGCGCCAGCAGGGTGCGAACAATGTACGCGTGATCGTCAACACCACCGGCCAGCTGCAGAAGTACAAGCTGCCCGGCGAAGATGGCCAGGCTTTCCTCAAACCTTGGCGCTGGCGCATCGTGGTGCCGGAATAAGCAAAGCCGCCCTTGGGCGGCTTTTTTTACAGCTCCGTTGCCAGGCGCTTGCCAAGGCGGTACAGGTACTCCTGGCCGTCGTACAGCGACTTCACGCGTATGTGCTCATTCAAGCCGTGCGCGCCGCTGCCTTCCGGGCCGTGGAACATGCCACTGATGCCGTAAGTCCAAACGCCGGCGTTATTCAGGAAGCGGCCATCGGTACCGCCGGTCGACATGGTCGGGATCACCGGCACACCTGGCCACATATCGTTGCTGATCTCCTCCACTGCCTTCATCAGTGTTGGCGTCATCGGCGGCATTGGGCCATCCACGCCATCACCGACGCGGGTGATCTTGATCTTGTCATCGGCCACCACGCGCTGCAGCGTGGCTTGCACTTCAGCGATAGGTTCGCCCGGCAGGATGCGGCAATTGACCGTCGCCCGCGCGCGTTGCGGCAGCGCGTTGTCGGCGTGGCCGGCATCCACCTTGGTCGCCACGCAGGTAGTGCGCACGGTGGAGTTATGCACCGGGCTGACGGCGTACAGGCGATCCAGCGCCGCCTGGTCTGGCGGGTCTTGCAGGATGGCCTTCATGTCTTCCGCCACCTGGCCTTTTTCGATGTTCGACATGCGCTCGTAGTAAGCGCGCGTCACCGGCGACAGCTTGAACGGGAACGAGAACTGGCCAAGGCGCGACAAGCCATCAGCCAGATGATAAATCGCGTTGTCCTTGAACGGCGCCGAGCTATGGCCGCCCGGATTGGTCACCTCCAGCTGGAAGCTCTGGTAGATTTTTTCGCCGGCCTGCACGCCATGGCGTACCGGCTTGCCGTCTTTGTCGAGCAAACCGCCGCCGCCTTCATTGAGCGCGATCTCCGCATCGATCAGCGCGCGGTGGTGATTGACCAGATACTCGGCGCCGTCAAACTTGGACGGCACCAGTTCTTCATCGCAGGTCAACGCCATGATGATGTCGCGCTTGAGCGGCAGCTTTTCTTTTTTGTACAGGATCATATTGTTGACGAAGGACGCAGCCATCGCCTTGTCGTCCGACGCGCCGCGCGCGTAGAACATGCCGTTTTCTTCGACCAGTTTAAATGGATCGCGCTCCCAGTCTTCGCGGTTGGCTTCCACCACATCGATGTGGGCCAGCAGCAGCAAGGGTTTCTTGCTACCGTCGCCCTTCAGGCGCGCTACGAGGTTGCCTTTTTTCGGACCGCCGGGAGGGATGATCAGCTGGATCTCGCTGTCCTTGAAACCACCGGCCTTCAAGCGCTTGGCCATCTTCTGCGCGGCCAGCGTGCAGGAACCGACGGAATTGGTGGTGTTGGTCTCCACCAGCTCCTGATAGATCGAACGCATTTGCTGCTGCACCGGCGTCAACTCCGCACCATGCGCCACACCCGCCATCGCCAAACCTGCCGCCAACCACGCTGCCTTCTTCATAAGTTTCCTGTCCCGGTGAGATTGCACAAGCGGTCAAATTTATACTTCGACCATAAGGCTGTCAATAAAATGGATTCAGGCCCTTGCCAAATCGCGCAACCGGTCGTTATAATGCGTGCCCTTGGCCTGGTAGCTCAGTTGGTAGAGCAGAGGATTGAAAATCCTTGTGTCGGTGGTTCGATTCCGCCCCGGGCCACCAAGATAATCAAGCAAAAAGCCCAGCTGCAAAGTTGGGCTTTTTGCTTTTCTGACATCGACATGACTCCAACCTCCCAAAAGCAGCGCATTGCCATCATCGGTGGCGGCGTCTCCGGTCTCTCTGCGGCCTACTATCTCGAAGATGCAGCCGACGTCGAAGTCACCCTGTACGAACGGGACGACCGTTTGGGCGGCCACGCAGTCACGCTGGATGCCAAAACCCCGGATGGCAAACCGTACGCCGTCGATCCGGTGGTCTACCTGTTCCTGCCCGAACGCTATCCCTATTTCACCGAATGGCTGTCGCAGCTGGGCGTCGCAACCCGCCCGCTCGAATTCGACAGCTACCTGTGGGATGGGCATTTTGGCCACGGCACTCATCTGACCGCGAACTTCAAGAAAATCCTGCGTACGCAATGCAAGTCGGTCCGCTATTTCCGCAACCTGTACTACATGCTGCAGATTGTGCGCACCATCAAGAAGCTTGATCGCGAAGGCAAGCTGCACGCCAGGATGACCATGGGCGAATTTATCGCCCAGGTACCCTCCATCGACGCCCGCTTTGTCGATGAAGTATTCTATCCGCTGCTCCATCTGGCCTTCCACGCCAGCCAGGACGAGATGCCCAATCTGCCGGTCAGCTCATTCCTGCCGACGTGGGCGAGTGCAGCCGATGGCACGTCGACCTTCTACGTGGTCGACGGCGGGGTCAGGAATTATGTCGAGACCGTGCGCAAGTCGCTGGTGGCGACCAAGGTCAAAACCGGCGCCGACGTGGTCGCCCTGAGCCACACCAGCGAGGGCTGGCAAGTCACCGACGCCAAGGGCCAATGCGAAAGCTACGATCAAGTGATCCTGGCGATCTGGCCGAACCAGGTAGCGGAGATCCTCAAGCGCGGCCTGGAGCAAAACACGGCGATCCGCCCGCACCTTGAAGCAACCGTGGATACGCTGGCCAAAGTGGAACTGGCCCATTGCCGCGCAGTCCTCCACAATGACGCGGGCTTGATGCCGCCGGACCGCAACGCCTGGCCAACCTACGCCTACAAAAATATTCCCTACCTGAAGACCGGTCTGAGCACGATCTGGTCCGGTCAGCTTGACCAGGCCGAAGTCTTCACCAGCTTCGACTGGAGCATGGACATGGCGGACCTGACGGACGCAAGGACAGCCACCCAGCCACGCGGCCCTATCCACGGCGTCCACCTGCACAGCCGCACACCGCCACGGCAAGCGCTGTACGACGCGCGCGCCTACGTCCAGGCCAAGCAAGGAGAGCACGGTCTGTGGTTCACCGGCAGCTACCTGCGCGAAACCTGCTTCCACGAAGATGGCCTGGCCGCCAGCCTTGAAGTATTAAAACGACTGCGACCAGATCATGCAACACTCGGCAGACTCGGTAAACTACTGGGCAAGATACCAACTCCCTGGCGCGAATAGGATGCCCCAAAGCCCACTGCTGCAGCGAAGATTACTACGAGCCAAAGACCGGATGGACGCCGCTCCCCACGAGGAGTGGCTGTCGATCGGCTGGCGGAAGTGAGCGCTGTCTCTGCGGCCTATTTCGCGCGCGAGTTCAAGAAAGCCTTTGGCCTGCTGCCACACCGTTATCTGCTGACACGCCGCATCGAACGCGCCACCGCCCTGCTGCGCGACACCGACCTGCCGATTGCCGACATCGTCCGGCAACGGCTGGAAGATGATCGCAGCGCAGTGAACGCAAATCGCCACCTCCGGGTGGCTTTTTTGTTTATGATTGTATTTTCATCACTACATGGTGGGTGAGCTATGAAACGGGTGATTTTCAATCAAAAAGGCGGCGTAGGTAAATCGAGCATTGCGGTGAACCTGGCAGCCATCGCGGCAAGCCACGGCAAGCGCACGCTCTTGATCGACATCGACCCGCAGTGCAATTCCAGCCGCTACCTGCTGGGCGAAGCGGTGAACGACACGGTGCCCACGCTGGGCGCCTACTTCGAACAGGTGCTCAGCTTCAGCATGTTTGCCCAGGCGCCCAGCCACTACGTCCATCCGACGCCGTTTGAAAACCTGTCCGTGATCGTGGCCCATCCCGAGCTGGGTGACTTGCTATCCAAGCTGGAATCGCGCAACAAAATCTACAAGCTGCGCGACCTGCTACGCGAACTGAGCAAGGAATACGAGGAAATCTATGTCGACACTCCGCCCGCCTACAACTTCTTCAGCCAGTCCGCCCTGATTGCCGCCGACAGCTGCCTGATCCCGTTCGACTGCGACGATTTCTCGCGCCAGGCCCTGTACAGCCTGATGAACAACATCAAGGAAATCAAGGCCGACCACAACGCCGACCTGCATATCGAAGGCATCGTGGTCAACCAGTTCCAGCCGCGCGCCCTGCTGCCACAGCGCATGGTCGACCAGCTCAAGCAAGAAGGCTTGCCGGTGTTCGACAACAAGCTATCGAGTTCGATCCGCATCCGCGAATCGCACGAGCGCAACCTGCCGATGATCCACCTCGACCGCAGCCACAAGCTGAGCCAGGAGTACCTCGCGCTGTACAGCGAGCTCAAGGCCGCATAAAAAAACAACCTTTTGCTTGACCGCTGGCTTGCTTCGCCTTACATTTAACCATCGAGTTAATTAAGCGATTGGTAAAGTTCAATGCAAGACCAGCTGAGCCGGACTTTTTCCGCCCTTGCCGACCCCACCCGCCGCGCCATGCTGGCCCGGCTGTCGAGCGGCGAGGCCAACGTTTCCGACCTGGCCCAGCCTTTCCTGGGCGAGATGAGCCTGCCCGCCGTCACCAAGCACCTGCAAGTGCTGGAAAAGGCCGGGCTCATCACCAAGACCCGCAACGCGCAGTGGCGCTCCTGCAAGCTCAACGGAGACGGCCTCAAAGACGCCGCCAACTGGATGGAACAATACCGCGTCTACTGGGAAGAAAGTTTCGACCGTCTCGATGCCTACCTGAAAACCGTTACCGCCAAAAAACCGCCTCAAGGAGATGAAAATGTCTGAATTCAGTGCCCCGAATGAAATCCGCATCGTCCGCCTGTACGATGCTCCTGTGCAGGCCGTATGGGATGCCTGGACCGATCCTGCGCAAGCGGCGCAATGGTGGGGCCCGCGCGGCTTCACCATCACCACCCACAGCAAGGAATTGCGTGTGGGCGGCCACTGGCGCTATACCATGCACGGCCCGGATGGCACTGACTGGCCCAACAACACGCTGTACCACGAGGTGGAACCGCTGCGCAAACTGGTCTATGACCACGGCGGCAGCGACGAGCGTCCGCCGCTGTTCCGCGTCACCGTGCTGTTCGATGAGCACGAAGGCAAGACCCGCATGGACATGACCATGACCGTGGCCGATGCTGAAACCGCCGCCCAGACCCGCACCTTCATCAAGCACGCCAACGGCGATTCCACCTGGGACCGTCTGGCCGAATACCTCGGCAAGCGCTTGCGCGACGAAGACAAGTTCGTCATCAACCGCAGCTTCGAGGCGCCGCAGGAAGTGGTGTTCGACATGTGGACCCAGCCGGCACATCTGGCGCGCTGGCTGCCGCCAACCGGCCTGGAGATGAGCTTCCTGCACGCCGACATCCGCACCGGCGGCCGTTCGCTGTACCGCATGGGCAACGATGCCTTCACCATGTACGGCCGCGCCCACTACGAGCAAGTCCGCCGCGCCGACCTGCTGGTCTACACCCAGCAATTCTGTGACGAGCACGAGAACATCGCGCGCCATCCGATGGCGCCGGTGTGGCCGGAAACCATGCGCACCACCGTCACCTTCCACGCTGAAACGCCGCACCGCACCCGCGTCACGGTGAACTGGGAAGTGGCCGGCCATGCGACGGCGGCGGAACTGGCGGCATTCCTCGACCACCGCGCCAGCATGATGCAAGGCTGGACCGGCTCGTTCGACAAGCTGGAAACCGTACTCACCGCAGCCTGATGGCAGGCCGGCGGCAACGCCGGCTGCGGCGGTTTGAAAGCTGTAGTATATTACACACTACAGAACCAATCGCACCGCCGCCATGCCCATTCCAGACACCGCTCCCGCCATTCCCCGCTCGCTCGCCCGCGAAGAGGTCTATCGTTCGTTGAAACAATGGATCGTCGAGCTGACCTTGGCGCCGGGCGAAATCCTGCGCGACCACGACCTGGCCGAGCGCCTTGGCGTGTCGCGCACGCCAGTGCGCGAAGCCCTGCGCCAGCTGGAAGACGAAGGCCTGGTGGTAACCAGCTTCCACAAATGGACCAAGGTCGCGCCCGCCGAGCTCGACGAAATGCTGCAACTGTATCCGGTGGTGGCAGCGCTGGAAGCGGCCGCCGTGCGCCTGGCCCAGCCGCAGCTGTCGCCTGCCGATGTCGAGCGCCTCGCCGCCATCAACCAGGCCATGGCGCAAGCCATCCAGCGCGGCGACAGCCCGGCCGCAACCGGCCACGATATGGACTTCCACGCCCTGCTGGTCGAGCGCAGCGGTAACCCGGAAATTGCCCGGCTGCTGCGCAGCTTGCGCCCCCGCATCCAGCGCATCGAACTGGCGTTTTTCGGCAACCAGCCGCTGGCGCTGCAATCGGTGGCCGACCACGACGACATCATCACGGCGCTGCAACGCGCCGACGCCGACGCGGCCTGCGCCGCCATGCAACGCAACTGGGAATGGCAGCCAATCACCAAGGAGTCACCATGCACACCGCCCTGATCGTGATCGATTTTCAAAACGCTGTTTTCATCGAGCCGCCGGCTCACCAGGCCCAGCAGGTATTGACGCGCATCGCTGCGCTGATTGCGTCCGCGCGTGCCGCCGGCACGCCGGTGATCTACGTCCAGCACGAAGAAGCCGGCTGCGAATGGGAGAGCGGCACAGACAGCTGGCAGTTCCCGGCCTCGATCGCACCTCAGCCCGGCGACTTCGTCAGCACCAAGTCGCAGTGCGATGCCTTTTTCGGTACCGGCCTGCAAGCCCACCTGCGCGGGCAAGGCATACAGCACTTGGTGGTGTGCGGCTACGCCACCGAGTTCTGCATCGACACCAATGTGCGCCACGCCGCCAGCAGCGGTTTGTCGGTGACGGTGGCGGCCGACGCTCACACCACGCGCGACCGCGCCCACCTCGACGCCGCGCGCATCATGGAACACCATGCCGCCACCTGGCGTAACTTCGGCCGCATCGAACTGATTGACAGCGCCGACATCCGTTTCGGCGTAGAGTAAGCCATGGCCGATATCGCCACCGAATTGCTGCAACCGCCCGAACACATCCCGGCAGGCTTTGCCTCGCTGTCGCAAGGCGTATTCCACGCATCGACCATTTTGTTCCCGGACGTGGCGTCCTTTCTTACGCGGCAGGAACAGGCCGGGGTCGGCTACAGCTACGGCCAGAACGGCACACCCACCCATTACGCGTTGATGGAAAAGCTGGCCCAGCTGGAAGGTGGCGGCCACGCCGTGCTGGTGCCGAGCGGACTGGCCGCGATCACGCTGGTCAGCAGCTGCGTGCTGTCGCACGGCGACCATGTGCTGCTGCCGGCAGCCGTCTACGGCCCGACCGTGGATGTGACGCGCGAACTGTTTGGGAAATGGGGCGTGCGCTGCTCGACTTATCCTAACGATGCCGGCGTCGGCATCGCGCAATTTTTTGAACCGCGCACGCGGCTGGTGTGGGTGGAAAGCCCAGCCTCCAACTCGCTGGAAATGCAAGACGTGCCGGCCATTGCGGCAGCGGCGCGCGCCCACGGCGCACTGGTGGCCATGGATAACACCTGGGCCACGCCGCTCGGCTTCCGGCCACTGGATCACGGCGTCGATTTCTCCATCCAGGCCTTGACCAAGTATGTGGGCGGCCACTCGGACCTGCTGATGGGTTCCGTCGCCGTGCGTGACGCCGACCGCTACCGGCAGCTGCGCGATACCGCCGAGCTGCTCGGCTACTACGTCTCTCCCGATGAATGCTTCCTGGCCCTGCGCGGCCTGCCAACGCTGGCCTTGCGGCTGGAGCGCCACTACGCGTCCGCGCTCAAGTTGGCACAGGCGCTGGAAGGCCATCCGGCGCTAGCCAGCCTGCACTACCCGCCGCTGCCGTCCGATCCCGGCCACGCGCTATGGCAGCGCGACTTCAAGCTGGGCAGCGGGCTGCTGTCGTTCACGCTGCGCAAGCGCGAATTGGCGGCCGTCGAAAAATTTGTCGCAGCGCTGCGCTATTTCCGCTTGGGGAACAGCTGGGGCGCAGTCCACAGCCTGGTCGCGGTATCGCCGCTGCGCGCACCGCAGCAAGGCTGGCTGGTGCGCTTGCACGTGGGATTGGAAGATGCGGACGACTTAATGAACGATGTCCTGCAAGCGCTGGCCGGCCTGACGCAATAAGCTGCTCGACTTCCTCGCGGATCAGGCACCGGCCCGCGCCAGCGAGGCCCGCAGCGTCATGGTGACCGGATAGTCGCGGCTCACCGGACGCTGCAAGTCGTAGCAGCGGTTCAGCAAATCGCTGACGCCGTTCTGCGTCATCTCCCGCCACGGCATGTGCACTGTACTCAGCCGTGGAGCGGAAAACTCGGCGCTCGGCGTGTCGTCGTAGCCGATCACCGAAATCTCGTGCGGCACGCGGATGCCGGCTTCCTGGAAGTAGGACAGCGCACCGGCCGCCATCTCATCATTGGCGCAAAACATGGCCGAGCAGCGCTGCCCCGACTCCACCAGCTCCTTGGCCGCCGACCAGCCACCGGCCGGCGAAAAGTCTTTCTCCACCACCCACATCTTGCCGGTATCGACGCCGGCCAATTCCAGTTCGCGCTTGAAGGCATCCACCCGCACCACGTTGTCGGGCAGGCTGGCCGGGCCCGACACCAGCGCTATCTCGCGGTGGCCGTGATCGAGCAAAGTACGCGCGGCGATCTTGCCGCCCAGCGTGTGGTCCACCGTGAAGCAATGGTCGGCAATGCTGTCGAACACATGGTTAAGCACCACCATCGGCGGCGGCCGCGCGCCCAGTGCGCTGATGTCTTCTTCCAGCAGCACGTTGGTCATCAGGATCAAACCGTCGCAGCCGCGCTCGACCAAAAACGCCATGCCCTCGATGGCTTGCTGGCGCGCCCCGCCAAGGCCAGCGCCGAAGGCCACCACCATGTGCAGCCCGGCCGCGCGCAATTCGGTATCGATGATTTGCAGGATGGGCGTGTAGAAGGTGCCGCTCAGCACCGGGATGTAGACACCGATCATCTTGCTGTTCCCGGACAGCAGCGTGCGCGCCGCATGCGACGGCCGGAAGCCCAGCTCATCGATGGCGGCCCGCACCTTGGCCAGCGTCGCCGGCGACACCGAGCCCTTGCCGCTGACCACGCGCGATGCCGTACCCAGTCCCACGCCCGCCAGCCGGGCTACGTCTTTAATGGTCGCCACGTTGTTTTTTCACGTAAGTCATAATGTTGAGAAAAGTATCAGTCCAGTATAACCGACGGTGCTCCGCCAGATACCGCACCAGCTCCTCATGCGCCGGCGTGCTGGTGGTGATGTAGTCGCCGCCGATGCCGTGGAAGGTGAAATTCACCATGGTGCCGCGCTCGGCCGCCTGCTGTACCAGCGCGATCAGCTGCTGCCCGCTCAAGCCTTCCGACGCCGCCACGCCCACCGCATGCAGGTCGAGCGTGGCCATCGATGGCGTCACCGCCGCCCCGCTCACCTTGATGCCGGCAAAGGCGTCGCGCAAGCCCGGCAGATAGTCGCTACCAGAAGCCAGCACGTCGCCGCAAGGCACAGTGTAAGTACGCTCGCGCTTACCGTCGATGGCGAACAGCATGGTGTTCCCCAGCCGCACCTGGTCCTGCATCTGCGCCGCCGTGGTGGTGTCAAGGTCGCGCTGCGGCTGCACCCACTCGTGGCCGGGCGCCTTGCGCGAACACTGGTGGAACAGTCTGTGGTTGCCCAGCTCATGGCCATGGGCCGCCGCGCGCCGCCAGTCGGCCATGCGCTTATCCACCGCCGGGTTGGATAGCTGCAAATAGAAGCTGCCCTTCAGGTCGTACTGGTCAAGGGTGGGAATGGCGTTGTCCAGCTGCGAATCGAGCGCATCGTCATAGGCCAGGCTGACCGCCGCGCGGGCGCCGTGCGGCCAGGGGAAAGCAGGTTCGGCGGCGGCTGTGTAAGGCGCCAGCAGCAGCGCTGCCAAGGTCAAGCAGGTGCGTAATGTCATCCGGGGTCGCCCAATGGAAACGTTCCCACAGAATGACACTACCCACCGATAATGTCAACTAAGCTCAAATTCACTTTTCGTGTATCACGAACAGAATAGCGCCTGTTTTCTTTGAAATGCGAATCATGAAATTCCCGCCTGGGGCGGGGTATGTCCCGCCCTCTACCGTCCATACACCTTTGCGTAGATCGATCCTGAAAGGTTTTTGCCGTTGAATGGTTTCTACGCCATAGATCGGTACTAAGACAGCCTCGGCGATCAGAGCTGCCGTTTGCTGATCTGGTACAAAGCCCTCCGGTGGACGGTAGCCAGCTTGTGCATCTTTTGCTGTCGCAAAATCGGCGACAGCAAATAACAGCACAAAGAAGAGCGTCATAACACGCATTATTTGATTCCTCTGGCAACGAGCCGGTCCGGAACCGGATTCAAATCACGATGATACGGCCGTCCACGCACAGGCACATATTTCAACACGTCCCCGGCAGGCGTAGCTACATAGGTCGCCACGCCCTCACAATCGGCAACTGTTTTATCATGGCCTGAAATGATGTTTGCACGATGCCCACCCGTATCGGCAGCATGTGTATGGTAAGCCCCAGCAGCCGTCCCAATACTGGCATCAACCGGCGGGTGGCGGTATAACTGAGACTTCATTCCCAGTTCAGGCCATCCGTAGGTGTAGCGACCGTCTTTCAGTTTATAAAGTCGGCCACCAATTTCCAAGTCGATCTGGATTGACAAAGCATTGACATACTTGAGGGCGTCCTTCGCCGCAGCATCAAGCGTCTGGAATCGGTCACCTGGCATAAAGCCAAGGGGATCAGTCTGCGACACAGGATTGCCACCAACATAAGCGTATAAGTTGATGCCGCCGTCCAAACCAATCGGATCGGTCTGCAAATAACGTCCCAGCGCAGGATCGTAATAGCGATTAAGGTTATATGCAAGACCTGTTTCCTGATCCAGATACTGCCCTGGGAAGAATAAATTGAGACCACCTACCGTGTCAGTCGACACCGTGCGATCAAATACCGCATTGGCCGCTCGCCACGCTACCAGACCGCTAGCGTTGGTCAACACTTCTGGCCGACCAAGATGGTCGTTGTGGCTCGCATAAAAAACGCCACCGCGTACAATACCCAGCAACTCCCCGGACAGCCAAACATAATTAGTCACGGTACTCCCCGCCTCGACCAGTAAGTCGCCAGAAGGGCTATACACGAACGAAGTGCCAACGCCACCTGCCAGCTTATAAGCACGTTGGTCGAACGCGTTGTAGCGATAGTCACCAACCACCGTGCCATTAATGCTCACTTTACTCAAGCGGCTGAATCCGTCGTATTCATAGACACGATTGCCGTCGGTACGCGTCTCGCTACTAATATTCCCGGCGCCGTTATAGAACAAGCTACGGGATTTTCCATTGCCACTCCAGGCATCCAGCCGATTGCTGACACTACTCACTGTATAGCTGTAGCTGATACCTTGACGTGACTGGCTAATTCGGTTATCGACCTTATCCCATCCAAAGCTCTGCGCGTCACTGCTGCGCGAAGTTGACGATAAGCGGTCCGAAGCATCGTAGCCGAAAACTTGATTCATGGCCGAGTTAATCGCATCGCTCATACTCTGAATCAAGTCAGCATTGTTATAAGCCAGCGTCAGATTGTGTGCAGACGAGCTCACAAGTTGTGTAGTTCGTCCGTCGGTATCCAACGTGAGCAATCGAGGCAACCCATTGCCGAAGCGCCAACCATAGCGAACCTCCGTCGCTGGCTGATACAGGAAACTATCTGCCAGTATCGCCCCTACGCCGGCAAGCGAACTACGCACACGCGACGGGCGTCCATAACTGTCATACTCATAAGTCAGGGATAGCCCGTTCGGGTAGGTCATACCAGTTTGGCGGCCCGCACTATCGTAAGTCCAGCCAACACTGTAACTAACTCCGTTGATGACCGTGATCTGAGAAGTAAGCTGTGCCGCAGTGTTATAGGTATAGGTGGTATTGCCAGTTTGGTCCACCACCCGCGTCAACTGACCATGCGACCAGTCGCTTTCATCGTAATAATAATTGCTCACCGTCGTACCGTTGCTGCGCGTCTTGAGCCGCTTCAGCAAATCCCAGGTATACCCTATGGTGTTACCATCAGCATGGGTCTCACCGCTCAGCATCCCTGCGCTGTCATAGGCATAAGTTGAAGTGCCGCTGTCCGGACTAATGATGCTGGTGATGTCGCCAAGCCCGTTGTAACTATACTTGGTCTGCAGACCGCGATGATCAGTCACCGTTTGTAGACGGCCCTCGGCATTGTAGGTGTATTGAGTGATGCCACCATCGGGAGCGGTTGTTTTGGTAAGCCGGTTTTGCGCATCATACTCATGTGTTGTTTCATGCCCCAACGCATCTTTACGGCTAGTCGGATTACCATTTTTATCGTATCGGAAGTTAACGCTACTGCCTAGCGTGCCAGTATCGGTATACACTCGTCCGAGCGAATCCTTAGTCAAGGTATTAGTGAATGATCCGCTGGCCGTTTCAACTGGCGTCGTCCCACTGAGGCCAGGTACATTCCGGGATGAGCTGGTGATCTGCTTTTTATTGGGGACATCCAGGCTAATTGTCTGGAATTGGTTTAGCGCATTCCCTACCTGTTCCAGTCTCAATCCGCTGTTATAGCGGAAGCGCTCCACGCTACCTTCTGGATAAGCAATATCAGTCGGCATATGCGCATGGTTATACGAGGTGGTAGTTACGCTCGGTCCTTGTGCCAACATTTGCGTGGTCTGAGTGAGATTACCAGTCAGATCATATTGGTAATCGTAAGTGACCCCGTTAATGTCTGTATATCGTCCTGGATGCCCCATCTGATCGTAATTTGACCATGACTCCTGCTGGCCCAGTGGATTTGTCAGGGTCATCAGATTGCCCTGCGTATCAAAGTTGTAAGTGGTGACACTATTGCCGTATGCCAAACGCTCCGTCACAATAATACTTTCCAGCACGCCGGAGGGCCAGAAACTGTGGGCGTAGCCGGTTTCCTGAACCGCGGTGGTTTTCAAATCCGTGTTTTTAACATTAGTTATCCGACGAAAATCGCGACCGCTGGTCGAATACGTGTAGTTGATTCGAGCATAAGCAACGCCGGAAACGTCACGATACTCAGTCGATAACAGATCATCCGTATTCCAAGTATTGACTTCGGTCAGCGCCGCTGCAGTACCAGCGGCGCTCGTTACTGATAGCAGTTTGCCAGCAGTATCAAAGGAGTAATCAGTTTTGTTTCCATTCCAGTCAATGGTGTAATCGACATTCCCTACTGCGTCATAGACAGTCTGAGCCCCAGCCAATGGGCAAGTGGAGCTAGCCGCACGCGAGGTCGAACTAACCTTGAGCTCTCCCAATACTGAAGTGAAATTGTAGGTGGTGGACTGACCGCGTACGTCAGTCAAAGTGGTCTGATTGGTACCGTATGCGAAGCGATCCACTTCCTCTCCGTTTTCCAACCCGCTTTGTGCTACCCGATTACTAGTATCGTAGCTATAACGACTATAACGCACGCCATTGATCGACATGCCCGTCAGCAGTCTGGGCTTACCCGCCACCTCATAGTGATACTCACGGATATCTGGCGACGAGCCAGGCGAAGTCACCTTCGACAGCATGCCATTGGTGTTGTACTCATAAGCCCAGGTACTGCCATTCGGGTCTGTCACTTGGGTAACATGCGTAGTGTTGGCATCCCAAGTAAAGCGCACGGTTTGTCCGGATGCATTGGTCACCGAAGTAAGTTTATTGCCACCGCTAGAGGTCAGCGCAGCACCAGCATCGTCCGTAATACTGGAAAATAAACCATTGCTTTGATAGCGGTATGTCACATTATCTCGATATAACTGCCATCCACTGCCATCACGTTTGTAGATGAGGCGGCCAGTAGAGGCGTAGTCGCCACTCTTATAGATCAGCGTGCCGTCTCCAGGTTCGCCATAATAGCCATACACAATTTGCGTACCATCGTTGTCGGTGACTGCGACCGTACTCGGCGTGCAATAGTTACCGGACACTCGGATGCAGCCTTGAGTCGTATAGCTGAGGGCTGGCAAGGCTAGGCTGGAATACCAATTATCGCCAAATAAGAAGCTCCCTTGCGCCGGCTGCCGATCCATCGCATAACTACGATAAGTACGCGTCAAACCCAGCCCGTAATCACCGAATGATTGAAAATCGACCTGCTCCAGGTATTTTTCCCCCGTAGCCAATACCACAGGCCGCGTCGTGCCAGGGTTTACCGAGGGAATTCCTGTGCAATTAGGATCAGGAATAGCCGTATTCTTGGAGTTGCCTTTAGTCTTTTTTCGGGTGGCCGTCATAACGACCCGCGGCATCACAACGTTTGGATCTGACTTTGTAATGACAGGCCCCCCGTTGCCGCCTATCGAGCTATTCCAAGCACCGGGCTCCCCCTTGCCGGAGTTGCCATAAATAGTCACAGACGTCTGTGCAGCACTAAGCCCCGGTTGTAGGAGCCACAAAAAACAAAGTGTACAGGTCACGCTCGATAGAAGAGATTTCATCGCGTCTCCATCATGGTTTCGATTGCAAAAAAAGATAACCTTAAAGGCAATCATACCAGCAGGAATTTACTCTCCATCATCTTTTTTCTAAGAAGTGTCGCTTTTTGGAAACGATACCATAGTTCTTTCATGCAAGTTATGGCATCGATAGGTGTTCAAATTGACTTTGAAAATTATTCGATGATATATTTGACACCATAGTTGGAAACCTTTCCAAGCCGCCGGCTCTCTGGATAGGAAAAGCAGTAGATAAAGCGTTGTTGTTTATAAAAACACAGGAGATACCATGCATTATCCTAAGGCACGACAGACACTCATGAGCCTGGCAGTCGCCAGCGCCTGCGCGGCAGCCCACGCGCAGGAAGCACCGGCGAAAGCCGCAGAAGCAGAACCACAAAGCGTAGTCGTTACCGGCCTGCGCGCATCGATGCAGTCCTCGCTGAACCTGAAGCGCAATTCCGACGGTATCGTCGACGGCATTGTGGCGGAAGATATCGGCAAGTTCCCCGACACCAACCTGGCCGAATCGCTGCAGCGTATTTCCGGCGTCTCGATCGACCGTTCGATCGGTGAAGGCTCCAAGATCACCGTGCGCGGCGTCGGCCCCGACTTCAATATGGTGCTGCTGAACGGCCGCCAGATGCCGACCTCGAACCTGGGCGATTTAAATGGGCGCGCGTTCGACTTCGCCAACCTGGCGTCGGAAGCCATCTCGCAAATCCAGGTCTACAAGACCAGCCGCGCCGACTCGCCAACCGGCGGCATCGGCGCCACCCTGAATGTGATGACCGCGCGTCCGTTCGAGCGTCCAGGCCTGCACTCGAGCCTGGGCATCAAGGGCGTGTACGACACCACCAACAGCAACCTGCCGGGCGACGTCAAAGCCAGCAAATCCCTGACGCCTGAAGTGTCGGGCCTGTACTCGGACACCTTCGCCAACAACACCTTTGGCGTGGCGCTGACCGGCAGCTACCAGGAACGCAACCTGGGCTACAACACCGCCGCTGTCTCGAACGGCTGGCGCGGCCCGTTCCGCGGCGATGAAAACAACTGGGGCACCATTCCAAATGGCCCGAGCGATGCGTGCCCGGCCTGCGTGGTCACCAACCGCCCGACCGGCGCCCAGCTGTACTCGGTACCGCAAAACCTGAACTACAACTTCAACGGCGTGAAACGCCAGCGTACCAACGCCCAGCTGACCCTGCAGTACAAACCGGTCGACACCCTGGTCACCACGCTGGACTACACCTACTCGGAAAATAAGATCCAGACCAAGCGCAACGACCTGTCGGCCTGGTTCAACTTCGGCCCATCGAGCAGCTCGTGGACCGCAGGTTCGCCTTCGAGCCCGCTGATCTACAAAGAAATCATCCCGCTGAAAGATGGCGCCGGCACTTCCGACATCGCGATGGGTGCGGCCGACTTCGCCACCAAAACGCAAAACAAATCGTTGGGCTTCAACGCCGTGTGGAAACCATCGAGCGAGCTGCGCTTTGAACTCGACACCCACCACTCGACCGCCACCTCGGGCGCCGACAGCCCGTTCGGCTCGAGCAATACCCTCGGCACCGCCAGCTTCAGCCGCGGCACCACTACGGCCGACTTCAGCAAGGATTTCCCGGTGCTGAGCATCGAGGGCGCCGACTTCGTCAAAGCCGGCCAGCAAGTGACCGGTTCGGTGTTTACCAACCAGTACATGCGCGGCGAGATCGACCAGACCCAGGTCAAGGGGGCATGGAAGGTGCTGGAAGCATCCGAGCTGAAGTTCGGCCTCAACTACACCAAGTCGGACAACCGCTCGGCCTTCTCCAACCAGCAGCGCGACACCTGGGGCGGCGCCACCAAGCCGTCCGACTACCCGAGCAGCGTGTGGCACCAGCAAAGCGTGCGCCAGTACTTCGACAAGATCGACGGCAGCAGCAACTCCAACCTGTTCAACCAGTTCTACACCTTCAATTTCGCCCAAGTGCGTCAGCTGGCGGCCACCGCATCCGGCAAGCCTGAGCTGTACCTGCCGAAGACCTACTTCGATAACGATGCCCGCACCTCGGAAAAATCCAAGGCGCTGTACCTGCAGTTCAATACCGAATGGGATACCGCCCTGCCGATCCACACCGCCATCGGCGCGCGCTACGAGAAGACCGACGTCATCTCGACCGCACTGGTGCCGGCCGCCGTCAACATCAAGTGGGTATCGCAGAACGAGCTGCCGATCACCTTTGGCGATCCAACCTTCACCACCCTGACCGGCGCTTACCACAACCTGCTGCCGAGCTTCGACTCGGATATCGAGCTGACGCAAAACCAGAAGCTGCGCTTCAGCTACGGCGAAACCATCGGCCGTCCACGCTATGACCAGATCCAGGGCGGCACCACGCTGAACTCGCTGGTACGTACCGACGGCGGCACCGGTTCGCAAGGCAATCCATCGCTGAAACCGGTCAAGTCGAAAAATCTGGACCTGTCCTACGAGTGGTACTACGGCAAGCAGAACTTCGTGTCGCTGGGCCTGTTCAAGAAAGACCTGGAGAACTACGCCGGCCAGTCGCGCATCATCGCCACCCCGTTCAACCTGCACACCCCGGTTGGTGGCGCACTGTGGAACGAGGCGCTGGGCAAAGGCTGCGCCAACACTGACACCACCTGCATCCGCAACTACATCTTCCGCAACCACCCGACCGCCCCTGGCGTGACCCGTGGCGCCGACGATGCACTGGGCAATGCTACCGGCACCATCATCGGCCAGCCGAGCGATCCGGTCGCGCAGTTCCAGATTACCTCCTTCTCCAACCAGAAGAAGGCCAATCTGCACGGCGCCGAGATCAACCTGCAGCACATGTTCGGCGACAGCGGCTTCGGCGTGTCGACCAACTACACCTTCGTGCACTCGGGCCTGCGTTACGACAACAACGCAGTGGGCGAGCAGTTTGCGCTGGTGGGCCTGTCGAACTCGTACAACGTCATCGGTATCTACGAGGACAAGAAGTTTACGGGCCGCCTGGCCTACAACTGGCGCGGCGAGTTCCTGGCCTCGACCTTCGACGGCTCGGGTCCTAACCCGCAGTACGTGGAACCGTACGGCCAGCTCGACGTCAGCCTGACCTATGCCATCAACGAGAAGCTGAGCGTGCAAATCGAAGGCATCAACGTGACCAACGAAATCACCCGCGTCCACAGCCGCACCAAGCAGCAGCTGGAATCGGTGACGCAGAACGGTCCGCGTTACATGGTAGGCCTGCGCTATAAGTTCTAACGCTGCTCGTTTGTTGTAAGAGCACCACGAAAAGGCCGCTGTTTCATCAGCGGCCTTTTTTCGGTTAAAATTTTCGTAACCCATTACGTAATAAGGCCCACCATGCTGAGACGTATCGTGATCGTAGGCGGCGGCTCTGCCGGCTGGATGACTGCCGGCCTGATCGCCGCAGAACATCGCGCCGCAGCTCCCGGCGGCCTGCAGATCACCCTGGTCGAATCCCCTGACGTTGCCCCCATCGGCGTGGGCGAAGGCACCTGGCCGAGCATGCGCGACACCCTGCACCGCATTGGCGTGTCCGAATCCGATTTCTTCCGCGAATGCGACGCCTCGTTCAAGCAAGGCTCGCGCTTCAACCGCTGGGTCGATGGCGGCGAGCACGATTACTACTTCCACCCTTTCGTCCTGCCGCAAGGCTACGGCGAGGTGAACCTGCCCGAGCAATGGCAAGCGCTGGGGGCGTCAGTGCCGTTTGCCGACCTGGTCAGCTTCCAGCCGCATTTGTGCACCCAGGGCCGCGCCCCCAAGCAAGTGCAGACGCCCGAGTACGCGGCGGTGGCCAACTACGGCTACCACCTCGACGCCGGCAAGTTCGGCACCTTCCTGCGCAAACACTGCCTGGAAAAGCTGGGCGTGCAGTACGTGTCGGACCACGTGGTCGGCATCAACTCGCATGACAACGGCGACATCGCCTCATTGCAAACGCAAAAGCATGGCGCGCTTGAAGGCGACCTGTTCATCGACTGCACCGGCCTGCAATCGCTGCTGCTGGGCCAGCACTACGGCATCCCGCTGATTCCGCAAAAACACGTGCTGTACAACGACTCGGCACTGGCGGTGCAGATCCCGTATCCGGCCGAGGACAGCCCGATTGCCTCGCAGACCTCCTCCACCGCGCAAAGCGCCGGCTGGATCTGGGATATCGGCCTGCCAACCCGGCGCGGCATCGGCCACGTCTACGCCAGTGGCTACATCAGCGACGACCAGGCCGAAGCGGAGCTGCGCGCCTACATCGTGCAGAGCGGTGGCCCGCGTGAGATTCCGCAGCCGCGCAAACTGACCTTCGAGCCCGGCTACCGCGAAAAATTCTGGCACCGCAACTGCGTGGCCATCGGCTTGTCAGCCGGTTTTATCGAACCGCTGGAAGCATCGGCGCTGGCCATCGTTGAAATGTCGGCCGCCATGATCAGCGACGACCTGCCAGCCTCGCGCGCGGCGATGGACATCGTGGCCAAACGCTTCAACCACGCTTTCACCTACCGCTGGGAACGCGTGATCGACTTCCTCAAGCTGCACTACGTGCTGAGCCGGCGCCGCGACACGCCCTACTGGCGCGACAACACCGATCCGGCCAAGGCGCCAGAACGCCTGCGCGACCTGCTGACGCTGTGGCAGCACCGCGCGCCATCGCGCAGCGACTTCAACCGCATCGAGGAAGTATTTCCCTCGGCGAGCTACCAATACATCCTGTACGGCATGGGCTTCCGCAGTGACTTCAGCCGCGCGCCCAAACCGCAGGAAGCCGGCATGGCCGATGGCTACTTCCACGAAGCAGCCACCTTGACCAGAAAAATGCTGGGCGCGTTGCCGGATAACCGCGCGCTCATCAATCACATCAAGCTTCACGGCTTGCAGAAAATTTAAAACGAGAAGAGACACCATATGCCTAACCCAGTTTTGCTGAACAACCTCGAACACCGCGACCTGCGCGTGATCACCCGCCGCGGCGCTGACCTGGGCGACCAGTTGATGTCGGTTGCCACCTTCCCGGCCGAATTCCGCGACGTGCAAGCCTGCTACCCCATCGTGTTCCGCAAGACCGTGGACGGCCTGGGCTTCGAGCCGATCGCCCTGTTCGGCTTCCAGGAAGGCGAGAACCTGTTCCTCAAAGGCGAACGCTGGGAAGCGCCTTACGTGCCGATGATGGTGGAGCGCCAGCCTTTCCTGATCGGCGTCAGCGGTGACCAGTTGATGGTGAATATCGACCTCGACCACCCGCGCGTCAGCCAGTTCGACGGCCAGCAAGTATTCCTGCCACACGGCGGCAACACCGACTTCCTCGAACAAATGAACTCGCTGCTGTTCGGCATCCACCAGGGCATGCAAGATTTACCTGGCTTCCTGTCGGCGCTGCTGGAAAACGAACTGCTGGAAAGCTTTGTGCTCGACATCGAACTCAACGACGGCTCGCAAAACCGCCTGGTCGGCTTCTACACCATCAACGAAGACCGTCTGCAAGCGCTGAGCGGCGAAGCCATCGCCAAGCTGCACGCGGCCGGCTACTTGCAAGCGATTTACCTGGTGATCGCCTCGCTGTCCAACTTCCGCATGCTGATCGACCGTAAGAACGCCCTCGTCCATGCCTGAAGCCATCCGCGAAGTCAGCGGCCTCGGGCCGGCTGACCTGACTGACGAACTGCTCACCGCCACCACGCCGGTGGTGCTGCGCGGCCTCGCATCGAGCTGGCCGATGGTGCGTGCTGCGCTGGAATCCGACCGCGCCGGCAGCGACTACCTGCGCCGCCACTACCAGGGCGCCACCATCGGCGCCATGCTGGGCGGGCCGGACGCGGGCGGCCGCTTCTTCTATAACGACGACCTGAGCGGCTTCAATTTCCAGCCGGTGCACGCCAAGCTGACCGGCGTGCTGGACGAGATCGAAGCCAAGAGCCAGATGGACCCGGCACCGACCATCTACGTCGGCTCCACCACCATCGACACCTGCCTGCCCGGCTTCCGCGAATTCAACGATTTGCAGCTGGGTGCGCGCGATACGCTGGCCAGCATCTGGATCGGCAACCGCACCCGCATCGCCGCCCACTACGACTTGCCGGACAATGTGGCCGTGGTGGCAGCCGGCCATCGCCGCTTCACCCTGTTCCCGCCGTCGCAGCTGCAGAACCTGTACGTGGGACCGGTAGACTTTACGCCGGCCGGCCAGGCCATCAGCCTGGTCGATTTCCTGAATCCGGATTTCAACAAGTTTCCCAAGTTTGCCGAAGCGCTCAAGCACGCGCTGGTGGCCGAGCTGGGTCCGGGCGACGCCCTGTTCATCCCGAGCATGTGGTGGCATCACATTGAAGCGCTGGACGCCTTCAACGTGCTGGTCAACTACTGGTGGCGCCAGTCGCCGGACTATATGGACACCCCGACCAACGCCCTGATGACGGCCTTCCTCAGCATGCGCGACCTGCCTCCAGCGCAGCGCAAGGCGTGGCAGGAGATTTTCCGTCATTACATTTTCGAGGCCGACGAAGAAACGGCTGCTCATATCCCGCCCAATGCGCGCGGCGTCCTGGCGCCGCTGACGACCGATGGCGCGCGCGCCCTGCGCACACAACTACTCAAAAGACTAAACCGTTAAGGAGACCCTGAATATGCGTGATCCGAACAATCGCCAACCCGTCCGCCGCGTAGTCATCTGCGGCGGCGGCACGGCCGGCTGGATGGCTGCGGCCGGCATCTCCAAAGTGCTGGGCAAGCTGCTCGACATCAAACTGATCGAGTCGGAAGAAATCGGCACCGTGGGCGTGGGCGAAGCCACCATCCCAACGCTGATGAACTTCCACAACGTATTGGAAATCAACGAGCAGGAATTCATGGCCGAGACCCAGGCCACCTTCAAGCTCGGCATCAGCTTTGAAGAATGGCGCAACGTCAAGGAAGACTACATCCACTCCTTCGGCGTTACCGGCACCGACCACTGGACCGCCGGCTTCCAGCACTTCTGGCGCAAGGGCGTCGAGCGCGGCATCGCCAGCGACTACGGCGACTACTGCCTGGAGCTGAAAGCATCGAAAGAAAACCGCTTCGCCCACCTGCCGAACAACGGTATGAACTACGCCTACCACCTGGACGCCAGCCGCTACGCCAAATACCTGCGCCGCCTGAGCGAGCCGCGCGGCGTGCAGCGCATCGAAGGCAAGATCGTCAGCTACGCCAAGCACGCCAACGGCGACGTACGTTCCGTCACGCTGGCCTCGGGCCAGGAAATTGAAGGCGACCTGTTCATCGACTGCACCGGCTTCCGCGCCCTGCTGATCGGCGACGCCATGCAAGAGGAAGTGGAAGACTGGTCGCAATGGCTGTTCTGCGACCGCGCGATTGCCGTGCAAACTACCTCGGTCGGCGACGCCGTGCCGCTGACCCGTTCGATGGCGCACCAGGCCGGCTGGCAGTGGAAAATCCCGCTGCAGCACCGCGTCGGCAACGGCATCGTATATTCGAGCCGCTATCTGGACGACGACGCCGCGCGCAAACAGCTGCTGGCCAACGTCACCGGCAAGACACTGATCGAACCGCGCGTGATCAAGTTCCAGCCTTGCCAGCGCCGCGAAACGTGGAAAGGCAATGTGGTGGCGATCGGCCTGTCGAGTGGCTTCCTGGAGCCGATTGAATCGACCAGCATCCACCTGATCCAGCGCAGCGTAATCCGCCTGATGCAATCGTTCCCGTCGGACGGCATCCACCAGGCCGACATCGACGAATACAACGCCCAGTGCAACCGCGAGATCGACCACATTCGCGACTTCATCATCCTGCACTACCACGTCAACAACCGCACCGATTCGCAGTTCTGGATCGATGCGCGCGAGATGAGCATTCCCGATTCGCTCAAACACCGCATCGACCTGTTCAAGGAAAGTGGCCGCGTGTTCCGGATTCCAAACGAACTGTTCGCGGAGAACTCGTGGATCCAGGTGATGCTGGGCCAGGGCATCATGCCGAAGTCGCACCACCAGACCGCTGACCTGATGGGCGATGAAGAGCTGAAAGGCTTCCTCGGCGGGATCAAAGGCCGCATCGACCGCACCGTGGTGCAGCTGCCGACCCACCAGGCCTACGTCGAACGCTACTGCGGCCGCCCGGACGCCGGCGCCAAGGCCGCGTAAGTCCTATCCGCCCAGCCCCGCCACCAGCTGGTCGAACACCAGCCGGATGCGCGGCGGCACCGGGCCGCGCTGGGGGCGGTAAACGTAAATGTCCCACGCCTCCGGCTGCAATTTCTGCAGCACCGGCACCAGCTTGCCGCTGGCGATATGCTCATCAGCCATAAAGCCCGGCAATTGGCCAAAGCCGATGCCGGCCATGATGGCGTCAAATTCCGCTTCCGAATCACTGCTGAGAAAACGCGGGTTGACCGGCGAGATATGCTGGCCACCGCTGAAGTACCACGGCCACGGCCGGCCGGTGCTGAGGTCGCGCAGCGAGGTGGTCGGCAGTTCATGCAGTTGCTCGATGGTCTTCGGTTTGCCGTGCTGCGCGATCAGCTCCGGCGTGCCAACCGTGCGGAACGGCGGCGACGCCACGCGGCGCGCGATGTAGCGGCTGTCATGCATGGAACCGAAGCGCACGCCGATGTCGATGCGTTCATCCACCACGTCGGCGTGGGTGTCGCTGAACTGGATGTCAAAGCGCAGCAGTGGATACTGACGGCCCAGCGCCAGCAGCACCGGCAGCATCAGTCGCCGTCCCAGTCCCACCGGTGCGGTCAGCCGCACCAATCCTGCCGATGGCTCCTGCGCCGATTGCGACTGGAACAGCGCATCCACCTGCTGCACACTGTCGCGCGCCTGCGTGGCAAGGTGCTCGCCGTAGGTGGTGATCTGGATGCCGCGCGTGTTGCGGTGGAATAGCAGCTCGCCCTGCACTGCTTCCAGGTCCTGCACGGCGCGCGTGACGGCTTGCGGTGAAATCCCCAGCCGCGCTGCGGCCTCCTTGAAGTTGCGCGCCTCGGCGGCGGCCACGAAAATGCGCAACATTTCCAATCGGTTCAGCATGGCTAGATAATTCCTAAAAATGGAATTCTCAAATCATATCATTTCCATTTATTCCCATAGTCAGGCTCCCTATACTTGCTTCATCAACCAACCACCAGGAGTCCTGAAATGAATAACATCGAAAACAAAGTCGTTGTGATCACCGGCGCCAGCAGCGGTCTCGGCGAAGCCACTGCCCGTTACCTGGCCGCACGCGGCGCCGCTGTGGTGCTCGGCGCACGCCGCACCGAGAAGCTGGAGCAAATCGCCGGCGAGATCCACACTGCCGGCGGCAAGGCCGAAGTGGTGGCCACCGACGTCACCAACAAGCAGCAAGTGCAAGCGCTGATCGACACTGCCGTGCGCGTCTACGGCCGCGTCGACGTGTTGATCAACAACGCCGGCCTGATGTCGATTGCGCCACTGGACGAGCTCAAAGTCGACGAATGGGACCGCATGATCGACATCAACGTCAAAGGCGTGCTGTACGGGATTGCCGCCGCGCTGCCGCAGTTCCGCAAACAAAACAGCGGCCACTTCATCAACATCGCCTCGGTGGCCGGTATCAAAGTGTTCAGCCCGGGTGGCACCGTCTACAGCGGCACCAAGTTCGCCGTGCGCGCCATCTCGGAAGGCTTGCGCCATGAAGTGGGCGGCAGCATCCGCACCACCACCATCGAACCGGGCGCGGTCGATTCCGAACTGAAGCTGGGCAGCTCGCACCAAGCCAGCTCCAACTTCGTCCAGGAGTTCTACAAACTGGCGATTCCAGCCGACGCCGTGGCCCGCGCCATCGCCTACGCCATCGAGCAACCGGCCGATGTCGACATCAACGAAATCGTCCTGCGCCCAACCGTGCAAGACTTCTAAGCCCTTGCCAAACCACAGCGCCACCTCGGGTGGCGTTTTTTTTGCGCCACACTCCGTAAAAATATTTATCATTTTTGAATTTTGTAAGTAGTAATATTACAAACCCATCCGGGACAAAGAATACCGGAGGCAAAATCACACCAACAACGGAGATATGCATGAAACCTAACTGTAGTTTAGTTTCAATGGCGAAACTCGCCTTGGCCATGGCGACATTGGCCACGCTGGCAGCTTGCGGCGGTGGCGGCAGTGACGCCGATACCGCCAGCCCGGCCACCAAGACACTTGCCGCCCCTTTGCAAACCCGCGCCAGCGGCACGTCCGCCAGCACCAACCCTGTCACCGCCGGCAACATCCGCATGCACTTCCACCGCACCCAGGGCGACGAAGCCCAGTGGGGCGTGTATTCGTGGGACGGCCCGGTCAACCCGAGCCCGGGCTGGATCACCGGCCGCTTCATGATGAACCAGGCCGACAGCTTCGGCGGCTATGTCGACATCCCGATCAACACCGGCAAATCGGCGATCTGGTTCCTGGTCACCGACGGCAGCGGCAACAAGAATTGCGGTAACGACCAATCTGCCGCCTTCAGCAGCAACATCGCTACCGCCGGCCAGGAAGTCTGGCTGCTGGAGGGCGATTGCACCGTCTACAACAGCCAGCCAGCCATCAGCTTCGGCAACCTGAACAACGCCAACGCTCACTGGCTGAACGCCACCACCCTGGCTTGGCCCGGCGTGCCCGTCAGCGGCGCCAGCTACAAGCTGTACTACGCGACCAACGGCGGCCTCGGTTCCAGCGTGGACGGCGTCACCGGCGCCGACGGCAGCATCGCGCTGACCAGCGCCGCCAGCCTGCCCGCCTACCTGCAGCAAAAATATCCGCACTTGGCCGGCGCCACCGCGCTCAGCATCTCGCCGTACGACGCCAATAGCCTGGCAGCCAAGGTCAGAAACCAGTTCGCCATCGCCCAGTTCGATGCGGCGGGCAAGCTGGTGCAAGTGACCTCGCTGCAAATCAGTGGCATGTTGGACAGTGTGTTTGCCAGCGCCATCAATGCCAAACTGGGTGTCAGCTTCGCCAGCAATGGCGTACCGACCTTCCGCCTGTGGGCGCCGACCGCCAAATCGGTCAGCCTCAACCTGTACCCGGACGCCAACGCAGCAGCCACCGTCACGCGCGCCATGAAGTTCGACTACGCCAGCGGCGTGTGGAGCTACACCGCGCCTGACGCCAGCTGGGCCAACCGCTACTACTACACCTACAACGTGCAGGTGCTATCACGCTGGGCCGGCAATACGCTGGTCAACAACACCGTCACCGATCCTTACTCGCTGAGCCTGAACGCCAACAGCCAGCGCAGCTTCATCGCCAACCTCGATAGCAGCGCGCTGAAACCAAGCGGCTGGGATGGCCAACGTGTGCCGCGCCTTGCGCATCCGGCCGACATCGCGCTGTACGAATTGCACATCCGCGATTTCAGCATCAGCGACAGCAGCGTGCCAGCCGCGCACCGCGGTAAATACCTGGCCTTCACCGATGCCAACTCGAACGGCATGCGCCACCTCGGCGACATGCAGAAGGCCGGCCTGAGCCACATCCACCTGCTGCCGACGTTTGACATCGCCAGCGTCAACGAAGCTGGCTGCACCACGCCAACCATCCCGAACGGCGCCGCCAACGGCACCGAGCAGCAGGCGGCGGTGGAAGCCGCGCGCGGCACCGACTGCTTCAACTGGGGCTATGATCCGGTCCATTACACGGCGCCGGAAGGCAGCTACTCGTCCAACGCCAACGACGGCGCGGTGCGCGTGCGCGAGTTCCGCGCCATGGTGCAGGGCCTGCACGAACAAGGCCTGCGGGTGGTGATGGACGTGGTCTACAACCACACCAGCGCCTCGCAGCAAGGTTCGCTGTCGGTACTCGATAAAATCGTACCGACCTACTACTACCGCCTGAACGCGGGCGGCAGCATCACCAACGACAGCTGCTGCGCCGACACCGCCTCGGAGAACGCCATGATGGCCAAGCTGATGATCGACTCCACCAGCACCTGGGCGCGCGACTACAAAGTCGACGGCTTCCGCTTCGACATCATGGGCTTCACGCCGCTGTCGGTGATGAAGCAGCTGCAAAGCTCCGTCAACCAGGCGGCCGGCCGCGACATCTACCTGTACGGCGAGGCCTGGAACTTCGGCACCGTCGCCAACGACAGCCGCTTCGTGCAGGCGCGCCAGGCGAATATGTACGGCAGCGGCATCGGCTCGTTCAACGACCGCATCCGCGACACCATGCGCGGCGGCGGCTGCTGCGACAGCGGCGATGCGCTGCTGAGCCAGCAAGGTCTGGTCAACGGCGTCTACACCGATCCAAACGGCCACTCCTCGCAGACCAAGGATGACTTGCTGCGCCTGGGCGACCTGGCCAAGGTAGCGCTGTCCGGCACCCTGCGCGACTACCGCTTCACCGACCGCTCGGGCACGCTGCGCAAGAACTCCGAGATCGACTACTTCGGCCAGCAAGCGGGCTTCGCCGCGCAGCCGTCGGAAACCATCAACTACGTGGAAGCGCACGACAACCAGACCCTGTTCGACCTCAACGCCTACAAGCTGCCGCAAAACACCGCGCTGGCCGACCGCGTGCGGGCGCAGAACCTGGGCGCGGCTTTCACCGTGCTGTCGCAAGGCTTGCCTTTCCTGCACGCCGGCCAGGAAATCCTGCGCTCCAAATCGATGGACCGTGACAGCTACGATGCAGGCGACTGGTTTAACAAGCTGGACTACAGCTACCAGTCCAACAACTTCGGCGTCGGCTTGCCGCTGGCCGCAGTCAACTCGGGCAACTGGCCGCTGATGTCGCCGATTCTGGCCAATACGCTGATCAAGCCGGACACCGCCGCCATCGTCGCCGCGCGCAATGTGATGAACGACTATCTCGCGATCCGCCAGGACAGCACGCTGTTCCGCCTGCGCACGGCAGCCGACGTCGCCGACCGCCTGCGCTTCCACAACACCGGTCCATCGCAAGTGGCGGGCGTGATCGTGATGAGCATCAACGGCCAGCGTTATGACGGCGCGAAATACAAATCAGTCGTCACGCTGTTCAACGTCACCAGCAGCGCGCAAACCGTGAGCGCCGCCGAACTGGCGGGCCGCAGCCTGAAGGTGCACAAAGTGCAGCGCAACTCCAGCGGCGACACGCTGGCCCGCACCGCCACCTACAGCAGCACCAACGGCAGCTTCACCGTCCCGCCGCGCACCACCGTGGTATTCGTGGAGGGCGACGACTGACGCAGGAAAATTAGGCGTGGCGGGATAAGTCCGTTATAGTAAAACTGCGGCAAGCATCCCGCCACGCCCACCACCGTGCTTTTATCCTGCGAGGAATTCACATGAAAAAACTGTTCGTAGCCAGCTTGATCCTGTCCCTGAGCGGCGCCGTGTTGGCGGCCGAACCGACTGCACAGCAAAACAAGATGAAAACTTGTAATGCCGATGCCACCGGTAAAAAAGGCGATGAGCGCAAGGCCTTCATGAAGGAATGCCTGAGCGCCAAGCCAGCCGCCGAAGCGCCAAAAATGACGCAGCAGGACAAGATGAAAAAATGTAATGCCGACGCCACCGGCAAAAAAGGCGATGAACGCAAAGCTTTCATGAAGGAGTGCCTGAGCAATAAATAAGCAGGCCGTGCCCCATGCCAACGCCACCCAGACGGGTGGCGTTTTTTTTGGTGCAAAAAGTTTCCCGTGGCACATTGTTTGCTTAAAAAATACTTCTTTCACGACTAGCTCAAACCGTAATGACCATTTACACCCAAGCTAATTCGGACATATTCCTACCCCATATGCCCGACGTCGCCCGCTGCGAAACCTCCCTGCGGGAACTCAACCAGATGTGGCGCCTCATCGAGTCGTCCGCCAAGATGAATTGTCCGGCCGAAGCGCGCCTGCTGCTGCCGGCGATGGTGGCCACCCGCACCGGTTTCGCGCACCTGGAGCAGGCGCTGGTTGCCAACCTGGTGCAGGAAAAGGTGCGCCACGTGCTGGCCGACCTTGGCACGCAGGCGCGCTACGCCATCGACATCCTGGTACGCAACCTGTTCGAGCGCACCGCCGATGTCGGCTTCCTCGCCACCGATGTCGCGCTGTGCCGCTTCGTGGCCGGCCTCGACGACGACCGTGAGCAAGCGCGCCAGCGCCTGTCCGACTACCGCGACAAGTACACCGTCTACGATGAAATCCTGTTGCTCGACACCGAAGGCCGCGTGCTGGTGCAAGCCGATCCATCTACCCCGGTGACATACAGCCGCGACCCGCTGCTGCAGCAAACGCTGGAGCAGCACAGCTACCACGAAACCTTCCGCGCCACCGACCTGCGGCCCGGCAAATCGCGCGCGCTGGTGTACTCGCACCGCATGCTGCATCCCGACACCGGCGCACCGGCTGGCGTGCTGTGCCTGTGCTTCAATTTCGAGCAGGAGATGAACACCATCTTCGCCGCCTACCGCGATCCTTCGCAGCGCGCCAACATGCTGCTGCTTGACGCGCAAGACCACGTGATCAGCAGCGCCGATCCGCTGTGGATCCCAGCCGGCGTGCGCGTGCCCACCAATGCCGACGGCCAGCCGCACTTGCTGATGTTCGGCGGCCGCGAATACCTGGTGCGCACCTTCAGCTCGGCCGGCTACCAGGGCTATCCCGGCCCGGCAGGCTGGAAGGCGCAACTGATGATCCCGGTCGACCTGGCGTTCCGCGGCAACGGCGAGCACGCACTGGCCGGGGTTGAACCAGCGCTGATGCAAGGCCTGCTGTCGCACGCGGAAGCCTTCAGCCCGCCGCTGCATGAGCTGATGAGTTCGGTCACCAAGACCACCCGCACCATCGAGCGCATCGTCTGGAACGGCAAGGTCACCAGCGCCGCCAACGACAGCGCAAGCCAGAATGGCGGCGGCATCAACAAACTCAACACCGTGCTCGACCAGATCACCGAAACCGGCGAGCGCAGCGACGCGCTGTTCTCGCACTCGATCCAGGACCTGTACCAGACCGTGCTGGCTTCCAGCATCAGCGAAGCTGCGCTGACCTCGCAGCTGCTGGTCGATATGCTGGACCGCAACCTGTACGAACGCGCCAACGATGGCCGCTGGTGGGCGCTGTCGGCCCAGCTGCGGCGCGGGCTGGCGCAGCCCTCCGATGCGCAAACCGCCGCCATGGCCGAAGTGCTCCGCTACATCAACAGCCTGTACACCGTGTACGCGCGCCTGTTCGTCTACGACCGCAGCGGCCGCATTATCGCCAGCACCGGCGACCAGCAAGCAGTCGGCCAGTTCATCAGCGGCGAGACGCTGACCCGCGTGTGCGCGCTGCGCAGCGAGCTCGATCACTACCCGGAGCCGTTCGCGCCGTCGCCACTGTACGGCGGCCAGCCCACCTACATCTACCACGCGGCAATCCGCCATCCCGAGCAAAGCGCGACCGTCATTGGTGGCATCGGCATCGTGTTCGACGCCCAGCCGGAGCTGCTCAACATGCTGCTCAGCGGCGTGGCCGGGCGCGCGCACATGCGCGCCTACGTCGTCACGCCGGAGGGCCGCGTGCTGTCCTCCACCGATGCTGCCTGCGCGCCGGGCGCGCTGCTACAACTGGAAGCAGGCCTGCTGGCGCAAGCCTGCGCTGGAAATGGCGCCAGCGTGGCGCGCATCCTGCAGCACGACGGTCAGTACGTGATCGCCGCCTGCACCCGCGCCAGCGGCTACCGCGAATTCCGCGCTGCCGACGGCGTCGAGCAGCCGGTGATTGCGGTGCTGCTGCAAGCCTTTGGTCCGGTGCGCCACGAACTGCCGCGCGCCGGCGTGCGCATCGAGCGCCTGCGCGACAGCGGTCCGGACTTCGCCATCTTCTACGCCGGCCGCACGCTGATGGCGCTGCGCGCGGCGCAGGTGCAGGAAGCGGTGCCGTACGCCAAAGTGCAGCGCACCGCCGGCGCCGGCCATCCGGCCCGGCTGGGCATGCTGGACGTGCCGCTGGCCGGTGGCCGCAAGCACTTCGTGTGGGTATTCGACCTTGCCTTGCTGGCCACCGGCAAGCCGGGCCTGGTCAGCGACAACAGCCAGGTGATGCTGGTGCATCAAGGCGACAGCACCATCGGCCTGCTGGTCGACGACCTGCATTCGGTGCAGCAGTTCGACAGTGCCGACATGACCGAGTCGCCGCTGGGCGCCGGCGAGTCCGCGCTGGCGCCGCGCCTGATCAAGGCCAACCAGGGCAATGTGCTGATCCAGGAAATCGACATCGAACGCCTGTTCACGAAGCTGCGAGCGTAGTCCTCGCGCAACACAGGCCGGGATTTTTGCAGTTCGTCGCAAACTTGTCGGCGTTAGCTAAAAATTCAGTAAAATTAATATTGTCGTATTTGTTAACCTTACCGAGGAATTACCATGCGCCGTACCGTTGCAGCTGTCCTGATCCCCGCCTTGTTTGCTCTCAGCGCTGCTGCACACGGCGCCGAGTCCAAGCGCACCCTGCCCGGCTTTATCGCCATTAACGCCAAGGGCGCTTTCAGCATGAAGGTGCAGGTCGGCGACGCGCAATCGGTGGTGGTCAGCGGCGAAGACAAATTCGTCAGCATGCTGAAGACCGAGGTGATCGACAATGAGCTGCAAGTCATCCTGCCGGACAAGCAGTTCACCTCCGCCAAGGGCGCGCCCACCGTCACCATCACAGTGCCGTCGCTGAGCCGCGTCAAGCTGGAAGGCGCGGGCGAAACCCAGCTCCACAACATCAACACCGACCGCATCGACATCAGCTACCTCGGCGCCGGCCAGCTGGTGGCCGACGGCAAGGTCAAGTACCTGCGCCTGAGCGCCAAGGGCGTGGGCCGGGTCGACACCCGCAAGCTGCAGGCCGAGCGCGTCGATGTGCAGTTCGAAGGCGTGGGCAATATCAGCGTCTACGCCTCCGACCTGCTGAACGCCGTGGCCAAGGGTATTGGCGGCCTGACCTACTACGGCCATCCCAAAAAAGTGAACAAGGAAGTGGCTGGGATCGGCAGCATCCAGGCCGGGGAATAAGGCTAGAATTGCCACGGTGACACGGCATGCGAATGCGGGTACTATCAGTTGCATCACTACCGTAACGCATCCTGGAGGCTTCCCCCGTGGCAGTGGCCAATGACATAGCGCACTGGCGCGCGCAAATCTTTGCCAAGCTGCTGCTGGTTGTGTTCTTGCTCGGGCTGGCCACAGCCGTGCCCAGTGTGCTGTTGGCCGTCAGCGAAGGCATGTGGTCGATCGCCGTGGTCGACAGCGTGGCGCTGGTGTGGGTCGGCGTAATCTGGCGCTGGCGCAGCATTTCCTACACCTCGCGTGTCATCAATTTTTTGACCGTGGCCTTTGTGCTCGGCATCGCCCTGCTACTCAAGGTGGGGCCGGTCAGTCAGATTTACCTGATGGCAGTGCCGGTGCTGGCGGCGCTGCTGCTGGGACTGCGGCCAGCCATGGTCACACTGATACTGGCCGGCCTGGCCGTGATGGTGCTGGGCTTTGAAGACAACGCCAACCTGCACCTGCAAGGCTTACCCGATTACGGCTTCCTCAAGGCCGCCATTATCTCCATCAATTTCATGTTCATGACGGCGGTACTGACGCTGTCGTGCGCGGTGCTGCTGCAGCACCTTGAGCGCTCGTTCGACCAGCTGTCGCTGCTGAACGCCGAACTGCGCCTGACCTCGGCCGCCGTGGCGCGCCTGAACGACATGGTGCTGATCGCCGAAGTCGACAAGCACTCCACCACGCCGGAGACCGCGCAGCACATCATCTTCGTCAACGAAGCGTTCGAGCGCCGCACCGGCTACCGCCGCGACGAGGTGCTGGGCCAGAATCTGCGCATGCTGCGTGGGCCGGACACCGAGCAATCGGTGGTGGACGACATCGAACGCCATATGGCGCGCAGCCAGCCGGTGCGCGCCGAGCTGCTCAACTACACCAAGACCGGCGAGCCGTACTGGGTCGAGACCGAGCTGGTACCGTTTGCCGACGAGGGCGGCGTCTACACGCACTGGGTGGCGGTCGAACGCGATATCACCGAACGCAAAAAATCGCAGGACGATATCCACCGCCTGGCATTCTTCGATGTGCTGACCGGCCTGCCCAACCGCCGCCTGCTGATGGACCGCATCGACAAGCTGCTGGCCAGCTCCGAACGCGGCGGCACTTACAGCGCCGTGATGTTCATCGACCTCGATCGCTTCAAGACCATCAACGACGCGCGCGGCCACGCCATCGGCGACGCCCTGCTGTGCAACGCCGCCGACCGCCTCAGCAAATTGATGCGCAAGGCCGACACCGTGGCGCGCATCGGCGGCGACGAGTTTGTGGTGCTGCTGGGCCACCTGTCGCACGAGCTGCCCGGCGCCACCCATGCGGCGCTAACGGTGGCGGAAAAAATCCGCGCCGCCATCGGCCAGGATTTCGAGATCGAAGGCCAGACCTACAACTCCACCGCCAGCATCGGCGTGACCATGCTGCCGCGCGCTGGCCACGGCGGCCAGACCTCGCAAGACCTGCTGCGCGAATCCGATACCGCCATGTACCGCGCCAAGTCCGATGGCCGCAACGGCATCGCCTTCTTCGAATCCGAGATGCAGGCTGAAGTCGAACAGCGCCTGACGCTGGAGCGCGACCTGAGCGCAGCATTGGCCGCCGGCCAGCTGCAGATGCACGTGCAGGCACAGGTCGACCGCAGCGGCCGCGCCATCGGCGGCGAGCTGCTGATGCGCTGGCCGCTGGCCGAAGGCGGCATGGTGCCACCCAACGTCTTCATCCCGGTGGCGGAAGAATCGGGCCTGATAGTTGAACTCGGCGGGTGGGCGCTACGCCAGGCCTGCGACGCCGTGCTGCAATTGCAAGCGGCAGGACTGACGATGCCGCTGTCCGTCAACGTCAGTCCAACCCAGTTCCGGCAAGCCGACTTCGTCGAGCAGGTGCGGCAAGCGCTGGCCGACAGCGGCGCCCCTGCACGCCTGCTGGTGCTGGAAGTGACCGAAGGCCTGTTGATCGACAAGATGGACGACACCATCGCCCGCATGCACCAGCTGACCGAAATGGGCCTGCGCTTCTCGATTGACGATTTCGGCACCGGCTATTCCAGCATGGCCTATCTGAAGAAGATGCCGCTGTACGAGTTGAAGATCGACCGCAGCTTCATCATGGACACGCCGGAAGACGCCAGCAGCAAGGCGCTGGTGCAGTCCATCCTGGCGATGGCGGGCCACCTCGGTTTGCGGGTGGTGGCGGAAGGCGTGGAAACGCAGGCGCAGGCCGACTTCCTGATCGCCAACGACTGCGACAGCATGCAAGGATATCTGTACGCGCGGCCGATGCCCTTGGCGGCGCTGATCGAACGGTTACAAGGAACTACGGCAGTGGCAGCCGTCGGTTAAGTCACATGACAGCCACCTAAAAAATAGGGGAGCATGCAATGAAACTGAGCGTCGCGCAAAAACTGGGACTACTGGCAGGTGCAGCCCTGACAGGCATCGTGGTGCTGGCCGGCCTGGCCCAATATCAGATGGACGAAGTCTATGAGGCCGCCAACTTCTCCACGGTCAACACGGTACCCAGTCTGGTGGTGCTGGACAAGGTGCGCGACAGCTTCCTGCGCATGCGCATCCGCGTCAACCAGCACGTGCTCAATTCCGATGACAAAAAGTTCGCGGAGCTCGACAAGCAAGTCGACGATATGCGCAAGCTGGTCGACGACAACCTGAAAAAATACGAAGCGCTGCTGGCCGACGACAAGGACAAAGCCATCCTGGCCCGCGAGCACGATGCGTGGACCAAGGTGCAGCCGCAGATTGAAGCGGTGCTGCAGGAATCGCGCTCCAACCACAACGACAAGGCGCGCGCCCTGCTGGACCAGGCACGCCCGGCGATCCAGGTGATGCAGGCGGCCATCGATGAACACTTCGATTACAACGTCGATCTCGGCCAGCACGGCGCCGAACAGGCAGTGCTGGCCAAGAAAACTGCGATGCGCAATTCCATCATCATTGCCGTGGTCACGCTGGCGGCGGTGGCGTTGATCAGCGTCTTCATCGCGCGCGCCCTGCTCAAGCAATTGGGCGGCGAACCGGATTACGCGGCCGACATCGTCAACCGCATCGCCAACGGCGACCTGACGGTGCGGGTGCAGATCAAACCGGGCGACACCACCAGCCTGCTGGCGGCCATGAATAGCATGGTCGGCAACCTGTCACGCGTGGTGACCGAAGTGAATGACGGTGCGGAAGCCCTGGCCAGCGCCTCGGAAGAAGTCAGCGCCACCGCGCAGTCGCTGTCGCAGGGCGCCAGCGAGCAGGCGGCAGCGGCGGAAGAATCCAGTGCCGCCATCGAGCAGATGTCGGCCTCGATTGCGCAGAACACCGAGAACGCCAAGGTCACCGACAGCATGGCCGGCAAGGCTGCGCAGGAAGCCGGCGAAGGCGGCGAGGCGGTGCGCTCCACGGTGTCGGCGATGCGCGAGATTGCCAAGAAAATCGGCATCATCGACGATATCGCCTACCAGACCAATCTGCTGGCGCTGAACGCGGCCATCGAAGCGGCGCGCGCGGGCGAGCATGGTAAAGGCTTTGCGGTGGTGGCGGCCGAAGTACGCAAGCTGGCCGAGCGCAGCCAGGTGGCGGCGCAGGAAATCGAACAGGTGGCGTCGGGCAGCGTGTCGTTGGCCGAGAAAGCCGGATCACTGCTCGATACCATGCTGCCGAATATCAAACGCACCTCGGACCTGGTACAGGAGATTACGGCGGCATCGGAAGAACAGTCGGCCGGCGCGGGCCAGATCAATGCGGCCATGAGCCAGTTGAGCCAGACCACCCAGATGAACGCCTCCAGCTCGGAACAGCTGGCCGCCACCGCCGAAGAGATGAGCGGCCAGGCGGAACAGCTTCAGACCTCGATGGCGTTCTTTAAGGTGAGGTAATTACTGGACGAAACTCACGCGCTTGCCGCTGACGTTACGCTGTGCCGGATTGCCGTACACCGTCACACCGCCGGAACCGTTGGCAGCCGCCACCACCGACTGCGTGACGGCAGCCGAAATGCTGCCCGAACCGTTGGTGCTGAGTTCTGCGGTCTGGCTGGTCAGGCCGGCCAGGTCGGCGCTGCCGGAGCCGTTCAGGCGCACCGTCATATTGCGCACGTTGCCGCTGGCGTTGGCGCTGCCCGAGCCGTGCAGCTCAAGGTTCAGTTGCTCGCCATTGACGCGGCCCAGCGCCAACTGGCCGGAACCGCTCAAACGCGCCACCGTAGCGGTGCTGTCGAGGCCGGAGGCATTCAGGCCGCCGGAGCCATTCAGGCGCGCATCCAGCTGGCTGACATAGCCGCTCACCCGCACCGCGCGCGAACCATTCAGCGACAGGTTGAGCGGACCGCCGCTCAAGCCAGCGATATTCATCTGGCCCGAGCCGTTGGCCGTGACCTGGTGCAGCGCCGGCGTGGTGTAGGTCACGCGCAGCGGATTGCTGGTGCGGACATTGCCCTCCACCCAGATCCGCAGCGTGCCGTTGCTGGCGTCGGTGCGCAGCAGTGGCAAGATGTTGCTGTCGCCCTCCACTTGCAGCGAGGTGCCCTGGCCGACACGGATTTCAACCTGCATCGGGCCATTGACATCGATGCCGTCCAGCGTGGCGACCTGGCGCGTCTCGACCAGATTCTGGCCGTTGCCCTGCACCGCATCACCGCCGAAAGCGGACTTGTAATGCATACCACCCTCGCCATCCGGCACCACGATGACGGCGCAACCGGCGAGGATGGAGAGAGCAGCAAGAGCGATGAGAGTGCGGCGCATGATGGCGAGTCCTTAAAGTTATAATGCCGCCACTATAGCCAGCGCCCCTGGCGCACGTCCGCACCGTGCGACAAACGGTAGAAAACAAGGAATGAACCGCGCAATGACGACCTCCGACCTGCACGATCTGCACGATCTGCGTGAACGCACCCGCCAATTCGCCCAAGCCCGCGACTGGGCGCAATATCACACGCCCAAGAACCTGGCGATGGCAATGTCGGTGGAAGTGGCCGAAGTAGCCGAGCACTTCCAGTGGCTGCCAACCGGCGCCCCTGCCGAGCTGGACGCCGCCACCCGCGCCGCCGTCCGCCACGAACTGGCCGACGTGCTGCTCTATCTGGTGCAGCTGGCCGACAAGCTGGACGTCGACCTGCACGCCGCCGCCATCGAGAAAATGACGCTGAACGCCGTCAAGTACCCGCCGCTGCCGGGCTTGCCGCTTGGCGGGCGCCGCTGATTCACTTCACGCTGCACATGATGGCGTCGACAATGTCCTGATGGGTAAAGCTGTTGGTCCGGCGGTCGAAAATGCCCATGACGTCAGTCGAGGTCGCCGACCAGTTCAGATTGCCGTTGTCCCACCACAGCGTGGGTATGCCTGCCAGCCGCGCACCCCGTGCAAAATACTGTGCGTGCTTGACCCGCTCGGCGGCATTATTCTTGTCGGTAGAGGCCCACTCGCCCATGATCACCGGCGTTCCCTTCTGGACGTAGCGCGTATTCAGGCGCTGGAACAAGGCATCCAATTCCGCCTGGCCAGTGAATACCGCGCTGCCCTTCTGGTTCAGCGCGAAATCATACGGCGAATACGCGTGTGTCGACAGCGCCACCATCTTATCGTTCGGCAGCAGCAGGCCATTGAGCTGCTGCTCCCCCGGCGCCGCCGCGTAGGTCGGCAACATCACCAGCCGGCGCGCGTTGTTGCCGCCACTGGCGCGTATGGTGGCCAGGGCGGTGGCGTTAAGCCGGTTGAGCACATCGTAATATTCCGCCTTGCCGCCCCAGTCGTCCACCCCATCCACCGTCACGCGCGGTTCATTCATGACTTCAAAAATCAGGCGGTATTCGTACGGTTTGAAGCGCGCGGCAATCTGCGTCCACAGCTTGGTCAGCACCTCTTTCGCCACCGCCTCATTGGCGAGCGTGGGCATTTCCCAGCCCTTGTTATGGTGAATATTGACGATAACCAGCATGTCATTCGCCAGCGCATAGTTGGCGACTTCCTCTACCCGGTCCAGCCAGACGCGGTCGATGACCTTGCCCTCGCCGCTGATATGGTCGTCCCAGCTCACCGGCAGGCGCAAACTGCTGAAGCCAGCCTTTTTCAAGGCATCGATATTGGCTTTGGTGGTGACAGGGTTGCCCCAGAAGGTCTCATCGGCCAGCGAGCTCGCGGTGTTACCGCTCGCGTCCAGAGTGTTGCCGAGATTCCAGCCCGCGCCCATCTCCGCAACGATATCGAAACCGCTGCGCTGCTGGCAGGCCTTGCCGTTTTCAGCGCCAACGCCATCACTGCCCGCCGCTGCGGTGGACAGGCTGGCACAGAAAGGCAGGCTGGTCTTGGTCTGATACGGCGGCACCGTGACGGCGTTGCTGCAAGTGCCGCTCGATGGCGTCACCACCGGGGGCGGCGCGCTGGTGCTAGTCGACGCGGCAGCGGCGGTACCGCCAGATCCGCCACAGGCACCGAGCATCATGGCCAGCGCGCTAGCTGTCATGGCACGGCGCAGGGAGGGATACCGCTGTTGAGTCGGAATCGGTATGCAGTTCATCTTGTCTCTCTCGTTATAGTTAGAGCAAGAATAGTCGCATGGAAGCGATTTCCGGTAAATCCAATGGCGACGACGCCAACATGTTTCGTTAACCTGCGCTAAACATAAACTATTGAATTTACTGGGGAATTTTGGTGCGGCTGGCGGGGATCGAACCCACGACCCTTGGCTTCGGAGGCCCTCAGTCGACTGGTTTGGAGGCCGCATAAACTCTGTAACTCCTTGAATCTAAAGAATAACCGACCGGGAAACAGAAAGCAAGAAGAGGAAGCAAGAGGAAACAATTCGGTTAAATCTTCCCCAAATTTTCCCCATGGTTTCCCCAAAATTTTCCTCACAAAGCCATCCTATGGCGACTCAAGTGTTCTGCGCACCAGCAGCTATACGTGGTGTTGAAGCGACCTCGGTAAGACCTGGCTGTTCGTTTGCTAGCAGAATTGCCCCACTCCGATTGCCTCAGCTTCCACTGCCTGGCAAACGCTGCCACGCGATCATATGACCCTTCATAGCCCGATTGGTGCTATTGGTAGACGCAGGGGATCCAGACCGCAAAAATTGAGCCCTTCAGGGGAAACCTCGAAGGTGAAGCCCGTCAAACTCGGCGAAGGCCCTGGAACTTGATTCCGAGCCAATACCGAGCCAAGCCTTGATGCGAAAGCGTCTCGGAAGGTGTAGAGAGCAGACGGCGGGCACCTAAGGCACAACAGTGCTATGGTGAAGGCGTGCTCCAGACCCCAAACTGCGTTTGCGCAGGCGGCGAAAGCCGTAGCAGGTACGAAAATCCCCCGCCGCAAGGCGTGCCGGTTCGATTCCGGCCTCGGGCACCACCCCTCCAGAGAAGCACTCTTTTAGAGTGCGTTTTCTCATCAATCATTTTCTAGCAAATTCCCCCTTAAGCGCTTTCCGCGCAAACGCTACCGGTGTCGGCTTTTCGCCGATCGCCGATGCTCGCTTTGGCGGTTTCGATTGGGCTGGAGGAACGGATTTCGATTTGGTGCGGACAATCTCTTGTTTCATATGTTCTCTTCTTGATAGACGTGTTGATCCAGGCCACATTTGTGGCCAATTTCGATAGTGCTGTTTGTCCGCGCGCGTTTTGGAGCGGGTTCAAATACGATACTCCAAAGCAAGTTAGATGTCAAATCACTAATAAAAAGATCTTTTTTGGAGGCTCACTGAATCAGGCAAGCAGCACATCCGGGTACGATTTCAGGGACAAAATCCGGTGGCGTTGAGCCAACGGAGGAGACGAAGCAAACAGGCCACAGGTACCAAAGCAAACAAAGCCCATGCCATCACCCAGCATCCAAGAATCGGTGAAGAAGTTCTTACCGCTCTTGCACTTCTGCGTAACACCGAACCCAAAAATTTTTTCAAGCTGGCGACTGGCTTCGTAGACGAATTGCTCATCCGTGATTAACTGCTCTCTAGCGGTCTTGTTCCACGTTTCCTCGGCCACTGAGAAATTGATCCAGTCGATAATGCAGATTTGCTTTTCAGTAGGACGGCGGACCATTACCGTCTTGACCTCCCCGCCATCAGTCATGACGAGCTGAACATGACCAAGGTGCTCATCATTGGCAGTGCTCCAACGAGCCTCGCGTTTGCCTGACAGGTTTTCCCCCATGTTATTAATGGGGGCGTTCATTGCTGCGCTTACCTGCGCAATTTGCGGCACTAACCCGGTATTCTCGGCATCAACGGCGAAGCGCACCGGCAGCGCTGGCGCGCTGTCGGTACGCTCCGCATTGATCGCCGACGATTTGCCAGCATCGTAGATTTGAGACTTAACGGAGCGTGCATAGCTGGTGCCCCCGGTAGCCTGTGCGTAATCGCCTGCGGCCTTTTCGCGTTGGCGACGGATCAACGAATGGCGGACAGGCCTCATGCAATGCCTCTCTGCTCAGTCTTGCGCGGGCGACCACGGCCTCGCGGCGCGCCAAGCGATGGAACGGAGGTTGGCTGAGTAGCTGAGGTTCCTTGGACAAACTTTGCGACCCAAGTGGAGATGTCTTCGCTGCGCCAGAGCAGGCGTTTGGTTCCAGGGAGACGACAAATAGGAGGCAGTGCGTCTGGATTTCTCGATACATCGCTCCGTACACTCGCAGGCGATTTGTGCAGCAATAATGCCAACTGCTCAACAGAAACCAGCTCCAATGACGGTAGGGACTTGACCTCAAGACTCATTAAGCGCAACCTCTCACATCAAACACATGAATAGATTCATTTGGACCGTTTCAATTGAAACGATTCGATTGAGCGAACTGTAGCCAAGAGGACAGTTAATGTCAAGCAATATCTATACGAGTATCCGTTCTAGGATGCTGACGATCATCAAGGCCGTGAGTAGTGAAGACCGGCGCTTCAAGTCAATGGAGGAGTTCACCCGAATTTCGGGGGCTACGTGGCGAACCTTTTGGAATAGAAATAGCGCCCCCTCAGGGGAAATGATTGAATCCGTGAGCGAACGGTGGCCGCAATACGCCTTCTGGCTGGCGACGGGTGGAACCGACCCACTCTCAGGTCACGTCGCGCCGCCTGGAGCAGAGTGTATTTTGGAAAAAATAAATGAAGAAATGCCAGAATCCACCGAGTACTTCATGTATCAGATGAAACTACTCCAGCCGCTCAGGGAGCGAACTCAAGCTGGTCTGGCGAAGATAGGTGTTACGCCCGATTTTGAGAAAAGCTTAAGGTCATTGATGGACGCAAAAATGAATGACGAAATCCTGAAAAGGATGCCACTCGGGGCAAAATTTTTCGAGACAGATTCGCTTGATAGTCCACACAGCAAAGAATATGAAGAAGTGAGAGAGCAAGTCATGCAAGATATGCGTGACCATGACCTACAAGAACTGGAGGAGTATAGAAAGCGCAAACTGGAGGCGGTCTCTCGTTGAAAATCTTTAGGTACTCAACGAGAGGCAGGCCTTAAACACTGTGCCAGTCACACAAATATATCCTCGATGGAAATGGCACATTTTTGGCACAGTCAGTGTGCCAAAATTTGCAAAATAACGCATTGCATTGCACTACATCGCAACGTCTAAGTTATTGAATATTATGGGAATTTGTGGTGCGGCTGGCGGGGATCGAACCCACGACCCTTGGCTTCGGAGGCCAATACTCTATCCACTGAGCTACAGCCGCATGAGGTGTGATTACAACAAGCAGCACGGAGGATACCGGTTTTCTCGGCGTCCGTCCATACATACCGCTGCGATGGCTTAAAGGCCCAGCGCCTTGCGGATCTGCTCCAGCACGATCTTCCATGACGGCGAAATCGCCGCCACTTCATCGTAATGGCTGCCGCCGGGTAGCACCAGCACCTCGGCAGGGTCGCCAGCTGCCTGGGCACGGCGGGCGTAATCCTGGCCCACGCGTAGTGGCGAAATATCATCGAATTCACCGTGGATTAGCACCGTGCGCACGCCGGCCGGCAGCATTTCGGCCGGCGAGGTGTCGCTGTAGATGTCAGGCCGCTCGGCGCTGGCGACGCCGGCCAGTTGCGCCATGTCGCGGTTGCAGCTGGTCTTGATCAGCGCTTCTTCGTTGCGCAGGTCAGCCAGGCCGCCAAGGCTGATCACTACTGGTACCGGCAGCGGATCAGCCACGTACAGTGGGCTGCTGCGCGGTAACTTGGCGCGCGAACCAGCCCATTGCGCCAAGTGGCCACCAGCCGAATGCCCGACCAGCACGATGCGCGACAAGTCCAGCTTGTGCTCAGGCGCCAGCGTGCGCAGTCGGTCCATCGCCGTGCCGACGTCATGGTACATGCCAGGATAGCCGCCGCCTTCCTCGTCGAAGCGGCGGTACTCCACATTCCACACCGCGATGCCCTGCGAAGCGAGGCCGCCGGCCATATTGCGCATCTGCGTGATGCCGCCGAAGTGCTTGGTCCAGCAGCCGCCGTGAATAATCACCGCCACCGGGAACGGTCCCTCCCCGGCCGGCTGGAACAGCTCCGCGAACTGCGATGGCGCAGCGCCATATGCGACGTGGCGCGTGGGCGCGGGGCCGTTCAGGGCGAGGTAGTCGTCAAGACTCATGGGCGCGGCAGCCGCGCCGCCAGCGCTGCCCGCAACTGCGGCCGCCAGCAAGGTTGTACGTATTTTTTTCAGCATGCACTAATGCTACACGAAAAAAAAACCGCCCCGAAGGGCGGCTGCAAAGAACATCCCCTTGATCAGAACTTGTAGTTGGCGCGGGCGTAGTAGTAGCCGCCGTTGATGCCGAACGGCGAGAACGATGGCAGCACGGTCACCGCTGCATTGTCGCCAGCCGCACGCTGGTCCGCCAGCAGGTTCGGATTCACGCCGTTAGGATAGGTGTTGAACAGGTTGTTCGCACCCACCGCTACCGACCACGCGTTGCTGATCTTGTAGCCCACTTCCAGGTCGGTAATGGCCTTCGGCTTGATCTCGGTCAGGTGGTACACCGAGCCATCTTCGCTGCCGTACTCGGAAGCCTTGCCGTAGATCGCTTCGCGCAGGTTGACGGTCCAGTTACCGATCTTCCACAGCGCACCCAGGTTCATGCGCAGCTTAGGCGATGCGGTTTCCAGGTCGGAAATTGCCGCCTGGTCAAGCAGCGTTTGCGGCAGCAGCTGGCTAGGCGCCTGGTTGATCTTGGTGACTTCCACCTTGTTGTAGTTGGCGGCAATCGACCAGTCCACCTTGCCCGAGGTGCCGTAGTTGGAATTGATCGTAGTGACGAACTCCAGGCCGCGGCTGCGGGTATCGACCGCATTCGAGAAGATGTTGATACCGGTCTGGTTGACGGTGCTATCCAACACGTTGCCGTTGGCCTTGATCGCTGCCACCACCGCCGGCGAGTTGACCGATCCGCCCGAACCATACAGCGCGCCCGAACCAACGATGCGGTCGCGGATCTTGATCTGGTACAGGTCCAGCGTGATCGCCACGTTGCTGGCCGGGTTCAGCACCAGACCCACCGAGACGTTGGTCGAGCGCTCAGGCTTCAGGCCATCGACGCCCACCAGTTTCGCACCCGCCGAATTCGGCGCCAGCTGCACGAAGGCGCTGGTCGGCGAAACGTTGGTGGCCGAGTAGTATTCCTCTGCCAGCGTCGGCGCGCGGAAACCGTTCGAGAAAGTACCGCGCACCGCTGCCACCGGCGAGAAGTCGTAGCGGCTGGTGATCTTGCCGACCTTGGCATTACCGAAGTCGCTGAAGTGCTCGTAACGTGCAGCCAAATCCAGCGTCAGGTCGGTAATCGGATTACCGGCGAAGTCGACGTAGGCTGCTTCATTGGTGCGGCGGTGGCTGCCGGCGTCGGTCAGCGAGAAGCCCGGATACGACTGCGAACCTTCCTTGTAGCGCGAAGCCGCATCGCCCGCTTCGATTTCATACTTGTCGATGCGGTGCTCCAGACCAGCGGCCACGTTCAGCGGTTTGGCCCAGCCGATGTCGAACTCTTTGCCGGTTTCCAGCGAGGTGGTCAACTGGCTGGCGATGAAGGCGCCGGCCTTGAACACGGTTGGCGTCGAGCCCGTGTCATTGAACAGCGAGACGTTGCCCGAATCGGCCACGCCGATCAGCGCCTTGTCGCGGCCATAGGTCGAGCTCAGGTCAGTGCTCCAGCCAGCGACCTTGCCCTTGATGCCGACGGTCAGGCCGTAGTCATCCTGCTTCATGGTTTCCTTCGGCGAGAAGCCGGTTGGATACACTTTCGGCAGGCGGCTCGGCAGACGGTAGTTCTCGAACGCGCGCGCTTCCTTGCGGCCGGCGGTCAGGATCGAGTAGAACTGGGTGTCGGCGTCGATGTCGTAGCCGAAGTTCGCGGCAAACACATTCAGGTGGTACTGCGCATCGCCCGAGATATGGTTGACGTGCGGGTAGCCCGGATGCTGGAACATGCCCGGATACGCCGCCATATTGGCTGCCGTGGTAACGCGTGGATCGAGGCCGCCACGGTCGCTGTAGCCGTGGTATTTCGATTCTGCGGTCAGGCTCAGGAAGGCATTCTCGAACGGCTCAACGCCGATGTTGGCCGAAGCGTCCGCCGTGCGGCCGCCGCCATCGACATAGCCGCCGCCGGTGGCAGTCGCGGTGCCGCCATGGTTGTTCGATTTGAGGATGATGTTGACCACGCCCGCAATCGCGTCCGAGCCGTACTGCGCGGCCGCACCGTCCTGCAGCACTTCAATGTGGTCAATCGCCGATACCGGAATGTAGTTCAGGTCAGCTGCTGCACCACCTTGGTACGGCCCGCCCAGCACGGCCAGGTTCGAGGTACCGTGGCGGCGTTTGCCGTTAATCAGCACCAGCGTGTTGTTCGGGCTCAGGCCGCGCAGGCGGGCCGACAGCGTCAGGTTGGCAGTGTCGCCGCCGAAGGCTTGCGCCGTGAACGACGGCAGGTTCTGCGCCAGTGCCTGAATCAGGTCCGGCTGGCCGGTGCGCTGCAGCGACGCCGCATCCAGTACCTGGATCGGCGAAGCGCTGTTTTCAACCTTGATACCGCTGGTACGCGTACCCGTCACGATCACCGCTCCCGCGTTGGGCGTGACGCCTGCATCGGCCGCTGCTGCATCATCTTCGGCAGCGTAGACACTAAACGCCAGCGTGGACAGTACGGCTGCAACGCCGATCTTGAGTGTGGCCTTATGCATAAGATTAATCCCCATTTTTGAATGAAAAAAGTAAGACCTGAAACACGAACAACAAAATTATTTTTTAGCTGCGACGACTTCGATTTCCACCAGCCAGCCCGGATTGCTCAGGCCTGCCACCTGCACCACCGCGCGCGCCGGCAGGTTGGGTTGGGCGCCACCGAAGTACTGGGTGTAGGCTTCCATAAAGCCCTTGGTGTCAGCCTTGCCGCCCTTGGCCGGATCGCCGACCAGGAACACCTGCATCTTCACCACGTCAGAGATGTCGAGCTTCATTCCCTGCAGGATTTCCTTGATCTTCTTCAGCACCGATTCCGACTGCGCCTTGGTGTCGCCGAAGGCTTCGATCGAATCAGCCGGCGCATCCTTGTTCACCACCGCCGGCACCTGGCCGCTGATGAAGTGAATGGTGGCGGTGGGTGGAATCGTCACCGCCAGCGCAATCGGAAAATCCGAATTCGGAATCTTGTGGCGCACGATGTCCGCTTTTGGTGCGGCGGCCGCAGTGCCGCAGGCAGCGGCGATCAACAGGGTGGCAAGTGCTTTCTTCATTGTTGTGCTCTTTCTCTCAGTGTTTGTTGGACATCATGGAATTGCCAAACGGGTCGATGCCCAACGTGGTGCGCAGCGTGACCACATCGGCCTCGCTCAGGCCATCGGCCTTGTTGCCCCAGTTGGAGCGCACAAAGGTCAGCACGGTGGCGATATCGCGGTCGCTCAGCGAGTCGCTGAAGTCCGGCATGCCGCCGCGCCCTTTCAGCAGCACGCTGGCCACGTCCGTACCTTTGCCCTGCACGAATTTGCTACCGGCCAGCGCCGGGAAGGCGCCGGGGATACCTTTGCCGGTTTGCTGGTGGCACGCCGCGCAGTTCTTCAGGAACAGCGATTTGCCGTCCATCTCTTGCGCGCGTAGCGGCGACGATGCTGCCGCTGCAAACGCCGCCACCGCCACCATCACCGCCTTGATCAATACTTCCTTCATGCGCTTGCCCTTTCATGGATCTTGGCGAGTTGCTGCCATGCCGATTCAATGGCGCCGGCTTGCCAGCCGGTCAGGTAGCTCAGGTGCTCGCCGGCCAGCAGGATGCGGCCCTCGCCCTCCACCAGCGTTGGGTAAGCGGCGGCACGGGTCTTATCGGTCCACTCGGCCCAGCCGCCCAGGTTGTACTGCACGCGATGCCACGCCACCGAGAACGAGGTCTCGAAGTTTTCCGTGTATTGCGGGAAGATTTTTTGGCCGGCCGCCAGTGCGAATTCGGCGCGTTCTTTCGGCGACAGCGCGCTGGTTTCAATGGCTTGCGTCTGATACTGGTAGTAACCGAGCAGCACGCCCTTCTTCTTCTGGAAGCCGTACGACGGTACCGAAATCGTGTTGATACCTTTAACGTCGGTCATGATGTGACCGCCGTAGATATGGTCGTCCTCTTCCCAGAAGCGGCGCTTCATTTGCAGGCCGATCTTGCCCACCGGCGCGTACGCCACCGTGGCAACGGCCGCCTTGAATTTGTCCGAAAAATCGGTATCGATCTGGCGCAACACCGACAGCGGAATCGCGCACAGGCAGTAGTCGGCGCTGATGGCGCTGACCTTGTTGGTGCCGGTGTCCTTGTAGGTCACGGTCACACCTTTGTCGTTCTGGCGGATGGTTTGTACTTCCGCCTTGTAGCGAATATTCTTGCCGACGCGTTTTTCAAACGCCTTGGCGATAGCATCCATGCCGCCCACTGGCTGGAACATGGTGTTCTGCATCGGGAAATCCTGCACTGCGCTGTAGACGTTGCCCAGCTTCGATGCCAGCAAATCCTTAAAGCCCAGCGGATCGGACGGCGTGCCCGGTCCCGGATTCAGGCCGGCGCCCGGATTAACGGTGTAGCCACGGCCGCTGCGGCCCTTGTACTGCAAGTCGCCGGCGGTCAGCGCACCTTCGTGCTGCAGGTAGTCCAGCAGCAAGCGCTGGTCGTCGGCGGTGAGCTCCTGGTCCAGCGAGTGGTTCTTGACTGATTTGGCCAGCAGTTCGGAGACGTGGCCGCGCATATCGGCCTTCACTTCCTTCACGCGCACGCGCTTGCCGGCGAATGGGCCAGCGTTCTCGGAGTAGACGTAAGCGTGGTCGTTATCGTTGATCATCACCTCCAGCGGCACTTCGAACAGCTTGGTGTAGTGCAGCGTCGACTGGTGGTGCAGCGGAATGCGCCACGGACCGTGGTTGATGTAGTGGCCTTCGTCGAAGGCGCAGGTCTGCTTCTCACCGCCCAATTCGGTCAGGCTGAAGCCCTTGCGCGCGGTTTGGCAGCGGCCGCCGGCAAAGGCGCGCGCTTCCAGGATCTGCACCTTGTAGCCCAGCTTTTCCAGCTCGAAGGCGGAGGTCATGCCGGCCAGGCCGGCGCCGAGGATCAGCACCTTCTTGCCCTTGCCGCTGCCGCTCAAGGCCGGCGGCGCCGAGGCGGTAGAGGCGATGCCCATGCCCCAGGCATTCATGGTATTCAACAGCAATCCAGTGCCGCCGACTGCGGCGGCACGGTATAGAAAATCCCTTCTCGTAAATGAGCTAAACGATTTATATGGTTTTACTGTTTTGCTATCCATCTGTTTCCTCACCAGTCTGCTGAAAGATCCTTGGGCGACTTGCTAACCCATAGCTCCTCTTTAGCAAACGGCGTGCCACAACGTAGCCAAAAAATAAACATGTTTCGCCGCTGCGGCGACTACTTATGGAATGAGATAAACGATATAAAACAATGTTTGTTCATGCGCGGCCAAGTTCTTGTCTATACACCTGATGCGGGGCTTCACACGCACAGACTTTATTCATCAGCGGTTAGAAACGCTTCCACCAAAGTAAAAACGCGGTGCACCTTTACGATGCACCGCGTTTGCTGGTCTGCACGCCGGACGGGAATTAGCCCACGAAACTGCGAAAACCCTGTGAAGTGGTACGCAATGGTGCGCCTTGCAGCAGCGCGTGTGCACGCGGCAGGCGCGCTATCTCCGCCTCTGAGAGATTCTGGTGCGCCACGCTGGCGTCGGTCAGGTGGCAAGCGTGGAATTGCAGCGGCGCGGCTGGATCCAGCAGGTACACCGTATCCAGGTTGGCCGGGTCATAAGCCACTTTGATGCTCCATGCACCGCGCGTACGCGCCCGTTCGAACCAGCGTTCGCCAATGGCGCGCGCGCAGGTGTACAGGCTATCGAACAATGCGATGCCGTCGCTGGTGACCTGGGCTTGCGCCATCGGCATCAGGCAGCAGCGAATCAAGTGTTCAGGATATATCTTTAATCCGCCGCCGCGATGTTCACGGCCCCAGTCCCATAACTGGCGCGGCGTGGCATTCGCATGCGCCAGCTGGTGGCGGCTATTAAAGTACAAGACACAGTCGATCACGATGCGGGTGAACTGCTCCAGATCGAGTACGCCGTCCAGCCGGCAAGGCGCGCCTTCCATCATCGGCGCCAGCAGACGAAAACGTTTTTCCAGCACGGTGCGCCACTCGTCCGGCCCCTGGTCCACTGCCGCGCTGCGCAGGTTGAAGTTGTTGAGCAGCGCGTCGCCGCTGCCGCCCTGCCAGCCGCGCATCAAGGCCTCGTTGGCGAACAACGTCTCCGGCAGATGGCGGCACGGCCATTGTTCGGCCTCGATGCGGCGGCCGTAGTGCTGCGCGTAGCGCTGTTTGTCGGCGCCGCAGTTGGCCAGGGCCAGCATGGCTTGCGGCCACTGCACCTCGCCCAGGCCGACATAGACGCCGCACACCATGCGACTGAAGCAATCGGTCGCCACGTAGATCACCGGGCGGCCGATGGATTGATTACGGTCGGCACGCGACACCAGCTGCACTTCAGCGCGCACCGCATCCAGATAGAAGCCATCGCCGGGACGGCCATCAGGCATGGCGCCCTGACCTTGCGGCTGCGATGCCGCCTGCAGCGCGGCCGGCATCACAGCTTGCGGCCGGCGCGCCACTTCCGGCGGGCGGTCGTCGTCGTGATCGAGCCAGTAGTTGAACTGGCCGAAGGTCGGCACATCCTTGACCGATCCTGGCGGCATGCTCAGCACGCGGCCGGAGTCGCTATCGATGCGGCGCTCAACGAAGAAATCATGCAGCATCTGCTGGTAGGCCCCCAGCCGCGAGAACTTGGCGTTGGCAGCCGCGTAGCGGGCCGTGGCGACGCGGAAGGTGCGACGGATCTCCTCATCCGCATTCAGGCCGGGACCAGCGTCAGCGCCGTTCTTGCGCGGCCGGCCGCGCTTCACACCAGCCGACGACTGGCGCACCTTGCCGCGCCCACCAGAGTTGCCGTAATCGGGCAGCAGCGCGTTGGGGGTCTGGCCACGCTGCCAGTAGCGGCGCAGGTAGCGATAGATGGTGGGATGCGAGACGTCATGCTGCGCCGTAGCCTGGGCAATCATCTGGCCGCGCAGGCGCGCCTCATAAATCCCCGGCTCCTGCGCCACCAGCCCTTCGATGATCTCCCACGCGCGGGCGCGCAGCTGCAGATGCTTGGGCGGCAGCAGCTCCTGGCTCACCACCATGACATAAGGATCGGCCGGCAATACGCTGGCGTGCCCCGAACGCAGGTCGGCGTACACCGCCGGCAGTTGCACCAGCTCGACTTCCGCCGAGCGCGCCGCCACATCGAAGAAATAAGCGTGACTCTGCTCGGGAGCAATCCACAGAATGCGGACGGTGCGCAGCGACGGATGCGTGTACTGCAACAGGTCATTCCGCAATAACATCTGCCCTCCGGGGTAAGAGATAGTATTGCTATCAGTTATGCAATAAGCGGGCCAGCTGCCTTCTACTATGACAACATTACCGTCGTTTCCCCGGGCAGGATTCGTTTTGGTGCATTGCAGCACCGCTTGTGTGCAATGCAGGGCGGAATGAAAACGGGGCCTTGCGGCCCCGTGGTATTTAGTACTTTTTCGACTTCGGCTTGGCGCCCGGCGCCGGTTTCTTCGGCGGCGTGTGCTTGCCCGATTCCGGCGGCATGCGGTCAACCTGGCTGATCTTCAGCTGGCCACCGCCAACCCAGATCTTGCCCAGGTTGCGGAACATATCTTCCGGCATACCGTCCGGCAGTTCCAGCATCGAGTGGTCCTCAAAGATTTCGATACGGCCGATGTACTTGGCCTCCAGGCCGGTCTCGTTGGCGATGGCGCCGACGATGTTGGCCGGGGTGATCTCATTCTTGCGACCCACCTCAACGCGGAAAGCGGACATCGGCACCGCCAGCTTGCCGACTTTTTCCTTTTTCTTCTTGGCCGGGGCTTCTTCCGGCTCTTCGGCGGCGGCGCGCACTACCTTTTCCAGCGGCGAGGCGGCTGGCTTGGCGGCGCGCGGCGCTTTGGCCGGGGCTGGCGATGGCGCCGAAGCTGGCGCAGGCGCGCCCTGGCCGTCCACGCTGATGCGCAGCGACTGGCCGGCCACGCGGATGCCCGCCATCATGTCCAGCGCTTCGCGGCTCAGGGAGTCCGGCATGTCCAGCACCGTGTAGTCGTCGAAGATTTCAATGCGGCCGATGTTCTTGGAGTCGATACCGCCCTCGTTGGCGATGGCGCCGACGATGTTGCCCGGCTTAACGCCATGCTGGTAGCCGACTTCAATGCGGTAGGTGCGCATGCCTGGCTCGGATTCGCGTGCGATGCGTTCCTTTTTCGGGAAGCGCTCGCTGCGGTCCGGACGATCACCACGGTCGGCGCGATCGAAACGGTCGCCGCGTTCCGGACGGTCGGAAACCGGGCGGGCCGGACGCTCTTCCCACTGGGTCTGCTGTTTTTTATCCAGCAGCAGCGGCACATCGCCACGCGACAGCTTGGCCAGCGCCGCGGCGATTTCCACCGCCGGCACATTGTGTTCTTGTTCAAAGTCCTCGATCAGCGACTGGAACTGTTCCAGGCCACCTTCGGCCAGCGTATCGGTGATCTGCTGCTTGAACTTGGCGATGCGTACATCGTTGACCGCCTGGATGGTCGGCAGCTCCAGCTGGCCGATAGGCTGGCGGGTCGAGCGTTCGATCATCTTCAGCAGGCCTTTTTCACGCGGCGTGATGAACAGGATCGCTTCGCCGCTACGGCCGGCGCGACCAGTACGGCCGATACGGTGGGTGTAGCTTTCTGGATCGTGCGGCACGTCATAGTTGACCACGTGCGAGATACGCTCCACGTCCAGACCACGGGCGGCCACGTCGGTCGCCACCAGGATATCGATCTTGCCGTCCTTGAGCATCTGCACGGTGCGCTCGCGCTGCGCCTGCTGGATGTCGCCGTTGATGGCGGCAGCCGAGAAGCCGCGTGCTTGCAGTTTCTGCGCCAGTTCCTCGGTACCGAGCTTGGTGCGCGAGAAAACAATCATGCCGTCGAAGTTTTCAGCTTCCAGGATACGGGTCAGCGCGTCCAGCTTGTGCATGCCGGACACCAGCCAATAGCGCTGGCGGATGTTTTCATTGGTGCCGGTTTTGGCAGCAACGGTCACTTCCTTCGGATTGTGCAGGTAAGTATTGGCGATGCGGCGGATGGCCGACGGCATGGTGGCCGAGAACAGCGCGGTCTGGCGCGATTCCGGAGTCTCTTGCAAGATGCGCTCAACGTCGTCAATAAAGCCCATGCGCAGCATTTCGTCGGCTTCGTCCAGTACCAGCGTTTTCAGCTTGGACAGGTCGAGCGAGCCTTTATCGAGGTGATCGATCACGCGGCCAGGGGTGCCAACCACCACGTGCACGCCGCGGCGCAGGGCCGACAGCTGCGGACCGTAGCTCTGGCCGCCGTAGATCGGCAGCACGTGGAAGCCAGGGATGTGCTTGGCGTAGGTCTGGAACGCCTCGGCGACCTGGATAGCCAGTTCGCGGGTTGGAGCCAGCACCAGCGCTTGCGGCGTGGTCTGTTTGATATCAATGCGCGCCAACACTGGCAGCGCGAAGGCGGCGGTCTTGCCGGTGCCGGTCTGGGCCTGGCCCAGCACGTCGAGGCCGTCCAGCAGCAGGGGGATGGTCGCGGCCTGGATCGGCGATGGCGACTCGTAGCCAACATCATTCAGCGACTTGAGCAGCGGCTCGCCGAGATTGAGGTCAGAAAACATAATGGATACGGAAGATACAGACATGGGCGTCACTCACAAAGTTTGTTCGAATCGCCGAATTGCGAAAGAAATTTGTGCGTAGTTTACTCTAGTTGACGCCAAATGCAGAAAAGATGGCGTTGGAAGCCATCTTTTCTCTTGCACCGCCCAGGCCCGGAGGGTCCGGGGCGGCACGTCGGGCACTAGCGCGAATTACTTCTTGCTGGCGGCTGGAGCCGAAGCGGCCGGGGCTGGAGCCGAGGCAGCAGGTGCAGACGCGGCTGGTGCGGAAGCCGAGGCCGAAGTCGATGCGCTGGCTTTGTGCTCTTTCTTATGCATGGCCTTCTTGACGACTGGCGCCGAAGCAGCCGGGGTCGAAGCAGCGGCCGATGCGGAAGCCGAGGCGGCAGGAGCTTGAGCAAAAGCAGCGGAAGCAAACAGGCCGGCGATCAGGGTAGCGATAACTTTTTTCATGATTCAGTCCTCTTTTAATTTATACGGTTTATATCGTTAATTACTTGCTTGCTGCTGGTGCTACTGGCGCTACTGGCGCTGCTGGTGCTGCGGCGGCGGCAGTGGTTTCCGCAGCTTTGGATTGTTTGGCCTTGTGATGGACTTTTTTCTTGGCGACTGGTTTCGCTTCGGTTTTTTCCGCCACAGCAGGCTTGGTTTCAGGAGCGGCTGGGGCGGTCGCAGGCGTTTGAGCGAATGCTGCGGTAGCGAACAGGCCGGCGATCAGGGAAGCGATTACTTTGGACATGATTGAATTCCTTTTTCAGGGTTTCGGCATCGGGACAATTCCCGTGTCGCATGAGCAAAAAACGCGACCGCCTACTACCCAGTTGACGGGAATTACAAATGCTTACAATCAAGGCTTCACATCGTCTTTCAGCGCGGCCAGTGCCATTTTTTCGACCAGGCCGGGGGCGATGAGTTTCATCCAGCGGCCTAGCTTGCCCTTGGCGGACATCACGACTTCGCGCTGGCGCGATTCCATGCCGGCCACGATCAGGCCAGCGCATTCTTCTACCGACATGGCCTGGTCTTCTTTCAGGCTGCTGCTGCCCAAGGCACCGCCGGCCGCGTTGAAGCCGCGGTGGCGGATCTGGGTTGCCACCACGCCCGGATACGCAGTCGTCACGCTCACGCCGTACGGCTTCAATTCCGTCCGCAGCGCTTCGAAGAAACCACCCATCGCAAACTTGGTGGCGCTGTAGGCGGTGCGACCAGGCACGCCCACCAGCCCCGCCAGCGAGGACACCGCGACGATGCTGCCGCGTGTTTGCTTCAGGTGCGGCAACGCCGCGTGCGTGCACCACACGCTGCCCCACAAATTAATCCGCATCAGTTCTTCGTACCAGGCCAAATCCACCACCTCCGAAAACAGCGCATGCGCCGAGCGGCCGGCGTTGTTGATCAAGGCATCGATGCGGCCGAAGCGCGCCACGCTCGCCTCAATCAGCGCCACGCACTGCGCCTGCACCGATACATCCGTCGGCACCACCAGCGTCTGCGCACCGAGCGCTGCGCACTGCCCGGCCACTTGCTCCAGCAGTTCGGCATTGCGCGCCGCCAGCACCAGCGCCACGCCGGCGCCATGCTTGCGCGCCAGTTGCCGCGCGATTTGCGCGCCGATGCCGTCCGATGCCCCGGTGATGATGATGGTTTTCATAGGTCTCCTTTGTTTGAACGAATTACAGTAAGATTACCGCCTTCTGCCTCACAACATGGAGTAAATATGCGTTTGCCAGTCATCGCTCTTGCCGCCGGTCTTGCCCTGCAAGCCCACGCCCAGCAACCCGTCGTCGCCGAAGCGCCGCTGCGCGCCCACCTGTCTTTGTTGGCCGACGATTTGTTCGAAGGCCGTGGCACCGGCCAACGCGGCGGCGATCTGACGGTGCGCTATCTGGAAACGCAAGCCGCTGTCCTCGGCCTCAAGCCGCTGGCCGACGGCACTTACCGCCAGCTGGTGAAGGCCGAAGGCACCAAGCTGCTGCCAGACAGCTTCGCGCGCTTCAGCGCCGATAACGGCAAGATTCTGACCCCGGCCACCGGCCCGGAAATCCTGCTCGGCACCATGAGCGGCAAGGAAGACCTCAGCATCGATGCGCCGCTGGTGTTCGTCGGCTACGGCGCCGTTGCGCCGGAAGAAAACTGGGACGATTACAAGGGCCAGGACATGAAGGGCAAGATCCTGGTCATGATGGTCAACGATCCGCAGCCAACCGCCGAGGAACCGAACCGCTTCGCCGGCAAGGCCTACACCTACTACGGCCGCTGGATGTACAAGTACGAGGAAGCGCTGCGTCAGGGTGCGGCCGGCGCGCTGCTGATCCACACCACGCCGTCCGCATCGTACGACTGGAGCGTGCCGGCCACCAGCTTCGGCCACGAACGCTTCCACCTGGCCGGCAGCGGCAACCAGCTGGAAGGCTGGCTGCAGGAAGACACGGCGCGCGCCCTGTTTGCCGCCAGCGGTTTCGATCTGGACGCGCTGCGCGCACAAGCCGAACGCCGCGACTTCCGCCCGGTCGATCTCAAGCTGAAGATGCATGCACAAATCAAGAGCAAGGTGCGCCAGATCGAGCAGTACAACGTGGTCGGCATCGTGCCCGGCACCGACGCCAAACTGAAGTCGGAAGCGGTGGTCTATTCGGCCCACTGGGACCACCTCGGCATCGACGAGAACAAGCAAGGCGACAATATCTGGAACGGCGCCATCGACAATGGTTCCGGCGTGGCCGCCCTGCTGGCAATGGCGCAGGCCGCCGTCCAGCATCCGGCCAAGCGCACGCAAGTGTTCCTGTGGCCGGCCGGCGAGGAGACTGGTTTCCTTGGCAGCAGCGCCTACATCCGCAATCCGGCCTGGCCGCTGGAAAAGACTTCGGCTGACCTGAATCTCGACTCGATGAACTTCATCGGCAAGACGCGCGACATCGGCGTCGCCGGCGCCGAGCGCAGCAGCCTGTATGACGCCGCCGCCGTGGTCGCGAAGAAAATGGGCCTGAAGCTGGCGCCGTCCATCCCGGACCTGTCGGGCGCCTACTTCCGCGCCGACCATTTCAGCTTTGCCAAAGCCGGGGTGCCGGCGTTTAACGTCGGTTCGGCCGTGTTCTCGGGCGACGGCTACTTTGATTTCATCAAGGATCAGGACAAGTCGCGCGCCCGCCTGGTGGCCTTCAAGCAGGACTACCACCAGCCGAGCGATGAATACCACGCGGACTGGGATTTGTCGGGCATGGTGCAGCAGGCGCAATTCACGCTCAACCTCGGCTACGAAGTGGCCAACGCGCCGAAAATGCAGACCTGGAAAGCCGGCGACGCCTTCGGCAAAGTGAAGCGTTAATAAACTGCCACACGGATACACAGCATGTCCGCCTATAATTCAGGCAGACATGCCCAGGTGATCTATGACATCCAACTGCATCAAATTCGTGTGGCTTATCGTTTTAACCATGTTGATGGGCAGCGCCTCGGCGGCCAACATCAACTTCGACGGTAGCAGCATCCCTGCCTGCCCACTGAGCGGCAGCACCTACAATTGCGCCGCCGGCATTGCCATGGGCGCCACCGATTTCGTCGTCATCTCCAGCGGCTATACCGTGGTGACGTCTGCTTTCTCGCCCAGCTACAACCAGGGCCTGACCATCAACAGCGGCGGCGCCTTGCAAAGCAGCGGCAGCATCGACCTGTCCAATATCAATCCCGGCAACGTCAGCACTGGCGGCAGCACGCTGAAGGCGGCGGGCAGCTTCACGCTGGGCTCCAGCACCACCATCAACGGCTCGGTGGTGGCCGGCAGCATCAGCACCAACTCAGGCGACACCATCACCGGCAACGTCACCGTCAGCGGCCTGGCCGACCTCGGCTCCGGCATCAAGATCAACGGCAGCGTAACGGCCAACGCGGTCAAGACCAACTCGCCCGGCACCATCGGCGGCGCCATCACCTCCGCCACCACGGTGGCCATGGGCTCCAGCCTGACCGTGGGCGGCAACGTCAGCGGCACCACCATTACCAGTACCTCGCCGGTCTACATCACCGGCAATGTCAACGCCACCACCTCTTTCACGCTGGCGTCGGGCAGCACGGTGACCGGCAACATCACCTCGCCGACCGTCACGCTGAGTCCATCGAACAGCACGGTCACAGGCAATATCAGCGCCAGCAATTCGCTCGACGTCGGCAGCGGCGTGACCATCACCGGCAGCGTCACCGGCGGTTCGCTGACCTTGCGCGCCTCTAATGCCGTGATCAACGGCAGCGCCACCATGACCGGCGATGTCGACATGGGTTCAGGCACCAGCATCAACGGCGACCTGTCGGCGCACAACGTCACCATGCATTCCAGCAGCGCCGCCATCAACGGCAACGCATCGGTCAACGCGATTTACATCGACTGGGGCGACAGCGTCTCCAAGACCATCACCTGCACCGGCCCCAGTGCCTCGGGCTGCAGCTGCGTGACCACGGCCGATCCCAACTATCACCCGACCTGCGGCGCAGCGCCGGCCGGCATGCCGCATCACTTCAAGATCAACCACAGCGGCAGCGCCCTGACCTGCCAGCCGCAGACCGTAACCGTGACCGCTTGCGCCAACGCCGCCTGCACCGCGCCCAACTTCACCAGCAATATCGATGTCACCTTGCAGCCGGGCGGACAGACCTTCACCGTCAGCGGCGGCGTCAACAGCGCGGCCACGGTGCAGTCCAAGACCGCCGGCACCTACACGCTGTCGGCCACCGCCAGCGGCGTGACCAACGCCACCACCTGCGTCAACAGCGGCAGCGGTGCGGCGTGCGACATGGTGTTCACGGACACCGGCCTGACCGTTACCGCCACCAACCACGTCTCGCTGACGCCCGGCGTGCTGGTCACGGTCCAGGCGCTGACCGCCTCGTCCGGCCAGCCCAGCTGCGTGCCGCTAATCGCCAACAAGACGGTGAACGTGGACATGGCGTGCAGCTACCAGAATCCCACCAGCGGCACGCTGACCGTCGGCATCGGTTCGAAAAACGCCGCCTGCGGCCCCAATGCGTTTGGCGCTACAGTGCCGGTGCCGCTGACCTTCGACGCCAGCGGCAAGGCCACGGCTGCGCTGTCGTATGCCGACGTTGGCATGGTCGGCATCAGCGCCAGTTATGCCACCTCCAGCCTCGGCGCCGTCGGCAACGGCACGTTCTATGCCGCGCCGGCGCGCTTCCGGGTCACCGCCACCAATGCCGCCAACACCATCACCCTCGACTCCAATGCGCAGAACGCCATGCCGAATACCGTGTTTGCCAAGGCCAGCGAGGCGTTCACGCTAGCCGTTACTGCCGTCAACTACAACGGCACGGCCACGCCCAACTTCGGCAAGGAGACCACGGCGTCGAAAGTGAAGGTGACGCCGACTGTCAACAAAGGAAATGACTCGCCGATCGCGGCGCCAGTGCCGTCAGGCACCGGCAGCAGCGGTGCACTGACCTATGCCTTCCCGGCCTTCACCAGCGGCGCCAGCAGCGCCAGCGCCAATTTCGACGACGTTGGCTATACCAAGCTGGTGGTTTCGCTGGACGACGGCACCGCCACGCCGCTGCCCTACTACCTCGGACAAACGCTGGCCAGTTTTCAGACCAGCGGCACGCTATACGTCGCCCGCTTCGTGCCCGACCACTTCGATACCGTGCTGGTGGCGAACACCGGCAGCACGCCGGCCAATCTTGCCACCATGGCCTGCCCGTCGCCAACGTCCAGCATTTATCCGTGCAGCGGCAATACCACCTTCACGCACTCGAAACAGAACTTCTTCGTGAATGTTCTGGCCTACAACGGCGCCGCCACGCCGGCGCTGACCGCCAATTACGCCGGATCGCTGGCCAAAGCCATCACCCTGCAAGCCATGACGGCCAAGGGTGGCAGCACCGTGGACAGCAAAGGCGCGTTTAGCTGGAGCCAGGAAGGCCCACCAGTGCCGTCCCCGGCACCCGCCCGCTACACCTTTACCAGCGGCACCGGCACGCTGGACATGACCGGCGTCAGCACCGCCAATCTGCCGGCTTACGTGTTCACCAGCACCTACCTTGCTACCAGCCCCGGCCCGCTGCCGGTCACCATCTACTTGCGCGCCAACGATGTCGACGGTGTCAGCTCCCTGCGCACCTCAGCCGGCAATTCCGTGGAAGCGCCGCTGACCGTCGTCAATGGCCGCCTGCTGGTGACCAATGCCTATGGCTCGCCGACCTCGTCGCTGCCGGTGCCGGTCAGCGCCCAGTATTTCTTGTCGAGCGGTTACGTGTCCAACCCGCTGGCGCAGGCCACCAGTGCCGGCAAAATCAGCAGCTACATCACCTTCAGCAATTGCCAGAAAGCGCTGGCCGGTTACTGCGGCACGCTCAAGCTGTACGATACCAACTCGCTGCTGACGATCACCAACGGCACCGGCAAATTCACGCTGGCGGCGCCGACGCCGACCATCAGCGGCATCGGATCGGCCGATGTCATTTTGAAAAACAGCACTACCGACCTGATTCCCTTCCTGCCCAGCACCACCGGGCGCGTCACCTTCGGCGTCTACCGCTCCGGACCGGTGATTTACACGCGCGAAATATACTAAGCCGCAAAACAGAGTAGGATGCCCACTTTCTGAACCACCCAGCAAGGAACATCATGGAAACCAATTCCCAGTGGATCGATATTGAAACCAGCGACGGCAAGTTCGGCGCCTACCTGTCGCTGCCGCGCGGCGGCAAGGGTCCGGGCATCGTGCTGCTGCAAGAGATCTTCGGCGTCAACCAGCATATCCGCAACGTCGCCGACCAGTACGCCGCCGACGGCTACGTGGTGCTGGCGCCGGACATGTTCTGGCGCCAGGGTGCCCGCATCGAACTGGGCTACGATGGCGACGACTGGCAACGCGCCGTCGCGCTGATGCAAGCCACCGATTTCGCCATCGCGCAACAAGACATCGCCGCCACCATCAAAGTGCTGCGCAGCCTGGACGGCGTGGATAAAGTGGCGTCGGTCGGCTACTGCTTCGGCGGCCGCCTGTCCTACCACACTGCGGCCAACGGCCTGGTGGATGCAGCCGTGGCCTACTACGGCGGCGGCATCCAGAACGCGCTGGACCGCGCACCGGAAATCAAGGTGCCGGTGCTGATGCACTTCGGCGCCGCCGACAGCCACATCCCGCTGGACGCGGTGAAGAGCATCGCCGAACGCTTTGAAGACAATGAGCAGGTTGAGATCCACGTCTACGAAGGCGCCGAACACGGCTTTAACTGCAACCACCGTGGTTCGTACCACCAGCGCGCCGCCGCCGAAGCACGCGGCAATTCGCTGGTGTTCCTGAGCGAGCAGATCTAATTCTGCAATAGCGCGCGCAGCTGCGCCACCGACAGCGGCTGTTCATCGGCCGCGCGGTCGCGCAGCGCCGTCAGGATGCGCACGATGGCATCCGGGGTGCGCGCTGCGCTGAAGTACCAGCCTTGCACGCGGTCCGCCCCATGCGCGGCCAGCCACAGCAGGTCGGCCTCCTCTTCCAGCCCCTCGCACAGCAGCTCGGCCTTGAATAGTTCCGAGATGCCCTGGATCAGCTGGAACAGGCCGGCCACTTTCTCGCTGCCGGCCACGCCGCTGACAAACTGGCGGTCCACCTTGAGCCGATCGAACGGGAAGCTGCTGATCGCATCCAGATTGGAATAGCCGGTGCCGAAATCATCGACCGCAATGCGCGCTCCCAGTTCACGGAATTCTGCCACCCGCGGCGCTACCAGCTCCACCGTTTCCAGCAGCTGGCTCTCGGTCACTTCAAACTCCAGCATATGGCCGGGAATGGCGTAACGTTCCAGCTCGGCGGTCAGGTCGGCAATCACTTGCGGATGCAGTAGCGAGCGGCGCGAGAAGTTCAGCGACACCGGCACCACCGGCAAGCCGGCATCGAGCCAGCCGCGCATATCACGGCACACTTGCACCAGCACCAGCATGTCGAGCTGGTAGATTTTTTCGGTACTCTCCGCCAGCGGGATAAAGCTGTTCGGGAACACCATGCCGCGCACCGGGTGCTGCCAGCGCACCAGCGCTTCCATGCCGATCAAGGTGCCGTGCGTGAAATCGACCTGCGGCTGGTAGTGCGCCATCAGCACGCCGTGGCGCGCATCGCCGTCGAGCGCGCCCTGCAGCTCGAACACCATGTGCGAGCGCGTCAGCAGCTCGGCGCCGTATTCCTTGACCGTGGTGCGCTGCAGGTGGCCGACTATCGACGACGAGGCCGTATCGGCCGCATCCAGCAGCGCTACCGCCGAGCCGGTGTACGGCGTGTCGTGATGCTCGATGCCGACCCGCGCGTGCAGCGTGTGGGCGCCGCCCTGCCCCAGCAAGAACGGCGCGCTGAGCAGGTCCTTGAGCTGCTCCAGCTGGATCGCATGCTCGTCGCGGTCGCCAAACAGGGCAAACGCAAAATGGTCGCCGCCAAGGTGGCCGGCCAGGTTTTCCGGTCCGGCCCATCCGGCCAGCCGCTGGCCCATCTCGCGCAGTACCTGGTCGCCCTGCAGGCGGCCGAACACATCATTGAGGCGGCGGAAGCCGGCCAGGTTGACGTAGCCGACCACCACGTGCGACAGCGTGGTCTGCTCCACTCCCAGCTGCAGGTGGTGCAGGAACACGTGGCGGTTGGACATGCCGGTAACTTCATCGCAGTAGCGCAGCTCCAGCGTGTCAACCACCAACCGGGCCATGCCCTGCAACATCATGCGCTGCTCGCGCGCCAGCTTGCGCGGGCGCGCCGTCATCACCCACAAAGTGCCCAGCAGGTAGCCGCGCGCGCCCAGCAAGGGCACGGCGGCGTAATGGCGCAGGAATGGTGCGTTGGTAACCAGCGGATTGGTGCGGAAGCGCGCATCGGCATCGGCGTCTTCTATTTCGAAAAAATCGGATTCGGTGGCGGCGCCCACCACCCAGGTGCAGAAGGAACCGGCGCGCGGTACATGGCGCACTTCCACGCCCACGCGCGACGGCAGCCAGATCTGCGACTGGTAGACGATGCTGATGCCGCCGATATCCGCGCCCACCGATTTGATGGCCAGTTCGGTAATCAGGTCCAGCTTGGGGTCGGATTCGTCCAGCGTGATGGCGTAACGGGACAGTTCAGCCAAGCGCCGTTGCTCGGCTTCGGGTTCCTGCAAGGCGCTGCTCTCCATGCTCGCTCCCTCAAAGGCTAGCTTGCATGGTGACATATTACGGTAGCGTTTGCATCTATTTTCCCAGCGCTTTCAGGCGCCGTAGCTGCAAAGTCACGCCCACCAGGAACAGCAGCAACAGCACGCCGGTCACGCCTTTTAGCTCGGGCGCCTCGGCGCTGGCCAGCAAGGGCGCGCCATACGGCAGGCGGGTAGAGGCTTCGGTCACGGCCGGGATCATGTGGAACAAAAACGTCAGCGAATACAGGACCGTGGTCACCTTCAGCGACTTGACCTTCCACGCTGCGGCCAGCACCAGCAAGGTGATGATGCCCAGCACATGCGGTTTGCCAAAACCGCCATGTTGATAAATGCCGAAGCCCGTCACGCAGGTCAGCACCGTAGTCCAGAGGTACAGCTTGCCGAGGGAGTTGCCGGGATCGATGCCCTTGTCGCGGAAGAAGGCGACCACGGCCGCCGCCACCGCCACCAGGCTGATCAAAGTATGCAGCACGCCCAAATAGGTGAGACCGTAGATCATTGCGCATCCTTTCAAGGTTGGTGGCTAGATCGTACACATTATTACAGCTGAGGTCTTACCACGAAAGAGCTATTGCCGGCTGCGTTAAAATGGCGGCATCATTGTTGAGGACTACATCATGGCGCGTTTGAAACTGGATTTCCCGGACGAGTTGTTTATTTTTTCCACCCAGCTGACGGTGCGGGTGACCGACATTAACGGCGCCAACCACCTCGGCAACGACTCGATGATTTCCATGATCTCGGAAGCACGGGCGCGCTTCCTGTACGATCACGGCGTGCAGGAGACCAGCGCCGATGGCGTTGGCATCATCATCACCGACCTGGCCACCACCTACCGCGCCGAAGCGCATGCGCGCGACCAGCTGGTGTTTGAAGTGGGGGTAATGGATTTCAACCAGTACGGCGGCGACATCATTTTCCGCATCAGCCGTCCGCGCGACGGCAAGCTGGTGGCGATGGCCAAGTATGGCTTCGTCTTCTTCAACTACAAGAGCAGCCAGGTCACCCCCATGCCGCCGGAGTTCCTGGCCAAGTTCCCGAAAGTGAACCGCCTCGATTAAGGCTTAGCGCTTGGCGACTTTAGGGACGATGGATTTGTTGAACCAGTCGTCCAGCATCTGCTTTTCATAGCGCAGCGGATCGCTGTCGAAATGGGCGCCGAAGCGGTTCTGGTAATTCATGTCCGACAGTTCTTCATCGCCGCTGCGCAGCACCTGGCCATCTTGCTCCAGCGTGTATTTCAGGTGCATATGCGGCCAGTCGGCGCCACCATTCATGACGCGGATGTCTTCGGCGGCGCGGCGCGGATAGAGGCGGCCGGCCAGGTCAATATCCAGCACCTCGATCTTCAGCGACTGCCCGGCGGGCAGCTTCTTCTCCAGCGACTTGAAGTAGTCGGTAAATTGCTGCAGCGTGCGGTCACGGTCGATCACGCCGCGCGGCACGTCGCTGAAGTCTTCCGGCTTGACGTAGCTGACGGAGACTTGCGCCCAGGCGGCGCTGGTGGCCAGCATCGCCGCAGCGGCGGCCAATATGGATTTATTCAACAGGCGCATGGTGCTTCTCCTTCACAGTAGTTCATGCGAACAATATAGCCCGTTTCGGCGCACCATGCCCGTGCTGAATAAGTTTGTTACCAATTGCCTCGTTAGTGCAATTCGGCAGCCAGCGCGCCCGCCGGTTGCGCGCCGGTTTGGCGGGCGCCCCACAGCACCAGCAGCAGGGCCAGCACAGTCAGGCTGGCGCCGGCATACATCACCGCTGCATAACCGAGGTGGGCGTTCAGCACGGCGGCGCCGAGCGCTGCACCAATCGCATTGCCAAGATTGAAGGCGCCGATATTGACCGACGACGCCAGGCCAGGCGCTTCGGTGGCAGCGCGCATCACGCGCATCTGCACCGGCGGCACCAGTGCGAAGGCAGCGATGCCCCACACCAGCAAGCCTACCGCAGCGCCAGCCGGCGTCTGGGCCAGCCACGGGAAGGCGAGCATGGTGGCCGCTTCCAGCAGCAGGAAACCGACCAGCGTCTTGTTGATCGAGCGGTCGGCCAGCTTGCCGCCGACCGAATTACCGATGGTGAAGCCAATGCCGATCAACGCCAGCATGGCGGTAATAAAGCCCGGCGTGGCATGGGTAAAGGATTGCAGCGCCGGATTGATGTAGGTGTACAGCGCGAAGGTCGCGCCCGACGCCAGCACCGTGGTCAGCAAGCCTTGCAGCACGACCGGCTGCAGCAGCACTTTCAACTCCTTGCGCACATCTGGCGCCTGGCCGGCGCTGCCTTGTGGCAGAAACAGCAGCAAGGCAGCCATGGCCAGCACGCCCAGCGCGCTGATGGCGCCAAACGATGCGCGCCAGCCCATGGCGTCGCTCAGCCAGGTGGCGGCTGGCACGCCGCCGATGTTGGCGATGGTCAGGCCGAGGAACATCGCCGCCACCGCGCTGGCCTGTTTTTCACGCGGCACCAGGCCGGCAGCAACCACCGAGCCGATTCCGAAGAAGGCGCCGTGGGTCAGGCTGGTGATGACGCGCGCCGCCAGCAGGCTGGCATAGCCGGGAGCGAAGGCCGACAGCAGGTTGCCGACGGTGAAAATCGCCATCAGGGCGATCAGCGCTTTGCGGCGCGGCCAGCGCGCCAGCAACAGTGTCATGAACGGCGCGCCGATGGTGACGCCGATGGCGTAGGCCGACACCAGCAAGCCAGCGGTGGGAATCGACACGTTGACGCCTTGCGCAATCGTCAACAGCATGCCCATCGGGCCAAACTCGGTGGTGCCGATGCCGAAAGCGCCGATGGCCAGCGCCAGCAAGGGCAAGGCGGCGCTGCGTTCTGAAGCAGTAGTGGTGTTCATGTGGGTAGTCCCGGAGAGATTTCTGATGAGAGCATTATGAGGAAACGACTTTCCCAAATAAAGTGCATAATCCTCAAAATACTTTTGCTGATTCTGGAAAAATGAAACTCGTGCTCGATGAACTATCGGTATTCCTGGCGGTGGTCGACAGCGGCTCCCTGACGGCTGCGGCCGACCGTCTCGGACAGCCGGTATCCAACGTCAGCCGCTTGCTGGCACGGCTGGAAGACAAGCTGCAAACCTCGCTACTGCGCCGGACCACACGCCGGCTCGACCTGACCGACGAGGGCCACGCCTTCATCCAGGACGCGCGCGACATCGTGGCATCCGTCTGCAGCGCGGAAGAGCGCATGATGGAGCGGCGCGGCCAGCTGTCCGGGCCGCTGCGGGTGGATGCGGTCACGCCTTTCATGCTGCATGTGATGGTGCCGCTGATGCCCGGCTATCGCGCCCTGCATCCCAAGGTCGAGCTCAAGCTCAGTAGCAACGAGGGCTTTATCGACTTGCTGGAGCGGCGCGTGGATATGGCCATCCGCATCGGCGAGCTGAAAGACTCGACCCTGTACAGCCGCCTGCTCGGCCACACCCGCATCCGCCTGACCGCCAGCCCCGGCTACCTGGCCCGCTACGGCACGCCGCACACCGTGGCCGACCTGGCGCGGCACGAGCTGCTCGGCTTCAGCGAGCTGGAGATGCTCAACCAATGGCCCTTGCTGCGTCCCGACGGCAAGCCGCTGCAAATCACGCCGACACTGGCCTCGCCCAGCGGCGAAACCCTGCGCCAGCTGGCACTGCAAGGCATGGGCATCATGAGCATGTCCGACTTCATGACGGCGGTGGATGTGGCCGAAGGCCGGCTGGTGGAAGTGCTGCCGCAGCTGACGCAGGAAAGGCTCAAGCCGGTGCATGCGGTGTACTACCAGCACTCGACCGTCTCGGCCAAGGTCGCCTCGATGGTGAACTACCTGGCCGACGCCATGCGTGTGGCGGAGACCGCGTGGCCTACGCTGGGCCGCGCTTGAGATAAGCGCTCGTTTCACCAAACCGCTGCAACCCTTCGATAGCTTCGAACGGGTTGGACGGTGCGCACCGCCGCCCCAGAGGGAAACCACCCGCTCGACAGGAAAGCTTGCCAATAAGGCCAATTTTTGCCGCACGGGCGGATGCTAGCCTGATCTCCACGGTTATCCCACTTCTGGGGAGAATATGATGTCGATACTGAGCAAACTGAGCATTGCCAAGCGCCTGCTGATGGGTTTCGCGGTACTCCTGCTGTGCGCACTATTCGCGGTCGGTGTGGCGCTGTCGCGCCTGAGCGCCGTGGCCGAAGCCAGCCGCGAGCTGCTGGACGAACCGCTGGCCACCGAACGCCTGGTCAGCGACTGGAATCGCATCATTTACGCCGGCATCCGCCGCAACCTCGCCATCGTCAAAAACAACGACGGCAGCCTGGCGGCCTTCTTTGCCGAGGAAGTCGCCGAATCGACGCGGCAATCCACGGCGCTGCAACAGCAAATCGAGCAGCACATCAACACCCCGGAAGAAAAACAGCTGTGGCAGCAGCTGCTGGCCGTACGCCAGAACTACATGGCGCTGCGCAACCAGGCGATCCAGCTGAAGAAAGACGGCAAGGCGGCCGAGGCTGACCAAGTGCTGGAACAACAATTCCGCCCGGCTGCCACCGCTTACGGCGATACCCTGCAAGCCCTGCAAGACCAGCAGCGCCGCCGCATCCAGGAAATGGCGGCTGGCATCGAGGAAACCTACGCCAGCAGCCGCCGCCTGATGGGCGTGCTGACTGCGCTGATGGTGGTATTTGTGGCTGTTAGCTCGTGGCTGATCGCTGTCTCGATCACCCGTCCCTTGCAGCAGGCGGTGCAGATGGCGCAACGTGTGGCTGGCGGCGACCTCAGCGTGGTGACGCGGACTACCGCAACGGATGAAACCGGCCTGCTGCTGACTGCGCTGGAACAGATGACCGGCAAGCTGGCCGAGCTGGTCAGCCATGTGCGCACCACTTCGGAAACCATCGGCGTGGCATCGGGCGAAATCGCCAACGGCAACGCCGACCTGTCGATGCGCACCGAGCACCAGGCCGGCGCGCTGGAAGAAACCGCCAGCTCAATGGAAGAACTGACCGCCACCGTGCGCCAGAATGCCGACCATGCCCGCCGCGCCAACGAACTGGCCGTCACCGCCAGCGGCATCGCCAGCCGTGGCGGCGCAGTGGTGCACGATGTGGTGCAACGGATGGACGGCATCCGCCAGAGTTCACGCAAGATCGCCGAGATCAATGGCGTGATCGACGCCATCGCCTTCCAGACCAATATCCTGGCGCTGAATGCGGCAGTGGAAGCGGCCCGTGCCGGTGAACAGGGACGCGGCTTTGCGGTAGTAGCAACCGAAGTGCGCAATCTGGCCCATCGCAGCGCTGCGGCCGCCAAGGAAATCAAACTGCTGATCGCCGACTCGGTAACGCAAGTGGAGCAAGGCAGCGAGCTGGCCGACCGCGCCGGTACGACCATGCAGGAAGTGGTCGACAGCGTCGGCAAGGTGGCGCACATCATGCACGAAATCTCCGACGCCAGCCGCGAGCAAAGCGAAGGGATCGAACAAGTCAACACCGCCGTACTGGCAATGGACGATATGACCCAGCAGAACGCCGCGCTGGTCGAAGAAGCGGCTGCAGCAGCAGGCAGCCTCAAAGATCAGGCGCAAGCGCTGGTAGCGGCAGTCAGCGTGTTCAAGCTGGCGCCCGAGGTGACGGCAGCGCCAGCCGGGCGGCCGGCACGCAAAGCGGACGCCGTCACGCATCGCGCCAGCATCAGCGCAGGCAACCGCCCTCGCCTCGCTCTCGCCGCAGCGTGATGCCATGCGCCGCCACCTTCAGATCATGCTGCCGCTGCTGGCCGGTTTGGCCGGATTAGCCGGTGTAGCCCACGCTGCGCCGGCCAGCCCGGCACAGATCTACGTCAACGGCGTAGCGCCGTTTGCCTACAATGACAACGGCGGCTATCACGGCCTGCTGTACGACATGCTGGCCGCACTGCGCGCCCGCGTGGGCGGCGAGTACGTGATCCGCCCGGTGCCGCTGCGGCGCGCCCAAGTGATGCTGGAATCCCAGCCCGAAACGCTCGCCACACTGGCCCGCTTCGCCGAAGTGGAACAGCGCTACCGCTGGCTGTGCAAGCTGGCCGAGGATCAGCTGGTATTGGTCACCCGCAGCGGCGCCACCTACGACATCAGCTCGCTGGCGGCCGTGCGTCATTTGCGCGTCGGCGTGCTGCTGGGCGGTCCGGCGGAATCGGCGGCGCGCCACGCCGGCCTGCAGCAGATTGAAACCGTCAGCTCGGCAGCGAGCAATGCACGCAAGCTGGCCAATGGCCGCATCGATGTCTGGTTCACGGCGCGCAGCATCGCCCTGTTTGAGCAGCGCGGTGTTGGCGGCAAAGTGGACGATTTGCGTATCGGGCCGGGGGTGCAAACGGCCAGCCAATATCTGGCCGCGCCGCGCAGCATGCCAGACCGCGAAGCGCAGAAATGGCAAAGCGCCTGCAATACCCTGCACGACAATGGCACCTTTGAGCGCATCGCCCAACACTATGAGCAGCAGAGCGCACCGCCCACCTGCAGCGGCCTCAGTCACATATGCCGACATCCCGGCCAGCAAGCAGCGCAGCAGTCAGGCGCGGCTCTCGCAAGCGTTGCAGCCACCACGCCAGCGCGCGGCCTTCCTGATCGCCGCGCCAGGCGACGTACGTGACATTGGGCTCGCGCTGGTCGACGGTTTTTTTCTCCACCAGGTCGCCGCTCGCCAGCAGACTGGCGACCCGTTTGCGCGGCAGCCAGCCGACGCCCAGGCCGATACTCTGGGCATGGATCTTGGCATGCATGCTGGCCACCGCCAGCACCGGCTGGCCGTTCAGTTTGCCGTAAGCGCGGCCCTGGCCTTCGCGCGACGAGTCAGCCACCACCACGGCGCGGTGCTGCTGGATCGCCTCGCGCGTCAGGGGGCCACACACGTGCGCCAGCGGATGGCGCGCCGACACCGCAAACACCCACTCCAGCTGCCCCAGCTCGAACCAGCGCAAGTCCTGGATCGCCGGCGGTTCGTTGGTGGCGCCGATCACCAGGCCGGCGCGGCCGCTGCGCAGCGCTTCCCAGGTCCCGCCCAGCACCTCGGTGGTCAGCCGCAGCGACACGCCGGACTGCAATTGGTCGAAGTCGGCAATCAGCGGCGCGAGGATTTCAAATTCAAACAGTTCGTCGCTGACGATGCACAGCCGTTCCTCCCAGCCGCTGGCGATCTGGCGGATGCGCTGCGTCGCCCGGCAAGACTCCTGCATCATGCGCGCCGCCTCGTCGGCCAGTACGCGGCCAGCTGGCGTCAGTTCCAGCCGGTAGCGGCGGCGGTCGAACAGCAGCGCGTCGAAGCGCTCCTCCAGCTGGCGCGCGCTATACGACACCGTCGATGGCGCCTTCCCCAGCCGCGCCGCCGCGCGCGACAGGCTGCCGCACTCGCGTATCGCCTCAATCAAAGCCAATTCTTCCTCGGACAGCATGAGCGCCTCGTGAAATGGTGATGACTACGTGATAACTACCCGCCAACCATTGTAGCCACACCGGCGAATAGAATTTCAAAAAATCTTTGTTTTTCGATAGCAATATTGCCAAAAACGAAGTATTGTTGTGAGTGCCGTGCGCGTTACAGAAGACTAACGCCGCGCCGTCGCAAAGTACTGTGGCGTACAATAATTCTCATCAAGTGTTGTGCAGAGCAACGGGAATATTTATTGCCTGTTGTTAATGGCTGTGGGTCAGACTACAATCGGAAAATTCATCTCTGTCGTGTCATTTTGCGGAACTCGTTCATATGTCTTTTTTGTCTTCTGCTTCGCCCAAGTTAGCACCGTGGAAAGTTCTGTTAGTCGACGACGAACCGGACATCCATGACATCACCAAGCTGACCCTGAGCCGCTTCCGCCTCGACGGCCGTGCCCTGACCTTCCTGCACGCCTACAGCGGCGCCGAAGCCAAGGAAGTGATGGCGCGCGAGACCGACATCGCGCTGGTGTTCCTCGACGTGGTGATGGAAAAAGAAGACAGCGGCCTCGAAGTGGCGCGCTGGATGCGCGAAGACGCCGACAACCAGTTCACCCGCATCGTGCTGCGCACCGGCCAGCCCGGCCAGGCGCCGGAAGAACGCGTGATCGTCAATTACGACATCAACGATTACAAAGAAAAGACCGAACTGGACCGCACCAAGCTGTTCACCACCACCTTCGCTGCCCTGCGCGCCTACCGCGACATCATGAAGGTGGAAGAAGCGCACCGCGCCCAGATCAACTACCGCGAAGGCCTGGAGCGCGTGATTGCCGCCTCGGCTCACATCTTCCAGCAACGCAACCTGAAAGACTTCGCCAACGGCCTGCTGCAGCAAGTGGTAGCGCTGCTGCGCCTTGAGCACAGCATGCTGCTGCGCCTGCGCGGCGCCACCGCCATCAGCGGCGAGAACGAATACGAAATCCTGGCCCAGATCGGCGACGAGGAAGGCTCGCTGCTGACGCCGGAAGTGATGGCCCAGCTGGACGCCGCCAAGAGCAACAAGATCTCGCGCGTGGAAGGCGACACCTACATCGGCTACTTCCCCAACAGCAGCGGCAAGGCTTCGCTGCTGGTGCTGAAGGGCGTGGAAGAAATCTCGGACATCGACACCAAGCTGCTGGAAGTGTTCTGCTCCGGCGTTGCCATCGCCTTCGACAACATCCTGCTGAATCAGGAAATCACCGACACCCAGGCCGAACTGATCCTGCGCCTCGGCGACGTGGTCGAATCGCGCTCCAACGAAGCTGGCAACCACGTGCGCCGCATGTCGGAAGTGTGCCACCTGCTGGCCCTGGAAGCCGGCCTGCCGGAGGACGAAGTGGCCGTGCTGCGTCACGCCGCGCCGATGCACGACATCGGCAAGATCGCCACGCCAGACGCGGTGCTGCTCAAGCCGGGTAAGCTCGATGCAGCCGAATGGGAAATCATGAAACAGCACCCGGCGGTCGGCCTGTCCATCCTCGATGGCTCGCAGCGCCCGATCCTGAAAGCGGCCGCCGTGATCGCCCACCAGCACCATGAAAAATTCGACGGCAGCGGCTATCCGCAAGGCCTGAAGGGCCATGACATCCACCCGTACGCGCGCATCGTTGCCGTAGCCGATGTGTTCGACGCGCTGATGCACAAGCGCTGCTACAAGGAAGCGTGGCCGATCGAGAAGGTGGTTGAGCACCTGCGCGAAGTGTCCGGCCATCATCTGGATCCGGTGTATGTCGATCTGCTAATCAAGAACATCGACAAGGCACTTGCCATCAATGAACGCTTGCCTGATTGAATAAGCATATTTGCAATTGATCGTAGGAAGTCGATTTCCTTGCCCGTAAGATCGTGGTCTGCCTCACCAGACCACGCAAGGAAATCGCGATGCACAAACACGTACTCCCTCCTCTCCTGCTGTTAGCCGAAGTGCTGGCAGCACTGCCAGCCGCGCAAGCTCAAGACACTTCCGCCATCGACCAGGTCACCATCGTCGGTTCACGCGCGCGCAACCGTACCGTGTTCGACTCCGCCGTGCCGATCGACCGCTTTGGCGCGCGCGAAGTGGAGAACGCCTTGTCCAGCGGCGAAGTGGGCGCGGCCTTGCAGGCGCTGGCGCCATCCATCAATTTTCCACGGATTGAATCGAGCGGCGCGTCGGACTCGGTGCGCGGCGTGCAGCTGCGCGGCCTGGCGCCCGACCAGGTGCTGGTGCTGATCAACGGCAAACGCCGCCACGCCAGCGCCGTGCTGGATACCGAGAGCAGCTTTGCCGGCACCGTGCCGGTCGACGTCAACGCGATTCCGCCAGGCGCCATCGATCACATTGAAATCCTGCGCGACGGCGCTGGTGCGCAGTACGGCAGCGACGCCGTGGCCGGCGTCATCAACATCGTGCTGAAGCAGCAGCGCACCGGCGGCTCGGCCTCGGTCAGCTACGGCGCCAACCACACCGACTTCAAGCCGACCAACGAGAAGAAGACCGACGGCCAGACCAAGATCGTCAACGCCGATTATGGTGTGCCGCTGGGCGATGCCGGCTTCCTGCGCTTCGGCGCCGAGAGCCGCAGCCGCAATCCAACCCAGCGCGCCGGCTTCAGCGATGCGGGCTGGACTTCGTGGAATTCCACTCCGGCCGACCTCGCGCTCGATCACAAGGTGGTGTTCAAATCGGGCGACTCGCAATCACATAACAACTACGCCTTCTACAACGCGCTGCTGCCGTTGAGCGAGGGAGTCGACGCTTACTCATTCGCTACGCTGAACAAGCGCCAATCGGACGGCAGCGCCTACTTCCGCTATCCGGGCGATCCATCGAACGTGCTGGCGCTATATCCTAACGGCTACCGCCCGGTCACGCATGGCAACCAGAGCGACGTCAGCGTGGTGGCCGGCCTGCGCATTGCCAGCGGCGCCTGGAACTGGGACTTGAGCGCCCGCCATGGCGGCAACATCTTCCACTACGACCTGAGCAATTCGGCCAACGCCTCACTGGGTGCGCAGAGCCCGACCAGCTTCCACCTCGCCACCTTCGACTATCGCCAGGATGCGCTGAACGCCGACCTGACACGCGAGCTCAACTTCGGCGGCGTGCCAGTCAACCTGGCCGTGGGCGCGGAATACAGCCGCGAGACCTACACCAGCTCGCCAGGCGATGCTGCCTCATACGCCGCCGGTCCGGTCACTGATGCACCGCCGGGCGCACAAGCGGGCCCGGGCCTGCGTCCGCAAGACGCGTTTGACGGCAGCCGCCATCTGAGCTCGGTGTACGCTGACGTCGAAAGCGACCTGAGCAAGCAGCTGCTGGTAGGCGCAGCCGTGCGCTACTCGGACTACAGCGACTTCGGCAGCGCCAGCACCGGCAAGCTGTCGGCACGCTACAAGTTCACCGATAACTTCCTGCTGCGTGGCTCAGTATCGAACAGCTTCCGCGCGCCGGCGCTGGTGCAGACCGGCTTCCGCTTCTCCACGCTCAACTTCAATAGCGACGGCAGCGGCTTGCAGACCGCCTCGCTGCTGCCGGCCAGCGATCCATTGGCGCGCGCATTCGGCGCGCAGGCGCTGAAACCGGAGAAGTCGACCAACCTGTCGCTGGGCCTGGCATGGAAGCTGGCGCGCAACACCAGCTTCACGCTGGATGGCTACCGCATCAAGATCAAGGACCGCATCACCCGCACCAGCGATTTGCAAAGCGATGCGGCCACCGCCTACCTCGCCAGCATCGGCCGCAACGACATCCAGTCGGTGGCCTACCTGGCCAACCTGCTGGACACCACCACCAGCGGCCTGGACGCAGTGCTGAACCACGACCTGCCACTGGCCGGCGGCAAGCTGAACCTGAGCGCAGCACTCAACCTCAACCACACCGGCATCGATGCCGTGCACCAAAGCTCGGCGGCCTTGGCCAAGATCGATCCAACGCTGACCGTGCTGACCGACACCAGCCTGTTCCGCATCCGCAATGCCTCGCCGAAGAACAAGCTGGTGCTGGGCGCCGACTGGCAGGCCGCGCAGTGGAGCTTGCTGGCGCGCGCCACCCGCTTCGGCCCGCTGAAAGACTTCTCGTATGACGAAGATGCCGAAGTCATCGACGGCGTCCACGCCCAGCGCTTCGGCGCCGTGTGGACGCTGGACGTGGAAGCGCAATACAAGCTGACCAAGCAGCTGACCGCCTCCATCGGAGCCGATAACCTGCTGGACCGCTACCCGCAGCGCGTGCGCGAGACCAACAACGCCACCTACGGCGGCGCCCTGCCCTACAACTTCATCAACCCGATCGGCGTGAACGGTGCATACTTCTACGGCCGCATTCGCTACACTTTCTAAACAAGGATAACCATGAAAAAACTGCTGACCGCCCTTGCCCTGAGCGCCGCACTGGCCTCGCCGGCCTTCGCCGCCAAAAACGCGCTGGTGCTGCAAACCGACTTCGGCACCTCCGACGGCGCCGTGTCCGCCATGCGCGGCGTGGCCTATGGCGTCGATGCCAGCCTGACGGTGGCCGACCTGACCCACAACATTCCCGACTACGACATCTGGGTCGGCGGCTACCGCCTGTTCCAGACCGCGAACTACTGGCCTGAAGGTACGGTGTTTGTGTCGGTGATCGATCCGGGCGTGGGCACTGCGCGCAAGTCAGTGGTGTTGAAAACCAAAGCCGGCCGCTACTTCGTCGGCCCGGACAATGGCCAGTTCACCCTGATCGCCGAGCGCGACGGCGTGGCCGAGCTGCGCGAGATCGATGAGAAGGTCAACCGCCTGGCCGGCTCCGGCGAGTCCTACACCTTCCACGGCCGCGACGTGTACGCCTATGTCGGCGCGCGCCTGGCGTCGGGCGCCATCAGCTACGAGCAAGTGGGCCCGCTGCTGGCGAGCGATTCGGTGGTGAAGATCCAGTATCAAAAAGCGGTGCGCAATGGTGACACCATCCGCGGCATCATCCCGGTGCTGGACGTTAAGTACGGCAATGTGTGGACCAATATTCCGAAGTCGCTGTTTGCGGAATTGAATATCGGCGTGCACGACAAGGTGCAAGTGCGCATCCTGCACAAGGGCAAAGAGATCAACAAGGTGGTGGCACCGTTCGAACACACCTTTGGCGGCGTGGCCAAGGGCAAACCGCTGGTCTACCTGAACAGCCTGCTGGAAGTGGCGGTGGCCATCAGCCAGGGCAATTACGCCGCCAAGTACAAGGTGGATTCCGGCGTGGATTGGGAAATCGAAATCAGCAAGGCCAAGTAACTCAGGCGCGGCCTTCCTGTTGCTTCACCAGCCGCTCAGCCGTTGACTTCAGCGACTTGAGCGCCTGGGTAGCACCTTCCAGCAATTTATCGTCTTCCGCGCGCTGCATATCCGGCGGCGCAATCTGCACATTGGTGGAGCCGGCGGCCTCCGCATCGGCCGAGGCTTGCTGCTCGGCGTAGGCGGCATAGCCGTCGGAGCTGTCCTTGCCGGCAGAGGGGTCATCCGGCACGCTGCTGTCAGGCGTAGCGCGCAGAATACCGGACGCCTGCTTGAGCTGGCTGGCCAGCTGTTTCAGTTGCTGCAACAGGGCCTTGGCGTCCTTGCCGCCAAACAGCGCCAGCATCTTCCTCAGCGATTCAATTTCCTTCTTGATTTCGACCACGCGCTGTCTTGCCAGCGCCTTCTGGTCCTGGTCGGCGCGCTGCGACAACGCATCCAGCGCTGCGGCGTTTTTCTTGGCAAGTTCCACCTTCTTTTGCAGGAAATCCTGATAGGCGTCGCTGGACGCGGAAGAAGAGGAGCTGATGGCGGAAATGGAAAACATGGTAAGTCTCTCGAGAGGCTGGTCAATTGATACAGGCGACGCAGCCAGCCTTCTCGTTAAACTTGTCCTACTTCCGTTTGATTTTTGGGAAACGTAGCTTGTAATGCAAGCCCATGCCCGGCGCGCTCACCACTTTCACCGTGCCGCCCAGCGCACCGGTCACCAGGTTGTACAGGATGTGAGCGCCGAGGCCGCTGCCGCCCGAGCCGCGCTTGGTGGTGAAGAAAGGGTCGAACAGCTGCGCCAGGGTACCGCTGTCCATGCCGGCGCCGTCGTCGCTGTACTCGAAATCGACAAAATCGCCATCGACCTTGCCGCTGATTTTGATCTTGCCCGACTGCCCTTCCTCAAAGCCGTGCACCAGCGAGTTGACCACCATATTGGTCACGATCTGCGAAATGGCGCCGGGGAAGCTGGCCATGTTGATCTGGTCTTCGCACTGAATCTCGACGTGGATCGGCTTGCCCTTCAGCTTGGGCTGCAGCGACAGCAGCACTTCGTCCAGGTATTTGCGCAGGTTGAAGCTGCGGATGTCGTCCGATGACTGGTCCACCGCCACCTGCTTGAAGCTGCGCACCAGCGCTGCCGCGCGCTGGGTGTTGGTGGTCATGATTTTCAGCGACTGGTCGATGATGTCGAAGAACTGGTTGAGGCCATCTTCATCCAGCGTGCCGTTGGCCATCTCTTCACGCGTCAGCTTCAGCTCTTCCACCAGGTGGCTGGTGGCGGTGACGCAGATCCCCAGCGGGGTGTTTATTTCGTGCGCCACACCAGCTACCAGGCGGCCCAGCGAGGCCAGCTTCTCCTGCCGCACCAGTTCGCCCTGCGCATCCTTCAGCGAGGTCAGCGCGCTTTCCAGCGCGGCGTTCTGCTCTTCCAGCTGTTCCTTCGACAGGCGGATCTGGCGGTCGGCCTGCATGCGGGCGATGGCCACCGCCACGTGGCTGGCCATGAAGGCCAGGATCTCCAGGTCGGCCTGGGTGTACTGCACACTGTCGTCGTAGCTCTGCACGATGATCACGCCGTAAGCCTGGTCGCCCAGCAGCATCGGTGCGCCCATCCAGCTGGCGATGCCGGTGTGGCCCAGCGGATGCTCCATCTCGCCAGTATCGATCAGCGCCTGGAAGCTGGCGCGGTCCAGCAGCATGGCCTGCTTGCGCTGCAAAACATACGAGGACATGCCGACGCCATAGTCGAAGCGCTTGACCGGCGCATGCTCGTCCTTTTCATCGACAAAATACGGGATGCTGATTTCCTGCGTGTCCGGATGGTACAGCGCCATCAGGAAGTTTTTGGCCGGCACCAGCTCGCTGATGATCTGGTGCAAGCGCATATTCAGGCGGCTGCCGCCGGTGGCCGTGGCCGACAGATTGGCCAGCTCATACAGGCCGCGCTGGATGTTTTCGGCACGGCGGCGCTCGGCCACCTCGTACTGCAGCTGGACGGTGCGCTCCTGCACTGCGCGCTCCAGCCGGTCCATGCTCTGCAAGCCCTGCAGCGCGCTGGAGACGTGGTTGGCGATCGACGCGAACAGCGCCTGGTCTTCATCGCTGAAAGTGTGTTGCTTGTCGTAGCTCTGGATCACCACCGCACCCAGCACCTGGTGGTTGTGGTCGAACAGCGGGCAGCCCATCCAGTGCTCGGCCACCGTGCCGATACCGAAGCCGGCGTTGTCTTCACGTTTGGAATGGTGCTCGGCTGCCGTCATGACGATGGCTTCGCGGCTCAGGATCACGGCGGCAGTCGGCGATTCGCCGGCCACCAGTTCAAACAGTTCGTCGCGGTTGGGCGCCTCGTCCAGCTCGTCGACGAAGTAGACGAAGCGCACCATATTGGCGGGCTTTTCATGGTCGCTCAGCGCCACGAAGAAGTTGGCGGCATACATGATGCGGCCCAGCGCCGCGTGCACGGCCTGCAGGAATTCACTGATATCGGTGCAGCTACTGGATTTCTGCCCGATTTCGAGCAATACAGTTTGAACGGCTTCCAGCCGGGAGAGTCGACTTTCCATCAATTTTCCTATGTTTGTAGCCATGTGAGGCATGCGCATAGGAAATACTAGCAGGTAGGGCCCCGCTGGGCCAGCACCGTGAAGCGGGGCGTGAAGCTCAGCTTAGCTCAGGTCCTGCGATTTGCGCTGTCGTCGCGCAGCCAGCGCACCGACCAGCCTTTCAACACCAGGACATCCATTTACACGTTTCCTAGGGTCTACGGAAGCCGTTTTCTATCCATGCGGAAGCGCTTGTTACGCTGAGTTTAAAGGTCGGTGCAACCCGTACCTTGGCCAGCTCTTCGCCGTACTGGTCGAAGGCGCTGAGGGTGGCGTAAGGGTCGTCCTCGTCCGGCGTAATGTCGAGGCAGACCTTGACCGGGCCGTCGTCAGTGCCGACCGTGACGTTCTTGTGCAACTGCGCGTGCAGCTGCTGCTCGTGGCGGCGGATCACTTCGTTGGCGGTCTTGACCAGGGTGTTGAAGGCGTTGACGTCCAGCGGCTTGGGATTTTTCTTGTCGCGGCCCATGGTCCACGGACCGACCAGCGCCGGTTCCGGTTCGCCATCCTTGATCATGGCCACGGCCCAGCCGTCGTCATCGTCGTTTTTAATCACGCGCGCGGTCCAACCGTTGCCTTGCCAAAGGCGGTCTTCCTGCACCGGGGCGCCGTCATCTGAATCGGGGTAATCGTTGCTCATACTTATGGTCGTTTCGAAAGAAAAGTCGGGGTGGAATAATAAGCGGCTCACACCGCAACAACAATAGGAACCCGGCAACCATGCGCAAAATTCTTCCCGCCCTGCTCACCGCCCTGTGCGGCAGCGCCTCTGCCCAAGACGCTATCCAGGTCTATGGCCGCCTGAATGTCGGGCTGGAAAGCCTGCAAAACGACAGTACCCACGTCGCTCGCCTGAGCAATAATCGCTCGGTGCTGGGTTTCCGCGGCGAGGAAGACCTCGGCGGCGGCCTCAAGGCGCTGTTCCAGATCGAGGGCACCTTGTCGCCCGACACCGGCGCCGGCAGCCCGGCCGCGCGCGACACCCGCATCGGCATTAGCAGCCCGGCCGGCACCCTGTTTGCGGGCAACTGGGTGACGCCCTACAACGGCGCCACCGCCGGACTCGATCCCTGGTACCCGACCACAGCCGGCTACATGAGCATCATGGGCAATGGCGCCGCCGCCACCGTCAACAACACCAGCGACACCGCCTCCTTCGACCGCCGCCAACAAAACAGCGTGCACTACTGGACGCCGCTCTGGAACGGCCTGCAACTGCGCGTGGCGCAAGGCGTCAGCGAAGAGCGCCCGCCCAATGGCGCCAAGCCGTCCCTGAGCTCGGGCGCCGTGATCTACGAACAAGGCCCATGGTATGCCAGCGCCGCCTATGAACGCCATCACGAATACCAGGGCGTGGGCCTGAACGACAGTGCCGCCAAGCTGGCGGCCGCCTACCGCTACGGCGACACCCGTGTGGCGCTGGCGGCGGAACGGCTGCGCTACCAGACCGCTGCCGGCACGCTGGAGCGCAGCGACCTCTACCTCTCACTGACTCACCAGCGTGGCCGCCACGGCTTCAAGCTGGGCGTCGGCCATGCGGGCGATGGCAGCGGCAGTGCGCCGGACGGCGCCACCATCGGCTACCTTCGCAAGGGTGCGGAAACCGGCGCCACCCACGCCACCGCTGGCTACGAGTACAGCTTCTCCAAGCGCACCGCTGCCTATGCCTACTACAGCCATTTGTCGAACCGGCGCAACGGTGTGACGGACTTCGCGATCAATAGCCTGGGCACGCAAGCTGGCGCCACGCTCAAGGGCGCCGTACTGGGCTGGCGTCATAATTTTTAACAGTTTTACGTTAAAAGACACTTTTACCGACGAAACATTCTAAAACTCAAATAGAATTGCATCCTGATCATTACTATTATTAATTTGCAATTACCCGTTTCCAAATGAAAATAGAGGAATGTTCATGACCATCGCCAAACTCTTGCTGGGCCTGAGCCTGGCAGGCGCCGCGCTCGGCGCCCAAGCTACCGTGACTTATAACGCCACGTCGGGCCTGACTTCGCTGAACCCGGGCCCTGGCCTGGTCACCAATACCTTCGACGGCCAGGTGCTGCCGACCGGTTTTGCCACCTACGACAGCGCCGCTGCGCTGATCGCCGCCCCGGGTAATTCAGGCTATGCCGCTGAGCCGTTCAACGACACCACCGACTTCTTCTCGGTCGGCACCTCGCACGGGCAGGTATCTTCGTCCAGCGTGACCTTTGGCGGCCTCGGCGTCAGCTACTTCGGCTTTTACATGAGCTCGCCTGACACCTATAACACCGTCACCTTCTACACCAGTGCAGGTGCGGAGACCATCACCGGCACCCAGATGGCAGGGAAAGCCGGCGTGGCAGTGGACGGCAACCAGGGCGTAGGCTTCTACATGAACTTCTACAGCGCCGCGCCGATCACCAAAGTGACCTTCAGCTCGAACCAGGACGCGTTCGAGACCGACAACCACTCCTACATCGCCGCCGTACCGGAACCAGAAACCTATGCCATGCTGCTGGCCGGCCTCGGCCTGGTGAGTGTAGCGGCACGGCGCCGCCGCGCATAAGCGTGCAAAACATCAAAAGCCCGCAGCAGCGGGCTTTTTCTTTTGGCGCTTGGCAACCTCAACAGGTCATGCAGGGCGGCCGCTCGGTGATGGGCGGCTTCAGCGGCGTGATGCGCGGGTCAATCGCCGGCTCCGGCATCTGGTAGCTGAATGGCGTGATGATGATCGGCGGTATCGTTGGAGGCGCCGACGGCGGACCTTTGGGACCACCTGAGAGGCGCTGGGCGCTACGCTGGCGCCTCGTCGTTGGACGGGAGGAAGGGATCGATTGCCCCTCGCTCAATGCTAGCCAAGCCATGTTGATGCCCTCCATGTGCAAGTGAGATTATCAGTTTAGACCACCATAACTTTAAATCAAGGTCCGTTCTCAGCCCTTCACCGCTTGTCTTCGCTGGCAGGCGTTCCATCCCGCCAATCCGCCACTTCGTCGCAATCCGATGGCCCGTGCCGGCCCGCGCCGGTACAGTTCAACCATCAACAAAACACACCGGGGAACGCTATGAACAGCACCGCAAAAAAACTGATACTCGCTACCTTGATCCTGTTGCTGGCCACGATGGCCTGCCAGTCGATCTTCGGCGACGGCATGTCCGTCAACATCGACGGCGATGAATTCAACGGCCCGCTGGGCGCGGTGCTGGGCGTGATGTTCGGCGGCATGGGCATGCTGCTGGCGGCGGTGGTGATGGTGTGCGTGGCGATCTTCCTGTGCGTGCTGTTCGCCAGCCTCGGCATCCTGGCCGTGTTCGGTGTGGCGCTGGCAGCTGTGGTGGCCGTGGCGGCGGTCTCGCCCCTGCTGCTGCCGCTGCTGATCCCGATCGGCCTGTACTGGCTGCTGGTCAGCCGCCCACGCAAGCTGCGCCAGCAAGCCATGCTGGAACAACCAGTCTAAGGTTTCAACCGGAAGCGGCCGGGACTTGAAGCCCCGGCCGATCCGCCTCCACATCCATCAATTCCACCCGGTTACGCCCGCCGCGCTTGGCGCAGTACAAAGCCTGGTCGGCGCGGATCAAAGCAGGATCGCCGCCCGGGGTTTTCCCGCCCATCGCCGCAATCCCGATGCTGATAGTGATGTCCAGCGTCAGGCCGTCATCCAGCTGCATCGGTGTCTGCGCCACCCGCTGCCGCAGGCGCTCGCCGAACACCGCCGCCGCATCCAGATCGGTGCCGGGCAATAGCACCGCAAACTCCTCCCCGCCGATGCGGCCCAGCATATCGATCTTGCGCTGGCCTTCGCGCATCAAATCGGCCAGCTGGCGCAGTACGGCGTCGCCGGCGGCGTGGCCATATTCGTCGTTGATGCGCTTGAAGTGGTCGATATCGAGCAGTAGCACCGCCGCGCAGGCGCCGATATCACGCTGCAAGCGGCCCTCTTCTTCCTGCAGGCGTCCCATGAATTCGCGCCGGTTCGGCAGGCCGGTGAGGAAGTCGGTGGTGGCCAGCACGCGCAGCTCATCGTCCATGCGCCGCCGTTCGGTGATGTCGAGCGTCGAGACGATCACGAAATCGAGGCTATGGGTATGGCCCGGCATCACCAGCAAAGTCAGTTCGTTGAGGCGGGCCACGCCATCCAGCCGCTCGAAGCTGCCCTCGCAGGCGAAGAAGTGCTGGCCCTGCGCCAGCGCGGTGACGGCGCGGGCAAAATTCGGCATGGCGGCGGCGTCGAAGTTTTGCGCCAGCGTCAGGCGGCCCAGGTCTTTGCGGCCCGGCGGCGCCGCCACCTGCTCCAGCGCAGCCGCGTTCACGTCCATGATACGCACCAGCGACGCCAGCCGCCGCAGCTGGCTCGGATTGGCTTGCAAGTACGCAGCCAGGTCGTCGATGCCGGACAGCTCGAATTCCGCCAGCGCGCTGCGCAATGCCGACCAGTCCTGCTCCCACAGCGCCACCGGCGCATGGTCGTACAGGCTGCGGAAACGCGCCTCGCCCGCGCGCAAGGCCACCGCAGCCTGCGCTTGTTCAATGGCGATGCCGGCCAGCCGCGAACCCTGCTCGATCAGGGCGATATTCGCAAGGCTGGGCAAGCGCGCATCGCGGTGATAAATCGCGAAAGTGCCCAGCACCGTGCCGCTGGTGCTGACGATGGGATCGGACCAGCACGAGCCCAAACGGGCCTGCATGGCGAGGTCGCGGTACTCGGCCCACGAAGGGGCGCTGCGGATATCTTCCACGATCACGCGACTGCGCGTGAGGATGGCCTGGCCGCAGGCGCCGACGCCGCTGTTGATCGCCTTGCCGTGTATCGCAGCGTTGAAGAAGGCTGGCAGGCTAGGCGCCGCGCCCACCAGCAAATGCTCGCCATGTTCGTCGAGCAGCAGGATGGAGCACAGCATCTCCTCGTTGTCCGCCTCCACGCCCTGCACTACGCTTTCCAGGATGGTTTGCAGCGGTGCGCCGGTGGCCAGCAGTTCCAGTACATGGCGGCGGGTCTGCTCGCGCTGTTCGATGCGGGTGCGCTCAGTGATGTCGCGGAAGGACCAGATGCGCGCCGGCTCGCTGCCCAGGTGCAGGCCACGGGTGGTCTTCTCGATCACCCGGCCATCCTTCAGGTGCAGTACTTCGTGCTCCTCCTCTACCGGCGTGCCGCGTTGCACACCGGGCAGCGTCAATTGCGCCGGTTCATCCAGCCGCAGGCCGCATTCGGGATGGCGCAGCTGCGCGCACATATGCGTCATCAGCACCGCGCCGTCGCTTTGCCAGTCCAGCTGCTCCGGCACATTCCACAACTCGCGGAAGCGCCGGTTCGAATTGAGCACCGTGCCGCGCAGGTTATCGACCAAAATACCGTCGATAGTAGAGTCCAGGATGCTGCGCAACACCGCCTGGCTGCGCTGCGCGCTGTCGGCCATCACCATCAGCGTGGCCTGGCCTTCCTTGAGTTCCTCGGCCAGCGCGTGGCTGCGTTCCAGCCCTTCGCGCGCGCGCACGCGGCCGCGCGCCAGCAGCCATGTGAGCCACGCCAGCAGCATGCTGAGTGCTATGCCGGCAGCGGCAATCTGCTGTGCCTTGTCGCTACGCGCCGATGCCGGTACGGGCAGCATCGAGATGCGCAGCGTCCAGCGGTGATTGGCGGTGCTGATCTGCTGCAGTGTGGAGCGCAGCTTGGCGCCGGCATTGGACACGCTGTCATACATCAGCGCTTCCGGCGAGACGGCGTCGCCGTCGTAGATTTCCACATCCAGCGCGGCGGCGCGCGGTCCGCCAAGGCCGGCCATCAAATCGCCAGTGCGGAACGGTGCGAACACCCAGCCGCTGATGGCGGCGCGGCGCTGCGCCAGCGTGTGGGTCGGCTGCGGATGGTTATACAAAGGCAGCACCATCAAAAAGCCCACCTGCTCCGGCGTGCCAGCTTCCTGCACCAGCCGCACCTTGGCGCTCATGGCCGGCTGGCCGGAATCGCGCGCCTGCTCCAGCGCGGCGCGGCGGCTCGGTTCCGAGGCGGCGTCAAAACCAAAGGCGAGACGGTTGTTTTCGTTAAACGGTTCGAGGTAGACAATGGGCGCATGCCACGGCCGCGCGCTGCGCGGGAACACGTGGTAGCTGGGATAGCCGCTGCGCCGCACGATGGCCTCGTGCTCGTCCAGCTGGTGGGTGCCGATCAGCTGCATGTAGCCGACGCCGTGGATGCCGGGGAAGTGGTGATCCAGGTCCTGTCCGGTGAGGTAGGTTTCGAATTCGTCGCGGTCGACGTGCTGGGAGCTGGTGAACAAACCCTGCACGCCATACAGCACCTGTACGTAGGTCTGCATGCGCTGGTCCAGGTTATTCACCAGTTCACGCACACGGCCATCGAAATCGGCTTGCGCATCCTGCTCCGCATCGGCGGTGGCGCTATGCCACAACACCGCCGTCACACCCAGGCAGCCGCTCAGCACCAATGCCGGCAAGATCGCTGGTGACAGCAGATCCTGCAGCAAACGGCGCAGCCGTGCCTGGGGGTTGGTGAGCATTTACACCTCGGTGCCCACGTACTGGTGATAACCGCGGGCGCGCAGCGCACAGGCCGGGCACGTGCCGCAGCCATAGCCCCAATCGTGCAGCGCACCGCGCTCGCCGAGGTAGCAGGTGTGGGTGCCGTCACGAATCAGGTCCACCAGGCGCTGGCCACCCAGTTCCTGCGCCAGTTCCCAGGTCTGCTTTTTGTCGCGCCACATGAGCGGCGTTTCCAGCTTGATGCGGGTGTCCATGCCGAGATTGAGGGCGACCTGCAGCGCCTTCATGGTGTCGTCGCGGCAGTCCGGGTAGCCGGAGAAATCGGTTTCGCACATGCCGCCCACCAGCACCGTCAGGCCGCGGCGATAGGCCACGGTGGCAGCAACGGTCATGAACAGCAGGTTGCGGCCCGGGACGAAGGTATTCGGCAGGCCATTGGCTTGCGTTTCGATGGCGATATCGTGGGTCATCGCGGTTTGCGAGATAGCCGAAATCAGCGACAGGTCGATCATGTGGTCTTCACCCAGCTTGGCGTTCCAGTCGGATGATTGTTCGCGCAGGCTTTGCAGCAGTGTCGGACGCACAGTCAGTTCGACCGCGTGGCGCTGGCCATAGTCAAAACCAATGGTTTCAACGCGCGCGTAATGTTTCAACGCCCAGGCGAGGCAGGTGGTGGAGTCTTGACCTCCGCTAAACAGGACCAGGGCGGAATCGGTAGGCAGCATAGTTCTTTCCAGATGAAGCAATATTATTAGTACGCCATCTTTTGGGGCGATCCGGTAACATACTCACTAGCGTACACCTTATGGAGTCTCATGTTACCGGCATCGCCAGCAAAAAAACGGGCAGGATCACGAATTTTGGCACAAGTTGTGGCAAAAGTATCCGGCGGCCTTGCTACGGCCATGCTGGCCGGGTCGGTGCTGGCAGCGGAAGGCCTCAAGTACGAGGTCCATATCGATGCCCCGGGCGATGTGCGCGAACTGCTGGAGCATAACCTGGACCTGGTGCGCTTTCGCGGCAACGACCGCATCGACCGCGAACAGCTGCAACGGCTGGTGCGCGTGGCGCCGGAACAAATCCGCACGCTGGTGGCGACCGATGGCTACTACTCGCCAGTGATCAGCGCGCGGCTGGACCGCGAGACCGGCGTGCCGCTGGTGCAGGTCAAGGCGGAGCCGGGCGAACCGGTGCGCGTGGGCGAAATCGATCTCGAACTGCAAGGCTTTGCCGCCAATCCCGAAGTGAATGCGCTCAAGGACACATGGACGCTGAAGAAAGGCCGCGTGTTCCGGCAGGATGAGTGGGAATCGGCCAAGCGCACGCTGTTACGCTCGGTGGTGCAGACGCGCTACCCGCGCGCGCAGTTGGTGGATAGCCAGGCCACGGTCGATCCGGAGGCGCGTCTGGCTAACCTGCACGTGGTGATCGACAGCGGGCCGGAGATGCGCTTCGGCGAATTGCGCATCGAGGGCTTGAAGCGCTATCCCGAGTCGGTGGTGCGCAACCTGAATCAGATTCATTCCGGCGACTACTACAGCGAGGCAGCGCTACAGTCGTATCAATCGCGCTTGCAGGACACCGGCTATTTCGCCAGCGTGGAAGTGAGCGGCGACATGAGCGCGATCCTGAGCGAGCAGCTGGACGCGGCTTCGATGACGCCGGAGCAGAATGCAGCGGCAACGATGGCGCCCCTGCCGCTGCTGGTGCGCGTGGTGGAGAACAAGCGCAAGAACGTCAGCGCCGGTGTGGGTTATTCGACCAACACGGGTAACCGTGCATCGCTGACGTATGACGATTTGTCGGTGTTCGGCCTGCGCATGAAGAGCGCGCTGACGCTGGAGACCAAGAAGCAGACGGCCAGCAGCAATTTCTACTTCCCGATTACGCCGGAAGGCTACAACGACAGTATCGGCGCGTCCTTTGAGCGTAGCGATATTTCGGGCGAGGTGACCAGCGTGGCCAGTATCGCCGGCAAGCGCACCTGGGGCACGCCGCTGTTGGAGCGCAACCTGACGCTGGAGCTGCTGACCGAGACCAAGTCTATCGGCGGCATCCCGTCCAGCCAGAGTAAGAGTTTGCCGCTGACGTATGGCGTTACCTGGCGCAAGCTGGATAATCTGCTGTTCCCGACCAAGGGCTACGCCTTGAACGCGCAGCTGGGCGGCGCGCTGCTGCCGATATTGACCGATGAAGCGTTTGTGCGCGGCTATCTGCGCGGCGTGGCCTACCTGCCGCTGGGTTCCAGTTCGAATGCAATTTTCCGTGGCGAGGCTGGGGCGCTGGCGTCGCGCGACAAGAGTGGCGTGCCAGCGGTGTATCTGTTCCGCGCCGGTGGCGACCAGTCGGTGCGCGGTTATGCCTACCAAGAGCTGGGCGTACCGGTGAATGGCGCGACCACTGGCGGGCGCTATCTGGCCACGGCGAGTGCGGAATACCAGTACTGGTTCAAGCCTGCGTATGGCGCGGCGATTTTCTACGATGCGGGTAATGCGGGTGATACCTTCAGTTCCTTGCATCCAAAATCGGGCTATGGTGTTGGCGCGCGCTGGAAGAGTCCTGTGGGGCCGATCAATGTGGACATCGCGTATGGCCACGCGGTTCAAAAATATCGTTTGCACTTCTCGCTGGGATTCACTTTCTGATGGCTGATCAAGACGACAAAGCAGTTTTGCCACGCCGGCGTTGGCCGCAACGTCTGGCGATCGGATTTACGCTGCTGGCCGCGCTGTTGTTTGGTGCTTTCTGGCTGCTGGGACGGGAGTCGACCTTGCAGCAGCTGGTGCAGCGGATTTCCACTGCCAGCGGTGGCACGATTACGGTAACCGGTGTGAGTGGCTCGCTGTATCACCGCATGCATATCGATAAGCTGGTGTATCGCAGTGAAGGCACCGTGGTGACGGCGGAGCAGATTGATATCAACTGGTCGCCGTTGCAGTATTTTTCGGAAGGGCTGACGATTAGCGAGCTGCATGCGCGTAGCTTGCTCGTGCAGAGTATGGGGCCTTCAACGCCGTCGACCATGCCTGCGTCACTGGCCTCGCCGATCAAACTTAGCATCTCCGACGGGCGGCTCGACAAGCTGACGTTGACCAGCGAGAGTGGCAGCGATGTGATTGAGCGCCTGCGCTTCAAGCTCGATGGTGATCGCACGGCGTGGCACGTGCAGGACGCCTCCGCACACACGGCGTTCGGCGACATCAATGCAGAAGCCGCCATCGCCGGCGCCAAGCCCTTCGCACTACAAGGCAAAGCGACGCTGGCCAGCGGCGCGACGGCGGGCGGCGCGCAGCTGGCGGTACAGGCCAGCGGCGATCTGGCGCTGCTGCAGTTGAAGGCGCAGGGTTCGGCCAATGGCGCGAGCGGCGAGGCCTTGGTGACGCTGGCGCCGTTCGACACGATCATCCTGCACTCCATCGACCTGACCGGCCGCGATCTTGACCCTGCGGGCTTCGACGCCGCCTGGCCGCAGGCGAAATTCGGGCTCAAACTGAACGCCGTTATCGCCAAAGACCAAAAACTCTCCGGCCAATTCGCCTTGATCAACCAAGGCAAGGCCGCACCGCTGGACCGCGATGGCCTGCCGCTGCAAACCTTCAGCGGACGCCTGGACGGCACCCTCACCACCTCCCTGCTGGACAACGTTTTGCTAGACCTCGGCCCGGCAGGAAAATTCACCGGCGGCGGTAAGATCCAGCGCAGCGGCCCGGAAGCCGGCATCGACGCCGCCACTTTCAAGCTGCACACCGACCGCATCGACCTGAAGAACCTCCACACCAGCATTAATAAAACCGCCGTCGCCGGCGACATCACGCTCACCAGCACGCCGAAGAAGCAAACGCTATCTGCGGCACTGGCCGACAAAGGCCTGCGCCTCGACCTGCAAGCCACGCTGGCCGACGCGCTGCTGCAACTGCATCAGGCACGCCTGCAAGCAAAGAAAGGCAGCATCAGCGCCACCGGTCAGCTGTCACTGAAAGACAAACAAGCCTTTAGCGCCAAACTGACCACCGATCATTTCGATCCGTCCGCGCTAGGCAGCGGCTACCCAATTGCGGACCTGAATGCGGACATCAACGCCAGCGGCGCGCTGACGCCGGCGTGGCAGGTGGCAGCAAGCTTCCAGATCAAGACCAGCAAGTTGATGGGCCAACCGCTGGCTGGCAACGGCAAGCTGAATGCGGACGCGAAGCACATCAGCGGCGTGGATGCGCACCTGTCGCTGGCGCAGAACACGGCAGATGTCAGCGGCAGCTTCGGCGCGCCAGGCGAGCAACTGCGCTGGAAGATCGATGCACGCCAGCTGTCGGCAGTGAGCAGCGATTTGCTTGGCGCGATTGCCGCCAGCGGCGCAGTCACCGGCACGCTCGATGCGCCGCGCAGCAGCTTTGAAGCTGACGCCAAAGGACTAGGCTTTGCGTCGGCCAAGCGGCCGTCGGACAGTTTGATTCACGCCAGCGGCGATGTGGTGGTGGCTAAGGGCACGCCGGAGTTGAAAATGAACGGCAGCGTGCAGCGCTTGAATCCTGCGTCGTTTGGCGCGGCGCAGGCGGGTGCAGTGAATGCGGCCTTCAGCGCGGAAGCGCGGTTGACCAGCGATTGGCGCGCGGGCGTGAACCTGACCTTGCAGCCCTCGACGTTTGCCAATGCGCCGTTGTCGGGCTATGCAAAGCTGTCGGCATCCAAAGGGAGTGTGAGCAATGCGGATGTGGACTTGCATCTGGCATCCAACAGCTTGCAGGCCAAGGGCAGCTTTGGCAGCGCGCTCGATAAGCTGGAGTGGAAGCTCGACGCGCCGCAACTTGGCGCGCTCGGACCGCAGTTCGGCGGCGCACTGCAAGCCAGCGGCACCCTGTCCGGCACCAGCGCCCGCCCCGCCCTCGCGCTTACCCTCAACGGCAGCAACCTGCGCGCACCGGGCCAGCAGGAAATCGGCAGCATCAAAGGCAACGCCACGCTCGGCAACACGATTGCGATGGCAACCGGCGCGACCGGCGGCATAGCGGCGGCCGATGCAGCGCGTGGTGCGACGGGCGGCGCGGCTCGTAGCGCGGTGCGCGGTGGCGCGGCGGCTGAGGTCATGGCCGACGTGCCGCTGGTGAGCGACATTGAGATTACGCGCTACGTGTCGCCAGCCATCTCGCTCGACAAGCTGCGGCTACAAACCAGCGGCACGCGCTCGGCGCACGTCATCCAGCTCAACGCCGCCAATCCAGACTTTGACGCCGCGCTGCGCGTCAAAGGCAACTGGGCCAACGACACCTGGACCGGCGCCATCGACACCCTGCAAAACCGTGGCCGCTTTGCCCTCACCCTCGCCGCGCCAGCGCCGCTGAAACTGGTCGCGCCGGAAGACACCGGCGTCGCCGGCCTGCTCAAGCCCGAACAGATCGCATTGGGCAGCACCACCATCAACCTGCCCGCCGGCTCGGTGCGCATCGACTACCTCGAAAAAAACGCCAGCACCTGGCGCAGCAAAGGCCAAGCCGCCGGCGTGCCGGTCAACTACCTGGCCCAACTCTCCGAAGCCTGGCGCGACAACGTCCGCAGCAGCATGACCATCGGCGCCGACTGGGGCATCAACCTGCAAGCGGCCTCCCGCACGTTGGCCGGCAACGTCCACGTCTACCGCGAGCAGGGCGACCTGACCATCACCGGCGCCGACCTGCCGCAAGCCCTCGGCCTGAAAACGCTGGACGCCCGCGCTGACGTCAACGACGGCACGCTGCGCGTGCAGCTCAACGTCGACGGCACCCGCGCCGGCCAAGCCAAACTCGAAGGCAGCGCCCAGCTGCAAGACGGCCGTCTGGCCGACGACAGCACCTTCACGTTAAACGGCAGCGCCAATATGGGCTCCCTCGCCTGGCTCGCGCCACTGGCCGGCCAGCCCGGCCTCGAAATCGACGGCACGCTGAAGATGGCCATCAGCGGTACCGGCACCATCGCCGCACCGCAGCTGGCCGGCGACATCACCGGTGAAAAACTCAGCGTCAATTGGCTGGACCAAGGCATCAAGCTACGCAACGGCCAATTGCAAGCCCACCTCACCGGCGACCAGCTGCAACTGCAAAAACTCGCTTTCGACGGTGCAGAAGGACGTGCCCAAGCCGATGGCTGGATACGCTACGCCGGCAACGAAGCCACCATGCAGCTCAAACTCAGCGCCGACAAACTCGAAGTACTGTCACGCCCCGACCGCATCCTCACCATCAGCGGCACCACCAGCCTGACACGCGACGCCAAGCACTTCCAGCTGGACGGCAAACTGCGCGCCGACCGCGCCAGCATCGAACTGGCCGGCGCCGACACGCCAACACTAAGCGACGACGTGGTGATCCTCGGCAAAGGCAAAGCACCGGTGAAAACGCAGCAAGGCATGCCACTAAATATCGACGTCGAAGCGGATCTCGGCAACGACTTCAAACTCAAAGGCAAAGGGCTGGACGCCGAGTTGGCAGGCACGGTGCGCATCCGCGTGGCCGACCGCCGCCCACCGCGCGTCAACGGCAGCATCCGCGTGGTGAGCGGCACCTATGCGGCGTATGGACAGAAGCTGGCGATTGATCGCGGCGTGATCAACTTCACCGGCGCCTACGACAACCCGGGCCTCAACATCCTCGCCGTACGCCGCCGCCCCGAAGGCGAAGCACTGAGTGAAACCAATGTGGAAGCCGGCGTGGAAGTACGCGGCACCGCACTGGCACCGCAGGCCAAGCTGGTGTCCACGCCGACCGTCTCGGACAGCGACAAGCTGGCGTGGCTGGTACTGGGCCATGGCATCGACAACACGGCGGGAAATGATATGGCCTTGCTCAGCACCGCGGCCGGTGCGCTGTTCGGCGGCGCGGGACAAGGCAAACTGGCAAACGCATTGGGCGTGGATGAACTGGGCGTGGGGCAAGCAGCAGGTACCTCAACCGCCGGCGCAGCGACGGGATTGCAGAATACCGTGGTCACAGTCGGCAAGCGTATCTCATCGCGCGCCTACCTGAGTTTTGAACAGGGTGCGGGAACGGCGACCAGCCTGGTCAAGCTCAAATACAAACTCAACCCGCGCATCACGCTGCAATTCCAGACCGGCACCAACAACGCGCTGGATGTGCTCTACACCTGGGCCTTCGACTAGCTGGGATTATGATCCGGGACCGGATCGTCCTGCGGCACCGGATGCGGAGCATGCGGCGGCGCAGGATCATCCACGGGAACAGGATCCGGGGCACGGTGGAATAATTTCATGATCATCACTCCTGGCTAAGAACTGTGCGTCCATTCTACGCCGTTGCGTGCTTCACGTATTTCTCCAGCCAGGCATTGGTTTCGTACAGCATCTGCATAATCGATTCGCGCGCGCGGTAGGCGTGCGACTCGTTCGGCAGCATCACCAGCCGCGCCGTGCCGCCCAAGCCTTTGATGGCCTGGAACATGCGCTCACTCTGCAGCGGGAAGGTACCGGAATTGCTGTCTTCCGCGCCGTGGATCAGCAGCATCGCATCCTTGATCTTGTCGGCGTTATTAAACGGCGACATGGTCTGGTAAACATCCGGCGCCTTCCAGTACGGCCGCTCCTCGGATTGGAAACCGAACGGCGTTAGCGTACGGTTATAGGCGCCGCTGCGCGCGATCCCGGCGCGGAACAGGCGCGTATGCGCCAGCAAATTCCCCGTCATGAACGCGCCATATGAGTGCCCGCCGATGGCGATGCGATGCCGGTCCGCGACACCGCGCCGCACCACCTCCTCCACCGCCGCTTCGGCCGACGCCACCAACTGCGGCAGATAAGTATCGTTAGGTTCATCGTCGCCACTGCCGACAATCGGGAACGACGGGTTATCCAGCACCGCATAGCCCATCGCCAGGAACACCGCTGGTCCCCAGTAGCTGACCGAGTTAAAGCGATACGGCGATCCCGTGGTCTGGCTGGCAGCGCCTGCGGATTTGAACTCCTGCGGATAAGCCCACATCAGCATCGGCAGCGGACCATCGCGCGCTGCATCGTACTGCGGTGGCAGCATCAGCGTGGCTGTCATCTCCACGCCATCATTGCGCGGATAGCGGATCTGCTCTTTCACCACATCCTTCAACTGCGGCGTTGGATGCGGATAGTTGGTCAGCGCGGTGAGCTGCTCGCCTTCCGGCTTGGTTAAATCGCGCAGGTAGTAATTGGGCCGCTCGGTCGGCGATTCGCGTGTGGTAAGCAGCAGCGTGCCTTCGTCGTTCAACACCGCTGCCACATTTTCAAAATACGGCGCGGCGCTCTGGAACAGGCGTTCTTTCTGCTTGGTGGTCAAACTCAAACGGTCGATGAATGGACGGTCGCCTTCCGGCGTCGCACCCGCGCCATCCAGCAGCAGTGTGGTGCCGGGGCCGATCAGCAAGCGCGGGAAGCCATTCACATCCGCCCGCATCACCGGCGAACCGGGGCTGCTGTAACGGTCTTCGTACGAACCGGCGTAAATTAACTCCGGCGGCGTGGAGAGATGACCGGGCGTGATCATCCACTGCTTGTAGTCGCGCGTCTTGTGCCAGCGCTCATTAATCAGCGCTACATCGTCGCGCCCCCATGCGATGCCGGCGTAGCGCATCGTCAGGCGTGCCAGCACGCGCGGCGGTTCGCGGAACGGCGCCGCATGCAGCAGCACCAGGTCGCGGATGCCATCGATCACTTCGCGCGATGGATCGCCGCCATCCTGTGCCTCGGTCCATACCAGCGAAGCCGGCGCATCGGCACGCCACGACACATGGCGTACGCCTTCCGACACCGCGTCGTTCCCAGGCGGCAGGCCTTCTTCCAGCGGCAGGTTGGCCACTTGATGCACTACCTCGCCGTGCATGTCGCGCACTTCCAGCCGCTCGCCGAAACTCGATGCCGGCACGATGTAGGAATACGGCCGCGTGATACTTTGCGTGAGCAGGTATTCTCCACTCGGCGCAATCGAAGTGCGCGAGTACTGCCCCGGCGCACCGACCAATCGCGCCTTGCCGTGCAAATCCAGAATCGCCATCTGCACCGTGATGTAGTACTCGAACAGGCGCGCGTCTTCCTCGTTCTTCAGTAAATCCTGATAGGTGCGCAGTTGGCGCACATGGCCGTCCGACGTGCTGTCCTGCTCTATCGGGCCGAATGGAATTCCGCTCGCCACCGGCGGCTTACCGATGCCGGACGGACGCCAGTGCACCAGTAGCCCGCTACTATCCGGCAGCCAGTTAAAGCCGCGCGTGAGCACCGCAGACAAAGGCTGCGGCGACAACTTGCGCGCCTTGCGTGCTTCGATATCGAGCACCCACAACTCCACCGCACCGCGATCGCCCTTCAGCGCCATGTGCGTGAAAGCCAGATAGCGCTGGTCCGGCGACCAACTCAAATCCGCCAGCCGCAAGCCGCGCGGCAAACCGCGCAAGCGGCTCTCCTTGCGCGTGCCCACATCCAGCAGCGACAAGTCGGTGCCGAACGAAAAGCGCGAGGAAGAACAGGTACGTGGATTAATGCGCAAGCCAGCCAGCTTGAGTTCCGGCTGCGCCACTTCGGCGATGCCGGGCAGCGGCGGCGTTTGCACTACTGCGACGATGTTACGTTGGGGGCTCAGGCTCAGGGCAGGTGCGCGCGGCGCGTCGACGATGGCTTGCAAGACAGCAGGCGGCAGGCGATAGCCACCCTCTTGGGCGCCGGCTTGCGGCGAGGCGGCCATCAGGCCTAAATTCAGGGGCAGCATTGGTAATGGTTTGTTCATGGAGATCCTTTCGGTCCGAACGGGGCTGCTGCGGTCCAGTTTGCTGATGCCAGCCGAGATTGTCAATGGAGTGCCGTACAATCACGGTTTTAAAGATTTCGCATTCGGACAGATTATGGAAATGACCACACTCGTATTGTTGTTGCTGGTGCCACTGGCGGTCTGGCGCATTTACTCGCGCCTGAAGGTGGTACTGGGGCGCACCAAGTCCGAGTTGTGGCGCCACTATGCCACGCTGGCCGTGATGGTGGGGATGGTGCTGGCAGTGGCCGTGCAAGTGTTCGGCAACTGGATCGCCATGGCAGCGCTGGCGGCTGGCGCGGTGGTGGGTGCCCTACTGGGCCAGCGCAGTATTAAGCGCAGCCGCCTCGAGAATCGCCCGGACGGCTTTTTCTACACCCAGGACCGCAAGCTCGGCCTGCTGGTGGTGATGCTATTCATCAGCCGCCTGATCCACCGCCTGTTCGAGGCTTACCTGCACATGCACAACGGCCTGCCGCTGACGGATTTCTTCGACAACCCGATTTCGCCGTGGCTGTTTGGTTTGCTGGGCGGTTTCTACGGCCTGTACTCGTGGCAGCTGGTCCAGTGGCGCCGCACGCAGAAACCGGTACCGCGTCCAATTGACATTTTCGACATCAAATAAACCGGCGGTGCTATCTTAGTTGGTGATATGCTGGATATATCCGCATGGCAACACATAGCACTGTTATGAACACGTCTATTTACGATAAAACCGCCAAGGGCCGCGAGGAAATTGCCACTCGCAAATACCAGCTTGCCTCGCGCTTGCGTGCCTTGCTGGTGTTGGTGGACGGCCACAGGCCGGAGGAAGAACTGCTGCGCAATGTGGCGGGACTCGGCCTGACGGAAAGTGCCTTGCAGGAGCTGCAGGAGCAGGGCTACATCCTGCTGGCTACCAGTTATATTTCGTTGCCGGAGCCTGAGCAGGAAGTGGCGCCGCCCGAGCCGCCCTCCGCTGCCGACCCGGTGCAGCAATTCCGTTCAGTTTACGATTTCTATAACAAGACCATCAAGAGCACCATGGGCCTGCGCGGCTTTCCCCTGCAGTTGAAAGTGGAAAAAGCCGGTTCGGTGGATGAACTGCGCCAGCTGCGCGATCCCTACGTGGAAGCCGTCCAAAAAGCAAAGGGCCGCGATACCGCGGCCCTCCTGGCACAGCAACTCGATCAACTACTCGCGAATTAAGCTGCGGCCTTCTCTGCTTCCTGCTTGCGACGCTGCAGCACGAAGATAGGCGCCGCCCATTCCGTGTCCTTCTTCTTTTTGCTCGTGATGAGCGTCAGTTCGGAAGGGTCGTAGACGTCGGTGTTATGGGTCAGCGGCGTCGTCATCAGGTACTGGGCGTCGGTGTTTTTCAGGAACTCGCCGACCAGCTGGATGTTACGAATATCCAGGTGGGCAAACGGTTCGTCGATGAACACGAAGCCGCCGGAACCATCTTCCGACTTCAGCAAGCCAATCAGCAGCACCAGCGATTTCATCACCTGCTGACCGCCCGACGCTTCACCGTCGTTCATGCCGATCACGCCCTTGCCGTCGAACTTGAAGCGCACGTGCAGGCCGGCTTGCGACAGCTGCACGTCATCGTTCTCCAGACGCACCGGATCCGCGCTCACCTCAATGCCAGCCAGCTGCCCCAGCTCCTTGATGTTGGCGGCGTAGGTCTTGATGGTGTAGCGCAGGCGCTCCATGTAGGCGCCGCGTGCATTGCCGGTCGCTTCGATGGCGCGGTTGTTCTGGTAGCGGCGCTCTTCGGTTTCCGACTGGCGTGCATGCAGCTGGTCGTTCAGGCGCTGGTACTGGTCGATCACGGTGGCGTCCAGTTCCCAGTCGCTGCGCGCGAGGCTCGCTTCCAGGCTGTGGACACGCAGCGTGACCTGGTGCGCATTCTGGTGTTCCTTCACCAGCGCGGCACGGCGCGCAGGACGACGCCAGCCTTGCGGCATATTGCGCCAGCTCTTGCGTAATCCCAGCAACACCTTGGCGTGATCGCTGCGCTGCTCCAGTTGGCGCTTGTGATTCAGGCGCATACCGGCTTCCGCTTCCGACAAAGCAAAGCGCGCGTTCTGCCAAGTGGTGTCCGCGCGGGTGCGCGTGACCACGGCAGTCTTGACCAGGTTTTGCAGCTCGCCCAAACGCGCGCCAACTTCGGTGCGCTCGGCGCGCAGCGGCCCGGCATTGCGTACTGCTTCGTCGAATTCTTCCGCGCGAGCAGCCAGTTCCTTGGCTGCGTCCACCCCGGCGAGTCGAGTTTTCAGCGAGCTGATTTCGGTCGCCAGCTTGGACACTTGCAGCGTCAGTTGATCTTCCTGTGCCTCCAGCGCCGGCAGCGATTTCTGGATCGCTTCCATACGCTGCGTGCGGCCGGCGGAACCGAAACGGTAGCGCGAGACTTCCACGAACAGCGAGCGGCCGCCGCGACGCTCGCGGTGGTAGGCTTCCGGCGTAATCCATTCTTCATGGCTACCCAGCTTGGCGCCTTGGTCCACACTGTCCACGCGGGTGATGCGCGACAGCTGCTCTACCAGCCACGCCGGCACCTTGGCCGAGAACTTCACCACCGACATCAGCGTGTCGTCTTTGACGTTCGGCGCATTCACCAGGTCTGGCACGATGAAGTGGCGATAGCGCTCCTTCTCCGCCAGGCGGTAAGCCGATGCGGCATCCGACGATTTATCCAGCAGCACCACGGAGGCATAGCCAGACAGCACGCCTTCAATCGCGCCCTGCCATTTCGGATCGGTCACTTCCACCACGTCCGACAGCATCATGTGGCCGATGCCGGCGTCGTTCAGCACCTTGCGCATGGAGCGCTGTGCTTCCGGTTCCGGCATCGCAGTCTTGCCTTGCAGCGCGGCGATGGTCGACAGTTCGCCGGCGATCTTCGATGCGACGGCGTCGCGCGCGGTGCGCTGGCGTGCCAGTTCGATTTCTTTTTCCTGCAGCGTCTTCGCCACTTCGGCCAGGTCCGAACCGGAGTCCGACGCCAGCTTTTCCAGACGCGCCTTTTGCTCCATCAGGCTTTCCAGCGGCTTCAGTTTGCCGTTGATGTGCGTCAGGCGGGTTTGCAGCGAGGTCGATTCCTGCTCCAGCACCGTCTCGTGGCTTTGCGCGTCCGACAGCGCCTTGGCTTGTGCAGCCAGCATGGAACGCTTGTCGGCCAGTTGCGCGTCGGCCTGCATCAGCGGCTTGCGTGCTTCGCGCAGCTGGCGGCTGATGTTGGCGTGCTTCTCGCGTACCTCGTGATATTCCAGCGACGGCAGCACTTCCTCTTGCAGATTGCGGCGCTCCTTGTTCAGGTCTTCCCACTGGTGATAGTTGGCGACGCGCAGGCGCAGGCCTTCCAGGTTGGTCTTGGAAGCTTCCAGTTCCGCTTCAAAGCGTTTCAGCTCCGTCTCGGTGTCGCGCTGATGGCGTTTCGCTTCGTCGTAGGCGTCCAGCACTTCCTTGTCACCGAACACCTGGAACACCAGGTCCAGCAACTGGCGCGGTGCGTATTCGCACAGCTTATCGGTTTCGCCCTGCTCCAGCGCCAGCACTTTGGCCATGGCCGGCGACAGGCCGGCCATGGCCAAACGCTTGCGGTAGTTTTCTACGCCAAGCCAGTCGCCGACTGGTTCGCCGATGTCTTCTATCTGCACGTTACCAGGACGCATAAGGTACTGGCGCTTCCAGTCGCCGCCGTTTTTCTGGATCTGGCAGAACAGCGTGACTTCATCATCGCTGAAGAAACCGGAGCTGCGGAACGGACGGTTGGACAGCTGGCGGCCCATCGACTTGTTGTCCACCACGGCGCGCAGCCAGGCGGTTTGCTGGCCGCTGTGGCGCGCATAGTGTTTATACGTGCGGCCCATCGAACAATCGAGGCCGAACAGGGTGCGCAGCGCGTCCAGCAAGGTGGTCTTGCCGGAGCCGTTCTGGCCCGCGATGGTGATGATCTTGGCGTCCAGCGGGATGTTCTTGATGCGTTGCCAGTAATCCCAGTGGACCAGTTCTAGCGATTTAATGTGAAACATGGCTTAGTCCTTGGCTGGAGTGTCTTCGTCGATGACGATGGGTGCAGGCGGCGGCGCGTCGAAGACGGGCAGGATTTCTTCTTCAACTTCAATCGGCGGCTCGCTGCGCGGCACCGCGACGATCTGCGGCGGCGAACGTTTAAACACGTCGGCCAGCGCGCCGTTGACGATGCGCTCTTTCAGCACGTCGGTATCCATCAGCAGGTCCAGCAGCGGGCCTTCGACGATCACATCGCCGCGACGCTCGATGAAACCGAGCTTGGACAAAATACCAAGATTCATATCGAGACGGGTCTTCTTGCCCAGCTTATCGCCGAAGTCCGCCAGCAGCGCCTTGTAGGCAATGCCGATGGAAGTGTCTTCCGCGCGCGGCAGCGGCTTGTCGGTACCGAACATGTCGTTCTGATTGTCCTCCGCGTGCTGGTGGGTCTCCTGGCGTTCGCGCTTGGGCAAGATGATCTGCGCCCACAGCACCACCAGCAGCGCCACGCCATCGCGCGACAAGCCGAAATTATTGTTTTGCCAGACGTCCTTGGCGCCGAAAATCTTCGGCTCGATGGCGCGGTGCAGGGCCACCGTTACGTGGTCGGCATAGACGTTGTCCAGCAGCTTGAGGCCAACGGCCAGCAGGCGTGCGTCAACTTCGGTGCGGAACTGTTCGTCCGACAGCACGCGCTTCACGAGTTTATCGTCGCGGCGCAGGGTTTGATGCGACAGCAGGCGCGCGATCAGGATTTGGGAATCGTCATTCATCAGACTTGTCGCCTTCCGGATTCAAAGACAGTGAGAGGGAGGCTAGGGACATGGCGGCTACTTCGAGGTCGGGCAGCTGGACCATTTCATCTTGCGGCGCGAACTTCACCGGCAGGCGCGCCAGCGCGGCGGTAGCGCCTTGCAGGCGTGCTTCGTCCGCGTCGCCCAGCAGCGGCAGCAGCGAAGCGCGGTAAGAGGCCACGGCAAACGATGCCGGCAGCAGCGATTCGTGCGCCTGGATGGATTTCGGTGCTTCTTCCGCGATGCTCGGGAAATTTCCCAGCGCGGCAAAGTCGGACAGGCGCGCCAGCCAGTCGTCCAGCTCCTGCTGCATGGCAGGGCCTTCGCTGACGGTGGTTGGTGCATCGGTGCCGGTCGGCAGGCCGTTGGATACGATGGTGTTTACGCGGTCGGCCATTAATTCAGTTTCTGCTACGTCTATCATTTCTGCGGGCGTCATGAACAGCGGGACCACCGGCTGGTCGATGGCGTCCATGGCCAGCGAGGCCAGGTCTTCGTGTTCCAGCAGCCAACGCTTGATGTCGGTGGTGGACAGGCCGGACTGGCCGAGGTGCACCCGCTGGCGCTCGATCTGGTTCAGGGCGCGCGAGAACATGCCCTGCATGTTCAGCAGCGCCGATTGCGCGCGGCCGATGGCCTGCGCCGCCTTGTGGGTGGCGCTGTCGGCGTTTTCGTCGGTGGTGATGGCGCGCAGGATTTCCGAGCCCTTCTCCACCCAGTCGCACGCCATATGCCACTTGGCCTGCGAGGCCCGCAGGCGGAATTCGGAGCCGGATGCAATCGCGTCCGAAAACTCCTCGGTCAGTTCCACCAGACGGCCCAGCAGGTGATTCAGCTGGTCGACGGTGACGCCACCCATCACCTGGGCGCCGGCCACCTGCGACAGCAGGAAGCCCATTTCGGCGTTGTCGTCTTCTTCTTTGCCCAAGGCCAGCAGCGCGTCGATGGCCGACAGCACGTTGCGCGCCATCGGCGTAACGCGGTACACGGCCTGCTGCGCATCCCAGGCCAGCAGCTGGTTGGAGCGCAGGCGCATCAGCACCGTCTCCAGCGACTCTGGCAGCAGGTACGCGAGACGGGTGTTGATGTCCGGGCGGGTGAAGCTGGTCGACGCGGTGTCCGAGGCCAGCTCGCGCAGCACCAGCAGGCGTACCAGCACGCCATCAAAACCGCCGTGGAACAGGGCCGTGAACACCTGCAGCAGCGGCTGCGCGCGCTTCAGGTGGTAGACCTGCTCGATCTCGTCGGCGGATATGTGCGGCTGGAAGTGGGCCTGCAGGCTGTCTTGAACCTGCGGGTCCGGTGCGGCTTCACTAGTTATAGGTTCGATCATTCTTTGCCATTCTGTGCTCCCCGCCATTGCATTAATTGCAATTAAAGCGTCATTGTCGCGGGGGCGCCAGTATAGCAGGCGGCTACTTTTTCACGACCTTTTCCAGTGTCTGGTCGACGAAGTCGCCGTCGTTGTCGTTAAAGCGCACGCGCACCGGATACCAGTCCAGCGATGGCGCCAGCCACAGGTCGACCTGCTGGCCCTTGTCGTCCGGCGGCGGCGCCTTGACCAGATGAACCGCGCTAACCTCGCCCGTGCCGATGTCCACGGTCTCGGTCTTCACTACTTTGAAGCTCCACTGCTCGGCGTCACGGCGGCCGGCCACAAACAGATGCCACTCGCTGCCCGGCTTGAACTTGTCCGGCGTGGCACGCGCCATCGCGGCCAGTTGCCACTGGGCGCTGCTGCGATCCTGCTCACCCCCCAATATCGGGTAGGTGACGTCGCTTTCAGTAAATGCAATAGTCTTCTCGGCGCGCTTGAAGGAGGTGGTGTACGGGTCCTTGCGGATGCGCTTTTCGTAGAAGGAGACCGGCGCCAGGCCGAAATCGTCGATCGCACCTTCGCTGCGGTTCTCCACCACTTTGCCGAAGATGGCGGCGCGGCTTTCAGTGACGATGCTGTATTTGCCATCGCCGGCGCGCCACTGCACTGTGGCCACGCCGCTCAGCGACAGGCCGCTTTGCTTGATTTTCAGGTTGTAGCTCAAGTCCGCCGATGGCGGCGGGTTGGTCGGGCGCTTGGCGCTCGGGTGTTCATCGGCTGCGTGAACTGCGGCCGACAGCATCAAGGCCGCGCATAAAGTACTCAGGTTTTTCATTTGTCAGTCATCTTAATATTGGAGACGGTCTGCGTCGTTAGCGCACCGCTAGCCTCCGTGTTGCGGATCTGGACCGGATACCAGTTCATGCCCGGCGCCAGCCAGATATCCAGTCTGGATGAATAGGTGCCCGGTTTCGGCGGGCGGCTCAAATGCCAGGTCACCAGCTTGCCCAGCTTGGTGTCGATTTCCTCTTCGCCCACCAGCTGGAAGCGGAAGATGGTGGCTTCCTTTTCCTCGCCCACCTGTATATCGATGTCGCTGCCGAATTGGTTGACATCGGCGCGGCCGATGCCGCCCAGCTGGAACGGCACCGTGGTCTTGTCCTGCGCGCCGACCAGCAGCGGGTAGCTGCGTTCCGACGCGGAGAAGGTGATGGTGCCGTCGGCGCGATTGAAGTGGGTCGCGGTTTCGGCACGGCGCGCGCGCTTTTCGGTAGCGCTGGCAGGGGCAATGCCGTAGTCGTCGATCTCGCCTTCGCTGCGCAGCACCAGCAGGTTGATACGCGTGATCAGCACACTGACGCCGGCTTCCACCGAGGCTTGGTAACGGCTGCCGTCAGTATGCCACGTCATGGTCGCGGAGCCCGTCCATTTGGTGCCGTCGGCATCCACACGGTCGACCGACATGTCGAAGACGGCCGACGGCGGCAGGTTGACCTTGTAACGGCGCATGCCCTGGAGCGGCGCGGGCTCGGGCACCACAGCCGCCGGCGTCTCGCCCTGCGCCACCGCCGGCGGCGGCGTACCAGTCTGCGCTTGTGCCGCCCCGGTTTGTTCGATGCTGCCCATCGCCGCCGCGACCTCCTCCACCACAGCGGTCGGCGCGGCATCGGGCGCAACGACTGGCTCGACCACCGGCCGGCTCGGGACGGCCGGCTTGCGCGGTGCGGCCGCAAGTGGTTCGACCGTTACCTCCCGCGCGCTTTCAACCCGCTTGGGCAGCGCAAGCCGCAGCTGCGCCGTCATCAACGATGCTGGCAGCTCCGAAGGCCGATGCGTCTGCGCGCTCAGTCGCCCGCCTACCCAATCAATGGCGGCATAGTGCAGCACCGCCGTAACGGCACACAAAACCACTACGCGCCGGTGTCGGGAAAGGAAGGAGGCAATCGTCATGGCCGCTAGTTTAAACGGTATCCACCATCTCAACCGAACCGGCGCTGAAATGTTGTCAAAACCTTTTGAATGCAAAACAAATATCTGCTACGCTAAGCCCACATCCCACAGGAGATTGTCATGCCGCATAACCCGATGAACGACACGCTGGATTTCGTAAAAAACCTGTGGGGCAGCATGAGCGTGCCAGGGCTGACCGCTCCCACCCTGTCGGTGGAAGAACTGGACAAAAAAATCAACGACCTTAAAGCCGTTGAAACCTGGCTCAATCTGAATATGAGCATGCTGCGCGGGAGCATACAGGCGCTGGAAGTCCAGCGCGGCACCATCGCCACGTTGAAATCGGTGGGCGCCAGTTTGGCCTCCGCGGTCAACACCGGCGCGAGCGACAAATCGATCTTCGATGCCAATCCATACGCCTCCGCCTTCTTCCACCATGCGCGCGAAGCCGACAAGACGCAAGCCGCACCGGCAGCACCTGCGCCTGCGCCAGAAGCCAAGGCCTCCCCGGAGCCGGAAGCGCCAAAGCAAACCGCCAGCGCAGCCGGCGCCCAGCCTAACGCGTGGTGGAACCTGCTACAGGACCAGTTTAAGCAAGCCGTATCGACTGCGATGGCGTCCGAGTCCATGATGACCGATGCCGCCGTCAAATTCGCCGCCGCCGCAGCCGGCGCCAGTACGCCGCCAGCGGCCAAGCCGGCAGCGGATGCGTCCAGTGCCGCCACGCCAGGTAAAGCACCGGCAGCAGCCAAGAAGCCAGCCGCGAAAAAGCCGGCCGCCAAGAAAGCCGCCGCCAAGCCGGCTGCGGAAAAACCGTAACGGAGTTACGCCAGCCGCTGGATGCGGATGGCGTCGATCAAGCCGTCGGCCTGACGCTGCACCTTCTCGATATCGATCAGGCCCTCTTCTTCGAGCAGCTTGGCGCTGTCGTGGGCGGACTGAAAACTGTCCACGGTATCTCCTTTGGCGCTGACCGGACGTATCCACGCCACACTCCCCACCTTCATTTTTTTGTACACTTCTTGTGCGATATCGCGCATATTTTTGTGCCCTTAATTTGCCCTTAATATTGACAGCGTATCAAGCGCAGACAGGGCTGCGCCAAAATCAGTGTAATCATTTGGGGGCGTTGAAACAAGCTTGCTGTTGCGTGGCGCGGACGGTCAATCGCCGCTCCAGCGGGTTGACTCCGGCACCGGGCCGTTGGCCGCTTCATACTCGCTAGCAGCTGCTGCAGCCACCACGCCCGACACCGGCGCCAGCATCGCCAGCTGTTCCATCAGCTGGGCGAAGCGCTGCTGGCCTGGCGCCAGCGCGTCGACGTGCATCAGCACCGCAATGGCTTCATCGGCCAGCGCGCGGTCGTAGCCGTTTTCCTGCAAATGGGAGATCAGAATCTGCGCCGAATTGAAGAGGATGCGCATATTGTGCGGCAGCTGCTTGCGCGCGTCGCGCATCCACGCCACCGCTTCTGCAAGTTTGCCGGTCTTCCACAGCAGCACGCCTTTGTTCATCAGGTCCGCCGCTTCCTGGCGCGCGGACTTGATCAGTTCCTGGCCTTCTTCGGCCATGCGGGCGCGCTCGAAAATTTTCTGCACGTCTTCCAGCAGTGGCGCGTTATCGTGGTTGTTGCGCGTGACATAGCACAGCAGATTTACCGGCGCTTCCTTCACGCCGACAGCAAACAGCAGGGTCGCCATATCGAGACAGGTTTCCGTGTCTGGGCGCTGGCGGTTTTCGTCGGCCAGCATCACTTCCAGTTCATCGCCAGATTTGCGCGCGCGGCGGAAGTCGCCGCTCTCGTGATACACCAGGCCTTCGGTGATCTTGGCGCGCAGCGTGACCTGGTCGCCGCCGAATTGATGGACTGCTGCATTCAGCAGGCGGATGGCTTCCTTGGTGTCGTTTTTCTGGCCGCACACGCGGGCCAGGCCCAGATATGCATCCACCGTTTTGCGCACCGAGAATTCACCGATCTCGATGCATTTGCGGAAGGCCTTTTCCGCCACCGGGATATTCCCCAGCTTGAGCGCCGTGGTGCCCAGCGCACGCTGGCGTGGCACCGAATTGGGCGACAGCTTGGCAGCCTTTTGCAGCACGTCGAATGCCTCTTCGGTCTTGCCTTGCTGCTGGAACGATTCGGCCAGCTGGTCGAAGGCGTCGATGTAGAAGCGGTTATCAGTGATCACGGCCTGGAACATCATGCGCGCCGCATCGGGATCGCCGTTGGCCATGCGGATTTTTCCGAGGCCGCAACGTGCCCAGTTGTACTCGCGCTCTTGCAGCACATCTTCGTAGACCAGGCCTGCCCGTTCGATATCGCCGCTCTTGAGCAGCAGCGTGGCGCGCATGCGGTGCAGGTCAATCGCGTGCAGCGGATGATGGGTGATCTGCTCTTCGCATAGTTTGGCCGCGCGCAGGTAATCCTTATCTGCAAAGGCCTGGTCGATTTCGCGGAAGACTTGCTTCTTGATCCAGACGCGGTTCAGGCGCGTGAGCAGCACGCCTTCGGTGATCGGCTTGATGATGTAGGCGTCCGGCTGGTGCTCGGCTGCGCCCATTACCGACTCCACGCTTTTTTCGGCGGAGACCATCAGCCACACGCTGGATGGCAGCATCAGGTTGCGGATGCGCGCTTCTTCCAGCACCTGCTGGCCGTTCTTGCCGTCGCCGAGGTTGTAATCGCACAGCACCACGTCGTAGCGGGTTTTGGCCAGCAGCACCATCGCCTCGCCGCCGCTGGAAGCCTGGTCGATATGCTTGGCGCCGAGGTTGCGCAGCGACTCGCGCAGCAGCTGGCGAATGCCGACGAAATCGTCGATGATCAGGTAGCGCTTCTCCGCCCAGTCGATGCCGCTTTCTGCAGGATTCGAGGAGGAGGTCATGATTTCGCTCATTATCATGGAAGCCGCAGGATGAAGCAGCCGCCGCCCAGCGTGCCGCCGTTGTCCAGCGCTATGCTGCCGCTGCGCTGGCGGTGCTTGTGCATCTTCGCCACTTCGCTGGAGAAGTACAGTCCAAGGCCGCTGCTGTTGCTGAGGAAGTCGATGTGAGCGCGCTGCGGGTCCATCGCGCTGACGCCTGCTTCCAGCATGGCGGCGGGGAAGCCGTCGCCGTTGTCTTCCACCCGCAGTTCGAGAAAATCGCCGTCGATGTGGATGGCGAGGCGCACGCGATCGCGCGTGTAGCGGATGGCGTTGTTAATGGCGTGGACCAGCACACCGATCACCAGGTCTTCGTCCAGCGTCCAGATGGCGTGCTGCGGGTATTCGATGTCGAAGGCGATGCCGCGCGATTGCAGCAGCATGTGAGCCTGGCCGGAGACTTGTTCTACCAGCTCACGCACACTGCGCGGAGCGGGGTCGAAGGGGTAGCCGGGTTTGCCGACGTCTTTGTACAGCGCGAGGAGCTGGATCAGGTTGTCGTTGAGGCGCTTGGTCTGGTACAGCATGTGCGCCATCTGGCCGTATTCGGGGGCGCTGTTGGATGGATGGTCGGCGAGCAGGTTCTCCAGCGTGCCACTGAGGACGCCGATCGAATTTTTCATGTCGTGGACGGTGGACGCCAAAAACATGAACAGCTCCGGTGAGCCCTCGTTCTGCGGCGCTTCTTGTTCATCCATTGCGGTGATTCTCCACTAACGGCGCGGGATGGTTGTTCTGAAGCCGATTATAGCGTTTATTGGCTGCGGCGGCGTTGTTTGAGCAGGAAGCGGCCGGGGTCGAGGGCGTCGATTAGCGCGGCCTCCAGCGGTGGCGGCGTGTGTTCAAGTTGCGACACCAGCAGTTCTGCCATCAGCGGCGCCCAGATCAGGCCACGCGAGGCGTAGCCCAGCAGGCAATGCAGGCCCTCGTGGCGCGGCACGTCGGGCAGGAATTCGAGGCGGCCGGCGTTGGGATAGTCCGGCAGCGCGCCGGCCAGCGGCAGGCGGTCCGGCGCCGCGCAGCGGAAGCCTACGCGGCCGTCGAGCGGTGCGCTGTGGGCCAGTGCCGCGACGTCTTCGCCGGGGATGATTTCAGCGAGGCGTGTCAGATTTTCCAGCTGGCTGCTGGCGCGCAGTTGCGGATCGTCGTCATTGTCGTAGGTGGCGCCGGCGCAGACGATGCCGTTGGCGGCCGGCGTCACGTATGCTTCGCGGCAGACCACCAGCGGCAGCATCGGTGGTCCTGCATCTTCCGCGAGGTGGGTTACCTGGCCGCGCAGTTTGGACAGCGGCAGTTCGGCGGCCTGTACGATGTTGTTGGCGGCAGCGCCGCTGGCGAGGATCACGGTTGGCGCTTGCGCAATCAACGCGCCGTCCGCACCGCGCACTTGCCATTCTCCGTCCACGCGCTGCAGGTTCAAAGCTTCGGTGCAGAACACGCGTTGCAGGCGATCGCCGCATGCCGCCAGCATCGCCTCACACAGCGACGCTGGCCGCGCCCAGCCGCCCTGCTCGAACATCCAACCGCCGTGTGGCGTGGCTGCGCCGATCAAGGAGCTGGCTTCCTGTGCGTCGGCCCAGCGGGCGTATTCCTGTGGGTAGTTCCATGCTGCCAGCGCTTCCTGCTGCACACTTGCGTGACGCGCGTCGCGCGCCAGTTGCAGCACGCCGCAATCGGCGCCTTCAAATGCGCGGCCAACGCCGCCGAGACGCCGCCACTCGCGCAGCGCGAACAGGTAGGCGACGCGGCTCAAACGCGTCGGAATGTTGTCGTCCTTGGACAGCAGCGGCATGAAGATGCCGGCCAGGTTGCCGGATGCCTCCTGCGCTGGCTGCGCGTGGCGCTCAACCAGCGTGACCTGCCAGCCACGCGCGCACAAGCGATGCGCCGCCGACGATCCAGCCAGCCCAGCACCAATCACCACCGCCCGCCGTACCGGCTCCGGCTCCGGCGCGAGCGCAGGCTGCGGCCGGCAGCTGCGATAAACTGCTGCGATGTCCGCTTCGCCTGCCAGCCGGCACACAAAGCCTGCCGCCGTCAGCGCCCATACGAGCGCTTCATCGGCTGCTTGCGCGAGCAATGTCGCGCCTTGTACTGCCAGCTTGGCGAACATACGCGCCCACGCGGGCGATGCGCCGGAGGCGAGATGGAATTCGTTCACACGCGCCGTCACTTGCGGCAGCACGGCATCCGCCGCGCCGACCAGCAGGTCCAGCGTCACGTCATCATTGAGGATTACACGATGGAAGCCGGGAACATTCAGCGGCCACATTGCGCTCATGCCGGCCGGCGGCTGCGGCAACGTCGTCGCCACCGCGATGTAATGCAAACGCCCGCCTTGCGCGCGCGCCGCTGCAAAACGCTCGCCACAAAACTCCGTGTCGAGCACCACCCGCATCATCACTTACGCGCCTTCCTGCAAAAGCAATCCGGCGCATGGTCGTCCACCATGCCGATGCCCTGCATGTAAGCATAAATAATCGTCGAGCCGACAAATTTAAAACCCAGCTTGGCCAGGTCCTTGGAAATTCGGTCCGACAATTCCGTCTTCGCCGGACGCGCTTCCTTACCGCGCACCATCGGCTTGCCGCCGACGTAGGACCACAGCAGCTTATCCAGGCTGCTGCCGCTCTCCACCAAGCGCAGATAAGCCTGCGCATTGGTGATCGCCGCCGCCACCTTCAGGCGATTGCGCACAATGCCCGGATTGGCCAGCAGCTCCGCCACTTTCTCAGGTCCATACGCCGCAATCTTCTCCGCATCCCACTGGTCGAACGCTGCGCGATAGTTCTCGCGCTTATTGAGGATGGTCTCCCAGCTCAGACCCGCCTGCGCGCCTTCCAGGTTCAACATCTCGAACAAACGGCGCTCGTCGTGGCAAGGCACGCCCCACTCCGTATCGTGATAGTCGAGGTACAAAGGATTAGCCGGATTGGCCCAGCTGCAGCGCGTCTTTTCCATGAAATTAACCGAGTTCCAGATCGCTCGACAAACCGATGCGGCGACGTTCGCCGCCCAGCACCAGCGGGCCTTCCAGGTTGGTGACCAGGCGCACCTCGCCGTCCGCCACTGCATCTCCCAACTGCTGCATCAGGCGTGGGAACACACCCTCGGCGCGCGTGGACTCGGTGCTGTACAGCGCCGCCCACGCGTTGCGGCCGGAGCGCTTGGCGATGTACAACCCTTGGTCCGCCAACTCCACCACCTGTGACCATGACAGCAAGCGCGGTTGATCCGGCAGGAACGGGAAGCACGCAAAGCCGATCGAACATGTCTTAGCCAAGCGTCCGCCATCCGGCAATTCGAAATCGCGCTCGGCCACCGCGCGGCGCATACGCTCCGCCACACCCGCCGCTTCATCGCGATGGGTGGCGCGCGCCAGCACCAGGAATTCCTCGCCGCCCCAGCGAATCACATAGTCCGATTCGCGGAACACTTCGCGCAGCCGTTCCTGCATCTGCACCAGGATCGAGTCGCCGGCCGCATGGCCATAGCGGTCGTTCACTTCCTTGAAGTGATCCAGGTCGACCATGAAGAACACCAGGTCCTTCGGCGCCGTGATATCGCACTCGGTCAGTTCACGATGCTGGCCAGCCTCGTAGCCGCGCAGCGACAAGGCCACGTCGGCATCCACGTTCTGCAGGAAGAAGCGGCGGTTGCGCAAGCCGGTCAGCTGGTCGGTCAGGCTGACTTCTTCCAGCGCCTTGTAGGCCTGCTCCAGTTCCAGGTTCTTTTCCAGCAGTTGCTCCTGCGTTGCCGCTACCTGGCGATAGGCGCTGGCGTTATCCAGCGCGATCGCACCGTAAGCGCACAGCGTACGGAAGATCAGGCGTTCGCGCTCGCCGTAGGAATGCGCTTGCAGCGACTGTACCGTCATGGCGCCCAGCACGCGGTCACCCACGCGCAGCGGTGCAAACAGCAAACTCAACGTCGGCAAGGTGCCGGGGATCAGGTGCGGCGTGACGCCCTTCTCATCCAGTTCAATCAAAATCTCGCGCCGTTCGCGCACGCAGCGCGCCGAGTTGGCGCTCGGCGACGACAGTGGCACGCGGAGCGCCGGCAACGGCTTGCCTGCTTCAATGCCGAAGGTGCAGACCAGCGTTTCGCCGTCCGGCTCCAGCAGAAAGATCGAGAAGTGCGTCGCATCGAGCAGGCCATGCACATGGCGATCCAGCGCGCGGAACACCGCCGCTGCATCCAGATGCGCGGTGATCTCCTGACCGATCGCGCTCAAGTGCTCCAGCGTGGCGCTGGTTTGTTGCAGCACTTCGGCGCGCTGCGCTTCGGCGGCTGCCAGCTGGCGATGGTGCTCGCCCTCAGTCTGGGCGCGCTCGGTTTGATACTGCACCTGCATTGCGATGGCGCGGTTGGTGGCTTCCTTGCTGTGCGTCTGGTCGCGTGCGGCGTTGGCGCGCAGCGCGATGGTGTAGGCGCGTTCGTAATCGCCGATGGCGGCGTACTCGCGCGCCGCCACGTCGAGCAGCGCGCCGGGCACGGTGTAGCCCTCGATGGTGGCGGCGATTTCCAGCGCCAGCTGCAGGTAGTGCAGCACGGCGTTGGGCGCCATCATCAGTTCAGGGCCCGGCAAGTCGTGGCGGGTGTGGATATCGGCCAGCACATTCAAGGCAGCGATCTGGCTCGATGCATCGCCATGATCGCGCGCCAGCGCCAGCGCCGCTTGTGCAGCAGCCAGCGCATCGTCGGGACGCGACAGGTGCGACAGCGCGTGCGCCTGGCCGCGCCGCGCGCTGCTCTGGAAATCGTTCTGGCACAAGGCATCGCCGCGCGCGGCCAGACGGGTGAAGCTGTCCAGCGCCGCCACGTGGTTGCCAAGGTCCAGCGCCAGGTCGCCCTGATACTCCAGCGCCACTGCATAGGCGCGTGAACCGGATAGCAGCGACAAAGTGTTGAGCGCTTCGCGCAGCAGGCTTTGCGCGGCGTCGCGCTGGCCCAGCTGGCGCAGGGTTTCGGCGGTCTGCATCAAGCACATGCCGATGCTGAGCGGCCAGCCGGTCGGACGCGCGAGATCGAGGCCGCGCTGCATCCACTCCAGCGCCGCTTCGTGCGCATTCAGACTGGTGAAGCCGTTGCCGATGTTGGTGGCAACGATGATGGCGCGGCGGATCTGGCCGGTGGCCAGCGCCGTTTCAAAACTCAGCATCAGGTGGCCGATGGCGCGGCCGTATTCGCTGCGCTGGAAGGCACAAGTGCCGAAGAAGTCACTGATCCAGCCGGCGGCAATCGGTGGCACGCCGGTCAGGTCGGTGCCGAAGCGGCCGTTCCAGTGCTGCTGCGCGGCCTGCCAGTCGCCAAAGGCGTCGCAGATGCCGGAAGCGGCGTCGATCACATCGATACGTAGCGGGTCTTCTGCAATGCGGGCGGCGGCGGCGGCTTTGCGCAGCCAGCTATCGCCAGCGGCGCTGACGCCGCGGTCGTTGGAGACCCAGGCCAGCGTCCAGCAAGCGTCGGCGCGGCAGGCGGCAGCGGCGGTGGGCAGTGCCGCTGCGGCCTGTTCGCACAGCAGCAGCGCCTGTTCAAGGTGGTATTGGGCGGTATCGAGTTCGCCGCGCAGCCAGGCCTGTTCAGCGGCGACCAGCAGCAGGCGGGCACGTTGCACCGCAGCTTCGGCAGGCGGCAACTGGTCCAGCAACGGCGTGATCTCGACCGACAATTGCTGCGCGCGCGCGGGATCGCGCTGGCGTAAATGCCAAGCGAGCGAGGCCAGCGGCGGCAGCCGCCCTGCGCCTTGCGCTTCTTGCAATATTGAATCCCACTGCGCCAGCTCTTCGTCGAGCGCAAACATGTCCACCAAGTGACTTTCCTCTACTGTGTCGCCGCAGCGCGCCGTTGCGCTGCTACCGCATTATTCCACAGTTTGCAGGCAGTCCTGGTGCTCGCTTTTAAGTGCCTGATATCAAAGCGTTTTTAGTTCCTCACGGAAACTAGTTTGATGGAAGCAACACGATTTACGGACAAAAAAACGGCGCCGGCGGGGAGCGCCGGCGCCGTTTCGACTTGCTGGCGCTCAGACGTTGGCCGGCTGCTTGATCTGGATCAGGCGCGAGCGCATTCCCTCGGTGGCCGCCGGGCCCGGCGCGAACATATAGTCCTCGTCGTTGATGGCCAGGCCGCTGTTGGCGTCCACCAGCACCTGGTCGGCCGGCTTGCCGGTTTCACGGCTCACCACCAGCAGGCTGGCCCCTTCCGGCGCCAGGTGATCGTTGCCCCAGGCCACAAAGGCCAACAGCACCGGTTTGAAGTCGCGGCCGGCCTTGGTCAGCACATATTCATAGCGCGGTGGACGGGCGCTGTACTGGCGCCGTTCCATCAGCCCGCCCTCGACCAGCCCGGCCAGGCGGCGGGTCAGCATATTAGGCGCGATCTTCAGGCTCTTCTCGAATTCGTCAAACCGCGTCAAGCCGTAGAAGGCGTCACGCAGGATCAGGATACTCCACCACTCGCCTACTTTCCCCAGGCTGCGAGCGATCGGGCAAGGCATGCTGCCAAAGTCGGTATGTTTCATGTTTGCGGCTCCTTAAGGGTGACTTGCATGATTGATGCAAGAAAGTGTGACTTTTTTAGGTGATGCAACATCAGTGACAATGTGTGTATATTCAAGCGCCAATTTCGCCTCCTTTTTTGCACTGCTTTTTTATGGATTTCTCCTATGAAAACCCTGGTTTTCGGCGGTTTTTCTTAGCTTCCAAAATAGGCCAAAAACGCACATCAAAAACTCTCCAAAAATCACGATATTTCCACACGTAAATTTCTATGTAAAATGTGAATATTCGCGAGAATGTTCCTTCAGGATAAAATTCTTCCTGTAGATTAACTTCCGCGGCCTTGAGGGCTACCCGGATAACGTGGCTCTCAACCGATAGCTACGCACCCCGAAAACGTGTGTGAAATATGAAAACTTTTACTAAAATCGTTGCTCTCTCGCTGATCACCCTGCCGCTGCTGGCCAACGCTGCTGGCAAGAGCGCCAGCGCCTCCATGCAAGTGACCTTTGAAATCAAGGAATCCTGCACCGTCCAGGTCAGCGACATCACCGCCACCACCGACAAGAACGCCAAAGCCGCGCCGGCCGTCGCCTGCCAGCTGAAAACCCCATTCCTGGCCACCCGCACCGCCGCCCAGCCAGCCGCCGCGACCAGCAGCGACAGCAAAGCCAGCGCCACCCGCCAGGACGCCGCCAGCGGCGAATGGACCGTCTACTTCTAAGCCGCCGCGCTCAAAACTGCACGGTTGCCGTAATCGTGTCCTTGTAATCCCCCGGCGACGGCGTCGACTGCACCGGTACCCTGCCAAACACCGTCTGTGACACTGTAGTCCCATCCCCCGTCCCGCCTACCACCAGCGTGCCGCTGGCGCCATCAGCCCAGGTCGTACCGTCCAGCGTGTTGGAGAGCTGGTAAGACACCAGTTCCGTCCCCGCGATCTTTTTCATATTGCGCGCCGTACCGCTGCCATTGCCGCCGTAGGACAGCAAGACCCGGTAGGCCGTGCCGGCGCTGCAGCGGATACTCATGCTGGAAGTCGAGCGCACCGTGCTGCTCAACAGGCTGCTATTTGGGAAGGCAATATTGCCGACGTTGATATTGCAATCGTTAATCACATTGGCGCGCACCTGGAATGGAATCGCCGCCGTCGGCCCCAGGGTGCAAACCGCCGAACCAAGCAGGGTGAACAAGTACTGCACCAACGCGCTGCCGCTGCCGAAATCCGAGGTCACGGTAATGTCGCTGGCGCCGACGCTGTTGGCCGCCAGCGTGGCGTCGGCGGTCAGCTTGCCGTACACCGTGAACGACTGCGACAGGCTGCCGGTGCCACCAGTCTTGGTCATGGTCAGGATGATGGGCGTGGTCGAGGTGGTCGTGCCGGCCCAGCCGCCCCAGATCTTGGACGCCGCATAGCTGGTGTCCGAATACAGGTTGTAGTTGGCCTTGACCGCGCCGTTGGCCATCTGGCGCGGCGCCGTCACACTGGCGGAGGAATTGGTGCCGGCGCCCAGGTACAAGCACACCGTCACATTCGGCGCCACCAGCGCGGTGGTGAAGGCAGTCCAGTTGCAGGTCACGTTCCAGCTGGTGGAGCTGGTGAAGGCATCGCTGCTGGAAATCGAGCTGACGCTGGGGAACACGATATCGCTGGCCGTCAGGGTGCAGCTGTCGGCGCGCGCCTGCCCGCCCAGCAGCGCCAGCAGCAAGCCCAGCAGGATAAGCCAGCGGCGCGCCATCATTGCACTCCCTGGCAACGGAATGGCCCGACGGTCGGCATGGCGTTGCCCTTGACCGGCTCGTAGTGGAACTCGACCACGCAGGGCTTGCCATCGACGGTCAGGCGCAGGTGGTTGAGCGGCTGCAAGTGGTCGATGAAAGCCATGCCGTCGTAGCCGACCACAGTGCTGTTACCGCTTTCCACATGCAGCACCTCGATGCCGGTGCCCAGCGGCTTGCCATCCGCGTCCTGCAGAATCACGCTGGCCGCTTCGTAGGTCTCGACCGGGAAGCGCACCAACACGCCAGACAGGCGGGCCGGCACCACGCCGCGCCCGGTGCTGGAAATGCGCGCGTCCAGCGGCAGCTTGCTCGGGTCGATGCCGACCTGGTTGGTGAAATACGGATTCAAATTCGGCACCAGCAAATAGCCGCTGCTGCTGGTCTTGCCGATCACCTGGTTTTCCTGCAGCACCGGCACCCCGCCCACACCGTCGGTGGACACCAGCGCAAAGCCGGCCCCGACCTGGCGCGCAGGGTGCACACTGCCATCCATCAGCACCAGCGCGCCGGCCACATCGACCGAGGTGGTGCGCCGGCCGCCGTTGTCGATCATCAGCGCGCTGGCCTGGCCATAGTTGCCGAGGTAGACGCCCTGCGCCTGGCGCAGCGATGAGCCGTTGTTGTTGACCGACTGCAGTCCCCAGCCGAAGCCTCCGCTGTAGTCGGCCGAACGCGCCAGCGTGGTGGTGGTGCTGCGGACATCGTTCTGGCGGTTGCGGCTGACGCTGGCCGAGATGCGGTCGCCCAGCGTGCCGCTGATGCTGAAGAACACGCCGCGCGCCTTGGCATCGCGGTAGTCGCGGAACGCGCTCACGCTGAGGAAAAAGCCCTTGAACAGCGACGCCGAATACGACAGCGCCACCACCCGCGCCGTCGGCGCCAGCGGCGTGCGCTGGCTGATCGCGCTCAGGCCCAGACCCTGGCCGGCAAATAGCGACAAGTTGAGATTGATACGGTCATTGGCGCGCACGCCAGCGGCGCCCTCCAGCGTGCCGAGGTCGCTGTAGCCGACGCTGGCGCGCTGCGATTGCAGATCGACGCTAAAGCGCGGACTCAGGTACTGATAGCCGAGCGTGGCCTGAACGCCGCGCCGGCTGTTATCGCTGGCGCCGCTGGTGATGCTGCCTGGCGTGCTGCAATCGCCGATGCCGCCGATGCCCGTGCCAACGCCAGCGCCGCCGATGCCCGTGCAGGCGCCGCCGGTGCCGTTGATGCCGCCTATGACGCCGGTGTTGCTCACATTGCTGCTGCCATTGCCGGCACTGGCGGATAGCGAGGCGCTAACCACGCCAACCTGCCCCAGTCGCCACAACATGCCACCGCCGCCGTTCAGCACACCGCGGCCGCCCTCGGCATGCGCTTCCAGCGTCAGGCTGTCGCTCAGGCCGCGCCGCAGCGAGCCGCTGGCAGAAGGCGTGCGTGCATAGCCGAACGAATCGACGGTATAGCGCCGCCGCAGCACACCCAGCTCGAACGAGTAATCAGTCAGGCCCTCGGCCAGCATGCGGGTATCGACATATAGCGGCAAGGTCGTGCTGACGGCGCGTCCGGCCGCATCACGCGTCACCAGCGTGGCCTGCCCGGCGCCGTTAATGCCGGCCACCTGATTGATGATGAATGGCCCCGACGGCACCGCCGTTTCCACCTGCCGCACACCGTTGATGTACAGGCTGACGGCACTCGGCACCACCGCCGAGCCACCGAGCGCGGCGGCGGGGAAGGTCAGCAAATCCGGCCGTAAATCAAAGCTGCGCTTCCACTGCACGCCGCCCATGCGCAGCGAACGCGACCAGTTAAGCGAGGACGAAATGAAATCGCCCACGGTCCAGGTTTCCATGGTGTCAGGATCGGCATGCACCCAAGCCGTATCGAAGCGCACGAACTGGCGGCCCTGGCTGTTGGAATTGGCAACGCCGGTGCTGGTCAACACGCCGCTATCGTTGAAGTAGCGCAGCTCGTTGCTGATCGAGGTGGCGCGATTCTGGCCCAGCAGGCTGTAGACGTCGTAATTGAGCACCGCGCCCGGCGTCACGGTGGCGACACCCGGCTTGCGCACGGTACGCCCGGACAGTGTGACCGGCGCCCGCAGCGCATCGTCCACCCGCAGCACGATGCTCTGGCGCGTCGCATCATAGGTGTAGCTCAGGCCCTTGACCTGGTCGAGATCGAACTCCTGCTGCCCCTCCAGGCCGAACAGCTTGGGATCGAGCTCCAGGTCGCGCAAATTCTGTACGCTGCTGCGCAAGCCCGAACTCGTGCCACGGGTAAAACGCAAGATCAGGCCGGTCGCTTCGCCGTTCAAGGTTACCTCCAGAAAAAGCTCTTCCTCTTGCGGGGGTGGTGCGGGCGGCGTCTGCGCAAGCACACCACTCATGACCAGCCATGCCCAACACCACACCCAGAGCCAGCGCCGCCCCATGCCGGGCTATTCAACCTTGGCCACGGTACTGGCGCTTAACGGCCGGGAGTTGATATTGGCTTTCACCGCCAAGGTCCCGTTCAGATCGGCATCGCCAGACGTGGGCAAGCGCCATTCGCGCACCCTTCCTGCCAGCACATAGCCAAACAAGCCCGGGGCGATGACAAACTGCTGGCCGGAGGCGTTGCTCAGCTCCAGCGCGCCGATCTGTGCGCGCTGGGTGCCGCTGTTGCGGACCCGCAACATCCAATTACCTTCTTTTTTGAAGACCGACCACGCCAGCAACGGCGAGGCGCGCTCATCGGCCGGCAGCACAAACATCGGCACGGAATAGCGCAGGCGGATATCGACCCCGCTGGCGGGGCCGTTCTCGTCCTTCGGAATTTCATCGATCAGGATGCGGTAGCACAGCTCGCTGGTAGGCAGCTGCTCGCTACGCCGCACCAGCCGTATCATCTGGCTCGCCTTGGGGGCGATCTGGATGATCGGCGGGCTGGCGACGATCTCCTGGGTAGGTGTCAGTACGTCGTCGCCATCCTTCTGTTCCCACTGGTAAATGCGCACCTGGCCGTACACCGGCGCTTCACCTAAATTCTGCATGCTGATGCCACTGGCGCCCTGTCCGGCACGCAGGCTGATCATCACCGGCGAGATTTGTAAATTGGCGGCCGCCACCGGCCACGCCAGCATTTGTGCGGTTATCAGCCCTGCGATCTTTGCGCGTGCGCCAATCATCCAGCCTCCGACGTTGCTGTTACTCAACACTCAGTGCCATTATTAATGATCTAAAAAAAACATGCTTTTGGCGGAAGAGACAACTATTTTGCAAGCGTAGAAAACTATCAAAAATATTCAAAAGATAGGCATAATACGCAACAGGGAGTGATAAAAAATTATCAACCATTAAGGGGTTGCTATGCCGACCACCCTTGAAAGTAGCCGTTCCAAGATCCTCATCGTGGACGATTCCGCGTTTGAGCAGCGCATGCTGGCGGATTTGCTGAGCGAGATGCCGTATAAAGTCTCGGTCGCCTTCAATGGCCTGCAGGGCTACCAACTGGCGCTGGCCAACCGGCCCGACCTGATCCTGCTCGACGTGCGCATGCCGAATATGGACGGTTATACCGCCTGCCGCCTGCTGAAAGCCAATCCGGTCACGCAGGATATTCCCGTGATTTTCCTCAGTGGGGCCGACGCCGACGACGACCGCATCCTCGGCCTGTCGATCGGCGGTGTCGACTACGTCTCCAAACCGTTCTCGCCGGGCGAGCTGACCGCGCGCATCCAGGTCCACCTGAATTTGGCCAAGCGCCAGCAACAGGCACCGCCGATCGAGGCCGAAGACGAAGAACACATGGAAGCCGAGAGCGATCCGGACGCAGTGCTGGTCAACGCCGTCAAGCGCCTGATCAGCGACAACCTGGCCGCACTACCGGGATTGGCGGAAATCGCCCGCAACGTCGGCACCTACCGCGAAAAGCTGTCGCAGGTATTCCGCGAGCAGACCGGCATGACGGTGTTCGGCTTTATCCGCGAGGAGCGCATCCGCCGCGGCGAAGAATTATTGAAGGACACCGATATCGACGTGCAAGACATCGCCCTGCTGATCGGTTTTAACAACGCTGGCAATTTCGCCACCGCCTTCCGCGAACGCATGGGCGTCACGCCTTCCGCCTACCGTCAGGCCATCCACAAAAAAGCCTAGGCAGGCAGCGCTTGCGCCTGCATCTGGCGGCGCCAGAAAAACCACGAGGCCAGCGCGTTCAGCCAATAAGCCCCGTACAGCACGGCCGTCAGGTAGAGGCCGCGGCTGGCGTACAGCGGCACCGAGACCGAATTCACCAGCAGCCAGAACGGCCAGGTTTCCAGCCGCCGTCCCATCAGCAGCAACTGGGCAACGATGCTGAACATCAGCACAGCGGAATCAATAAAGGGAGCATAGGCATTGGTGTAGGCCTGCAGCATCAGCCCGTAAGCGGCGGTCGCCACCACGCCGATGCCGGCCATCCACAGCAGCGCCTGCAGGCGGGCGCGCGAAATCGGCAACGCTGCACCGCCGGCGCCACGTACCCATTGCAGCCAGCCGATCAAACAGGTGATGATGAAGAAAGCCTGCAGCGCCACGTCGGCATACAGGTTGACGCTGTAAAACAGCGCGGCAAACATCGAGCAGCCCACCACGCCCAGCCACCACGAGTGCACATTGTTGCGCCCCGAGAGCACGATGGAAACCGTCATGACGGCATTGGCGGCGATTTCCAGCGGTGAGATCAACAGCGCTCCTCGTTTAGTGATGGCACTCCAGCGGCAACACGCGCACCGGGATATCGTCGCTGGCGCATTGCCAGACGACCCGCTTATTCTCATCCACGCGCGGAGTGAACGCAATAGCCTTGCCGCGATAGTTCAGGTCGGACGGGAACACCCGCACCATGCCATTGCCGGCATCGACCGTGATGTCCTGCACCGCATGGCCGGGATCATCCATCGCGTAGCCAGCCTGCTCCAGCGTGGCCGGGCCGCGGCCGTTGGCGTAGAAATAGCGTTCCACCGCCGCCGTCGCTTCGTGCCCCACCACCACCGCCTGCGCCATGCGCGCCTTGGCCGTGTAGTCGCTGTAGGCCGGGATGGCAACGGCGGACAGCACGCCGATCAGCGCGATCACGCCCAGCACCGAACCGGCGCCGCCAACGCCCAGGCGCGGCACAAACAAGGCCAGCAAGTAAGCCAGGCCGTGACGGCCCGGCGGCGACACTTCAGTGCCCTGCGCCAGCCCGCGCACCACCGCCATGCGCTTGACCAGCCACGGGTAGTCACCCACCAGCTCATGGAACGACATCCAGAAGCCGCTACTCTGCTGCGCCTGCGCCGTGTAATTGCTGATGCTCATCTGGCGCCAGCGCTTGCCGCCCGCCGCCAGCGCAGCCAGGCCGACTTGGGCGCTTTTCAAATCATCGCAGGCGTGGAAGCCATGGCGGTCGCAGGTGTATTCGCGGGCCCGCGCATATGCCGCGCCCAGCAACGGCAGCAAGGCCGCCGGCGCCAGCAGCGCCGACCAGCGCAGGTGGTTGCGCTTGATGTGGCCGATCTCGTGGCCGATATAGAAGTTGATCGCGTCCGGCCGTTCTTCCAGCGCATCGACCACGTCGGAATACAGCACGATGAAATTATTGCCGAGGAAGCGGGTGGCAAAAGCGTTGAAGGCGCCGCCCATTTGCAGCAGGTAGGCTTCCGGCACCTGGTCCAGCCCGAGGCGCTCGCAGCAGGCTTCGATGCGCTGGTGCAGGTCGGGGAATTGCGCCGGCGTGATCTGGACCGCCGTGCCTTTGAGGTAGGACACCAGCGCCGATTGCGCAAAACAGTAGCCGATAAAGAACAGCAGCAAGTACACCAGCGCCATGCCCACCGTACCGACCACCAGCAGCGCCCATATCAGCAGCGACAACGCCAGCATGATGCCGAACAGGTTTTTTTCGTTCTTGTAAATCAGGTTCATGCGGCTCCCGGCGCGAAAAAAGTTTCTCCGGGGCTATTTTAATCGCTGATTTACGAAATTGGCAACTATTTATGACAACGAAATTTGTAACTCCGCGATATTGATTGGTTTCACCAGATGGGCGTCGAAGCCGGCCGCACGGCTACGCAACTTGTCGTGCGCCTGGCCATAGCCGGACAGCGCCACCAGCCTCAGTCCAGCGCCGGCCGGGAGCAGGCGCAGGTGCTCAGCCAATGCGAAACCATCCATGCCGGGCAGGCCGATATCGAGGATGGCCACATCCGGCATGCCCTCCTCTGCCAGTGCTATCGCGTGGGCCGGATCGTAGGCCACGGTAGTCCGGTAGCCAAGCGCGCCCAGCAGCTCGCCCAGCGAATCGGCGGCATCCTGGTTGTCGTCCACCACCAGCACCCGTGGTCCGCTCCCCTGCGCCAGTGACGGCGCGGCATGGCTGGCCGCCTCCGGCAGCGCGGCGCTGGTCACCACCGAACCGGGCAAAGTGATGGTGAAGGTGCTACCCAACCCTTCGCCGGCGCTGTAGGCGCTGGCTACGCCACCGTGCATTTGCACCAGGTTGCGCACCAGCGCCAGCCCGATGCCGAGCCCACCCTTGGCGCGGTCCAGCTGGCGGTTACCTTGCACAAATAAATCAAAGATGTGCGGCAATAACGTGGGCGCGATGCCGCTGCCATTGTCGGTGACCTGGATCTGCAGGTTGCTGCCCTCGACCCGGGTAGCCAGCGCAATGTGGCCGCCGGCCGGGGTGTAGCGCGCCGCATTGCTCAGCAGGTTGGACACCACTTGCGCCAGCCGCGCCGGATCTCCATGCCAGTGCACGCCCGGCAGGTCGGCCTGCAGGCGATGCTGCTTTTGCTCGATCAGCGGACTGGCCATCTCGACCGCCTTGTTGAGCACATCGGCCAGCAGCACGGTTTCCTTGCGCAGCTCGACCTTGCCGCTGGCAATCCGCGACACATCCAGCAAATCATCCACCAGCCGTACCAGATGGTCGACCTGGCGCTGGATCACGGCTTGCTCGCGGCTGGTGTCTGACTCGCGCAACTTCATCAGCCGCAGCGCGGTGACGATGGGCGCCAGCGGATTGCGCAGCTCGTGGCCCAGCATGGCGAGGAATTCGTCCTTGGCGCGCGCGCTCAAGTGGAGATCGACGTTGAGCCGTTCGCTCTCGGCCATGGCAGCGGCCAGCGCGAGGTCGCTTTGCAGGCGGCTCACCGTGCCGCACACGGCAGCCGTGTATTGTTCGAGAAACTGGCGATAAGCGCCATCCATCGGCAAGCGCGGCGAGGCCGTGAACGCCAGCGCCAGCCGCGCGCACAGCTGCAGCTCGGCGCCGCGGATCAGCAGCACGCCGCTGGATACCACCGCCGGCGCCTCGTCACCACTGAACAAGCTGATGCCCAGCAAGTCGGCCGGGTTGTCGATGCATGACTGCGCGATGGCAGCCTGCACCGCCGGCTCGCTGCGGCAGCCGAGCAGGTCCAGCGTATGGCGGCGGCGTTCGGCTAGCACCTGCGCCGTGGTTTCGGTGCACACCACCAACACGCCCGCAACGGTGTCCTGCTCATCGAACACCGGCGTGTAGGTGTAGCTCCAGTAGACATCTTCGATGCGGCCATTGCGCCAGATCGGCACCAGGTTGTCGGCATACCAGCGCGCCTCGCGGCCGTTGCGCACCTCGTCGATTTGCGGACCGATGATGGACCAGATCTCGGGCCAGCATTCGCGCCCGCCCTGCCCCAGCGCGGCCGGGTGCTTGCCCACGCCAAAGCATGGCACATAGGCGTCGTTATAAATTTGCGTCAGCTGCTCGCCCCACCACAGGAACATCGGGTGCACCGAATGCATGACCAGGCCGACAGCAGTACGCAGCGAGGCCGGCCAGTCGGCGATGGCGCCCAGCGGCGTGAGGTCCCACGGATGCGCCTGCACCAGCGCGCGCATGGGCGTGCCGCGCCCGATGAAGCGCGGCAGATCGTCGAGCGGTCCGGGAACAGGCGTGAGCGGCTGAGCCAACATGACGATGTCCAAAAGGTTAAACAGCAATACTAGCAACTGTATCGTACGGTGTCGCACAATAGGTGGTTGCCGTGCAAAAATCGCTCACGCTTGACATTCGCCCCAACTCTGGCAAATTGTAGCCATCGAACAAGAAAAGGTTGCGCCATGCAAGCGCGTCACATGTTATCCGCCATCGCCCTGCTGGGGCTGGCCGCGCAGGCTACGGCGTGTGAGCTCAGCATGGCCCTGGAGCAGTGGCCGCCCTATCTTTACAGCCCGCCCAACGCTGCCCCGACCGGGCTCGACTGGGAGCTGGCGCAAGCCATCCTCAAGGAAGCCGGCTGCAAGCTCAAGGTGCAAGCAGAGCTGCCCACCTCGCGCCGCCAACGCCTGTTCGAACAGGGCCAGTTGGACCTGATCCTGTCGGCCTCGAATACGCCGGAACGGCGGCGCTATGCGCGCTTCAGCATCGCCTACCGGCATGAGACGGTGGGCGTTTTCGCGCGCAGCAGCGTGCAGCGCCACTACCAGCACCTCAGCAGCCTGGACGCGCTGGTGCAGGACAACGTCGCGCTGCTAGCGCCCAAGGTCGGCTGGTACGGCAAGGCCTATGCGCGCGCGCAGCCGACGCTGACGGCGGCAGGCAAGCTCAGCACCTTCAACAATTTCGCGCAGGGCTTGCGCATGCTGGACGCCGGACGCGCCGATTTGATCCTCGGCGACACGCTGGCGCTGCGTCATGAGGCCAGGACGCAAGGCATCGCCATCAGCGCACTACCGCTGGTGGTGTTACGCGCACCGGTGCACTTCATGCTCAACAAGGCCAGCACCTCACAGGCCGACCTCGACCACATCAACGCTGCCATCACGCGGCTGGAACAGCAAGGCGTGCTGGGCGCGATCCGCAGCCGCTACGGCGAACCGTAATTTAGTGTTCGCGCCAGTGATCGAGATTGTGCGGCTCGGTGATCACGGTGCGGTTGCGCTCAGCGCGGAAGCGGGCCGAGGCGGCATAAACGGCGCGCCGTACGCGCATGATGGAACCAATGGGACGGTGCGCGGCAAGACAGTGCCATGGATTGAATTGCATGCCGTCGTCGACCAACAGCGACAAACCATGCGTCCAGCCAGCCTGCGCAGGGGCGCTGAGGCGGGCAACCGCGACCCACGGGCTGGTCCACTCGACCGAGGCATCTTCAATCGGCATTGCCGCCAGATCGGTACATAGCTGCACCCGCAGCTCCCACTCGACGCTGTGGCTGCTCATGAAATCGACTACAGCGCCGCGCAGGCCGTTAGGTTTATGGTCCAGGTCAACCGGCTGGTCCTTCAACGCCATCAGTTGCGGCGAGACCGGCGCCAGCGACAGCTTGGCCATGTAGGGCCCAAATAAAATCGGTGCGGCGGTAAAGTAAGTTTCGCCCAGTGGGTGCGTTTCTGGATGGCCGCCCAAGCCCTTCAGGGTCGCACTCTCGCCGCCCACCGCCTCCAGCACTTTTTCTGCGCCGCGCAGCGCGGCAGATAAAGCCTTCTTCAGCCCCGGCGCTTTGTCGGTGGTGGCTGCCAATAATTTGACGCTGCCAAGGAACTGCTTGGCCGTGGGGGACAGGAAAGTGGGACCGTTGATCATGACGAAATCCTGCGTGACCTCGCCGACGCCATCCGGCAGGCGCTCGCCCGGCACGCCGACCACCTTGACTGCCAAGCCGCGCGGCGTCGACACTTTATCGTCCAGCATATCGCCCGGCGTGCTCGACAACCTCAGCACCACCGGCCAGGACGCGCCCAAGTGACTGAACAAGCCTTGTGCATAATCGGGCGGCAGCACGTCCAGCACGCGCAAGGTGCCGCGCAGCAAGCCGTGGCTTTTGGCATGCACACTGCGATGGGCATGACCGGTATCGGCATCGACGGTGGCGGCAATGTGGTGCATGGCCTCGGTCAGGCCGGCGATGGTGGCGGCCTCGTTTTCTTCCGGCACTTCGTAGGAAGGATCGTAAGGCAGCGGCTGGTGTGAATGGCGGGTAGGAAAGTCCATGATGCATCCTTATCGGGTGACTCACACCATCTTCGCCCTACCCGCCACGGGTGTCTGTGGTGTGGCGCACTCACACCCGCTGTGCCATCCAGATCACGGCCATTGCCGCCGCCAGCAATGCCGCCGCTTGCCGCACGCGCCGGTAGGACGGACGACGCGCCAGCCAGATCAACAACGGCGCGGCCAGCGCAATCACCAGCGCCTGCATCACTTCGATGCCGAGGTTGAAGGCCAGCACGCCCGCCACCAGTCGCGCGCCGCTCAGTTGCAGCGCGCGGATGGCCGAGGCAAACGCCAGCCCATGCACCAGCCCGAAACCGAATGCCACCCACGCTTCGCGGCGTGGGAAGATCGGCCGCCACGCGTGCACTGCCGAGAACAGGATGGACAGCGCGATGGCAAACTCCACCGGTTGTTCCGGCAAGCTGAGCGTGCCCAGCGCGCCCAGCATCAGCGTCACCGAGTGGCCCAGCGTGAAGGCGGTCACTACCTTCAGCAAGTACGCCAGCAGGTGGCGCGTGCCGCCGTAGCCCTGCCACTTGCCGTCCTGCGCCAGCAGCGCTGCGGGCAGCAGCAGCGTGAGCAAGAACAGCAGGTGGTCTGTACCCTCGGCGATATGCTGCATGCCAAGCTGGAACAAGTCGGCAAAACCGGCCCACCAGCGCGGATCGGCGCACTGCACTTCCAGGCTGCGCTGGCCGTAGTGCAGCGTACCGAGCACACGCGACGGCGCGTCGGGGCCGCTGCGCAAAGCCACCACGGTCAGGTGGCTCGGCACTTGATGCGCGATGGCGTCGTCGCCGAAGCTGAAGCGGTCCAGCGGCGCGCCCGGTGGCGGCCGCAGCGTCATGTCGGCCAGCAGGTCGAACGGCTGCTGTGTACGCTGCCAGCGCAGGCGCTCCACCTTCACCAGCCAGGCACGCCCGTCCGGCGCGAGCGGACGGACGTGGGCGGCCAGGTATTGCGCCAGCGCGGCGTCGCTGACGCCGTCCAGCGGGATGGCCAGTTTCAGCTCATCCAGCGGCAGCACCAGCTCGGCGTGGATGCTGTCCTGCCGGCTCTCCAGCAGGACCTCCGACTGCGGCGACGGATGCGCCCCCACCGCCGTCGCCCACAACAGCAGGCACAGCGCCAGCAGGCGCTTAGAAACTGCCGCCATAGTCGTTGGTCTTGTCGCGCCAGATGGTGTGATAGTGGATATCGGTACCGTACACCACGCCCTGCTGCACCACGAACTCAATCCACACGCGCGGACCATCGATGCGGATGTAGGACCGCTGCGCCTCCAGCGGCGAAGCAGCCGAATTCGGGTAGGCGCTGAAGTCGGCCTTCACGCCGTTCTGGCCGACTGCGTAAGCAACGTAGGTGCTGGCCAGCGCATCGTCCGCGAGATAAGCACCGAGCAAGGTGGCCGCCACGTCCGAAGCTTGCGTATTCACCCAGGCCTCAATCGCTGCGCGCACATAGCTTTGCTGCTTGGCGCTCATCGCCGAGTACTGCAGGCCGCGGCCGCTGGTCGGGTACACCAGCGTCTTGAAATTGCCATCGCTGTTGCCGGATGCGCCCATGATCACATCGGTGAAAGTGCTCGACAGCTTGGCCGCTGCCGATGCGGCGCTGTCAACGTAAATCGCTTCCGCCAGGTTGTAGACGGCGGCGCGCTGCTTCTCCATCGGCGCGTGCTGCTTGCCGGCGCTACTGGCGTTGGCCGTCACGTTCACCGTGCCGTCGGCACCGACGGTCCAGTTAGGCGGCTCGACGCCGACGAAGTTTGGCGTCGCGCTGACCTTGCCGGTGTTGTAGGTGATGTTGTACGCGAGGTGGTGGCCGGCGATCTGCAAGATCCACGGCGTGGTGTTCGATGGCGTGCCGACAAAGGCAATCGAATACAAGTCAGTGCCGTAGTCCAGCGCCAGGCCGGTGCCCCCCGTACCGACCATGCCGCCCGGCGCGGTGCCCGTGCCATCTGTCGGCGGCGTGAAAGTGCCGTCGGTAGGCGGCATGCCAGTACCCGTGCCATCGGTTGGCGGTGTACCGCCCGGCATGGTGCCGCCGCCCGTTCCGCCACCAGCACCTGCACCACCTCCTGCCGCCATGCCGCCAGCCAGCACCTGATCAGCCGCGCGCAATTCGTTCAGCAGTGTGATGCCGTTGGCGCTCAGCGCTTTCGCGATCACCACATTGGCCGCCGCCAGTTGCGCCGCGCTGAGCGTGGTGGTGTTCAGGCGCAGGCCGTGGCGTGCGCCTGGCAGATTGGTCCACTGGTTGGCGTTCGCCAGCGCGTAATCGAACAGCACCGTGGTCGCCGAAGTGGCCGAGGTCGCCACCGTCTTCTGGTCCGTCGACAAGGTGGCGAGGAAGGCATTGGCCGCATTCACCACGCCCGGCGTGTTGGCGCCGGGGTTCACCACATTCACCGTCAGCGCCACGCTGGAGCTAGTCACCGTGCCGGCGGTGTTGCTGACCACCAACTTGTAATTGCCCGCGCTGCTGGCGTTGACGGTGTTGATTTTGTAGATGCGCTCAGTCGCACCGGCAATCGCCACATCGTTGCGATACCACTGGTAGGCAGGGCTGACGCCGTTCACCGTCACCCACAAGGTGGCGCTGGCGCCAGCGTTGACGGTCTGCGCCACCGGCTGTACGTTAATCGCCGGCGCCGTCACCGACGACGACACCGCAATCACCGCCGCCGAACTGGTGGTGGTACCGGCAGTGTTGGTAATCGCCACCTTGTAGCTGCCCGCCGCCGAGGCTGTGTAGCTTGGATGGGTAGCGCCGTCGATGGCCGCGCCATCCTTGTACCACTGGTAGCCCATCTCCAAGCCATCTGCCGTGACGGACAAGGCCTGGCTGGTGCCGGTGAGGATGGTCGCACCCGACGGCTGCGCCGTGATGACCGGCGCGCTGCTGACCGTGATCACCGCGTTGACGCTGGTGACGGAGCCGGCGGACGACGTCACCACCACGTAGAAGGTGCCAGCCTCGGTGGCCGTGTAAATCGAGGAAGTCGCGCCAATGATGGAGGCGCCACCCAAGTACCACTGGTAGGTCAGGCCGCTACCGGTAGCGACCACCGACAGCACGCTGTTGGACCCGGCAGGAATAATGGCGGAGGCTGGCTGCAGGCTGATCGCTGGCCCGCTCGTGCTGGTGGACGCAGTCGTCGCAGAGGATGAATCCGAACTGCCGCTGCAGCCGGACAGCAGCAGCGACAAGGAAGTGGCATAGACGGCAAGCGCCCGGCTCGAGATGTGCATAGTTTGCTTTCTCCGATGTTGAGGAAAGCAAACTCTAGCGACCCATCAAGTCACAATCCGGCCCTTTATTGCCGTTTTGCCCAGATTTACGCCCTTTAACAGCCCGCGTTGCCGTTACGCGACTTGCGGCGCGCAATCACACCCAGCAAGCCGAGTCCCATGCCCAGCATGGCGTAGGTCGCCGGCTCCGGCACCGCCACCACCGTGCCGATGGCCTGGAATTCCGATACCGAGAACTGGAAGTCGCCCGCGCCCGACGCACCGCTGATGCGGAAGGCGGTGGTCACGATCGGCGTCGCCAGGCTGCTACTGCCGTTGTCCAACCCCCAGCTGCGATTTGGCGACAGCGTCGCGGCGCTCTGCCAGACGTGGGCGCTGTCAAGGTACTCGACCAGATAATTATTGTCGTTATCGGCCTGGATGCGCAGCTCGTTCACCTGCGATTTCTGGGCCAGCGTCACTGTGATGGTATCGACGCCGTAGTTGCCGCTCCAGAACACCGAACCGGTATTCCACTGCGTGCCGACCGGCAGGTAAATGCCATCGGTCACTGTCGACGGGTCCGCGAAGGCGGCGCCGCCCCAGCCAGCGCTGTCGCCAAAGCCGGCGGTGGCCGACAAGGTGACAGCGCCATTCAGCGCCACGTTGCTATCCGCCAGCGCGCCGCCTGCCAGCCCCATGAAAGCCAATGCGATTGCGAGTTTTTTCATCATTATCCCCTTTTTTGATATAAAAATAATAACGTTTAACTAGTTTAACTCAGCACCAGAGCGCTGCGGCGCACGATAGCGAGGTTTGACCGCAGCCTGCGGCGATAGGCCAAACATGCTATGGTTGACCCTTTTTGCCCGCAGTTTTGCGTCAATTCCTATGCAGCACGAACACATTCCCGACACCCCTCTCATCACCGCGCCGCACGGCGCCGGACTGGCCAACCTGGCCCTGGCCATCGGCGGCTTGGCCATCGGCACCGGCGAATTCGCCTCGATGAGCATCCTGCCCGTGGTAGCCAACGACCTCCACGCCACCCTGCCCGACATGGGCCACATGATCAGCGCCTATGCGCTGGGCGTGGTGTTCGGCGCGCCGCTGATCACCATCTTTTTGGCGCGCATGCCGCGCCGCGCCATGCTGATCATGCTGATGTCGCTGTATGCGGCCGGCAACCTGCTCAGTGCAGTCGCGCCCGGCTACGGAGGACTGCTCGTGGCCCGCTTTATCGCCGGCATTCCGCACGGCGCCTACTTCGGCGTCGCGGCGCTGGTGGCGGCAACGATGGCGACGCCGGACAAGCGGGCGCAGGCCGTCTCGCGCGTGCTGCTGGGGCTGACCATCGCCAACGTTTTCGGCGTGCCGCTGGCGACCTGGCTGAGCCAGGGCTTCGGCTGGCGCTCGACCTTCCTGGTGGTCGGCCTGCTGGGCCTGACCACGGCGGTGATGGTGAGCCGCTACGTGCCCTTCATCGCCGCCGGCGACGCCAGCCCACGCCGCGAGCTGGGCGTGTTCCGACGCCTGCAAGTATGGGTCACGCTGCTGATGGTATCGGTAGGCTTTGGCGGCCTGTTCGCGGTCTACACCTACGTCACGCCGACGCTGCTGGAAGTGACCAAGGTCTCGCCGGCCGCGCTGCCGGTGCTGCTGGCCATGATGGGCGTCGGCATGACGGTGGGGAATTTAGTGGGCGGCTGGTTTGCCGACCGCTCGCGCCTGTGGACCATCTTCGGCGCACTGGTGTGGAATGCGGTGGCGCTGTCGACCTTCTACTACTCGAGCGCGCACTTGTGGAGCGTGGCGCTGAACCTGTTCGCCATCGGCTGCGGCATTGCCGTCTGCCCAGCGGTGCAAACGCGTTTGATGGACGTGGCGGGCGATGCCCAGACTGTCGCAGCAGCGTTGAATCACTCCGCCTTCAACTGCGCCAACGCCGCCGGCGCCTGGTGCGGCGGCCTGGCCATTGCCCATGGCATGAGCCTGCAATCAACCGGCCCGGTCGGCGCCCTGCTGGCCCTGGGCGGCATCGCCGTGCTGGGCATTTCGGTACTGCTGGAACAGCGCCCAACCGGACGCATGGTCAGCGCCGGTAGCTACGCTCCTTGAATTTGGTAGACGCGAACCAGTTACGGGCGGCGGCCTCGGGGTCAAAGCTGGCGGCGGGCTGGTTGCTGTTCGGGCGGTCGCCTTCGAAGAATGGACCGCTGAGCTGGTAGCCGTAGAAGCGGTTGCCGCTCCAGCGGATGTCTTCGTAGCGCAGCGCTGGATTCAACGCACGGAACAGTGTGCCAGCGTTGGCGCCATGGTAAAAGATATTGTCGTGGATGTCGCCAGCGTTGCGGCTGCCCATGCCAGTGTTCTCGGCTGCAGGCGATAGCAAGCCCGGCTGCGTGTTCAGCACCAGGTTACCGCGCACCGTCGCGCTGTGCGAACCGGCAAACACGATCACACGCCGGCCATCGTTGATGCTGAGGTTGTTCTCCACCAGCGTGCCGGACGCTTGCGCCGGATGGCCGAGCCCATCATCGCCACAACCGCAGAACAGCATGAAGCCGCCCTCGTTGTCGTGGCTGTAGTTAGCGACGATGTGCGTGTCGCGCGTGCCGAGATCGGCATCGAAGGCCATGCCGTCGCCTGGCTCCCACGGCGGCTGGTAGCGCACGTGGTGGATCTCGTTGTACTGGAAGCGCGCGCCGTCGGTGTTGATGGCCCATGCGCCGGCGCTGTTGCCCGCTACCCGCATCCAGATATCGTGCAGCAGGTTGGCTTCGACTAACGGCTGCGCCGCAGTACGCACCACGATGCCATCGCCGCCGATGTCGTGGATGTGGTTATTGCGGAATACGATGTTGGTGGATGGCGTGTAATCATCCGCCGCCGCTGCGCTCAGTGGGACACTTTTGTCCTTGTAGGGCAGATAGTCGCCGCACGGCGCACCGCCAACGCGGCACATCCACGCCGAGCGCGTCGACAGGCCGATGGCGTCCACATGGAAGATTTCGCTGTTCTCCACCAGCACATCATCAAAGCGCGTCTTGCGCTGGTTGGCGCCGTGGCGCGTGATGTTGAACAGGATGCCGCCGGTCTCCTTGTAGACAAGCTCGCTGCCCGGTACATCTTTCAAGTAGCCGCGCACGTGGTGCACATACACATCGCGCACGTGATAGTGGCTGCCGACGCCAAAGTCTTCCAGCTGCACCAGCAAACCGGCGCGCGCGCCTTCGCCCGGGCCGTCGTTGGTCAGCTCCAGTCCTTCAAGCTCCCAGTGCTGGAGGTTGTAGAGATGAACCGCTGCCCGCGCGCCCGTCGCATCCTCGCTGCTGCCGGCTGCAATCACCGCCCTGCCCGCCGCTGGATCGCCATAGCTGCTCGCCACAATCGGCATGCCGGGCTTGCCTGAACTGCCGGCCTGCGGGACGAAACTACCGTGGCAGGTCACACCGCGCTTGAACAAAATCCGCGTACCCGCCGCAAAGTGCAAGGTGTTCAAAGCCGACAAGCTGGCCACCACCGGCGCCGGGCTGGCGCCCGAGCAATCTACCCTCACCTCAGCGGCGCGGGCGGCGCCGGTAATCAACGCAGCGATCAGAACTACCCAGCTCATCTTGGTCATGGCATCGGCTCATTTTAGGCAATGAGTTAACGATACCACAACCAAGCTTTAGAGCGTCGTAATTTTCAGATTGTATAAAATATCCAAAATAGGTATGATATTTGGACCCTCTAACGCAGCCTGAAGGAAACACCATGAGCGACAATATTTTCACCGGCACCATCCCGGCCCTGATGACGCCTTGCAAAGCCGATCGCACGCCCGACTTTGACGCGTTGGTCAAAAAAGGCCGAGAACTGATCAATGCCGGCATGAGCGCGGTGGTGTATTGCGGCTCGATGGGCGACTGGCCGCTGCTGACCGAAGCGCAGCGCCAGGAAGGCGTCGCGCGCCTGGTCGCGGCCGGCGTACCGACCATCGTCGGCACCGGCGCGGTCAACTCGAAAGAAGCCGTGTCCCACGCGGCGCACGCCGCCAAAGTCGGCGCTCAAGGCCTGATGGTGATTCCACGCCTGCTGTCGCGCGGCTCATCGCCTGCAGCGCAGAAGGCACACTTTTCGGCCATCCTGGAAGCCGCGCCGAAGCTGCCAGCCGTGATCTACAACAGCCCGTACTACGGCTTCGCCACCCGCGCCGACCTGTTCTTTGAACTGCGCGCCAAGCACCCTAACCTGATCGGCTTCAAGGAATTCGGCGGCGCTGCCGACCTGCGTTATGCGGCCGAGCACATCACCAGCCAGGACGACAACGTCACCCTGATGGTGGGCGTGGATACGCAAGTGTTCCATGGCTTCGTCAACTGCGGCGCGACTGGTGCCATCACCGGCATCGGCAATGCGCTGCCGCGCGAAGTACTGCAGCTGGTGTCCTTGTCGCGTAAGGCTGCGGCTGGCGATGCCGTCGCACGCCGCCAGGCACGCGAACTGGAAGCTGCGCTGCTGGTGCTGTCCTCGTTCGACGAAGGCACCGACCTGGTGCTGTTCTACAAATACCTGCTGGTGCTGAACGGCGACAAGGAATACACCCTGCACTTCAACGAAACCGACGAACTGAGCGCCAGCCAGCGCCGCTACGCTGAAACGCAATACGCGCTGTTCCGCAGCTGGTACGCGGCCTGGTCGAAAGAAGTGGCTGCGTGAAGGGACTCGCCGTCACCACCGTAGCGGAGCAGGCGGCTGACGCCCTGCGCCGCAAGATCATGTCGGGCGAGCTGCCGGAAGGCATGTCGCTGCGGCAGGATGCGCTCGCGGCCGAGTTTGGCATCAGCCGGATTCCGGTGCGGGAGGCACTGGTGCAGCTGGAGGGTGAGGGATTGGTGAAAATCGTCCCGCACAAAGGCGCGGTGGTGTCCGGGCTGTCGATCGATGAAATCAGCGAGCTGTTCATGTTACGCAGCTTGCTGGAGCCGGTGCTGCTGAAGAAATCGGCTCCGCGCCTGACAGCCGAGGACTACGCCGAGCTCGACGCCATCCTGGCCGAATACAAAGTGGAGTTGCATGCTCAGCACACCACGCGATGGGGTGAACTCAATACCCGTCTGCACGATGTGCTGCTATCGCGCGCCGAGCAGCCGCGCACGGCGGCGATTGTGGCCACGCTGCTGCAGCAAACGGATCGCTACACGCGCATGCAGTTATCGTTGAGTGCTGACAGTATCCGCCAGGCACAGCAGGAGCATGAAGAACTGGTACAGCTATGCCGTAACGGTGATGTACGCGGCGCGGCGTCCCTGCTGAAACGCCATATCGAGCATGCCAGCAAGGATCTTGAGCAATTCATTTTGGCGCAACGGAAGCCGGCGAAATAAATTTGTCGATTTCAGACGCCTCCGTTCGTCGTGAGATAGTAGTACCCTATCTTTCCAACGAGGAGGCGTCATGCACAAACAGATCATCTTCAACCTGCCGGTCAAGGACCTGGAAAAATCCAAGGCCTTCTTTACTGCGGTGGGCTTCACCTTCAGTCAAAAATTCAGCAATGACCAGGCGGCCTTCATGCACATTGTGGGCGACGACATCCGCGCCATGCTGATGACCGAAACCTTCTTCAATTCCCTCATCAACAAACCGGTGGTGAACGCCAAAGAAGGCAACGAAGTCATCATCTGCCTGAGCTGCGAGAGCCGCGCAGAAGTCGACAGCCTGATCGCCAAAGCCACCGCCGCCGGCGCCCGCATCCCCCACCCACCCGAAGACCACGGCTTCATGTACGACCAAGGCTTCGAAGACCTCGACGGCCACCTATGGAATCTGGTGTGGGCGGAGACAGGCGTTTGATCTTAGGCCGCTCTAATCCACTGGCCTGATACAAATCGTATTCCAGCTGAATGCCAGCCCAAACGTCCGGACTAGTTCCCAACGCATCACTCAACCGGTAAGCCATATCAGCGGAAATTCCTTCAGCGCCATCCAGGATACGCTGCAAAATGACATGATTCACACCGATATGAGCGGCAACATCCGCTACAGTCAGACTACCGAGATACTCTTTGAGCACCACTCCCGGATGAGGTGGATTGTACATGCGGGTCATATGTCGCCCCTCTTCAGTGATAGTCACAATAATTAACCAGAATCACATCTTCACCATCAAATGCAAAGGTCAAACGCCAGTTTCCGCTAACAGAGATAGCCCAGTGACCTTTCAATCGCCCTGTCAGCGCGTGTAGATGCCAAGCCAAGGACGCTAAATCTTCAGGCTTCTTTGCTTTGTGAAGCATAACAAGTTGCGAACTCAGACGCTCGGCGTGCGCAGGCTGAATTCCAGCCAGACTTCCCGTTTCAAAGAAGTGCTGCAGTCCCTTATGGCGAAAGCTTTTAATCATGATCGTATCCCTCGTCGATACGTCATGCAAGCAAGCGCTACTGTATCTCGCTCAATCACTTTTCATCTCCTCTGCAGACAGATAAAAAGTGATAGTGCAACGGCCTTCAGCCGGTGTTATTGAGGCACCTCATTTGCGCAAAAAAAAAAAAGCCATCCGCATGGATGGCCTCTACTACGCACTTCGGCGAAACTCAGGAGAACTGCTTGAAGTCTGGCTTGCGCTTCTGGAAGAAGGCCATGAAAGCTTCGCGGGCTTCTGGGGCGGACAGCATTTTGCCGAAGTGGATGTTTTCCGCGGCGATGGCTTCGCTCACTGGCGCTTTACGGGCGGCTTTCATCAGTTCTTTCGTCACGCGAATCGAGCTCGCTGGCAGTGCTACCAGTTTGGTGGCCTGGCCTTCTGCGAATGCAAGCAGCTCTGCTACCGGCACTACTTTCGATACCAAGCCCATCTCCAGCGCTTCTTGTGCACCAAACGCTTCGCCCAGCATCAGCTTTTCAGCAGCGCGCGGGTAGCCGGCGATTTGGGTCAGCAGCAGGCTGGAACCAAACTCTGGGCACAGGCCCAGCTGCACGAACGGCATCGAGAACTTGGCGTTGTCGGCTGCGTACACCAGATCACAGTGCATCAGCAGCGTGGTGCCGATGCCGACTGCGTTGCCCGATACCGCCGCCACGATAGGCTTGGTCGAACCGCTCAGCGCCATCATGTATTTGTAGACCGCGCGGTCTTCAATCGCACCGCTCGATGGCGCGTTTTTCATGAAGTCTTCTAGGTCGTTACCTGCGGTGAAAATCTCCGGCTTGCCGACGATCAGAATGGCGCGCACGTCGGCGTTGCCTTCGGCGTCGTTGAGGGCATCGGCCATCAACTGGTACATCTCGGCGGTGATCGCGTTCTTGCGTTCCGGACGGTTGAATTCCAGTGTCAGGATGCCGTCGTTAATGCTGCTCAGAATATCCATATGTCTCTCCAAAAATGAAAGGGCGCTGGGTTAAACCTCAGCGCCCTTTTCTACCGCGATGTAGTGATTACACGCGCTCGATGATGCCTGCAGCGCCCATACCTGCGCCGACGCACATGGTGACCATGCCGTACTTCAGGTTGTTGCGGCGCAGTGCGTGCACCACGGTCGCAGCGCGGATTGCGCCAGTTGCGCCCAGCGGGTGGCCCAAGGCGATTGCGCCGCCCATTGGGTTGACCTTGGCTGGGTCCAGGCCCAGATCGCGCACCACGGCCAGAGCCTGTGCTGCAAACGCTTCGTTCAGTTCGATCCAGTCCAGTTGGTCCTGGGTGATGCCGGCTGCTTTGCAAGCATCTGGAATCGCGAACTTAGGACCGATGCCCATGATTTCTGGTGGCACGCCTTTAACCGCGAACGACGAGAACTTGGCCAGCGGAGTCAGGTTGTGTTCTTTCAGGATGCGTTCCGAAACCACCAGCAGCGCGCCAGCGCCGTCCGACATCTGCGAGCTGTTACCTGCGGTCACGGAGCCTTTGGCGGCGAACACTGGCTTCAACTTACCCAGGCTTTCCATCGTGGTTTCTGGACGCGCGCCTTCGTCGGTATCGACGGTGCGGGTTTTCACTTTGATTTCGCCGCTGGCCAGATCTGGCGTGCGGGTGATGATTTCAACTGGAGTAGTTTCGTCTTTGAAGAAGCCAGCTTGCTGCGCAGCGATAGCGCGGCGGTGCGATTCAACTGCGAACGCATCCTGGTCTTCGCGCGATACTTTCCATTGCTCGGCCACTTTCTCAGCGGTCAGGCCCATGCCGTATGCCATACCAACGTTGTCGTCGGTGAACATGTTCATGTTCATCGATGGCTTGATGCCCATCATCGGCACCATCGACATCGACTCAACGCCGCCGGCCAGCATGACGTCGGCTTCGCCCACGCGGATGCGGTCAGCAGCCATGGCCAGCGCGGTGATGCCCGATGCGCAGTAGCGGTTGATGGTCACGCCGCCGACGGTGCGTGGCAGGCCTGCCAGCAGCACCGATTGACGGGCGATGTTGAAGCCCTGTTCCGCTTCAGGGAACGAGCAGCCGATGATGGCGTCGGTGATCAGCGCTGGGTCCAGGCCAGGCGCCTGTGCCAGTGCCGATTGAATCACGCGCACCAGCAGGTCGTCCGGGCGGGTTTTGTTGAACATGCCGCGCGGTGCTTTACCGATCGGGGTGCGGGTCGCGGCGACGATGTACGCTTCTTGAATTTGTTTGCTCATTTTGTTCTTCCAAAAATTTTTGATCGAAGACTAGGCGCTAACTTAGCTGCGCTTCTCAGATAAATACCAATCCACTTGAACCTGTGCGGCCAGCGTGCCGACGGCGTCGAAGATATCGACTTCCACCGGGAACGCCACCTTGCCTTGCTGTTTCAGTTCTGCCTTCAACGCAGCCAGATCGCCAGGGACGCGTCCTTCGGCGCGGGTCGCGCCATGAGCCACTTTATGGTACTGGATGCGCGATTCCTTGGCGACCGGGCGCAGGCCCAGGATCAGGTCCGCAAAGCCGCCTGCCATGGCCGCGCCGGAAGCCGTTTCGGCCAGCGTGAACAAGGCGCCGGCATGCGGCGTGCCCAAGTGATTGTGCAGCTTCGGGTCATCCGGCATCGACACTTTGGAAGTGCCGTTGCCGATGTCGTCGATCCTGATTCCCAGCGTGCGGACCAGCGGCAGGGTGTCCATCATTTGCTGCTTGATACGTTCGTACACGATGCTCGGCCTCACAAAAAGTAAAACTTTGAACGCTAGTTTCAGGATCGACATGGCCGATTAGTTGCGGACTGGTTTACCGGTCTGCAGCATGCCCATGATGCGTTCCTGGGTCTTCGGATGGTTCAGCAGCTCCAGGAAGGCTTTACGCTCCATGTCCAGCAGCCACTGCTCGCTCACGAACGAACCCTGGTCGATATCACCACCGCTGACGATCTGCGCGATCATGTCGCCCAGCTTGAAGTCGTGTGCGGAGATGAAACCGCCGTCGCGCATGTTGACCAGTTGCGCCTTGATGGTGGCCCAGCCGTAGCGGCCAGTCACTTGCACTGGCGCTTTCAGCGGAGCGCGGTAGCCGCGGTCGAACATGGCGAGCGCTTCAACTTTAGCAACGTGCAGCAGTTCGTAAGGGTTGAACACGATCACGTCGTCTTCTTTCAGGTAACCCATCGCTTGCGCTTCCAGGGCCGATTTCGACACGTTCGCGGTAGCCGCGTTGGTGAAGCCAGCTTTCAGGAATTGCAGGATGTCGTTGCCCTTGGCTTCCTTGGCAGCGCGCTGCGCCGCTTCTTTCAGGCCGCCGCCGGCTGGGATCAAGCCTACGCCCACTTCCACCAGGCCGATGTACGACTCGATCGACGCTACACGCTTCGATGCGTGCAGGGCCATTTCGCAGCCACCGCCCAGGGCGATGCCGGCAACAGCAGCTACCACTGGCACGTTCGAGTATTTCAGTGCCATGAAGGTGTCTTGCAGTTCCTTGATGATCGGATCAACTGCTTTGGCGCCGCCGCTCATGAAGGCTGGCAGTGCCGATTGCAGGTCGGCGCCGGCCGAGAAGGCGCCGCCGTCCGCTGCGTCCGCGCTCCAGATCACCAGGCCTTTGAAGTTTTTCTCAGCTTCGGCCAGTGCTTTACGGAAGCCGGCGATAACGCCTGGGCTGATCACGTGCAGCTTGGTTTTCAGCGAGATGACGAGGATGTCGTCGCCCGAGTGCCACAGGCGTACGTCGTCGTCTTCATGCACGGTGGTGCCGGCTTTGCGGCCATCCAGTTCGCCCGAGCCCAGTACTGGGGCGCGGAATTCCTGGCGCTTGTACACGGCCAGGTCCGAACGTGGCACGAACGATTTCGATACTGCCGACCACGAACCTTCAGGGGTGTGGACGCCGCCTTTTTCAGCGACAGGACCTTCGAATACCCAGGCTGGCAGCGGTGCGTTGCACAGTGCGTGGCCAGCGTCGATGTCTTCTTTCACCCACTGGGCCACTTGGGTCCAGCCGGATGCTTGCCAGGTCTCGAACGGACCGACGTTCCAGCCGAAGCCCCAACGCATGGCGAAGTCGATGTCACGGGCGTTGTCTGCCACGGTGTCCAGGTGCACGGCGATGTAGTGGAACGCATCGCGGAAGATCGCCCACAGGAACTGCGCTTGTGGGTTGGTCGATTCGCGCATGGCCTTCATCTTCTTGACCGGATCCTTTTCTTTCAGGATGCGTGCCACGATGTCGGCTGCCTTGGCGCCGCCCGGTACGTATTCACCGGTAGCGAAGTCCAGGCGTTGAATCTCTTTGCCTACTTTTTTGTAGAAGCCGGCGCCCGATTTCTGGCCCAGCGCGCCCTTCTCTACCAGGCCAGCCAGTACGGCTGGGGTTTTGTAGACGGCTGCGAACGGATCGTTCGGCAGGTAGTCTTGCATGGTCTTGATCACGTGACCCATGGTATCCAGACCAACCACGTCGGCGGTACGGAAGGTACCCGACTTGGCGCGGCCCAGCTTGGCGCCGGTCAGATCGTCAACGACGTCCACCGACAGGCCGAATTTTTCAGCTTCGTGGACGATCGCCAGGATGCCGAACACGCCAACGCGGTTAGCGATGAAGTTCGGGGTGTCCTTGGCGCGCACTACGCCTTTGCCCAGGGTCGAAGTCAGGAAGCCTTCCAGCTGGTCGCTGATTTCTGGCTTGGTGAACTCGGTCGGGATGATTTCAACCAGGTGCATATAGCGCGGTGGGTTGAAGAAGTGCACGCCGCAGTAGCGCGATTTCAGATCCGCGTCGAAGCCTTCCGACAGCTTGGTGATCGACAGGCCCGAGGTGTTCGAGGCGAAGATCGCGTTTGGTGCAATGTGTGGCGCGACCTTTTTGTACAGGTCGTGTTTCCAGTCCATGCGCTCGGCGATGGCTTCGATGATCAGGTCGCACTCGGCCAGCTTGGCCAGGTCGTCTTCGTAGTTGGCGACTTCGATCAGCGCTGCGTGTTCTTTGTTGCCCAGTGGTGCAGGCGACAGTTTTTTCAGGTTCTCGATGGCCTTCAGAACGATGCCGTTCTTAGGCGTGCCTTCTTTGCCAGGCAGGTCGAACAGCACCACTGGCACTTTGGCGTTGACGCAGTGGGCCGCGATTTGCGCGCCCATCACGCCGGCGCCCAGCACGGCTACTTTTTTAACGATGAAATTGGTCATGTCGTTTCCTCTGGTTGCTTAGAACAGGTCGGCGTCGAGTGCCATCAGGTTGGCGGAGCCCGAGCGTGCCTGACGGATCAGGGTTGCGGTTTCTGGTTGCAGGCGGGCGAAGTAGAAGCGCGCGGTGGCCAGTTTCGATTTGTAGAAGGTGTCGCTGCTGTCTTCTTTTTCCAGGGCGATTTGTGCCATGCGGGCGAAGAAGTAGGAGTACACCAGGTGGCCTACAACGCGCAGGTACGGTACGGCTGCTGCGCCAACTTCGTCGGCGTTCTGGAAGGCTTTCATGCCGATTTCCATGGTCAGCTTGGTGACTTTGTCGCCCAGCTCGCCCAGTGGGGTGATGAACTCGGACATTTTTTCGTCCAGGCCGTTCTCTTCCACGTAGGATTTGATTTTCTCGCCGAATTTACGCAGCTTGGCGCCGTTGTCGCCCAGGATCTTACGACCCAGCAGGTCCAGCGACTGGATGGTGTTGGTGCCTTCGTAGATCAGGTTGATACGCGCGTCACGCACGTACTGCTCCATGCCCCACTCCGAGATGTAGCCGTGGCCGCCGAACACTTGCATGGCTTCCGAGGTAGCGATCCAGGCGTTGTCGGTGATAAAGGCCTTGATGATCGGGGTCAGCAGCGCGACTTCGTCGGCGGCTTCTTTACGTACTTCTTCGTCCGGGTGGTTCAGTTCGCGGTCGATCTGTAGTGCCACGTACGAGGTGAATGCGCGTGCGCCTTCAGCGTAAGCTTTGCCGGTCAACAGCATGCGGCGTACGTCTGGGTGAACGATGATCGGGTCAGCTTGTTTCTCTGGGAATTTAGGACCGGTCAGCGAGCGCATTTGGATGCGGTCTTTAGCGTAGATCAGTGCGTTCTGATAAGCGATTTCGGTCAGACCCAGCGACTGCATGCCTACGCCCAGACGGGCTGCGTTCATGAACACGAACATGGCATTCAGGCCTTTGTTCGGCTGGCCGATGATCCAGCCACGGGCGCCGTCCAGATTCATCTGGCAGGTCGAGTTACCGTGGATGCCCATTTTTTCTTCGATCGCGCCGCAGGTGATCGGGTTGCGTTCGCCTGGAGTGCCGTCTGCTTTTGGCAGGTACTTAGGCACCAGGAACAGCGAGATGCCTTTCGAGCCTTCTGGTGCATCTGGAACACGTGCCAGCACCAGGTGCAGGATGTTTTCCGACATGTCGTGTTCGCCGGCCGAGATGAAGATCTTGTTACCGGTGATCAGCCACGAGCCGTCGTCCTGTGGCAGCGCTTTCGAGCGCAGCATGCCCAGGTCGGTACCGCAGTGTGGTTCGGTCAGGCACATGGTGCCGGTCCACTCGCCCGACACCAGTTTCGGCAGGTAGACTTCTTTTTGATGCGGGGTGCCGTGTTCTTTCAGGCACTCGTAGGCGCCGTGCGACAGGCCTGGGTACATGGTCCATGCCTGGTTGGCCGAGTTCAGCATCTCGTAGAACGAGTTGTTCATCACCACTGGCAGGCCTTGGCCGCCGTATTCAGGATCGCAAGCCAGCGCAGCCCAGCCGCCTTCAACGTATTGTTTGTAAGCTTCTTTGAAGCCTTTTGGAGTGGTCACAGTGTGGGTGGCGGCGTCGTGCTTGCAGCCTTCGCGGTCGCCCGAATGGTTCAGCGGGAACAGCACTTCCGAGGTGAACTTGCCGCCCTCTTCCAGCACCTGGTTGATGATGTCAGCATCGATTTCCGCGTGCTTTGGCAGCGCCTTCAGTTCGTCTTCCACTTTCAACAGCTCGTGCAGAACGAATTGCATATCCCGGATTGGCGCGACGTATTGACCCATGATTTTCTCCTGATGACTACTTTTGAGTGTTTGAATTAATTAACTAGCTTGTGCTACCACCGCTGCCGGCGATTGCGGATTGCGATACGTTTCGACCAGGCGCTCAAAGCCCTTGCCTGCCCGTTCCAGGCTGCCCGGAATGCGCAGGAAACGCGCATCGTGGTGCAGGGCCAGGATCAGGCCGTACATCTCGTACACCAGCTGCTGCGGGTCGGTGTCGGCTTTGAGGTCGCCGGACTCGATGCACTGCTTCGCGCAGCGCAGCAGCGCGCCTTGCCACGCGCCGACCATCGCCATCAGCTCTTCGCGGATCGGACCGGGACGGTCGTCATATTCCACGGCGCCGCTGATGTAGATGCAGCCCGAGGCCACTTCCACGCTGACCCGTTTGACCCAGCGCGCAAACATCGCTTTGAGACGCTGGATGCCGCGCGGCTCTTTCACGCTGGGGAAAAACACTTCCTGCTCGAAACGGTGGTGATACAGCTTCAGTACTTCCAACTGCAAATCTTCACGCGACCCGAAGTGCGCAAACACGCCGGATTTGCTCATGTTCATCTTATCTGCGAGCAATCCGATAGTCAGGCCTTCCAGGCCGTCGCGGCTGGCCAGGTCGAGGGCCACATCCAGGATTGCAGCGCGGGTTAACTCGCCTTTACGCATAAATTTAGTTGAAGTATTAATAAGATGACATCCCAGGGTAAATAGTCGTTGAAGGAGAAAGGAATATTCTGCTCCACTTAAATTTACTCTGTGTGAAAAGAATTGCGAACGCTCGTACTATTATCCACTTGGGGGTGAATGTCAAACAGTACTGTTAGAGGTGGCGTTCTATTGCTGCGCAGCAGCAATGCAGATGGGAAACTAAGTTAGAGTTTGCCCAATTGACGGCGGTCACGTTTGGTCGGACGGCCCTTGAAATCAGCACTTGGCTCACGGAACAGGCGGCGGTTTTCCGCTACCGCAGCGCGGCGAGCCACGCTCACATCGGTCTCTTCGTAGAGGTTGCGGGCGATGGGCGCGGCGGCGCGCACATCAGACAAACCCATCACATCCACTTCCCACTGGTCGGAGCCGTTGTCGACCTCCAGCGTATCACCAATCTTGACGTTGCGCGCAGGTTTTACGCGATCGCCATTGACGGTGACGCGGCCACGGTCCACCGCCTCGGTAGCCAGCGAACGGGTCTTGAAGAAGCGTGCTGCCCACAGCCATTTATCCAGTCGTACACCTTCGCTCACGCGTATTTCTCCACTGCGAACACCCGTATCAATAATTTGTAAAACACAAACGCAATCTCGTAGCCGATACGCTTCACGTAGCCCACGTGCTCGAAGTCGTCGTAGGTGATGACCTTGCCATCAGCGATGGCGTCCTCGATGTGGCGGCGCAGGCTTTGCGCAAAGGCCGCGTCCTTGATCACCACATTGGCTTCCTGGTTGAGGAACAGGCTCAGGCCGTCCACATTGCTGGAGCCGACCGTGGCCCAGTCGTCATCGATTACCGCCACCTTGGCGTGCAATTGCGTCTTGTGATATTCCACCACTTTGACGCCGGCTGCAAGCAGCTTGGGGTAGAACGAATGCGCCACCGCATCCTGCAGCCAGATCTCGCCTACGCCGATCAGCAACACCACCTCGATGCCACGCTCGGCCGCCGCCGCCAGCGCGCGGCGGAACTTGCGGCCGGGTGCAAAGTAAGGATTAGCCAGCAGCACAGTCTTGCGCGCGCGGCCCAGCGCTTGCAGGTAGGCGCGCTGGATGGTGCGGCGATTGCGCAGGTTATCGCGCACCACAAAGCCAGCCTGCACGGCATGCTGGGCGGCGATCCTCTCCACCTTGCGCATGTCGCGGTACAGGCCGATCCGCTTGATCAGGCTGAGCTTGCCGAGGCGACGCCACTGCGTCACTGCTTCTAGCTGGATATCGGCCACCAACGGACCGCGCACTTGCACCGCGAAATCCCAGCGCGGCGCCGACAGCGCCCGGCTGTGATCATAATCGCAGAACATATCGTCGTTGATGTTGATGCCGCCGACGTAAGCCACATTGCGGTCAACCACGCAAATCTTGCGGTGCGTGCGCGTGACGCCGCGCTTGAACCACGGATTGAACATGCGGTGCTCGACGCCGCCAGCCACCAGCTGCTCGTGCATGGCGTTGACCTGGCGGCGGCCGGTGCCCCACCAGTCGGTAATCATGCGCACCTGCACGCCGCGCTGGGCCGCATTGATCAAGGCAGCCAGCACTTTCTGGCCAGTGTCGTCGCCGGCAAAGATGTAGGTTTCGAAATAGACTTCATACTGCGCGCCGTCGATAGCGGTGATCAGCGCCGGAAAGTAATCGGTGCCGGTATGCAGCAGCTTGACGTCGTTATCGGCTAAAAAATTAACAGTACGCATTACCTGATTTTAACCTCGGGTGGTGAAATAAGGCGCATCCTAGGAAACAAGTCTATAATTAAAAGCAACTCTGCTCGGAGCGCTACGCATGGGATTACGATTCCTGTCCTGCTGCCTGATGATGGCATCGCTGGCGCCCAGCCTGCTGGCGGCGGCCGAACCGGCTGGCTGCCCTAAGGTGGTGCTGTCCGCCGATCCCGACTACCCGCCCCTGCACTGGTACGACGGCAAGGAGCTGCGCGGTCCCAGCATTGAACTGGCCACCCGCATTCTCAGCGACCTGCAAATCCCCTACGAAGTGCGCTACGTCGGCCCGTGGAAACGGGTGCTGGCCAATGCCGCCGCCGGCAAAATCGATCTGGTCGCCACCCTGAAAATCCAACCCGAGCGCGAGCGTTACCTGGAGTTCGTGCGCACGCCGGCGTTTCCCAATCCAGTGGCGGTGTTCGTCGATCGCGAACGCGCCTTCATCTTCAACAGCTGGGGCGACCTGGCCCAGCACCGTGGTGGCATCTCGCTCGGCAATACCTTCGGCGCGGAGTTCGCGCAGTACGCCGCCAGCCATTTGCAACTGGAAGAAGCCGGCACCGCCGATACCAATTTTCGCAAGCTGGGCCTGGGCCGGATTGATTATTTCGTGGTCGGCCTGTTCACCGGCGAAAGCTATCTAACGCGCCACAAACTCGGCACCCGCTTCATGGCGATGCGCCCCTTCCTGACGGAAGACAAAAATTATTTTGCCTTCACCAAGGCCAGTCCCTGCGCCAAATACCACGATGCCTTCGAGGCCAGGCTTAAAGAGCTGGTGGCCAACAAGACCAATATCGCCATGCTGGGCGCCAGTCTGCAAGGCTTCGACATCAAGCTCGATAGCACAACCTTGAGCCGCAAGTAATTACGCCAGCGTCAGGCTGGCTACAATCGGCGCATGGTCGGACAGCTTGGCCCACAGGCTGCCATGCATCACCTCTGCCGTTTCGACCTTGAAACCGCGCACGTAGATGCGATCAAGGCGGAAGAACGGCAGGCCAGCCGGGAAGGTGCGCGCCGGCGCCATGCCGCTGTTGCGGCGCAGCTTGCGCAGGATGTCATCCAGTGCCGAATTGCCGCCGAGTTCATCGAAGGCTTCCACCACGCCCAGCGCATTGCGCAATTCTTCGCTGAGGGTGTTGCGCCAGTCGTTGAAATCGCCGGCGATGACCACCGGCTCGCCATTGGGCGCGGACTCGCGCACGGCCGCGATCAGCGCTTGCGTCTGGCGCCGGCGGCTGCCCTCGAACAGGCCCAGATGGACCACATAACAATGCACCGGCCCGCTCGGCGTGTGCAGCACACAGTGCAGGATGCCGCGCTGTTCGTAGGCGTGATCGGAGACATCGTGGTTGGCCTGGTTGGCGATGGGGAAAGCGCTCAGCAGCGCGTTGCCATGGTGGCCGTGGTCATAAATTGCGTTCATGCCGTAGGCCGCGTGCAGGTGGCGCGACTCGCCGGCGAAAAACTCATGCTGCGCCGCAGCAGGCCAATGCTTGTGGCCGAGCTGCTCAGCGCCGTACTTGGCGGCTTTAAGGTCGTGCTTGCCCTGCACCTCTTGCAAAAAAACCACATCGGCATCGAACATGCCGATGGCCTGTTTCAGCGCCAGCACGCGCGGCTCGGCGCGGATGGCGGAAACGCCCTTGTGGATGTTGTAGGTAGCGACACGGAGTTTCATGAGGGCTATTTTAATCCCGAGACCGCCAATGCGGTGTGCGGCCTCGCACGTAAGCGCGGCTTATCCCAACATGACGCCGTGACCGCTGGCATGGCTGACGCCGACGATTTCCGCATGGGTAGCGCTGACCATTTGAGAGACGGTGCTGTACACCGTGCTTTCGTAGGTCAGCAGGCTGGTGCTCTGCGTCACCACATCAAGCATGGCGCGCGCAGTCGCCGCCGCCGCGAAACCGGAGTAGCCGGCGATCTCGGCCGGCTGGTCCAGCAGTGCGGTGAAATTGGCCGCCACCGTCACCCGGTTGGCCACCAGCGCGGCGTCGATCTTGCCCTGGTCGGAGGTGTTGGCCTCGGCGCCGCCGACGATGTTCATCGCCGCCAGGCTGCGCGGCACGCCGCCGCTGTCCAGCGCGTTGACCCAGAAGTTCAGGCCATCGCCTTCAGGCGGCGTGCGGCCCAGCAGGTGGACGAAAATGGAGACCACAAAATCATGATTGCTGGTGCCCTTGTACAGCACCGCCGATTCCTCGCTGTTGCCGAAACTGTCGACCAGCTGCTTAACGGCGGTATTGGTCTGGTAGGCCACCACGATGCCATCGGCGGTAGTGGGCGCGCCGGCCGCGCTGAGCTGGGCCACCATATTGGCCAGGCCGTTGGCGTCGGCCGGCCGGCCAAAGTAGGCCACATAGAACTTCTGTGCCAGTTGCACATACTGCGCCTGCGTCGGGTCCTCGGCCAAGCTGTTGACGTTAAGCGCCATCGTGCCGTCGGCAAACGCCAGGCGCTCGATACTGGTCAGGGTATCCTTCTGCGCTGGATTGCTGTTCAGCGTGACGGTGTAGCCGGTGCTGGTGGCGGCAATACTGTAGGCGCTGAAATTGCCGGTGTAGACCGCAGTGTCGATGCCACCGCCGCCATCCAGCACATTGCTGCCGCCATTGCCCTGCAGGTGGTTGGCGACGCCGTTGCCGAGCAGCGTATCGTTGCCGCTGCCGCCGATGGCGTTTTCAATCACCACGCCAAACGCGATACCGAGGTCGTTGGTGCCGTCGTAGGTGCCGACCGGCGGCGGGGTCGAGCCCCAGTCAATATCGGTGCGCACATCCGACGGGATGTGGATGGACGAATAATGGCCGGGCGTCAGGTCGATCACGCAGCCATTGCTGAAATTGGCCACCGAGATGGTGTCGTTGCCGCCCGCATCCCAGATGGTGCGCAGGAACGGCGTGTGCGGATCGAAGGTATAGGTGTTGTTGCCGCTGTTGTAGCTGGTGTTGACGCCGTACAGGTACTGGATGGCGGCGATGTCGTACACCATCGGCGTATCTGGCACGATGTAGTACGCCTCCCAGGAATAGCCATGCCCGGTGTCGGTGATGCTGACGTACTTACTGTTGGGCGCATCGTCGTAGGCCATGATCGAGTACTGGCGGTTGGCGTGCGCCATGTCCACTGTGCCATCCTCGAACGGGTGCTTGAGGCCAAGCGCATGGCCCAGTTCATGGATCAGCGACATGTAATTGTACGAACCCGACGCCCAGTCGGTACTGGTCACCGCCGTGCTGATCCAGACATCACCGCCGGACGGGTAATAACTATCCGGGAACGAAGCCCAGCCCCAGGCCGCGCCGCCGTCGCTGACGCTATTCGAGGCCGAGGTAAAGGCCAGACGGATATCGCCCACCGAGGTGGGGGTGTCCTGCACCTGCTGCGGCGTGATATTGGCGACATTGGCCCAGGCTTGCAGCGCACTTTGCGCCGCCGTCTGCTGGACCGCATTCAGGCCGTAATGCTGGGCCGCATTGGCTTCGTCGAGATCCGAGTAGACGCCGCCGGGACCAGTGTACACGGCGTTGCTGCTGGTGGTCCACGGGAAGCTATAGGAGATGGAGACGCCGGTGCCGGCCGCACCACCCCACTTGGTGCCGCCCAGCAGCGCGTCTATGGTCTGCTGGCCAGTATTGCTGACGTCGCTGGCATGGCTGGTGGTGCTGGGACTAGGCATATCAAAACTCCATCAAAAACAATCAGGCTGACTTCATCGCTGATGATACTCGTATCCTGGTTGACTGCATTCAATAAATCTTTGGCTGCTGCCACCCTAAAAGCGGGTGTAGCCATGCCCTTTTGAGCGAAAGCCAATGTAGCTGGTGAAACGAAACATTACCAGAAAAGTAATTATCAATCCATTAAATAGCAGAAAGCTGCGCCGGCAGCTGGAGGATGGCTTCGGCGTTGGAGGAAGAGAAGCATTTGTCTGCCGCTTCCAGGTGCGGCAGCCAGGCGTGGTTGAGGTGCTCGCGCGGGCTCAGGGTGATGGCGATGTCGCGCGGAACTTCGACGCTGAAGACGTGCTCGGTGTTTTCCGTCACGCCCGGCGCGTAGCGATGACGCCACACCGGATAGATGGTGTAGATATTGGACAAATGCCAGTCGCGCAGCACGATGTGCTCGCCATCGGCAACGATGCCGGTTTCTTCGAACAGCTCGCGGGCGGCGGTTTGCAGCAAGGGCTCGTCGACCGCGTCCAGCGAGCCGGTCACCGACTGCCAGAAGCCTGGCTTGTCGGCACGCTCGATCAGCAGCACTTGCAGGTCGGCGGTATGGATCACCACCAGCACCGATTCAGGAATCTTGTAAGGCTTCATAGGCATAAAAAAAGGGCGCCGAAGCGCCCTTTTACGATATTACTTAGCCAGCTACTTTTGGCTCGGCTGCACGCAGACGGATGTGCAGTTCTTTCAGCTGCTTCTCGTCCACTTCCGACGGCGCGTGGGTGAGCAGATCCTGGGCACGCTGGGTTTTCGGGAAGGCGATCACGTCACGGATCGAATCGGACTTGGTCATCAGGGTCACGATACGGTCCAGGCCGAATGCCAGGCCACCGTGCGGAGGCGCGCCATATTGCAGCGCGTCCAGCAGGAAGCCGAACTTCAGGCGGGCTTCGTCAGCGTCGATCTTCAGCGCGCGGAACACTTTCGACTGCACTTCTTCGCGGTGGATACGGATCGAACCGCCGCCCAGTTCCCAGCCGTTCAGCACCATGTCGTAGGCCTTGGCGATGCAGGCGCCCGGATTGGTTTCCAGCCAGTCTTCGTGGCCGTCTTTTGGCGCGGTGAACGGGTGGTGGGTCGCGGTCCAGCGGTCGCCTTCTTCGTCGTATTCGAACATCGGGAAGTCGATCACCCACAGCGGCGCCCAGACGTCGTCGAACAGGCCGGCGGCTTTGCCGAACTCCGAGTGGCCGATCTTCACGCGCAGCGCGCCGATGGCATCGTTCACTACCTTGGCTTTGTCTGCGCCGAAGAAGATCAGGTCGCCGTCTTCTGCGCCGGTCAGTTCCAGCACTTTGGCCAGGGCGGCGTCGTGCAGGTTTTTCACGATCGGCGACTGCAGGCCATCACGGCCTTTGGCTTTCTCGTTGACCTTGATGTAAGCCAGGCCCTTGGCGCCGTAAATGGCAACGAACTGGGTGTAGGCGTCGATTTCCGAACGCGGCATGTCGGCGCCCTTCGGTACGCGCAGGCCCACAACACGGCCGTTAGGCAGGTTGGCGGCGCCCGAGAATACTTTGAAGTCGACGTCTTTCATGACTTCGGTCAGTTCGGTGAACTGCAGCTTGACGCGCATGTCCGGCTTGTCCGAACCGTAGCTGCCCATGGCTTCGGCGAAGTCCATCACCGGGAAGGGGTTAGGCAGGTCAACGTCCATGGTGTTCTTGAACGTTTTGCGGATCATGTCTTCGAACAGATCGCGGATTTCCTGCTCGTTCAGGAACGAGGTTTCGCAGTCGATCTGGGTGAATTCCGGCTGACGGTCAGCGCGCAAGTCTTCGTCGCGGAAGCACTTGGTGATTTGGTAGTAACGGTCGAAGTTAGCCACCATCAGCAGCTGTTTGAACAGCTGTGGCGATTGCGGCAGCGCGAAGAAGCTACCGGCGTTGACACGTGATGGCACCAGATAGTCGCGCGCGCCTTCCGGGGTCGACTTGGTCAGCATCGGGGTTTCGATGTCGATGAAGCCCAGTTCGTCCAGGTACTTACGCACTTCCATCGTCACTTTGTAGCGCAGGCGCAGGTTGTTCTGCATCTGTGGACGACGCAGGTCCAGCACGCGGTGGGTCAGACGGGTGGTTTCCGACAGGTTGTCGTCATCCAGCTGGAACGGTACGGCCACCGAGGCGTTCAGCACTTCCAGTTCCGAGCAGACCACTTCGATCTTGCCCGATTTCAGGTTGTTGTTGACGGTGCCGGCCAGACGGTCTTTCACCACACCGGTCACGCGCAGGCAGAACTCGTTACGCACGGCTTCGGCGACTTTGAACACTTCCGCCTGTTCCGGATTGCACACCACCTGCACCAGGCCTTCGCGGTCGCGCAGGTCGATGAAGATCACGCCACCGTGGTCGCGGCGACGATGCACCCAGCCGCACAGGCTGACGGTTTGGCCAAGCAGCGCTTCAGTGGTGAGGCCGCAGTAGTGAGTACGCATTGAGGACATGTTTATTTCTCGGTTCAGGTTAGGTTACTCAGTTAATCTTGCTTAGTTCAGCTTTGCTTCGTCGACGATGATGGCTTTGGGCGCATCTTCCGGCGCCACCACACCCATCGACACAATGTACTTCAGGGCCGCATCGACCGACATGTCGAGCTCGACCACATCCTTTTTCGCCATCATCAGGAAAAAGCCCGAGGTTGGATTTGGCGTGGTCGGGATATATACGCTGACGTAATCACCGACCAGGTGGTTCTTCACATCCCCGCCCGGCGTGCCGGTCAGGAAGGCGATGGTCCACGAATTCTGGTGCGGATACGGGATCAGCACCGCTTTGCGGAAGGCATTGCCGGACGACGAGAACAGCGTGTCCGACACTTGCTTGACGCTTGAATACAGCGAGCTGACCACCGGAATCCGGGTCAGCAGTTTTTCCCACAGCTTGACCACGTAATTGCCGACCAGGTTGTTGGTCAGCAGGCCGGTCAGGAACACGATGACGATGGTCAGCAAAGTGCCCAGGCCGGGAATGTCAAAACCGATCAGGGTCCGTGGCTGCCAGCGCTCCGGCACAAACAGCAGCGACTGGTCCATGGTGCTGATCACCAGGTTCAGCACCCAGGCGGTAATCGCCAGCGGCACCAGGATCAGCAGGCCGGTAATGAAGTATTTACGCATCGAAGTCCTTGGTGGTGGATGGATCGCTTCAGTTGTCGCTGGAGCCGCCCGACGGGGTTGGCGTCGGCGTCGGCGTCGCTGCAGGGGCCGCCTCCGTCTTGGCCGGCCCGGTGGCCGTGCCAGTGGCTGGCGGCGTGCCGCCACGGAAATCGGTCACATACCAGCCCGAGCCTTTAAGCTGGAACCCGGCGGCGGTCAGCTGCTTCTTAAACGACTCCTTGCCACATTCCGGGCAAACAGTCAGCTGCGGGTCAGACATCTTCTGCAAGACGTCCTTGGCAAAACCGCATGACTCGCAGCGATACGCGTAGATCGGCATTACTTACTCCGCAAAAATCATCAAAACCCTGAATTATAAAGCTTTTTGCACCGCGCTAGCCTGTTTCCTGCGACCAAGGCGTCGCAGTAATCGATTTCATTGAGAAAATCTATTCGCACATTGTTCACGGGCATGATTTAATACTATCCAACAAGCGCAGATTTCCCAATCCCTGAATCGCCGCCTCGTTAGCTGTCCCCGAACGACGACGCTCCAACTCTTTGATTCTTAGGGAAAAATCATGAAGAAATATCTGTATGCAGGACTCTTGACCGCTTGCCTCGCCGCCCCGGCATTTGCTGCCGCGAACAAACTTGTCCCACAATCACCAGAAGAACCGTTGCACCGCCGCGCCGTTTTCCTGTGCATGGTGGTAGTCGTAGGTTTAGAGGCCTACAAGCGCCGACCGCGCCTGCCGCGCCGCGACTTGCCAACCTATCACGATTAACCAACACTTAGCGGGGTTGCCATGAAACGGCTTACTTCCCTCGTTCTCCTGTCTGCTGCGCTGGGCGCCGGTCCAGCATCGGCCATGCGGGCCCACGATATTGTCGATGCCGGCCAGCGCGGCAAAATCACGCTGGCGTCGGAACTGCCACCGGCGGCGGTCATCGTGCCGCAGGCGCTGGATGCCCGTGCCGCCCCGGCCGCCGGCGACGAAGCACAATTGCCGACGCCGGAACAACAAGCCAAGGCCAGCGCGGAAACGCCAGTGGTTAGTGCCGTGCCGGAGCCGTCCGGTCTGACCATGCTGGCTTGCGGCGCGCTATTGCTGCTGTTCGCGCCCTACGGCCGTGACGATGACGACAAAATCATGCCGGAACTGACCGAGCGCCCCGACTCCAGCCTATAACCGGCGCCACACCATCCAGCGCTCCTTGCCCGCAAACACCGGGATCGAGTCGCCGACCGCGTCATCCACGATGCAGGCAAAATCAGCTTGCAGCAGGCTGTCCAGCTGCGCGCGGCTGATGCCGAACGGCGGCCCTTTCGGCGCATCGTCAAAGAAGAAAAATCCTGCCAGCAGCGCTCCCGGCGCCAGCAGCTGCGCCCAGCGCGCCGCCACCTGCGGCCACATGGCGCGCGGCATGGCGCACAAAAACGCCCGTTCATAGATCAGTTGCAGCGGCGCGGCCGGCTGCCAGTGAAAGAAGTCCGCCTCCACCACACGCGCAGCATGCGGGCCGGCGGCCGCCTTCCCCTGCGCCACGGCGGCGGGGGAAAAGTCGATGGCGGTGGCGTTCCAGCCCAGTTCGGCCAGCAAGGCCAGTTCGTAGGCCGAACCGCAGCCGGGTATCAGTGTGACCAGCGGCCCGTTGGCGGCAGCGAAATCGCGCAAGGCTTGCGGCACGCCGCCCTTGTCCCACGGCGTAAAATTGCGCTCGAAGCGCTCATCCCAGAACGCGGGCGAGCTGGGATCGCGTTGCTGGAAATCGGTCACGGATGCCAGCGCAGGTAGCACTGGAAGCCGGCCACGCCCAGCGCAAACGCGCCGGCAAAGTAGATGACCAGACTCAGCAGGCGATTGGTGCGCTGCTGTTCGTTGATCAGCACCTTGATCAGCTCGGTGTTATCGGACGGCTTCTCAGCGTGCCGCTCCAAGGCCTGATGCACCAGGCGCGGCAGTTGCGGGAACAAATGGGCGTAGCGCGGCGCTTCAGCTTTCAGGCGCTGCATGAAGCCCTTCACGCCGACCTGCTCGGCCATCCAGTTTTCCAGATAGGGCTTGGCGGTCTTCCACAGGTCGAGGTCGGGATCAAGCTGGCGGCCCAGGCCTTCGATATTCAGCAGCGTCTTCTGCAGCAGCACCAATTGCGGCTGCACTTCGACGTTGAAGCGGCGCGAAGTCTGGAACAGGCGCAGCAGGATCTGGCCGAACGAGATGTCTTTCAGCGGACGGTCGAAGATCGGCTCGCAGCAGGCGCGCACCGCCGATTCCAGCTCATCGACGCGGGTTTCTTTCGGCGCCCAGCCGGACTCGATGTGGGCCTCGGCCACGCGCTTGTAGTCGCGGCGGAAAAAGGCCAGGAAGTTCTGCGACAAGTAGTCCTTGTCGAAATCGTTGAGCGTGCCGACGATGCCGAAGTCCAGCGCGATGTAGCGGCCAAAGGTCTCCGGCTCGACCGACACCAGGATATTCCCTGGGTGCATATCAGCATGGAAGAAGCCATCGCGGAACACCTGCGTGAAGAAGATTTCCACGCCATCGCTGGACAACTTTTTCAAGTCCACGCCAGCCTGCTCCAGGCGATCGATCTGCGATACCGGAATGCCGTGCATGCGTTCCATCACGATCACGCTGGACGAGCAGTAATCCCAGTGCATTTCAGGCACCAGCAGCAGGTGCGAATCGGCGAAGTTGCGGCGCAGCTGGCTGGCGTTGGCGGCCTCGCGCATCAGGTCCAGTTCGTCGTGCAGGTATTTGTCGAATTCGGCAACCACCTCTTTCGGTTTCAGGCGCTTGCTGTCGGCCCACAAATTGCCGATCCATTCGGCCGCGACGTGCATCAGCGCGACGTCGTCATCGATGGATTTCTTCATGCCAGGGCGCAGCACTTTGACGGCGACCTGGCGGCCATCGCGCAAGGTGGCAAAGTGCACCTGCGCGATCGAGGCCGAGGCTACCGGCGTGCGCTCAAAGGTGGCAAACAATTCGTCCGGATGCGCACCCAGCGATTTGCGGATTTGTTTGATGGCCAGCTCAGTATCGAACGGCGGCACGCGGTCCTGCAGGCGCGCCAGCTCTTCCACCAGATCGCCCGGAATCAGGTCGCGCCGGGTCGACAGCACCTGGCCGAATTTGACGAAGATCGGGCCCAGCTCTTCCAACGCCATGCGCAGGCGCTCGCCGCGCGGCGCGGACAGGTCGCGCCAGAAAAATACCGTGTCAATCAGCTTGGCGATGCGCGGTTTCTTCAAACCGGAGATGGCAATTTCATCGAGGCCGTAGCGCACCGAGACCCGCAGGATTTTCAGCAGGCGCAAGAATTTCAGCATTATTGGGATCCCAGTTTCTGTTCCAGCTTTTGTTCCAACTTCACGAGGCGCTTGGCAGCGCGCTCAACGTCGTCGCGCAGGCGCGTGACTTCGGCCGAGTAAGCTTCCACCGTTTGCGGCCGCACCAGCACCTGCTTCTCATCGAGCAGGAATTCGGCGACGTTTTCGGCCAGTTTCTGATGGCCGGTTTTGATGGCCTCAAAAACTGACTTGGCGCCCGACACGGCGCGCACAGCAGCAATCAGGCCGATCACTTTTTCAAGGTCGTGCTCAGCTTCCCAGCGCAGCGTTTTGCTGAGGCTGGAAATGGCGTTGGCGAATTCAGCGTCGCCTTCAATCTGCACGTAGGAGAAGGCGCGTTCGCGGTTTTGTGCGATCAGCGGCAGGTCCGACAGTTTGACGCGGATGGTGACGCGCGCTGCTTCCTCAGCCGGCGCGGCTTCCAGATAGCCATCGGCCGTCACGCGCAGGCGCAGCGCGACCGAGCCGGCGTCGATGCAGGCGATCTTGCCGGCGTGGCGCAGCAACTCCTGGCGCGCCCACGGTTCCTGCGCCAGCAAGTGATTGATGGCGGCGCTGGCCGGCGCCGCGGAGAAACTGCCTGGATTGAATGAAATCATATTCCTGTCGCTCAAAACAAAACCGCCCGATGACGGGCGGCCTTGATCTTACCAGCTTTGCTTGCTTGGCATGGTTACGCCAGTTGCTGGATACCCGCCAGCAGCCAGCCGCTGGAACCGTTGACCGGCTTGACCAGGTTCCACACTTCATGGAACGGCTCGGCCAGTGCGTCTGGCGCCGGCTTGATCATGCCGGTGAACTTGACGCTCGCCAGGTAATCGCTGTCGCTGGTTTCAATGCCCAGCAGCGCGGCGTCGATTTCGACCACGTCGGTGAAGTCGGCTACGGTGCGCTCGCTGATCTGCATCTTCATCTCGGCAAACACTTCCGGCGTGGTGAATTCGCGGATATCGGCCACATCGCCCTTGTCCCAAGCGGCTTGCAGACGGATGAAGTTACTCTTGGCTACGCGCAGGAAGCTGGACTGCTCGAAGTCAGCCGGCACGCCCCACTGGGTGTGCGCTGCTGGCGCCGGAGCCGGAGCTGCGGCAGGCTGCAGGCCCGAACCGATTTCCGGCGTCACCGAAACTGGCGAAGATTGCGGCATCGAGTACACATTGTTGCCACCGAACGCAGCTGGCTGTGCCGCAGGCTGCGATTTGCCACGGATCAGACGAATGATGAAGAACACCACACCAGCCAGCAGCACCAGCATCAGGATCGAGCCCAGTGCGCTAGCCAGCGCGCCGCCCATGCCGAAGTGCGAGAACAGTGCGCCCAGGCCAAGGCCCAGCAGCGCGCCGCCGAGGATGCCCTTCCACATGCTAGGCTTTTTCGGTGCGGCAGCCGGCGGCATCGGCGCAGGAGCCGGTGCTGGCGCAGCCTGGCGCGGCGCCGGTTGCGGCGCTGGCTGAGCCGGCATGCGGCTGACGTTTTGCGACTGGCGGCCAAACGAACGGCCACCGCCGGCAGGACGCGCAATCGCCTCCGTTAACATCGACAGGGCGGAAACGGCGATTACTGCGCCGACCAGGATTTTCTTCAGGTTCATCGTCATTCCAGTCATTACATTTTGATACCGGTGTGCAAAGCGGCCACACCTGCCGTCAGGTTGTAGTACGTGACACGTTCCAGGCCCGCTTCTTCCATCATGGTTTTCAGCGTTTCCTGGTCCGGGTGCATGCGGATCGATTCGGCCAGATAGCGGTAGCTCTCGGCGTCGTTGGCGATCTTCTCGCCCATCCACGGCAAAATCTTGAACGAATAAATGTCGTACGGCTTTTGCAGCGGCGCCGCCACTTTCGAGAATTCCAGCACCAGCAGCTTGCCGCCCGGCTTCAGCACGCGGCGCATTTCTTTCAGCGCCTGGTCCTTGTGGGTCATGTTACGCAAGCCGAAAGCCACGCTGACGCGGTCGAAGTAGTTGTCCGGGAATGGCAGCTTTTCTGCATCACACAATAAGGTGGGGGTCAGCAGGCCGCGATTCAAGAGGCGGTCGCGGCCCACGCGCAGCATGGATTCGTTGATGTCGGTCAGCCAGACCTCGCCGGTCGGGCCAGCCTGCTTGGCAAACACCTTGGCCAGATCGCCCGTGCCGCCGGCGATGTCGAGGCACTTGAAGCCCGGACGTACGGCCGCGTTGGCGATGGTGAAAGTCTTCCACAAACGGTGCAGGCCAGCCGACATAACGTCGTTCATGATGTCGTACTTGGCGGCGACGGAGTGGAAAACCTTGGCAACCTCGCGGACTTTATCTTCTTCCGCGACAGTCTTGTAACCGAAGTGAGTGGTGTTGGTCATGATATGCAGGCCTGTTAATTTGCCAGCATTATACAAGACACTCTTTATAGTTCCTTAAGGTGTCGCCACTCGAGTCCCAACTGGGCGCGCTCGGGAAAACCCTTCCAGTTGCCTTCCAGGTAATCTTGCAGCGGCTGGGATTTGAGCTTGATTCCAAGGAAGGCCGTCACGAAGTGCTGATTGATGTTGTTGATGCGGCGGCTATCCCACACCGGCTCGGAGTAGGACTGGAAGTCGTCCGGGTTGCTCCAGTGGGCTGGCGATGGCGGATTGGGGGCCGAGTTGTGGCGGCCGCCGACGTAGGTCAACAGGTAGCGGTCAGCGTGGGTGGTTTTCTCGAACAGCTGCTTTACGCCATCCTGATAGCCGGCCACGTCATCCTGATCGCCAGAGATAAACAGCAGCGGCGTGCGTACGCTGGCCAGTCCGGCATCGTCCCATACGTGATGCGCACCGCCCCACGGTGCGAACGCCACCACGGCCTTGATGCGCGGGTCCCGTGCCGATTCGTATTGTGCGTTGCCCTGCTGGTTGACGGCCAGCTTACCGCCAGGGACGTAAGCCACCGCCGCCGCACTGATGCCTGCACCGACCGTGTTCAACGCGCCGTAGCCGCCCATCGAATAGCCGACTAGCGCGGTGTTGTCTGCATCGACCACGCCGGCGAGGAAGTTGCCGCTGCCGGGCTTGGCCCACGCGGCAACGGTGTTCAGCACGAACAAGTCGTCAAGGCGGCGATTCAGCAGTGTGCTGGGGAAGGCCGCCTTGTCGGCGCGCGTGGATTCGAGATGGTCGATGGCGACTACGACATAACCTTTCGATGCGAGGTTCTCGGTCAGGTAGGACATTTGCAGCCGCGAGCCAGGATAGCCATGCGAGACGATCACCAGCGGATAGCGGCCGCTCGTTGGCGCGGCGTCGCGGGCGGCGCGGCCATTGAACTGGAAAGGCGTATTGGGACGCTTCGGATCATTCGGGCCGGATCCCAGGACATCGGTATAAACAGTATGTTCTTTCTGGTCCGCCGCCAGTTTGGCTGGATACCACACCTCCAGCTTCAGCTTGCGGCTGTAGCGCGGATCTTGCTGCTCGGCGCTGTAGTGCAGGATATCGAATTGGTCCTTGTGCTCCACCACCAGCGTGCGCACGCCCACCTGCAACGTGCCACGCGCCGACAGCTCCGGCGCATCCGGACGCGTATCACCAAAATACTCCTGCGCGCCACCAACCTGCGCCACGGTCAACGCCGCAACCAATACCAACATCCTGCCTAACATACCTTCTCCTATAAGCCCAAGTGCTCGCGCAAGGTGCTGCCCGTGTACGACGTGCGGAACAAGCCACGACGCTGCAACTCAGGAATCACCAGCGCGAGGAAATCATCCAAACCGCCCGGCAGCGCTGGCGACATGAAGTTGAAACCATCCGCCGCGCCCTGCTCGAACCATTCCTGCATCTGATCCGCCACCTTCTCCGCCGTACCGACCACCGTGAAGTGACCACGGCCACCGGCGATGCGCTCATAGAGCTGGCGTATCGTCAAATTCTCGCCCTGCGCCAGATCGGTCAGCAATTGCTGGCGACTGCGCTGGCCGTCCTGCGTCGGCGGCAGTTCCGGCAGCGGGCCATCCAGCGGATAGCCCGACAAATCGAAGTTGCCGATCATGCGGCCCAACAGCGCCAGGCCGGCCTTTGGCTCTATCAGCGCTTGCAGTTGGGCGAATTTGGCATCCGCCTCCTCCTGCGTACGTCCAACCACCGCAAACAATCCGGGCATCACCTTCACCGATTCCGGCTTGCGGCCCTTCTCCACCACGCGCCGCTTGATATCGCTGTAGAAGGCCTGCGCCTTGGCCAGCGCAGGCTGCGCGGTGAATACCACTTCCGCCGTACCCGCCGCCAGATCGCGCCCGGTCTCAGAACCGCCGGCCTGCACCACCACCGGACGTCCCTGCGGACTGCGCGCCACATTCAACGGGCCAGCCACCGCGAAATGCTCACCGCGGTGATTCAGCTTGCGCAGCTTGGCCGGATCGTAAGGCAGCGCGCCGCTCTTCTCGACCTCCAGTGCATCGGGGTCCCAACTATTCCACAGTCCTGTGACAACTTGATGAAATTCGCGCGCCCGCGCGTAGCGGTCCGCATGCGCCACGTGCTGGTCGCGGCCGAAGTTGGCCGCTTCTGCGGCGTTGTCCGAGGTGACCAGGTTCCAACCTGCCCGCCCATCCGACAACAGATCCAGCGAGGCAAACTGCCGTGCCACCGTGTATGGCTCGTTGTAGGTCGTGGTGGCGGTGCCGATCAGGCCTATCCGCTCGGTCGACGCAGCCAACGCCGACAGCAAAGTCAGAGGCTCCAGCGACGGCGCACCAGTCAGCGCCACGCTATCGGCAAAGAACACCGCATCCAGACACGCACGTTCCGCACTACGCACCTGATCGCGAAACACCTTGAAAGGATTCGACAACAAGTCCGTCTCCGGATGCCGCCACGCCGCAACGTGGTGGCCATAACGCATCATGAATGCGGCGATACTCAACTGCTTCGGGTTTGATCCCATGCGTCAGAACTCCTTGCGTGCGGTGATACCGAAGTAGCGCTCATCATCACGCGGCACGGCGCGGGTGACGTAACCGGTCGAAGCGACCAGGTTGGTGGCGTAGGACTTGTTGGCCAGGTTCTTGCCCACCAGCGCAATACGCCAGCCAGCCACCGGCGACGACAGCGCAATGCCCGCATTGATTACGCCATATGCACCTTGAATCGCATCAGCCGACTGGAACAAGTCGAACTGGGTTTTGGCCTGCCAGCTGTAGTCGGCCGACAGGTCGACGATCAAGCCGTTCTGCAGCGGCAGCGCGTAGTTGGCGCGGGTGAAGGACTTCCACTTCGGCGAGAACGGCAGCGGCTTGCCATTCAGGTTGCACGACGCGGCAGCAGCCGGTGGGCAGTTGAAGTTGTCGATGGTGGCATCGGTGTAAGCCAGCGATGCGGTCAACGTCAGTTCGCGGGTTGGACGCGCATTCAGGTCCAGCTCCACACCTTTGGTCGATACATCACCCGCGTTGATCAGGCGCGTAACCACGGCGCCGGCTACGGTGTCGTAGAAGTTGGCCTGGTAGTTCTTGTACTTGGTGTTGAACACGGCCAGGTTGGCGGTCAGCTTGCGATCGAAGGCACTGGCTTTCAGGCCCAGTTCAAACGAATCCGAGGTCTCAGGCTTCAGCGCCAGCGTGTCGCGATTCAGCATGTTGAAGAACACGTTGTAGGCCGGGCCCTTGTAGCCGCGCGAGTAAGTGGCGTAAGTATTCACGTCCCGCGAGATGTCGTATTGCAGACCGACGCGGCCCGAGTAGCCGTCTTCGCTGGTGGAGCCGGTGTTTTGCACGGCAGGCTGCACGCCGGCGAAAGCCACGGTCTGCGTGGAAGTACGCGCATGGTCGTAGGACAGGTCATCCTTGGTCCAGCGTGCACCGGCGATGGCGCGCCACACTGGCGAGAAGTTCAGCGTGCTCTCGCCGAACAGCGAGTAGCTATCGCTCTTCACGCCGTAGTCCGCGCGGCCGGAGTTGATGGCTGCGCCGTTGTTGACGATGCGCTGGTAGGTTTCACGGTCCTTGCCGTGCAGGTAAAAGCCGCCCACCACGTACTCTGCAAACTCACCTTTTGGCGAGGCGAGGCGCAGTTCTTGCGACGCCTGACTGAAGTCCACCGTGCCGATGTCGCGCGTGGCCGGGAAAGCGGACGTGATGCGCGCTACTTCAGCCGCGTTACCGATGGCCGAGGTGCTGGTGTACTGGGTGTTGTCCCAATCGCGCACCGCAGTGATGGAGGTCAGCGTATAGCCATTAAAGCGGTAGTCGACTTGTGCCGACAGGCCTTTGTTCTTGTCGTGGATATCAGCCGGGATATCAGCGTTGACCTGGCGGTTTTCCGGGCCGGCCACCACCGGTGCGATGCCGGCGTTGAAGGCTGCCGCCGTCGATTTGTAGGCGGTGAAGGTCGGCGAGGAATTCGATCGCAGATAATCCGCGATCAACGCGATATCCAGATCCTTGGTCGGCGTGATATCGACGCGGGCGCGCACGCCTTTGCGATCGTAGCCATTCAGCTTACTGCCGCCGGCGTGCACATTGTCGACATTGCCGTTGAAGTCCGCAGACAAGCCGGTGATCGAAGCCGCCACCACGCCAGGCTGGATTGCGCCCGACACGCCGGCACGCACGCGCTTCTCGTTGCCTTCATAGTAAGCAGCGTCCACGAAGCCGCTGGTCTCTTGCGACGATTTGCGGCCAATCACATTCAACACGCCGGACGAAGCGTTCTTGCCAAACAGTGTGCCTTGCGGGCCGCGCAGGATTTCAATGTGCTCGATATCCAGCAGATCCAGCGTGGCCTGGCCGGGACGCGCATACACCACGCCGTCGATCACGGTCGACACAGTCGGCTCCACGCCGGGCGAGGTGGAGATGGTACCGATACCACGCACAAAGATGGTCGTATCCTTGTTACCGCCCTGCTGGCGGAAGGTCACGCTTGGCACTTCCTGCACGATGGTGTCGATGCTGGTACGGTTGGCCTGCGTCAGCGCCTCGCCATCCAGCACCGATACAGCGACTGGCACGGATTGCAGCGAAGCGTTGCGGCGCGTGGCGCTAACGGTCACGCTAGGCACGGAGGCGCTGTCATCGCGTTCCTTGATTGGCGTCGATTCTGCTTCTGCATAAGCGGTGTTTACCAGTAAAGCGCCGATGGTCAGCGCACCGAAAAATTTCACATTACTCTTCATTTCCTGATCCCTTGATTTGAAAGCGCTCCAAGCGCCGCATGCCTTTATACGGAAAACCTACTTTCATCATCGAAGAACCAGCTTAGTGTCCAGCAGGTCGTTCGCTACAATTCAGTGGTACCGGTACCCTTTTTTTAGTGTCGCGGCGGGCAGGTTTGAAGTCAAAGAATTAAAAAAACCTTCGATGTGTTTTTTCGGAATATGCGTAGATGAGCGAACCAACAGCACCACGAAAACGCCGGGGATCAGGCCGCGCCACCGTCCATGATGTAGCGCGGCTGGCAGGCGTCGGCTCGATTACAGTGTCGCGCTATTTCACTGAGCCGGGACGAGTTGCGGCCGAGCGTAGCGCACGCATTGCAGCGGCGGTAAAGGAGCTGGGCTATGTACCCAACCTCGCCGCCAGCGGCCTCGCTTCCGCACACGGACGTGTGGTGGGCATGGTGATTCCGAATATCTCTGGGCCGATTTTCGCCAACACCATCCAAACTTTTAGCGACACTTTGAACCGCCACGGCTACCAGCTGCTGCTGGCGTCCAGCTACTTCTCCGCGACGAAAGAAGAAAGCGCGGTGCGCGCCTTCCTCGGCTGGAAACCTGCGGCGCTGGCAGTGGTGGGCCGCTTCCACAATCGCGCCACCGAGAAGCTGCTGTCCACCGCCGGCATTCCCGTGGTGGAGACGTGGGACTACCAGCCGCGCCGCAAGCCGATACAGGTCGGCTATTCGAACAACGCCGTCGGCGAGCAGGCGGCGCGCTATTTGTACGCCAAGGGCTATCGCCGTATCGCCTTCGTGCAGAACAGCCTTGCCGGCGACTTGAGTGCGGTCGATCGCAGCGATGGCTATGAGGCGGTGATGCGCGAGCATGGCCTTGAGCCGCTGATCTACGTGCCGAAAGCGGAAGCGCCGTTCGACGCCGGCCGCGAGGCCGTTGAGTCGCTGGCGATCGCGCCTGCCAAACGTGCCAAGCCGGTGGAGGCCATCATCTTCGCTAACGACAACCTGGCGGCGGGTGGTCTGCTGGCTGGGCAGCGCGCGGGCTTAAAGATTCCGCAGCAGTGCGCTATGGTGGGCTTTGGCGACTACGCTTTTTCGCAACTGCTGCTGCCTAGCCTGACCACCATCCGTCCACCAGGACGCGAGATCGGCGAGATCGCCGCGCTGCGGATACTTGAACAACTGGGCGTGCTGCCCGCATCGACACAGGATACGCGTTTGAATCTGCTGGCCTGCGAATTGATAGAGCGCGAGAGCGCATAAGGAAGATGATGAAGAAATGGATTTGCTTGTTGCTGGCCGTGCCGCTGCTGTCGTCGGCCGCAGAAATCAAGATCGGCTTTCAAAAGAGCGCGGGCTTGCTCAGCATGATGAAGACGCAGGGCTTGTCGCTGCCGGGCCATCAGATCAAATGGATTGAATTCCCTGCCGGCCCGCAGATGCTGGAGGCGCTGAACGCGGGCAGCATCGATTTTGGCAGCACTGGTGCACCGCCGCCGGTGTTTGCGCAAGCGGGCGGCGTGGATTTGCTGTACGTCGGCGCGGAGCCGGCGCCGATCAGCAGTGAAGCGCTGTTCGTGCCTAAGGATTCGCCGATTCGCACCGTGGCGGATTTGAAAGGCAAGCGCGTGGCGTTCCAGAAGGGCTCCGGCTCGCACTTCCTGCTGGCGTCCGCATTGCAGAAAGCAGGCTTGAAGTTCAGCGATATCACGCCGGTCTACCTGTCGCCATCGGATGCGCGTGCTGCGTTTGTGGGTGGCGGAATTGACGCGTGGGTGGTGTGGGATCCCTACTTCGCCTCAGCGCAGAAGGCCTATCAGGTGCGCGTGCTGAGCGACTACACCGCACTGCCGCAAGCGAACGGCTTTTACCTAGCCTCGCGCAAATTCGCGGAGCAATCGCCGCAGCTGGTATCGGCTTTGCTGGAGCAGGTCAAGCTGACCGGTAAATGGGCCAGCGAGCATCAGAAAGAAGTGAGCACCCTGCTGACGCAGCAAACCGGCGTGCCAGCCGATATCGTCGCCACCTGGATGCAGCGCACCCGCTACGGCGCCACGCCAGTGACACCCGACATCGTCGCCAACCAGCAGCGCGTGGCCGACCTGTTCTATCAACAGAAACTGATCCCGAAAGCCGTCAACATCGCCAGCCGCGTGTGGACCTGGCAGCCCAAGTGAAGCACGATTGATCTACCTAAAAGCCCCGCTGGTTAAGCCGCCTACGCTGGCCAGCAGCTAACTCAGCTCTGGTGGCACACCCGCTGCGATCCCGCCACCACGTTCGTATCCGACTACGTCCATGACGAAATCACAAACGGAGATCCACTATGTGCCATGCGACGTCTACATTTCATTCAGCATCTGTTTCCCCTGCCTAGGCACCGAAAAGTTGAGAGCTCTCAGGAACTTTTAATTTGCGGCGGCGGTCTAACCGCCAATGCAAAGCAGCAAGCAAATCATATTGCTTGCGCAGCTTTCTATCATTACGATGTTTTATTAACTTGGGACTGCAACAATATAGCCAATACTCGAAAGCAGAGTCTGCTACGAATGCTAGTGAATGATAGCGAGCACCTGCTCCCCGAACTAGCAACGCCTTTTGGACTAATGGAGAATAGCTATGAAACTCTTTGGCGTAGAAATTCCCAGCGATATCGAAATACCCGAAGTAGATCCGGTAAGCAAGGCGGAGATAGATGAGATGCACGCGTCGACCATTCGTGAGCGCGAGGAAAGTGAGCGACGTCGTAAGGATCCCCGTTTCGCTTGGTTCTTCGCAAATATGAAGACAGCGCCGCTTCCGCCGGACGCCGATAAACCATACAAATTCGACGTGAAAAAACTGCGTCTGCTATCGCCGTGGGCCCGGGCGCGGACTCTGTACGGATGGCGCGACCACCTGACGGATTAGTGCTTGCAGCCGCCGCTGCCACAACCGCCGCCGTGCTGGTGCGTGGATGGGCCGGTCAGGGAGACACCGGTTTCGCGGCCGCTGTCGCCTTCGAAGCCAGAGGCGTGCAGGCGATCCATATAGGTCGCCCACAGCGCATCTTTCTGGCTGCCCAGCTTGTACAGGTATTCCCACGTGAAGATACCGGTATTGTGGCCGTCGCTGAAGGTCGGCTGCACGGCGTAATTGCCCACCGGCTCAATGCCGGCAATGCCGACTTCACGTTTGCCGACTTGCAGCACTTCCTGCCCCGGACCATGCCCCATCACCTCCGCCGACGGCGAATACACGCGCAGCAATTCAAATGGAATCGAAAACGACGCACCGTCGTTGAACTCAACGTCCAGCACGCGGGATTTGTTGTGTACCGTCAGGCCGGTAGGGACAGGTTTGCTGCTCATAATGCTTTCACTTTCTCGACGATGGCTGCGTGCAGTGCCGGCAGCAGCGCTCGTCGCGCCGCCAGCACTTCCGCCGACGATGCACGCTGTGCCACAGCCCAGGTCGGGTTGGGGAAATGCGCATCGTCGCGGTAACGCGGGATAACGTGCCAATGCACGTGCGGCGTCATATTACCAAAACTCGCGAGATTGATTTTTTCCGGCGCCATCACCTCGCGCTGCGCGGACTCGACAGCCCACACCACGTCCATCACGCGCACCCGGTCGGCCACCGGCAAATCGGTCATCTCTTTCACGTGGCCATTCCACACCACGCGCGTGAAGCCCGGATACTCGGCTTCGTCCACAGCGACCACCGACAGCTGGTGATTGCCCCAGACTAATGAAGCCCCTGGTGCTGCAAGCAGGTTACACAGATCGCAGGCCATACTTACACCAGCACGCGTTCAATGCCGCCGTCGTTGGCGCGCTTCACATAGTCCGGCATCCAGTTTTCGCCCAGCAGGTGCTTGGCGATTTCCACCACGATGTAGTCAGCGGTGGTGCCAGCATCTTCGCTGTAGCGCGAGACGCCGCCCAGGCAGGCCGGGCAGCTGGTCAGGATCTTCACTTCGCCGTCGAAGCCGTCCGCGCGCAGCTTGTCCGCGCCCTTGATGACTTCCTCTTCCTTGCGGAAGCGCACCTGCGTCGAGATGTCCGGACGCGCCACCATCAGCGTGCCCGAGTCGCCGCAGCAGCGGTCGTTCTTCTCGATCTTGACGTTGTCGTGCGTCTGGATCAGCGAGTTGACGGTCTTGGTCGCCTCCTGCAGCTTCATCGGCGTGTGGCAAGGCTCGTGGTACATATAACGGGTACCGGTCACGCCTTCCAGCTTGACGCCCTTCTCATTCAGATATTCGTGAATATCCATGATGCGGCAGCCTGGGAAAATCTTGTCGAACTCATAGGTCGCCAGTTGGTCGTAGCAAGTACCGCACGAGACCAGCACCGTCTTGATGTCCAGATAGTTGAGCGTATTCGCCATGCGGTGGAACAGCACGCGGTTATCGGTCATCATCTTGTCGGCCTTGTCGTACTGGCCCGAGCCGCGTTGCGGATAACCGCAGCACAGATAGCCCGGCGGCAGCACGGTCTGCACGCCCACTTCCCACAGCATGGCCTGGGTTGCCAGGCCCACTTGCGAGAACAGGCGCTCCGAACCACAGCCCGGGAAGTAGAACACGGCTTCCGTATCGGCATTGGTGGTTTTCGGATTGCGGATGATCGGGATGACTTTGTCGTCCTCAATATCCAGCAACGCGCGCGCGGTTTTCTTCGGCAGGTTGCCCGGCATCTTCTTGTTGATGAAGTGGATCACCTGCTCGCGCACCGCTGGCTTGCCGACGCTCGGTGGCGGCGCCTTGGTTTGCTTCTTGGCGAATTTCTTCAGCAAGTCATTACCCAGGCGCTGCGCCTTGTAGCCGATACCGATCATCGCCGCGCGGGTGGCGTTGATGGTGGCCGGATCGGTGGCGTTCAGGTAGAACATGGCCGCCGCCTTGCCCGGATTGAAGGTCTTCTTGTCCATCTTGCGTAGCAGGTTGCGCATGTTCATCGACACATCACCGAAGTCGATATTGACCGGACATGGCGTCACGCATTTGTGACAGACCGTGCAGTGGTCAGCCACGTCTTCAAATTCTTCCCAGTGCTTGATCGAGATGCCGCGGCGGGTCTGCTCTTCGTACAGGAAGGCTTCGATCAGCGACGACGTTGCCAGGATCTTGTCACGTGGCGAGTACAGCAGGTTGGCGCGCGGCACGTGGGTCGAGCACACAGGTTTACACTTACCGCAGCGCAGGCAGTCTTTGACGCTGTTGGCAATCTCGCCAATATCGCTCTGCTGCATGATCAGCGATTCGTGGCCCATCAGGCCGAACGACGGCGTGTAGGCGTTGCGCAGGTCGGCTTCCATGCCGTCCAGGTTCAGCAGCTTGCCCTTGTTGAAGCGGCCTTCCGGGTCGACGCGCAGCTTGTACTCGCGGAATGGCGCGATTTCGTCTTCCTGCAAGAACTCCAGCTTGGTGATGCCGATGCCGTGCTCGCCCGAGATGACGCCGTTCAGCGAACGGGCCAAAGTCATGATGCGTGCCACGGCCTTGTGCGCCAGTTGCAGCATCTCGTAATGATCCGAGTTGACCGGCAAGTTGGTGTGCACGTTGCCATCGCCGGCGTGCATGTGCAGCGCCACGAACACGCGTCCGCGCAGCACGCGCTTGTGGATGGCGGTGGCTTCGTCGAGGATCAGCTTGTAGGCGGCGCCGTTGAAAATCTGGCGCAGCTGCGCACGGATTTCCTGCTTCCACGTGACGCGGATGGTGCGGTCCTGAACCACGTCGAACAGGGTGGCGTCCGGCTGGGTTTTCAGGCGCTCGTCGAAGACTGGCAACAGGCGGTCCATGCCGTGCGTGGCCAACTCGGCGGTGATGGACGCCAGCGGCTTGTCCAGCTCGGCCAACAGATAAGTCCAGCGCGCGTGCACTTGCGACAGCAGCGCTTCCGCTTGCTGCTGGCGGTCGCCCAGCATCTCGGCGTCACCGACGCTGTCGTCGGCATCGTCGCTCTTGCCGATCGGCAGATTGCCGGCGGCGAAGAAGTCCCGCAGCTCTTCCACCAGTTGCAGCTTGTTCTTGATCGACAGCTCGATGTTGATGCGCTCGATGCCGTCGGTGTACTCGCCCATGCGGTTCAGCGGGATCACCACGTCTTCGTTGATCTTGAAGGCGTTGGTGTGCTTGGCGATGGCGGCGGTACGGGCGCGGTCCAGCCAGAATTTCTTGCGGGTCTCCGGGCTGACGGCGATGAAGCCTTCGCCCACGCGGGTGTTCGCCAGGCGCACCACTTCCGACGCGGCTTGGGCCACGGCGTTTTCATCATCGCCGACGATGTCGCCGAACAGCGCCATCTTCGGCAGCACGCCGCGTTTCGATTTGGTGGCGTAGCCGACGGCGCGCAGATAGCGCTCGTCCAGGTGCTCCAGGCCGGCGAGGCGCAAAGTCGAGAACTGTTCGCCCTTGGCTGGCAGGCCGTCGAGGTAATCCTTGATTTCGACAATCGACGGAATCGCATCGCGCGCCTGGCCGAAGAACTCCAGGCAGACGGTACGGGTGAACTTCGGCATCTTGTGCAGGATCCAGCGGCCCGAAGTAATCAGGCCGTCCGTGCCCTCTTTCTGGATGCCCGGCAGGCCGGCCAGGAATTTGTCGGTCACGTCCTTGCCCAGGCCTTCCTTGCGGAACACTCGGCCGGCGATTTCCAGAATCTCAGTCTTGAACGGCGCGCCCTTGGCTTCGCCCTTCGCGGTCGGATGGGTCCATTCCAGCTTGAAGCGGGCCAGTGGCGTATCGTGGATTTTCGACAGATTGTGATCGAGGCGCGTGACTTCCAGCCAATCGCCCTGCGGGTCAACCATGCGCCACGAGGCCAGGTTGTCCAGCGCTGTGCCCCACAGCACGGCCTTCTTGCCGCCTGCGTTCATGGCGATATTGCCGCCGATGCAGGAGGCGTGGGCCGAGGTCGGGTCAACCGCGAACACGAAGCCGGCCTTCTCGGCGGCCTCGGAAACTTTGTTGGTGATGACGCCGGCGCCGGTGTAGATGGTGGCGTATTCCTTGTCCAGGCCCGGCAGCACTTTCATCTCTACCGCGCCCATGTTCAGCAGCTTCTCGGTGTTGATGACGGCCGACATCGGCGTCAGCGGAATCGCGCCGCCGGTGTAGCCGGTACCGCCGCCGCGCGGGATGATGGTCAGACCGAGTTCGATACAGCCTTTGACCAGGCCGGCCATTTCTTCTTCGCTGTCCGGCGTCAGCACCACGAATGGATACTCGACGCGCCAGTCGGTCGCATCGGTCACGTGGCTGATGCGCTTCATGCCGTCGAAGCAGATGTTGTGCTTGTCGGTGTAGCGGCCCAGCACTTTGAAGGTGCGTTTGCGCAGGTCGTACACCTGTTTGAATTCTTCGCCGAAATCGGCCACAGCCTTGCCGGCCGCTTGCAGCAGCTTGGCCACGTTGGCACTGCGCTGGCGCGAGGCTTCGTCTTTTTCAGCGTCGTCGACGCTGAGGCGGCGCTTGTCCACTTCCGCCAGACGGTGATGCAGCGCGTTGATCAGTTCCTGGCGGCGCTTCGGGTTATCCAGCAGGTCATCCTGCAAATATGGATTGCGGCGCACGGCCCAGATATCACCCAGCACCTCGTACAGCATGCGCGCCGAACGGCCGGTCTGGCGCGCGCCGCGCAGCGCATCCAGCAGCGACCACGATTCCTCGCCTAGCAGCCGGATGACGATCTCGCGATCGGAAAACGACGTGTAGTTATAAGGAATTTCCCGCAGGCGCGTGGCCTCCGGACCGTGGGGCGTTTCCGCCAGCAAAGCTTGGATTTGTGCAGGGGCGTTCATTATGCGATTGGACTGTAGACAGAACCCGGGGAGGTCATTCTAGCCTATTGCGGCGCACCACGCGGGAACAGCCTTAAATGACCGAGGGACTCTGCAAAAGCCAAAAACACGCCAAAAATTCGAAAAACCACCGGCCACCGGGCAATTTCATGCCAATTATCATCAACAGACTGAATGAAATTTACGCATAAGCTTATGCGGCAATATGATCAAATGCACCAAATTAGCTCAGTAATTCCCCGATCCGATGCCACACTCCGTCCGGCACGTACAACAGCAGCGAGGTCATGGTGAGGTAGCGCAAGCACTTGCCGATGGCCATATACGCCACGCTGGGCCAGAACGGCAGGCGCAGCCAGCCACCCAGCGTGCACAAGGGATCGCCGATGCCGGGCAGCCAGGCCAGCAGCATGGTCTTGGCGCCGTAGCGCTCCAGCCAGTGGAACCAGCGGCTCTGGCGCTCCTTGGAAAAACTCTGCTTGGCCTGCCAGCCCATGTAGTAATCGATGACGCCGCCCAGCGTGTTGCCGATGGTGGCGACAACGATGGCGCTCCAGAACATGGCCGGGTTGGCTTTGATCACGGCAAACACCGCCGGCTCCGAGCCGAGCGGGATCAATGTGGCCGACACCAGGCTGATGATGAAGATCGAGGTCAGCCCCACCTTGGGTGCGGCCAGCACCAGCAGCAACCAGCTAATTGCGGATTCGATCATCGGAAGTGGGCGCAAGAGGAAAGCTGCCATTATAATGAGTCAGCCCGATCCGGCACACCCGCCAGAATCAGTGTCTCCCTGCTCCACCCGGTCACCAGCCGGCTAGTTAGCATCGCACCCTCCTAACAGCGGGGTCAGTTCTGCCAATCGGACACGTTCTCTGCCGTAGCGTTTGCTACGGCAGAGAACGTGTCCGATTGGCAGAACTGACCCCGGGTTTAACTTGTTTGCAGACTATGACTACCGACTATCTGAAGAAAGTACTGACCGCCCGCGTCTACGACGTGGCTGATGAAACCCCGCTGGAACTGGCGCCGACCCTGTCGCAGCGCTTCGAGAACCGAATTTATTTCAAGCGCGAGGACATGCAGAGCGTGTTCAGCTTCAAGATTCGCGGCGCCTATAACAAGATGGCCCACTTGAGCGACGCGCAACGCAAGCGCGGCGTGATTTGCGCCTCGGCCGGCAACCATGCGCAAGGCGTCGCCTTGTCGGCTGCCAAACTCGGTTGCCGCGCACTGATTGTCATGCCGACCACCACGCCGCAGGTCAAGATCGACGCCGTCAAGGCGCGCGGCGGTCCCAACGTCGAAGTGGTGCTGCACGGCGAGTCGTACACCGATGCCTATACCCACGCGCTGACGCTGGAAAAGGAACAGGCGCTGACCTTCGTACACCCGTTCGACGATCCCGACGTGATCGCCGGCCAAGGCACCATCGGCATGGAAATCCTGCGCCAGCACTCGGGCCCGATCCACGCTATCTTTGTCGCCATCGGCGGCGGTGGCCTGATTTCCGGTGTGGCCGCCTACGTCAAGGCGATCCGTCCCGACATTAAGATCATCGGCGTGCAAACCATCGACTCGGATGCCATGGCGCGCAGTATCAAAGCCGGCGAGCGCGTGACGCTCACCGATGTGGGCCTGTTCTCGGACGGCACCGCGGTGCGTCTGGTGGGCGAGGAAACCTTCCGTCTGACGCAGCAGTACGTCGACGACATCATCATCGTCGACACCGACGCCATCAGCGCCGCCATCAAGGATGTGTTCACCGATACACGCAGCATCCTGGAGCCGGCCGGCGCACTGGCCATTGCTGGCGCCAAGGCGTATGTCGAACGTGCCGCGCTGACCAAGGAACCGATCAAGAACGAGACCTTGATCACCATCGCCTGCGGCGCCAATATGAACTTTGATCGCTTGCGCTTTGTGGCCGAGCGCGCCGAGCTGGGCGAAGCACGCGAGGCGCTGTTTGCCGTCACCTTGCCGGAGCAGCGCGGCAGCTTCAAGCGCTTGTGCCAACTGGTCGGCGGGCGCAACGTCACCGAGTTCACCTATCGCATATCCGACAAGGACGATGCGCACGTGTTCTGCGGCGTGCAGATTGCTGACCGCAGCGAATCGGGCGCGCTGACCCGCCGCTTTGAAGAGCACGGTTTCAAAGCGCTGGACCTGACCCACGACGAGCTGGCCAAGACCCATTTGCGCCATCTGGTCGGCGGCAAGAGCGTGCTGGCGGATAACGAGCTGCTGTACCGTTTCGAGTTCCCGGAACGTCCGGGCGCGCTGATGCGCTTCCTCGATTCGATGGCGCCGAACTGGAACATCTCGCTGTGCCACTACCGCAGCCAGGGCGGCGACGTCGGCCGTATCGTGATCGGCCTGCAAGTGCCGCCGGAAGAAATGAGCGACTTCGCCCAATTCCTCGCCACGCTGGGCTATCGCTACTGGGATGAAAGCCAGAATCCCGTCTACAAACTGTTCCTGGGCTAACCCCACAACCTTAAGTGACAGATCACGCTCCGTCGCTTAAGGGTCTGACCCGCAGGGTCAGACCCTGTGTCGCTTTGGGGTAAAATATCGCCATGACTACCAACACCGCCGACCTGTCCCCCCTCGGAAAAACCTCCGCCTACCGCACCGATTACGCGCCGGAACTGCTGTTCCCGATTACGCGCAGTGGCAAGCGCGACGAGCTGGGCTTGTCGGGCACGCTGCCGTTCTTTGGCGTCGATATCTGGAACGCCTACGAAATCTCCTGGCTCAACCAGCGTGGCAAGCCGCAGGTAGCGATTGCGCGCATCACCTTCCCGGCCGATACGCCCAACATCATTGAATCGAAGTCGTTCAAGCTGTACCTGAACTCCTTCAATCAAACCAAGCTGGACAGCGTGGCCGCACTCAAGCAGTTGCTGCAACAAGATCTGTCGGCTGCCGCCGGCGGCAGCGTCCACATCACCCTGACCCAGCCTGAAGAGTTCGGCATGGTGGAAATGGGCGAGCTGGACGGCCTGCTGCTGGACCGCCTCGATATCGAAGTCGACAACTACAGCCCCTCGCCGGCCATCCTAAAGGCTGCGCTGGACGAAGAGCCGGTGGAAGAAAAACTGGTCTCGCACCTGCTGAAATCGAACTGCCTGGTTACCGGCCAGCCAGACTGGGCCAGCGTGCAAATCCACTACAGCGGCCCGCAAATCGACCAGGAAAGCCTGCTCAAGTACCTGATCGGTTTCCGCGAACACAACGAATTCCACGAACAGTGCGTCGAACGCATCTTCGTTGACATCCTGCGCCAGTGCCAGCCGCAGCAACTGGCGGTGTACGCACGCTACACCCGCCGCGGCGGACTGGACATCAATCCATGGCGCAGCAACTTCAGCACGGCACAAAAACCAGCCAACCTGCGTGGCGCACGTCAATAACTGTGTTGATTTTTTCAATCAAAACCAGAAAAACCGGCGTATGATGAGTGAGCTAGCGTGATCTTTCACGTCATACGGCCAGTCTGGCCGAAAAACGCGTAAAAAAACGGAAAAACGGCCCGGTTTCCAAGCAAATACCGGTGTTTTCGACGAATACGGTGCGGAAATAGCGATTCCTTTCTGGAGTGCATTTTTAGCTGCCCACCGGCCAACGCCAATACAACGATGGCAGAGCGATTTCATGTTACACGGCACTGAAACAAGCCTATAATTCCGATCGCCTGACACCCTTGTGCGTTGCAACATTTGACGTCGTACTATGAATAACCTTAGCAAAATACTCTCTCTGGAAAACGTGCAGCTGGACCTGGAAGTCTCCAGCAAAAAGCGCGCTTTCGAGCAAGCTGGCCTGATCTTCGAAAACAACTGCGGCATCGCCCGCTCCACCGTCTCGGACAACCTGTTCGCGCGCGAGCGCCTCGGTTCGACCGGACTGGGGCACGGCGTCGCTGTGCCGCACGGCCGCATCAAGGGCATGAAGAGCCTGAAATCGCCGCTGGCCGCCTTTGTGCGCCTGGCTGAGCCGATTCCGTTTGAGTCGCCGGATGGCAAGCCGGTCAACCTGCTGTTCTTCCTGCTGATCCCGGATCACGTGACCCAGCAGCACCTCGAAATCCTGTCGGAAATCGCCGAGATGTTCTCCGACGACGCCTTCCGCACTGCGCTGAGCACGGATACGGACCCGAAATCGGTGCATTCGCGCATCATCAACTGGCTGCCTAGCCTGCAAGCTGCTGGCTGAGCGGCAGCGATGGAGTTACACTAAGGTTAGATTAACTAACCTGGTAACCGCTCCATGCTGCAAACTCCGCTGACGATACAAAGGCTTTACGACGACAATCGCGAAAGTTTGCAGCTCGGCTGGTTCGCCGGTTTTCCCGGCGGCGAGCGCCTGATTTCCGGCGACGTTGCCTCGGCCGCCGACCAGGTCGGCCACTTGAACACCATTCACCCGGGCCGTATCCAGGTCTTCGGCCATCAAGAGATCAACTACTACCAGCGCCTCAAGTCGCTAACGCGCGCCCATGTCATTGGCGAGCTGATCGCTGGCGGCCCGCCGGCGCTGATCATCGCCCAAGGCCTGGAAACGCCACCCGACATCCTCGCCATCTGCGACGAGAAAAATATTCCGCTGTTCTCCACCCCGTTGCCGGCCGCGCAAGTGATTGACTTCCTGCGCGTCTACCTGTCCAAGAAGCTGGCGCAGCGCATCATCATGCACGGCGTGTTCATGGACGTGCTGGGCGTGGGCGTGCTGATTACCGGCGACTCCGGCCTCGGCAAGAGCGAGTTGGGCCTGGAGCTTATTTCGCGTTCGCACGGTCTGGTGGCGGACGATGCGGTGGAATTCTCGCGCATCGCACCGAATATGATCGAAGGCCGCTGCCCGGCGCTGCTGCAAAACCTGCTGGAAGTGCGCGGGCTGGGCCTGCTGGACATCAAGGCCATCTTTGGCGAGACCGCAGTACGCCGCAAAATGCGCCTGAAGCTGATCGTGCACCTGGTGCGCCGTGGCGCCGCCGATGAAGAAGTCGAGCGCCTGCCGTTCCAGTTCCCGACCGAAGACGTGCTGGGCCTGCCGATCCGCAAAGTCGTGATCCCGGTGGCAGCCGGCCGCAACATCGCGGTGCTGCTGGAAGCCGCCGTGCGCAACACCATCCTGCAACTGCGCGGCATCGACACCCTGCAGGAATTCATGGAGCGGCAACGGCAGGCAATGAGCGGGGACTAGCCCCGCCCATCGCCCTAATGTTGCTGAGGAACCGCGCCTTGCAAGGCGCGGCCGCTCCGCAGGCGCGCAGCTGCGCTGCACGAATTCCCTGCTCCGCCAAAGACAAGCCATGAGCGGAGATTGAGCGGTCGATGGTATCATCGATGTTATGCGTATCGTAATCATCACTGGCATCTCCGGCTCCGGTAAGTCCGTCGCACTCAATGTGCTTGAAGACACGGGGCACTACTGCGTGGATAACCTGCCGCCCGCCCTGCTTTCCAGCCTGGTCTCAACTCTGACCGAGGAGGGCTTGCAGGCATTGGCGGTAGCGGTTGATGCGCGCAGCGCCGAGTCGCTGGCCTCGCTGCCGGCCGACGTGCAGCGCCTGCGGGCCGAAGGCCATGACGTCAAAGTCATGTTCCTGACTGCGAATACCCACTCGCTGGTAGCGCGTTTTTCCGAAACACGCCGCAGCCATCCGCTGTCGCACGAGCTGCGGCCGGGGCAGAATCCGGCAGCCCGCCGTACACTGATCGAATGCATCCTGGAAGAGCGCGAGCGGCTGTCGGCGATTGAAAAGCTGGGCCACGTGATCGACACGTCCGAACTCAGCGCCAACAAGCTGCGCAGCTGGGTCAAGGATCTGGTGATGACCGCGCACGCACCGCTGACCCTGTTCTTTGAATCGTTCGCCTTCAAGCTGGGCGTGCCGATGGATGCGGACTTCGTGTTCGACGTGCGCGCGCTGCCGAATCCCTACTACGACCTGACCCTGCGTCCGTTGAACGGACGTGACGCGCCGGTGATCGACTTCCTCGACGCCCAGCCAAGCGCCGGCGAATTGCTGAACGACATCCGCACCTTCGTGGAGAAATGGCTGCCGTCCTTCAAGGGCGACAACCGCAGCTACCTCACAGTGGCGCTAGGCTGCACCGGCGGTCAGCACCGCTCGGTCTACATGGCCGAAAAACTCGCCGCCTACTTCCACGCCAACGAACGCGTCGTCCTGCGCCACCGCGAGCAATAATCGGCTGATCTGCCACATCGCCAGAAGAAGTTGTCAAAAATGCCTTGCTAAGGCATTATGAAAACTATTTCTTACGATGAAAGGTTGATTGCATGTCAGCATCCTCAGGCGGAAAAATGCGCTTTGTCCTTGAGTCCGTCATTGCCTTGGGCGTCGGGCTGCTGCTGACCTTCTTTGTCGAGTGGATGTTTGGCGAGGAATTCATCACCCGCCAGCAAGCCCGCGCCTATGCACCAATTGCCGGCAGCAGTTACGGCGAGGGGAAACGCGACGATATCCGGGTGCTGCTCATCGACGACGCCGCCATTGCCGCCGCAGGCCAGCAATGGCCGGCACGTTATAGCTACTCCGCCCGCCTGCTGCGGGCTGTCGCGCAATATCATCCTAAAGCCGTGTTTGTCGACATCTACTACAGCGCCCAGCGCGACGACGACAGTCTGCCGTCGCTACTGCGCCAGGTGTGCGCGCTGCACGAGCAGGGCACGAAGGTTTTCCTGGCAGCCAACCGCAACCGTCAGGATGAATACGTCCTGCGCCCCGAGCTGGAAGAATTGGCGGGCAAATGCTTTGAAAAAGTCGCCGTCAAATACACCCCGGACGACATTGACCGCCTGGCCTGGAATTACACCCTGGCCCTGACCGGGGAAGGCCATGGCCATGAGCACGGCCTCAAGAGCGCTGCACTGGCCTTGTATGAAAGCACGGGCCGCACGGTCGAGGTAGAACACCATACACTGGCGCTGACCTGGGGCAGCAAGGCTGCCGCACACGGCGTTGCATGGCTCAGCAACGAGGCAGGCGCTGCAGCCGACGAATCCTATTGCCGCGACACGCATGGCCTGCTGGCCGAGCTGGCGCCACCCGGCCTGCGCAACAGCATCTATCGGGACGGCAGCAAACCAGTCTGCGTTTTCCACGAAACTATCCGGGCCGGCCAGCTGACCGAAACCACGGCGGAACAAGACGTCCAGTTGCGCCAGCTGATTGAAGGCAAAGTACTGCTGATTGGCACTGCGCTATCCGATACCAGCGACCTGATCCTAACCCCGATGCACGGCCGCATCCCCGGCGTCTACCTGCACGCAATGGCGCTCGACAATCTCATGACATTTGGCGACGACTACGCGCGCGCCATGCACCTGACTAGTCCCAAGCTGGTGCTGTTCCTGCTGGCGTCCATGCTGCTGGTCACGCTCGCGCCCAAGCCATTCGTGCACAAAATGAAGGAGCGCCTGAAGCGCAAACATGTCCGACGCCCAGATGTTGTCGGCATCATACTGTATCTGCTGTGGTGTCTGGGACGGCTACTGGTATCGCTGGCGATCGCCGCCGTGCTGCTGTTGATCGGCCAGTACTGGCTGGGCTTGGGCTTCCTGTCCATCATCAACGTGATTGTGTTGACCCTGCTTGCCGAATGGTTTGAGTTTAATGAAAAGCTGAGTGAGTACCTCTTCCCAAAGAAAGGAAATGAACATGGGCATTCTTAAGAAACCTGCACTGTTGGCCGCCGCACTGTTTGCGCTGGCGCTGCCGGCTGCGCACGCCACTGAACAGATCACCGCCATCAAAGGCAAGCAAGTAGAACTGTTCGACGCACCCGACGACGGCAAGCCGGGCCGCAAGGTGGAGGCCAGCGGTTTACCGTGGACGATCAAGGAAGAGAAAAACTCCTTTTTCAAAGTCGCAGTCGGCGGCAAGGATGTGTGGGTCGACGCCATGCAGGTGAATGTGGCCCGTAACGCCCAATCGGAATGCCCGCCGAAAGCACTGGCGACCAGCAAGACGGCGGACATCGTGGCCGGCGTGCCCGGTGTATCGGCCAGCCAATGCAAATGAGGCCGCGCGTGCAACGGCCACTCTCCTTCCTGATGGCGGCGCTGCTGGCAACGGCAGGCATGGCGCATGCAGCGGGCCAGGACGATCCACCCATCCCCGCAGTGAACACGATCGGCGAACTACCGCCGGCGCCGCCGCACCAGTGGGCCGATCTGCAAGCCGACCTGAATGACAACCGCACCGCCGGCTACGGCCTGGTGTCGGCGCCGGCCCTGGTCAAATATCTCAACCAGCTGTATGCGAATATCAAAACCGCCGCCGGCGTGCCCGACTGGCCCGGTTCGGTGTACATCTCATCCGACACCACGCTGAACGCCCATGCTTCGGCCTCTGGCAACATCTACCTGCACATGGGGCTGATCCGCTCGGCCGAGTCGGAGGATGAAATCTACGGCGTCATGGCGCATGAATTCGCCCACGTCTACCTGAACCACCAAGCTGCCTATGAAGCGCACCAGGTGGCGGCCAACGCCGCGTTCGGCGTGAAGGCGGCGCTGATCGGCATCTTCGGCAAAAAACTACCGGGCGCCAACGCCAGCTGGAGTGCTTTCGACAGCGTCTCGCTGGTGGACGGCGTGGTGCACGAATCGCTGATCCCGGTCTGGCAGCGCGAAGTGGAAGAACAGGCAGACATGTTTGCCGCCACGCTAACCTTACGCGAGCGCTATTCGTATCCGGTCGGCTTCAAGACCTTCCTCGAGCGCCTGGTAGCAGTGGAGCAGCGCCAGCTGGACAGCCAGCCGTTTGCCACCGGCGCGCCCGCATCAGCGCCGGCTGCCGCAACAACGCCGGACGGCAAGCGCAAAACCCACGCCTCCGCACGCGAGCGGGAAGAAGTGTTGACAGCCAAAATGCTGCCCCTGATGCCGCGCCCGCGCCCTGCGGCCCGCAAGGCGCCTTGGCAGGCCGTGCTCAAGGATAAAGAGACGGCGGAAGTGCTGGCCCACTACGGCATGCTGGCGGATATTGAAAAACTACATACGGCAGGCCGCCATGCCGATGCCCTCAAGCTGGCGGGCAAAGCAGCGTCGGGCGCCACCACAGGCGACGCCACGATGGTGACGATGCTGCAAACCGCCATGCGCCAGACTGGCGCTGGCATGGACGAGCAGCGTGTGGTCCTGCTGCGCAACCGCACCTGGCCGGAGCGCGCGTGGTCGGTGCAGTATCAGGCCGCTGCACTGATCAAGCCGGACCAGGCCAGCTTCGCCAAAGAATTCCTGCAGGAGCAATATGCCTATTTCGGCGAGGCGCCGCGCACCTGGCCGGACATGGTGGGCTTCTACTTCCGCAATGGCGACAATCTCTCGCAACTAGCGCTGCTGGCGAAATGCGCCACGGACGCCCGCTTCCGCGCTGCCTGCGCAGACCGCGGCAAGACCGATGCCCAGCGCCAGCAGGAAGCGGCGCAGATGCTCGCCCGACAACAACAGCAGCAAAATAATCTTGAGCAGAAAATCAAGGATAAGCTCAAACTCAAGCAGTGATGTTTCAGTCCAGGTGGCGCAGTGGATGGGCGTAGTCCGGCCAGACTGGCTGGAACATGGCGTCCACCATTGCATCGCTGACGTCGGCTAAGACAGCGGGCTGCCATTGCGGCTGGTTGTCCTTGTCGATCACCAGCGCGCGCACACCTTCGATGACTTCGCCGTTTTCGAAGTTGCGACGGACCAGCGCGCGCTCCATGCGCAGGCAGCCGGCCACGTCCAGTGCGGCGCCGCGTTTGATCAGTTCGTGGGTGACGCACATCATCAGCGGCGAGCGGGTGGCTATGACTTCAAGTGTTTTGACGGCGAACTCGCTGCTGTCCGCTTTCAACGAGGCGACGATGGCGGGAACGGAACCGGCGCTGAAGTGGTGGTCGATGGCGGCGCGGTTGGCGGCCAACGTGCTGTCGCCGGCGTGGTGGTTGGCGGCGTAGGCTGTGAGCGCTGCAGCGAGGCCGGCACCCGGCGTTGCCAGCAGCGCGTCCAGTGCGGTGCGATCGGACAGCGGTGCGTAGTGGTCAGCCAAGCCGGCGTACAGCGCATCGGCCGCATTGATGGTGACGCCGGTCACGCCGAGATAGTAGCCCAACGCACCCGGCGCACGCGACAGGAAATAGCTGCCGCCTACATCCGGGAACAGGCCGATGTTCACTTCCGGCATGGCCATCTTGGTCTTGTCGGTAACGATACGTATGCCGCCCTGCGCCACGCCCATGCCGCCGCCCATCACCACGCCGTCCATCAGCGCGATATAAGGCTTGGGATAGAAATGAACGAAATGATTTAGCGAATATTCCTCAGTGAAGAAATCCTCCACCAGCGCACTGCCGTTTTGCGGCGTGGTGCGGCCCGCGTCGTAAAAGAAGCGGATGTCGCCGCCGGCGCAAAACGCTTTCTCACTGCTGCTGCGAATGACCACGGCGGCAACCGCCGGATCATCACGCCATGCCAGCAGCGCTTGCGTCATCGCGCGCACCATGTCGAGAGACAGGGAGTTCAAGGCCTTGGGCCGGTCCAGTACGATCAAGCCGGTGCCGTTGCTTACACTGATGTGGATGTATTCGCTCATCCACCCATTCTACTTCAGATGCTCGAGCGGATTTGGCACTTCCAGAGCACCACCCAGGCGCGGCTGCCACATCGGCTTGCCTGCCACCGGTGGCTTGCCTTCGTGACGGTTGTAGAACACCGTCACCTCGCGGCTGCCGACCGGCTCCTGCTCAACACCCGTGCGCCTGGCGATGCCGGAGGGATCGGCAGAACCGGCCACCGTGAATGCCACCAGCTTGTCCAGTCGCGCATCATGCACATCGAGGATGGAGGCCATCAGCACCAGCGGCGTGGCCGCAAACACTTGGTAGTGCAGCGCCTTGCCAGCACGTTCCATCTCGGCCGGCAGCGAGCCGTCGTCGTCCATCTGGCCCAGCGCATGCTGCAGCACCTTGCGGCCCCAGTCCAGATAACGCTTATCTGCGGTCACGCCGCCCACTGCGGTGACGGCCAAGCCTTCCCAGTAGTAGTGGTTGTTGCGCCCGCCCTGCTTGGCATCCGAGTGCGCAATGGTGGCGTCGGCCAGCGCCTTGAACCAGCCTTCGATCAGCAAGCGCTGCACCGGCGTGGCCTGCTGCTGCACGCGTGCGTAGCTCAAGGCCATGCCGCCCAGCGTCCACTTGCGCACGTAATAGGCCTGCTCGCTCGACATCTTGCCCAGCATGGCTTTCTGCTCGGCCCAGCTGGATAACCACGTCAGCGCGCAAGCAGCGTCTTGCCCGTTGGCGTCACGCGCCACCTGCGACAGGAAATCCTCGATCGGCTTGGTGTTGGCAATGTTCTTCGCCCGCAGCACCGGATCAATCACCGAATGATGCTTGTCCGAGTAATAGCTGTTGGCATCAATATCGCTGCGGGCCGGCGGCGGCGCTTCGCAGGCGTAGGCCACGCCGCTGGCCAGCGCCAGCAAAACACAAGTTAAACGTTTAACCATATCTTCCTCAAAAAGGGCGCCCTCGTGCGCCCTTGTTTTGATGTGCCGGGTCCGTTGTTATAGGGAGGCGGCAGCGGGTTCGTAGCTATCCGGGATATGCTTGATCGCATCGTGCCCGTAAGATTGGACTTTACCTTTGTATTTCATCACCTGACGATCCAGCTTGTCGATCAAGGTATCGATGGCGGCGTACAGGTCTTGCGACAGGCTTTCCACGTATACGGTTTTGCCGGACATACGCAGGTTGATTTCAGCCTTCTGACGTTTATCTTTCTCTTTAAGGTTATCTACGGTCAGGATGACAGCAATATCAATCACTTGATCAAAGTGGCGGGTGACACGTTCGAGCTTATTCTGCACGTACTCGCGAATCGCTGCGGTCACTTCGAGATGATGTCCACTGATGGTCAGATTCATACACACTCCTAAAGATATGTCGCTTCTACCGGTTAGTGCGGTGCCCTTTGCTGCCGGGCGCGCAGGAACCAACAAACTACAAAGACTTGCGGAGACTGACTGGTGGGATTTTTAAGGCCTCGCGATATTTGGCAACAGTGCGCCGCGCAATCACCATGCCTTGTTCTCCCAGCATGTCCGCAATCTTACTGTCGGATAAAGGATTTTTCGGGTCTTCTGCTCCTGTCAGTTGCACGATCAATGCACGTATCGCCGTCGAACTTGCTTCCCCGCCAGCTTCGGTGGCGACATGGCTACCAAAGAAATATTTCAGCTCAAACATGCCGTGCGGGGTCAGCATATATTTTTGAGTTGTTACCCGAGAAATAGTGCTCTCGTGTAGTCCCAGTGTATCAGCAATTTCGCGAAGCACAAGGGGGCGCATCGCAACCGCACCGTGCGAGAAAAAGTTCTTTTGTCTTTCTACTATCGCCTGTGCCACACGCAGGATGGTGTCGAAGCGCTGGCGCATATTCTTGATCAGCCACTTGGCTTCCTGCAGCTGTGCGCCCATCGCGCTTTCACCCTTGCCCTGCTTGAGCAGGTTGGCGTACATGGCGTTCACCCGCAGGCGCGGCATGACGTCGTTGTTCAAACTCACCTGCCAGCCGTTGCGCGATTTTTTCACGATCACATCTGGCACCACATAGTCCGATACGTCGGATGCAAACGCGGCGCCCGGATGCGGATTGCACTGGCGGATGACGGCCTGCGCTTCCCGCAAATCTTCGTCATCGCACAGCAGGGTTTTCTTGAGCTTGTTGAAATCGCGCTGCGCAAACCACGTCAGGTGATGTTCAACGATGATCAGCGCCATGCGGCGCGTCACCATCGGCACGCCGGGCAGGCGGCGGATCTGGATTGCCAGGCACTCGGACGCATTGCGCGCGCCCACGCCCATCGGGTCGAAGCTTTGCAGCAGGCTAAGCGCCGTCTGCAGTTCTTCGATTTCCACTTCCAGTTCTTCCGGCAAGCGCGCGTGGATTTCTTCCAGCGCTTCCTCAAGGTAGCCGTTCTCATCGAGCGCATCGACGATCAGTTCCACCAGCGCGCGGTCGCGCGTTTCCAGCACCGTCACACGCATCTGCTCCATCAGGTGCTCGCGCAGCGTGCAGTGATGGGCTTCCAGTTGCGGACGCGATTCCTCGTCGTCATTGTTCTTGCTGCGGCCTGAATCGCTCCAGTCCATATCGGCGTCGGGCGTGGTGCTTTCAGTGTCGGCGCCAGGCGCTTCGTAGTTGTCGGCTTCGGCAGCGGGCGCCTCGCCTTGCGGGCCTTCTTGCGGCGCTTCAGCAGCCGGTGCTTGCTGGCTGATGGCGCCATCGGCCAACAGGCGCAGCGAATGATCGAGCGGATCATCCAGGCGTTCCAGCAGCGGGTTATCGGTCAGCAGCTGTTCTAATTCTTGATGCAGCTCCAGCGTCGACAACTGCAGCAGCCGGATCGACTGTTGCAGTTGTGGCGTCAACGCCAGATGCTGCGACGTGCGCAGTTGCAGAGACTGTTTCATTAGGGATTACATGCGGAAGTGTTCACCCAGATAGACGCGACGCACCGACTCGTTGGCGATGATGTCGTCTGGACGGCCCGAAGCGAGCACCGTCCCCTGGTTGATGATATATGCGCGGTCGCAGATGCCCAGCGTCTCGCGCACATTGTGATCGGTAATGAGGACGCCGATGCCGCGTTCCTTGAGGAAGCGCACAATGCGCTGGATCTCAATCACGGCAATCGGGTCGACCCCGGCGAATGGTTCATCGAGCAGTACGAAGCGCGGGTTGGTCGCCAGTGCGCGTGCGATCTCCACGCGGCGGCGTTCGCCGCCGGAGAGCGACAGCGCCTGGTTCTCGCGCAGCTTTTCGATTTGCAAATCGGCCAGCAGGGTATTCAGCCGTTCATCAATTTCCGCCTTGGATAAAGGCTTGCCGTCCACTTTCTGGATTTCGAGGACGGCGCGTATATTTTCTTCCACAGTCAGCTTGCGGAACACCGATGCTTCCTGCGGCAGGTAAGACAAGCCCAGCGAAGCGCGGCGGTGGATCGGCAGCGAGGAGATATCGGTGCCGCTGATATCGATGCTGCCCGCATCCGACGGCACCAGGCCGACGATCATGTAGAACGAGGTGGTCTTGCCGGCGCCGTTCGGGCCCAGCAAACCCACCACTTCGCCGCATTCAACTTGCAGCGACACGTCATGCACCACCTGGCGCTTGCCGTAGGTTTTTTGCAGGCCTTTGACGATCAGGGTGCTACCGCAGGATGCTTCCATCTTATTTCCCCGGCGCTGGCTGCGTGGCTGGTGCTGGCGGCACCGCCAGCTTGCTCGACGGCTGGATCATCATCGTGCTGCGGCCTGCGCCCGGCTTGCTCTCGCCGGTCGAGGTGTTCTTCACGGCGTAGACTTCCTTGCGGCTGTCGTAGGAAATGAATTCGCCATCAACCTGGCTGGCGGTCTTCGGACCTTCCAGGCGGCGGACCTGCGCCTTGGCGAACAGTTTCACCAGCTCAGTCTTGTTGTCGTATTCGATGCGGTCGGCCTGGCCTTCCATCCACTGCTCACCGGCGCCGTCCAGCTTCTGGCGGAAGGTCGCTTGCGTGCCGGGCGCGCCATGCAGCACCACGTACTGGTAGCCTTCCGGATCTTCCGTCACCACCGCTTTTGGCGATTTCATCAGCAGCGTGCCGCGGGTCAGCACCACATTGCCGGTGAAGGTCTTGACCTGCTTGACGTCATCAGCATCCAGCTGGTCAAACGCGATCTGGGTTGGCTTGTTGGAGTCAGCCTTCTCGGCTTGTGCTGCGCAGGCGGCCAGCAGCAGGGCTGCCGATATAAACAGTTTATGCAATTTCATCTAGGTTCCTTCATTTTGCCGCGCGCGGCGGCAGCGTCATCGTTCCGCGTCCCCCCAGTTCAACCTGGCGGGTGGCGTTGTTGGCCTTCATGCCGGTGCCGGTGCCGGTCGCATTGCCGGCCTTCATCTCGACCGGGGCGTCGGTTTCCATGCGTTCTTCATCCGGGTACACGGTCAGCGTACTGGTCTTCAGGCGCAGCTCCTGCGATTGCTTGGTGGCGGGCCGCAGCACGTCCACATTACCACTGAGTTTGACACGCGTATTGCCCTGGTCGACATAGGCGGTCTGCGCGTGGATATTCATCGGCGGCTGGTCGCCTGCCAGGCTGTGCACCGCCGGCTTGTCGATCACCGAAGAATCATCTACCGGACGATGGGTCAGCTTGTCGCCGGAAATGATGTAGGCCGGCTGGCCCTTCTGGTTCATGCGTACCGTACTGAAGCGGTCGATGATGTAGTCCGGCTCGTCGCGGAACTTGTCCGCCTCGGCGTCCTGCCCGGCCTGGTTCACCACCTGCACCAGCCAGAAGCTGCCGACGGCCACGAAGATCCCGACCATCATTATCAGGGTCAGCTGCCAGCGGTGTGCTGTTCTTTTACGCATGATTGATGCCTATCAAACCAGGAATTGCGCCATTACGCGCTCGTACAGACCTTGGGCGTGCAGCACCAGCTCGCACACCTCGCGCACTGCGCCACGGCCGCCATGGGCCACGGTGACGTGGTGCGCGCGCTCCAGCACTTCCTGGCGGCCGTTCGGCACGGCGACGGCGAAACCGACGCGCGACAGGATAGGCAAGTCCACCACATCGTCGCCGATGAAGCCGACTTGTTCCGCCGTGAGGCCGGTCTTTTCCAGCAGCGCGTTGAACGGGGTCAGCTTGTCATGACCGCCCTGGTGCAGGTGGTTGATGCCAAGATCAGCCACGCGCTTGATCACCTGCGGCGACTTGCGCGCGCTGATGATGGCGGTGTCAATGCCGGCTTCCTGGATCAGCTTGATGCCGAGGCCGTCCTGCACGTTGAAGGTCTTCAGCGCTTCGCCGTCGGCGCCGTAGTGCAGGCTGCCATCGGTCAGCACGCCGTCGACGTCGAAGATCATCAGTTTGACGCGCGCGGCGCGCTCAACATAGGTCAGCTCGCTCATTAAATCACCTTGGCGCGGGTCAGGTCGTGAATGTGCAGTGCGCCGACCAGCTTGCCGTCGGCATCGGTCACCAGCATCTGGTTGATGCGGAACTGTTCCATCACCGCCACCGCATCGACCGCCATTTTTTCCGGCGAGATGCTGCGTGGGTTGGCGTGCATCACATCGCCGATGATGACCTTGCTGAAGTCCTGCACTTTTTCAATCATGCGGCGCAGGTCGCCGTCGGTGAACACGCCGATCGGCTTGTTGTCGGCATCGACGATGGCGGTCATGCCCATGCCCTTCTGGGTGATTTCCAGCAGTGCATCGGTCAGCTTGACGTCGGCAGTCACGCTCGGCACTGCGTCGCCGCTGCGCATCACATCGCGCACGTGAGTCAGCAGGCGGCGGCCCAGCGCGCCGCCCGGGTGCGAGCGCGCGAAGTCTTCTTCCTTGAAGCCGCGCAGGTCCAGCAGCGCCACGGCCAGGGCATCGCCCAGCGCCAGCGTGACAGTGGTCGAGGTGGTTGGCGCCAGGTTCATCGGGCAAGCTTCTTTGGCCACGGCCACGTTCAGGTGGACATCGGCGATGGTGGCCAGGCTGGAGCCCGGCTTACCGGTCATCGCGATCACCTTGCTGCCCATGCGTTTCACGACCGGCAGAATGGTCATCAGCTCCGAGCTCTCGCCCGAATAGGAGATGGCAATAAATGCATCATCGGCAGTGACCATGCCGAGGTCGCCGTGCGCGGCTTCGGCCGGGTGCACGAATAGCGCCGGGGTGCCGGTCGAGGCCAGCGTGGCGGCGATCTTGCGGCCGATGTGGCCGGACTTGCCGATACCGGACACGACCACGCGCCCCGAGCAGTTCAGCAACAGGGAGATGGCCTGCACCACGCTGTCGTCATTGGCGAGGCGCGCGTTCAGGGCGTTGATGGCATCTGCTTCGTTTTGCAGCGTGTCTTGGGCAAGACGCAGTGCCGTTTTTGCATCAAAAGCTTTCAGCATTGTTTTTTCATGGGTTACACTCATGCCCAAGTATAGCCGAATTGAGAAAGCAAAAAACTTGCCAGTCACAACAAAATGATGTTTTCCCCGCTCGAATTAACCTTGTTGTTGCTGGGCAGTGCCGTGCTGGGCGTGGTCGCCTTCCGCATGATGCATCTGCCGCCCATGCTGGGCTACCTTGCGGTCGGCATCCTGATCGGCCCCCACGCCATGGGACTGGCTGTGCAAAGCGAGACCACCCACGGCCTCGCTGAGTTCGGCGTGGTGTTCCTGATGTTCTCTATCGGGCTGGAATTCTCGCTCGCCAAACTCAAGGCCATGCGCGCCATTGTGTTCGGGCTTGGGCTGGCGCAGGTAGTGCTCACTATCATCGCAGCCATTATATTTGGCTGGGCCATCACTACCCAACTGCCCCCTTCCCTGCAAATCAGCTGGCAAGCCTCGTTCGCACTGGGCGGTGCGCTGGCCATGTCCTCGACCGCGATTGTGGTCAAAATGCTTACTGAGCGGCTGGAGCTGGAAAGCGAGCATGGCCGCAAAATCATCGGCATCCTGTTGTTCCAGGACCTCGCCGTCGTGCCGCTGCTGATCCTGATTCCTTCGCTGGGCGAGCGCCCGGACAAGCTGGTCGAGACCCTGGCATGGGCCGGTTTTAAAGCCGTGATCGTGCTGGCCCTGCTGCTGTTCTTCGGTCAGAAGATGATGCGCAGCTGGTTCACCATCGTGGTCAAGCGCCGCTCGCAGGAACTGTTCATGCTGAACCTGCTGCTGGTGACCTTGGGCGCGGCGTGGATTACCGAGCGCGCCGGCCTGTCGCTGGCCCTGGGCGCCTTTGTGGCCGGCATGCTGATTTCCGAGACCGAGTACAAGCACCAGGTGGAAGAAGACATCAAACCCTTCCGCGATGTGCTGCTGGGGCTGTTCTTCATCACCATCGGCATGCTGCTGAATGTGAAGCTGGTGGCAGCCAACTGGTGGCTGGTGCTGGTGCTGTTGTGCGCGCCGGTGCTGTTGAAGTTTGCCCTGATCGCTGGGCTGGCGAAATTGTTTGGCGCATCGGACGGCGTGTCGATGCGCACCGGCCTGGCGCTGGCGCAGGCGGGCGAGTTCGGCTTTGTGCTGCTCAACCTCGCGTCCGGGCAGAACCTGATGGATTCGAATATCGTGCAAGTGGTGCTGGCGTCGATGGTGCTGTCGATGCTGCTGGCGCCGTTCATCATCGCGCAGTCGGACAAGATCGTGATGAAGTTCTCCAGCAACGAGTGGATGATGCAGTCGCTGCAGCTGACCAAGATCGCCAGCCGCACCATGTCCACCAACAAGCACGTGATCGTATGCGGCTTCGGCCGCAGCGGCCAGAGTCTGGCCACCTTGCTGAGCGAAGAGAAAATCGACTACCACGCGTTGGACCTCGATCCGGAGCGGGTACAGGAAGCGCAGACCGCCGGCGCGCAAGTGTCCTACGGCGACGCGGGGCGGCGCGAAAGCCTGGTCGCGGCTGGTATCTACCGCGCCAGCGCGATTGTCATCACCTATGCAGACACCCGCTCAGCGCTACGCGTGCTGCACCTGGTGCACGAGCTGACGCCGGCCCTGCCGGTGATCGTGCGCGCGTACGACGACACGGATCTGGACCGCCTCAAGCAAGCCGGTGCAGCAGAAGTGGTGCCGGAACTGCTGGAGGGCAGCCTGATGCTGGCCTCACACGCGCTGGTGATGCTGGGCGTGCCGCTGCGGCGCGTGGTGCATCGCGTGCAGGCCGCGCGTGAAGAACGCTACGCCTCGCTGCGTGGCTACTTCCACGGCATGAGCGATGTGGATGAGGAAGCGGACATGGAACGCCTGCATTCGGTCACGCTGAACGGCAGCGCGCCGTGCGTGGGCCGTTCGCTGGGATCGCTGGACCTGGCGGCATCGGGTGCGCAAGTGGCCAGCATCCGGCGCGGCAAGAGCGGTGTGGAAGTGACGCCTGAGACGATGTTACAGGCCGGTGATGTGGTGGTGCTGCGTGGCGGTGCCGAAGCCGTCAACCGCGCCGAGCAGCGCTTAACACGCTAAACTCGCGTTAATCTTCGCGGGTGCTGACTACGCGATTGCGGCCGTGTTCCTTGGCGTAGTACAGCAGGTCATCGGCGCGCTCAATCAGGGCGCGGGCGATGGCATCCGGCTCGCCTTCCGCCGTACCTACCTCAAGGCAAGCCACGCCGATCGATACCGTCACCGACAGCTGCAATTCCAGCGACAAGGCAATCATGCTGCCCGCTACACTGGCGCGGATACGCTCGGCCACAAACGCGGCACTCTCCAGATTCGCATCGATCAGCAGCACCACGAATTCTTCGCCACCAAAGCGTGCCAGCGCGTCCGAGGTGCGCAGCTCGTTCTTGATGCGTCCGGCCACCTCGCGCAGCACCTCGTCGCCGCCACCATGGCCTACCGTGTCGTTGACGCGCTTGAAGTGGTCAATGTCGATGTACATGAAGGAAATCGGATACTGCTGGCGACGCGCGCGCGCAATTTCTTCCAGCAAGCGGCGGTCGATGTAGCGGCGGTTGTACACGCCAGTCAGCGAATCGGTCAGGCCGATGTACTTCAGCATCTCATTGGAGATTACGTTCTCCAGGCAGATGGCAATGATGGACGCCATGTGCTCGATGAAGTCCGTGCCCAGGCTCGGCGTAAACCGCGTCGGATCGCAGCTGCCCAGGTTCAAGCTGCCAATGATGCGCTTGTTACGCAGCAGCGGCACCAGCGCCACGCTCTGCAAACCAGCCGGTGCGTTCGGGAACGGTTCGGCGTGACGCTGGCGGTCGAACATTCCCAGCTGCGGCTTGGGCGTCGGTGAATAGGCGTTGCGGCGGCCGAGGTCAAAACCCAGCTCGTCCAGCGTCTCAACGAAAATCAAATCCGGGAAATCTTCAAACACCACATCCAGCTTGAGCATCACGGTGCGGATGTCGGCATCCTCGTCGATCAGCGTCAAGGTCACGCTATCGAGCTCGGAGATGACCGGCAGCACGCGGAAGATGGTGCCGATCAGTTCAGGAAAATTGCTGGCGCCGACAATCTCCAGGTCGAACGCCTGGTGGCGGGTCATGATGGAGTGGTTGCGTTCGGCCTGCTCCAGCAGGTAAGCCATCCGCGCGCGCAAAGCCCGGTTCTCGGCCGCCAGATCGTGTTGATCGGTCTGCGTCGGGAGTTTTCCGGTTGCGGTCTGCGTCATGATGGCCCTTTCTTGCGTACGCTCACCTTACGCTAAGTTGCGGCGGTTGGGAATGCTTGGCGGTGTCAAAAAGCCAAGGAAACTTCAATTTCTTGGCCTACCCGCACACGCTGGTCTTCGCCGGAGATCAGGATGCTGTTCATGCCGAAGCACAGCGCGCCCTCCACTTCCGGCTTGGCGCGGTAGCTTTGCATGATGTCCAGCGGATCGGGACCGAACTCGCCGGTGGCCTGGTCAATGGACGGCATCGGGCAGCGCGGGCATGGTTTGACGGGCTTCAGCACGGCGTCGCCGATCTGGAAAGTCTCGGCGTAGTCTTCCTCGAACGCTTCGATGCCATCGATGACGAGGTTGGGACGGAAGCGGTTCATCGGGATGGCCTGACGGCCGGCCGCCAGCAGTTTTTGATTCAGGTCGTCCAGCGAGGCCGTACCGGCCACCAGCACCGGATAGCCATCCGAGAACATGGTGGTGGCTTGCACGCCATCGGTCCACTTGGTGCTGACCGGGCGTTCAGCGTTGGCGTGGAAACGCGCCAGGCGGCACGGCACGCCGATGGCCTTGGTGAACCATTCGGCGGTCAGAGCGTCGCAGTCGTAGGCTAGCACGGCGTCGTCCCAGACTTGAGTGTTCAGCGTGGGCGCAGTGGCCGGATCCGGCAGGCCGAGCGGGATTTCCAGGCGCAGCATGCCGGGCGCTTGCACTTCCAGCGTGGTGCCTTTGAGAGTGGGCTTGATCAGCGCCATGCGTGGGTGCTCGCGCTGGGTCAGGCAGATGCCGTTTTCGTCCACCACCATCCATTCGCGATCGTAAATCTGTGCGGTCATCAGGCCGAGCGGAGTCAGCGTGGCTTCCTCCAGCGACAGGCCGGCGCAGGATTTGATCGGGTACAGTGTGATGGCGGACAAAATGGGCATCGTTACTCCTCGGTTGGTGCGGCGGCTTTGGCTTTCGGCGGACGCGGCGTGCGGGCAGCGGCCGGCTTGCGGGCTGGCTTGGCCTTGGCCGGCTTGTCGGTGGCTGGTTTGCCAGCGGCAGGCGCAACATCGGCAACCGGCGCTGCCTCGGCGGCAGCCGCTTTCGCAGGCACGGCGGCCTTCGGCTTGCCAGCATTTGGCTTGCCGGAGCGCGATTTACCAGCAGGACGGGCCTTCGGCGCAGGCGCCGCATCAGCACCAGGCGCTGCATCGGCAGCCGGAGCTGCAGCCGGGGTGGCCGTTGGCGCAGCAGCATGCTCGGTGGATGCGTTCGCAGCCGGTGCGGCTTCCGGCGCTACAGCTTCAGGCGCCTTGCCTTTTTTGGCCTGCTCCTTCAGCTTGCGTGCTGGCGGTCGGGCGCCGTTTTTCTTCTTGGACTGCGCGGAAGCGGCGTCGGCCGATGCTGCGGCTGGCGCTACGTCGGCGTTAGCAACAGGCGCCGTCTCAGCAGCTGCTGGCGCGCTATCCCACCACGGGGCGGCGGACGGAGCCGACTCGGTAGTGGCTGGCTGCGCGGAATCGGCGGCGTCGTCGCTATTGGCGGCATCGGCAGCGGCGTCACCTTGCGGACCACGCTGTTGCTGCGTGAGGCGCTGGGCCTGGCGTTCGGCGAAGCGCTCGGCGGCGGTGCGGCCACGATTGCGGCTGCGGCGCGATTCCTGCTGGCCGCCGTCTGCCGACGCAACCGCGCCGTCAACTGCAGCAACAGGCTCGCCCTGCGGCGCAAGCGCCGACGGCATGCCGGTGCCACGGTACACATAGGCACCGGACTTTTCATCGCGGCCAAATTCCAGATGGCCGCGCGCCTTGCATTCTTCGATCAGGTTGCCGAAAGTGCGGAAGCCATAGTACGACTCGCTGAAATCCGGCTTGCGGCGCTTGATCGCTTCCTTCAGCACCGACGCCCAGATCTTGCCGCTGTCGCCACGCTCCAGCACCAGCGCCTCGAAGGTGTTGACGGCGATCTCCACCGCTTGCGAGCGGCGCTTCTCCATCTCGTCGCGGCGGGCGCGTTCCTCTTCCGGCGTGCGCTTGACTTGCGGCTTCGCGTCCGGGCTGGCGTCGCGGCGCGCACGGCGGCTCTCGCGCACCAGGTCGTCGTAGAAAATGAATTCGTCGCAGTTGGCCACCAGCAGGTCGGAAGTCGACTGCTTGACGCCCACGCCGATTACCTTCTTGGCGTTCTCGCGCAGCTTGGACACCAGCGGCGAAAAGTCGGAATCGCCGGAAATGATGACGAAGGTATCCACGTGGGCTTTGGTGTAGCACAAGTCCAGCGCATCGACCACCATGCGGATGTCGGCCGAGTTCTTGCCGGACTGGCGCACGTGGGGGATTTCGATCAGCTCGAAGTTCGCTTCATGCATCGGCGCCTTGAACGACTTGTAGCGGTCCCAGTCGCAATAGGCCTTCTTGACCACGATGCTACCTTTGAGCAGCAGGCGCTCCAGCACCGGCTTGATATCGAATTTTTCGTAGTTCGCGTCACGCACGCCGAGCGCCACGTTCTCAAAATCGCAGAACAGCGCCATGCTGACGTTTTCGTTGGAAGAAGCCATGAAGAGTATTTTCTAGTGTAGGGGTAACGGCCCGGCCGATGATGCGACCAGACCGTCGAGGCCAGACCTTGCTGAGCGGCCGTTGGCGCTTAGACGTTGAACAGGAAGTTCAGCACGTCGCCGTCTTTTACCACGTATTCCTTGCCTTCGGCGCGCATCTTGCCGGCTTCCTTGGCGCCGCCCTCACCCTTGTACTGGATGTAGTCGTCGTAGGCGATGGTTTGCGCGCGGATGAAGCCGCGTTCGAAGTCGGTGTGGATCACGCCGGCCGCTTGCGGGGCGGTGTCGCCGATGTGGATGGTCCAGGCGCGCACTTCTTTGACGCCGGCGGTGAAGTAGGTTTGCAGGCCCAGCAGTTTGTAGGCGGCGCGGATCAGACGGTCCAGGCCAGGCTCTTGCATGCCCATGTCGGCCAGGAAGGCGACCTTGTCGGCGTCGTCCAGGTCGGCGATTTCCGCTTCGATGGAGGCGCAGATGGCGACGATCGGGGCGTTTTGCGACGCGGCGTAGGCGGTCAGCTGGTCCAGCAGCGGGTTGTTGGTGAAGCCGGTATCCGACACGTTGGCCACGTACATGGCCGGCTTGGCGGTGATCAGGCACAGTGGCTTGATCAGCAGCATTTCAGCCGCGTCCAGACCCATTGCGCGCACTGGCTTGGCTTCGTTCAGGTGCGGCACCAGGCGTTCCAGCAGGGCTACCAGCTTGATGGCATCCTTGTCGCCCGAACGGGCTTTCTTGTTTTCACGGTGGACGGCTTTTTCCACGGTGCTCAAGTCGGCCAGCGCCAGCTCGGTCTGGATCACTTCGATATCGTCCAGCGGGCTGACTTTGCCGGCCACGTGGATCACGTTGTCATCTTCAAAGCAGCGCACCACGTTGACGATGGCGTCGGTTTCGCGGATGTGCGACAGGAACTGGTTGCCCAGGCCCTCGCCCTGCGAGGCGCCCGCCACCAGGCCGGCGATGTCGACGAATTCAACGATGGCATTCACCTGACGCTCAGGCTTGACGATGTCCGACAGCGCAGCCATGCGCGGATCAGGGACTTCCACCACGCCGACGTTCGGCTCGATGGTGCAGAACGGATAATTTTCAGCCGGGATGCCGGCTTTGGTCAGGGCGTTGAACAGGGTGGACTTGCCGACGTTAGGCAAGCCGACGATGCCGCATTGGAGACTCATGAAAAACCTTTTAAATTATCAATATTGCCGGCAAGCGGCTGGTGAAAACGGCCCGATACGGGGCGTTTTTGGATATTCTTGCTGTTTTACAGCGTTCAAGGGGTCCATTGTACCTTTCTTGGGCTGACACTTCAAAAAACAGGAGCCCGTATGAGCATGCGCGACACCGGGCCTCCATCCTCGAAATCACCAAATTGATATTCATGCTCAGCTCCCCAAACAATCATCGTTATCGATTTCATCATAGGCCGTTGCGAAAACACCCTCAAGCGAGCACAACGCTATAAAAATTGTTGAAGCAGATGGTGACTTGTTTGGTGCTAGACTCGTCAGCTATCACAACTCCTCGGAAAGCCATGTCTATGTCTCGCGTGCGTGCCTCTGTTTTGATTGCCAGCCTGGTGCTGGCGGGTGTTCATACTTTGCCAGTACAGGCAAAGCCGGTTGCGGCGGCGATGGCCAAGGCCGGCCAGGCGCAGAAGCAGTTGGCGAAGCTGGCGGCGGCCTTCCACACCGCGCGCTGCAAGTTCGATCCGCTGCTGTTCGCCACCGCCAACGGCGACAGCCGCTACGACGACCAGATCGGCCTCGCCATTTCGCCGAAGGTGCGCGCGGCGCAGTTCACGCTGTATCGTGGACTGCAAAAGCAGCTGATCACGGTGCGCCGCGACCAGCTCGGCGCGCAGGACCAGCTGACCTACGACCTGCTCAGCTACGAGCTGAATAACGCGATGCAGATGGAGTCCTTCCCCGACCACCTGCTGCCGTTGAACCAGATGGACAACGTACCGAGCACGCTGGCCAATTACGCCGGCGGCACCGGCTCGCAGCCGCTGGAAACGGTCAGGCAGTACCAGGCTTACCTGAACCGTTTGAACCAGCTGCCGGCCTGGATCGACCAAGCCATCGCCAATATGCGCGAAGGCATGCGCAAGGGCGTGGTGCAGCCGAAGGCGATCACGGTAGCGATGCTGCCGCAGTTCCAGAACCTGCGTGCGGCCTCGCCACAAGCCAGCGTGTTCTACTCGCCGGTGACGCGCTTCCCGGCCGCGTTCTCCGATGCCGATAAAAAGAAACTCACCATCGCCTATCTGCAAACGGTGGACAGCAAAGTCGCGCCGGCGCTGAACCGCCTGGTCAGCTTCCTGGAAAACGAATACCTGCCTGCGGGCCGCAGCAGCACCGGCTGGAGCGCGCTGCCGAACGGCGCCGCATGGTACGCCGCCCACATCAAGGACAGCACCAACCTGCCGCTGCAAGCCGAAGAAGTCCACGCGCTGGGCCTGAAGGAAGTGGCGCGCATCCAGCAGCAGATGGCCTTGCTGGCGCCGCAACTCGGCTACGACGGTCCGTTGAAACAGCTGCCGCAATGGGTCAGCGCTCAGAGCAACTACAACATCTTCACCACCGACGAGCAGGTGCTGGATGCCTACCGCGCCATCTACGCGCAAGTGCAGGCCAAGCTGCCGACCTACTTCAGCCTGGTGCCGAAGGCCAAGCTGGAATTGCATCTGGAGCCGGAGCTGACGCGTGCGACGGCCTCCGACCACTACACGCCGTCGGCCGCGGACGGTTCGCATCCGGGCGTATTCTGGCCGGTGGTGAACGATCCTAAGCAGTACAGCCGGGTCGATATGGTCAGCCTGTTCCTGCACGAAGGCGTGCCCGGCCACCACCTGCACGCGGCGCTGTTGAAGGAAATCGACTTGCCGGACTTCCGCAAGTTCAGCACCGAGAATCCGAACAGTGCGGCCTACACCGAGGGTTGGGCGCTGTACTCGGAAACCCTGGGCAAGGAGATGGGCTTGTATGAAGATCCGGTGGCTTACTACGGCCACCTGAACGCCGAGATGCTGCGCGCCGCGCGGCTGGTGGTCGACACCGGCATGCACGCCAAGGGCTGGACGCGCGAGCAGGCAATCAGCTATCTGTCGGATGTGCTGGGCTGGAGTGAGGCCCGCGCGCGCAATCAGATCGAGCGCTACATGGTGCTGCCGGCGCAGGCGCTCAGCTACAAGATCGGCTCGCTGAAGATTCTGGAGTTGCGTGCCCGCGCGCAGCAGGCGCTGGGCGACAAGTTCAGCTACCAGAAATTCCACGAGGTAGTGATTGGCGACGGCACCCTGCCGATGCCGATTCTGGAACAGCGCGTCAACAGCTGGATCGCCAGCGCGAAATAAGCTGCGCTGACGGCCCCGATTGTGGCAATGTTGCAAATATGATAGCTTGCAGGATTGCCACAAGGGAGCCGTTGAATGGAATTCCTTTTGTTTGTTTTTGGCGTGTTCACGCTGGGCGTGGCCTGGCGTGCACGCAGCGATGCCCGCAAGGCGCTGCGCGTCGCAGCCGACCTTCAGCGCGAGCTCAACACCTTGCGTGCGGGCGGCCAGGAACGTGCAGCCTCAACAGCGCCGGCGGCCAGACAGCAGCCAGCGCCGACGCCTGCCACACTGACCGGCTACCACGTACCGAACGCGCCGCCCGCAACCGCAACGCGCCCGGTACGTGCTCCAGCCAGCGAGCCGATTGGATCGGTGCCCGCACCAGCGCCAACATCTGCCTCCCCGCCTAAGCCGGCGACACCGACGGCAACGCCGCAGCCGCAGCTGCCGCACCAGTCAACGAGCACACCGCAGTGGGCCCTCAGCGCCAAGGCCTGGCTGTTCGGCGGCAACCTGGTGGCCAAACTGGGTTTGCTGATCCTGTTCATCGGCGTCAGCTTCCTGCTCAAGTACACCGCCGCACGCGTCACCGTGCCGATCGAATTCCGCCTGACCGGCATCGTGCTGGCCGACCTCGCCCTGCTCGCCTGGGGCTGGCGCATCCGCCTCACGCGGCCTGCGATCAGCTTGCCCGTGCAAGGCGCCGCGCTGGCCGTGCTGATGCTGGTCACCTTCGGCGCCTTCCGCCTCTACCACGTGATCCCCGCTTCGCTGGCCTTCGCCCTGCTGCTGGTACTAACCGTCTTCACCTGCCTGCTGGCGGTACTGCAAGACGCCATGTGGCTGGCCATCTTCGGCATCGTCGGCGGCTTTGCCGCGCCCATCCTCGCCTCGACCGGCAACGGCAGCCACATCGGCCTGTTCACCTACTACGCCCTGCTCAACGCCGGCGTGTTCGCGCTGGCCCTGCTGCGCTCGTGGCGACCGCTGAACGTGCTGGGCTTTGTGTTCACCTTCGCCATCAGCACCACCTGGGGCGTGCTGCGCTATGCGCTGGAAAACTATCTGTCGGTGCAGCTGTTCCTGCTGCTGTTCTTCGGCTTCTACGTTTCGATCCCACTGGCCTACGCGCGCCGCCAAGTGATCCAGCTGAAAAACTACGTCGACGGCACACTCATCTTCGGCACGCCGATGCTGGGCTTCGGTCTGCAATTCACGCTGGTGCGCGACATGCCGTTCGGCGCGGCCTACTCGGCGCTGGCGCTCGGCCTGCTCTACATCACGCTGGCAACCGTGCTGCGGCGCCGTCCGCAATACGCGCTGCTGTCGGACGCCTTCCTCGCACTCGGCATCGTGTTCGGCACGCTGGCCATTCCATTCGCGCTCGACGGCCGCTGGACCTCCGCCGCGTGGGCACTGGAAGGCGCGGGTATCGTCTGGATCGGCCTGAAGCAAAAACAAAAGCTGGCCTGGATGTTCGGCCTGCTGGTGCAAGCCGGCGCGTGGATGTCCTTCATCGGCACCGCCGCCGGCTTGTCGCCCGAGCGCGCCATGGAATCCAACCTGTGGCTGGGCTTCCTCCTGCTCGCCCTGACCGCCTTCCTGATGGCGACCCGCTTCCGTGCGTCGGACGATAGCAAGTGGCTCAAAGTCCTCTCCAGCGTATTCCTGGCCGGTGCGGCGGTCTGGCTGGTGGCCGGCGCATGGACCGAAATCATCCTGCGGCTGGAACCGCGCAGCCAGGGCACGCCGCTGGTGCTGAGTGCAATCATCGCCGTCATCGTGCTGTCCGTGATCGCTAGAAAACTGGCATGGCCGCTGGCCACCGGACTGGCGATACTGGTGCAAGCGGTGGCCGGCATCAAGCTGATGACCATCATCATCGACCAGTGGTTGGGCAGCACGCCCACGCTGTTCGAACGTCCGCTGCTGGGCGCACTGATGATCTTCGCCGCAGCATTGTTCAGCAGCTGGACACTGAAGCAGCAACAGCCAGTGCGCGGCAGCAGCGTCTACTCCGCTTATCGGATCACGCTCGCGTGGTCGGCTTTGTGGTGGTTCGGCGTCGCCGCGCCGGACCTCGCCATGTGGCTGACGTCGCAATATGTCGAGCGTGCAGAAGCCATCTACGCGCTGCTGCTGGCAGCCACCACCGCCGCCAGCGTAACGGCGGCGCAACGCTTGAACTGGCCGGGCCTGCGCTGGGCCGCTGCTGTGGTCTGGGCCGCATTGACGCTGGCGTTGCTACCGCTGCTGGCCGAGCTGTACTTAAGCAGCGGGCACCTGCCAAGCGCACCACTCTGGATCGGCTACGCCGTGCTGTGGCTGGGCGGCGAATGGCTGCTGCGTGCATGGCCGGCACAAGGCTGGCCGCTGAATGGCGGCGCGCTGCGGGTGCTGCACGCGGTCCGCACTGGCGGGCCATGGCTGATGATCTGGCCGGTGGCCGCCTACTGGATCACGCACTGGCTGGGCGCCGACGATGCTAGCGACTGGAGCACCAGTGCCAGCTGGTCGCGCTTCATCCCGTCATGGCTGATGATGGGCGTGATCGCATGGCTGATGCAGCGCAGCCGCAGCAACAGCTGGCCGGTCGCGCCGCTGGCCGACTGGTATCAGCGCCGCCTGCTGCCGCTGGCCTGCGGCTGGTCAGTGCTGCTGGTGCTGGTGTGGAACCTGACGCAAGACGGCGCCATGCTGCCACTGCCCTACATCCCCTTCCTGAATCCGCTCGACCTGAGCACCTGCTTTGCCCTGCTGCTGCTCATCGCCTTGCAGCGTTTGCGCCCGGGCGTGCCGCCGCTGCTGTTCATCGCGCTGTTCGGCTACTTCTGGTTCAACCTGGCCTTGCTGCGCAGCGTGTCGCACTACCTCGGCGTGGCTTACACCTTCGACGCCCTGTTCGCCTCGCAGTTCGTGCAAGCCATGCTGTCGCTGGTGTGGAGCGTAACCGCGCTGCTGCTGATGCGCCATGCCGCGCGCCGCACGCAACGGCCGATATGGATAGGTGGCGCGGCCTTGCTGGCACTGGTGGTTGCCAAACTATTCCTGGTTGACCTGTCGAATGTGGGCGGTGTCGAGCGCATCGTATCCTTCCTCGGCGTTGGCGCGCTGATGGTCGGCATCGGCTATCTCGCGCCCTTCCCTACGCAAACGGAGAACGCATGAAACACCTTTTGATTGCCGCCTGGGCGGTATCCACACTCGCCACGACCAGCGATACGCCGCAAGACTACACCCACGTGCTGCCGCTCACCAGCGCCGCCAAACAAGGCGTGCTGCAAGTACGGCTGCCTAAAGAAATCTACCTGCACTCGCGCTCGGCCATGCTGGATGATGTGCGCGTGTTCGACGCCACCGGTGCGGTACTGCCGTTCGCCTTGCGCTCGCCGCCGGAGGAAACGCAATTCAGCCACCGCGACTTGCCGCTGGCAGTATTCCCGCTGATGAGCCGGGGCGGTCCGGCATCGCAGCTCGACCTCGACGTCAATACCAGCACCGATGGCCGTTTGCTGTCGGTCCGCGTCAAGCCCGATGCAGGCGAGGACCCGACGCATCCGCAGCGCTTGTCGGCGCTGGTGATGGATCTCGGCAAGCCTGCCGCCGAGCGCCCTTTGATCGGCGCGCTGCGCTTCGCACTGCCGCCGGACCAGAAGGATTACAACGCACAGGTATGGCTGGAAGTCAGCAGCGATATGAAACGCTGGGACACCATCGGCGCGGCAGAACTGAACTGGCTGGTGAACCGCGATGCGCAAACGCTGGTCAACGACCGGCTGGACTTTGCACCACGCGCCTTCCGCTACGCGCGCCTGAGCTGGCGCAACGGTACGCCGCTGCAGTTCGCGTCCATCATCGCCGAGCAGCCGGTGCGCACCGACAGCAAGCCGGCCGGCGAACAACTGCTGTTGTCGCCCAGCGCAGGCAAGCAGCCCGAGGATCTGGTCTACACCGTCCCAGTCGGCATCGCGCCGGACAAAGTAGGCTTGCAGTTCAGCGAAGCCAACGTGGTGCTGGCAGGCCAGATCGGCATCTACCGCGACGTGCCGCCGCGCCACGTGGGACAGGACGGTTGGCGTTTCGATCCGCTGCTGAATTCAACCTTTTACCGCATCACGCAAGGCGAGCAAGTGCGCAGCTCCGGCGATCTGGATGTAGCGTCGCTGCATTCGTCGCAATGGGTGCTGCGCACCGCCAAACCGGCCAGCGTCAAGCCGCAGCTGCATCTTGAGTGGCAGCCGGGCACGGTGGTCTTGCTGGGGAATGGCAAAGGACCGTACCTGCTGGCCGTGGGACGAGAGCGTGCCGCACCAGCCGCCAGCAGCATCGAACAAGTAGCGCCGGGCTTCTCGGAAGCCGAGCTGCAAAAGCTGGAATATGCGACCGTGGGGCCGGCGCGTGAACAAGCCGGCAGCGGCACGCGCGATCACGCCGCCGAACTGGCCGCCCTCAGCGCCTCGCAGCAACGCCTGATGGTGCTGTGGGGCGTGCTGCTGCTGGGTGTGGCGGCGCTGGGCTTTATGGTTTGGCGGCTGGTCCGTTCATCACGTTCATCACCGCCAGCGCCATAGCCTGGGCGGCGGTTTTGATTGATGGTTCCGGCACTGGCGCGTAGTACGGCGAGTGGTTGAAGGCGACCGGTTTGCCGCCCTTGTCGGCTTCCGCCACCACTTTCGGGTCGTACACGCCGGTGAAGAAGAACATGCCCGGCACGCCCTGGTTCACGAATTGCGAGAAGTCTTCGCTGGCCGTCATGGCCGGCATGCGCGAAACGTTGGCATCGCCGAAGGCTTGCTTCAGCACGCCTTCGGTACGGGTCACCAGCGCGTCGTTGTTGTCGATGGCGATGCCGCCCGGGATCAGCTCCACATCCGGCGCCGGCGCATCGGCCATGGCGGCGGAGGCGTTGGCGATGCGGCGTACGCCAGCCAGAATTTTCTCGCGCACGGCCGGGTTGTAGGTGCGGATGGTGCCGCGCACTTTCACCGTCTCCGGGATGATGTTGCCGACCGTGCCGCCATTGATGGCGCCGATGGTCACCACGCCGAATTCCTTCGGATCTTTTTCGCGGCTGATGACGGTCTGCACATCCACCACGAAGCGCGCAGCAATCGCGATCGGGTCGAGCGCCTTGTCCGGCGCCGAGCCGTGGCCACCACGGCCCTTGAAGGTAATTTCAATCGCATCGGAATTCGACGACACCGCACCGCTGTTGTAGCCGATGGTGCCGTAGGCCAGCGGCCACGAGTGCAGCGCGAACGCGTAGTCCGGCTTGCCGAAGCGCTGGAACAGGCCGTCCGCCAGCATGGCCTTCGCGCCCGACACGGTTTCTTCGGCTGGCTGGCCGATGAACATCAGCGTGCCCTTCCACTGCGACTTCAGCGTCACCAGCGTGCGCGCTGCGCCCAGCCATGCCGTCATGTGGACGTCATGGCCGCAGCTGTGGGCGGCCGCGACTTTGCTGGCATATGGCAGGCCGGTTTTTTCTTCCATCGGCAGCGCATCCATCTCGGTGCGCACCAGCACGGTCGGGCCGGGGCCGTTTTTGTAGATGGCGACGATGCCGGTCTTGCCGACTTTTTCCGTGACCTCAAAACCGATCTTGCGCATTTCAGCGGCCAGCTTGGCGGCGGTGCGCACTTCCTCGAAGGCGATTTCAGGATGCGCGTGCAAGTCCTTGTAGATCGCGTCCAGCTGCGGGTAGATGCTGTTGACCACGGTGCCTGCGTCCTGCGCTTGCACCGCGCCGGCGGCCAGCAATGCTACGATCGGTAAGAGTTTCATCGGTGGTAAGTCCTTTCAGTCGGTATGCAGCTTCATGGTAGCGTTGGGGAATTCGCCTTTGACGATTTGCGGCATCACCAGCAGCGATTTTTCGATCGAGCGCTCGATCAACTCCTGGTCTTCGCGGCGCGGACGATGCAGTACGAAGTCGGCCACTGGTTGCGCCAGGTTCAAGGTACGCGGATGGCCGATGCCAAGGCGCAGGCGCCAGTAATCTTGCGTGCCGAGGGCGGCGGTGATGTCTTTCAGACCATTGTGGCCGCCGGCCGAGCCGCCTTTTTTCAGGCGCGCGGTGCCCGGCATCAGGTCCAGTTCGTCGTGCACCACCAGCACTTCGTCGGCGTTGACCTTGAAGAAGCGGCACAGCGCACCGACCGATTGACCGGAGCGGTTCATATAGGTCAGCGGTTCCAGCAGATACACTTCCTGGCCAGCGATATTCGCCTTGGCAAACATGGCGTTGTACTTGGATTCGCGCTGCAGGCGTGCGCCGCTGTCGTTGGCGAGGTTGTCCACCAGCCAGAAGCCGGCGTTGTGGCGGGTTTGTTCGTATTCGGGGCCGGGATTGCCCAAGCCGACGATGAGGCGAATTGCCATGTTAATGCTCAGTGAAATAAAAACGATTATGACGAAAAAAAACCCGCCAGAGGCGGGTTTTTAATCAGACCGAGGTCAGATTACTTCTTTTCTTCAGCAGCAGCTGCTTCAGCAGCAACGTGGCCAGCTGGTACCGATGCGGTAGCGATGGTCAGGTTGTTGCCGTGGGTAACAGCGGTCACGCCTTTTGGCAGGGTCAGGTCAGCAACGTGAACCGAGTGGCCTACGTCCACGTTGGTCAGGTCAACGGTGATGAATTCTGGCAGGTCAGCTGGCAGGCACTCGATGTCCAGTTCGTTAGCAACGTGGCTGATGGTCGCGCCGTGCAGCTTAACAGCTGGCGAAACGTCAGCGTTGGCGAAGTGCAGAGCCACTTTCACGTGGATCTTTTTGTTCGCGTCAACGCGCTGGAAGTCAGCGTGCAGAACCAGTTGTTTGAATGCGTGAACTTGGAAGTCGCGCAGCAGAACTTTTTCTACTTGGCCGTCAATTTCCAGATCCAGGATCGACGAGTGGAACGCTTCTTTTTTCAGAGCGTGGTACAGCGCGTTGTGGTCCAGGGCGATGTTCAGCGGGGCAGCGGTGCCACCGTAGATGATGCCAGGGGTTTGGCCCGAATTACGCAGGCGGCGGCTCGCTCCGGAACCTTGCAATTCGCGTTTGAATGCAACTACTTTCATGTGAAACTCCAATAAATAACGAGACTTGCGTCCCGTGTGATGAAGCGCCCCGCGACCAGGCGCGCTTCGGGAAAAACGGCGCGCCCGGTAAAAAACCGGGCGCGCCGCCTGAAAAACTGAGTTGTCGCTGACTGCTTAGTCGACGAACAGGGAGATCACGGAATCGCCCTTGATGATGCGTTTGAAGGTCTCGGCCAGCAGCGGTGCGCAGGTCAGCTGACGGATCTTGGTGCAGTTTTTAGCCGCATCCGACAGCGGAATCGTATCGGTCACCACCAGTTCGTCCAGCGACGAGCTGTTGATGCGGTCGATTGCCGGGCCCGACAAGACTGCGTGGGTGCAATATGCTACCACTTTCTTGGCGCCGCGCTCTTTCAGCACTTCTGCTGCCTTGACCAGGGTACCTGCGGTGTCGACCATGTCATCCATGATCACGCAGTTACGGCCTTCGACGTCACCGATGATGTTCATCACTTCGGAGACATTGGCTTTTGGACGGCGCTTGTCGATGATGGCCAGGTCGCAGCCCAGGCGTTTTGCCAGGGCGCGGGCACGGACCACACCGCCGACGTCCGGCGATACGACCAGCAGGTCTTCGTTGTTCTTTTTCTGCAGGTCACCCAGCAGAATTGGCGAAGCGTAAATATTGTCAACCGGGATATCGAAGAAGCCCTGGATCTGGTCTGCGTGCAGATCCATGATCAGAACGCGCTCGACGCCCGCTTCTTCCAGCATGTTGGCGACGACTTTAGCCGAGATCGCAACGCGCGCCGAACGTGGGCGGCGGTCTTGACGGGCGTAGCCAAAGTAAGGAATCGCGGCGGTGATACGGCCAGCCGATGCGCGTTTCAGTGCATCAACCATCAGGATCAGTTCCATCAGGTTGTCATTGGTTGGCTGGCAGGTCGATTGCAGCACGAAGACGTCTTTACCGCGGACGTTTTCGTTGATTTCGACCATGACTTCGCCGTCCGAGAATTTCGAAACGTTCGCTTTGCCGAGGGGGATGCCGAGATTTTTTGCGACTCCCTCTGCCAACGCAGGATTAGCGTTGCCGGTAAAAACCATCAGGTTTTCGTAAGCCATTGGGATTCCAGAGAAGTTGTAGAAGATTCTTTGAGGCCAGCGCTTGCTGCGCGGCACGGAAAACTAAGTAGAATGAGGCGCATCGTGCGCCTCACTTTTTGCTCTACCTGGCCGGAGACTTGAGCCTCGACGGATCCAGATACAAACGAATGGCAGGGGAACAAGGATTCGAACCTTGGTATGCCGGAATCAAAATCCGGTGCCTTAACCAGCTTGGCGATTCCCCTACGCAACTGACTGCTCGTCGTTACAGGCCGATATTCTACAGCCTTTTTCACGCTTTGCAAAATCTTTTTTGCCGCCTCACAACTTCGTGGTGAGCATCGGATGCTGGTGCAGCGCTTTTGCTTTCCAGGCTTTCCACTGCGCTGGCACTTTTTGAAGTACCGCGTCGGCGTCTGCCTCGGTTGCTACTGCACTGAACACACATGCACCTGAGCCAGTCATCCTGGCATCACCGTAAGCACTTAGCCATTCTACCGCTTCTGCTACCGGCGGGAATAACTTCGTTGCTACCTGTTGCAAGTCGTTCTTTCCAAACCCTGATGTTTTAGAGTGGCTGGAAAAGTCCGCTATATTAACGACCAGCGTGTTCCTTGTCAAATGTTCTGAACCAAAAATTGCAGCGGTCGGCACCATCACGCCTGGTTCGATAACCACATACCAACAATCCGGGGCTGATACCGGCTGCAATGCCTCGCCTACGCCTTCAGCAAAAGCGGTCTCGCCGAAGATAAAAAATGGGATGTCGGCGCCCAGCGGCAGGCCGAGGTCCATCAATTCTTGTTTGCTGAGACCGGCGTTCCAGAGTTGATTCAATGCCATCAAGGTAGTGGCCGCGTCGGACGAGCCGCCGCCGACGCCGCCGCCCATCGGCAAAATCTTGTCAATTGCGATATCGACGCCGCGTGGCAGCGCGCCCGTGCGGCGCAGCACTTGCGCTTGCAGCAGCCTGGCGGCGCGGATGATGAGATCGCTCTCTTCCGGTACGCCGGGCATGTCGGTCACGCGGCGCAGGGCCGTGTCGTCGCGCAGGGTGAAGTGCAGCGTGTCGCCGTGGTCGATCAGCTGGAATACGGTTTGCAGCAGGTGATAGCCGTCCGCGCGGCGGCCATTCACGTGCAGGAACAGATTGAGCTTGGCCGGAGCCGGGCAGTTTTTTAATTCGGTCATGCCGGCATTTTACTGCGGACGGATGACGACGCGGATCTGCATATCGTCCACCGCTTCGCCCAGCACGATGCGGGTGGCGTCGATGCGTTTCGGCTGCGGCACGGCGGCCGTGTCATCCTGCCACGTCACATACTCCAGCTTCCAGCCATCGCGCGTGATGACGGTGTCGTTGGCGGGCGAGGCGACGAAGCGCTTGCCGTCGCGATCGGTGGCATAGCCTTGCAGCCAGTCGCGCAGTCCAGAGACCGGCAGCGTCCAGCCCAGCGTCTGCGCGGTCAGCGTATCCACGTCGGGCGCGCTCCTCGGCGGCTTGCCGCTTTCGGTCAGCGTGGCCGAGCGCGGCGTCACGTTGATCACCGCCACTGTCTGCCCGGTCGGCGAGTTCAGGGTGATGTCGGTGCTGGTCTTGGTCTGCCGCCAGATAAAGCTGCCGTTGGTCGGCTCGCGCTTGCCATCTCGGGTGTAGCTGATGAAGATGCCGCCTGCCAGCTCAATATCGTCCTGGTAGGCCGCCACAGCGGTGGCCGAGCGCGGCGCCGACGGCGTTACTGCGCAGCCGGCCAGCGCTGCGGTCATGGCGAGGGAAATCAGGAGCGGTCGTATCATTTAAATGCTTTGGTTGAGACGCGCCAGCGTGCTTTTCAGCGCGTCGTTTTTCGGATCCTTGGCCTGCGCTTCCTTCCACAACTTTTGCGCACCTTCGACATCGCCCTTGGCGAACAGCACCTCGCCCAGATGCACGGCAATTTCAGGATCGCCGCGCAAGGTATAGGCGCGGCGCAGGAAGGACTCGGCCTCGTTCAGGTTGCCCATGCGGTACTGCACCCAGCCCATGCTGTCCATGATGAACGGGTCGCCCGGCGCCATCTGCATGGCCTTGTCGATCAGCGTGTAGGCTTCCGGCAGGCGCTCGTTACGCTCGGCCAGCGAGTAGCCCAGTGCGTTGTAGGCGTGCTGGTTGTCGGGTGCGGCAATCATCACCTGGCGCAGGGCTTTTTCCATCAGCTCCACGTGACCCAGTTTTTCCGCCACCAGCGCAAAGTCATACAGCAGGTCGGGATTGTCAGGATAACGTTTGATGGCGTTTTCCAGCACCACGTAGGCAGCACGGTGGTCGCCGGCATCGCGCAGCAATTGTGCATCGGTCTGGAACACTTGCGCCTGGTCGACGGCCTCGGTCGGCTTCAGCTCGGCCAGCAACTGGCGGCCCTGGTCGACATTGCCTTTGCGCGCCAGCAGCACCGCCATTTTCATGCGCGCCGCAAGGTAGACCTTTTCATCGCTGCCATCGACCTTTTCCAGCCAGTTGTAAGCGGCATCGAGATCGTTGCGCTGCTCGGCCAGCTGCGACAGAATCAGCAGCGCCTTGGATGGGTCACGCTCATCGTTCGGATGCTCTTCCAAGACAGTGACGAAGCGGCTGAAGTATTTCTCCGCTTCCGCCGGATCGTTGGCCTGCATCGCCATCACGCCCAGTGCGTACAGCGTGGCGATGTTGTCCGGCTGGTCTTTCAGCAGGGTCAGGAATTGTTTGCGCGCTTCGTCGAACTGTTTGTTGTCGACCAGGATGCGGGCGTAGGCGGCGCGCACTTCGCGCGCGTTCGGGTACTGCTGCAGGAAGTCGGTCATCACTTTCATGGCGGCGTCGATATCGCCCGCCACTTGCGCCGTGGTCAGGATGGCCAGCTCGGAATCCGGCTTGATGGCCAGCGCCTTGCGCGCTTCGTCACGGGCGCGCGCCACGTCGTTGAGCGAAAACGCGCCCTGCGCCAGGATCAGGTGGGATTCCAGCGTGCCGTCGTACGGCAGCAGCACGCGCTCTTCCAGCTTGAAGGCAGCCACCTTGTCCTTGGCGCGCAGCAGGTATTGCTGCATCTGGAACATGGCCAGCGGACGCGCAGCCGGCGGCGCGTTTTTCAGGCGCTGCTCGAACACGGCTTCGGCTTCGTCAAGACTGTCGGCCGCCACGGCAAAGCCGAGGAAGTACTGCATGGCTTCGTCTGAATCAGGCGCCAGGCTGCGCCACAGGCGGATGGCGGCCACGCCCTCCTCCGGCTGCTTGGCAGTCAGCGCGATTTCGGCCGCGCGGCGCGCCAGGCGTGGATCGCGGGTCTGCTGCGCCAGCGACAGCATGGTGATGTACGGGCCTTGCCATTCGCCGCGCTTGAACTCCAGCTCGGCCTTGGTGATGCGATACAGCAGGTCGCCGGTCAGTTCCGTGTTTGGCAGCGCTTCCGGCGCCGGGGCCGGCGCTTCGGCTACTACGGGAACCGCTGCCTCGGCTTCTGGCTGCGGTGCGACAGCTGGCTCGGCCGGCTTCTGCGGCGCCACGGCGCACGCGGACATCAAGGCGGAGAGAGTTACAATGGCGAAAGCGTTTTTCAAGAGAAATCCTGGCAAGTCACAAAGTCAGTCAGATTTTACGCCGTTCGCATCACGCGCGGAGTTTGACTAGTGTAACCAAATATTCCGTCAGAGCCACACCGATGCCAGAATTACCAGAAGTTGAAGTCACCCGGCGCGGCGTTGCGCCCCATATCGAAGGCCGTACCGTGCGCGCCGTGGTGCTGCGCCGCGACGGCCTGCGCTGGCCCTTCCCGCCCGAACTGCCGCAGCTACTGGCCGGCCGGCGCGTGCTGAGTACTGGCCGCCGGGGCAAGTACCTGCTGGTGCATTTCGAGCATGGCACGCTGATCATCCACCTCGGCATGTCCGGCCATTTGCGGGTGCTGGCGCCCGGCATCGAGCCAGAGAAGCATGACCATTTCGATCTGGAAGTCGAGGGGCCGAGCGGACGGCAAGTGCTACGCATGAAAGACCCGCGCCGCTTTGGCGCCGTGCTGTGGCACGACGCTGCCGATGGTGAGCTGGAACACCACCTGCTGCTGCGCGGGCTGGGCGTGGAGCCGCTGGAAGCGGGCTTCAACGGCAAATTGCTGTACGATCAAACCCGGCAGCGGAGCGCGCCGGTCAAGCAGGTGCTGCTGGCGGGCGATATCGTGGTCGGCGTGGGCAATATCTATGCTTCGGAGAGCCTGTTCCGGGCCGGGATCAATCCCAAGCTGCCGGCGCGGCGCATCAGCCTGGCGCGCTACGAAAAGCTGGCGCAGGCGATCCGCGAGGTGCTGGCCGAGGCCATTGTGCAAGGCGGCAGCACGCTGCGCGACTTTATTGCTGTGAATGGGCAGTCAGGCTACTTCCAGCAGACGTATTTCGTCTATGATCGAACTGGCGTGCCTTGCCGCGTGTGCGCGGCGCCGATACGCCAGATCAAGCAGGGCCAGCGGTCCACGTTCTATTGCATCAATTGTCAAAAATGAGTTGCCAAACGAGTTGCCAAACATAAGGGCAGGCAGATGATGGTCAGGGATTTTGAACAGTACAGCGCATGGCGGCAGGGCGTCGTCAACGCGCTGAGAAACTACCAGGCGTGGGTGGCCGGCGCATCCCTGACCGATGCCGCCACCGAACAGCGCATTGTGCGCAACCTGGCGCGGCTGGAGGACGACAAGCTGTCGGTGGCGTTCGTGGCCGAGTTCTCGCGCGGGAAGTCGGAGCTGATCAATGCGATTTTCTTTGCCGAATACGGCCAGCGCATTTTGCCGTCGGCAGCCGGCCGCACCACCATGTGCCCGACCGAGCTGCTGTGGGATCCAGCCTTTGGGCCTTCGATCCGCCTGCTACCGATTGAGACGCGGGCCGATAACCTGTCCACCGGCGATTACCGCGATCAGCCATCTGCATGGACCGTGCTGCCGCTGAATCTCGATGCCGGCGCGGAGATGCACGAAGCTTTCAAACAGGTCAGCAAGACGCGCTACGTGCCGGTCGAGGAAGCCAAGCGCTACGGTCTGTACGACGAGGATGATCCTGACATGCCGGTCACGCTGGACGAGCATGGTCGGGTGGAGATTTCGCACTGGCGCCACGCCATCATCAACTTCCCGCATCCGCTGTTGAAGCAGGGCCTGGTGATCCTCGATACGCCGGGCCTGAACGCCATCGGCACCGAGCCTGAGCTGACGCTGAATTTAATCCCAAACGCACACGCGGTGCTGTTCATCCTGGCCGCTGACACCGGCGTGACCAAGAGCGATATCGAAGTCTGGCGCAACCACATCGGCGCCGGTGCCGGCCGGCTGGTGGTACTGAATAAAATCGACAGCATGTGGGATGAGCTGCGCAGCGAGGAAGACGTCAACGCCGAGATCGAACGCCAGCAAGCCAATGTGGCGCACGTGCTGTCGCTGGAGCCGGGACAGGTGTTTCCGGTGTCGGCGCAGAAGGCGCTGGTGGGCAAGATCAATCACGATGTCGAGCTACAGGCGCGCAGCCGCTTGCATGCGCTGGAAGGCGCGCTGTTCAACGAGCTGATTCCCGCCAAGAAGGACATCGTGCGCAAGCAACTCAGCGATGAACTGCAGGCGCTGAACACGGCGCAGCTGGGCATGCTGAATGGACGCATCCGCGGCATCGTCGAGCAGTTGCATGAGTTGAAGAGCCTGCGCGGCAAGAACCAGAGCGTGGTGGCGCACATGATGCGCCGCATCGACGTGGAGAAAAAGGAGTTCGACGCCAGCTTGTTCAAGCTGCAAGCGACGCGCGCCGTGTTCACGCGTTTGTCGACCGAGCTGTACACCTGCATGGGCATGGACATTGTGCGCGACGATATCGAACTGGTGCGCGAAGAGATGCAGCGCAGCCGCTTCTTCACCGGCGTGCGCGAGGCGGTGCGCGGCTACTTCGAACGTACGCGCGCCAATCTGGACGCAGCTGAATTCAAGACGGTTGAAATCACCGAGATGATGGGCGTGATGTATCGCCGCTTCTCCAGCGAACACGGGCTGACCCTGGCGCTGCCGATGCCGTTCTCGCTGGCGGCGTACCGCGACGAGCTGGATTCGATCGCAACGATTTACTCGAAAACCTTCGGCACCGCCACGCTGCTGACCACTAGCCGCGTGACCTTGATGGAGAAATTCTTCGACACCATCGCCTCGCGCGTGCGCGGCTGCTTCAAGTCGGCCAATAGCGACGCGGAAGCGTGGCTGAAAGTGATCATGGCGCCGCTGGAGGCGCAGATCCGCCAGCACAAAGACCAATTGAAACACCGGCTGGGGTCGATCCAGCGCATCCACGATGCGACCGACAGCCTGGAACAGAAAATCGATGCGTTCGAGCGCAGCCAGCAGGAGCTGGAAGCGCAGAAGGCGCGTCTCAACGAATTGGCTGGTGCCATCAGCATCGCCATCAATGCAGAGTTTGTGGCGCTGGACGCCGCCGCTTAAGTACGGGAAAAGAATGAAAGTTGTAGCAGTAGAGAATTTTGTCGATCCGAGTTTTTCCGCCGACCTGATCGGCTGGCAGCAAGTCCACGGCCGTCACACGCTGCCGTGGCAAAACACCCGCGATGCGTATCTGGTCTGGCTGTCGGAAATCATGCTGCAGCAGACACAGGTGTCGGCTGTGCTGGGTTATTACGCGCGCTTCCTGGAGCGCTTCCCTACCCTGCGTGATCTGGCCGCTGCGCCGGTCGAAGATGTGATGGCGCAGTGGAGCGGCCTGGGCTACTACACGCGGGCGCGCAACCTGCACAAGTGCGCCCAGCGCGTGGTGGCGGAATACGATGGCGTGTTCCCTTCCGATCCCTTGCTGCTGGCAGAGTTGCCAGGTATCGGCCGTTCGACGGCAGCGGCGATTGCGGCGTTTTCCAGCGGCCGCCGTGCGGCCATCATGGACGGCAATGTGAAGCGCGTGTTTGCGCGGGTGTTTGGCATCGATACCTATCCGGGTGAGAGGAAGACTGAGGAAGCCATGTGGCGGCGTGCGGAAGCGCTGCTGCCGGAGGCTGGCATCGAGTCATACACGCAGGGCTTGATGGACATGGGCGCGACCTTATGCACGCGCAGCAGTCCATCGTGCGAACGCTGCCCGATGCAGCCGCGCTGCGTGGCGTTTGCTACGGGCCGCACCAAGGATCTGCCGGTACGCAAGCCGAAGAAGGCGGTGCCGGAAAAGCATGCGGTGATGCTGCTGGTGGTGGATGGCGATCAGGTGCTGCTGGAGCAGCGTCCGCCTTCTGGCATCTGGGGCGGTTTGCTATCGCTGCCGGAGCTGGATGGCCATGTGGCGGCGGAAGATGATGAAGTGGAGCCGGCTGATCAAGATGCGCTGATGCGCGCGGTGAGCAAGTTTGGCGAGATGGAGTCCTGTGAGCACTTGTCGACGGTAACGCATGTGTTCACGCATTACAAGCTGCACATCGCGCCCTACCGCATCACGTTGTCACGGCGCCTGATGCTGGCCGCCGAATCCGGCCACGTCTGGCTCAACGCCGCCGATATCGCTAACGCAGCCCTGCCCGCGCCGGTGAAGAAACTGCTATTGGAACTGCTAGGCAACCGCAACGCCGCCCAGCAGCGCATGTTCTAAAGGTACTTGAGCGCCGCAATGGCCAGCGCCACGATGCTGATTTGCGCTCCGAATGTCCACCTCAGCATCGTCGCAATCGCGCGTTCCAGTTTGGCATCGAGCTCCTTGCGCAATAGATCGATCTTGCCGTTGAGCTCGGTAGAGACAAGGTCGATCTTGGCATTGGTTTTGGCAAAGCCGATATCAGTCTTGGCAAAGCCAACGCCCATTTCTTCTCGCAGCGTGGCAAGTTCATCCTTGCGAACGTAGGTAGACTGGATAACGGCAACATTAGTCTCCAGTGTGCTGACTCGCTCAACGATTTGCGGTTCCATGATCGCCTCCTGTCACTCATCATCTACCGCGCACTGGAGCGGGTCAAGCTGAGCAATGACGGTATAGCTTGAGGCAGATCAAAGCTCGTCGAGCGAGAACAGGCGGCGGTGTTCGCGGATGGCGTAGCGGTCGGTCATGCCGGCGATGTAGTCGGCGATCTTGCGCGCGACTTTGTTCACGTCGCCAGATTTGTCCTGGTAATCGGGCGGCAGCAAGGCCGGCTCGGCCATGAAGGCTTCGAACAATTCGCGCACGATGCGGCTGGCTTTTACCCGCATGCGGCCGACTTTGTAATGGCGATAGAGATTGGCGTACAAGAACCGCTTGAGTTCGGTCGCATCCTTGCGCATCTCGTCAGAGAAGCGTATCAGCGGTGGCGCGGTCCGCACGTCATCGATGTGCTTGGGAGCGGCCTCGGCAATGCGCGCGCTGGAGGTGACGATCAGGTCATCGGCCAGCGCCGTAATCAAGCGGCGCAAAGTTTCGTAAATCGCGCGGCGGCCCGACAGGCCGGGGAAAGCCTGCTGCACATCGCGCCACAGCTTGGCAAAAAACTCCACTTGCTCCAGCTGTTCGATCGTAATCAGGCCCGAACGCAGGCCGTCATCAATGTCATGGCTGTTGTAGGCGATTTCATCGGCCAGATTGGTCAGCTGCGCTTCCAGCGACGGCTGGGTGCGGTCGATAAAACGCTGCGCCACCGGCCCCAGCACTTTCGCATTATTCAGCGAGCAGTGCTTAAGGATGCCCTCGCGCGTTTCAAACATCAAGTTGAGGCCGTCATACGCGCCGTAGTGTTCTTCCAGCTCATCGACCACGCGCAGGCTTTGCAGGTTGTGCTCGAAGCCGCCGTAATCCTTCATGCACTCGTTGAGCACGTCTTGCCCGACATGGCCGAACGGCGTGTGACCGAGATCGTGCGCCAGCGAAATCGCCTCCACCAGATCCTCGTTCAACCGCAGGTTACGCGCCAGCGAACGGCCGATCTGCGCCACTTCCAGGCTGTGGGTCAGCCGGGTGCGGAACAAATCGCCTTCGTGATTGAGGAATACCTGGGTCTTGTACTCCAGCCGGCGGAAGGCCGAGGAGTGAATGATGCGGTCACGGTCGCGCTGGAACTGGCTGCGCGAGGCGTGCGCCGTTTCAGGATAACGCCGGCCCGCACCGCCCTCCGAGTGGGCGGCGTAGGGAGCAAGGAACTCTTCCGGCGTCATGATGCGTTAAACGCAGGCAGCCAGCGTCGCCAGCAGCAGCTCGTGCGGCGCGTTGGTGATCTTCGGCGCACCCAGCGGATTCATCAGAATGAACTTGATGGCGCCGCCTTCGTTCTTCTTGTCGACTTCCATCGCTTCCAGCCACTTGTCGACGCCGAGGTCCGGCGCCTTGACCGGCAGGCCGGCCGCAGCGATCAGCTTGCGCACGCGTTCCACGGTGGCTTCATCAATCAGGCCCATGCGCTGCGACAAATCCGCCGCCATCACCATGCCGCAGCCAACCGCCTCGCCGTGTAGCCAGGCGCCGTAGCCCATGCCCGCCTCGATGGCATGGCCGAAAGTGTGGCCGAAATTCAGAATGGCGCGCAGGCCGCCTTCACGCTCATCCTGGCGCACCACATCGGCCTTGATTTCGCACGAACGGGCAATCGCGTAAGCCAGGGCGCCCTTATCGCGCCCCATCAGCTTTTCAATATTCGCTTCAATCCATTCGAAGAACGGCAGGTCGATCACCGCGCCGTACTTGATCACTTCCGCCAGGCCGGCCGACAGCTCGCGCGCCGGCAGGGTTTCCAGCGTGGAGGTATCGGCAATCACCGCGCGCGGCTGGTAGAAGGCGCCGATCATGTTCTTGCCCAGCGGGTGGTTGATGCCGGTCTTGCCGCCCACCGAGGAATCTACCTGCGACAGCAAGGTGGTCGGCACCTGGATGAAATCCACGCCGCGCATATAGCTGGCTGCCGCGTAGCCGGTCAAATCGCCAATCACGCCGCCGCCCAGGGCGATCAGCGTGGTCTTGCGGTCGGCCTTGGTTTCCAGCAGCTTGTCGAAGATGGTCATCAGGCTGGACCAGTTCTTGTGCTCTTCGCCATCCGGCAGGATGACGGTGGTGACTTGCTTGCCGGCGTCGCGCAGGCCGCTCTCGATGCGTTCAAGGTACAGCGGCGCCACGGTCTCGTTGCTGATGATGGCAACCTTACTGCCGTTCACATGGCGCGCCAGCGCGGCGCTGTCATTGAGCAGCGACGGACCGATCGAAATCGGGTAGCTGCGCTCGCCCAAGTTGACGTTTAACAGGATGTTGGATTGTTCGTTCATCGATGGTTCGGCGTGAGTGACGCAGTTGGGCGCGGCTTCACAAGCGCGCTGGTCCAGCTGGGTCAAAATAGTCTGAACCATCGATTGTACGTTAGGTCGGCCGGTATCGATGACCAAATCGGCAATTTCCAGGTACAAAGGATCACGCACCTGCATCAGCTCTTCCAGCTTTTTACGCGGATCGGCGGTTTGCAGCAGGGGGCGATTCTTGTCGTGCGCGGTGCGCTGCAGGATGCTGTTGACCGTGGCCCGCAGGTAAATCACGGTGCCGCGCGCCTTGAGGTAGGCGCGGTTGTCGGCATTCAGGATGGCGCCGCCGCCGGTGGCCAGCACCAGCCCGGACTGGCCGCTCAGCTCACGGATGACCTCGGCCTCGCGCCGGCGGAAGCTCGCTTCGCCTTCGATTTCAAAGATCCACGGGATCGAAGCGCCGGTACGCGCCTCGATCTCGTGGTCGGAATCAACAAATTTCAGCCCCAGCTTGCGCGCCAGGATGCGGCCGATGGTGGTTTTTCCTGCCCCCATCAGACCGACTAGAAACACATTCTGCATTCAACATCCAACTTATAAGGGGTTGCTGCACAGAGTCGATACCCCATAAGGACTGTTCACGCCCGGCGGGCTGACGTTCTGGGTAGCGTAATCTGAGCCTAATCCCATCAAGTGTACCAGAGAGGTGTAGCTGGACTCCGTGCCGCTGGCCTGGCCGCGTATCGTCAGGTTCACATCGAGCCAGTAAACACGGTCGCGCGGGTAGACCAGCGACACCGTGGCACGGCCGGTGGCGTCGGTAGTGATGCTCGGTGTAACGGTCACCGGAATGCCCGGATCGAGCACGCCGTTGCCGTTGGTATCCTCGCCGGCATCAAGGATGCCGTTGTTGTTGACGTCCTCGTTGCTGCAGCCGGTGCGCACTGCCGGCTGCCATGGACCAGACGGTGCAGCGTAGGTCAGGAAGCCTTTGAAATACTGCGTCGGCAGTACCGAGGCGGTCAGCTTGACGCCCGACACGGCATTGCCGGCGGCGTCGGTGACGATCACCGCATAATCCATCTGGTAAGTCGCGCTGCTCGGCGTGCCGACCGTGTTGCCGGTACCGGCGCTGATGAACAGCGATTTCTGCGCCACCGTCAGCTTGGCCACCGCGCTCGGGCCGGAACCGCCGATCAGTTTGGCCTGGATTTGCACGCCATCCTTGGCGGTGGCCGAGGTGCCGGCGATGAAGCTGGTGGTGGCGACGCCGTCGGAACCGGTGGTGACCACCGCCGGCTGGGTCAGCGAACCGCCGCTCGGGTCGCTGATGATGGAGAAGGCCACGGTGGCGTTCTTGACCAGGTTGTTCTGCGCCGTACCGTCGCGCACGATGGCGCGCAGGGTGGCCTGCTGGCTGGTGCTGCCGCTGGTGTTGACACCAATGACGGCAGGGTCGGCCTGGACCGAAATGGTGGTCAGCGCGGTGACCGGCGCCACGAATTCGAGATTGGTCTGGGTGGTCTGGCCACCGGCATTGGCGGTCAGGGTAGCCACGCCCGGGCTGGTGGCGTTGACGTAGGCGGTGGCGGCGCCACCCGACAGCGTCAGCGCGCTGCCGAGCGGGCTGCTGCAGGACGAGTCGCTGTAGACCGTGCCGCGCGAGCTGCTGATGGTCACGCTGCTGCCCGGCGCATTGGTGACGGCGACCTGCTGGCAACCACCGATGGCAGCCGAGGTTTCTACATTGCCGCTGCCGTCCAGCACTTTCACAGCGAAGGTGGAGGAATTGATGGCGATGCCAACCGAAGCAATTTCACCCATCGACTTGACGGTGATAACGTCCGCCGTGCCGCCGCTGGCCGCGTAGGTCAGCACCAGCTGGCCACCGGCATTGGTCACGGCCGCGCCGCCGCCCTTGACGCTCAGCGCGTTGGCGTTGGAGCCGAAAGTCACCGGCTTGCCGACCAGCGCATTGCCGGCCGAATCCACCAGCTTGACGGTGACGTCGGCGCTGGAGCCGGCATTGATGGTCGGCGCCGCGTTGATGGTCAGCTTGTTGCCGGCCACGTTGACGATGGTGGTGACCGGCGTGGCGCCCGGCACCGTGGCGGTGATCTTGATGGCGCGCGAGGTAGCGTCGCCACCGGTGCCCAGTTTTTCGGTGACGATGCCCTGCGCGTTGGTGGTGCGGCTGGTCAGGGTCAGGCTGCCGGAATCGGACTTCAGGTCCACGTTCACGTTCGGCATGACGGTGTTGTTGGCGTCGCGCACCAGCGCGGTGACGGTGACTTCATTGCCGGCCGTGCCAGCCGAGGCCAGGGTGCCGGAATCGGTGGTCAAGGTCAGGGTCGGCACCGCGTTCACCACGGTCACCTTGACCGCAGCCGAAGTGGCCGAACCGGCGCTGGCGGTAATGGTGATGGTACGCAGCGAGGAATCGCCCTTCACGCTTAGTTTCTCCACCACCTGACCGGAAGTGTTGGTGATGCGGTTGGTGCTGGTAATAGTGCCGGAGGTGGCGCTGAAGTTGACAGTCTCATTGGCCAGCGCATTGCCGCCGGCATCCTTGACGATGGCGGTCAGCGTGACTTCGGTGCCATCCAGTCCAGACGAAGCGATGGTATCGGCGCTAGCCGTCAGGGTGACGCTGGCAGCCTTGGACGGCGCCACACCGGCCGCATTAGTGCCGGGCGAACCGCCGCCGCCGCCGCACGCGGATAACAAACTGGCGCAGGCCAGCGCAGTCAGCCATGCAGTGAAGTTTTTCATGAAACGATATCCCATTCAAGATGAATCAAATTACCGGGTCGCGGACAGGCGGTCGGCCACGATTTTCGGTGTGATGAAGACCAGCAGCTCCGTCTTGTCATTGGTGCGGGTGTTGCTGCGGAACAGATAGCCCAGCACCGGCACATCGCCCAGCAGCGGCACCTTGTCGGTGGTGCTGCGCTCGGTCTGCTGGTAGATGCCGCCCAACACCACGGTGCCGCCGTTGTCGACCATGACCTGGGTCTTGACGTGCTTGGTGTCGATGGCAAAGCCGGAGCGGGTTTCCTGGCCCACGCTGTCCTTGTTGACGTCAACGTCGATCACGACGTTGCCGTCCGGCGTGATCTGCGGCGTCACTTCGAGGCGCAGGTTAGCCTTGCGGAACATGATGGAGGTGGCGCCGCTGCTGGTCGCCACTTGATACGGGAGTTCAATGCCCTGCTCGATCAGCGCCACCGCCTTGTCGGCGGTGATCACACGCGGGCTGGAAATAATCTTGCCGGTGCCGTCTTCTTCCAGTGCCGACAGTTCCAGGTTGAGGAAGCGGTTGGCGGCCGAGGAGAACAGGCTGACCGCCAGGTTGCCGGCCTGGGCGCCATTGATGCTGGACGCCGGCAGGTTGACGAATTGGGTGTTGTTATAGGTCGAGTCAGTCAGCTTGACCTGGCCGGTGACCTCGCCCACGCCGGTCATATTGCCGGCGATGCCGATGCGGGTGTTGCTGTTGCCGAGCTGGTAGCCGGCGTCGCCACCACGGATGGTGCGCAGGTCGGTGAAGCCGAGCTTGGCGCCGAGGTTGCGGGTGAAGGTGTCGCTGGCCTCAACGATACGGGCCTCGATCAGCACCTGCTTGGTGGCGACGTCGGTCTTGGCGATCAGGCGGCGCACGTCGTCCAGCTTGGAGGCGACGTCGGTCACGAACAACTGGTTGGTGCGCGGCTCGATGATGGCGCTGCCGCGCTTGGACAGGATGCGGTTCTTGGTGTCGCCGCCTTCGAGGCCGAACACGGTTTTAAATGCTTCCGCCTTCTGGTAGTTGAGCTGGAAGATTTCCGACTTTAGCGGTTCGAGGTCGGCGATCTGGGCTTTCTGCTCCAGTTCCAGTTTTTCCTTGGTCAGCAATTCTTCCTTGGGCGCGATCCAAATGACACTGCCGTTCTTGCGCATATCCAGTGCCTTGGCTTGCAGGATCACGTCCAGTGCCTGGTCCCACGGCACCTCCTTCAGGCGCAGGGTCAGATTGCCAGCCACGCTGTCGCTGGTGATGATGTTGAGGCCGGAGATATCGGCAATCGCCTGCAGCGCCGCGCGCACTTCCACATTCTGGAAATTGAAGGACAGCTTCTCGCCGCGATAGCCTTGCGAGCCCTGGGTCAGCTTGTTCGGATCTTCCTTGATCGGTTTGACGTCGACCACCAGCTGGGTGTCGCTCTGGTAGACCGTCTGTTCCCACAGGCCGCGCGCCTCGATGCTCAGGCGCGTGTTCTCGCCTTGCGGCACGGTGGTGACCAGTGACACCGGGGTGCCGAAGTCGCCCACATCCAGGCGGCGGCGCAGCGCTTCCGGTACGCCGGTCTTGAGGAAGTCGACCACCACGCCGGTCGGGGTCTGGCGCACGTCCACCGCCACTTGATTATTCGGCAGGTCGACTACCACGCGGCCTTCGCCGTTGGCGCCGCGGCGGAAGTCGACATCGCGCAGCAGTTGTTTGCCTGCCGCTGCAGCCGGCTTGGCGACCGGCAGGCCGGCCGCGTCCACCGCCGTGGCGACACCACCGGAACCGTCGATGGTCAGGATGATGGATTTGCCGTCGATGGTGGTGGCGTAGTTGAGAGTACGCTTGAGATTGAACACCAGGCGCGAACGCTCGCCGGCCTGCACCAGGTTGACGCCGCGCAGGTCGCCCTGATTGAGCTCCTGCACGGTCTTGCCGGTGGCGTTGACGGTGGCGCCGAAATCAAGCGCGATGCGCGGCGGGTTGGTGATGGCAAAGTTAATCGGCAGCTTGTCCGGCGCGTTCTTCAGCGTGACTTTGACGATCACGTTGGCGCCCTGCTGGTTGGCGCTGATCGATTCAATGGCGTTGGCAGCGCTGGCGGTAGCAGCAGCAGAATCCTGCGCCATGGCTGGGGCGACGCAGGCAAGTTGCAAGGCCAGCGCCCAAGTGGCGGCGGCCAAGGCGCGCCGGGCCGTGTGATGAGCGGTCATTTGGTGTTCTCCTTGCTTTCCTGCAGTTCCAACTTGGATACGCGTTCGACCCAGTCGCCGGTGGCGTCCTGGACGATTTCCTTGAGGCTGACGGCGCTGTCGTCAATGCTGGTGATGCGGCCGAAGTTCTGGCCCAGATGCTGGCCCACCACCACCTGGTGCACGGCGCGGTCGACTTGCAGCACGGCGTAGATCACGCCTTTTTTCTCGATGGTGCCGACCATCTTGATGGTGTCGAGCGGGAAGGTCTCCAGCAATTCCTTGCGGCGCTCGGTGTCGGGCTTGATGCCGTTATGGCCGCCGGCGGCCGCCAGCTTGGCCAGTTCGGCCAGCAGCTTGTTGGGATTGAAGGGATCGAGCTCGTCTTTGCGGGCGTAGGCGAAGGGAATGAAAGTCTTGGGCTCGGCCAGCGGCGGCACTTGCACCTTGGTCTGGGCGTCGACTTGCTTCATCCAGGTGCGCACTTCCTGCACATCGCTTTCACCGCAGCCGGCCAGGGAGGCCAGCAGCGGCAGCGCCATCAGCAATCGTAAAGTCAGCGTGTTCATGATTTTTTCGCCGCCTTTTTCTTGTCGGCGGCGGCCTTGCGCTGCGCTGCCACTTCTTCCGGATCGAGGTAGCGGAAGGTCTTGGCTACCGCCTCCAGCGTCAGCGTGCCATCCTTGCCGGTGCTGAGCATCAGGTTGTTGAGCGTGACGATACGCGGCAGGTTGGCGATGTCACCGGTGAAGGCGCCAATGTCGTGATAGCTGCCGGTGATCTTGATATCGATCGGCAGCTCGGCGTAGTAATCCTTGACCACCACCTGCTGTGGCTTGAACAGTTCGAACTGCAGGCCGCGCCCGGCGCCGGCCTGGTTGATGTCGGTCAGCAGCGCGGCCATCTCGGCCTTGCTCGGCAGCTGTTTCTGCAGGCGCTCGACGTACTGGTCGACCTGCGCTTTTTGCGCCCGCAGCGCTTCCAGGTTGATCGCTTGCGCGGTCTTGATCTTGTACTCGTCGCGCAACTTGTTTTCCTGCGCCAGGCCGGCTTCCTGCTCTTCAAACTGCGAGCTCCAGTAGCCGAAATAGCCGGCCACGCACACCGCCGCCGTCACGCCGATGGCGCACAGCACGCGCGGTGCCAGCGGCCACTGGCCCGGATGGCGGCCGCTGAGATCGCGGAACTGGTCGGTGAACTGGGCAAACAGTTCGTTGAGGTTGATATTCGCCTTGGCCATTATTTCCCCCCCGCCACGGCCGCGGCTGCAGCCTTGCCCTTGGCGCCCTCTTCCGGCTTGTCCTTGTCGCGCGGGCGCTTGATGCTGACGTTGAGGTTGAACTCCACCACTTTCTTGGCGCTCTTGCCCTGACCAAGGCCGGTGGATTTCACTTCGATCAGATCGGGCTTCTCCAGCCACGGCGACTCGCCGGCCAGGTTGCGCAGGAATTCGGAGACCCGCTCCTGCGATTGTGCATAGCCGTTGACCGACACCCGCTGGCCGTCCTGCTTGAAGCCTTTCAGGTACACGCCGGGCGGGGTTTGCCTGACCAGCTCATCGAGCAGGTAGACCGGCTGGTTGCGGTCGCCCTGCAAATCCTCCACCGCTTGCTGGCGCGCTTTCAGCGCTTCGATTTCCTGTTTCAGCGTGGCGATCTCGGCGATCTTTTTATCAAGGCCGGTGATGGCCGTCTTCAGCACCTGGTTGCGCTGCTCCTGGATCGAGATGGCGCGCGCGTTGTAACCGCCCACCAGCAGCACAATGCCCACGCCCACCACGCCGCCCAGCGCCAGCAGGGCAACAAAAGCGGCCTTCTTCTGCTTGCGCTTTTCTTCGCGGTGGGGCAGCAGGTTAATCCGTATCATCAGTCGAACCTCCGCAGGGCCAGGCCGCAGGCGACCAAGTAGGCAGGCGCATCAAGACGCAGCTGCGTTTCGCGCACCGACGGTCCCAGCTGCATGCCCTTGAACGGCGAAATCACCGCGCTGGAAATGCGGGTGCGGCTGGCGACCAGGTCCAGCAGACCGGGGATCAGCGCACAGCCGCCAGCCAGGAACAGCTGGTCGACGCGGGTGTAGGGCGTGGAGGTATAGAAGAACTGGATAGCGCGCGTGACTTCCAGCGCGGCGCTTTCCAGGAAGGGGGTGAGCAGTTCGGCGTGATAGTTGTCCGGCAGGTCGCCGGTTTTCTTGCGCGCTTCGGCTTCGTCGAAGGACAGGCCGTAGCTGCGCACGATGTCTTGCGTCAGCGCGTTGCCGCCGAATGGCTGTTCGCGCTCGTACACGGTGACGCCATCCAGCATCACGGAAATCTGGGTCACTTGCGCGCCAATCTGGAACAGCGCGATGATCTGACCGGCGCCGGCTTCCGGCAGCTGCGCGGTGACGCGGTCGAGCGCGGCGCGGGCGGCGTAGGATTCGATGTCCATCACGGTGGCCTTGAGGCCGGACGCTTCGGCTATCGCCACCCGGTCCTCGACTTTTTCGCGGCGCGAGGCGGCCAGCATGACTTCGATATCGTCAGCCGAATTGGCGGCCGGGCCGATCACGTCGAAATCCAGGCTGACCTCGTCGAGCGCGAATGGAATGTACTGGCTGGCTTCGGATTCCACCTGCACTTCCAGCTGGTCTTCCGGCAGCCCCGCCGGCAGAATGATTTTTTTGGTGATGACGGAGGCGGGCGGCATGCCCAGCGCAGCGTGGCGCGCGCGGGTGCCACTTTTCTTCCAGACCCGGCGCACGGCTTCCACCACTTGGTCCATGTTCTCGATATTACCGTCGGTGACGGCGTTGCGCGGCAGCGGCTCGGCGGCATAGCGCTCCAGCCGCAGCTCGCCCTTGGCGCCTTGCACCAGCTCCACCAGCCGCACGCAGGACGTACTGATGTCGATGCCCACCAGCGGCGGGTTGCCCTGGCCTAGCAAGGCCTTGATATCGATCATACGAATCCCCCGGCGCCATGGCTGACGCCCGTGTTGCAGTACATCCGAACATGCGGCGGAACTGTTTGCATAAAAGGAAACTCGTTTGAAAACCAGCGGTTAGGTGGGCTATATCAGCCTGTACATTAAATCGACACTATTTAAGTGTAAAGGTATTTCTACTGTGCACAATTGCCTTTGTGTGAGGGTTTCGCCACACTTATTTTTTAACCTGTAAGCAACAAAACAACTGAGTTGCTTTGTTGCTACCGAGAAATATTCCAGCCGTAGGGTGCGGCGCGCCGCTCGCTTATAATGGCTCGCATAATCCACTGAAACGATTGCACTGCATGGCCTCTTCCGATACCACACCACCATCATCGACTCCGCCTGAAAAAAAACCGGGTAAAAGCTCCCGCTTCCTGTGGCTAGCGGGCTTGTCCGTTGCCGGCCTGGGCCTGACCGGCGTGTTGCTGGTGGTGTTCGGGCTGGCGATGGCCTACCCCAACCTGCCCGAACTCGATACGCTGACCGACTACCGTCCGAAAATGCCGCTGCGGATCTTCTCCGCCGATAACGTGCTGATCGGCGAGTTCGGCGAAGAGCGCCGCAACCTGGTGCGCATCAAGGACATCCCTGATGTAATGAAAAAAGCCGTGCTGGCGATCGAGGACGACCGTTTCTACGAACACGGCGGCGTCGACTACACCGGCATCCTGCGCGCGGCTGTGCACAATGCGATGGGCACCGGCGGCCGCCAAGGCGCCTCGACCATCACCCAGCAGGTGGCGCGCAACTTCTTCCTGTCCAGCGAACAGACCATCAAGCGCAAGGTCTACGAGATGCTGCTGGCGTGGAAGATCGAGAAGAACCTCAGCAAGGACCAGATCCTTGAGGTCTATATGAACCAGATCTACCTCGGCCAGCGCGCTTACGGTTTCTCGTCCGCCGCACAAATCTATTTCGGCAAAAATCTGCGCGACATTAGCATCGCCGAAGCGGCCATGCTGGCCGGCCTGCCGAAAGCGCCGTCGGCTTACAACCCGGTCGTCAATCCGAAGCGCGCGCGCACTCGCCAGCAGTACATCTTGCAGCGCATGCACGAGCTGGGCTACATCAGCGACAAGCAATTTGAAACCGCCAAGGCGGAAGAGTTGAAAGTGAAAACCGACAGCAGCGAATTCGGCGTGCACGCCGAGTACGTGGCCGAACTGGCGCGCCAGCTGGTGTACGAGCAGTTCAAGGAAGACACCTACACCCGTGGCCTGAACGTGTTCACCACCATCACCAAGGCCGACCAGGACGCTGCCTACCTCGCCTTGCGCAAAGGCGTGATGGATTACGAGCGCCGCCATGCGTATCGCGGCCCGGAAGCCTATATCGACATCCCGGGCAACAAGGAAGAAGCGGACGACGCCATCGAGACCGTGCTGGCCGAGCATCCAGACAACGACGACATCATCGCCGCCGTGGTATTGACCGCCACGCCGCAGCTGATTACCGCCGTGACCGCCTCGGGCGAAGAAATCAAGATTGCCGGTTCGGGCCTGGAAATGGGCCGCTCGTGGCTGTCGGATAAAAATCCGCCGAACAAGCGCATCCGTCGCGGCGCCGTCATCCGCGTGCTGCAGGAAGGCAAAGACTGGGAAGTGGCGCAGATGCCGGAAATTGAATCGGCATTCGTGGCCGCCAGCACTACCGACGGCGCCATCAAGGCCATGGTCGGCGGCTTCGACTACAACCGTAACAAGTTCAACCACGTGACCCAGGCATGGCGCCAGCCGGGCTCGTCGTTCAAGCCGTTTATTTATTCGGCCTCGCTGGAGCGCGGCCTGTCGCCGGCCACCGTGATCAATGACGCGCCAATCTCGTTCGACGCCGGCCAGACCGGTGGCCAGGCGTGGGAACCGAAGAACTACGACGGCAAGTACGAAGGCCCGATGACCATGCGCAAGGGCCTGACCAAGTCCAAGAACATGATCTCGATCCGCATCCTGCACCGCATCGGCGCCAAGTACGGGCAGGAATACGCCACCCGCTTCGGCTTCGACGCGGAAAAGAACCCGCCCTACCTGACGCTGGCGCTGGGCGCGGGCAACGTCACGCCGCTGCAAATGGCCGGCGCGTATGCGGTGTTTGCCAACGGCGGCTACAAGGTCAGCCCTTACCTGATTTCCAAGGTCACCGATGCCGATGGCAAGATCCTGTCGCAAGCGCATCCGGATCTGGCCGGTGACGAGAAAAACCGCGTCATCGACGAGCGTAACGCCTTCCTGATGGATTCCATGCTGAAGGACGTGGTGCGCTACGGTACGGCTGCCAAGGCCAATGTGCTGGGCCGCCGCGACCTCGCCGGCAAGACCGGTACCACCAACGATTCGATCGATGCATGGTTTGCCGGTTATCAGGCCAAGCTGGTGGGCATCGCATGGATCGGCTACGACCAGCCCAAGAACCTGGGCAACCGTGAAACCGGTGGCGGCCTGGCGCTGCCAATCTGGATCGGCTACATGCAAAAGGCGCTGAAAAACATCCCGATCGAGGAACGCGCGGTGCCGGAAGGCGTGATGCTGGTGGGGGATGAATACTTCTATGCGGAGAATCCGCCGGGCGCCGGGGTCAACAACCTCGACGCGCCGGGGCACGGCACCCCGGCCGAGGAAAAGGCCAAGGACGCCGTCAAGAACGAGCTGTTCTGATTATGGTTTGAGCACCACCGGGGCGCCGCCCTGCGCCGAGACCATCTCGGACAGCGAGGCGTACAGCTCGGTGTTGTCGCGGCTGTTGATCCACTGGCCGTCGATTTGCTTATAGTGGTAGCCGCCCGAGCGGGAGGCTACCCACAGTTCCTTCATCGCCGCCTGGCTGTTGACGATGATCTTGCTGCCGTTGTCGATGAACTCGATTTCCAGCACATTGCCGCTGCGGCTGCACTCGACGTCGACCACGTCTTCATCGTTCAAGCGGTCCAGCGCCGCCGCGATGGTATCAAGCGCGGCTTCCGCCTGCGCCAGGAATTCTGATTCGCCCATGCTACACTCCAGTATCTGATCTCAAATAAACCGTGATTTTATCGTGAAGTCCTCCATCCGTTTGATTATCCTCGGCGTATTGCTGAGCGGCTGCGGCCAACCCGGCCCGCTATACCTGCCCAAGCCACCAGCGGCCAAGCCTGCCAAGAGCAGCCCGGTCCCTGTATCGACTTCTGAACCCGCTGCTCCTCAACAATAAAGATCCATGTCCCAATTTTCGTACAAAGACGGCGTGCTGCACGCCGAAGGCGCCTCGCTGAGCGCTATTGCTGAACAATTCGGCACCCCGACCTACGTCTACTCCAAGGCCGCCCTGCTGGCCAATTTCGCCTCCTACGCCGACGCCTGCAAGGGCCGCGACGCGCTGGTGTGCTACGCCATGAAGGCCAACTCGAATCTGGCGATTCTGGATTTGCTGGCGCGCCAGGGCGCGGGCTTCGACATCGTCTCCGGCGGCGAACTGCTGCGCGTGCTGGCGGCGGGCGGCGATCCGCGCAAAGTGATCTTCTCGGGCGTGGGCAAGAGCGTGGAAGAAATGCGCCTGGCGCTGAGCCACGACATCCTGTGCTTCAACGTTGAATCGATTCCTGAGCTGCACCGCCTGAACGAAGTGGCCGGCGCCATGGACAAGAAAGCCCGCATCTCGCTGCGCGTGAACCCGAACGTGGATGCCAAGACCCACCCGTACATCGCCACTGGCCTGAAAGCCAACAAGTTCGGCGTGGCGTTTGATGATGCGTTAGAAACCTACCGCACTGCGGCCAAGCTGCCGCACCTGGACGTGTCGGGCATCGACTGCCACATCGGCTCGCAGCTGCTGGACGACGCGCCGCTGCTGGAAGCGCTGGACCGCCTGATCGAACTGATCGACCAACTGGGCGCGGAAGGCATCGAGTTGCACCACCTGGACATCGGCGGCGGCATTGGTATCGACTACCGTGAAGCAGGCGAATCGGCACCGGTACCGGTGGGGGACTACCTGGGCCGTTTGTTCGCCAAGATCGATGCATGGCGCGCAGCGCGCCACAGCGGCAAAGGCATCAAAGTCATCTTCGAGCCGGGCCGTTCCATCGTGGGCGATACCGGCGTGCTGCTGACCAAAGTGGAATTCATCAAACACGGCGAAGAGAAAAACTTCTGCATCGTGGATGCGGCCATGAACGACATGGCGCGTCCGGCCTTGTACCAGGCGTGGATGGACATGCAGCCGGTAGTGCAAGGCAGCGCAGCGGCGGCGGATTACGACGTAGTCGGCCCGATCTGCGAATCCGGCGACTGGCTGGCGCGCGACCGTACGCTGGCAGTGGAAGCCGGCGACCTGCTGGTGATGCACACCGCCGGCGCCTACGGCATGACCATGGCCTCCAACTACAACACCCGCGGCCGCGCCGCCGAAGTGATCGTTGACGGCGAGGTCCTGCACCTGGTCCGCAAACGCGAAAACCCAGCCGACCTGTACGCGCTGGAATCCGTCATCAAATAAACCCAACCCGGGGTCAGCTCTGTCATTTGGACAAGCGCGCACGATATTTGAGCAATATCAATACGCGAATTATTTGTCCGAATGACAGAGCTGACCCCGAAGTTTTTACGGCTTGCGCAGCAGCATCGGCGGTTCCGCTGCGTAGGCTTTCGGGAGGGTGGGATTGCTCAGCAACAGGCAGCGCGTGGTGCTGGATTTGAGTTGTTTGATTTCTTTTTGGAAGTGGCGCGCGACCAGTTCGTCCAGCGAGCCGTCGCGCTTGGCCAGCGCCAGGCCGCTTTCTAGCCGCTCGGCTAATTTGGGTTCGCTAATGCTGACGTAGAACAGGGTCGGCAACGGGTAGTACAGCACCAGGTCCGGCACCACCGCCAGTTGCGGCGTCAACACGGAATCAGCTTCGGTCACGCTGAGCGGCAGGTAGTCGAAACGTTTGTTGACCAGCATGTCCACCAGCGTCGCTACGTTGCCGCTGTCGTCTACGTTGTAGCCGTTGTGGCGCAGCACAGTAACGTCGACCCAGCCACGTCCTAAGCCCGCGATTTTTTGCTTCAACTGGGCCGCGTCCTTGATTGCCTTGAACGCCGCCATTTCATCCTTGCGCACCACCAGCGCGCGATAGCCAAGCAAGCCTGACATGATAGGAATGTCGATCCGGATGTTGCGCTCCAGCGCGTCATCCGTCGCCATGTCGCGCCACGGCCCGGCGTGGATGTTCACACGCCGCCCTTTGCGGATTTCCACGTTGATGCGCGAGGTGCTCATGGCGTCCGACACGCGGGTGACGGAGAACGGTCCATGCGTGGCAACGGTCTTTTCCAGCGCCAGTGTCAGCACCGCGACCTGGTAATCGTCGCGCCGCGGCGTGAGTCCCCAGTCCCAGTAACGATAGGCCATGACGGCGGCAGCCGCGCGCGCATTCCATACACCCAGCGTCAACGACGCCAGCGCCATCAGGATGCTGCGCCGCAGTGGACCGCTCGGTTTCATGCAAACAGTCTATGCCATGTTGCGCCGCGTTGCCACCCACCAGTAGAGGCGCGCCAGCAACAGCGCACCGAGCACGCTGCCAAAGATGATCGGCTGGGTAAAGTTGTGCTTGCCCGCTTTCATCCACCAGAAGTGCAATATGGCCAGCGGTGCAATCACGTACACCAGGCGATGCAGCCATTGCCAGCGCTTGCCGCCCAGACGCTTGATCATGCCGTTGGTGCTGGTGACGGCCAGCGGTATCAGCAGCACGAAGGCGATGAAGCCTACCGTGATGAAGGGACGCTTCAACACGTCTTTCAGCATCTCTTGCACGTCGAAGAAATGATCGAACCACAGGAAGGTCATGAAGTGCAGAAAGCTGTAGAAGAATACGTACAGTCCCAGCATACGGCGCAGCTTGATCAGCCAGTTCCAGCCACTCAGCTTGCGCAGCGGCGTCACCGCCAGCACCATGCACAGGAAGTACAAGGTCCAGTCGCCGGTGCCGCGCGTGATGAATTCCAGCGGATCGACCAGTTGCCCGGTCACGGTCAGGTAGACCATGCGCAGCAAGGGCGCCAGCGCCAGCACAAACACGGCGCCCTTGAGCCAGCTGACTTGTTTGGTGCTCAGCATCAGTAGAACTTTTTCAAATCCATGCCGGCGTACAGCGGTGCGACGTCAGCGTAGCCGTTGAACATCAGGGTCTTGCGCTTGCGCGCGAGGAAACCGTCTTCGCCGATACGGCGCTCGGAGGCTTGCGACCAGCGTGGGTGGTCGACGTCCGGATTCACGTTGGAGTAGAAACCGTATTCGTTCGGCGCGGACAGGTTCCACGAGGTACGCGGCTGGTCTTTGACGAAGCGGATTTTGACGATCGACTTGGCCGACTTGAAGCCGTACTTCCACGGCAGCACCATGCGCACCGGCGCGCCGTTCTGGTTCGGCAGCACGTCGCCGTACATGCCGAAGGTGAGCAGCGCCAGCGGGTGGTTGGCTTCGTCGATGCGCAGGCCTTCGGTGTATGGCCACTGCAGCACGCGGCTGCCGACGCCCGGCATTTGCTTCTTGTCGGCCAGTGTGACAAATTCCACGTACTTGGCGTTGCCGGTCGGCTCCACCTTCTTGATGATTTCGGAGAACGAGTAGCCAATCCACGGGATCACCATCGACCAGCCTTCCACGCAGCGCAAACGGTACACGCGCTCTTCCAGCGGCGCCAGCTTGAGCAGCGCGTCGAGATCGAGCGTCATCGGCTTCTTCACTTCGCCTTCGATGCTGACGGTCCACGGACGCGTTTTCAATGAGCCAGCGTAGATGGCCGGCTCGCTCTTGTCGGTGCCGAATTCGTAGTAGTTGTTGTAGGTGGTGGCGTCTTTGTAGGCGGTGTGCTTGTCCATCGCCGAGAAGGCGGGATTCAGCGTGGCAGCCAGCTTGGGACCGTTTTGAGCAAAGGCCTCATGCATGCCGCCCAGCGCAGCCGCGCCGACGGCGACTTGCTTCATGAAGTTGCGGCGCGACTCATACATCTCGCGCGGCGTGATTTCAGAAGAAAACGGCAGGTCGATGCCGTTAGGACTACGCTTGATCAGCATGATGGCTCCGGTAGATTCGTGTAGGGCTCAACCTTACACCAATCTGCCGGCGCAAATATTAAACTTCCGTTTACAACTTGCCGTAGGAGTGCAGGCCGGACAGGAACATGTTCACGCCCAGGAAGGCGAAGGTGGTGACCAGCAGCCCCACCAGCGCCCACCAGGCCGCCGGACGGCCACGCAGGCCGTTCACCAGGCGCATGTGCAGCCAGGCCGCGTAGTTGAGCCAGACGATCAGCGCCCAGGTCTCTTTCGGGTCCCACGACCAGTAGCCGCCCCACGCTTCCGCCGCCCACAGCGCCCCCAGGATGGTGGCGATGGTGAAGAAGGCGAAGCCGGCCGAGATGGCTTTGTACATCACGTCATCCAGCACTTCTTCCGACGGCAGGCGGTCCTTCAGATAGCCCGAGGTTTTCAGCAGATAGGCCGAGGCCACCATTGCCGCCAAGGCAAAGTTGCCATAGCCGATGAAGTTGGCCGGCACGTGGATTTTCATCCACCAGCTTTGCAGCGCCGGCAGCAGCGGCTGGATATCAGCGGCGTTGCGCGAGGTGGTGTACCACATCAGGAAGCCGATCGCGGCCGAGATCACCAGCAGCACGAACGGGCCCATCTGGCGGGTGGCGTAGCGCTGCTCGAAGTACAGGTAGAACATTGCGGTGATCAGCGAGAACAGGATGAACACTTCGTACAGGTTGGAGACCGGGATGTGGCCGACGTCGGAGCCAATCAGGTAGGACTCGAACCAGCGCACCATCATGGCAGTCCAGCCCAGCACCACGGCGGACCAGCACAGCTTGGAGCCGATGCTCGACGCCGCGCCCGAACGGCCGGCAAAACCGAGCCAGTAGAACACGGTGGAGATGACGAACATCACGCTCATCCACAGTACCGCCGATTGGCTCGACAGCATCATGCGCAGCCAGAATTTCTTGCTGCCGTTGTCGAGCTGGCCGGCGTACATGAAGATGGCCCATAGCGACAGCAGCGCCACCAGCGGCATCACCCAGCGTACCGGCTTCCAATGCCAGCCCAGCGCGGCAAAGGTCGGCACGGCGGCCAGCAGGATGCCCTGCTCGTAGACGTCCATGAAGTGGCCGTAGCGGTTCAGCGCGAACACGGCGCCGGCCAGCAGGGCCAGTGCAAACAGCCAGTCGATGGCAGTCAGGCGCTTGAAGTAGCCTGGCGCTTGCTGATACGTTTGCTGGGATTGGGTCAGTTCCATTGTGTTCTCCGGCTTATGCTGCTTGTGGCAGCTTTTGCTTCAGTGTTTCAAATTCGCGTTCAAAGTCCAGCGTCTTGCGCTGGGTGCTCATGGCCATCAGCGCCTCACTCGCACCGCCGTTGGTGTCGTCCTTGATCCAGATCCACAGGCGGCGCTCGCGGATGTAGAACATGGCGAACACGCCCAGCACCAGGAACAGGCAGCCCAGATAGACCACGTTCTTGCCCGGCGAACGGGTGACCTGGAAGACCGAGGCTTTGATTTCGGTAAAGTCATCCAGCTGCAGGTAGACCGGCGCGCCGTAGAAGAAGGCGTCCGACAGCGCGTTGGTGGCCAATTGCAGGAAGCGGGCGTGGGTTTCGTTTTCCGCGACCGGCTCCAGTCCTTCCTTGGCGCGCGCGACTTGCCACAGGTCCCACAGGCTGCCGTTCAAAATCTTCATCACCACGTCAGCGGCTTTTTCCTGTTCGGCTGCGGGAATCTTTTCGAGGAATTGCGAGACAGCCATGAAGCCAGCCGATTTGTCGCTGCCGGCGAAGATGGTCAGGCTCTTGTCAGCCGAGGCTTGCAGCTGGGTGCGCAGCGCGTCGCCAGCGGCCGATTTCGGCGTGGCGCGTTCGGCGTAGCGCTGGGCAGCGGCGGCGCGCAGTGCCGGATCTTGCAGCGCGGCGCGCAGGCGCATCCATTCGGCGATGCTGTAGCCGTCGTCGGCCGGAATGCGCAGGTAGCTGAAGTTGTCCGATGGGTTGGCGCGCATGCCGGCCAGGAACACGGTGGCGCCGTCGATGGTCACCGGCTGCATGTAGTTCTGGTATTCGCGCGCCTGGCCGGTCTTGTCGCGCAGTTTATAGCTGACGCTCGGGCCGACGTTTTTCAGGTTCTTGTTGTTGGCGTTCTTGCCGGCCGAGCCCATGTGCTCGCCTAGTTCTTCCTGCAGACTCTTGCCCTTCTTCACCGCGCGCGGATCATCGGTCGGTGCGACGTTTTCCACGTTGAACGGACGGAAGCCGGACCACTCGACGGTGTAGGCGTCGTCCAGCGGGGTGGTCGCGCCCACTTCGCCGGCGATGTCGAAACGTTTGCTGCCGGTGCCCGCCATCGGGAAGCCGGTGAGCTTGAGTTTGCTGCCGCCGTCTTCAAAGCTGGACTGGTAGATGGCCACGCCCTTGAAGATCAACGGCTTGTTGACCTCGATGGTGGCCTTGACCGTTTCGCCAGTCTGGTTGTCGCGCACTTCCACATCGCTGGCAAACAGCTTGGGCATGCCGGTGCTGTAGAAATCGATGGTGAATTTTTTCAGGTTGATGGTGAACGGCAGTTCCTGGATCAGCACACCGTCCGGACGGTTCAGGATGGCGGTGCTGCTGTTCTGACCTTCCGGAATCATGGTGTTGCCACGGAAGGTAGGGTTGCTGGTGCTGAGGCGATGCTCCGGTGCCACTTGCGAAATCAGGCCGCTGCCATTGAATGGTGTTTTACCGAAGAACCATTCCTGCAGGCGGATCGGGATGTCCGAATCCAGCAAGCCGCCAAGGCAAATAATCACGATGGCGCTGTGCGCAAAGATGTAACCGAACTTGTTGGCCGCGCCCTGCTTGGCGGCGACCAGCGTGCCATTTTCTTTTTCGACCAGTTTCACCTTGTAGCCAGCATCCACCAGGCGCGCTGCGCTTTGCTGCGCCAGCGCAGCACGCGTCAGCGGGGCACGCCACTGCATCTTGTGGTGGAAATTGAGCAGCGAATTCTCGCGCACATTTTCACGCCAGCTGCGCATATCCTGCAACATCTTGGGGGCATTGCGCACGATGCACAGCGTGGTCGACGTCACCAGCGCGCCCATCAGCAGCAGGAACCACCAGGCCGAGTACACCGCATACAGCCCGAGCTTGCGGAACACTTCAAACCAGAAGGGACCAAATTGGTTGATGTAGTTGGCGCTGGGCTCGCCCTGCTTCATCACCGTGCCGATAATGGCGGCAATCGCAATCATCGCCAGCAAGGCGATAGCGAAACGCATGGAGGAAATCAGTTCAACGATTTCAGCGACGAGGGGGCGACGGGTTTTCAGCTGGATGCCGGTGGTGCTGGGGCTACTCATGCGTATTCAGATTCTTTAAAAAAGACAGCATACCAACAAAAAGGGCAGCATGCTCGCGCCGCCGCCCTCTTCTTTTTGGCTGTTGATGCGCTTATTTCAAGCCGGCCACGTAGTCTGCAACGGCCTTCATTTCTTCATCGGACATGCGCTTGGCAATGGTCGCCATTTCCACACTCTTGCGGGTGCCAGCCTTGAACAGGCCCAGCTGGGCTACCGTGTAGTCCTGGTGCTGGCCCGACAGGCGTGGATACTGCACCGGGATGCCGGCGCCCGAGGCGCCGTGACAGCTGGCACAGGCCGGCACATTCTTTTCCGCGATGCCGCCACGGTAAATCTTCTTGCCCAGCTCGATGGTGTCCTTGTTCTTGGCCGCACCCGGCTTGGCCGCTTGCGACACCAGCCATGCTGCGACGTTGTGCTTTTCCTCATCGGTCAACAACTTGGCGTAGGTCGTCATGATCGGTTGATTCCGGTCTGCGGTCGTAAAGTTCACCAGTTGTTTGTAAAGATAACCTTCATGCTGGCCAGCCAGCTTGGGGTTGACCGAGATGGTGGAATTACCTCCGGCGCCGTGGCAGGACACGCACGCCGGCAAACCGCGGGCGTTGTCGCCATCGGTGAACAGGGCGGCGCCTTTGGCCGGGTCGATCTTGGGAGCAGCAGGAGCGGACTTGTGTTCGTCGGCCGACGCGGTGGCCGAAACGGCCAGCAAAGTGACAAACAGGGATTTTACAAACGGTGAAAACACACTATTCATTAAAGCACCCTAGTAGGAGTCTAAAAAGTTATGCACCAAAGTGACCCGCTGCAGCACCAAACCGTGCATAGAAGCACTCGGTAACCACTCATTGTACAATAGCTTAAAAAGATTCCCGCCTAAAACTGTTGCTTTTCCTCCAATCCCCATGTCTAAACTCTGGCAAGCCCGCTTCTTCACGACCGTAAACCAATTACGCGAACTCCCTGACACCCAAGTGCCGGAGATCGCTTTTGCAGGTCGTTCCAATGCCGGCAAATCGACCGCCATCAATATTTTGTGCAATCAGAAGGGTCTGGCGTTCGCCTCCAAGACCCCTGGCCGCACCCAGCACATCAACTTCTTCTCGATCGGCGGCGCCCACGTGGCGCAGCACCGCAAGGATCCCACCATTGTCGAGGAAATCCAGGCCCTGCTGGTCGACTTGCCGGGCTACGGCTACGCGGAAGTGTCCGGTTCGGCCAAGCTGCACTGGCAGCGCCTGCTGGGCGACTACGTGCAGCGCCGCGACCAGCTGGCCGCGCTGATCCTGATCATGGACTCGCGCCGCCCATTCACCGAACTCGACATCCAGATGCTGGAATGGTTCGCCCCAACGGGCAAGCCTATCCATTGCATCCTGACCAAGGTTGACAAACTGAACCGTGAAGAATCGATCACTGTGCTGCGCCAGGCGAAAGCCAAGCTGGACAGCTACGTCGATGAAGACGGCGAAGGTTTCCCGTTCACCGTGCAGCTGTTCTCGGCCGTCAAGCGCGTCGGTATCGACGAGGCCAATGACAAGATCCTGGAACTGGCAGGTCTGTTAGACAACGATTTAGAAAGCGAAAGCGATACCGATGAGTAAAGTTTCAGCGCAATTCCCTGCCATCCGCATGCGCCGCATGCGCCGTGATCCATTCTCGCGCGCGCTGATGCGCGAGAACATCGTCACTGCGGCGGACCTGATCTATCCAGTGTTCATCCTCGAAGGCACGCACCAGCGCGAAGCGGTAGGTTCGATGCCGGGCGTGGAGCGGGTCTCGGTAGACCTGCTGCTGAAGGTGGCGGAGGAATGCGTGGCGCTGGGCATCCCGGTGCTGGCACTGTTCCCGGTGATCGACGTCTCGAAGAAAACCCCGGATGGTATCGAAGCCACCAATCCGGACGGCCTGGTGCCGCGCGCCGTACGCACGCTGAAGCAAGCCTTCCCTGAGCTGGGCATCCTGACCGACATCGCGCTTGATCCGTACACCAGCCATGGCCAGGACGGCCTGATCGACGACAACGGCTACGTCATCAACGACATCACTACCGATATGCTGATCCGCCAGGCCCTGTGCCACGCGGACGCCGGCGTGGACGTGGTGGCGCCGTCGGACATGATGGACGGCCGCATCGGCGCGATCCGTGAAGCACTGGAATCGGCTGGGCATATCCACACCCGCATCATGGCTTACTCGGCCAAGTACGCGTCGGCTTTCTATGGTCCGTTCCGCGATGCGGTGGGTTCCGCAGCCAATCTCGGCAAGGGCGACAAGAACCAGTACCAGATGGACCCGGCCAACAGCGACGAAGCGCTGCGCGAAGTCGGCCTCGATCTGGCGGAAGGTGCGGATATGGTGATGGTCAAGCCGGGCATGCCTTACCTGGACATCGTGCGCCGCGTGAAGGATGAATTCAAGGTGCCGACTTTCGCTTACCAGGTGAGCGGTGAGTACGCCATGATCAAGGCCGCCGCACAAAACGGCTGGCTCGATCATGACAAGGTGATGATGGAATCGCTGCTGGCCTTCAAACGCGCCGGCGCTGACGGCGTGCTGACCTACTTCGCGCTGGACGTGGCCCGCAAGCTCAAGGCTTAACCGGCTTAACGGTAAGGCTTCTTGTAGTCCGGGAAGAATTCCTTCATCAGGAACGCAAACATCTGGGCATCGTCCGCTGGACGGGTGCTCAGGACCACCACGCGCCCCTGGCGTTTGGAGTCGAACGGCACTTCTTCCGGCCAGTCCTTGCGGATCAGTTCCATCACGCGGTGGATGACCGCGCTTTCAATGTCGGCCTCGGCGCCGCGATCAACGTGCACGGCTTGCAGCCATTCACGCTTGAAGTTCGAATTCCAGTGGCGGAACTTGACGTCCGCCGAGTTGGCACGCAGGTCCAGGATCTCCAGCAAGCCGCCCTTCTGCTCACGCTCGCCACTGGCCGAACGGCCTTGCGCACCCATGATGTTGGCCAGCGCAATACGCTTGCCGCGTTCTGCTTCGGTCTCGGCTGGTGGCTGCGGCGTCGGCTGCGGATTCTGCGATTCCCGCGCGGCGCGGCGCTTGGCGATCATTTCCGACATATCCTGTTCCGGCGGCGGCGTCATGGTCGCCTGTACCGGCGGCACATAGGTTTCCAGCTTCGGCGCGGCAGCCGGCGTGCTGCGGCTCATCGTCGGCTTTTGCGGCGGCGACGATTTGACGGCTTTTGGCTTTTCCGGCTTGGCTACCGGCTTGTTCGGTTTTTTCGGCTCGCTCAGCGGCGCGATGTAGACCATCTCGCCATGCTTGGCGGTGGTCGGCTTGACCGGTTTGTGTGTCGGCGAAAACAGGTAGTAGGCCACGCCCAGCAAGTGCAGCGCGATGGAGATGCCGATACCGATTTTCTGGTTTTTGGACTTACGCTCCCACGTGGCGAAGCCATCCTGCGCCGATGGCAGGCGCTGGCCGCAAGTCTCGCAATAATCGGAATGCGCGGAGAGGATGTGGGAGTCGTGGTGCAAGATGCAAACCTGTTGAAACGCTGAAGTCGTCAAAGTGGGGCCATAGTGCCAGAGTCCCGCTCTTTTGGGAACCGCCGCAGGATAGCCACTTTACAAGTTCCGGCTCTTGACGGGTGTTACTGTATGTATCAATGGCTTTACAAAGTGCTATGGGATGGCGCCGGTGACACAGTCCGGCGCCGCGCTGCACGGCGCGGCTGGGCCGCGATCCGGGCCACCAGCATGGCAACGCAGCGGTCCGCATCCAGCACCTGCCGGGAACGCATCTGCGGCCGTGGCAGGGCGTGCGTGTAGTAGTGCGCCCCTTCGACCGGATAGCCCAGCGCCCACATATGCGACAGCGCCGCGCCCTGCCCGTCCAGCGGCTGGCCGGCGCGGTTGATGTCGATGCCGCCGGGATGGAATACACCGTTGTAATAAGGCCGAAGCAACCCGCGTTTTAACATATTACGGATGAGTAAGGATGTCTCGGTTTCCGGGAAAAACGCATCTAGTCTTGCAATTACCACCACATCTACCGGCTGCTGCTGCGTGCCGCCCGTGAATTTTGTACTGAGCAGGTAGGTCGCGTCGTTTTCATCGATCTCGATGCGGCTGCCGGGACCTGACTGGATGGCAATCACGCCGGCGTCCAGCAGCGCCAGCAATTCCTCATTACGCCGCAGCGGCGGGCCGAAGGCGGCGCGGTTGATGGCCGGGTGGTAGACGTTGAGGAATTTGCGGTGCGAAGATGGCGTCAGCCCACCGTGCTCGATGGCTGCCTGCAAGGTGGCGCGGACGTCGCGCAGCACGTCTGTCGCGGCTTTGGCTGGACTGGCAAGATTGCCTTTGCGGGCTTCGGCCAGGTCGGTTTGCAACCAGTTGCGGAAGTAGCTGCGGAATTCGTCCAGCGTGGCGAACTGGCGGGTTTGCAGCGGGAACAGCAGTTCGGCGAATAGCGTGTCGTCATCGATGGCGGTGGCGCCCGGCGTGGCGCGGTAGACCTCGCCCATTTCGCGCTTGAGCAGCGGCAGCAATTCGCGGTCGAAATCCAGCTGGCTGCTACCGCGTGCGATCAGGGCCTGGCGGCGCAGCACGTCCACCGCGTCCGGCGTGAAGTAGCGCGGCTGGTGGCGGCCGTCGAGGCCTTTCTGGTTGATGCCGCGCGCCGCGTAAGGCAGGCAGTTGCGCGAGCACAGCGTGAGACTGGGCTCGCGGCCGGAGGCCTGGTAGCGCAAGCCCTCCGCGCCTGCGATGAATTCACCGCCGCGCCCGGCCGTGAGCTCGGCGATGACGTCGTGTGCGCTCAGGCCCAGCCCTTGTATCGCCACCCGCGCATCGCTGCTGATACGCGTCAGCTGCTCTACCGGATAGACGTGGCGCACCAAGGCTAGCTTGCTGTTGTAGCGCGCGTGGTCTTGCGCGAACTTGGCCAGCCACGCGTCGAGATCGCTGGGCAGGTTGCTGCCGTGGCCGGTGGTGAGGAAGACGAAATCGCTGGGCACGATGTAGCCGTTGTCCAGCTCGATCACGCAACTGCCGTCGGGCTGCTGGCGCATATCGACGGCGCGCAAACGGTGATGGGTGAGCCTAACGCCGGCCGGCAGCGCCGCCACCACTTGCTGGTAGACCCAGCCGAGGTATTCACCGAGCAGGCTGCGCGGCAGGTAGTCACTGTCGGTAATGTCGTAGCCACCGCTGTCGGCCAAGCGATAGAAGCGCTCGCCCACGCGGCGATAACCTTGCTCCCTCGCCCACTCTGTCAGCGAGGGCGTCGCGCAGACCGGCGGGTGCTGCACCACACCCGGCGCGGGAAACATGGTGACCTGGCTGGCGAGGGTGTTGATCAGCAAATGCTGCGGCTGACGCGCGGCGTGCACGCCGGCCCCGCATTCCGCGGGATCGATGAGGATGATGTCGAGCAGGAGTTGTTGCGCCGCTGCGGCCGCTGCCAGGCGCTCAAGCACGCTGAGCCCGCGCGGGCCCATGCCGATAATGGTGACACTGGTGCGCTTCATCTGATCGCCTCTTTATCGTGGACAACTTGCCCATGATAAAGAGACCACATCAGATCAGTTTTGTTACCGCTCAATGCTTGTTCACGGCTTTCAGCGGTACGGCGTGCACAGCATCGTGCTGGACTGCAGGGATAGCCTTGTCAGCGGCGATTTCCTGGTCCAGCATCGGGCCGATGCCGCTGTATTTGTCGAGGAACAGGTAGATCACTGGGGTGATGTACAGGGTGATGACTTGCGAGAAGATCAAACCGCCTACCACGGCCAAGCCCAGCGGCTGGCGCAGCTCGGCGCCTGCACCGAGGCCCAGCGCGATCGGCAAGGCGCCCATCAGCGCCGCCATGGTGGTCATCATGATCGGGCGGAAGCGCAGGATACAGGCTTCGCGGATCGCCTTCTCCGGCGACATGCCCTGGTTGCGCTGCACGTCCAGCGCAAAGTCGATCATCATGATGGCGTTCTTCTTCACGATACCGATCAGCATCAGGATGCCGATGATGGCGATCATGGTCAGGTCGAGGTTGAACAGGCGCAGCGTGATCAGCGCCCCCACCGCTGCCGATGGCAAGCCAGCCAGGATGGTCAGCGGGTGGATGTAGCTCTCGTACAGCACGCCCAGCAGCACGTAGATTACGCCCAGCGCGGCGACGATCAGGATCAGCTGGCTACCTTGCGAACTCTGGAACACCGCCGCATCGCCGCCGTAGTTGGTGATGATGGACGGTGGCAGCTGCATGTCGGCGGCCCACTGGTCGATCTTGCCGGTGGCGATGCCGAGCGGCACGTCCGGCGCCAGGTTGAACGACAGCGTGATCGCTTGCAGCTGGCCCTGGTGGTTGACGGCGGTCGGGCCGATGGTGCGTTCAACGGTGGCAAAGCTGGACAGCTGCACCAGCTGGCCGGTCTTGTTGCGCACCGAGATTTTGGTCAGCGCGTTGTCGAACTGGCGGTCGGCGTCGGCCGCTTCCAGAATCACGTAGTAGCTGGCGGCCGGCGAGTAAATGGTGGACACTTGGCGCTCACCAAAGGCGAGGTACAGCGCGGTGCGGACATCGCCAATCGCCACGCCGAGATTGTTGGCCTTGTCGCGGTCAATCTTGAGCGAGGCTTGCAGGCCCTTGTTCTGCGAATCGCTGGTGACGTCGCGGAAGTCGGTGTCGGCACGCATGCGTTCCATGTATTTGTCGGCCCACTCGTTCAATGCGCCCGGGCTGACCGATTGCAGCGTGTACTGGTAGCGCGACTTGGACTGGCGTCCGCCCAGCTGCAAGTTCTGCACCGGACTCAGGTAGACGGCGATGCCCGGCACTTGCTTGGTGGCCTTGCGCAGGCTATCCAGCACCTGTGGCATCTTGGCGCGCTGGTTGCGCGGCTTGAGCACCAGGAACATGCGGCCGGTATTGCCGCCGCCGACGAAGGAGGTCACGTCCTGCACGTTAGGATCGGCCTTGATGACAGCGGCGACTTTCTCTTGCAGGTCCATCAGCGCGGAAGACGAGATATCTTCCGAGGCTTCCGTATTCACGCGGATCTGGCCCAGGTCTTCTTCCGGGAAGAAGCCTTTCGGAATGGTCACGTACAGCACCGCCGTCAGCGCAAACGTGCCGATGGCGGCCAGCAGCACGATGTAGCGGTGGTGCAGGGCCACGTCCAAGGTGCGGGAGTAAAAGTTGCGCAGCGCACCGAAGCCGGCTTCGAACCAGCGGCCAAGGAAGTTGCTCTTGTCGTGCTCGGGATCGATGGCGTCAGCCGGCAGCAGGCGGCTGGCCAGCATCGGCACCAGCATCAGCGACACCGCCGCCGACACCAGCACGGACAGCGCCACCACCACGGCGAATTCATGGAACATCAGGCCGATCACGCCCGGCATGAAGAAGATCGGGATAAACACTGCCACCAGCGAAACAGAAATCGAGATGATGGTGAAGCCCATTTCTTTCGCGCCGACCAGCGAAGCTTCCAGCGGACGCTTGCCCAGCTCGATGTGGCGCACGATGTTTTCCAACACCACGATCGCATCATCGACCACCAGGCCGACGGCCAGCGTGATGCCGAGCAGCGAGACGTTGTCCAGCGAGTAGCCAAACGCGTACAGCAGCGCCAATGCGCCCAGCAGCGAGATCGGCATGGTGATGGCTGGAATAAAGGTCGCAGCGGCGCGGCGCAGGAACAGGAAGATCACCATCACCACCAAGCCGATGGTCAGCAGCAGGGTCAGGTTGACGTCGTGGATGGCTTCGCGGATCGACACTGAACGGTCGTTGACCAGGTTGATGTTGATCGACGCCGGCAGCTGGGCTTTGAATTGCGGCAGCAGGCGGCGCACGCCGTCCACCACTTGCACAGTGTTGGCGTCCGGCTGGCGCTGCACCAGCAGCACGATGGAGCGCTCGCCGTTGTAGCTACCGGCGGCCTTGGTCGACTGGAAGCTGTCCTGCACGTCGGCCACGTCCTTCAGCCGCACCGGCTCGCCGTTGCGCTGGGCGATGATCAGGTTGGCGTAGTCGGCGGCCTTCATCAGCTGGGCGTTGCCGGTGATGGTCAGGGTTTGCGCCGGGCCGTCGAGGATACCCAATGGCGTGTTGGCGTTGGCCGATTTGATCGCTTGCTGCAGCTCGTCCAGCGTCAGGTTGCGCGCGTTCATCAGGTCGGACTTGGCGCGAATGCGGACCGCAAAACGCTTCTGGCCGTTGACCGAGACTTGCGCCACGCCTGGCAGCGTGGACAGCGATGGTGCGATCAGGTTTTCCGCGTAATCGTTCAGTTCCGACAGCGTCAGCGACGGCGAGTTCATGGTCATGAACAGCACCGGCGCATCGGCTGGATTGACCTTGCGGTAAGACGGCAGGTCCGTCATCTCAATCGGCAGCTGGCGTTGCGCGCGCAGCAGCGCTGCTTGCACATCGACTGCCGCTTCGTTGACGTTGATGCTCGGGTCAAATTCCAGGGTCAGCGAGGAATTGCCCAGCGTGTTGGTGGAGGTGATCAGCGCCAGGCCGGCGATGGTGGAGAACTGCTTTTCCAGCGGCAGCGCCACCGAGGACGCCATGGTTTCCGGCGACGCGCCCGGCAGGTCGGCCGAGACGTTGATCACCGGCGTGTTGTAGCTCGGCAGTGCCGCGACCGGGATGTAGAAATAGGCCAGCACGCCGGCCAGGATCAGGGTGGCCGACAGCAGCACCACCATCACCGGACGGCGGATGCACAACTCGGAAAGGTTCATCGCTTAGCCTTTCTGCTTGGGACTATCGGAGGCGATACGTACCTTGCCGCCCGGCCGCAGGTTCTGCTTGCCGTCGACGATGACTTGCTCATCTCCATTCAGCCCGGATACAGCAGCGCTTTCGCCAAACGCGTACAAGCGCTTGATGTTGACCACCTGGGCGGATTGGTCTTTGTCCACGGCGTACACAAAGGTGCCGCGAGTGTTGCTAATGATAGCGTTTTGCGGGATCACCGTCGCATCTTTTATCACGTGGGAAACCAGTTTGGTATTGACGTACTGGCCTGGCCACAGGGTGGTGTCCTTGTTGTCGAACTGGGCTTTTACGCGGATCACGCCGGCAATCGGGTCGACCGTGTTATCGATGAAGCTGAGCTTGCCGTTGATTTCTTTGGACGGGTTTTCCAGCGAGACCGTCACCGGCACTGCGCCCTGCTGCTGCGCCGCCATCAGGCCGGACAGCGAGGTTTCCGGCAGGGTGAAGGACACGGTGATCGGATCGAGCTGGGTGACGGTGGTCAGCGAGGTGGTCATTTGCACCAGGCTGCCCGGATAGACGTTGATGGCGCCGACGCGGCCATTCATTGGCGCGCGGATGGCGGTGTAGCTGGCGTCCACGCCGGCAGAACGGGCGGCGGCGATATCGGCATTCAGCAGCGCGCGGGCGGAATCGACCTGGCTTTTCAGGGTATCAACCGCGCCCTGGGCGATGAATTTTTTCTCCAGCAGTTCCATCGAACGCTTGTACTGGCGCTCGTAGTCGGCCAGCGAAGCACGGTCGCGCTCGACCTGGGCCTGCGCCTTGTCCACGTTGGCACGTTCGGTGCGATCGTCCAGCGTGAACATCAGCTCGCCGGATTTGACGAACTGCCCTTCCTTGATGTGCACCTTGGAGATGGTGCTGGTGGTTTGCGGGTGCAGGTCCACGGTGCTGATCGGGGTTACGGTGCCGTTGGCTTGCAGGACCACCGGCACGTCCTGACGCACCGGTGCGACGGTGCGTACGGTGGTCGGGCCTTGCTGGCCGCCGGTCAGGGGTTTGTTACCAGCAGCAGGCTCGCTATGGTGCGTCATGGTCCAGACGCCTCCACCCAGGACAACGATGGCGCCAACCACAAATGCTAAGGAAGATTTTTTCATTTTAATAATATTTTTAATGTCGAAAAATATCGCCACCTTGATAAGGCGAAATATTGTCGCATAGTATCTATGAGAAAAACTGCAGCAGTATTACCGCCGGACGCTTTTTTCTACCTGAATGTTGGTTAATTGCCGGTGTAGTACTCGGGCACGACCAAGGTCACTTCCAGACCGCCGTCCTTGTGATTGGACAGGGTGACGTTGGCGCCATGCTGCTCGGCGATGTTGCGGGCGATGGTCAGCCCCAGGCCAGTGCCGCCGGACTCGCGCGAACGCGAGGTCTCGATGCGGTAAAACGGTTCGAACACGCGCGCCATCTGATCGGCGGCAATGCCGGGACCGCCGTCGCGGATGCGGATGCGCGCCGCGCCGGCCATGCGCTCGACCGTGACGTTGGCGTAGTGGCCGTATTTGACGGCGTTGTCGATCAGGTTGACCAGGCAGCGGCGGATCGCCATCGGCCGGCCCATCAGCGCCATGGCCGCGCGGCCGCGCAGTTCGACTTGCTGGCCGACGTCGGTGGCGTCGCTGCAGACGCTGTCGAGCAGCGCGTCCAGGTCCAGTGCCTGCATGGTTTCGGTGGAATCCATACTGCGCGCCAGATCCAGGCCTTCCTTGACCATTTGCTGCATGGCTGACAGGTCGTCGATCAGGCGCTGCTGCAATTCCGGATCGCCGACTTTTTCCAGCCGCAGGCGCAGGCGCGTGAGCGGCGTTTGCAAATCGTGGGTGATGGCCGCCAGCATTTGCGTGCGCTGGGTGATGTGCTGGCGGATGCGCGCCTGCATGGCGTTGAAGGCGGCGCTGGCCTGGCGAATTTCCGAGGCACCGCTCAGGGCTACCGGTGGGTGGTTGATGTCATTGCCGAGGTCCTTGGCCGCTTGCGCCAAACGCTTCAGCGGATTAATCGTCATGCGCGTCACCAGGTAGGCGAGGAAGGCAATGCTGAGCAGGAACGGCAGCAGCGACAGCAGTTCGCTGTGGGTGGCGGCCGGCGGCTGGCGCGGTGGCAGCACCGACAGCTTGAGCATCTGGCCGTCATGCAGCATCACGTTCATGGTTTCGCAGGTGCCGCGCCACTGGGTAGAGGCAAACATGGTGGTGCTCTGACGTGGCTGGTCGCAGGCGGCCGGGTGTTCGGCCAGCGGGCCCAGCTTGTAGCGTTCGCCGAGGCGCTGCTGCAGCGAGGTGGAGAACTCGGTTGGCGGCAAGGCTTGGGCTTGCGGCATGTCGCTCATTTCGAGGCGCACGGTGCCGCGGCTGGCGGCGACCAGGAAGGTCGGGCGCGCGCTTTCCGGCATGACGTCAGCGGTGGTGATTAACTGCTCGGCTCGCTCAAGCGCGTGGAAGTCGCGGTAGCGTTCCAGTGCGCGCGTGCGTTCGTTCACGGCCAGCCACTGGGTCAGCGCCGCCGAAGCAACGATACCAAACAGCAGGACCAGGAACACACGTCCCGTCATCGAACCGAGGAAAGCTCTCACGCTTGCGGCTCCACGGTCACTTGGCCGGCCAGCACGTAGCCGCCGTTACGCACGGTCTTGATGATTTGCGGCATGCGCGCGTCTTCGCCCAGCTTCTGGCGCAGGCGGCTGATCTGGATGTCGATCGAACGGTCGAACGGATCGGCGTCGCGGCCCTGGGTCAGGTTGAGCAGCTGGTCGCGGTTGAGCACGCGGTTCGGATGTTCGAGGAAGACTTTGAGCAGGCGGAATTCCGCGCCCGACAGCATGATCACGATGCCGTCCGGATTGAGCAGGTGGCGCGCGGTCAGGTCCAGCGTCCAGCCGGAGAATTTCATTTGCTGCGCCTTGTCCGCACCAACGCCGGCCGGCATCGCATTGCTGCGGCGCAGGACGCTGCGGATGCGGGCCAGCAACTCGCGCGGCTCGAACGGTTTCGGCAAGTAGTCGTCGGCGCCCATTTCGAGGCCGAGGATGCGGTCCAGCGGCTCGTTGCGGGCGGTCAGCATGATTACCGGCAGAGTCGAATGGGCGCGCAGCTTGCGGCATAGAGTCAGGCCGTCGTCGCCGGGCAGGTTGAGGTCGAGGACCACCAGCTCCGGGCGGCCTTCGTCCAGCATTTTCCACATGCCAGCGCCATCGGCGGCGCACAGGGCACGGTAGCCATTCGATTCGAGGTAATCAGCCAGCAAAGTGCGGATATCGCGATCGTCGTCAACGATCAAAATTGTAGATGTCGGTTCCATGCGCCCATTATCCATGCAAGACCATGAACCTATTGTATCGTCTTGTATATGGCCGTAGGGGCTTATCACCGGCGAAACATCTGGATACAAAAACATCGGCGAGAGAAACGTAAGCGCAACCTTGCACCGCCAATATGGTTCCAAGCGCAGAACGCTGCGATGACTAAACTCTCAACGATGAAGGAACGACTATGAACACCTTACGCAAAAGCATCCTGATCGGCTTCACGGTACTGGGCATGGCAGCAGCCCACGCACAGGAAAGCAAGCCAGCAGCCAAGCAGCACGACGCGCGTCCGAGCAAGGAACAGATGCAGGCCAAGATGGCCGATATGTACGCCAAGCGTCAGGCGCGCCTGCATGACTTGCTGAAGCTGACCACGCAGCAGGAATCGGCATGGGCCAACTACCAGGCCGCGATCAAGCCGGCCGCCATGGACGGCAAGCGCCCAGAGCACAAGCCATTCAACAAGCTGAGTTCGCCGGAGCGCCTGACCCTGGCGCTGGATATGACCAAGAAACGCGAAGCATCACTGGAAACCCACCTGAAGGCGGTGACGGCGTTCTACGCCCAGCTGAATCCAGCTCAGCAGACGCTGTTCGATGAGCACAGCTTCGGCGGCGAGCGCGGTGGTTTTGGTGGCCGTCGCGGCCACCACGGCCAGCACGGCGGCTGGGGCCACGGCGACCAGCACGAAGGCTGGGGCGGCCCGCGCCGTGAGGGCTAATTAGTTCAGCGCGGACAGGGATGCGGTGAATTTCGCCGCATCCTGGAAGCCGATCACGCGGGCGTTGGCAATCTCTTTGCCCTGCTTGTCGAACAGGATGATGCCGGGCGGGCCGAACAGGCCGAAGCGTTTCAGCATGGCTTTGTCGTCGGCATCGTTGGCGGTGACGTCGACTTGCAGCAGCACGCTGTTGGCCAGTTTGGCGCGCACTTGCGGATCGATGAAGGTCAGCTTTTCCATTTCTTTACAAGACACGCACCAGTCGGCGTAGAAGTCCAGCATGGCGGTCTTGCCGCCGGTTTGCGCCAGTACCGCGTCCAGCTGCTGCACGGTCTTGATGCGCTGGAAGGTGAGCGATGCTTCATGCGGCGCTTTGCCGCCAGCCAGATGCGCGAGCGGCGCCAGCGGATCGCGGCCACCGCTGACCACGCCGACCAGTTGCGCCACGCCCAGCACGGCGACGATCACGCCCACCGATTTGGCCACCCACTGGCCGGAATTCATCAGCAAATACATGCCGTAGCCGACCAGCAGCGCGGCCCAGCCCATCATCTGCACCGCGCCCGGCAGCACCGGCGACACCAGCCACCAGCCGACGGCCAGCATCAACACGCCGAAGAAGCGCTTCACGGCATCCATCCACATACCGGCTTTCGGCAGCAGCGTGCCGGCCGAGACGCCCACCAGGATCAGCGGCACGCTCATGCCGAGCGCCATCGAGTACAACGCCCAACCGCCCATGACCGGATCATGCGCCTGACCGATGTACACCAGCACCGCCGCCAGCGCCGGGCCAACGCAAGGGCCGACGATCAAGGCCGAAATCATCCCCATGACAAATACGCCAGCCAGCTTGCCGGCCGATTGCTGGTTGGAGACCGTGCTTAACTTCGATTGCAGCGCTGCTGGCACTTGCAACTCGTAGAAGCCAAACATCGACAACGACAGCAGGGCCATCAACACGGCAAACGTGCCAAGCACCCATGGATTTTGCAATTCCGCTGCCAGGCCTTCGCCCAGCACGCCGGCGGCCACACCGAGCGCGGTATAGATGATGGCCATGCCCTGTGAGTAGGTGACCGACAGCAGCAAACCGCGCGCACGGTTGGACTGCGCGCCTTCGCCAACGATGATGGAAGACAGGATCGGCACCATCGGCAGCACGCAAGGCGTGAAGGATAGCGCCAGGCCCAGCAAGAAGAAGGTGGACAGGATCACCAGCAAATGGCCGCCTTTCAGCGCGGCGGTGCCGAGGCTGGCTTCGCTCTGCTGGGATGGCGCGGCGGCCACCACTGGCGCCGGCTGCGGAATGTCGGTGGCGGTTGGATTCGGGACGGTGTAAATTTTGACGCCAGGCGTCAGCGCGGCTGCCTTGCCGCCATCGACGCCTTGGTTGACGGCGCCTTGACTAGCGGCGCTGGCTGCTGCCGCGATGGCCGACGGCGCAGCAGGGGCTGGTGCGGCGGCGGCGGACGTGACAGCGGCCGGAGCTGCGGCCGGCGCAGCTGGCAGCGGCACCGAACCGCTACCGGTCAGCGACGCCTTGTAATCCTGCGGCGCGTAGCACAGGCCCTTCTCCGAGCAGCCCTGGCCGCTCGCCTGTAGCGTGAACGGCCCATTCACGTCCACCGGGATCGTGATGGTCAGGCCTTTGCGATAAGTCTCCACATCCTTGGCGAAGGTCTCGTCGTAATGCACCTTGCCCGGCGGGATCTGCGGCGCGCCCAGCTTGGCGCCCTGCGCGCTGAACTTGAAGCGCTCGCGGTACATGTAGTAGCCGTCCGCAATCTGGAACGTCACCGCGACGGTATGCCCTTCCACCATGCGCGCCGAAAACTTGAAGGCCTCGGACGGATCGAGGAAATCTTCCGCGTGGGCGGGCTGCAGCAAGAGCGCGATCAGCGCCAGCAGCGGCGCAATAAAACGGACAAATCGGGACATGAAAATCTTCTCTCAGGGGGACTGGTCATTGGAGCAACAGCATAGTACACCGAGCGCGTTTTTCCCGCCTGAGCGCGGCCTTAAAACTTTGTTTTATGCGAAACTCGGCCCTTTCACACCACCGGAGCAAGTCCCATGTCCTCATTCCGTCCCCTGCTGTTTTCCGCCCTCGCGCTGGGCGCCCTGCCCGCGCTGGCGCAAGCGCCGACCAAGGCCCTGAACGCCATCTCGGCCAAGGATCTGCTGGAACACATCAAAACGCTGGCGTCCGATGAATTTGAAGGCCGCGCGCCCGGCACCGCTGGCGAGACCAAGTCGGTGGCCTACATCGAGCAGGAATTCAAGAAACTGGGCCTGAAACCGGGCAATCCGGACGGCTCGTGGGTGCAAGCCGTGCCGATGCGTGGCCAGAAACCAGCGCCGAGCTTCAGCTACACCATCAACGGCCAAAAAGTGGCGCTGAATTTCCCGGACGATTACGTGGCCCACTCGACCAGCCAGCCGGCTACGGTCAACGTTAATAACTCTGAAATCGTGTTTGTCGGCTACGGCGTGCAGGCGCCGGAATACGGCTGGGACGATTACAAGGGCGTGGACGTGCGCGGTAAAACCATCCTGATGCTGATCAACGATCCGGCGATTCCTGATCCGAATAATCCGGCCGAGCTGGATCCAGCCATGTTCAAGGGCAAAGCAATGACGTATTACGGCCGCTGGACCTACAAATACGAAATCGCCGCCAAGCTGGGCGCGGCAGCAGCCATTATCATTCATGAAACAAAGCCGGCCGCCTATCCGTGGGACGTGGTGCGCAGCGGCGGCGTGGCCGAGCACTTCGACCTGCTGCACAGCGGCGACGATCCGGACGCGCCAACCGTGCCGGGCTGGATCCAGCTGGACAAAGCCAAGGCCATGATGAGCGCCGCCGGCTACGATTTCGACACGCTGAAAAAACAGGCGCTGACCAAAGATTTCCACCCAGTCAGCCTGAAAGGCACGGCTGATTTTAAGGTCGAAAATATCGCCCGCAATGTGGATTCGAAAAACGTGGTGGCTAAAATCGAAGGCAGTGACCCCACACTGAAAAATGAATATGTGATTTACAGCGCACACTGGGATCATTTGGGCGTCGATCCGGGCAGTAAAAAGATCTATCACGGCGCACTGGATAATGCCTCTGGCGTAGCGGCATTAATGGAACTGGCCAAAGCTTATAAAGCTTTACCGAAAGCACCAAAACGCACAATTCTGCTTATTGCCACCACGGCGGAAGAAAAAGGTCTACTTGGCGCAAAATATTATGCTGCGCATCCGCTCTACCCGCTCAAGCAAACCGTCGCCAATATTAATATTGACGGCATCAACGCCTGGGGAAAAACTGCGCAAATTGAAAACGTGACCTCCGGCCATTCCAGCATCGATGGTTTGCTGGAGAAATATGCCAAGTCGCAGGGACGATTAATGGAAAAAGATACCCGTTCGGAGCTGGGCAGTTTCTATCGCGCCGACCAGTTGGAATTTGCCCGCGCCGGTGTGCCGGTTTTATATACCAAGGCCCGTAGCCGCTATCTCGATAAGCCGGAGAATTACGCGCGTGAAGTCGTGGATAATTATTTCACCCACGATTATCACCAACCTACCGATGGTTTCCGTAGCGATTGGGATTTCAGCGGCGGCGTGCAGGATATTCAGCTGCTGTTCCAGGTGGGGCTGGATATTGCCCAAGGTGTCACCCCAACCTGGAATGCCGGCTCCGAATTCAAGGCCGCCGGCGACCGCCGTTTGAAGTAAGTCAGACTCAAAAATAGCTAGTACATGCCAATTTTTAGCATGCTACAGCACGGCGTTCCGCATTAAGCACGCGGGACGCCCGCTTGCGCCACCAGATAATCACGCCGGTCACGCTCAGCATCGCCACCACCACGCCCATGAAAGAAATCAGGATACGGCCGGGCAGCCCGAGGATGCGGCCGGAATGCAGCGGGAATTGCGCCTGCACGAAGATATCTGCCGCTGTGCCTTTCCACGGCAAACGTTCGCCTAATAGTTTCCCAGCGCCGTCGTAATATAAATACGCCGGACCGACGCCGCCCGCGCCATGATCGTCACCCGGCTTGTAGAAACTCACGCCATACACATCAAAGGCATTGGTATAAAATACACTGCCTACCGGTTCAGACCATTTCCGGCGCGCGGCTTCCTGGCTGGCCGTTTCAATAACCTGTGCATAAGCTACGCTAGGCGCAAATGGTTTATGAATATCGGCGATTGGTCGCGTATCAAATGGCGTCGGCGTGACCTTGGAAATCTTGCTCATTACCGGGTAAAACACCTCGCTGTATAAATTCAGTGAAAAAGCGGTAAAGGCCAGAATAAATAATAATACCCACGTCCATAAGCTGAATGCCCGGTGCAAATCGAAATTCAGTTTATTACTGCCGCCGCTCCAGCGGACTTTCCAAGCCGGCTTCCAGCGTTGCATCCATGGTTTTGACGCGCCTTGGCGACGCAATGGCAGCGTAAGATAAAAGCCGACAAAGCTATCGATTACCCAGATAATCGCAATCCCGCCCATCAGCCATATTCCCCAGCGATCGATTCCCCACATCTCGGGAATATGCAGGGTGTAATGCAGGCGATAAAGGAAGGAAACAAAGGTCTCCTTGGTAATCGGCCACACCGCGCCCCATTCACGCTTACCCAACTCCTCACCGCTGACCGGATCCACAAAGACCTGGTTAAATCCCGGCTCATATAATTTCTGCGTGGCCGGGTTCACGCGCGGTGAAACGCCGAAGGCAACCGACTCGCCCGCCTCCGGCTGCAGCGGCATGAAAGTCACCGAAATCTGCGGATAGCGCGCCTCCAGCTGCTGGGCCAAGGCCAACGCCGGCTGCGGCGTGCCCGGTGTCTGAGCCTCCATCAGATGCGGATTGAGCACGTCGTCGAGCTCGTGATCCCACGAAATGATGGCGCCGGTCACGCCGCTGATAAACAGGAAACCGGCGGTCAGCAAGCCAAGGTAGCGGTGTACCAACGTCCAGAAGGCGCGCATTTTCTACTCTCTCGTCAGAATTTATACTTCAGCGTCAGCGAGGTGCTACGCGGTGCGGCGTAGGTAATCGCGCCGTACGCGGCAAACATGCCGAAGTGCGTCTTGTCGGTGGCGTTGTTGATGTTCAACTGCGCCGACAGCTTGTCGCTGATGTCGTAACGCGCCATCAGGTTCACCATTGCGAACGCCTCCTGCTCGATCACACCGCCGTTGGCTTTGACGGCCGCCGCCGGCGCGCCCGGATCCAAGGTCCAGGTACGGCTTTCCCAGTTGACGCCGCCACCCACGGTCAGCTTGCTCAGTTCGCCCGGCAGCTGGTAGGTGGTGAACACACGGAACAGTGCGCGTGGATAGACGCTGTTGAAGTCGGCGCCGGTGGCATCCTTGGCGCGGAAGCGGCTGTAGCCAGCGGTGGCATTCCAGCCGCGCGTCAGTTCACCGTTCAGTTCGAACTCGAAGCCACGGCTGGTCGAACCCTTGGTGCCAACGTAGTAGGCTTCCGGCAGCAGCGGGCCGGCACCATCGCGATCAACCAGACCGCCGGCTTGGCCGAGGTTTTCCTGCTTGATATCGAATACAGCCAGCGCGGCGTTGACACGGCCGTCGAGGAATTCGCCTTTGATACCGGCTTCCTTGGCCTTGCCTTTGATCGGATCCAGGATCTTGCCGCTGAAATCTTTCAAGTTCTGCGGCAGGAAGATGCTGGTGTAGCTGGCATAGGCCGAGTAGTTTTCGCTCAGATCATAGACGATGCCGGCATATGGCGTGATTTCGCTGTTGTTTTTGATAACATAGGCCGGAGCCCATTGGCCGTGGCCGCTCTGCTCGAAGTTGGTCACGCGGGCGCCGACAATCACTTTTAGCGGATCAGAGATGGAGAAGCGGGTCATGCCGTACAAGGCTTCCTGCTTGGTGACGCTTTCTTCGTAGAGGGTCGCCGCGCCCCATGTAGGCGCCGGGAAGGCCGCGCCGTTCCAGTTATTGAAGTTGCCGACGTCCGAGCTGGCGGTGCCAAAATCGGCCGCGCTGCTGTCCGAGCGGAACTCTTTCCGGGAGTTCATGTAACCAATCGCCGCCTCGTGCTTGCGGCCCAGCAGCTGGAACGGGCCGCTCAGCTGCAGATTGATGTCGTCCTGCTTAGTATGGGTGATGTAGGAACCGGCAAACGAGAACATGCCGAGGCCAGTCACGCGGTCCGGCACGCCCGACAGGTACAGCAGGTGGGAATCCGCCTTGCGATCGCTGCGGGTGGCGTAGGCGCGCGCTTTCCAGCCGTTGTCAAAGGTGTGCTCCAGGTTCAGATAGCCTTGGTTGAACGAGCTTTTCCAGTCGGCCCAGCTGGCCGAGGCGGTCTTGGACGGATCCCAGTTGGTCTTGCTGCCATCGGTGTACCAGAATGGGAGGCCGCCCCAGATCGGCGCCTTCGGATCGGTTTCCTGGCGGCTGAAGCCGGCTACCAGCAGGGTTTTCGGCGTCAGGTCGGCCTCGACGGTGGCGAAAATGGTCTGGCTCTTGGACTGGCCCAGATCGATCCAGCTATCGCGCTTGCTGTACTCGGCCACCACGCGGCCGCGTACCGTGCCTTCGCTCTTCAGCGGGGTCGAGACGTCGACCTGGGCGCGGCGCTCATTCCACGTACCGATACCGATTTCGGCCGAGCCGGCCAGCTGCTTGCTGGTAGCACGCTTGTGCACCAGATTGATGGCAGCCGACGGGTTGCCGGCGCCGGTGGTCAGGCCGGTGGCGCCACGCACCACTTCCACGCGCTCATATATGGCCAGCGAGCTGGCCACTTCGCCCGAGCTCCAGGCTTGATCCCAAGTGGCCGGGATGCCGTCGACGATCAGGTTGGTGATGTCGAAACCGCGCGCAGTGAAGCCGGCGCGATTGGTTTCGTACTGGTTGACGGAAATACCGATGACGTTGTTGACCACGTCAGTGATGGTGGTCAGGCCTTGGTCTTCAATGCGCTGCTGCGTCACCACCGACACCGATTGCGGCGTATCGCGCAGCGACATGTCCAACGGCGTGGCGGTGCGGGCCTTGTCGACGGTGTAGGAGGTTTCACCCAGCTTTTGCGCCGACACTTGCACCGACGGCAGTACCGTCATGGCCCGGTCGTCACCGCCGCGCGCCTGCACCAGCAATGGCAGAGCCAGACTGACCAGTGCTGCCAAACGCTTCATCTTCAATTGCTTGCCCATCTTTTCCCCGGTGTGATTTTTATACAAACACGAATGATAACGATTCTCATTCAAAATTGTCAATCACGCGCTGGGAAATGGGCGAAAAAAAAGCCAGGCTTAGCCTGGCTTTTCAGTACTACGAGACTACCGGCTGATTACTCAGCGGTTGGTGCGTCTTCGATAGCGGTGACTTCTGGACGGTCCAGCAGCTCAACGTAAGCCATTGGAGCGTTGTCGCCAACGCGGAAACCCATTTTCAGGATACGCAGGTAGCCGCCGTTGCGGTTTGCAAAGCGTGGGCCCAGTTCCGAGAACAGTTTGCCTACGATTTCGCGGTCGCGCAGACGGGCGAATGCCAGACGCTTGTTAGCCAGGGTGTCGGTCTTGCCCAGGGTCAGGATCGGCTCAACAACGCGGCGCAGCTCTTTAGCTTTTGGCAGCGTGGTTTTGATGGCTTCGTGACGCAGCAGCGATACGGTCATGTTGCGCAGCATAGCCAGACGGTGGGACGAGGTACGGTTCAGTTTACGGAGGCCGTGACGGTGACGCATGGTACTTCCTTTCGATGATGTTTAAATCCGAGTTCTTCGATCGCTCAACTGAGCGCGGACCGGTTTTTAGTGAAATACGCCCGCTACGACATGTAGCGGGCGGTGCTACAAAATGCAAATCAGTTGGCGCCAGGGCAGAACATCGCTGCGCGATGTCCAGCTCTGGCCCCCAATTTGTTATTTTTCCAGACCAGCAGGCGGCCAGTTTTCCAGCTTCATGCCCAGGGTCAGACCACGGGAAGCCAGGACTTCTTTGATCTCGTTCAGGGACTTGCGGCCCAGATTCGGCGTTTTCAGCAGTTCGTTTTCCGAACGCTGGATCAGGTCGCCGATGTAGTAGATGTTTTCTGCTTTCAGGCAGTTGGCCGAACGCACGGTCAGTTCCAGGTCGTCCACTGGACGCAGCAGGATAGGATCGACCAGTGGTGCGCGCGAAGGAGCTTCAGCAGCTGCTTCGGTGCCTTCCAGGGCAGCGAACACGTTCAGTTGATCCACCAGCACGCGCGCCGATTGACGGATCGCTTCTTCTGGCGAGATCACACCGTTGGTTTCGATGTTGATGATCAGCTTGTCCAGGTCGGTACGCTGTTCTACACGAGCGGACTCAACGAAGTACGACACACGGCGCACTGGCGAGAACGACGCGTCCAGAATGATGCGGCCGATGGTTTTGTTGGTGTCTTCCGACAGGCGACGCACGTTACCTGGCACATAGCCACGGCCTTTTTCGACCTTGATCTGCATGTCCAGTTTACCGCCGGCGGTCAGGTGAGCGATCACGTGGTCCGGGTTGATCAGTTCCACATCGTGTGGCAGATCGATGTCCGAAGCCAGCACCGCGCCTTCGCCTTCTTTTTTCAGGGTCAGGGTGACGGAGTCACGGTTGTGTACTTTGAACACAACGCCCTTCAGGTTCAGCAGCAGGTCAACCACGTCTTCTTGCACGCCGTCCAGCGACGAGTACTCGTGCACCACACCGGCGATGGTCACTTCGGTCGGCGCGTAGCCGATCATCGAGGACAGCAGTACGCGGCGCAGCGCGTTGCCCAGGGTGTGGCCGTAGCCGCGTTCAAATGGTTCCATCACAACTTTAGCGTGACCGGCGCCCAGCGCTTCTACATCGATAATACGTGGTTTCAACAAACTGTTTTGCATGAAATGTCCTTTTCAATACCCTCGGCGCGTTAGGCCGATAAGGCTGATGGCATTAGTGAAAACGCCCGCTCAAGTGAGCGGGCGGGATTTGATACTACTTAGACTACAGATTAACGCGAGTACAGTTCGACGATCAGCGATTCGTTGACGTCTGCAGCGATTTCGTTACGCTCTGGCAGGGACTTGAAAGTACCTTCCATTTTCTTAGCGTCAACCGAAACCCAAGCTGGCATGCCAACTTGTTCAGCCAGCGACAGTGCTTCAACGATACGCACTTGTTTCTTGGCTTTTTCGCGCACAGCGATCACGTCGCCGATTTTGACCGAGTACGAAGCGATGTTCACCACATTGCCGTTCACGGTGAAGGCTTTGTGCGATACCAGCTGACGTGCTTCAGCGCGGGTCGAGCCGAAGCCCATACGGTAGGCGACGTTGTCCAGACGGGCTTCCAGCAGCTTCAGCAGGGTTTCGCCGGTGTTGCCTTTGCGGCGGTCGGCTTCTGCGAAGTAGCGACGGAACTGACGTTCCAGCACGCCGTACATACGTTTAACTTTTTGCTTTTCGCGCAGCTGGTTGCCATAGTCCGAGGTACGAGCGCCCGACTTAACGCCGTGCTGACCTGGTTTGACGTCCAGTTTGCATTTGCTGTCCAGCGAGCGACGGGCGCTTTTCAGGAACAGATCAGTGCCTTCACGGCGGGACAGTTTTGCTTTAGGTCCGATATAACGTGCCACGGTACTTCCTTTTTAAAATGATGACGTTCCAACCCACGCGGGCTGAACGCTAGTCTGGTCTGCAAGAGCCAGACGTGGCTAAAGTCTGCTGGCAAGCCAACAGACGACAATAGCCGGGCAGTATAGCTGTCACCAGCTTCCTGCACCAGCTTTATTGTGTAACAGCAGAACCGGCTAGGCCGGCCCGGCCATTAGATACGACGACGCTTTGGAGGGCGGCAGCCGTTGTGTGGAACTGGCGTCACGTCCTGGATCTCGGTGATCTTGATGCCCAGGTTGTTCAGTGCACGCACAGCCGATTCACGGCCTGGGCCTGGGCCCTTGATACGCACTTCCAGGTTCTTCACGCCGCATTCGATCGCGACTTTACCAGCGGCTTCAGCAGCAACCTGCGCTGCGAACGGGGTCGATTTACGCGAACCCTTGAAGCCAGCACCACCGGAGGTCGCCCACGACAGCGCATTGCCCTGACGGTCGGTGATGGTGATGATGGTGTTGTTGAAGGAAGCGTGAACGTGTGCGATACCTTCTGCAACGTTCTTCTTGACCTTCTTGCGTACGCGAGCTGCTGCTGCGCTGCTTTGTTGCTTAGCCATGTGATTTCCCTAGATTATTTCTTGAGCGATTGAGCGGCTTTGCGCGGGCCCTTACGGGTACGTGCATTGGTGCGGGTGCGTTGACCGCGGACCGGCAGGCCCTTACGGTGACGCATACCGCGGTAGCAACCCAAGTCCATCAAACGCTTGATGTTCATGGACAGTTCGCGACGCAGATCGCCTTCGACGATGAATTTAGCTACTTCATCGCGCAGCTTTTCCAGTTCGCTGTCGTCCAGGTCTTTGACCTTTTTATTGGTCGCAATACCAGTCGCCGCGCAGATGAATTTCGCGCGTGGACGGCCAACACCGTAGATGGCGGTCAAGCCGATAACGGTGTGCTGATGATTTGGGATATTAACCCCTGCAATACGTGCCATTCGTTATTCCTCGATAAATAACGGTTATTAACCTTGACGCTGCTTGTGACGTGGTTCGACGCAGATTACGCGAACAACGCCCTTGCGCTTGATGATCTTGCAGTTGCGGCAGATCCGCTTGACTGAGGCGTTAACTTTCATGTTGAACTCTCTTCTAAGGTTCGATTATCTAAATTTACTTGGTCCGGAACACAATGCGGGCGCGGGACAGGTCGTAAGGTGTCAGTTCGACCGTCACCTTATCGCCAGGCAGGATGCGGATATAGTTCATCCGCATTTTACCTGAAATATGCCCCAGCACCACGTGACCGTTTTCCAGCTTTACTCGAAATGTTGCATTAGGGAGATTTTCTAAGATCTCACCCTGCATCTGTATGACGTCGTCTTTTGCCATTCGGTATGTTTGAAACCGCGCTTATCGCGTCGGAATTCCGCCTTTGAAGTTTGCTTTGCGCAGCAGCGATTCATATTGCTGCGACATCACGTAGTTTTGTACTTGCGCCATGAAATCCATGGTAACAACCACAATAATCAACAACGAAGTACCGCCAAAATAGAAAGGTACTTTCCACTCGGCTTGCATGAATTCCGGCAACAAACACACCAAAGTGATGTAGATGGCGCCAGCCAGTGTCAATCGCGTCAGGATCTTGTCGATGTAGCGGGCAGTCTGCTCACCGGGACGAATCCCTGGCACAAAGGCCCCGCTTTTCTTCAAGTTATCCGCTGTTTCCTTGCTGTTGAAGACCAGCGCTGTATAGAAGAAACAGAAAAACACGATCGCAACGGCATACAACAGTGCGTGGATGGGCTCGCCTGGCCCCATCGATGCTGCCAAATCTTTCAGGAACCGGACCGCCGGGTTAGCCGTATCGGCGCCGGTAGTAAACCAGCCCACGATCGTAGCCGGGAACAAGATAATCGACGAAGCGAAGATCGGTGGAATCACGCCGGCCATATTCAACTTCAATGGCAGGTGTGACGTTTGACCACCGTAAATCTTGTTACCCACCTGGCGTTTCGCGTAGTTGACCAGAATTTTGCGTTGGCCACGTTCCACAAAGACTACGAGGAACGTCACCGCCACCACCAGGATCATGATGATGATCGCCGACAGCGCGCCAATCGAACCGTTGCTCACCGACTGGCCGAGGCCACCCAGTGCGCCCGGCAGACCGGCCGCGATACCTGCGAAGATGATGATCGAGATACCATTACCGAGACCGCGCTCGGTAATTTGCTCGCCCAACCACATCACGAACATGGTGCCGGTCAACAGCGTAACGACCGTCACGAAACGGAATGCATAGCCTGGATCCAGCACCAGACCAGCTTGCGACTCCAAAGCAACTGCAATACCGAGCGCCTGGAACCCTGCCAGTACCACCGTAAAGTAACGGGTGTACTGAGTGATCTTGCGTCGGCCTGCTTCGCCTTCCTTCTTCAACGCTTCCATCTGCGGCGACACGATCGACACCAACTGCATGATGATCGAGGCCGAGATATACGGCGTGATACCCAGCGCAAACACCGTAAAGCGCGCGAGAGCGCCACCACTGAACATGTTTAACATGCCCAGGATGCCACCCTCTTGCGACTTGAACAGCGCGGCTAATTGTACCGGATCGATCCCGGGAACCGGGATGTGAGCGCCGATACGATAAACCACCAATGCGCCAAGCAGGAACCAGAGCCGGCCCCAAGGGAAACCAGCTGCTGCACTTTTAGCCAATTGTGGATTAGTCGCCAATTTTCGCTCCGATCAAGCTGTTAGCGGTGGCTCAGGCTACCGAGCCGCCGGCTGCTTCGATGGCGGCTTTCGCGCCAGCGGTCACTTTCAGGCCTTTGAGGTTCACCGCTTTGGTGATCTCGCCGGACAGGATGACGCGTACATCACGTGCCAGCACGCTCAGTACACCAGCTTGTTTCAGCACCAGGATGTCGACATCGCCAACGGCCAGGTGGTTCAGGTCGGACAGACGCACTTCAGCTTTGAAGGTAGCGTTGAGCGACTTGAAACCACGCTTAGGCAGACGACGTTGCAGAGGCATCTGACCGCCTTCGAAGCCGACTTTGTGGAAGCCGCCCGAACGCGATTTCTGACCCTTGTGGCCACGACCTGCGGTTTTACCCAGGCCAGAGCCGATACCGCGGCCGACGCGACGCTTGTAGTGCTTAGCGCCATCGGCTGGTTGAATGGTATTCAGTTCCATGATTTCTCCGTGAGTAAGCCGGGGCTTACGCAACTACTTTAACGAGATACGACACTTTGTTGATCATGCCGCGTACCGATGGGGTGTCTTGCAGCTCGGCGATCGAGTTTACGCGACGCAGGCCCAGGCCTTTGACGGTAGCACGGTGATCTTGACGAGTGCCGATCAGGCCCTTGACCAGTTGTACTTTGAGGGTTTTCGTAGTCATGTGATCACCTTAGCCCAGGATCTCTTCGACCGACTTGCCGCGTTTCGCAGCGATGTCGGACGGAGTGCTCAGTTTAGCCAGGCCGTCCAGCGTGGCGCGAACCAGGTTGTACGGGTTGCTCGAACCGGTCGATTTTGCGACCACGTCGGTAACGCCCATGACTTCGAAGATAGCGCGCATTGCGCCGCCAGCGATGACGCCGGTACCTGGTTTAGCAGGCGACATCATTACTTTCGAGGCGCCGTGGCGACCCAGGACGGTGTGGTGCAGCGTGCCGTTTTTCAAAGGTACTTTGATCAGGTTGCGACGGGCTTCTTCCATTGCCTTTTGCACACCGACTGGTACCTCTTTCGACTTGCCCTTGCCCATGCCGATGCGGCCATCGCCGTCACCCACTACGGTCAGCGCGGCGAAACCCATGATACGACCACCCTTGACCACTTTGGTCACGCGGTTGATCGCGATCATTTTTTCGCGCATGCCATCATCCGGCTTGTCGCTTGCCATTTTTGCTTGCATTTTTGCCATGATCGTTCCTTAGAACTTCAGACCGGCTTCACGCGCGGCTTCTGCCAGCGCCTTCACACGGCCGTGATAACGGAAACCGGAACGGTCGAAGGCGACTTCGGTGATACCGGCTTTCAGTGCTTTTTCTGCTACGCGCTTGCCCACCAGTGCGGCGGCAGCGGCGTTGCCACCCTTGCCCGATTTGCCTGCCAGTTCAGCGCGTACTTCCGCTTCAACGGTCGAGGCCGAAACCAGTACTTTGGCTTCCGGGCTGATCAGGTTTGCGTAGATGTGCAGGTTAGTGCGGTGAACCGACAGGCGGTTCACTTTCAGTTGCGCAATCTTGATCCGGGTTTGACGTCCGCGACGCAGACGAGATTCTTTTTTATCCATCGTCAGCCCCTAATTACTTCTTCTTAGTTTCTTTGATCTTAACCACTTCGTCCGAATAACGGACGCCCTTGCCTTTGTAAGGCTCCGGAGCGCGGTAAGCACGAACTTCTGCAGCAACCTGACCCACCTTTTGACGATCGATGCCTTTGATGACGATCTCGGTCGGGGTGGCGGTGGTCACGGTCACGCCTTCTGGCATGGCGTGGACGACCGGGTGCGAAAAGCCCAGGGACAGATTCAGCTTGTCGCCAGCAGCTTGGGCTTTGTAGCCCACGCCAACCAGGTTCAGCTTTTTCTCGAAGCCCTTGGTCACACCGTTGACCATGTTGTTAACCAGTGCGCGCAGCGTACCGGACATGGCGTTGGCTTCGCGGCTGTCGTTCGACGGCTCAAAGCTCAGGGTACCAGCATTGTTTTCAACTTTTACCAGGCCGTTCAGGCTCTGGGTCAAGACGCCCAGCGGGCCCTTGACGGTAATCGCTGCTGCGGAGATGGCGACTTCAGCGCCAGCTGGCACAGCGATTGGCATTTTAGCTACACGGGACATGTCTAACTCCTTAAGCCACGAAGCAAATCACTTCGCCGCCGACACCGGTAGCGCGTGCTTTACGATCGGTCATGACGCCTTGCGGAGTCGACACGATTGCCACACCCAGGCCATTCATGACCGATGGGATTTCGTCCTTGCCTTTGTACACGCGCAGACCTGGACGCGATACACGCTCCAGACGCTCGATGACAGGACGGCCTACGTAGTACTTCAAACCGATTTTCAGTTCCGACTTGCCGCCATCTTCAGCGACTGCGAAATCTTCAATGTAACCCTCGTCCTTGAGGACGTTGGCAATCGCAATTTTGACTTTCGACGATGGCATGGCCACGGTCGTTTTTTGCACGCCTTGGGCGTTACGAATGCGGGTCAGCATATCGGCGATAGGATCGCTCATACTCATTGCTTATTCTCCTATTACCAGCTAGCTTTAGTCATACCCGGAATTTCACCACGCATGGCGAATTCACGGAGCTTGATACGGCCCAGACCGAATTTACGGAAGGTGCCGCGCGGACGACCAGTGATGGCGCAGCGGTTACGCTGGCGGGTCGGTGCCGAGTTACGTGGCAGCGCTTGCAGTTTCAGGCGCGCTTCGTAACGTTCTTCTTCCGACTTCGACTGGTCATCAATGATGGCCTTGAGCGAAGTGCGTTTGGCGGCGAATTTAGTCGCCAGCGCTACGCGTTTCGCTTCACGGTTAATCAGTGCGAGTTTTGCCATGATCTCTTAGTTCCTGAACGGGAATTTGAAGGCGGCGAGCAGAGCTTTCGCTTCGTCGTCGGTCTTAGCGGTAGTGGTGATCGAAATGTTCATACCACGCAGCGCATCGATCTTGTCGTACTCGATCTCAGGGAAGATGATCTGCTCTTTCACACCGATGTTGTAATTGCCACGACCATCAAAGGCCTTGCCATTCACACCGCGGAAGTCACGCACACGTGGCAGGGCCACGGTGATGAAGCGGTCGAGGAACTCGTACATACGAGCGCCACGCAGGGTCACCATGGTGCCGATTGGATAGCCTTCGCGGATTTTGAAACCAGCGATTGCTTTACGGGCCTTGGTGGTCACTGGCTTTTGGCCGGCGATCTTGGTCAGGTCGCCAACAGCGTGCTCGAGCACTTTCTTGTCAGCGATGGCCTCACCCACACCCATGTTCAGGGTGATCTTGGTCAGACGCGGAACTTCCATCACCGACTTGTAACCGAATTTTTCGGTCAGGTCAGCGACGACTTTTTCTTTATAGAATTCTTGGAGACGTGCCATGATTTCTTAAGCCTTCACTACTTCGCCGGACGATTTAAAGACGCGGACTTTTTTGCCGTCAACATCTTTGAAACCAACACGGTCTGCCTTGCCAGTCGCTGCATTGAACAATGCAACGTTGGACACGTGAATCGGCATAGTCTTGTCGACGATACCACCTTGAACGCCAGTCATTGGGTTAGGCTTGGTCGCTTTTTTAGCGACGTTAACACCTTCAACCACAACGTGCTCTGCGTCTACACGACGCGAAACTACGCCACGTTTGCCCTTGTCTTTACCGGCCAGAACGATGACTTCGTCGTTTTTACGAATCTTATCCATTGCTGACTCCTTACAGAACTTCAGGTGCCAGGGACACGATCTTCATGAACTTTTCAGTGCGCAATTCGCGCGTCACTGGTCCGAAGATACGGGTACCGATCGGTTCCAGCTTGGCGTTCAACAGAACGGCGGCATTGCCGTCGAACTTCACCAGGGAACCGTCTTGGCGGCGTACACCTTTTGCGGTGCGCACTACCACGGCGTTATAAATTTCACCTTTTTTGACACGGCCACGTGGCGCAGCAACCTTAACGGTTACTTTGATCACGTCGCCAATGCCAGCATAACGGCGCTTGGAGCCGCCCAATACCTTGATGCACATGACTTCCTTGGCACCGGTATTGTCGGCCACTTCGAGCCGGCTTTCAGTTTGAATCATAGTATTCTCTTTCCCAACTTAAGCCGAAGAATCCACACAATGCGGACCTGCGGTCAGTCTTGGTCCCGCCAGTATGCTCAAGCAGAGCGCACTGTTTGGGTGCTTGACCTTCGTACTGCACTGACCGCACGGTTCAGCGTCTGTGGCCAGACACTTTGCGGCGTTACATGAACGAAGCCCGCAAGTATTACATACCTTTTGCGGGCTTGCAAGAACTAATTGAAAATCGCCGCCCCAACCACAGTTGGGGCGGCGCTGACTTCAATTAAACGATTTGTGCGGCTTGCACCACACGAGTCACGGTCCATGCCTTCGTTTTGGAGATCGGACGACCTTCCACGATTTCCACCGTGTCACCGGCTTTCACCTGGTTGGTCTCGTCGTGCGCGTGGTACTTGGCGCTACGAACGATGATCTTGCCATACAGAGGGTGTTTCACGTGACGTTCGATCAGCACGGTGACGGTTTTGTCCATCTTGTCGGACACAACTTTACCGATCAGCGTACGCTTCAGCTTTACTTGCTCGGTCATTTTGCTTCCTTCGTGTTCAATACCGTTTTTACGCGTGCGATATCGCGACGTACCTTTTTGAGCTGCGAAGTATTGCTCAGCTGTTGCGTAGCGGTTTGCATACGCAGGCCGAATTGTGCCTTCAACAGGTCATTCAGCTCTTTTTGCAGAGCTACCTGGTCTTTGCCGCGGAGTTCAGATGCTTTCATATTTCACTCCTGTTATTGACCAACTTGACGAACCACGAACGTGGTTGCCAGTGGCAGTTTGGCAGCGGCCAGGCGGAATGCTTCGCGCGCCAGTTCTTCGCCTACGCCGTCCATCTCGTACAGGACTTTGCCTGGGCGGATTTCAGCGACGTAGTACTCTGGATTACCTTTACCGTTACCCATACGGACTTCAGCTGGCTTGTTCGAGATCGGTTTGTCTGGGAAGACACGGATCCAGATACGGCCACCACGTTTGATGTGACGGGTCATGGCACGACGCGCTGCTTCGATTTGACGGGCAGTGATACGGCCACGAGCCACGGCCTTCAGACCGAACTCGCCAAACGACACGTTGGTGCCGGTGGTGTGCGAAATGCCGGTGTTACGGCCTTTCTGCTCTTTACGATACTTTCTGCGTGCTGGTTGCAGCATGATTATTCTCCTGCTTTCTCGGCTGGCTTAGCAGCGCGGCGGGCGCCACCAGCACCGGCTGGGCGTGGGCGGCCAGCTGGCTTGCCGTCTTCACGACGTGGGCCACGTGGCTTTTTCTCGTCTGGCGGGGTATCGATCACTGGAGCGTCGCCGTTAGGAGCGCGATCGCCTTTGTAGACCCATACCTTAACGCCGATGATGCCGTAGGTGGTCGAAGCTTCCGAAGTGCCGTAGTCGATGTCAGCGCGCAGGGTGTGCAGTGGCACACGGCCTTCGCGATACCATTCGGTACGGGCGATTTCGATGCCGTTCAGACGACCCGACGACATGATCTTGATGCCCAGGGCGCCCAGGCGCATCGCGTTCTGCATCGCGCGTTTCATCGCACGACGGAACATGATACGTTTTTCGAGCTGCTGAGCGATCGAGTCAGCGATCAGCTGCGAATCGATTTCTGGCTTGCGGATTTCTTCGATGTTCACGTGCACCGGCACGCCCATGATCTTGGCCAGCGCCGACTTCAGTACTTCGATGTCTTCGCCTTTTTTGCCGATCACCACACCTGGACGCGAGCTGTAGATGGTGAAGCGTGCGTTCTTAGCTGGGCGCTCGATAACGATGCGGCCAACCGAAGCGTTCTTCAGCTTAGCTTTCAGGTAGGTACGTGCTTTCAAGTCTTCGTTCAGCATGTCGGCAAAGTTACCATTGCCAGCGTACCAACGCGAAGCCCAGTTACGGGTTACCGCCAGGCGGAAACCAGTTGGATGAATTTTCTGACCCATCTTGGCTCCTTAGTTGCCGACGGTCACATAAATGTGACACGATTGTTTCGAAATACGATCGCCACGACCTTTTGCACGCGCGGTGAAGCGCTTCAGGATCGGGCCCTTTTCAACGTAGATCGTTTTCACGAACAATTCGTCGATGTCAGCGCCATCGTTGTGCTCAGCGTTGGCGATTGCCGACTCGAGCACTTTCTTGATGATGGTGGCGCCTTTTTTCGGGCTGAATTGCAGAATGTTGAGTGCTGCGTCAACTTTCTTGCCACGGATCAGGTCAGCAACCAGACGGCCCTTTTGGTCCGACAGGCGCACGCCTTTGAGGATAGCTTTGGTTTCCATTATTTCTTCGCCTTCTTGTCAGCGGCATGGCCTTTGAACGTGCGGGTCAGCGCGAATTCGCCGAGCTTGTGACCTACCATGTTCTCGGAAACGTACACTGGCACGTGCAGCTTGCCGTTGTGAACAGCGATCGTCAGGCCGATGAAGTCAGGCATGATGGTCGAGCGACGGGACCAGGTTTTGATAGGCTTTTTGTCTTTGGTCGCTTGCGCGGCTTCGACTTTTTTCACCAGGTGGGCGTCACAGAACGGCCCTTTTTTCAATGAACGAGTCATGATTTATCCTTATTTCTTGCCGCGGCGCGAGACGATCATCGAAGAAGTACGCTTGTTGCTGCGAGTCTTCTTACCCTTGGTCTGTTGGCCCCATGGCGAAACAGGGTGACGACCAGCTGCGGTTTTACCTTCACCACCACCGTGCGGGTGATCGACCGGGTTCATGACCACACCGCGAACGGTAGGACGAACACCGCGCCAACGCATCGCACCAGCTTTACCGATCTTACGCAGGCTGTGTTCGGCATTGCCGACTTCACCCACGGTAGCACGGCACTCGATGTGCACGCGACGTACTTCACCCGAGCGCAGACGCACTTGAGCGTAGGTACCTTCACGGGCCATCAGCACGACGCCAGCGCCGGCGGTACGGGCCATTTGGGCACCTTTACCTGGCAGCATTTCAACGCAGTTCATGATGGTGCCGACTGGGATGTTACGGATCGGCAGGCAGTTACCCGACTTGATCGGTGCTTCCGAACCGGTCATCACCGCGTCGCCAACAGCCATGCCTTTGGTGGCGATGATGTAGCTACGGGCGCCGTCGGCGTAGCACAGCAGAGCGATGTGCGCCGTGCGGTTTGGATCGTATTCAATACGTTCCACTTTCGCTGGAATGCCATCTTTGCTGTTGCGCTTGAAGTCGATCACGCGGTAGTGCTGCTTGTGACCACCACCGATGTGACGGGTGGTGATGTGGCCGTTGTTGTTACGGCCAGCAGTTTTCGATTTTTTCTCAACCAGTGCTGCGAACGGACGGCCCTTGAACAGGTCCGAGTTCACAACTTTCACCATGCCACGACGGCCTGGGGAGGTTGGCTTCATCTTAACGAGTGCCATTATTTAGCCTCCTCGGTGAAATTGATTTCCTGGCCTGGTTTTAGGCACACGAAAGCACGCTTGGTGTGGTTGCGGCGGCCGATGTGGGCGCCCGAACGCTTTTGCTTGCCTTCGCGGTTCACGGTTTGCACCGATGCCACTTCGACTTTGAACAGCAGTTCGACGGCAGCCTTGATCTCTGGCTTGGTCGCGTCGGTGGTAACACGGAACACGATCTGCTCGTTCTTTTCCGCGACCATGGTGGCCTTTTCGGAAATCACTGGAGCAACCAGTACTTTCAGCAGGCGTTCTTCGCTAAATTTCAATGCGCTCATGCCAGCATCTCCTCAATCTTAGCCAGCGCAGCCTTGGTCACCAGGATCTTTTTGTAGAAGACCAGCGACATTGGATCAGCGTGACGTGGCTCAACAACCAGCACGTTCGGCAGGTTGCGGGAAGCCAGTTCCAGGTTTTCGTTCGCGGTGTCGGTGATGATCAGCACGGAGTCGAAGCCCAGGCCGGTCAGCTTTTGCGACAGCAGCTTGGTTTTTGGTGCTTCGATCGACAGATCTTCGATCACGACCAGGCGGTCTTCACGGGCCAGTTGCGACAGGATCGAGCACACGCCAGCGCGGTACATCTTCTTGTTCACTTTGTGGGTGAAGTTCTCGTCAGGCGAGTTCGGGAAGATGCGACCACCGCCGCGCCACAGTGGCGACGACGACATACCAGCACGCGCACGGCCGGTACCTTTTTGGCGCCATGGCTTTTTGGTCGTGTGGTGGACTTCTTCACGGTCTTTTTGTTTACGGTTGCCGCTGCGAGCATTGGCTTGGTAAGCAACGACGATCTGGTGGATCAGGGCTTCGTTGTAGTCACGGCCGAAGACGGTATCGGCGGCAGCTACGTTAGAGGCGGCTTGACCTTGAGCGTTCAAGAGCTTGAGTTCCATCGTTTAAGCTCCCTTCTTTGCTTTAACTTTGACAGCAGGCGAAACCACTACCTGGCCGTTTTTGGCGCCAGGGATCGCACCTTTGACCAGCAGCAGCTGACGGTCGGCGTCGATACGGGCGATTTCGAGGTTCTGCACGGTGCAGGTGACGTCACCCATGTGACCGGTCATGCGTTTACCAGGGAATACGCGGCCTGGATCTTGCGCCATACCAATCGAACCTGGAACGTTGTGCGAACGCGAGTTACCGTGGGTAGCACGGCCCGAAGCAAAGTTGTGACGCTTGATGGTACCGGCATAGCCTTTACCAATCGACACACCTTGAACGTCGATCTTCTGACCGACTTCGAACAGGGAAACGGCGACAACTTCGCCAGCTTTCAGTTCGGCAGCTTTAGCAGCATCAACGCGGAACTCTTTCAGCAGAGTACCAGCTTCAACACCGGCTTTAGCGTGGTGACCAGCAACGGCTTTGGTCACGCGGGAAGCGCGACGTTGACCATATGCGACCTGAACAGCGGAGTAACCATCCACTTCAGGAGTTTTGATTTGCGCAACACGGTTGTTCGATACGTCAACCACGGTGACTGGGATCGAGTCCCCGTCATCGGTGAAGATGCGCATCATACCAACCTTGCGACCGAGGAGGCCAAGGCTCATTTTTTCTCCAATTCCCACCTACGATTGGGCGGGGATATGTTGAACTACAAAATAGTACGGACCAATAAAAAGACGGAATCCATACCGAAGCCGGCTAGTGTAGCGTGATTTGGGGGTTGACGCAACAACTTATTACGGGGTATGTCAACTTCCCGGCGCGGCATGCCGGTGGGAATTTGTGAGTATTTAGAAGTAAATAATGTTGTATTTTACATAGCTGTCAAATTCACATCTTTTGACAGCTCTCATTGCCCTTTTTTTACCTCTCACACAAAGGAAAGACATGAAGCACACCGCTCATGCATGGCTGCTTGGCAGCCTGATTTTCGGCCTACCCTGCCTGAATGCCGCCGCCAAGGTCGACACCTCTGTCACCCTTACCGGCCTCAAGATCACGGTATCCGATCCGACCCCGAACGACGGCCTGGCCGCCGGCTTCATCGCCAACGCCAGCGGCTCAAGCCAGTATTCCGTCATCGCCAGCAACGGCCAGACCGCCTCGTACCAGGACAATGGCTCCAGCAGCAGCTATGGCCTGCCGGCGAGCGGCACCAATCTCAGCTCGGCCCTGTCGCAGTCCATCGCCACCTTCGGCGGCGGCTACCTGGGCGATATTTCGGCGGCAGCCCACACCAGTGACGAGTTCGTCCAGTCCGCCATCCCCTTCGCCGGCCCCCGTGCCGACGTCAACGCCAGCTACGGTCTGTTCGTCAAGCCGCACACCGTCCTCACGATTACCGGGCTGCTCTCCATGCATGCCAGCTCCACCGAGGGCGCGCTGCTGCCCAACAACAGCCTGGAAGTGCACTCCGGTCTGGGCTTCTCCGCCAGCCCCATCTTCCCTTATCTCACCCCCGGCATCTCGGAGCTGTACTACCACAGCGACGCCCTGGATCTGGCGACCGGCCAGGCCTCGGGCAGCCTGAGCAAGGATTGGAGCTATACCTTCACCAATAATTCCGACGTCGGCGGCACCTTGGAGCTGCAATGGTTCATCCGCTCCGACATCTACCTGAAAACCTCGGTGGTGCCGACCACGCCGGTGCCCGAACCGGATGCCTGGCTGATGTTCGGCGCCGGCGCGCTGCTGCTGGGCGCGCTGGCCCGCCGCCGCCAGCGCCGCGGCTAAGTCAGCGCCGGGCCCGCGCTACGCCTCCGGGACGTGGATGCGGGCCTTGATGTGCTTGAGGTGGCCGACGATGGTGAAGGTCATCACCACCAGCAGGGACCAGGAACTCCACTTGCTGACGTGGACCGCCGACCAGGCGCCCAGCTGATGGGGATAGCGCCACACGCCCCAGAAAGTGCTGATGTTCTCGGCCAGCCAGATGAAAAAGCCGATCAGTACGAAGGACAGCGCCAGCGGCATGCGGCGCTCCCGGTCCAGCGGCCGGAACAGCACCGTGGTGCGCGCATACAGCCCCAGCGCGCAGGCCGCCAGGTACCAGCGATAATCACCAATATAGTGATGGGTGAAGAAATTGGCATAGATGAGGATGGCAATCAGGGCCGCCATCCAGTACGGCGGATGATGGCGTATCCGCAAGTCGAACAAGCGCCAGGCCTGGATGATGTAGCTACCCACCGCGGCATACATAAAGCCGGAAAACAGCGGCACGCCAAACAGCTTGGTGTAGGCAAAGTCCGGATAGCTCCACGACTGGATAGGCCCCGAGGTCTTGAACACCTCCAGCACAAAGCCGACTACGTGAAACAGGCTGACCGCCTTCAATTCGTCCCAGGTTTCCAGCTTGGCCCACACCATCCACGCCTGTATGCCCAGCGCCACGATCAGCAGCACATCGTAGCGCGGCAGCCCCAGCAGGCCAGCGCGCGGCACCAGGAACACGGCGGCAAAGAACAGCGCGACAAACAAACAAGCGCGCGCTTCCTTGATGCCGAAATACCAGCATTCCGCAGCAAGGCGGGCCGCACCGCGCAGGCCCGGGCGGGCGGCGGCGTCCAATAAATGGTGATCGAGGATGGCAAGCATGAGACGTACTCTACCGGTACTGGGGCAAAAAAAACAGGCCGCCGGGACGGCGCGGCCTGTGCAAGTGTCGGGGCGGCACGACCCGCCCCTCCCCCTCTCAGTACAGCAGAGTCTTTACAGCCGGCTGCTAGCGATTGAGCCGGTTCAGCAACTGGGCCCGCAACACGCGCGCAGCTGCCTCATCGAGCGGCGCCAGCAAGCCGCGTGCAGCTGGCGGCAGATGCGCCGCCTCGCTGCCGTCGCTGTCGAAAATATAGTGGCGGAAGATTTCCTGCCATGCTGCGCGCTGCGCCGGCGGCAAGTCGCGCATGGTCATCAGGCCCAGCAGCAAGGCATTGAACGGTGTGTCCATCCATGCCGGCGATTGCCGCCACCAGTAGTTGATCAGGATGTTGAACGGCTCCAGTCCTTCCACGTGGTGCCACCACATGCTGGGAATGAACACGGCGTCGCCCGCCGCCAGTTCGGCCGACTGCGCGTGCGCCAGCGCCTCGGCAAAGCGCGGGTAGCGCGCCAGGTCGGGCTGGTGCAAATCGACCATGCTGACCGACTGCCCGGCCGGCGTGACATCGAGCGGTCCCACATACAGGTTCTGCAATTGCTCCGGCGGGAACAGGGTAAAGCGGCGGCGGCCGGCCGCCACGCAGGCCAGGTTGTCCGGCACGTCGTAGTGGGCCGGGATGCGGGTGCGGTTGCCGATCCACAGGCTGGCCAGCGGGTCGCGCGCACCAAGATTCAAATCGTTCTCGGCGCGCAGGCCAGGCAGGCAGGTGTCGATGGTGGTCGAGCCGACATACAAGGTCGGCGGCGCCGGCGCATCGAGGTAGGCCGCCAGGCTATCGAGCACCTGGTCGAAGCGCACCATCTGGCTGTCGAAATTGAAACCGTTCAGGGCATCGTTATAAAAAATGCGGCCGTCGCTGCCCGGCGGGCGATGACTGCCCAGCACGGTCGCACCGCGGTAAAAACGCCGCAAATAGGTGTCGGCCGCGCGCGCCGAACGCTGCGCCGCCTGCACCAGCGGCCAGTGCGCCACCAGCCCGCGCAGGACCAGCGGTACCGGCGAGCACAGCACCTCATCGGGCAAGGGCTGGCTACCGTCGCCACGCAGCTCGGCGCTGCGCGTGCAATCGATCTCGGCAATAGCGGTGACACTGGCGGACATGAATTCTCTCGGAAAAACAGGCCGCCGCCCAAGGCGACGGCCTGCGGACTGACTTAGAACTTGTAGCGCAGGCCCAGCATGTAACGCGGACCAGCTTGCGTCACATTCAGGGTGGCCGCCTCGGTACGGCCGTGCTGGCGCGTAGTGCGGTCGGTGAGGTTGATGGCCTCACCCTGGAAGCTCAGGTTCTTGTTGAAGTTGTAGCCGACGCTAAGGTCGACCTGGCCATAAGCGTCAGTGTACACCGGCGCTGCGCGGCCATTACCGTCCACCGTCGCGGCCAGGAAGGAGTCGCGCCAGTTGTAGGCCACCCGCACCGACCAGTCTTTGTTTTCAAAGATACCGACCAGATTGGCGGAATTGCTCAGCCCCAGAATCGCGAACTGGTCGTTGACGTCGGCGTTGTTGTACTTCAGCGGCGAGTGCACGTAAGTGTAGTTCGCCTGTACGCCGAAGCCGCTCTGGCCAAACATATGCTGCACGTTGACCTCGGCACCGCTGACGTTGGCCGATTTCTGGTTGGCGTAGGTGGTGGTGTTGAACATCAGGATAGGGTCGCTCGACAGGCCGGTGATGGTACCGTCCAGCATGCCGTCGGCTTTCACGCCGGTTTTCTTGACGCCCGGCTGGCCGTCGAAGTTACCCAGGATGTAGTTACGGATGCAGTTGGTATCCGCTGCGGTACAGCCGTTCGCCAGCGCCGCCTTGTAGTAGGCGCCGCCCACCGGCGTATGCAGGTTGTACAGCGACTGCGACACCAGCGTCTGGCCCGCATAGTTATCCATCTGCTTGCGGAACAGGGCCAGCGACAGCAAGCTCTGCTTGTCGTAATACCATTCCCACGCCAGATCCAGGTTTTTCGACTTGACCGGTTTCAGCGCCGGGTTGCCGACCGAGGCGCTACCGCCGGTAAACACGTTGGCGATGGTGCCCAGCGTCAGGCCGCCCTGCAGCTGGTCATAGCGGGCGCGGCCGATGGTGACGCCGGCGCTGGCGCGCAGCTTCATGTCGCTGCGGATATCGGCATCCAGATTCAGGGCCGGCAGCACATTGGTGTAGGACGCATCGGTGTTGCTGAAGGCCTGGCCGCCAAAGGTGATCGGCAGCTCATTTTGCGCCACCCACACCACGGCCGTACCTGGCAGCACTTGCGCGGTCGAGGAGACCTTGGTGCGCTCAAAGCGCAGGCCCACCGACGAGTGGAATGGAATCGCGGTATCCCAGTCGGTATTGAACGAGGCGTAGGCCGAGGTGGTTTTTTCGTCCAGCAGGCGGTCGGTGTCCGGCTTGGTCATGTTCGGCAGGTAAGCGGCCTGATTGCCAACCGCATTGGCGGTCACCTGGCGCACTTGCGCGAAGTCGAAGCTGTACAGGGTGGCAAACAGGTTAGGCGAATTGGAGCCGCCCAGCTTGTTGAAGAACGACGACATCGGGTTGGCCGTCCACAGGGTGGATGGATAGTCCGAGGCCTTGGTGGCGCCGCCCCAGGTGTTGTTCTGCACGTTGGCGTAGGTCGAACGGTTGCTGGTGTCGGTGTAGCTGACGCCGAAGTTCAGGTCGGACGCTTCCATCAGCTTCAGGTTGGCCTTGGCCTGGGCCTGCTTGACCACCGATTTCTCGTAGCTGTTGTGGAACCACGAACCGGCGGCCTGGATCGGCGCTGCCGCCAGGTTGGCAGCAGGCATACTCAGCACCGGCAGTTCGGTGGTGAAGTCGATCTTGGTGGTGCCACGGCTGAAGCTGGCGTTGGACAGGGAATTCTCGGAACCGAACGGGCTGTCGGCGCCCGACTCGGCGGTCGAATGGTGGGCGTCAAACTCCACTTTCAGGTCGGCGCTGGCTTTCCACACCGCGTTGAAGCCCAGCGACTGGTTCTTGGTCTTGGTGGCGAAATCGCCGCCCACCACCGAGATATCCTGCGGCGTCGGGTAGACTTCCTGATAGGTCAGCGGGCTCACCACGTGGCCGCTCGGCCAGGTGCTGGTGGAGGTCGGGGTCTGCGCGAACCAGACGCTCAACTCGGTACGCTTGGTCTGGATCTTTTGTTCCGAATAGGTGTAGTCAACCGTGGTGGTCAGTTCCTTGACCGGGCGGAACTGCAAAGTCAGCTGGCCGTTGGTGCGCTGACGCTGGATGGCGGAGCTGTTGTAGCCGAAGTTTTGCGGGATCGAGTACAGCGCGTCCTGGGCCGGACGGTTGGTGATGTTTTGCGAGCCCGGCTTGCCTGGCTGCGGCAGAGTCTGGCCGTCAATCACGGCCGAACCCAGGTAAGGACCCTGGTAGCCGTTGAACAGGCCGGCGCGGTTGACGCCGGAATCGCGCGACTGGTAGCTGGCGCTCAGCGACACGCCAAAACGGCCGTCGGCGCTGGTGTCCGAGTAAATGCCCGAGACTTCCGGCGTGACGCTCTTGCCCTTGTACAGGTCAGGCACGTGGTCGTTGGAAGTGTCCTTGAGCGCTTTGACGCCGACGCTGGCATGCAAGCCTGGGTTGTCGAACGGACGCGCGCTCACCACGTTGATGGTGGCGCCGATGCCGCCGCTTGGGCTGTCGGCACGGCCGGTCTTGTAGACCTGCAGCTGCGAAATCGATTCCGAGGCCAGGTTGGAGAAGTCGAACGAACGGCCGGACAGGTCGCTCAGGTCGGTGGTTGGCATCTGGCGCCCATTCAGCAGCACCAGATTGAAGTCCGGGCCCAGGCCGCGCACGGTGACTTTCTGGCCCTCGCCGTTGCTGCGGTCGATCGAGACACCGGAAATCCGTTGCAGCGATTCGGCCAGGTTGGTATCCGGGAATTTACCCATGTCTTCAGCCACGATGCCGTCGACGATACCATCGGAATTGCGCTTCAGGTTCAGGGTCGACTGCATACTGGCGCGGATACCGGTCACCACCACGGACGGCGTAGTGGCGGTGGTGTCTTGCGCCTGGGCGACGCTGAATGCCGCACACGCACCAGCCACGGCCAAACTCATCAGGCGGCGCTGTCGTGGCGCGGTTGAAAACGTTTTCATAGAAGTACGCACTTCATCTCCTTATTTTATGATTATTCCGGCGCTGCTTTGCCGGGACTAATTGCTACTCAAACTGACTGCTGGGTAGTTCGGTACGGGTGCCGCAGAACACGGACGGCGGTGTGATGCCCGCCTGGTGGAAGCTGTCCGATGTGCTCTTATGATTTATTAGACAAGCTGAGGATATGAGAAACGTCTTTATTCGTCAATTGGTCGAACAAATTGGACAGCGAATAAATGTAAATCGTTGTAAAGGTGCACCAAGATGGTTCGGCCTATCCCTGCCGGTAGATTAATAGTTGTTGTGACAAGCTTGGTGTATGATCCGCTGACGCACCACTTTGGAAACACGACCATGATCGTCGCTGGCGACCAGCAGTTACTCAAGCAAATCAATCGCATGGCACTGGTGCGCCAGTTGTGCAGCGAGCCAGGCTTGTCGCGCGCGGCGCTGGCCGAGACCGTGGGATTGACCAAGTCCACCGTCAGCCTGCTGGTGCGCGAGCTGCTGGACGAAGGCTGGCTGACCGAAACCGAGCTGCGCGCCACTGGTGCGCTGGGCCGGCGCGCCACCCCGCTGCAGCTTGATGGTGAACGGCTGGCCCTGCTGGGCGCCGACATGGGCATCGGCATGGCGCGCATCGTCGCCACCAACCTGCTGGGCGAAGTGCTGGCCGAGCAGGAACTGCCCTATCTCGATCCGGCCGACAGCGCCGGTTGCATCGCGCTGGCAGCGCAAGGCCTGGCCGAGCTGGCCACCTGCAGCGTGCTGGATGGCCGTACCGTGCTGGGCGTGGGCATCGGTTTGCATGGCGTCGTCGACGACGCCACTGGTGTGCTGCACTACGCGCCCCACCTGGGTTGGCGCAATGTCGATGTAGCGGCCCAGCTGCGCGCCCACTTTGCCGGCGGCGCGCTGGCCGAGCTGCCGCTGTTCATCCAGAATGAAGCGAATGTGGCAGCGCTGGCCGAGCTGGAATTTTCCGGCCAGATCGGCACCGACCCGCTGATTTACCTGAGTATCGGCTACGGCGTGGGCGCCGGCATCATCGTCAACGGCCGCCTGCTGACCGGCTTGTACGGCTTTGCGGGCGAGGTCGGCCACACCATCCTGCAGCAAGGCGGACCGCCCTGCTCGTGCGGACGGCGCGGCTGCGCCGACGCGCTGATCGGCCTGCAAGCATTGCTCGACGAAGTCTATGGCAAGCTGCAGCCATCGACGCCGGAGCAGCTGGAGCAATTGTTCACCGAAGCCGAAACGGGCGACGCCAACGCCGCGCAGGCGGTGGCTGCGGCCGGCCGCAATCTCGGCGTGCTGTTGAATAATCTGTGGGTGGCGTTCGACCCGATGTGCATTGTCATCGGCGGCGCGGCCTTGCGGCTGGGCGAGCGCTTCATCGGCCCGGGACGCGGCGTGCTGGACGACTGCGCCAGCGCCACCGGTCTGCCGGCGCCCACCATCCGCACCCCGCATTTCGGCAATAATGCGATTGCCATCGGCGGCGCTGCCATGGCGCGCCACTACCTGATGCGCCCCTTCACCGAACAAGGCCCGGCACGCCACAGCACCCGCAAAATGGGCGAGCCGGCGCCGGCACTGGCGGCCGCTGTGCTGGCCTGGAACTGATCAAAACAAAAGGGCCGGACGTTTGCACGTCCGGCCCTTTCCTCAGTCGGCAGTAGCGCTACACAGCGCTGCCCACTTAAAAACGATTACTGCAGTTTGATTTCGACATCAACGCCAGCTGGCAGGTCCAGCTTCATCAGTGCGTCAACGGTTTTGTCGGTTGGGTCGACGATGTCCATCAGGCGCTGGTGGGTACGGATCTCGAACTGGTCGCGCGAGGTTTTGTTCACGTGCGGCGAACGCAGAACGTCGAAACGCTGGATGCGGGTTGGCAGTGGAACTGGGCCTTTGACAACGGCGCCGGTGCGCTTAGCGGTGTCAACGATTTCCAGTGCGGACTGGTCGATCAGCTTGTAGTCGAAAGCCTTCAGGCGGATACGGATTTTTTGATTGGTAACGGTCATGATAATTCCCTCAAAGAGCGAACTGGCAACTTTGTAGCGCCAGCAATTTTAAAAAGAACGAGTTTGGAACACAAGGGCGAGATGGTATCACACCATCCCGCCCCTGTTTCAATCACGCTTAAAAATTAAGCGATGATTTTAGCCACAACGCCGGCGCCGACGGTACGGCCACCTTCGCGGATAGCGAAGCGCAGACCTTCTTCCATCGCGATCGGGTTGATCAGCTTAACGGTGATCGACACGTTGTCGCCTGGCATAACCATTTCTTTGTCCGCTGGCAGTTCGATCGAACCGGTCACGTCAGTCGTACGGAAGTAGAACTGTGGACGATAGTTGTTGAAGAACGGAGTGTGACGACCGCCTTCGTCTTTCGACAGAACGTAGATCTCGCCGGTGAAGTGGTTGTGCGGCTTGATCGAGCCTGGTTTTGCCAGAACTTGACCACGTTGCACGTCTTCACGCTTGGTGCCGCGCAGCAGCAGACCAACGTTGTCGCCTGCTTGACCTTGGTCCAGCAGTTTGCGGAACATTTCCACGCCGGTGCAGGTGGTTTTGACGGTGTCGATGATGCCGACGATTTCGATCTCTTCGCCAACTTTCACGATACCGCGCTCAACACGACCGGTCACCACGGTGCCGCGACCCGAGATCGAGAACACGTCTTCTACTGGCATCAGGAAGGCGCCGTCCACTGCGCGCTCTGGCGTAGGGATGTACGAATCCAGTGCATCGGCCAGCGCCATGATGGCTTGCTCGCCCAGAGGACCGGTGTCGCCGTCCAGTGCTTTACGTGCCGAACCTTTGATGATAGGCAGGTCGTCGCCTGGGAACTCGTATTTCGAAAGCAACTCACGCACTTCCATTTCAACCAGTTCCAGCAGCTCTTCGTCATCCACCAGATCGCACTTGTTCAGGAACACGACGATGTATGGAACGCCAACTTGACGAGCCAGCAGGATGTGTTCGCGGGTCTGTGGCATTGGGCCGTCAGCTGCGGAGCACACCAGGATCGCGCCGTCCATCTGCGCTGCACCGGTAATCATGTTTTTGATGTAGTCGGCGTGGCCTGGGCAGTCTACGTGAGCGTAGTGACGTGCGGCGGTTTCGTACTCAACGTGAGCGGTGTTGATGGTAATGCCGCGTGCTTTTTCTTCTGGTGCTGCATCGATCTGGTCGTAAGCTTTAGCTTCGCCGCCGAATTTCTTCGACAGAACGGTAGCGATTGCTGCGGTCAGAGTGGTTTTGCCGTGGTCGACGTGACCGATGGTGCCTACGTTGACGTGCGGTTTAGTCCGCTCGAACTTTTCTTTTGCCATTTTGATTCATCCTCAAAGTTTTAAATGTGCAGCCGGATGATCTATCCGGCTGCAAAAATTACAGAATTACTTAGCTTTCGCGGTAACGATAGCGTCGATAACGTGCTTAGGCGCCTCGGAGTAGTGCTTGAACTCCATGGTGTAGGTTGCACGACCTTGCGTTGCGGAACGCAGGGTGGTCGAGTAACCAAACATTTCCGACAGTGGCACTTCGGCTTTGATAATCTTGCCGCCGCCGCCTGGGATTTCGTCCATGCCCTGCACCATACCGCGGCGGGACGACAGATCGCCCATCACGGTACCAGCGTAGTCTTCCGGCGTTTCGACTTCAACAGCCATCATTGGTTCCAGGATGACTGGGTTAGCGCGACGGCAAGCTTCTTTGAATGCCATCGAACCGGCCATGCGGAACGCATTTTCGTTCGAGTCAACATCGTGGTACGAACCGAAGGTCAGGGTGACTTTAACGTCAACCACTGGGTAGCCAGCCAGAACACCGGTGTTCAGGGTTTCGCGCACGCCTTTTTCAACTGCAGGGATGAATTCACGTGGAATCACACCGCCTTTAATTGCGTCGACGAACTCGAAGCCTTTACCTTGTTCCTGTGGTTCCAGGGTCACAACGGCGTGACCATACTGACCACGACCACCGGACTGCTTAACGAACTTGCCTTCAACATCGGAGACCGATTTGCGCACGGTTTCGCGGTAGGCAACCTGTGGTTTACCCACGGTGGCTTCCACGCCGAATTCGCGCTTCATACGGTCAACGATAATTTCCAGGTGCAGCTCGCCCATACCACCGATGATGGTCTGACCCGACTCTTCGTCGGTTTTCACGCGGAACGAAGGATCTTCCTGCGCCAGACGGTTCAGTGCCAGACCCATTTTTTCCTGGTCAGCCTTGGTTTTTGGTTCTACCGCCTGTTGAATCACTGGCTCAGGGAACACCATGCGTTCCAGAACGATGATCGACGCTGGATCGCACAGGGTTTCGCCGGTGGTCACGTCTTTCAGACCAACCGCAGCGGCGATGTCGCCGGCGCGCACTTCTTTGATCTCTTCGCGCTGGTTAGCGTGCATCTGCAGAATACGGCCCAGACGCTCTTTACGACCTTTCACCGAGTTGTACACGGTGTCGCCCGAATTGATGGCACCCGAGTACACGCGGAAGAAGGCCAGCTGACCTACGAACGGGTCGGTCATGATCTTGAATGCCAGTGCCGAGAATTTCTCGTCGTCCGACGCCTTGCGGGTGGTCGGGGCTTCGTCTTCATCGGTGCCTTTAACGTCAGCGATGTCGATCGGCGATGGCAGGTACTCGATGACCGCGTCCAGCATGGCCTGTACGCCTTTGTTTTTGAAGGCGGTACCGCACAGCATAGGAACGATTTCCGAAGCGATGGTGCGATCACGCAGCGCTTTTTTGATCTCGGCTTCGGTCAGGTCGCCTTCTTCCAGGTACTTGTTCATCAGGTCTTCGTTCGCTTCAGCAGCGGCTTCAACCATCTTCTCGCGCCACTCAGCAGCCGAATCAGCCAGCTCAGCAGGGATATCGACGTAGTCGAATTTCATGCCTTGCGATGCGTCATCCCACAGGATCGCTTTCATCTTGACCAGATCGATCACGCCTTTGAAGTTGTCTTCGGCGCCGATTGGGATCTGGATCAGGACTGGGTTAGCCTTCAGGCGTGCGCGCATTTGCTCGTACACTTTGAAGAAGTTGGCACCGGTACGGTCCATCTTGTTGACGAAGGCCAGACGTGGCACTTTGTACTTGTTAGCCTGACGCCATACGGTTTCCGACTGTGGCTGTACACCGCCCACTGCGCAGTAAACCATGCAAGCACCGTCCAACACGCGCATCGAACGTTCAACTTCAATGGTGAAGTCAACGTGGCCTGGGGTGTCGATGATGTTGATGTGGTGTTCTGGGAAGTTGTTCGCCATGCCTTTCCAGAAGCAAGTGGTCGCAGCCGAGGTAATGGTAATACCGCGTTCCTGCTCTTGCTCCATCCAGTCCATGGTGGCGGCGCCATCGTGAACTTCACCGATTTTGTGGTTCACGCCCGTGTAGAACAGAACGCGTTCGGTGGTGGTGGTCTTACCTGCATCGATGTGAGCGGAAATACCGATATTGCGGTAGCGCTCGATGGGGGTCTTGCGGGCCATAATTATTCCTAAATCTTTTAATGGACAAAACCGAGCGCCATTTTTTGGGAAAAAAATGAGCCCGGCCTCGAACAACAGATAACAACCAGCGCGCGCACGCGCTGGCCGATTTGATTAGAAGCGGAAGTGCGAGAACGCTTTGTTCGCTTCAGCCATGCGGTGAACTTCGTCACGCTTCTTCATCGCACCGCCACGGCCTTCAGCGGCTTCCAGCAGTTCGCCGGCCAGACGTTGTGGCATCGATTTTTCGCTGCGCTTGTTAGCAGCTTCACGCAGCCAACGCATGGACAGAGCCATACGACGCACTGGGCGAACTTCCACTGGCACTTGGTAGTTAGCACCACCAACGCGGCGGGATTTAACCTCAACCAGCGGCTTGGCGTTGTTGATCGCGGTAGCGAACACTTCCAGCGGATCTTTACCCGATTTTTGGGTGATGTGCTCGAAAGCACCGTAGATGATGTTTTCTGCGACCGATTTTTTACCGGACAACATCAGAACGTTTACGAATTTGGCGACATCAGTGTTGCCGAATTTTGGATCCGGCAGGATTTCGCGCTTGGGTACTTCACGACGACGTGGCATGTCATTTCCTTTATCTTCAGTTGAGCGCCTGAGGCACTCGCGGCGGCCATCATAGCCATCCACTTACTCGGTCTCGCGACCGGTTCAACTCAATTAATGTAGATTACTTCTTCGCTTTAGCGCGTTTAGCACCGTATTTCGAGCGAGCTTGTTTACGGTCTTTAACGCCCTGGGTATCCAGTGCACCGCGAACCATGTGGTAACGCACACCTGGCAAGTCTTTTACACGACCGCCGCGCAGCAGAACAACGCTGTGTTCCTGCAGATTGTGGCCTTCACCGCCGATGTACGAGATTACCTCGAAACCGTTGGTCAGACGCACTTTGGCAACTTTACGCAGTGCCGAGTTAGGCTTCTTAGGAGTGGTGGTGTACACACGGGTGCACACGCCACGTTTTTGCGGGCTGTTTTCCAGCGCCGGCGATTTGCTTTTCACGACCAGTTTGGTACGTGGTTGGCGAATCAGTTGATTGATGGTTGGCATCGTTCTAAACCCAACTAAATAACAACATTAACAACCCGGCAAAGTGCCGGGGACATAAAACCTTCTCTCGATCTATTGGGCCGTCGGAGGCGCAAACAGCCGCTCTCATGGAGCAGCCAGATTCAACGTATACGATGTGCAGAATAAATTGAGAACTCGCGAGTATAGACGTGAAGTGAGGGTCAGTCAACCAATTTCACGGCGCTATGCGGCTTGCAAGGGGGAAGCAAAGACTAGCCCGAAGGTCAAGAAACACTTGATAATAGCAAATACTTCAACCGCCCGTCTCTCCGCATGCGATCCCTGTTGCGCCCCGCCCCGCTATTTGTTTTGATCAGTTACCTGCTGCTGTCGCTGGTACCCTGCGTGCCGCTGTTGCTGGGCAAGCAGGTGCCGGAATTGACCCATGTGCTGGTGGTGGAACTGCTGGCCTGGCTGGTGGTGTGGGGCGTGATCGGAAGGCCGGCGTGGTTCCACTGGCTGCTGATTCCGGCCTTCCTGGCGCTGCCGACCGAGCTTTATTTATTCATTTACTACGGCCAGGGCATCTCGACTCACCACCTCGGCATCATCGCCGAGACCAGCCCGAAAGAGGCGCTGGAATTCCTCGGCCGCAAAGTGTGGCTGATGGGCGCCGTGCTGCTGGGCGTGATCGTCTGGTGGATCGCGGTGCAGCTTGCCGCCCGCCGCAGTCCAACGCTGGCGTGGCGCGGCAAAACGCGCTGGATCACGCTTGCTATATTAGTAGCGCTGGCCGCGCTGTGGACCTATGGCTGGGAATTCGGCGTCAGCGCCAAGCCGGCCGCGCCGCCGGTGCATGCCAGCGCCAAGCCAGCGCCTGGGCTGGCTGCATCGTTCAGCGCCGGTGGTTCGGCGATCGGCTCTGCGTTCAGTTCGGCGCTGCGGCTGGTTGGCGTCGGCTCGGCCGAGAGTGCCGCTGCCAGCGAAGAGGAAGCGTCGGAGGAAGAAGATGCGGTAGAGGACAGGGATCCCGAGCACGCAGCCATCGCCGGCGCCGGCCGCAGCGGCTGGCATTGGCCAGCGCTGCCTTGGCGCATGCGTTCGCCGCTGGGCTTTAGCGACTTCGCCGCCTCGTGGCCGTTTGGCCTGAGCGCGCGCGGCCTCGATTTCTACAAGGAGCGCGAATACCTGGCCGATTTGGGCCAGCGCAGCAGCAGTTTCACCTTCGGCGCGCATCAGCCGGCAAGAAACGACACGCCGGAAATCGTCATCATGGTGATCGGCGAATCGTCGCGCTACGACCGCTGGGGCGTCAATGGCTACACGCGCGACACCACGCCGCTGCTCAAGCAGGAAGCCAACCTGATAACGCTGCCCGATGTGATTACCTCGGTTTCGGCCACGCGCCTGTCGGTGCCGGTGATCATCTCGCGCAAGCCATCCATGCAAAGCCTGAAGGACGGCTTCTACGAAAAATCCTTCATCACCGCGTACAAGGAAGCTGGCTTCAAGACCTTCTGGCTGTCAAACCAGATCTCGTTCGGCCAGTTCGACACCCCGGTGTCGGTGTTTGCCAAAGAAGCCAACGTGATCCAGTTCATGAACCTGGGCGGCTTCACCAACAACTCCAACTTCGACCAGATTTTGCTGGAGCCGCTGCAGCACGCGATTGCCGACCCGGCGCCGAAAAAGCTGATCGTGCTGCACACGCTGGGCAACCACTGGAACTATAGCCAGCGCTATCCGAAGGAATTCGACAAATGGCAGCCGTCGCTGTTCGGCATCGATAAGCCGGTCTACACCGATCTGAAAATCAAACCGCAGCTGAACAACAGCTACGACAATTCGATCCTGTACACCGACTGGTTCCTGTCGCAGGTGATCGGCCAGTTGAAGGACACGCAGCAGCTGACCTCCATGGTCTACGTGGCCGACCACGGCCAGACTTTGTACGACGGCACCTGCAACCTCGCCTTCCACGGCCACAACACGCAATTTGAATTCCACGTGCCAGCCATGGTCTGGTATTCGGACGAATACAAGGAACGCTATCCGGAAAAAGTGAAGCAGCTGCAGCGTCACCGCAAGGCGCGGCTGGCCACCGAGAATATATTCCACACCCTGCTCGATCTGGGCGACATCCAGTACGACGATGAAAAGCTGGAGTGGAGCTTCCTCAGCAAGCAGTTCAAGCAGCACAAGCGCTACGTCGACAGCTATGGCTGGTCCAACTACGACAACGCCAATTTCAAAGGCGACTGCCGTGAAGTGATGGACAAAGGCAAACCACTCAAGCAGGAAAAGTAATGGGCATCCGCATCGGGACACCACCGCGTAAAAGCTAGCTTAGCAAGTTGCGTAGCGCGCCATCCAGCTTCGGATAGGCGAACGTGAATCCACGGCTCAGTAGCTTGGCGGGCGCCACCCGTTGCCCCTCTAGCAGCAGATCCGCTTGCTCCCCCAGCACCAGCCGCATAGGCCAGCCCGGCGTCGGCATACCGAAAGGGCGGCGCAACACCGATGCCGCCACCCGGCTGAACTCCGCCTGCGAGAGCGTTTCCGGCGCAGTGAAGTTATAGTTGCCATCGCCCTGGGTTCGGCACAAATGAGCAATGCCGCCAATCAGGTCATCGACATGCATCCACGACAGCCATTGCTTACCTCCGCCCAGCGGGCCGCCAAGACCCAGCTTAATCGGCAACAGCATCATCGGCAGCGCCCCCTGAGTGCCGAGCACCAGCCCAAAACGCATGCAGGCAACGCGGACGCCATGCGCCTCGGCAGCGTACGCGGCCTCCTCCCATTCGCGGCAAAGATCGGACATGAACATCGCTTGCGGACCAGCTTGTTCGCTCAATTCCGTGTCGTCGCCGCGCTGCTGTATGCCGTAGTAGCCGATTGCTGACGCCGACAACAGCATGGCCGGCTTATGCTCCGCAGCCGCGATCCAATCCACCAGCTTGCTGGTTAATCCTATGCGGCTTTGTCGTAACACCGCACGCCGCGCGGCACTCCAGCGCCAGCCCAAGATACGTGCACCGGCCAGATTGATCACTACATCAAACCGGCGCGATGACGGCAACAGCGCCATGCTGGCAACGCACTCGACACGGCCATCAAACAGCCACGCCGCCTGCTTCACCTGCCGGGTCAGTACCGTAACGCGCTGCCCATCGCGCAGCAAAGCACGTATCAGCCGTTGTCCGATAAAGCCGGTGCCGCCCGTGATGAGGAAGCTGCGTTCCGTGTCGGCAAAGCGCACCGGCGCGCCGGCTGCGTCACGCTCCTGCATACGACCGATGGCGCGCGCAGCCCAGGCATCGCGCAAGCCCGACAGGCCGACGCCAACACCGGCCAGGGCGAGGAAGACACTCAAGCCGCCATGAGGCTGCCACACAAGGGCGGTCGGCAAGGCGAACAACTCGGGCGTGCCGATCGCTAGCAGTGCAATGAAGGCGCCGCCGTTCATAGCCAACACGGTGTGGGTAACGCGTTCCGTGGCGGGCAATAAGCGGGTGCGGTCTTCTACGACAAAATCCCACAAGGTCAGGACAATTTCTATCGTAAAGATCAGCAGCAATGCCAGCGCCCACCAGCCCTGAAAAGACCACGCCGACAGGCCGATAAACAAAGCGCTGTAAATCAGCGCCCGCAACGCATGAATGGACAGTTCGCGTCGCGCCGTGGATCGTCCCGGCAGCGCCTCGGTCAATTCATGGTGATACAGCGTATCGAAAGCGCCGAGGCAGCCCTGCAAGGCCATCAGCTGTAAAGCCAGTAAGTGGGTATTCACGATGTAACCTTTTTAATCTCCCAATCCAGCTTGCATAGCCACAATAATGGCGGCAGCATGGTAGCCAAGGCGGCCAGGTCGATCCATAGATTGATCCAGCAATGCGCACGGGCAGAAATTAGCATGTCCTGCGGGGCCCATACGATCAGGCCGAGAATGAGCATCAGCCAAGCGAAGGCGTTTCTCTGTTTGTCGCCAATCACGGCCAGGCCCGCCATCCAGATCGCTGCCGCTTGTACGGTCGGGCCAAACAGCGATATCCACCAGCTATGCAGCGCCCGGCCGGCCTGTGGCACCTCGCCGCCAAAGAAGAAGCCTTCAATGCTGCGCCGGTAAGCATCCGTGATCGCCATATCCGCGCACAGCGGCAGCAGCACTCCCACCATCAGGTGCCCCGCGACCACGCCGTATATCCAACGCACCAGCATTGTTCTCGTTCTCATGATTTGCCCACCATGTTGCAAACACCATCGGCACACGCTGAGAGACGATAACGATTGCGCGCGAGGGCGCGGTACATTGCCGCAAACAGCGGCCGCAGCATGCGCCATCTCAGCGGAGCTAGCCACCAGCCGTACCCCAGCGCCGTGTAAATGGCAACCAGGCTATCGATGCCTACTAACAGACGGCCATCGGCAGTACGTGCATGAATCTCCTTACCCAGCGCTTCCATGCTCACACCCACCTCCTGCAGAGAGAAGTCAGGTGCGGCGATGTCACTGAAAGCCAGACAGCCAGCACGGTCCCGCACGCGCAGACGCGACATCTGCGCGCGGCAAATGCCGCAGTTTCCGTCGTAGTACAGCATCAGTGCAGGCTTGTTCATATTAAGTGCCTCCGTCTTTAATTTCTGTCAAAACAGAAATTATTGGCCAAATTTTTTTAATCGCTGCCGAGCAATCGCGCCACCTTCCCGCCCATTTTCAAGAAACGCTGCATGGTCGCCGGCGGCAAATGCTTGTAATCGTCGAAGGTGGCGGTGAGCATTTCGAGGAAGTCCAGTACTTGATCCATTTTGACCTTGGTAGCCGGTTCCAACTGGGGATCGTTTTCCGCCTCCACGGCGCAGGCGCGCAGCACGGTCAGGGTTGGATCGATCTCGCGCTTCTTTCGCTCCTCGACGATGACGCGGAAGATTTCCCACACATCCTGCAAGGCGAGGAAGTAATCGCGGCGGTCGCCGCTCACATGCGTGATGCGTACCAGTCCCCAGCTTTGCAGTTCTTTCAAACTATTGCTGACGTTCGAACGCGCAACATTCAGCGTCTCGGCGATTTCTTCTGCGTGCAGCGGCTGATTCGCCAAAAACAGCAGCGCATGAATTTGCGCCACCGTGCGATTAACCCCCCAGCGCGCGCCCATCTCACCCCAGTGCAGGATGTACTTTTGAATCGTCGGCGTCAGGTTCATGGTTTCCTCTAATTTCTGTCAACACAGAAATAATAGGCCGGGTTTTGGGCGAAGTCAATCATGATTGATCCGCCCTACCTGCTTCAGTAAGGCATCTTTAACGCAGCGCCAACCGTTGCTTGACGGTTGAGCCATGGCCACCTGCATCGCCGATCTTGAACACACTGACGGTCTGCTGCAACTCGCTGGCCTGGTCCTGCAGCGATTGCGTGGCAGCAGCCGCCTCCTCCACCAGCGCGGCATTCTGCTGCGTGACCTGATCCATCTGCGCCACAGCCTGATTGACCTGATCGATGCCCTCACTCTGCTCGCGGCTGGCGACAGCGATCTCGCCGACGATCTGCGTCACCTGATGCACATCGCCCACCAGCGTGGTCATGGTGGTGCCGGCCTGCTCAACCAGATTGGTACCGAGCTGGATCTTCTGTACCGAATCATCAATCAGCACCTTGATCTCCTTGGCTGCCGCCGCCGAGCGTTGCGCCAGATTGCGCACCTCAGTCGCCACCACCGCAAAGCCACGGCCCTGCTCACCGGCACGCGCCGCTTCCACCGCCGCGTTCAACGCCAGGATATTGGTCTGGAAGGCGATGCCGTCAATCACACCGGTGATGTCGACAATCTTGCGCGACGCATCGTTGATATCGTTCATGGTGCTGACCACTTGCTGCATCACCGTACCGCCCTGCACTGCCGTCGCCGACGCGCCTTCCACCAGCTTGCGCGCATGCTGGGCGTTTTCCGAATTCTGCTTGACGGTGCTGGTCAGTTCTTCGATCGAGGCCGCGGTTTCTTCCAGCGAGCTAGCTTGCGTTTCGGTGCGCGAGGACAGCTCCATATTCCCGGCGGCCAGTTCCTGCGAGCCGGTGCTGATCACATCCGCGCCGCTGCGCACGCGTGACACGGTCGACAGCAAATCGCGCTGCATGCGCTGGATAGCCTTCAACAGCAGCTGGATTTCGTTGTCGCCCGAAGCCTGAATGTTCGCGGTGAGGTCGCCGCTGGCCACGCGGTCGAGCTGCGCGACCGCGCCTTCCAGCGGTAGCAGCACGGTGGAGCGCAACAGCAGGTGCGCGCCGAACACCACGGCCAGCGCAATCAACAGGCCAAAGGCCACCAGCCACATGACCACCGAGTATTCGCTGGCGCGCTTGCTGGCCAGTTCGTTGATCTGTTCATCGCCCAGCTTCTGGAATTTTTCCAGCAGCTGCGAAAACGCCGCGCCGGTCGGCGTCAGCTCGCCGGCATTGATGGCGGAGTAGGCGGCCGTGTCGTCCTTGGCCAGCGCGGCGGAGGCGCGATCCAGCACCACAGACAGCTTACGGCCCGCTTCCACCAGATCCTTCTTCAACTGCGCATCCTGGCCCGGATAGTCAGGCGTCTTTTCAAATTTATCGAGGAAATCCAGCGTGCGCTGGTAGGATTTTTTAGCGTTGGCGAGCGCGGAGTCGCGTTCAACCTTGTTGTCGCTCTCTTTCAGCGCAGCGTAGCCACGGGTCAGCGCCGAGCGGGTACGGGTGGTGTCTTTGTAGGCATCGTTAATCGCGATGACCTGCGTTGAAATCTGATGTACTTCTGCGATCGAGCGGTTCGACTTTTGCAAGGAGAAGATCCCCAAACCGGCGCCGACCAGCAGCATCAACGCAAACAATACCAATACGCCCAGCAGGCTGCTTTTCACTGTGACATTCTTCACGCTAATCTCCTGTTACTTTAAGTATAGTTACCAACAGGAAATTATACGCTCTTTACATTGTTTTACCTGAGAGCGATTGACGCTGCTGCCGTGCGACGCGAATAATCATCACATGGCCACATCCGAACTCACCGTGCACAAGTTGTTCAGCACACCGCTCCTGCTCACCACTCTGGATGACGCAGAAAACATCAACCGCGAACTACTGGAATACTTCCTGCCGAAAGCCGGCGCAGAAATCGGGCGACAGCTGACCAACCTTGGCGGCTGGCAGTCGAGCGATAACTTCCATACGCTGGAATTGCCGGCGGCCCAGCGCCTGTGCAAAGCCGTGACCGAGGTGGTGAATTCCGCCACCGCGATCTACACGCCGGGCGGGCTAGTGGAATCGACGGTGGCGCTGCGCATGAACGCGTGGGTCAACGTCAACCCGCCGGGCGCCAGCAACGTCGCGCACGGCCATGCGGGCGCGTTCTGGTCCGCCGTCTACTACGTGGATGATGGCGACGCCGGCGGCGACAACGGCGGCGAACTATTCCTGCACGATCCGCGCGGCCTGCTGCCGGCGATGCACGACCCGCTGCTGCGCTTCCGCATCGAAGGCTGCATCACCGCCGGCTACACGGAAAAGGTGACGCCGCAATCAGGCCTGCTGGTGATCTTCCCCTCATGGCTGCTGCATGCCGTTGATCCCTTCCACGGCACCCGCCCGCGCGTGTCCGTCGCCTTCAATTTCGGCACGCCGGGCGTTTAAACCTGCGCCGCATGCGCCATCAAACGAGCGTGAATATGGCCGGCCTTTTCGATGATCGCAGGATCGAAGCCGCGTTCTGTGAGCATGGCGATGCCGTTGGTGGCTTGCAGGACGCCGGTTTGTAGTTGCAGGCGGCCGTCCTCGCGGCGCACGCACCACGGTTGCAGGCAGTCGGATAGCAGTGATGCCAGTACCAGGTGGTGCGACGCCACGACAACGCGTCCCTGCACGGCCAGCGTGTGCAGCACCGCTGCTGCTGCCGATACCGATTCCAGGTAGTTCGTGCCGCGGAAAATTTCGTCGATGATGAAGATGGCCGGGCGCTGCGCCGACAATGCCAGCAGCTCCTGGCCGCGCCGCAGTTCGGCCATGTAAAAACTTTCGCCTGCGCCCAGCGCGTCTTCATTTTGCATGCTGGAATAGACCGGCAGCAGCGGCGTCACCGCGCGCGCTGCGTAGCAAAAGCCAAAGGCGCGCGCGGTCACCAGATTCAGGCCAACGGTGCGCAGCAAGGTGCTTTTGCCGACGCCGTTCTGCCCAGAGATAAAGATACCCTGCTGCGCCATGCCGAAGTCCAGCGACGACGCGTCGGCCAGCAGCGGATGCACTACCTGCGCCATCTCCACCACATCACCCTGCTCCGCCCAGCAATGCGCGGTACGCGACAGGTGGCGCGCCAGCGCAAGGTCCGCATCCAGCGTCGCCACGCGCTCAAAGCTGGCGCGCAGGAAGCCGATGTTTTCGCGCATCACGTCGCGGCTGCGGAAGTAGTGGCGGACGTTTTGCAGGAACAGCCAGTCGCTGTATTCGCTCACGCCCGGCATGCCGGCCATCAGCGAGCGGCTCAGGCGGCGATTGAGTTTGCCCGCTTGCGCCGCGTCGTCCCACGGCAGCAGCGAGTGCGCGCGCAGCATCAGTTGCGTGCTGTCGAGGATACGTCCCCACTCCTGCACGCGCTCGTGATAGCGGACCTGTATCGCGATCAGCACCAGCCACAAAGCCAGCGCCACCATCCACAAGGGCAGCCAGCCCATGCCCAGCGCGGCGCCAGCGGACAGCAGGAAGGCGATCGGCAACCAGCCCAGCACCGGCAGCCAGCGCGGCGATGATGGCAGCGCAGGACCGAACAGGGTCCCGCTGATGTCGCAGTCGGCGCGGCGCAGGTCTGCGGCGGCGCCTTGCAGTTGCTGGCGCTCCGCATCGTCCACCATCAAGCCGCGCACGCGGCCGGCGGAGGCGGACACCTCGCCGGCCGACGCCGCATACAAACGCCGGTGTAGTTCCTGCTGGCCGAAGATGCTGGTCTCGCGCGCCAGTTCAGCGCTGTAGGCAGGCAGCAGTAAATCGTTCCAGGTCTGTTCATCCATCACGCAGTCCGCGCTGGACACCATGCGACGATAGAGGGCGACATCGCTCGGCACAAAAGGATAATCATTCATGGACAGCCAAGTTGCGACGATTGCCATTTTTTCAAGTCCGCCCCGAAGACTGGAATAACAACACTCGCGACAAAGCTTGCTACCTTCCGGTCCACGAAGGCGCATAATCCCCTACAACAGTAGCAATTTATTAATGACTGGAAAGTTTTGCTGATACCAAGGGGGATGCAAATGGAAGCAGCGGAGGATGCCCGGCATAGAAAACTCAGAATTTTTCTGGTCGAGGACAATCAGGATACGCGGGAAGTAGTAGCAATAATTCTAGAAGGTGATGGTCACCAAGTCCATGCCGTAGGATCCGTCCAGGCCGCGCTGGACGAATTCAGCTTGAGTGCGAATGATGTGTTGCTAACGGACCTGGGATTGCCTGATGGGTCAGGGCTAGACCTGATGCGTCAGCTGCGGGACCGTGGCGAGGCGCCGTATGCGATCGCCATGAGTGGCTTTGGTTCTGCCGCCGACCGTGCTGCAAGCATGGCGGCCGGCTTCAGACACCACCTTGTCAAGCCCTTCGATTTTGACCGGCTCGCGCACCTGCTTGAAACAATACCGCTGAACAAGCATTGACCACAGCCCATCCCTCAACTATAAAGCCTTGCTGCAAAGATTTTGCACGCCCAATGCATTTTTAGGATATTTCAATGAGCGGTCCCGACGTTTCCCCCCAAGAGCCACATGACGATACCAGTGGCTTGCCCGAGCTGGCGCCGGACTTTCTTGAAACCGAATCCGCCGACAGCATGGACGATGCCGTGCCCAGCAGGGGCTATGGCATGCTGCCGGTAGTGGGCCTGGGTGGATCGGCCGGCAGCATTGCCGCGCTGCGCAAATTCTTTGATACCGCGCCAAGCAACGGCGGCCTCGCTTACGTCGTCGTGCTCCATCTGGATCCGACCCACGAAAGCACGATGCCTGAGCTGTTGCAACGGCATACCGCCATGCCGGTCCGGTCCGCGCAGAGCGGGATGAAATTCGAAGCCGATCACGTGTACGTCATTCCACAGGGGAGTTATGTGCTGGCCGACGACGGTCACATCCGGCTACAGGAACTGCAGCATGAACCCGGCAAGCGGGTGGCAGTCGATCTGTTCTTCCGCTCACTGGCTGATTCGCATGGCGCCCATGCCACGGCGGTGGTATTGAGTGGCGCCGATGGCGACGGCGCGATAGGCCTCAAACGCATCAAGGAGCGTGGTGGACTGACGATCGTGCAAGACCCGCAGGAAGCCGAGTATCCCAGCATGCCCACGATGGCGATCGGCACTGGCATGGTCGACTGGGTGTTGCCCGTGTCCCATATGGCGCAGCGGATTGTCTCCTACTATGAGAACGAAGACCGCTTGCGGCTGCCGCCGGAGGCAGAGCAGGAGCCGGCCGAACTTGATCAGCTGGGCGACAACTCGGCGGTGCTGCTGAATGAAGTGCTGAACTACGTACGCACCCGCACCGGCAGCGATTTTACCTATTACAAGCGGGCCACCATCGTGCGGCGCATTTCGCGCCGGATGCTGGTGACAGGCGTGCCGGAACTCACTGCTTACCTCGACCATTTACGCACGCATCCCGGTGAGGCCGCTGCACTGGTCAACGATATGCTGATCTCGGTCACCAACTTCTTCCGTGACCGCAGCGCGTTTGAGCAATTGCAGGAACATATACCGCATCTGTTCCGCGGCAAGGCGCCCGGCGACGCGGTGCGGGTCTGGTGCGCCGCCTGCGCTACCGGCGAGGAAGCGTATTCGCTGGCGATGCTGCTGCTGGAGCATGCGCGCGAGATGACTGCGCCACCGATGCTGCAAGTGTTTGGCTGCGACCTGGGCGAAGAAGCGATCCAGGTGGCGCGCGCTGGCCTGTATCCGGATACGATTGCTGCCGACGTCTCGGAAGAACGGCTGCGCCGCTTCTTCATCAAAGAGCCGAACGGTTGGCGGGTACGGCGCGAGTTGCGCGAGATGGTGCTGTTTACCACGCACGATCTGCTGCGCGATGCGCCGTTTTCCCGCATGGATCTGGTTTCCTGCCGCAACTTGATGATCTATTTGAACCGCGATGCCCAGGCCCGCGCGCTCGATCTGTTCCATTTCGCCTTGAAGCCAGGTGCGCTGCTGTTTCTCGGCACCTCGGAATCGGTGGAGGAACGCAACACTCTGTTCGTTCCGGTGCACAAAAAGTACCGCCTGTATCAGCACCGGCCGGCGCGCCGCGTCAGCATGACCTTGCCAAGCGGCGCCGGTGAAGCCGCGCTGCACCGCGTGATCGAGCAGCACGAGCGCCTGAAACTGGCCGTCATGACGCCGCCAGATCGGCCCGTCATACCGCATGCACTGGCGCCATCGCTGCCATGGTCGGGTTTCGACCAGCGCGACATGCCGGTCAATGAACTGCATTTCAAGCTGCTTGGCCGCTATGGCCCGGCCTCGATCATCGTCAACGCCGAATACGATATCCTGCACCTGTCTGAAAACGCCAACCGCTATCTCAAGATGCCGGAAGGCGAGCCCTCGCGCAACCTGCTGCGGCTGGTCCAGCCGCGACTGCGTGTCGAGCTGCGCAGTGTCTTGCTGCGGGCCGTCGAGTCGCAACAGACTGTCGAGATGCCACGGCGGCGGGTGGAGCTACCCAATGGCGAGCGGATTGTAAATATCCAGGCGTCGCCGGCCGGTGATCTGGCACAGGGCGCCCTGCTGGTGATCTTTACCGAAAGCGACTCCGAATTGCCGGGCGATGAACTGATCAGTCATGGCGACCCGATGGACTCTGCCGCCGTGCTGCATCTGGAGCGGGAACTGAACCGCACCAACGCCGCGCTGCGCGCCACCGTGGAACAGTATGAGGCCTCCACCGAGGAGCTAAAGGCCGGCAACGAAGAACTGCAGGCCATGAACGAGGAGCTGCGCAGTGCTGCGGAAGAGCTCGAAACCTCGCGCGAAGAGCTGCAAAGCGTCAATGAAGAACTCACCACCGTCAATTCCGAACTGAAAACGCGGGTGGAAGAACTGGCGCGCGCCAACTCCGACCTGCATAACCTGATGAGCGCGACGCAGATCGCAACGATCTTCCTCGATCGCGAATTGCAGGTAAAGCGCTACACGCCGCCGGCAGCGCCGCTGTTCAACCTGATTCCAAGCGACATCGGCCGACCGATTGCGCACCTGCACCGGCAACTGGATTATCCCGAACTCGGCGCCGACGCCGAACAAGTGCTGAGCAGCCTGATGCCGGTCGAACGCGAGCTGCATGAAAACGGCCGCTGGTTCCTGTCGCGCGTGCTGCCCTATCGCACGGTCGACGATCATATTGCCGGCGTGGTGCTGACCTTCATCGATATCAGCGAACGACGCAAGGCAGAAATTGCACTGCGCGCCAATCAGGCGTGGCTGCAGGGCCAGAACGAAGCGCTGCAGGCGGCACTGCGCGACGTGCCGCTGTCCTCCGCGCTGGCGCCACTGGTACACATCGCAGCCGCTTCGCAACAGTCCGACATCCAAAGTGCTTTTTACCTGGTCGATGCGGCAGGTACCGGCTTGACCCACGTGGCCGGCATGTCGGCGGCGTATGCCGAATGCGTGGACGGCTTCCCGGTCGGCGAGGACTCGCTGGCCTGCGGCCTGGCCGTGACCAGCAAGCGGCCAGTCATCACGGCCGATGTACTGCAGGAACCGCGCTGGGCGCCCTGGCGCTGGCTGGCGGAGAAGCACGGCTATCGCGCCTGCTGGTCGTTCCCGATTGAGACTGAGCACAAGGTCATCGGCACCTTCGCCATGTATTTCGATGCGCCGCGTGAGGCCAGCCCGAAAGACCTGGAATTCGCCATGAGCATCGCGCGCGTTGCTGCCATCATTGTGTCGCGCTATCAGGAAGTCGAAGAGCGCACGCGCGCCGAGACTGCGCTGCGGCGCGCCGACGCCCGCTTCCGGCTGGCCGTCGAGGCCTCCGATTTCGCCACCTGGGAATGGCTGGTAGACGCCGACGAATTTGTTTTGAATGAACGCTATTTCACGATTCTGGGCTTGGCGCCACAGCAGGAACCGCTGTCGTTGCAGGCGTTTTTCGAGAATATTTATCCCGACGACCGCGAGCACGTGCAAAGTGAATTACAACGCGCACTCCGTTCCGGTGACGTTTTCCAGCTGGAATTCCGTCTGCGCTCCAGTGATGGCAGCGTTTGCTGGATGCGCGGCTACGGCCGGGTGGTCGAAGCCGATAGCGATGGCAAACCGGTCAAGATGAGTGGCGTGCTGGCCGACGTCAACGACGCCAAGCAAAGCGAGGAAGCCTTGCGCCAAAGCCGGGAGAGTCTGCAACTGATCGTCGCCAACGCGCGCGAGTACGCGATTATCGCGATGGATAAAGACCGCCGCATCACCAATTGGAACGCCGGTGCGGAAAACATCCTGGGCTACAAAGCGGAACAGATCCTTGGCCACTGCGCCGACTTGATTTTCACTGCAGAAGACCGCGCTGCCGGTGCACCGGAGAACGAAGCTATGCAAGCGTTGGCGCACGGACAGGCGACGGATGAACGCTGGCATATACGTCAGGATGGCAGCATCTTCTGGGGCTCGGGCATGATGCATGCGATGCGCGATGCCAGTGGCTCGGTGATCGGGCTGCTCAAGATTTTTCGTGACCAGACTGCAGTCTTGCATGCCAAGAACGCCCTTGAACAAAGCCGGCAAGAGTTGAAGCAGGCATTAGCGGAAACTGAGCAGGCACGCGACGAAGCCGAGGTAGCAGGCAAGGCAAAAGACCATTTCCTGGCAGCGTTGTCGCATGAGTTACGGACGCCGCTCACCCCCTTGATGCTGTCCATCTATCAGCTTCAGCGCGACCCCTCGCTGACACCGGCGGCGCGGCACTCAGTGGATGTGATTCATCGTAACGGCCGGCTGGAGGCGCAGCTGATTGACGACTTGCTCGACGTGACCCGCATCGCCACCGGCAAACTGGTCGCTGAGCAAGCCCCTGTTTCGGTGCGGGCAGTGGTGGCAAGTGCGGTGGACATTTCCAAGCCCGACCTCGACGCGAAGCAGCAACAGCTGGAGCTCCGCATGGCAGATGGTGAAGACGGCATGCGCGGCGACGCCAAACTGCTGCAGCAGGTGTTCTGGAACCTGCTGAAAAACGCGTCGAAATTCACGCCCGTGGGTGGCACGATCGGCGTTGCGGTCGAGTTTAGCGACCACCGCGCCGTGATCACCTTGCGTGATAACGGCGTTGGCTTCGAGCCCGGCGTGGAACAGCGCTTGTTCGAGCCGTTCGAGCAGGGCAGCTCATCGGTGACGCGCAAATTCGGCGGCCTGGGCCTCGGCCTGTCTATCGTCAAAGCCAATATCGCGGCGCACGGAGGAACCGTTCAGGCGGCCAGCGATGGCCCTGGCAAAGGCGCCGTTTTCACGGTGATGCTGCCGCTACACTGACGTCCGCGCCGGACAGCGCGGACAGGGCGGACGCTGGACGGACAGCGGACAGGGGCGAACATCCCATACAAATCAAGCACTTAGCGTGTGGCACGCTTTCTGCATAAGCTTGCTCGTCTACTCACCAACGAGCAATCCATGATACGCGACACCTCTTCTCAAGACGCCGTCATTGCCGCCCCCAAGGGGCAGTTCACCAAGCGCCGCATCGTCATCGCTGCCGCTGCCGTGGTGCTGCTGGCCGCCGGCTGGTCGGTGATCCATACCTGGCGCGGCAGCGACCACTCCGTCAACGCCTCACGCCTGCGCATCGCCGAAGTCGGACGCGGCACCTTGATCCGCGACGCCGCCGTCAATGGCCGCGTGGTGGCTGCCGTCAGTCCGACGCTGTATGCACCGTCGCTGGCCACCGTCACGCTGAAAGTCCACGCCGGCGACACCGTCAAGAAAGGCGACGTCCTCGCCGTGCTGGAATCGCCCGACCTGTCCGACGCGCTGAAACGCGAACAAGCCGCCTACGCCCAGACCGAAGCCGACGTCGCCCGCCAGCGCATCCTCGCGCGCAAACAAAAACTGCTGGCCCAGCGCGACGCCGACACCGCCGAAATCGACCGCGTCTCGGCCCAGCGCACGCTGGAACGCTACGACGCCGTTGCCAACGAAGGGGCGGTCGCCAAGATCGAATACCAGCGCGCCAAGGACGCGGTCAATTCCGCCGTGATCCGCGCCAAGCACGCCACCGAAGCCTCCGCGCTGGAAAACGACAACGTGGCGCTGGAGCTGGAATCCAAGATCAAGCAGCTGGACCAGCAGCGCAGCACGCTGTCCAACGCCCAGCGCCGCGTCGATGAACTGACGGTGCGCGCGCCGGTCGATGGCTTCATCGGCACCCTGTCCGTGGCTGACCGCAGCGTGGTCCCGGCCAACACGCCGCTGATGACGCTGGTCGATTTGTCGCGCCTTGAGGTGGAGCTGGAAGTCCCTGAGACCTACGTCGCCGACATCGGCCTTGGCATGAATGCGGAAGTCAACTACGGCACCGGCACCACCACCGGCAAGCTGTCCGCGCTGTCGCCGGAAGTGGTGAAGAACCAGGTGCTGGCGCGCGTGCGCTTTAACGGCGCACAGCCGGCCGGCCTGCGCCAGAACCAGCGCCTCACCGCGCGCCTGCTGATCGACGAAAAACCGAACACCCTGATGGTGCAGCGCGGCCCGTTCGTGGAATCGGAAGGCGGCCGTTATGCCTACGTGGTCCGCGACGGCATCGCCATCCGCACTCCGATCAAGCTGGGCGCCACCAGCGTCTCCGCCGTGGAAATCCTCGGCGGCCTGAAACAAGGCGACAAGATTGTTGTAGCCGGTACTGAAACCTTTGAGAACGCCGAACGCGTCTCGATCAACCAATAAATAACTTTATCAAGAGGCCCTCCATGCTGCGCATGAAAAACCTGAGCAAAGTCTATCGTACCCACATGATCGAAACGCACGCGCTGCGCGGTTTCGAGATCGACGTCAAGCAAGGTGAATTCGTCACCGTCACCGGTCCTTCGGGCTCCGGCAAAACCAGTTTCCTCAACATCGCCGGTCTGCTGGAAGAATTCACCGACGGCGAGTACATCCTGGACGGCATCAACGTCAAAGGCATGGACGACAATGCCCGTTCGCGCCTGCGCAACGAGAAGCTGGGCTTCATCTTCCAGGGTTTCAACCTGATTCCCGACCTGTCGCTGTTCGATAACGTCGACGTGCCGCTGCGCTATCGCGGCTTCAACGCCGCCGAACGCAAGGAGCGCATCGAAGACGCATTGGCGAAAGTCGGCCTGGCTTCGCGCATGAAGCACTATCCTGCCGAACTGTCGGGCGGCCAGCAACAGCGCGTGGCGATTGCGCGCGCGCTGGCTGGTTCGCCCAAACTGCTGCTGGCCGACGAACCAACCGGTAACCTCGACACGCAAATGGCGCGCGGCGTGATGGAGCTGCTGGAAGAGATCAACGCCCAGGGCACCACCATCCTGATGGTGACCCACGATCCCGAACTGGCGGTGCGCACCCAGCGCAATGTCCACATCATCGACGGCCAGGTGTCTGACCTGGTGCGCAAGTCGCCGTCGCTGTCCAACGTCGCCTAAGCCAAGGAGCGCAGCATGTTCCAATACTACTTCCTGCTGGGCGTGCGCAGCTTGCGCCGCAACCCGGCACTGACGGCGCTGATGGTGCTGACGCTGGCCATTGGCGTGGCAGCCAGCGTCGCTACGCTGACCATCCTGCACGTGATGTCGGGCGACCCGATTCCGCACAAGAGCGACCGTTTGTTCGTGCCGCTGATCGACAACGGCCAGCCCGAAAACTACAAGCCCGGCGACGATATCGACGACCGCCAGATGAGCTACCGCGATGCCACCAATATCTTGAACAGCAAAGCCGGCGAGCGCCGCACCGCCATCTTCGGCATTTCGCTGGCATTTGAGCCGGCGCGCAAGGACATCGGCGCCTTCAATGCCGCTGGCCTGGCCACCGCGGGCGATTTCTTCAACATGTTCGAAGCACCGTTCCGTTATGGCCAGGGCTGGAGCCCGGCTGACGACAAGAGTGGCGCCGACGTGATTGTGTTAAGCCGCGAGCTGGCTGAAAAACTGTACGGCGATACCGATCCGGTCGGCCAGCGCATCACCGCCGGCGGCATCCAGTTCCAGGTTGTCGGCGTGCTGGATAAGTGGAGCGTGGTGCCGCGCTACCACCGCATTATCGGCAGCAACGACGGCGCATTTAGCGAAGAAGACGAAATGTTCATTCCCTTCTCTAGCGCCATCCGCCATGAGATGCAGCGCAACGGCAGCACCAGCTGCTACGACGACATCGCTCCCGGCTTCCAGGCTTTCCTCGACTCCGAGTGCACCTGGATCCAGGCATGGATCGAAACCCGTAGCGCCTCTGACCGCGCCGAGCTGCAAAGCTTCCTCGACTCCTACGCAATCGAACAGCGCAAGCTGGGGCGCCTGAAACGTGCCGCGCCGAACAAACTGTATAACGTGCGCGAATGGCTGGACTACATGAAGGTGGTCGGCAACGATAACAAGCTGTCTGCATGGCTAGCCTTCGGCTTCTTGGCCCTGTGCCTGGTGAACACCATCGGCCTGCTGCTGGCGAAGTTCTCGGTGCGCGCGGCGGAAGTCGGCATCCGCCGCGCGCTGGGCGCATCGCGCCGCGAGATCTTTACCCAGTTCCTGATCGAGACCACCGTGGTCGGTTTGGTCGGCGGCGTGCTTGGCCTGCTGCTGGCTTTCGGAGCACTGGCATTGATCGCCATGCAGTCCAAGGCGCTGACACTGGTGGCGCACATGGACTGGATCATGCTGCTCACCACCTTCGGACTGGCCGTGCTGTCGGCGATCCTGGCTGGCCTGCTGCCGACCTGGCGTGCCTGCCAGGTGACGCCGGCCCTGCAACTCAAATCCCAATAAGCGAGCGCCATTATGGAAATTCGTCCTATCCTGTCTGCGCTGCTGCGCAGTAAAACCGGCCCGATACTGGTGGCCGTGCAGGTCGCCCTCAGCCTCGCCATCCTGGCCAACGCGCTGCACATCGTGCAGGTGCGGCAAGCTGTATCGGCCCGGCCGACCGGGCTGGAACGCGAAGAAGATATCTTCGTGCTATCGGTACGCCACCTGAAACAAGGCGGCCACGAAGAGCAACTGGCCACGCAACGCCGCGATACCGCCGCGCTGCGCGCCGTACCGGGCGTGTTATCGGTGTCAGAGACCAGCCAGATGCCGCTGTCACGCTCCGGTAACTATACTGGCCTGGCGGTCGATCGCAAGCAGACCCGCACCACGGTGCAATCGACCAGCTATTTTAGCGCTGATTCGCTGGTCAAGACGTGGGGCCTGCAACTGGTGGAAGGCCGTGATTTCTATCCGAATGAAGCGCCGGAAATCGACACCCTTACCAGCCAGGAATTTCCCAAAGTGGCCATCGTCAGCCGCGTACTGGCGGAGAAAATGTGGCCCGGCCAGAGCAGCTACGTCGGCAAGACGGTCTACTTCGGCATCGGCGACAAGGCGCGCAGCGTGCAGGTAGTGGGTGTGGTGAACCGGCTGCAAACTCCAGGCGCGCAAATCGACGATACCGGCGAATACTCGATCGTGACGCCAGCCCGCCTGACCGGCAACGAAGTAATAAACTACACGGCACGCGCAGAACCGGGGCAGTTGGACCGCGTAATGAAAGAAGCCGCAGAAGCGGTCCGCAGCGCCTCCTCGTCGCCGGTGGTGGTACGCAGCAAAAGCATGAACGAATACCGCACCAAACGCTATCGCGCCGATAATGCGCTGGCATGGATGCTGGTGACGGTCAGCGTGCTGCTGCTGTTGATCACCGCCAGCGGCATCGTCGGCATGGCCAGCCTGTGGGTGACGCAGCGCCGCAAGCAAATCGGCGTACGCCGCGCACTGGGCGCGCGCCGCGTCGACATCCTGCGCTACTTCATCACCGAGAACTTCATGATCACCAGCGCCGGCGTGGTGACCGGACTGCTGTTGGCACTGGGCCTGAACCAGCTGCTGGTCAGCCAGCTGGAGATGCCGCGCCTGCCGGCCGGCTACCTGCTGGGCGGCGCCGGTATCTTCTGGGCGCTGGGCGTGATTGCGGTGTACGGTCCGGCGTGGCGCGCTGCCAGCATTTCGCCAGCCACCGCCACACGCAGTGCGTAGTCAATAGACATGGGCCTTCATGATGTTATGCTTGCGGCATGCCTACCGTATTAATCATTGACGATAATGCCGCCGTTGCCGTGGCCCTCGACGTGCTGTTTTCGCTGCACGATATCGAGGCGCTGCGCGCGGCGTCGCCCGATGCCGGACTGGCCATGCTGGAACAGCACAGCGTGGACCTGGTCATCCAGGACATGAATTTCACCGCCGACACCACGTCGGGCGAGGAAGGCACGGCGCTGTTCAAGGCGATCCGCGAACGCCATCCGGATCTACCGGTGATCCTGCTGACCGCGTGGACGCATCTCAACGCAGCGGTAGACCTGATCAAGGCCGGTGCGGCCGACTATCTGGCCAAGCCGTGGGACGATCACAAGCTGATCGCCACTGTGAATAATCTGATCGAGCTGGGACAAGCCAAGCGCGCCTTGCAGCAGCGCGTGCAGGGCGAGTTACGCCAGCGCCGCGAACTGGAACGCGGCCACGATTTGCGCGGCATGGTGTTCCAGGATCCGGCCACCGAGCGTGTGATACACCTGGCCTGCCAGGTAGCGCGCGCCGACGTGCCGGTGCTGATCTCCGGTCCTAACGGCACCGGCAAAGAACGGATTGCGGAAATCATCCAGGCCAATTCCTCGGTGCGCAATGGGCCGTTCGTGGTGCTCAATTGCGGTGCGATTCCTTCTGAATTGATCGAGGCTGAATTATTCGGCGCCGATGCGGGCGCCTACACCGGCGCATCCAAGGCGCGCGAAGGAAAGTTTGAAGCAGCCGATGGCGGCACGCTGTTCCTCGACGAGATCGGCAACCTGCCACTGGCCGGACAAATGAAGCTGCTACGCGTGCTGGAGACGGGACGCTTCGAGCGGCTCGGCTCCAATCGCGAGCGGCAGGTGAAAGTGCGCGTGGTCAGCGCCACCAATGCGGATTTGCAGGCCATGATACGGGCCGGCACCTTCCGCGAAGATTTGTTCTATCGCTTGAATGTGATCGAGCTACGCTTGCCGCCACTGGCCGCGCGGCCGATGGATATCCTGCCGCTGGCCATGAACTTCCTCGGCGAAGGCAAACAGCTGCACGCCGATGCACAGGCGGCGCTCTTGGCACACCAATGGCCGGGCAATGTACGCGAACTGAAAAATGTGATGATGCGTGCGGGCCTGCTGGCCAGTGGTGATGTGATCAAGGTGGCGGATCTTGGCCTGCCTGCTGCCAGCAACGGCATCGGCGGTTTCGGCGGCGGCGCGGCCGTCGACGACAACATCCGCGAGCCAGACCGCGACGCCATCAGCCTCGCGCTGAGCCGTGCTGGCGGCGTAGTCGCACAAGCAGCAGCGGAACTCGGCCTGTCACGCCAGGCGCTGTATCGCCGCATGGAGCGGCTTGGCATCGTCCGTCCGTGATGGAACGGCGCGGCCTGCGGCTCTCGCTGCTCACGCGCTGGACGGCGCTGGTGGGCACGCTGCTCACGGTCGGCATTTTGATCGCGCTGGCGACTGATCACTTCTTCCCCAAGAATCCCGGCCTGGTGCTGGGCGTCTGCCTGCTGTGCGTCCTGCCGATTTCCATCATCACCATCCGCGCGGAACTGGAACGCATGCTGTCGCTGTTCCGCGCCCTCACCGGCACCGTCACCAGCTACAAGGACGGCGATTTTTCCTTCAGCCTGCACTGGCCGCAAAACGATGAACTGAGCGACCTGGTTGCCGCCCACAACGCGCTGGGCGACGTGCTGCGCCAGCAGCGCCTCGACCTCGTGCAACGCGAGCTGCTGCTCGACACCATGGTGCAAAACACGCCGGTTGCCATGCTGCTGGTGAGCGAGGCAGGCCCCATCGTCTACGCCAACGTAGCCGCGCGCCAGTTGCTGCATCAAGGCCGCAAGCTGGAAGGCCACAAACTGGACGACGTGCTGGCCGACGCCTCCCCCGCCTTACTGGAAGCGCTGGCGCGTGGCGGTGATGGCCTGTTCACCACCAGCAGCGACGAAGAAGAAGACGTCTACCACCTCGCCCGCCGCAGCTTCAACCTGAATGGCCGCAAACACGAACTGCTGCTGCTGCGCCAACTGACAATGGAACTGCGGCGGCAGGAAGTACAAACCTGGAAGAAGGTGATCCGTGTAATCAGCCACGAACTGAATAACTCACTGGCGCCACTGACCTCGCTGGCCCACTCCGGCGCGGAACTGGTGCGGCGCGGTCAAACGGAACGCCTGCCGCAAATCCTCGGCACCATCGAAGAACGCACGCGCCATCTGGAGAGCTTCATCCTTGGCTACGCGCGCTTCGCCAAGCTGCCGGCGCCACGGCTGGAAGCCCAGCACTGGCAAGCCTTTCTCACGCAACTAGGCGAACAAGTCATCTTCCAGCAGATCGGCGACGCGCCTGCCGAACCGTGCGCCTTCGATCCCGCGCAACTGGAGCAAGCCTTACTCAATCTGCTGAAGAACGCCCACGAATCCGGATCGCCTGCGGAAGAAGTCACGCTCGAAGTACGCCGCCTGCACGAAGGTGTGCGCATCGACGTGCAAGATCGCGGCCCCGGCATGAGCGACACCGTGCTGACCAACGCACTGGTGCCGTTCTACTCCACAAAACGCAGCGGCACCGGCCTCGGTCTGGCCCTGGCGCGCGAAATCGCTGAAGCCCACGGCGGCCGCATCACCCTTACCAATCGCGAAGGCGGCGGCCTGACCGTGACCATGCTGCTGCCGCTGGCCTGATAAACTAGCGGCATGTCCAAGTCTTCTCCCTCCGCCGTCCGTTTCGACCAGCCCGGCCACCCGCCGGCCACCATCACCGAATTCCAGGGCGTGCGCAGCCTGCACCTTGGCACCTCATGGGTGCAGGGCGCGATGCGCATCGCCAAGCCCGATAACATCGAGCTGGAATACGTGCAGATGATGATGATGTGGCTACTCTTCAACGGCCAGCCGCAGCATATCGTGCAGCTGGGTCTCGGCAGCGCCGCGCTGACCAAGTTCTGCTACCGCCGCCTGCCGCAGGCGCGCGTGACCACCATCGAACTCAATCCCAACGTGATCGCCATGTGCGAGGCGCAGTTTGCGCTGCCGCCCAACGATGCGCGCCTCAACGTGCGCGAGATGAATGCGCTCGACTTCGTGCTCGATCCGGCCAACCGCAACACAGTGGACATCCTGCAGGTAGATCTGTACGACGAAGCCGCGCGCGGCCCGGTGCTGGACTCGCAGGAGTTCTACCAGGGCTGCGCCGACGTACTGCGCGACGGCGGCATGATGACCACCAACGTCTTCGGCGACGACTTCACCAACTACGACAAGAATTTGCAAACGATGGAATTGGTATTCGACGCAGTGGTCTGGCTGCCGGAAGTACACGATGCGAATATCGTCGTCATCGCGTTTAAAAACGCGCCGTCGCTCGACTTCAGCGAGCTGTATGAGCGTGCCGGTGAAATCAAAAAGACCTTGAATTTACCGGCCAAAAACTGGGTCAACGGCTTGAAAAACTGGATGCGCGACCACCAGTAACTGCCGGAACATTTTGCGCATATCGATATGCGTCCGCATCATACCGATGCAGGCGCGCCACACTTTTGTGCACCCTTGCACCATGATCGTTCCGGGCCGCCGGTAACTTTACGATACATTGAGTTACAAAGCACGGAATATTGATAAATGTGCATATTCCGCAACATTGTGGTGCATGCCGCGTTGTCGCTCTTCGCGTGCAACCCTTAGTATTTTTAGTAACGGCCCTACCCCGCTGGCCGTTTTCAAATACCAAGAGAGAAAACACAATGCAAAGAGCACCTCAATTCAAACGCACCTTGCTGGCCAGCGCTATCCTGCTGTTGGCTGCGCAAAGCGCTTTCGCGCAATCGTCTACCGACAGCAGCGCCAAGGCCGATGATCAACAAACCGTCGTGGTCCTGGGTTCGCGCTCGGTCGCCAAGACCGCACTCGATACCTCGTCGCCGGTAGGCCTGATTGGCCTGAAAGACCTGCAGACCGCCGGCCCGCTGGAACTGGGCAAGCTGCTGCAAACGCTGGACCCGTCGTTCAACTTCTCCACCACCTTCATCAGCGACGGCACCGACTCGATCCGTCCTGCCACCCTGCGTTCGCTGGGTCCTGACCAGGTGCTGGTGCTGATCAACGGTAAGCGCCGCCACCAGCAAGCGCTGGTCAACGTGCAGCAAACCATTGGCCGCGGTTCGGCCGGTACTGACATCAACGCCATTCCACTGGCGGCGATTCACCACATTGAAGTCCTGCGCGACGGCGCCGCAGCCCAATACGGCTCGGACGCGATTGCAGGCGTGATCAACATCGTCCTCAAATCGAACATCGGCGAGACCTCGGTCAGCGGCCAGCTGGGCACCACTTCGGAAGGCGACGGCGATATGTATTCGGCCAGCGTCAATCGCGGCTTTGCGCTGGGCGAGAACGGCGGCTATCTGAACCTGACGGCGGAAGGCCGCAAGCGCGGCGAAACCAACCGCGCCGGCCCGGACACGCTGCGCGTGAACCCACCGCGCGTCACCCAGCACATCGGCGACAGCAACACCAAGGACGGCTACCTGTGGTGGAACGGCGCGCTGCCGATCGACAAGGAAAGTGAGTTCTACGCCTTCGGCGGCATCTCGCAGCGCAAGAGCGATTCGTATGGCTTCTTCCGTTCGGCCGGCGACGACCGCACCGTGCCAGCCGTGTACCCGAACGGCTTCCTGCCATCGATCCACACCGACATCAAGGACGCATCGTTCGCCTTCGGCTATCGCCGCGACCTGGTGGGCGACTGGAAGGCCGACATCAGCATCAACTACGGCGCCAGCGAATTGAAATTCCACGAATCGGACACGCTGAACGTCTCCTACTGGTACGAGCCGAAACCGGGCGGCGGCATCTACGCTGAATCGGCGCGCGAAGCCGATACCGGCACGCTGAAATTCAACCAGCTGACCTTCAACGCCGACGTTAAAGGTCCGGTCAAAGTGGGCGACACGGAAGTATCGCTGGCCACTGGTTTTGAGTACCGCCAGGATAACTACCAGATCGTCGCCGGCGATCCGATCTCCTACCAGTACGGCCGCACCAACAACCCTGCCATCGTGATCAAGACTCCGAGCGGCGCCACCGCCGCAGCCGGCACCCAAGGCTTCCCGGGCTACACCCCAGGCACCGCCGTGGACTCGGGCCGCCACAACATCGCCCTGTTCCTCGACGCCGAAACCAAACCGGTGCAAGAGCTGACCCTGGGCGGCGCAGTGCGCTACGAAAAATACTCGGACTTCGGCGACACCGTCACCGGTAAGCTGAGCGCCCGTTTCGACCCAAGCAAACAAGTGGGCTTCCGCGCCAGCGCATCGACCGGCTTCCGCGCACCGAGCGTGCAGCAGGAGTTCTACAGCTCCGTGTCAACCAACCTGAATAACGGCGTGCTGACCGAGACCCTGACCGCACGTCAAGGCAGCGCTGTCACGCAGGCCTTCGGCATCAAGCCGCTGAAGGAAGAAACCTCGACCAGCTTCAGTGGCGGTATCGTGCTGCGTCCAGCATCGAACGTGTCGTTGACTGCCGATGCGTACCAGATCAAGATCAAGGATCGCATCGTGTTCTCGAGCGAGATCGCACCGGAAGCTGGTGGCGGCCCGATCGCCAACATCCTGAAACCGCTGGGCGTAGGCCAGGCACAGTTCTTCACCAACGCTGTCGACACCCGCACCCGCGGCCTGGACATCGTAGCGGAGCACACCACCAAGTTTGATGCTTCCACACTGGTGCTGTCGAGCCAACTGGGCTTCAACAAAACGGAAGTCACCAAGCGTCACTCGACTTCCTCGGTGCTGACCGGCGCGCAGCTGTTCGACCAGTCGCAAGTGACCCTGATTGAACGCGGCCAGCCGCGCCAGCACCACGTGGTGGCGGCAGACTACACCGTCGGTGCATGGAACGTGAACACCCGCGCCAACTACTTCGGTCCAGTCTATGCTGAAAACTTCAGCCCTCTGCAGAAGTGGGATTCGCGCTGGCTGGTCGATGCATCGGTGCGCTACGCTTTCAGCAAGCGTACCTTCCTGAGCGTGGGCGTGAACAACGTGTTCAACCAACTGCCATCGGAATGGACCAACGGCGGCGTATTCCCGCAACTGGGCTTCACCCGCTGCTGGGAAACCTGCCCTATCGGCGTGAACGGCCGCTCGTTCTACGTGCGTGCTGATACGGCGTTTTAATTGGGTTGTTAGTTGAGCGGTTGGCCGCATACGCCGCAAGGTGGATCAATGCGGCCAACTGTTTGACCAGTCCTTCCATCTGCTCGGCGGGCACTTGTGCATAGCCGAGCATCAATCCCCTCCATCCCGAATCGCCCTGCGTTGCGTGCGTGCTTAGCGCATTGACGGCGATGCCGTGCTCCTGCGCCTGTTCCACAATCTTCACGTCGTCGATGCGTTCATCATTGAAGCGCAGTGAGAGGTGCATGCCTGCCGTACCGCCGTGTACCGTGGCGATCGATCCCAGATGCTTTTCCAAGGCTGCTACCAGTGCATCGCGGCGCTGGCGATACAGCCTGCGCATGCGGCGCAGGTGCACGAGGAATTGGCCGCTGCGCAGGAACTCGGCCAAGGCCAATTGCTCGGCCACACGGCCGCGAGATGCGGATTGCGCGCGCATCTGGGCGAAGGCGTCAGCCAGCGCTGCGGGCACCACCACAAAGCCGATGCGCAGCGAGGGGAACATGGTTTTGCTGAAGGTGCCGAGGTAGACCACCGGCGCATCGGGCGCCAGGCCTTGCATGGCGTGCAGCGGTGCGCCGTCGTGCCGGAATTCGCTGTCGTAGTCGTCTTCAATGATTAATGCGCTGGCAGCGCGTGCGGCTTCGATCAAGGCCAGGCGGCGACGCAAACTGAGTACGCTGCCAATTGGGTACTGGTGCGATGGCGTGGTGTAGACCAGGCGTGGTGGGCGTAGCAGCCAGTCGTCCTGCTGGGGCGACATGCCATCGTCGTCGACATCAATGCCTTGTACTGCAAGGCCGGCGCCGCGTGCGGCGGCCATTGCGCCGCCGTAGCCGGGATTCTCGATCCAGATGGTGTCGCCTTCGTCGGCGAAGGCGCGCATGCAGAGGTCAAGACTGGCCTGCGTGCCGTCGGTGATGAAGACTTGCGATGCTTCGCACACCACGCCGCGCGAGGCACGCAGGTGGTCGGCGATGGCGGCGCGTAGCAGCGGCTCGCCGGCGGTATCGCCGTAGTTCAGCTGCGCCACCGTCATGCTGCGCAGCGCGCGCTCCAGCAAGCGTCGCCACAACGCCATCGGGAACTGCTCCAGCGCCGGCACGCCGGGCACAAAAGCGCCCATGCGGTCGGCAGGTCCCGGCACCGGCCGCAATTCGCGCATGCGCTGCGACAGGCCGGCCAGCGATGCCGCTGCTTTGACGGCTCGTGCGCGCACCGGCGCTATCGCAACGACCATCGCTGCCACCACCGTGCCACTGCGGTCACTGGTCACGAAGCCTTCACTGGCTAGCTGTTCGTACGCATACAGCACGGTATTGCGCGCCACGCCCAGCTCTTCGGCCAGCGCGCGCGAGGCAGCGAGCCTTGTTCCTGCTGCAAGCGTGCCGTTGCGGATCGCCGCACGCAGGCATTCATGCAGCATGCGCTGGCGCGGCCAGTTGCGATGCCGGTGCTGTTCTTCATAGCTGTTTATGAGCAGCGAAAAATCCATTCATGGCTCCATAAAATTTACATCCACTGGATCTACTGATAGAACCAGCATCCCATTATATTTTGATTTTTATGAAAGGGAAGCATGAACCAGCCACCAACCGATCGCACCCGTGTCCGCCGCGGCGCCACCAACGCACAGTACGACACTGCCACCCTGCACGCCATCATCGATGACGCTTACCTTTGCCACATCGCCTTCAGCGACGGCAAGAGCACGCACTGCATCCCAACCGCCAGCTGGCGCGAAGGTGATTACCTGTACATCCACGGCTCCAACGGCAGCCGCATGGTCAAGCGCCTGCTCGACAGCGAATGCTGCGTGACCATTACCCACCTGGATGGACTGGTGCTGGCGCGATCGGCGTTCAATCATTCGATGAACTACCGCTCGGCCATGATCTATGGCGTGTTCGAAGTGGTGGAAGGCGAGGCCGCGCGGCGCGCGATGGAAGCGTTCATGGAAAAGCTGGTACCCGGCCGCCAGGCCGAGGTTCGTCCCGGCTCCGACAAGGAATACGCCGCCACCACCGTGCTGCGCATCTCGCTGGCCGAAGCGGCCTGCAAAGTCCGCACCGGCGGCCCGAACGACGACGAGGAAGACCTCAGCTGGCCAGTATGGGCTGGCGTGCTGCCGTGGGCACGCACGCCGCTGCCACCACAAACCGCAGACGACTGCACGCTGCCGATTCCTGACTATGTAGTTCAGCTACATCGATGATGTCTGCCGTGTAGTAAAAATACAACCAGATCAACTCTCATAGCGAAAACAGCATCAAAACAGGCAATTTCCGGTGGCATTTCAGTAAACTTTGTTTGACTAGCATTCTAGTTTTAATACAAGATCGAGTTCAAGCGTCGCAAGAGCGCCCAATTCGACTACTCTGGAGACTACAATGCAGCTCAATCAACAAGAGCGCGGCCTGCGTGCCGTGCTCCCGCTCAGCCCTGTTGCCGCCGCCTGCGCGGTGCTGATTTCCGCCCTGTCCGCCCCAAGCTACGCCGCCGAAGCGGCCGGCGCACCGCAAGCCGCTGAAGCGCAACCCACCACGGTGGTGGTGGCCGGCATCCGCCGCGGCATCGAGGACGCCATCTCGGTCAAGAAAGACGCGACCTCCATCGTTGAAACCATCTCCGCCGAAGACATCGGAAAACTGCCGGACGTGTCGATCGCGGAATCAATCGCACGCCTGCCAGGCCTCGCCGCGCAACGCGTGGCCGGCCGCGCGCAAGTGATTTCGATCCGTGGCTTGTCGCCGGACTTCGCCACCACGCTGCTGAACGGCCGTGAGCAGGTCAGCACCGGCGACAACCGCAGCGTAGAGTTCGACCAGTATCCGTCGGAGCTGTTGAGCGGCGTCACCGTCTACAAGACTCCGGACGCAAGCCTGGTCGGCCAAGGCCTGTCCGGCACCATCGACATGCAGACCGTACGCCCGCTGGCATTCAGCGGCCGCAATTTCTCGCTCAACGTGCGCGGCGAACAAAACTCGCTCGGCAAAATCGCCAACGCCAAAGACACCGGCCACCGCATCAGCGCCAGCTACATCGACCAATTTGCGGACCGCACGATCGGCGTGGCGCTGGGTATCGCGCACCTTGAATCGCCTATCCTCGATCACGAAACCGGCACCTACGAGCCGTTCTCGCAAAGCAGCGTATCGGGCGTCCCTGCCGGCACTTACATCACGGCGGGTGTGAAGTCGCTGGCCAAGAGCGGCGTGTTGAAACGCACTGGCTTGATCGGCGTGCTGGAATTCCGCCCATCGAAAATGTGGACCAGCACCATTGACGTCTTCGCGTCGGAATTCAAGCAGGTCGACACCAACAACCAGTTCGAGGTGAACCTGGGCGGCTACAACGGCAGCAACAACCCGGCGGGCTTCAACTACTCCAGCGTCAACATCGCCAACGGCACGCTGCTGGGCGGTACCGCCACCGGCGCCTACCCGCTGGTGCGCGGCCAGTACAACAACCGCAAGGACGAGATCCGCACTGCCGGCTGGGCCAACCGCTTTAACTTCGGCAGCTGGTCGCTGCTGGCCGACGCCAACTACTCGCAGGCCAAGCGTGACGAGACCTACCTCGAAAACAACCTGCAGCTGCAAAGCGCTACCGGCGGCGCCTTCAACGATCCGCTGATGACGGTCGGCTGGTCCACCGGGAACTTCGCCACCATCTCCGGCAAACTGAATTACAGCGATGCCACCAAACTGTTCACCGGCAACTCGATCTACGGCTACGGCAGCACCTACTCGCCGCACCTGAAGGACACGCTGAAGAGCTTCAAGCTGGTGGCCACGCTGCCAGTGCCGGATGCGCTGGACAGCTACCTGCACGACATCGACGTCGGCATCAATCACAGCGACCGCACCAAGACCAAACGCCAGCCTTCGGGCCAACTGTTCGCCAAAGGGAATCCGACCATCTCCAGCGATTTGCTGTACGCGCCGGTGGACCTGGGCTTTGCCGGTTCGGGCATCGTCCCGTCGTGGAATGTGCCAGCGGTGATCGCCAAGTACTTCGATCCGATCAACTACAGCTTGGCCAACAACGCCGGCACCATCAGCCGCGCATGGGACGTGACCGAGAAGATCACCACCAGCTTCGCCCGCGCCAACATTGATGCGGATTGGGGTGGCGTATCAGTACGCGGTAACGTCGGCGCGCAGCTGGTGCATACCGACCAGTCGTCGGAATCGCTGTACGCTGATAACGGCGGCGTGGCCCATCCGATCAGCGACGGCAAGAGCTACAACGATGTCCTGCCTAGCATGAACCTGGCCTTCGGCCTGCCGGGCGACCAGACCTTGCGCGTATCGCTGGCCAAGCAAATCGCTCGCCCACGTGTGGACGAACTGAATGCAGGCTTCAACTTCACCGTCGATACCGGCACCCGCCTGCCGAGCGGCAGCGGCGGCAACGCCAAGCTGGATCCGTGGAAGGCCAAGGCGTTCGACATCTCGTGGGAGAAGTACTTCGCCAAGAAGGGCTACGTAGCACTGGCGGGCTTCTACAAAAAGCTCGACACCTACATCTACACCTTCTCGGAAACACGCGACTTCTCGCAGTACACGCCGGGCACCATCGCCATCACTAACATGGGCCAGTACACCACGGCCTACAACGGCAATGGCGGTTCGCTGAAAGGCGCTGAGCTGTCGGTATCGGTGCCGTTTGAAATGGTGTCGCATACACTGGACGGCTTCGGCGTGCTGGCATCGACCTCGTACACCGAGAGTGGCATCGACATCAAGGAAGTCAATTCCACCATCGGCAAGATTCCGCTGCCTGGCCTATCGCGCAACGTCACCAACCTGACGCTGTACTATGAAAAATCGGGCTTCTCGACCCGTGTGAGCACCCGCAAGCGTTCGGACTATGTGGGCGAGATCGGCAACTTCGCCGGTGACCGCCAACTGCGTTATGTGGTGGGCGATCATCCGGTCGACTTCCAGATCGGCTACACCTTCAACGAAGGTACGTACAAAGGTCTGGGCGTGCTGCTGCAGGTGAATAACCTGACCAACGAAGCGTATGAGACCTACGCAAACAGCAAGGATCGTCAGCTGGAGTATGCGAAGTATGGCCGCACTGTCTTGTTTGGGCTGAACTATAAGTTCTAAGTCCTTCCAAGGACGCCGGCCCGAAGTCTGGGCCGGCTTTAGCCCTGCGATTCGCTCGCAGGGCTTTTTTGGGCGCTTTGTTCACGATACCAGAGGGCCAGCATGCACAACGCGAACAGCACACCAAACGGAGCGCCCGGCAACGGCCGCTCCGTTGTGCCGCCGCCCGCGCGGGCAACGTCCGCCGCACTTGCCACCGCTCCCGCCGCGTTTGAGCGCGCGGCATAGAGCGCCGTCGCATCGCGGCGCAGCGCGCGCTGCCACGCGGGCCAGTCGTTCGCTGCGTAGACGTATTGCGCGCCCTGCCCTGCCATTCCTTCTGCGTTGAACTTTAGCCATCCCGCCTTCTGCGGCCAGAGCGCCGCACACACGCCATCTGCCTTGTCCACGCGCGCGGCAAGCTGCATCGGCGCGTAGCCATCCACCGCCAGCGCCGTCCCAGCCTTCACGCCCTGCGCGCATACCTCGCTGCGCAATCCTGGCACCGGCATCGGATTACTCATCTGCCAAACAGTTTTCTGCACGCTATCCAGCGCGATGCGATCCATCGCCGACTGCCACCACAAAGTCAGCTGCTGCGGCTCGCTGATCGCATGCTTATGCCAATCCGCCACGCCGATCCACACCACGCGTCCCTGGCCCACACTACGCTGCCACATCCACGGCTGCTTCTTGCTGTCGCGCGCCAGCACCGACCACGGCTCGGCTGCGTTATCAGCCGGATTCAAACCTGCCGGCGGCATGGACAAGGCGGCGCCAAACTGCCGCACATCTTCCTTCTCCGTAGTCGGCGACTGCTGGTGCAGGGCCAGACCGAAATCACGCTGCCACGCAGCGGCATCCGCAGCATTCCCACCGAGGACAATCAGTGGCACACCCTGCGCAGTCTGCGCCAGCAGCGAAGCCCGCGCCGATGGCGTCAGGTGCTCAACGTAGGCCGCATCCACAAACATCGCATTCGGCGCCGACAACGGCTCACGTGCAGTCTCGCTGCGCGTGATTGCTTTGCCCAGCGCGACATTCCAGTCGAGGATCGCGCTGCCATCGGACAGCAGCTGGTTCAAGGTGCGCGCATCAAACGACGGCGCATCAAAGCGGCCTTGTATTTGCAGCGGCACCGGATCTTTCACTTGCAGCGGTATCGGACCTTGCGTAATAATCTTGCCGTTCGCATCGAGCAGGCGCGCTTGCAGCACCATCGTCTCCGCCACCGGTGGCAGCCATTGCACCGACAACTGCGCGGCTGACGACACACCGGAATCCGCCAACACCTGCTTGTTCTCGGCCAGCAGCTGTAAGCGCCATCCTGCTTGCGCCGGCGAGCGCCGCGCCGACAATGTGAAGATGCGGCCCAGCGACATCGAACGCGGGAAATCGAGCCATAGCAAATCGGCAGCGGCAGGCTTCCATTGCAGCGGACGTGCAGGCAGGTCGCGCCACTCCGCTTCACGTACGCCGTCGCCACTCAATGCGAGCCTGGCTGCGTTGGGAATCGCCTGGCGGTCTGCATCACTGATGCGGCCAGCTTCTGTGCTGACCGACAGCGGCGCAGCGCTAGCGGCGGCGGGCAAGCGGATATCGGCAAGCGCCGTAGCCAGCGTAACGCCGGCCACGCCAGCAAGGGCGGCGTTACGCCACTGCTTTTTACGGCCATACAGCGCCGCGCTCACCACGCCGGTGGCAACGGCGGCCAACGGCGGCGCGATCGAAGCAAGATCGGTAGATATCATCATTTCGCCTGCTCCTTGCTGCTCCACGCCTTGCTGAACGGCGTATCCGCCGATGGACGCGCTTGCAGCAGCACCGGCGCATCGGCCAGCGTGCCGCGCAGCCATGCACGCAACTCGGCGCGGCAAGGCACGCAGCCGTCCTGCACATCCTGCACTGCGCGCTGGGCGCTCAACTTCTGTTCTTGGTCGGTGATGCGCGCGGTGATGGCATCACGCGCGGCCTTGCTCCACAATGCGGGCAGCACACCGTCTTGCGACAAGGCTTGTACCAGCTCGCGCACTTCAGCCGGCACGGTGTCGCTGGCAACACCTTGCGCGCGTTTGTAGCTCATGGCGCCGACCATGTCGCCAGTCATGCGCTTCTCTTCTTTCAGCGCCGGCGGCACGAAGGCGGTGCGGTGAAGGTAGACGCGTTCTGCGGCTTGTAACTCTTTAATCGCATCCAGCGCCTTGTACTCCGGCGGCAGCGCGGTCTTGAGCGAGATGGTGCGCAGGGATTTCTCGGCGTCCCACATCGCGGCCAAGGCGCGCTTCAGGACTGCCTTGGTTTGCGGATCGAAGATGGTGGCATTGCCCTCCTGGTCGTGGGCGTGACCGAATTCTTTCATGATGGCGATTTCGCTGCCCGGCTGCGCGCCGCCCGCACCTTGGTGATGCTCGTGTTCTTCGTGCTCTTCGTCGCCGAACAGGCTGGATTCTTCACCAAGGAATTGGCCGTAGCGCAGGCGCAGTTTGGCTTGGTCGGAGGCTATGTTTTCACTGCGGTTGCGCAGTGTCGCTTGCGGCATGTCGGGATGCGCTTTCAGGTCGGCCAGCAGCTGTTCGGTGTCGAGGATGACCTGGCGTTGACTGCGCAGGTTTTCCGGCTTGACCGCTGATGGCAGTGCGGTCGATTCCAGGCTCTCGGCGTCCGGGCCGGGCAAGCGCAGCGTGTAGGTCGGCGATTGCGCGGTATGCGGGCTTGGTGCGTTGTCAGTGGCGCGCAGGAAGAAGTAGAGTTCATCGCCCGGTTCCATGCCGAGTTCCGCCAGCGTCCACTGCTTTTTCCAGCTACGCGATTTCGGATCGGTGGATTGTGGCAGCGGGACTTCCTTGTCGCTGAAGCGGATGTTTTCGCCGCTGCCGCGTGCCAAGGTCATATGCAGGCTGGCGCGGACGATGGCGTAATCGTCTTTGGTGCTGACGGCGAGCTGCACGGACTTGGCGTCTTTGGGCAGCAGATGAATTAACTCAGTCGGCTCAATGATGGTGACTTGCGGTGCCTGGTCCGGTGTGACGCGGATGTTGTAGCGGGTGGACGCAACGCCGCGTACGCGCCAGAACAGCGAGTCTTCAACACGGAGTTTGGCACAGTCTTTGTCGATCGCCAGTGTCTGACCGTCGCCCAGTTCGACCGCTGCTTGCGCGCCGCGCGGGTTGTTGATGCACCAGCGGACTTCGGAGTATTGCGGGATCTGGATGTCGCGGGCGCCGGTTTCGAATGGCGCCACGCCAGTGTACGCAGGCGGTGTGACGCGCAGGTGGACTTCGCCGTCTACGATAGGCTTGTTGGCTTGCGCGGTGGCCGGCGGCGGCGCTGCAGTGGTTTGCTTGCCGTGCCACGCGGCGGCTGCACCGGTGGCCGCCAGGCTAAGGACGAGCGGCAGGATCGCGAGCTTGCTGCGTGCGCGTGCAATCGCTTGGTAGTCGGCGTCAGTGAGAACTTCAGCGAGACGGGCGTGCAAGCGCTGTTGTTGAAGTTTGGCGATTGGCGTTTTGGCGTCTTCAGCTAGCAGGGTGCTGCTGTCTTCCAGTTGAGGGATGGCGGCGTTCAGCCAGGATGGCCATTGCTGCCCGATGCGGCGGCGCCAGCGCAAGGCGTCTGCAATGATCCAGATGACGCAGATGGCGACGGCTGCGGCGAGGCTGCTGGCAGCCAGCAGATAGGCGGCCAGTACGAGCGGCGCGAGGGCGAGCAGCCATTGCGATGCGCGGCGACGCAGGATGGCAGTCCAGAGGCGGCTGCGCAGATGGTCAGTGGCGCCGGGCATGGGCAAGTATCCGTTCGATCATGAAGAGGGCCAGCAGGGCGAAGGCGAGCCAGCTTGCAGGCTTGGCGTCTGCAATGGCGGGCAGCGTGCTGCGAGCGGCAGTGAAAATTTGCGATGGCGTGGCGTAGGCCGGCGCTGGCGCTGCGGCCAGCAGTTGCCAGGCTTCGTACAGCGCACGCGCAGTGTCGGCATCACGCGGCGGAAAGACGTCCGAAGTCCATAAGCGGCCGCGCGGCGAATCGGTGTATTTCAGCGTGAGGCCATTGATTGTCAGCGTCGAAGCGTTGGCCAGCTCCGGGAATGTTGCCAGCGCAGCGCGAGCGGCGGGCGTCGAGGCGGCGGAGACTCGCACTGCGTCGACTGGCGAGGGTGCTGCGGCGAGCGGCGAGGCGGCGGCAATCCACCAGTCGGCGGCGCGCCACGTAGGTGGTGGTTCGGCGTTTTGAGTGTCCCAGACGATTAGCGTGGTGCGGGCGTCCGGCTCGGAGGTGAGCTTGTAGTGACGAGCGGCGTCGCCTACGCTATCGAAAGCGGCGAACAGCGACCGCCACGCGGTCACGCGCGTCGCTGGTGCCGCCAGCGCGATGTGCGTCTCGGCCTTGTCGGTGGCGGCTGCGCGCAGCGCTGCGATGGGTGCTTCCTGTGCGGCGGCAAGCTGCGTGCGGATGGATAATTGGTGGCTGAACTGTGGCACGCGGGCAGGCATGGCGATTTGGCCGGCGCGGGCGATGAGAAGCAGTTTGGCGTCGCTACGCCAATCGCGTTCATTTGTGCGCAGCCATTGCAGTGCGTCGTCTGGCAGCGGCATGCGCGTGGCGGTGCTGAAGCCTGCTGCGGCGATTTCTTTTTCTACCCACGCTGGATCGGCGCCGGAGTCGATCAATACGGTATCGCCGCGCCACGGGAGGATGGTCGCGGCCAGCCAGGCAATCAGCGTTACCAGCATCAGGCAGCGCACCACCAGCAACAGCTTGTCGCGCCACTGCCAGACGCGCAGCTGTTCCGGAGGTGCGGATGGTAAGAAGCGCGCTGTCGCCAGCGACTCAGCTTTCACGCGCTGGCGTTTTTGGCGATGCCACCATATCGGCAGCAATAGTACCGGCAGCGCCAACCACCACAAGGGATAAGAACTCAGCATCATTTGGTAGCCCGCGCTCCCGCCAGCTGTAGCCAGCTGCGCAAGACGCCACTCAGAGGCTGCTCGATGCGCGCCTCGTAGTGGACGATATTATTTTTACGGCAGCTGCCTGCCACACTATCGAAGTGCGCGCGGCTTTGCTGCTTGTACGATTCGCGGTCTGCATTGCTCATGCGATGCAGTCCATCCACTTGTTCAGGGTCGCGATAACCAGCGCCAGATTTGAAGCTGGCGTCGACTTCAGCCTGCGTGCGCAAGGTGAGCAAGCGCACGTCGTGACGCATATTGCGCAGGCGGAGCAAGGCTTCACTCAGCGGCGACGGCCAGTCGAGGAAATCGCTGGCAGCGAAAATCATGCTCGGTGCACGCGCGAAGTGCAAGCTGGCGCGCAGCGTTTCGGCGGATGGCAGCTGGCCGCGCGGTTCGGCTTTGGCCAGTGCCGCCAGCACGCGCTGCAACTGGCGCGGCCCGCGCGAGGCTGGCGTGAATTCGACTTTGCCGTCGGTGCAGACCAGCAGGCCGAAGGCGTCGCTCTGACGTTGCGCGATAGCAGCGACGCAGGCCAGCACGGTGCGCGCGAACCAAAGTTTGTCGATGCCGTTAATTTCGCGGCTGGGTTCAGACATGGAGGCGGTGGCGTCCAGCCAAAGCCAGACGGCGACGTGGCTGTCGCGCTCCGCTTCACGGACGAAATAGCGGTCGGCGCGAGCCAGCAGCTTCCAGTCCACGCGGCGCCATTCGTCGCCCGGCGCGTAGGCGCGGTACTCAGAGAATTCAACACCAGCACCACGCTCGCGGCCCGCGTGAATGCCGTGGCCAAGGCCCGCCAGCACGTGACGAATCACGAGCTCCAGATCCTTGGTCCGGGCCATCATGGCTGTAGTGGCGGCAGCTTGCATCAGTCAGGTCGGATATGCTCGCGCAGGGCTTGCAGGATGTCGGCGATGGCGATGCCGTCGGCTTCCGCTTCGAAGTTGCGCAGCACGCGGTGCGCCAGCACCGGCAGCAGCATCTCGCCGATGTCTTCGCGCGTGACGGCGAGGCGGCCTTGCATCAGCGCGCGCGCCTTGGAGGCCAACACCAGGGCTTGGCCGGCACGCGGGCCGGCGCCCCAGCCGATATGCTTCTTCACCGCCGGCACCGTCGTCAGCGACGGACGCGTGGCGCGTACCAGGCGCGTGGCGTAGGCCAAGAGATGATCGCCGATCTCGATATCGCGCACCAGCTGCTGCAAGCGCAGGAGCGTGGCGACATCCATCACCGGCTCCGCATCTTTCAAGCCTGCGTGCGTGGTGGCGGAGACCATCGCAATCTCTTCTTCCTCGGTCGGATACACCACATCGATACGCAACAGGAAGCGGTCCAACTGCGCCTCCGGCAGCGGATAGGTGCCCGCCTGCTCGATCGGATTCTGCGTCGCCAGCACGAAGAAAGGCTTGGGCAGCTTGTGCGTCTGGCCTGCAAACGTCACCGAGCGCTCCTGCATCGCTTCCAGCAGCGCCGATTGCGTCTTCGGTGGCGCGCGGTTAATCTCGTCCGCCAGCAGCACCTGCGTAAACACCGGCCCTTGCTGGAAGCGGAACTCGCGCTTGCGCGTCGCATGGTCCTCTTCCAGAATCTCGGTGCCGACGATATCGGACGGCATCAGGTCCGGCGTGAACTGCACGCGATGGAAGTCCAGCTCCGTCGCCTGCGACAGCGACTTCACCAGCAGCGTCTTGCCCAGCCCAGGCACGCCCTCCACCAGCGCATGGCCACCAGCCAGCAGGCAGATGATCAGCGAATCGATCACATTCTCCTGGCCGATAATCACGCGGCCCATGCTGGCCTTGAGCGCCTTCACCTTGGCGGTTAGCTCGCCGATTTCTTGTTCGCTCCAGGCGATTGCACCATCAGCCATAATAACTACGCTCCCAACGCATATTGAATGATATTGACCGCAAAGCGGGTATTATCGACCGCGAGAAAACGCTTGTTGCGGAAGTCGTAATCCCACTCGCAGCCGTAGTCCTTGTTGCTATACAAAAGCCGCACGCGGCCGCCCACTTCGACCGCCTTCAGATAGTCGTGCACCAAATCGTCGCCCCAGCCGTTCAGCTCCACGGCGGTATTCGGCGGACCATCTTCAAACTTGAAGAAGCTCGAATAGATCGCGTGATTGTTCGGAATCTTGTGCAGCGCCTTCGGCCCGAAGATGCGGCCAATTTCAGCCTCGAACGATTTCGCAAACAGCCCGTCGATGTCGTGGTTGCAGTCGTCCACGAACAGGAAGCCGCCGCCCTTGATGTAGCGCTCAAGATTCTTGCGCTCGGCCGCAGTGAACTGCACCAGCTTGTGGCCAGCGAAATAGCAGAACGGCGCCTCCAGCATCTTGGGGTCGGACAGCGCGACGATGCGCTCAACGGGATCGACTCGCAAAGTCGTGTACTCGACCAGCGAATTAAGCACGTTGCTGGGCATGCGGACATCCACATCCCAGTCGCCCGACTCGTAAGTCAGGCGCGTGAAATAGAAATCGTACGAAGCCACGGCGTTAAACCGCGTCCGACAGGGACGTGAAATTAAAGTCGCGCACCTTCATCGGCGGGATCAGCATCTGGTAGCGCACTTCGTCGCCGCCGATCACTACCGGCTTACCCAGTTCATCGATGTTGTTCAACATCGACACCGGGCTTTCATTGAAGCGGAAGTTTTTGATCGGATGCTTGATCTTGCCATTCTCGATGTAGAAGGTGCCATCGCGCGTCAAACCGGTCAGCAGCAGCGATTGCGGATCCACCATGCGGATGTACCAGGTGCGCGTGACGAGGATGCCCTTCTTGGTCGACGCAATCAGTTCCTCGGTCGACTTGCCGCCGCCCGCCATGATCATATTGCCGTGACGGCCCACCGCGCGCTGGCCTTGTTTCTCGGCCCAGTAGCGCGTGTAATCCAGCGAGGCGATCTTGCCGCCCTTGATCACATCCGCGCGCTCGCGCGCCAGCATGGCCTGGCTATCCCACGGCAGCACCGGCACTTCCGGATTCCACGGATCGGCCCAGATGTTGACCTGCTCATCGAACAGCTTTTCGCCGAGGCGATTGCCGCCGCCTTTCTTGGCGAGGAAGCTGCGGCCTTCGTCCGCCTGGCGCGCATCGAAAGCGCCGAACATGCGGCCGATGATTTCCGAGGTCGCCGCCGGTTCCAGGATCACTGTGTAGCGACCCGGCTCCAACGCCTTGGCATCCACCGATTTCACCGCCTTCTCGATGGCGATTTCGGAAGCTTCGCGCACGTCGAACTTGCGGGCGTCGTTAGCGGAGCGCGTAACCCAGCCGGAACCGCGTCCATCTTCGGTACGCGTGGTGACCGTGAACCCGAGATTGCTCAAGGTCTGGTAGCCGAACACACCGTTCGAGTTAGCCACCGTTTCAAAGCCGGTGGTATCGCTGAAGAAGCCCGCAGCGACCAAGCCTTGCTTCTTCGCCGCGTTGATGCTGGCCGCAGCCACTTCCGCGCGATACTCAGGATCGATGGCGGCAGTGGCATCGCTGAACGTCGCCGAAGCCTTGTAGTCCTGCTGCTTGATCGCAGGCTGGAACTCCGGATTCTCCGGCGCGAGACGCGCCACGTCTTCCGCGCGGCGCACCACTTTTTCCAGCGACTTTTCGTCAAACTCATTGATCGACGCCGTACCCTGCTTCTTCCCGAAAGCCACGCTCACAGTCAGTTGCGTGTTCTCGATCAGGCCCGCCGTCGATACCGCGTTGCGCGCATAGCGGATATTGCCGTTGCGGTTACCGCTGATCTGCACACGGCATTCATCAGCGCGCGACAACGACATGACCTTGTCGCAGATACGCTTTGCTTCTTCCTGCGTCAGCATCTTCATGGTTTATCCAATCTTGCGGGCAGTGTTGATCACGTTGATGCCATTGAAGCGCGTGGTCGGCGAACCGTGCGACACGGCGCTAACCTGGCTAGGCTGGCCTTTACCGTCGAAGAAGGAACCGCCCATGCGCCAGTCTCGCTCATCGCACAGCGCCGAGCAGGATTGCCAGAACTCTTGCGTGTTCGACTGGTAGGCCACGTCTTCCAGCTGGTTGACGATTTTGCCGTTCTTGATTTCGAAGTAAAGCTGGCCGCCGAACTGGAAGTTGTAGCGCTGCTGGTCGATAGAATACGAACCGCGGCCGAGGATGTAAATGCCCTTCTTGACATCCTTCACCATCTCGTCCGGCGTCAGCTTCTTCTTGCCCGCTTCCAGCGACACGTTAGGCATGCGCTGGAACTGCACGCTGCTCCAGCTATCCGCGTATGAGCAGCCGTGCGATTCTTTTTCGCCGATGATGGCGGCTTGGTCGCGCGTGGCCTGGTAGTTGACCAGGATGCCGTTGCGGATCAAGTCCCAGCGCTTGGAAGCCACGCCTTCGTCGTCGTAGCCGACGAGGCCCAGCGACGCTGGCGTAGTTTTGTCGGCGACGATGTTGACGAGGTCCGAGCCATACTTGAAGTTCCCGGTCTTCCACTTGTCCAGCGTAGCGAAGCTGGTGCCGGCGTAGTTAGCCTCGTAACCCAGCACCCGATCCAGCTCGGTGGCGTGGCCGACCGACTCGTGAATCGTCAAGAACAGGTGTTCCGGCGACAGCACCAGATCGTACTTGCCCGGTTCGACCGTTTTGGCGGTCAGTTTCTCTTTCGCCTGACGGCCCGCCGCACGTGCGTCTTCGATCAAATCGTAAGCGCCCTTGTACAGCGTGGTGACGCCGCCGGCGGCCTGCACGCGGTTCTGCGGTTTGCAGTCGAAGAATTCATAACCCATGCTGGCCGGCGACGACAAGCCGTCGCGCGTGCGGAACTTGCCGCTGGCCTTATCGACTGCGGTAGCGGTCAGCGGCGACCACAAACGATGGATGTCCTGATCGATGTAAGAACCATCGGTGGACGCGAAGTACTTCTGCTGGTTCACCTGGAACAGCATGGAGCGCATGAAGTTCGCGCCCGCGTCCATGCCGGCCTTGTTCGCGGCCAGCAGCAGCTCGGCCTTCTCGGCGATCGGCACGGCGCGCCAGTCTTTCTTGACGGGCGTGGCCCACGACACTTCGCCCACGCCCTTTACCGGCGCCAGTATCACAGGCTCGGTTTGCAGCGTCGCATTGGCTTTGGCGATAGCGACTGCCTGGCGCGCGGCGTCGGCCACCGCGTCCAACGTCATCACGTTGGTGGCACAGAAGCCATAGGCGCCGTTGGCGATCACGCGCACGCCGACACCAGAGGACTCGGTATTGACGATGTTCTCCACGTTCAAATCACGCGTGGTGATGAACTGATTCAAATAGCGGCCGATGCGCACGTCGCAATACGTGGCACCGGCCTTGGTCGCCGCATTCATGGCGGCGTCGGCCAGCGATTTTTTAAACTGCACGGCCATCGGGTTAAGCAGCTCGTCAGCCGCGATGGCGTTACCGAAGACCGGCACCAGCAAGACGCCGCCCGCGGCAGCGCCAATTTTCAGGAATGAACGGCGTTCCATGATTACACCGCGTCCGACAGCGAAGTAAAGTTGAAGTCACGGACCTTCATGGCCGGGATCAGCAACTGGAACTGCGACTCATCGCCCGACAGGATTTCCGGCTTGCCGATTTCGTCGATGTTGTTCAACATCGAGACCGGGCTTTCGTTGAAGCGGAAGTTCTTGATCGGGTGCTTGATCTTGCCGTTCTCGATATAGAACGTACCATCGCGGGTCAAGCCGGTCAGCAGCACCGACTGCGGATCCACCATGCGGATGTACCAGGTGCGGGTGACCAGGATGCCCTTCTTGGTGTTGGCGATCAGCTCTTCGGTCGACTTGTTGGTGCCGGCCATGATGATATTGCCCGGCGTGCCAACAGCGCGCTTGCCCATCTTCTTGGCCCAGTACTGCGAGTAGTCCAGCGAAGCGATCTTGCCGTTCTTGATGATGTCCTGACGCTCGCGCGCCAGCATGCTGCGCGTGTCGAACGGCAGCACGGCGACATCTTTATCCCAAGGGTCGGCCCAGACGTTGACCTGCTCATCGAACAGCTTTTCGCCCATGCGATTGCCACCGCCTTTTTTAGCTAGGAAGCTGCGGCCCTCATCGGCCGAACGGGCATCGAAGGCGTTGAACATATAGGCCAGAATGTCGGAGGTCGCAGCCGGTTCCAGGATCACGGTGTAGCGGCCCGGTTCCAGCGCCTTGGCATCCACCGAACGCAGAGCCTTCTCAATAGCGATGTCAGATGCGGCACGCGCATCGAACTTGCTGGCGTCGCCCACGCTGCGCTTGACCCACCCGGAACCACGGCCGTCTTCAGTACGCACGGTCAGTGTGAAGTCCAGGCCCGTGTCCTGCTGGTAGCCGAACACACCGTTGGAGTTGGCGATGGAGGTGAACGAGGTGCCGTCAGTGAAGAAGCCCGCCGCCACCAGCTTGTTCTTGCGCGAGTTCTCGATGCTGTAGGCCGCAACTTGCGCGCGGAATTCAGGATCGATATCGGCGGTCTTCTGGAAGAAGGTCTCGGTGGCCTTGTACTCTTGCTTGGTCGGCGTTGGCATGAACTCCGGATTTTCCGGCGCCAGACGTGCCAGATCTTCCGCGCGGCGCACGGCTTTTTCCAGCGACTTTTCGTCGAATTCATTCACGGTGGCCGTGCCTTGCTTCTTACCGAAAGCGACCGACACCACCAGCTGCGTATCTTCAATCAAACCGGCGGTCGACACGGCATTGCGCGCGTAGCGGATATTGCCCTTGCGCGCGCCGTTGATGGTCACTTCGCACTGGTCAGCCTTGGTCAGCGACAGCACTTTATCGCTGATACGCTTGGTCTCTTCTTGACTCAGGAATTTCATCTTATCTCTCTCCAGTGCTTAGCCGATTTTGCGGGCAGTGTTGATAACGTTGATGCCGTTGAAGCGCGTGGTCGATGCGCCGTGCGACACGATGGACACTTGCGGCGGCTGGCCTTTACCGTCAAAGAAGGAGCCACCCATGCGCCAATCGCGCTCGTCGCAGACCGCCACGCAGGCGTTCCAGAATTCCTGGGTATTCGACTGGTAAGCCACGTCTTCCAGCTGCTGGCCGATCTTGCCGTTCTTGATTTCGTAGAACAGCTGGCCGCCGAACTGGAAGTTGTAGCGCTGCTGGTCGATCGAGAACGAACCATCGCCAACGATGTAAATGCCCTTCTTGACGTCCTTGATCATTTCGTCCGGCGTCAGCTTCTTCTTGCCTGCCTTGAGGGACACGTTAGGCATGCGCTGGAACTGCACGTTGGCCCAGTTGTCCGCATACGAGCAGCCGTGCGATTCTTTTTCACCGATGATGTGGGCCTGGTCGCGGGTGGCCTGGTAGTTGACCAGGATGCCGTCCTTGATGATGTCCCAGTTCTTGCACTTCACGCCTTCGTCGTCGTAGCCGACCGCGCCCAGCGAACCTGGAGTGGTTTTGTCAGCGACGATGTTGACCAGCTCCGAACCATACTTGAAGTTCTTCGACTGCCACTTGTCCAGCGTGGCGAAGCTGGTGCCGGCGTAGTTCGCCTCGTAACCCAGCACGCGATCCAGTTCGGTCGGGTGGCCGACGGATTCGTGGATGGTCAGCCACAGGTGCTCAGGCGTCAGTACCAGATCGTACTTGCCCGGTTCGACCGACTTGGCGGTCAGCTTGGCCTTGGCCTGCTTGCCAGCCAGGCGCGCGTCTTCAATCAGGTCATACGATTTGGTGTACAGCGTGGTGACGCCGCCTGCTGCCTGCAGCTTGTGTTCAGGACGCGCGTCCAGATATTCGTAGCCCATGCCGACCGGCGCCGACAAACCCTGGCGCGTGCGGAATTTGTTTTCCTTCTTGTCGACGGCAGTCGCGAAGAACGGCATCCACAGGCGATGGATGTCCTGGTCGATGTAGGAGCCGTCGGTGGAGGCGAAGTACTTTTGCTGGTTCACCTGGAACAGCAAGGACTGCATGAAGCTTGCGCCGCCACCCATGCCGGCCTTGTTGGCGGCGATCAGCAGGTCGGCCTTCTCCTTGATGGCGACGGTGCGCCAGTCCTTGACGATAGGCGTGGCCCACGACACTTCGCCCACGCCTTTTACCGGCGCCAGGATCAGCGGTTCGGTTTGCAGTTTGGCGTTGGCCTTGGCGATAGCAACCGCCTGGCGCGCCGCGCCGGCCACGCCGTCCGGCGTCATGTCGTTGGTGGCGGCAAAGCCGTACGCACCGCCAGCGATGACGCGCACGCCAACGCCGGCCGATTCGGTGTTGACCACATTCTCGACGTTCAGGTCGCGCGTGGTGAGGAACTGGTTCAGGTAGCGGCCTATGCGCACGTCGCAGTAAGACGCGCCGGCCTGGGTGGCGGCGCTCATCGCCGTATCCGCGAGAGCCTTCTTGAATTTAATGTCCACTGGCTTGAGCAATTCTTCCGCAGCGATTGCGCGGCCGAACGAGGGCAGCAGCATCGTGCCCAAGGCCAGACTACTGATATTGAGGAATGCACGTCGTTCCATGTTCTCTCCAACGTTGTTTGTGGGCCAGCCGCCCATGAGCTTCTTTTATATTGTTACTTTACGTTACATCGGAATATCTGTTGCCGTTCGGAGCAGATTGCAAAATGTATGCCATCGGATAATGTTGTGCAAGTACCTGTTTTGGGTGTCCACAGTGTCCGATCCGGTGTCCGCTGAGTGTCCGCGTAGTGTCCGCGCACCGGGGTAGTGCGGACGCCTGCATTTTGCTTGACCGGACTGCAAGCATGGCAGATCATCGCGCTGGGCGCGCGGCTGCGTCGCTCCCATCCAACACTTCAGGAGACACCGCATGAAACGATACGTACTGGCCGCACTGGCCACCACGATGCTGTTCGGCGCGACCGGCGCCGTACTGGCAGACGATGCGCTCAAGGCGGCTATCGCTGCCCCGTCCCGCACCGCGGACAATGTGAAGCGCGACGTTTATCGCCACCCGTATGAGACTTTGGAATTCTTTGGCATCAAACCGGATATGACGGTGATTGAACTGGCGCCGGGCGGCGGCTGGTACACCGAGATCCTGGCGCCCTACCTGCGCGCCAACGGTAAGCTGATCACCGGCGGCAATGACCTGGCATCGCCGAATGAAAATGAGCGCAAGGGCGCGGAGCGTTTCCTGGCGCGCCTGAACGCCAAGCCGGAGGCTTACAACAAGGTGGCCGTTGGCGTGTTCTCGCCGGGCCGCAAGTACGAGATGGCGCAGCCGAATAGCGTGGACATGGTGGTCACTTTCCGCAATATCCACAACTGGATTCCGCTTGGACCGCAGAAGATGCAGGAGCTGTTCGGCAGCTTGTACACGGTGCTGAAACCGGGCGGCGTGCTGGGGATTGAGGAGCATCGCCTGCCGGCCTCGAAGACGCAGGATGCGGAGGCCAGCACCGGCTATATGCACGAGCAGTATGTGATCAAGCTGGCGGAAGCGGCGGGCTTCAAACTGGCCGCCAAGTCGGAAGTCAATGCGAATCCGAAGGACACGGCTGACCACAAGGGCGGCGTGTGGGCGCTGCCGCCGACTTACACCAACGGCGATGCAGAACGCGCGCAATACCAGGCCATCGGCGAGAGCGATCGCATGACGCTCAAATTCGTCAAGCCAAAAGGCTAAGCGCTAGAAACGTGTGAACTTGGTCTCGTCGGGTGAACGTTCCGACACCAGGCCAAGATTACGCGCCGGGCGGTTGACGGGTTTCAGCACCGTCGGCCGCCGCACGGCAAGCGGCGCGCCCTCTTCCGTCGTGTACTGTTTGAACACGGCCATCAGGCGCCGCAACTGGTCCGCTTGCGCATTCATTTCTTCCGCCGTCGCCGCCAGTTCTTCCGAGCTGGCAGCATTCACTTGCGTGGTCTCGCTCAGCTGGATCACCGCGCCGTTAATCTGCCGCACGCCGGAACTCTGCTCTTCGGACGCCGCCGCAATCTCCTGCACCAGGTCCGAAGTCTTGCGGATATTCGGCGCCAGCGCATCGAACATCTCGCCCGCTTGCTCTGACAGCTTCACGCTATCTGCCGCCACTGCGCTAATCTCCTGCGCCGCCACCTGGCTGCGTTCCGCCAGCTTGCGCACCTCGGCCGCCACCACCGCAAAGCCCTTGCCATGCTCGCCCGCGCGCGCCGCCTCAATTGCCGCATTCAAGGCCAGCAAATTGGTTTGATAGGCGATGTCGTCGATGATGCCGATCTTGCCGGCGATTTGCTTCATCGCCGATGCTGTCGCCTTCACCACGTCGCCGCCGCGCGCTGCCTCCAGCGCGGCTTGCGTGGCGATACCGTCGGTGACTTTGGCGTTCTCGGTGTTCTGCGCAATCGATGCCGTCATCTGTTCGATGGAGGCACTGGTTTCTTCCACACCCGCCGCCTGCTCGCTGGACGCCTGCGACAGCGATTGCGCCGTCGCACTCACCTCCTGCGCCGCGCCAGCCAGGCTGCTCACCACCAGCTGCACATCACGCACGATGCTGGACAGGCTACGCGTCAGCCACACTGCCAAAGAGCGCAATCACCACGTCCACCGCCAAAATAATCTGCTTGGCCGAGTTGGTGACTTCCGTCATGGCAGCCGATTCTTTCTGCGTTTCCGAATCGTTCACCTTGAGCAGTTTGCGGAAGGCGGCAGCGATGGCTTCGTCAGCGCCCTTGATGTTCTTATCCATCTCCAGCGCCGTCATGCCTTTTTCGTGCATGGCCTCCAGCTGCGACATGCTGTGGTCATAGCTCTTCACACCGGCTTGCACTTCGCCCAGCAGCATTTGCTCTTCCGCCGTGAGGTCGCCGGCGGCGCGGTAGGCCGCCATCTCTTTTTCAATAATGGCCAGCTCGGAACGGAACTGGGTGTTACTGTCCGGCCCACGGAGGATATAGTTTTTAAAGTGACGCACGGCGCGGCCATGCGCCGTCACGCTTTCCAGCACGGCGCTCTTGCGCGCCAGCGTGATATTTTCGAAGTCGTTCCAGTGATCGTGCAGGGATGTCAGCCTGCTGAACGCGAGTACGCCCAGCAGCACCACCAGCAGCACGATGCCGCCAAAGCCGGCGTGCAGCCGGGTCTCCATTTTCATTTGATTGAGCATGGCGTGATCCTCCTCCATGCCATTGTGAACTTATATTCCGGCGCAAATCTCACCAATATTAACGGTTAGCCCATTGCGTCTGAAGGTAGACCTCAGAATTTTATGAAGTTGGTTTCATCCGGATCGCTCATCTCCGGCATGCGCCGGCTGGCGACCATGCCGCCAAGGCGCGGTGGTTTGGCGGCCTTGCGCTTCATCGGCGCAGGCGTATGGGTGTGCGGCTTGTGCAGCGATCCGGCCAGCTTGAAGAAGGACATGGCTTGCTGCAGCTGCTCCGCCTGACTGCTCATCTCTTCCGCCGTCGCCGCCAGTTCTTCCGAGCTGGAGGCGTTCTGCTGGGTGGTCTGGCTCAGTTGCGTGACGGCGGCGTTGATCTGTCCCACGCCAGCCGACTGCTCTTCCGACGATGCGGTAATCTCCTGCACCAGGTTCGACGTGCGGCGAATATTCGGCACCATCTCGTCCAGCAAGCGCCCGGCCTTTTCCGCCAGCTCCACGCTGCTGGACGCCACTTGTTCAATCTCCTGCGCCGCCACCTGGCTGCGTTCCGCCAGCTTGCGCACCTCGGCTGCCACCACAGCGAAGCCCTTGCCATGCTCGCCCGCGCGCGCCGCCTCAATCGCCGCGTTCAGCGCCAGCAAATTGGTTTGATATGCGATGTCGTCGATGATGCTGATCTTCTTGGCGATTTGCTGCATCGCCGCCACGGTGGACTTGACTGCCTCACCGCCTTCCGCAGCCTCCACCGCCGCCTTGCTGGCGATACCGTCGGTGACCTTGGCGTTTTCAGTATTCTGCGCAATCGACGCCGTCATCTGCTCCACCGAAGCGCTGGTCTGCTCGGTGCCGGCCGCCTGCTCGCTGGCGGCCTGCGACAAGGACTGCGCGGTGGCGCTGACTTCCTCCGATGCCGAGGCTAAAGATTCGGCGCCATTGTTCACCTCATCCACCACCTGCGACAGCTTGTCGATCATGCCCTTCATCGCCGCCAGCAGGCTGCTGGTATCGCCGGCCTTGAGCGCGACGTCGACGCGTAAATCGCCCTCCGCTACCTTGCGCACAATGCCAGCCGCGTAGGCCGGGTCGCCGCCCAACTGCTTCATGATGTCGTGCAGGACTAGCAGGCCAAGCGCCACCAGCACCACCAGCGCTATCGCCGATGCGGTGTACATGCGCGAAGTAGCGGCAGTCGACGCGGCATCGGCTTCCTTGACCGCGTCGTCGCCATACTGGACGTTCATTTCCACCAGCTTGTCCAGGTTGGACTCGACGTCATGGAAGTTGGTGCGGTTGTCGCTCAGGTTATTACGCAGCGCGACGAACAGCTCCTTGCGCTTGCCCAGCTCCGCACTCTGGATCTGCGATAGCAGGTTGCCAAACTCGGCGTCCTTTGCCTTCCACGCATCCCAGGCCTTGACGAAGACTTTCCACACCGCCGCTTCCTCATTAGACTGCGGCAGCGACTCGTAGATTTTCCATGCTTGCTCGGCCTGTCCGGACAACTCGGCGCGGCGCTTGATCTGCTGCGTGATGTCGGCGACGTTTTCCGGATACATGGCGGTGGCGTCGGCCGCGCGGTTGGCGGAGCGGATGCCGGTTTTGGCTTCGTTGATGCTCATCAGCGCCTGCACCGACGGCAGGCGGTTCTTGCCGATTTCGGCCAGCATCTCGCTTTCTTTTTTCAGGCCCTGGAAGGCAATCAGGATGGTCATTAACAGCGCCAGCACGGCGACGCCGATCAGCGTCAGGATCTTGGTGCGGACGGTAATATTTGCGAACATGATGTCTCCTAGGGGATATGCGCGACGAACTCCTGCAAGTGCAAGGTCGATACCAGATGCTGCACATTGAGCAGCAAGATGAAGCGTCCGCTCACCTTGCCGATGCCGTGTAACAGGTCCGCCTTGACCGCGCCAAAGCGCGGCGCCGGCTCGATGTCGGCGCCGGGAATATCCAGCACCGCGTTCACCGCGTCCACCAGGATGCCGATGACCAGCGGCCCCTCCTCGCCCTCCGCTTCGACCACGATGATGCAGGTGCGCTTGCTGATCGCCGACGGCTCGCGTTCCAGCCGCCGCGCCAGGTCCAGCACCGGCACCGCCGTGCCGCGCAGGTTGATCACGCCGCAGATCGACGGCGGCATCTGCGGCACCGGCGTCACCCCGGCATACTCCAGGATTTCGCGCACCGCCAAGATACCCATCGCGAACATGTCCTGTCCCAGCATGAAGCTCAGGTACTGGGACGAGGCCAGTTGCGGCGGTTCAGCTACGGTCAAGGTGTTCATGGCACGCTTTCGCTAGAATTTAACGAAGTGCGATTCGTCCGGCTCACTCATTTCATTCATGCGCCGTACCGACGACTGCAAGCTTGGTGCACGCCCGCCGCGCGGCGGCTTTTTCATCGCGATCGGCGGGCGCACCACATGGCCTGCACCGGCCAGCTTGAAGAAGGCCATGGTCTGCTGCAGCTGCTCCGCCTGGCCACTCATCTCTTCCGCCGTCGCCGCCAGTTCTTCCGAGCTGGAGGCGTTCTGCTGGGTAGTCTGGCTCAGTTGCGTCACGGCCGCGTTGATCTGGCCCACGCCGGCCGACTGCTCTTCCGAGGCCGCCGTAATTTCCTGCACCAGGTTGGAGGTGCGGCGGATGTTCGGCACCATTTCATTCAGCAGGTTGCCGGCCTTCTCCGCCAGTTCGACGCTGCTGGACGCCACTTGTTCAATTTCCTGTGCCGCCACCTGGCTGCGTTCCGCCAGTTTGCGTACCTCGGCCGCCACCACGGCAAAGCCTTTGCCATGCTCGCCCGCGCGCGCCGCCTCAATCGCTGCATTCAATGCGAGCAGGTTGGTTTGATACGCGATGTCGTCGATGATGCTGATCTTCTTGGCGATCTGCTGCATCGCCGCTACGGTCGACTTGACCGCCTCGCCGCCTTCCGCCGCTTCCACCGCCGCCTTGCTGGCAATGCCGTCGGTGACTTTGGCGTTCTCGGTGTTCTGCGCGATCGACGCCGTCATCTGCTCGACCGAGGCGCTGGTTTCTTCCGTGCCGGCGGCTTGCTCGCTGGCCGCCTGCGATAGCGACTGCGCGGTGGCGCTGACTTCTTCCGAGGCCGATGCCAGCGCTTCGGCGCCGTTGTTCACTTCCTGCACCACGTAGGACAGTTTTTCGATCATGCTCTTCATCGCCGCCAGCAGGCTGGTAGTGTCGCCGGCTTTCAGCTCCACGTCGACGCGCAAATCGCCATCCGCCACCTGGCGCACGATGTCGGCTGCGTAGCCTGGATCGCCGCCCAGCTGCTTCATGATGCCGGCCAGGATCACCAGGCCGATCGCCACCAGCAAGGCCAGCGACACGCCGGAAGCCAGATACATGGTGTTGAGCGCCTTGGCTGATGCTTCGTCCGCGTGTTTGACGCCGTCGTTGGCGTAGCCGATGTTCAGCTCCACCAGCTTATTCAGGCTTTCTTCGGCATCGCGGAATGGACCGCTGTTTTCCTTCAGCGTGGCGTGCAAGGTCTGGAACAGTTCCTTGCGCTTGGCCGGCTCGGCGCGCATGATCTGGTTGGCGATGTCGCTGATCATCGCATCGCGCTGCTTCCATGCCTCCCACTGCTTGACGAAGATATTCCAGACCTTTTCCTCTTCCGGCTCCTGCGGCAGCGGATCGTAGATCTTCCACGCCTTCTCGGCGCGCGCCCAGCCTTCCTGCTTGCGCTTGAGTTCATGGGCGATGGCGGCGACATCGTCCGGCGACACCGACATCGCATCGATGGCGCGGCTGGCCGAGCGGATCGCCGTCTGCGCCTCGTTAATCGTCAACAGCGTCTGCACCGAGGGCATGCGGTTGGTGCCGATCTCGCTCAGCATCTGGCCCTGCGTCTTCATACCCGAGAAGGCGATCAGTACCACCGTGAGCAGCGCGGCAACCGCCACGCCCAGCAAAATCAAAATCTTGGTCCGTACCTGTAATGTCGACAGCATTAAAATCCCCTCCAGCTTTGGTTATGTTTATTCTTCACCTGCCAGCGCACGCAATCTGCGCCTGTCTTGCCTGATCCAGCCCACCAGCTCTTCGGCCGGCATAGGTTTGGCCAGTAAGTACCCTTGCGCCATGTCGCAACCGAGGTCGCGCAACAGCTTCCAGTCTTCGACTGTCTCAACGCCTTCGGCCACCGTTGCCACGCCCAGGCTCTGGCCCAGGTCCAGCGCACTTTTCAACACCATGTGGCGGTTCGGCCATTGCGCCGCACCGTTGACGAAGGCGCGGTCGATTTTCAACTCCGTGAACGGGCAGCGCGCAAACTGCTGCATGGACGAATAGCCGATGCCGAAATCGTCCATCGCCAGTCCGTAGCCGGCCAGGCGCAGGCGGCCCATATTGGTCAAGGCCTGCGACAGCTGGCGCATTACGCTGGTCTCGGTCACTTCCCACACCAGTGCCGATGGCGTCACGCCGGATGCGGACACCTGCGCCATCAGGCGGTCGATGAAGCCACGTTCGGCCAGATTATCGGCCGACAGGTTGATCGACACCGTCAGCGGCGGCAGGCCGTGCTTCTGCCAATCGAGGATACGTTCCAGCACCTGCTGCACCAGCTCCAGCGTGAAGTCGGCCATCAGCGGATGGCCTTCCAGCGTATCGATGAAGTGGGCCGGCGACAGTATTCCGCGCTGCGGATGCTTCCAGCGCGCCAGCGCTTCCACGCCTTTCAGGTGGCCGTTTTGCATGGCGATCTTGGGCTGGAAGTAAGGCACGAATTCGCGCCGCGTCAACGCCTGCGCCAGTTCTTCCAGCGTCGCTTGCGGCGGCGCAGAGTAGGCCACAGGCGCGCAATCGCCGGCGCGGTCGGTGGCCTTGCACAGCAGCTGCGTCAGCGAATCCAGCTGCACCGGCTTGAGCAAAGTGCCCAGCAGGCCGATGGAGGCATCTTCGCAGGCCATGCTCTCGATGATCTCCAGCAAGCGCGGATCGCGCGCGCTGATCACGATCAGGTTTTCCGCCAGCCGCCGCTCTCGCAATTGGCAAGTCAGTTCGATGCCGTCCATGCCCGGCATTTCAAGATCGGTCAGCACCAGGAACGGCGGCGCCGCCAACTGCTCCAGAACGCGCAAGGCTTCGTTGCCGTCGCCCGCCTCCAGGATCTCGCCGAAATTCAGTTGGCGCAGCAAGCCGACCAGATAGCCGCGCTGCACCACGCTGTCTTCCACCACCAGCACGCGGCGGCCGCTCCACGCGGGAGCAGCAGCGGCTACGGTATCTGGCGAGGTAGTCATCATGTTCAATACTGCAGTTGTTGGAGGATTTCGCGATAGATCGCATTCAGCGGCACCGAGCGCTCGACCGCGCCCTTCTTCACCGCTTCCTTGGGCATGCCGTACACCACGCAGCTGGCTTCATCCTGCGCCACAGTGCGCGCCCCTGCCTTGAGCATTTCCAGCAAGCCGGCAGCACCATCGTCGCCCATGCCGGTCATGATCACGCCCAGCGCGTTGGCGCCGGCAGCGCGCGCGGCGGAGCGGAACAGCACATCGACCGATGGCCGATGGCGATTCACCAGCGGGCCGTCCACCACCTCGACGAAGTACTGGGCGCCGGTGCGGCGCAACAGCATGTGTTTTCCGCCGGGCGCAATCAGCACCTGCCCTTGCAGCACGCGGTCGTTATTGGCCGCTTCCTTGACCCGCACTTCGCACACGCTGTCCAGCCGCGCGGCAAAAGCGGCCGTGAATTTTTCCGGCATGTGCTGCACCACCACGATGCCAGGCGAAACGCGCGGCAGCGCCGTCAGCACTTCTTCCAGCGCCTGCGTGCCACCGGTGGAGGTGCCGATGGCGACCACCCGTTCGGTGGTGGCGGTCATCGGCCGCACGTTCTCCGGCGGCAGGACGGCGTCCGCATTCAGCTTGGCCGTCACCGGCGGCGGCGCCGGACGGTTGGCCAGCTTGCCGACATGGGCGCCGGAAGCGGCGCGCACCGCCGACACCAGTTCATCGGCGCTATCGTGCAGGAACTGCTTCAGGTCCAGGCGCGGCTTGGTGATGATGGCCACCGCGCCGGCAGTCAGCGCTTCCACTGACGTCTGCGCGCCCTTCTCGGTCAGCGTGGAGCAGATCACCACCGGCGTCGGGTGCTCGTTCATCAGCTTGCGCAGGAAAGTGATGCCATCCATCTTCGGCATTTCCACGTCCAGCACAATCACGTCCGGCCACTGCACCTTCATGCGCTCCATCGCCAGCAGCGGGTTGGCCACCGCATGGGTAACGGTAATCCCGGGCGCCGCGTTCAGCAGGCCGCTCAGCACCTGCCGCACCACGGCGGAATCGTCGACGATCATGACCTTGATTTCACTCATGCGGTCTTAGCTCCTGCGCTACCCCATCCCGGCTCCGGTGGAACCTGACGGCTCAACACCTCGCCACTGCGGATGGTAAAGATCAAATGACGGTGTCCTTCGCCAAACAGGCTCTCGGACACCACGTGTATGCCGTGCTGCTGCAACATGCTGCGCGCGTAATCGCCGTTCTGGGTGCCGATGTCGCGCACCTTGTCGGTACGCGGAAACATGGCGCCGCCGCCGAAGATCTTGCCTTGGCACTGCGCCAGCGGCACGCCGTTCTGCGCCATGCCCTCCACCAGCAGCTGCATGGCGTCGGCGCCGTACATGCCCGGCTTGTCGGATGGACGGTCGGCTTTACGGCGGCCATGGCCCGGCAGTAAAAAATGCGACATGGCGCCGATACGCAGCGCCGGATGCCACAGGGTGATCGACACACAAGAGCCGAGCAGCGTGCGCACGCGATACTGCGCATCGCCGACGAAGTACTCGCCCGGCATCAGGAAAATGTCGATCAACTTGTCACTCATGGCTTGCGGTAAATCGAAGGTGCGACTGCTGTCATGCTGTCGTTGATATCGTTCAGCGTCTCCGAATGCCCGATCAGGAAATAGCCGCCCGGACGCAGCTGCGCCAGCAGGCGCGCCACCACCTGGCGCTTGGTCTCCAGGTTAAAGTAGATCATCACGTTGCGCAGGAAGATCACGTCAAACGTGCCGACCTTGGGCAGCGGTGCATTCAGGTTCAAATGCTGGAACTGCACCCGCTGGCGCAGCCCGCGCTCGATCAGCATGGTGCCCGCTTCGCTGCCCTGCCCTTTCAGGCAGAAACGCTTCAGGTAAGCCGGCGGCATCTGCGAGGCGCGCTCCATCGGATAGTGGCCGCGGCGTGCGCTTTGCAGCACGCGGGTGCTGATGTCGGTGCCCAGCACTTCCCACGCGGCGTCCTCGCCGATCACGTCGGCCAGCACCATCGAGATACTGTACGCTTCCTCGCCGCTGGAACTGGCGGCGCTCCACACGCGCAAGGTGCGGTTCTTGTCGCGCGCCTCCTGCGCCAGTTCGCGCAGCAGCGCGAAGTGCTTAGGCTCGCGGAAGAAGTATGTCTCGTTGGTGGTCAGCAGGTCGACTGCCATTTGCAGTTCGGCCGGCTGCGCACGGCTTTCCAGCAGTCGCAGGTAGTCGCCGTAGCTATCGAGCTGGTAATGCGCCAGCCGTTTGGCCAAACGGCCGCTGACCAGCGCCTGCTTGCCATTGGCCATAGTGATGCCTGCCGCATCGTAGATGAAACGCTGGAACTGCACGAACTCGCGATCGGTGATCATCGCCACTGGCATAGCATCCCGCCTCTCAGGCCGCGACGGCGGCGGTGCCGCGCGCCATTTCAACGATTTCCTCGCTCGACAGCACGTGCTCGATGTCGAGCAGGATCACGAAGCGGCCGTTGTATTTACCCATGCCGGCGATGAAATCAGGCCGGATGCGGGTGCCGAATGACGGCGGCGGTTCGATATCGGCAGCGGCGATTTCCACCACCGCGTTGACCGCGTCCACCAGCATGCCCAGCACCTGCTTGCAATCGCCCTCTTCGCCCTCGGTTTCGACGATGACGATGCAGCTACGTTTGCCGATGGTGCTTGGCGCGCGGCCAAAGCGGGCCGACAAATCCATCACCGGCACCACCGCGCCGCGCAGGTTGATCACGCCGCGCACGCAGTCCGGCATCATCGGGACCGTGGCCAGGCTGCCGTATTCGATGATTTCCTTGATGTGCAAGATGCCGACCGCGTACTGCTCCTCGCCCAGCATGAAGGTCAGGAACTGGCTAGGCAGCGCAGCACCGCTTTGCAGTGCGACGATGGCGCTGCTCCCGTAGGTGACTACATTGGCGTCGATTGCGGCACTCATGTTTTCCTCTCTATGCGGCCAGCGCCACGGCGCCCTTGCCGCTCACAGTGTTCATCAATGCCGCCACATCGAGGATCAGCGCCACTTCGCCGCTGCCCAGGATGGTGGAACCGCTGATGCATTTAACTTCGCTGAACATCGGGCTCAGTGGCTTGATCACGGTCTGGAATTCGCCCAGCAGGGTGTCGACCACCAGCCCGGCGCGGTGGTTGCCGAACTTCAGCACCACGATGCTCTCGCGCCGCGTGGCCGCACCGCCGACGCGGAACAACTCGCGCAGGCGCACCAGCGGCAGCACTTGTCCACGCAGGTTGGTGTAGTCCTGTCCCGGTTCGGTGGCGTACTCGATACACTCTTCGATCATGTCGAGCGGGATCACGAACACCGACGATCCAATCTGCACCAGGAAGCCGTCGATGATGGCCAGCGTCAGCGGCAGGCGCACGGTGACGGTGGTGCCCTGCCCTTCCTTGCTGCTGACGTCCACGCTGCCGCGCAGCGCCTGGATATTCCGCTTCACCACGTCCATGCCGACGCCGCGCCCAGACAGGTTGGTGATCTTCTCCGCCGTCGAGAAACCGGCTTCGAAAATCAGGTTGTAGATTTCGCTGTCGGTCAGCTTGCGGTCGGCGTCCACCAGCCCGCGCTCGACCGCCTTGGCGAGAATTTTCTCCTTGCGCAAACCGCCACCATCGTCGCTCACTTCAATCACGATGCTGCCCGATTCATGGAAGGCATTCAGCTTGATCATGCCCTTGGCCGACTTGCCGGCCGCCAGCCGCACCTCGGCCGGTTCAATGCCGTGGTCCATCGCGTTGCGCACCAGGTGCATCAGCGGATCGCCGATTTTCTCCACCACAGTTTTGTCCAGCTCCGAATCTTCGCCGTCGACGATCAGGCCGATGTCCTTGCCCAGTTCACGCGCCACGTCGTGCACCACGCGCTGGAAGCGGTTGAAGGTGGCGCCGATTTTCACCATGCGCAGCTCCAGCGCGGCGTCGCGCACATCTTCTACCAACCCGGTCAAGGTGGAGGTGCACTCCAGCAGTTCGGCATTGTGGATCTTCTGGCCGATCAGGCTGGCGCGGGCGCCGGCGATAATCAGTTCCCCCACCAGGTCAATCAGTCGATCCAGCTTGTCGGAATCGACGCGGATGGAACGGCTCTCCTGCGCCTTCTGGTCGCTGACCTGCTTTTGCTTGGCCAGCGCGGCTTCCACCACTACCGGCGGCACATTGCCGCCGCCAACCAGGATGCTGCCCAGCTGCTGTGCGGGCGCATCTTCCTCTTTGTGCGATTGCTGCTGCAACGCGCCGTCCAGCTCCTGCTGGGTCACGCTACCGCAGCGAACTAAAATTTCCCCAAGGCGCGCGGCCTGCTCCGGCAAGGCGCGGATCAAATTCACATACTCGGACACCTTGCTGTGCGGCGGGATGATGCGGATCTCGCAGTCTTCCTGCACGAACTCGAACACGCCGGCGATGGCGTCGCGGTCGGCCGTGCTGTCGAAGGCGATTTCAAAACCGAGGTAGCACAGCTCTGCATCCATTTCATCGGCGGGCGGCAGCGCGTCCGGAATGGTGGCAATGCCGACCACGCGCCCCAGCTTGGACAGGTAGCGCAGGAAGGCGATAGGGTCCATCCCGTTCTGCAGCACGATACGGCCGAAGCGCAGCGAGATATGCCAGTAGTCGCTGTCGCCACGCTCGTTGTCGATGCGCTCCACGCTCGGTTCCACGTGCAGCACTGGCACCGCCGCCGGCGCAGCCTCGCCATCCATGTGGCGGCGCAGCTGCTGCTGCAGCATCTCGCCTTCCGGCGCGGTATCGGGATCTTGTTCGTGCTGGCCAGCGGCCAGGCCGTTCACCATGCCGGTCAGGTAGTCGCAGCAGGACAGCAGCAGCACCACCATTTCGTCGTTCAGCGTCACGCTGCCGTCGCGCACCTTGTCCAGCAAGCTTTCCACCACGTGGGTGAAGCCGACCATGTGGTCAAGGCTGAACAAGCCCGCCGAACCCTTGATGGTGTGGGCGGCGCGGAAGATGGCGTTAATCGCCTCGTCCTGGTCGCCCGCAAGGTCGACGTTGAGCAGCGCGTTTTCCATTTCTTCCAGCAGCTCGCGGCTCTCGGCGATGAATGTCTGTAGCGCTTCGTCCAGATTCATGGGGCACTCCCTCAGGCGTGTATCAACACGGCGTCGCCGAAGAAGGCGACTAAATCGAGCATCTCGAAAATCTCCACCACGGCAGGGCTGTGCTGCAGCAGGCGCAGTTCGCGCTGGTCGACGGCGGCGGTCTGCTTGGCCAGCATCAGCACTTGCAGGCCGGCGGTGTCCAGCTCCGTCACGCCGGACAGGTCGATCTCCAGCACGCGCGTCTTGCGCAGCGCATCGAGTACGGTGACTTTCAAATCAGCGGCGCGGTAAATGGTCATCTCGCCGTCGATCGCAATCCGGGTGACATCATCAGCCATCGCAGCCTCCGTGGATTATGGCAGTACCAGTTTGGCGACGGCGCCCAGCAGCACTTCCGGCTTGAAGGGCTTGACCACCCACGCCTTGGCGCCGGCTGCCTTGCCTTCTTCCTTCTTGCCTTCCGCCGACTCGGTGGTCAGCATGATCACCGGCGTGAATTTGTACAGCGGCAGCTGCTTGAATTCTTTGACGAAGGTGATGCCGTCCATATTCGGCATATTCACATCGCACACCACCAGGTGGATTTTCTGGCCAGTGCATTTGGACAGTGCGTCCATGCCGTCGCGTCCTTCGATCACATCGTAGCCCGCGCCCTTCAACGCAATGCCGACCACTTGACGCAAGGAGGCCGAGTCGTCGACCACCATAATGGTTTTTGCCATGTTCTAACCTACCTTCAGAAAAAAGTAATCTCGTCGGCTTCCGCCGCAGCTGGCGCCGCGAGCTTGGCGCCACTGTGCACTGCGTGTTCTTCCGCCATTGCATAGGTCTTTTGCAGGTCGTGCATCAGGCGGTCCGGATCGAGCGCTTCCAGCCTGCCGCCGGCCACGTAGATGTCACGGTTCTCGCGCAGCACCGCCGGCAGCTGCTCCATGTTCTCGCGCACGTGCGCCATCACCTGGCTGACGCGGTCCTGGAACTGCAGCTGCACCAGCGCCTCGCCCACTTCGCCCTGGATGCCGACGCTGTTCTGCTTGAGCTGCTCGGATTGCCCCACCAGCGCATCGGTGATCTGGCGGAACTCGCTGAGCACCGCGTCGATCATGCCTTCGGCCGACTGCATGGATTTATCTTCCGCTTCGCTCGACTGGTCGGCAGCCTGGCTGGCAGCCAAAATGGCGCTGCTGATCAAGCCCACGCGGTTAGTGATTTCCTTGCCGGTTTCGGCCGAGCGCATCGACAGCTGGCGCACTTCCTGCGCCACCACCGCGAAGCCGCGTCCGGCAGGACCGGCGCGCGCCGCTTCAATCGCCGCGTTCAGCGCCAGCAGATTGGTCTGGGCGGCGATGCTGGCCACGCCTTCGGCCATGCCGCGCAGCTCGCGCGTAAAGCGTTCCAGGTCTTTGATCTGTGCCAGCATGGCCTGCTTGGAGGACATGGCCGACTTCATCGACGTCACCACCGAACCAAGCCGTTTTTCGCTATGGCTGAACACATCGGTGATGGAAGCGCCGCCGGCGCAATCGGCACTGGAGACGTGCACTGCGTTGTCGAGCTTGTCGACGATGTTGGAGAAGCGCGAGGCCAGGTCGGAGACCGCTTCCTCCATCTGGGTGCGCGAGTTTTCGATGTGGCGGCACCACACCGGCATCACCGTATCGCCGAAGCGTTCGCGTGCGGCGAGGTAGTCGTCGATCATGGCGTTGTCACCGGTAGCGCTAACCGTACCGAAGCCGGTGTCGCGCGTCAGCCATGCGGCGGCGCCCAGCAACAGCGCTGCCCAGACCAGTGTGTACCATCCGTAGCTGCCCCAACCTGCCACCACGGTGCCCAATGCGCCCGCGCCGGCTAAGCCGAAGGGCACTAGCATTTTGCTATTTGCAATGCTTTGTTTATTCACTGGATGCCACTCCGTTTTTGTCTACCAATATTCCCCTCACCACTGCGGGTGGGGAAATCCATTGTAGCTGTAGTTTCATGCCCCAGCGGCCACAAATGCCCACGCTGCGAGTTAAAAAATGTGAAGACGAATCGCAGCGAGCCTTATCGCCAAAGGACTCCTTTATTTTCAACGAGATGCAAATTGCTAGTAACTTGTTGCGCAACCGCATCAAGTTCATTGCTGCAGTTGCTACGCTAGCAGTGCACGCGATGACGACGCCACCGGACGCCGCAGCGGCACTACTTCTTCCAGTTTAAAAATGCTGACTGCTTCGGCAAGCTTGCCAGCTTGCTCTTGCATGGAGCCGGCGGCGGCGGCGGCCTGCTCCACCAGTGCCGCGTTTTGCTGCGTCACGTGGTCCATCTGCGAGATGGCGAGATTGATTTGCTCGATGCCGTGGGTCTGCTCCACACTGGCATTGCTGATCTCGCCGACGATGGCGGTAACGCGGCGGATGCTGGACACCACCTCCTCCATGGTGCTGCCGGCCTGCCCCACCAGCCGCGTGCCCGCTTCCACCTTGCCGACCGAGTCATCGATCAGCACCTTGATTTCCTTGGCGGCGCTGGCCGAGCGTTGCGCCAGGCTGCGCACTTCCGACGCTACCACTGCGAAGCCGCGCCCCTGCTCGCCAGCGCGCGCTGCTTCCACGGCGGCGTTCAGCGCCAGGATATTGGTCTGGAAAGCGATGCCGTCGATCACGCCGATGATGTCGACAATCTTCTTCGATGAAGCATCGATCGAGGCCATGGTTTGCACCACGTCCGACACCACGGCGCCGCCGCGCTGCGCCACCTCGGCAGCGTTGGCCGCCAGCTGGTTGGCCTGGCGTGCGTTCTCGGCGTTCTGCTTGACGGTGCTGGTCAGCTCCTCCATTGAGGAGGCGGTTTCCTCCAGCGAGCTGGCTTGCTCCTCGGTGCGCGACGACAGGTCGAGATTGCCGGCGGCGATTTGCGACGAGGCGGTAGCGATAGTGTCCGTACCCTTGCGCACGTCACCAACGATGGTCACCAGGCTGGACGACATGCGGTTGAGTGCATGCAGCAGCTGGCCCGGTTCGTCCTTGCTGAAGTCCTCGGCGCTGCGGTGGCTGTGGTCGACCAGGTCGCCGCTGGCGACGCACTCGGCCAATGCCACCGCTTCATTAATGGGACGCGTAATGCCGGTGGTCAGCCACCACGCGAAGCTGATGCCAAAGCCCACCACCAGCACTGCCAGCAAGGCCAGCTGGTTGCGGCTGCTGACCGCCACCTCTTCGATTTTCTCGGCGGCGGCGTCGATCTCCTTGCGCTGGTGATCGAGTATGCGTTGCAGCATGCTCTCGTACACTTTGGAGGACGGCAGGTAGACTTGTTCCAGCAGCCGTGTGGCTTCGTCCGCATCGCCCGCTGCCTTGGCCTTCATCAGGCCGTCGCGCGAGCTGACATAGGTCTTGCGGGTTTCCACCAGCTCGCCCATCAGCTGCTTGTCGCTGTCGCTGGACAGCTCTTCGATTTTCTTGATCAGGCCTTGCGAGAAGGCGGTGCCAGACTTGGCTTCTTCGGCAAAGAAGGTGGCCAGCGACGGGTCAGCGCTCTTGGCCACGGCCGTGGTGCGGCGGATGCCGGCGTAGACGGTGCGATACCAGTCTGAAATCAGGCGTTCCTTGGCCAAAGGCAGCGCCATCATCTCGCGTGTGGATTCGGCCACGCCCTGCAATCGATAAATGCCTAGCCCCGTGTTCAGGACAAGGATGGCAAGGATGACAGTGAAGCCAAACGACATCCGCCTGCCTATGCTGAGATCAGATATTTTCATGCCGGTCTCCTTATCGAATTGTTCTTCAATAGTAACGCGATCCAGCAGCTACGGCGAGATCTTCAACATCTGTTCAACTGCTTGAAGTTTGAAATATATTTTAATTTCCATTCTAATCTGCAACAAATCTTGCACCATAGGCTGTGAAAACGTTTACACTTTCAACTTCAATTTGTACGGCCGTTTACATAGCAGGATTTAAAATACAACATTGCTGGTTCGGCCATCCCGCACTCCTAAACCACTGAGTCATGAGCAACGCATTCCTAGAACACCGCGCGAAATACCGCGAAGTCGTGTCACGCCGCTACGGCGTCACGCCAGAACTGTACGACGAAGCTTCGCGCCTGCTGGCGCCGCTCGCCACGCCCTTCAGCCTGCGCAAGGGCGAGTACCTGCAACGCATCGGCACGCCGGCACAATATGTGCACTGGCTGCACAGCGGTGTGGCGCGCACCGGCTTCATCACCGAGTCCGGCAATGAAGTCACGCTGCACTTCCAGACCGACGGCGAACCGGTCGCGGCGCACGATGACTTGCTGCGCTCGCGCGACGCGCATCCAGCGATGAATTTTGTTGTAGCCGAAACCGCCATCCACGGCTACCGCCTGGACTGGGCGCAAGTCAGCGAGGCTTACCAGCAGAACAGCCAGCTGCGCGACTACTACCTGGCCGCAGCGCAGAACAGCATCATCGAGCAGAGCCGCCGGCTATACCTGAACGCCTCGCCGGCACAGGGCCGCCTGACCGCTTTCCGCCGCGAGTACCCGGGCCTGGAACAGCGCATCTCGCAAAAAGTAGTGGCGTCCTTCCTCGGCATCACGCCGCAGTACATGTCGCAGCTGCTGCGCCAGGACGGCAGCAAGTAAGTTTTTCCCTTATGCCGCGCTTTCAGATATAGTCTGAACAAGATTATCTGGAGCGCCGGCATGAATCCTTCTTCCGACTTGCCCAGCAAACCCATCATCCTGGTGGTCGACGATACACCCGACAACCTGCTGCTGATGGCTAACTTGCTGAAAGATAGCTACACCGTCAAGGCCGCCAACAACGGCGAAAAGGCATTGCGCATTGCGCGCGACACCCCGCCGCCCGACCTGATCCTGCTGGACGTCATGATGCCCGGCATGAACGGCCATGAAGTGGCGCAAGCGCTACAAGCCGAACCGGGCACGCGCGGCATCCCTATCATTTTCCTAACCGCGATGTCCTCCAGCGACGACGAGACGCGCGGCCTGGAATTGGGCGCAGCCGACTACATCACTAAACCGATCAGCCCGCCCGTGGTGCTGGCGCGCGTGCGCACCCAGCTCAAGGTCAAGGACGCGGCCGATTTCCTGCGCGACCAGAACGACTACCTGGAACGCGAAGTGCAGCGCCGCACGCGCGAGCTGGGCGCGATCCAGGACGTCACCATCCACGCCATGGCCTCGCTGGCCGAAACGCGCGACAACGAAACCGGCAACCACATCCGCCGCACCCAGCACTATGTGAAAGTGCTGGCCGAGCACTTGCGTGAGCATCCGCGCTTCCGCCACTTCCTCGACGACGCCAACATCACGCTGCTGTTCAAGTCGGCGCCGCTGCACGACATCGGCAAGGTCGGCATCCCGGACGCCATTCTGCTCAAGCCGGGCCGCTTCACGCCGGAAGAATTCGAGATCATGAAGACCCATACCACGCTGGGCCGCGACGCCATCGCCCATGCCGAGCAGCAGCTGGGCATGGACGTGGATTTCCTCACGCTGGCCAAGCAGATCGCCTACAGCCACCAGGAAAAATGGGACGGCAGCGGCTATCCCGAGGGCTTGTCCGGCGACGTCATTCCGCTGGCGGCGCGCCTGATGGCGGTGGCCGACGTCTACGACGCGCTGATCAGCCGCCGTGTCTACAAGGACGGCATGCCGCACGAAAAAGCAGTGGACATCATCCGCGAAGGGCGCGGCACGCATTTCGATCCGGATGTGTGCGACGCCTTCATGGCCAATGTGCAGGCGTTCAAGGAGATTGCGGCGCGCTTTGCCGATAACGATCACGACCTGGCCAAACAAGCCACGGCAATGTCGTATCTGAAGGAGTAAGCAAGGGTAAGGCGGGAACCGGCGGCCTGTGGAGAATCGGCGGCCGCCGGCGCTACAGCGGGATTACTTCTTCATCGAGGTAATCTTGTTGTTGGCGTCGACGAAGGCGACTTTCGGCACGTGGGTCTCGATTTCCGCGTCGGTCATCGGGCCGTAGGTGCAGATGATCAGCAGGTCACCCAGCTGGGCCTTGCGGGCGGCCGCGCCGTTCAGCGAAATCTCGCCGCTACCGCGCTTGCCTGGAATGGCGTAGGTGGCGAAACGCTCACCGTTGTTCACGTTATACAGTTCGATCTGCTCGTTGACCTTGATGTCGACCGCTTCCAGCAGATCCACGTCAATCCCGCACGAACCTTCATAGTTCAGGTCGGCCTGGGTCACGGTCACGCGGTGCAGCTTGGAGCGCAGCATAATACGTTGCATCGTCTTTTTCCTCGATAGTAATCATTTAAACTTTGCATCCTGTCCACGCAACGGCAGCGACGCGAGGCCGGCATTGTACCATCATGTCCCCTCTAACTACCCGCTACGGCTGGCTTTGTGGCATATTGCTTGTAGTAAAAGTCTTCGACTACATTCATGAAACTCACACGCCTGCTTACCCTGTCGACCGCCATGCTGGCGGTGCTGGTGCTTGGCATGCTGGGCCACATCACGCGCGACGCTTGGCTGCACTATGAGCACACCAACACCGGTCTGCAAGCGCTGCGCCTGATGCAACGGGCCATGGTGGCGGCCGAAAAACTCTCCTTCGAACGGGGGCCGGTCAACGCCGTACTGGGCGACCGCCAGCCGGGCGATCCGGCCCGGCAGGAGCGGCTGGTACGCGCCCGCGCCGCCACCGACCTGGCGCTAATGCAGCTGGAACGCGAACTGCAGGCCGATATCGGCGCGCCGCATCCGGTGGAGATGGCGCCGCTGTACCGCACGCTGGCTGCCGCGCGCAGCACCGTCGACCAGCTGGCCGCGCTGCCGCCTGCTGCACGCACGGCGGAGCGGCTGGGCGGCGCGGTCAGCCAGATGTTTGCGCTGGTGCCGCAGGCGCTGGACGCGGTGACTGGTTACACGCTGGCCTCAGAACGCGCCTACCCGCGCATCTCGCGCCCGCTGATCAAGGCCCGCTACGCGGTCGAGCTGCGCGAATATGCCGGCCGGCTCGGTTCCGTGCTGACGGTGGCGTTGGCCACGCGCCAGCCGCTCAGCGCAGCGGACTACGAACAACTGCAAGCGCTGCGCGGACGCATCGCCCAACTGCGCCAGCAAATGCTCACGCCCGGCGACGGTAGCTCGCCCGAACTGGTGGCCGCCATCGCGCGCGTGGACGATGTCTCGCTGGGCGCCGGCAAGCAGCTGGTGGCGGAAATTGAACAAGCCAGCCGCGAAGGCCGTGACTACGACATGGACACCGGCCAGTTCGCGCTGCGCTATGTGCCGACGATGACGCCGATCCTGGCGCTGCGCGATGAACTGCTGCGCGAGGCGCAGGAACAGGCCTGGAGCGATCACGAACATGCACGCTATGAGCTGCTGATTGCCAGCCTGTCCGGCGTGGCCATCCTGCTGGCGCTGACGCTGCTGATATTGATCGTGCGGCGGCGCGTGGTGGTGCCGGTGCTGCGCGCCACGCGCGCGGTGATCCGGCTGGGGAATGGCGACTACTCGCGCGATCCGAGCGGCTCGTCGCGGCAAGATGAAATCGGCGACATGCTGCGCGCGCTGTCCACGCTGCGCACCAACAGCATCGAGAAGCAGCAACTGGAACTGGAACGCCAGCGATTGATCGAAGAACTACGCCTGCGCGCCGACACCGATTATCTGACGGGGATATTGAACCGCCGTGCCTTCACCACGGCGGGAAACAAGCGCTTGCGGCGCGCCTTCGACCGCAAGGAGTCGCTGGCGGTGGTGCTGTTTGATATCGATCACTTCAAGTCAGTCAACGATACTTACGGCCACGAGGCCGGCGACCAGGTATTGATACGCGTGGCGGCAGTGGTGCGCGACCAGCTACGCGACGGCGAGATACTAGCGCGCCATGGCGGTGAAGAGTTTGTGGTGATGCCAATGCATTGCAGCCAGCAGCAAGCCTGCATGCTGGCCGAGCGCCTGCGCAAAGCCATCGCCGAGGAACCGCTCACGCTGGCCGACGGCCATATCCTGCGCGTGACGGCCAGCTTTGGCGTGGCCAGCGCCGGCGGTCCGGCAGCGGCGCTGGACGACTTGCTGCATGCCGCCGACCAGGCGCTGTACCGCGCCAAGCATAAGGGTCGCAACCTCGTTGAAGGCGCGACCCAAGATGGCCTTACTTCACCGGCGTGAAGTTGAGATCACGGAAGTCGTAGCTGAAGTCCGTTTCGGTGGAGATGGGCGCCATTTTCATGCGCTCGATGCTGCCGTCCGGATTCAGCGCGAAGCTCACGTAGGCATCGGCGTTGAAGTTGCGCTCCTGCCAGCGCACGATAAAGCTGTCGTGCTGGAAGTGCTCCAGCACTCCGCTCAAATCCGGCGTGCGTTCGAAACGCATGATGCGCTTGCCGCCCTCTTCGCGGATACTGACCTTGCCATACCACGGATCTTCATACGTGCCGTCGTAGGCTGACAGCGGCAGCGACGGTTTCGATTCCGCCGCACGGGCCGTGTGCTCTTTGCCCTGGCGCTCCAGCTCCTCCTTGTGCATCGCCGCTTCCTGGTCCGCATACAGCTGGATCCAGTCAGATGGCTGCACCTTCAGGTACTGGTCGAGGATGCGGTAGTACAGCGACGCCATCGCCGGGCTGTTCTCGGCGTTGGTCAGGATGGCGATGCCCAGTTTCTCTTCCGGCACCATCAGCACCGTCGAGTAGAAGCCTTGCAGCGCGCCGCCGTGCATGGCGATCTTGCGGCCCTTGTAGTCGCGCAGCTGGAAGCCCAGGCCATACGCAAAGAAGTTAGGCTTGGTCGCGGCCAGCGCCGGTTTCGGTTCGCGGATGCGCATCGGCGTTTGCTCGGTCCACAACTCGGCCGCCTGCTTGGCGCTGAACAGCTGCTTGCCATCTGCCATCTGGCCCTGGTTGAGCAGCACTGTCATCCAGCGCGCGATGTCTTCGGCGTTGGTGTTGATGCCCACTGCGCCAACCGCGTTCGGCACCGGCATTGGCTTCACCACCGCGATCTTGTCGTTGATTTTGCTGTGCGGCGCGGAGTAGTCACTGGTGGCCAGCATGTCGGCCACGCTGGTCTTGGTGCCGGTCATGCCCAGCGGTGTGAGGATGCGTTCCTGCACCGCCTCGCCCCACGGCTTGCCCGTCTTCTCGGCGATGATTTTGCCGGCCACGATGTACAGCAGGTTGTCGTAGGCGTAGCTGGCGCGGAAGCTGGTGGCCGGCTTTACGTAACGCAGCTTGGCGATGATTTCGTCGGTGCTGAAGGTGGTGCTCGGCCACCACAGCAAATCGCCGGCGCCGAGACCGAGGCCGCTGCGGTGCGTGAGCAAATCGCGCACCGTCATCTGGCCCGTAACGTACGAGTCGAACATCTGGAAGCCCGGCAGGTGCTTGGTGACGGGATCGTCCCACGCGATCTTGCCTTCATCGACCAGCATCGCCAGACCAGCAGCGGTGAAGGCCTTGGAGTTGGACGCTACTTCGAACAGCGTCTTGCCATCCACCGTCGTAGGTTCGCCCAGCTTGCGCACGCCGTAGCCTTTGGCTACCACTACCTTGCCGTCCTTGACGATGGCGATAGCCATGCCCGGCACGTCGAACGTTTTCAGGGCGCGGTTCACGTCCGCATCGAGATTGAATGCGGGAGCGGCGTACGCTCCCACAGCGGCCAGCGAAAACGCTGCCGCTACAAAGATCTTTTTCATCGTCATTGCTTCTTGAACGCCTTGTCGACGGCTACTTGCGTGATCGGGTGATAATGCGAGCGCGCCTTGGTGTACAAGGTCTTCGCCCAGTCCTTTTCGTTCGGATTGGCCAGCAGCGCTTTATACAGCGGCACCACGTACAGGCGGCGGCCGACGCTCATCAGGAATTTCTCCAGCGGCTCGCGCACGTTGTAGCCGGCCTTCACCGACGACAGGTAGAAGCGGTAGGCGATTTCGTTGTTGCCGCTCTTGCCCAAGCCGAAGGCCTGATCCAGTTCCTGCATCTGTGCAGCGGTGGCCTTGCCATCGATGTCGTTCAGGAAGTGCATCCACTCCAGCGCGACCCAGTTCTTGCCGTTCAGCTGCGCGGTCGGCAGTTCGCCTTTCAGCCATGCGGTACGCTGCGCGTCCACCGCCAGGAAACGCGGCGACGCTTCGCGCTTGGCGGTGGCTGGAATGCCTGGGCTATACAGCCATTCATCCAGTTCCGCTGCCGGCATGATGTCCGGATGCGCGTCCAGCAGGTTTTTCTTCAGGTAGTCTACGAATTGGTCAGTGCTGGCCGACTGGAAGGCGTGCGAGTCGAACCAGCCGCGCAGGAAGGGATCGAACACTTCGCGGCCAGCGCGCTGCTCCAGCGTGTGCAGGAACCACGCGCCTTTCGGATAAATCAGGCTGCCGTCGGCGTAGACCGATGGATCGGTATCCGGACCACGCGTGGCCAAGGCCTGCTTGACTGCCGGGATGGTGGCCAGCGAGGCCAATGCCTGCTCTTGCTCCACTTGCTGCTGCATTTGCGCGAACTCCGCGCCGTACAGTTTTTCAACGATGCGGGTGGTGACGTAGGTGGTGAAGCCTTCGTTCATCCAGGTGTACTTCCACGAGGCGTTGGTCACCAGGTTACCGGACCACGAGTGCGCCAGTTCGTGCGCGATCACGTCATTCAGGCTGCGGTCACCGGCGATAATGGTCGGCGTGAGGAAGGTCATGCGCGGGTTTTCCATGCCGCCGTATGGGAACGATGGCGGCAGCACGATCATGTCGTATCGCTCCCAGCGATACGGGCCGTACAGGCCTTCTGCGGCATCGATCATTTTTTCCGTGTCGCCCATTTCATAGGCGGCAGCTTCGATGCGCGCCGGTTCGGCGTAGACGGCGGTGCGCGGACCGAGGTTGCGCACTTCGATTTCGCCGATGGCGATGGCCAGCAGGTACGATGGAATCGGCTGCGTCATCTTGAACTTCCAGCCGCCGGCGCCGGTCGATTTCTGATCGTTCTCGGCGCTCATCACCACGCGCAGGCCGGCCGGCGCATCGATACGGGCGCTGTAGGTGAAGCGTACTGCTGGCGTGTCCTGGATCGGCGCCCACGAGCGGGCGTTGATGTCCTGCGATTGGCTGAACATGAACGGACGCTTGCCCGACATGGTCTGCTCCGGCAGCATCCACTGCAGTGCAGCGGCCGACGGCGCGGTGCGGTAGTACACGCGCACTTTCTGCGGCTGGAACGGCAGGGCGATGCGCAGCGCGCGGCCCTTCTCTGCATCCAGTTTATCGAGCATGAAGGAGGCGGCGGTCCATTTGCCGTTGGCGTTCAACACCTGCACTTTGGCGATGTTGAGTTCATTCGTATCCAGCACCAGCGTGCGCGCGGATTTGTCGATCCAGTTCAGCGTCAACTCGGCGTAGCCGGCCAGGATTTTGTGATTGAAGTCCGCCTTCAAATCGAGATACAGGTCGGTGGTGCGAACCTGGTCGTAACGGGCGTAGCTCAGCGGATCAGCGTGAGCGGCGAGCGACATACATGCGGATAGCACGAAGGCGGCGAGAGTCTTCTTGATCATGGTAATACTTTCAATATTGTCTGTGGCGTCGAGCAGAATAGCATAGGCATGTTTCTGGCATGTGTTAGACATGTGATAGAATTTCGTCCGTAATTGGGGAGTAGTCGGCTTGCGCCTCCCCGGCGCAAGAACCTGTGTCAACATAATCGGTCCGCAGACCGTGGTGCAGGTGGCTGTAAGGCTTGACGAGACCATGATCATTGCGCGGCCATGTAGGGCCGGAGCCGCGCGTTGATCATTGGTTTTTCGTATCCGGCCCTCACACTTTTACGCATACACACACATGGAAGCCTTCCTCGTCTCTACCGGCATCGTCGCCCTCGCAGAAATCGGCGACAAAACCCAGCTGCTCGCATTTGTTCTTGCCGCCCGGTTCCGCCGTCCGCTACCTATCGTCGCCGCGATTTTTGTCGCCACCATCGCCAACCACGCGTTTGCCGCTGCCATCGGCGCATGGATCACCAGCTTGATGGGGCCTGAGATTTTGCGCTGGGTGCTGGGCGCATCCTTCCTCGCGATGGCCGCGTGGACGCTGGTGCCGGACAAGCTGGATGACGAAGACACCGAACTGGCCAAGTACGGCGTGTTCCTCACCACCCTGATCGCGTTCTTCCTGGCCGAGATGGGCGACAAGACACAGGTGGCCACCGTGGCACTGGCGGCACGCTATGACAGCATTGTCGCTGTGGTGTGCGGCACCACGCTGGGCATGATGCTGGCGAACGTGCCGGCCGTGTACTTCGGTGACAAGATCGCCAACAAGATTTCGCTCAAGCTGGTGCACAGCATCGCGGCGCTGATCTTCGCGGTGCTGGGCGTGGCCACGCTGTTAGGCGCCGGGGCTAGCCTGGGCGTCTAAGCCTGACGCTTGCGGCAGCAGCAGTTCCACCTGCAGCAAACCGCCACCGTCGCGCAGCTCGATCATCTGGTCGTGCTGCGGCACGCCATCTACCGTCAGCGATGGCGTGTCGCCGCCGCTTCGCACCACGCGGATTTCATACGTGGTGCTGGCGTGGCGATAGGACAGCGTGAAGCTGTTCCACCCCGCCGGCATGCGCGGTTCCAACTTGAGATGCGTGGCCGTGCGCGTGAGCCCCAGCAGCGACTCGATAATCAGGCGGTACATCCAACCGGACGAACCGGTGTACCAGCTCCAGCCGCCGCGCCCCACATGCGGCGCCACCGCATACACGTCCGCCGTCACCACGTACGGCTCCACCTTGTAGCGCGCACTCTTTTCCGGCGTGGCTGCATGCTGCACCGGATTGATCATGCGCGCCAGTTCCCATGCCCGTTCCGTTTCACCCAATCGCGCAAAGGCCATCGCAGTCCAGATGGCGGCGTGCGTGTACTGGCCGCCGTTCTCACGCACACCCGGCACGTAGCCGCGGATGTAGCCGGGATTCGGCCCGGCCTTGTCGAACGGCGGATCAAGCAACTGGATGATGCCCGAATCACGCCGCACCAGGCGCTGGTTGACCTGCTCCATCGCGCCGCGCACCCGCACCGGGTCGGCGGAGCCGGACAGCACGCCCCAGCTTTGCGAGATCGAATCGATCTGGCATTCCTCATTGGTGTGTGATCCCAGCGGCGTGCCATCGTCGAAATAGGCGCGGCGATACCACTCGCCGTCCCACGCATTCTGCTCGACATTGGCGGCGATGCTACGCGCCTGTTCGCGGCACTCGGCAGCGAAGGCATCGTCGTGCCGCAGGTCAGCCACTTCGGCAAAGCGCTTCAGCACCTCGCACAGGAAGAAGGCCAGCCACACGCTCTCCCCTTTGCCATGCTCGCCTACCTTGTCCATGCCGTCGTTCCAATCGCAGGAGCCGATCAGCGGCAAGCCGTGCTGGCCGAAACGCAAGCCATTGCGGATGGCGCGCACGCAGTGGTCGTACAGCGTGCCATGCTCGCCCGAACGGCCCGGCAAATCGTAGTAGGAATCTTCTTCCGGTTTGACAGGACGCCCTTCCAGATAAGGCGCGGTTTCATCGAGGATGGCGGTATCGCCGGTGGCGATGACGTAGCGCCATGCTCCCAGCGGCAGCCACAGATAATCGTCCGAGCAGTGCGTGCGCACGCCGCGATCCGACGGCGGATGCCACCAGTGCTGCACATCGCCTTCATGGAACTGGTGCGCAGCACACAGCAGCAATTGATCGCGCAGCAGCTGCGGCTGCGTGTGAATGGTGGCCATGGCGTCCTGCAGCTGGTCACGGAAACCGAATGCGCCGCCGGACTGGTAGTAGCCGCTGCGCGCCCAGATGCGGCAAGCGATGGTCTGGTACATCAGCCAACCGTTGGCGAGGACGTCCAGCTCCGGTTCCGGCGTTTCGATGCGCACTGCGCTTAGCACCTCTTCCCAATGCGCGTGCACGGCGGCCAGCGCATCGTGCGCGGCACCGGCGCTGCGGTGTTTTTCCACCAGGCTGCTGGCGTCCGCATTGCGACGCCCGCCCACGCCCAGCACGAACACAATTTCGCGCTCCTCGCCTGGCAGCAGGTCGAACGGCGCTTGTATGGCAGCGCAGGCATCGAGGCCTGCGCCGGTCTTGCCCGACAGGCGCGAACGGCGCAGCGCCGCCGGTGCATCCAGCGTGCCGTTGCGGCCGACGAATTCCGTGCGGTCGCCGCTGACGGTGCGCATCGTTGCATCGCAATTGAAGAAGGCCACGCGGCCGCTGAACTCCGTGTTGTAGGCGTTCTTGGCGAACAGCGCGCCGCTGACCGGATCAGCCTCGGTGATGATGTGCATGCCGGACTTGGAGCGCATATCGCCCAGCACCCACTCGACGTAGCCGAAGGCCGACAAGCGGCGCGACACCATCGAATCGTTGCGCACTTTTAGCACGGTGTATTTGATTGGCGCATCGACGGCGACGAAGGTGGTCATCTCGCTGTGGATGCCGGCTTCGATGTGTTCAAACACGCTGTAGCCAAAACCGTGGCGCGTGATGTACTCGCCGCTGCCGCGCGCCGGCAAGGCGGTAGGCGACCAGAATTGGCCGCTCTGCTCATCGCGCAGGTAGAAGGCCTCGCCGCTGCCGTCGCTGACTGGATCATTGTGCCACGGCGTGAGGCGATATTCGTGCGCGTTCTCGTGCCAGGTGTAGGCCTGGCCGCTTTCCGAAATCACGCTGCCGAACTGCGGGTTGGCCAGCACGTTGGACCACGGTGCTGGCGTACGCTGCGCATCGCTGGTGGTGATCACGTATTCGCGGCCATCCGGCGTGAAGCCGCCGATGCCGTTTTCCAGTACCAGCCCGCGCGCCGGATGCGTGGCGGGGCCGGCGTCCGCATATTCACCGCGGCTGTCGGCTTGCAGCGGCGGCATGCGCATGGCCGGCGCGGCGGGACGTTTGATCTGCTCCGCCAATGTGCCGCGCGCATCGCTGATGATCACGCGCGCTACCGATTGCAGCAACACCCGGTCTTCGTTCGCGATCTGGTCGGCCAGGCGCACAAAGATGCCGCCCGGCCGGTCGATGGCTTGCGCGTCAATGCCGGAGGCGATCAGGCCCATGATCTGGTCGTGCAAGGCCTGGCGGTAGCCGGATTGGTCTTCGTACCAGATCACCAAATCCACCACCAGCCCTTTCAAGCGCCAGTAGGCGTGTGCCTGCACCATCTGGCGCGCCAGCTCGATGTTGGCCGGGTCTTTAATTTGCAGCAGTACGATCGGCAGGTCGCCGGAAATCGCGTAGGCCCACAGGCCAGACTGGCCGCGCTGGTTTTTCATCAGCGTGGAAGCATCGGCGCGCAAGGCCGCATTCGGATAGATTACCGAGTTGGCCAGACGGCCGTACAGCTGCGCGTCGGCCTCGCTGGCGTTCAGCTGGCGCAGCACCACTTGGCTGTGGGTCCACGCCAGTTCGAACACGCGGTCAGCCAGATGGCGGTCCTGGTATTTGTCGATCAGGTGTAGCGCCGTTTCGCGCTGTTCGGTCATGCCGGTGACGATGTCCACCGTCGCAAACTGGTCAGGCTGCAGCGTGATGGTGTAGCGGATTGCCACCACCGGATCGAGTACCGAGCCTTCACTGCCGCTGAGCGGGCCCTCGTGCAGCATGGCGTCCGGCGCGGCGGCGGTGTTGCCACGGCCAATAAAGCGCGAGCGGTCGGTTTCAAACGACACGTCCAGCACCGGCGCATCGTGCACCATCACCGAGTGCATCAGCCACGGCATGATGTCGCCCTGTCCGCGCGGACGGCGCGTGCAAAGAATGGCGTTTTCATCGCGCAGGATTTCAGTCTGCACAAACAGTTTGCTGAAGGCCGGATGCGCATTGTCGGCGGCGGCCGGCGCCATGACCACTTCGGCAAAGCTGGTCACTTCGATGGTGCGTACGCGGTCGCTCTTGTTGGTGATGCGGGTGCGGCGCAATTCGATATCGTCTTCCGGCGAGACCACGATTTCGGTGTACAGGTCGATGTGGTGGTCGGAACGCCGGAACTCAGCGCGGCCTTCGGAGAAGATCACTTCGAATTTGCGCGGCTCCACCAGCGTAGGCTGGTAGGTAGTGGACCAGAATTTGCCGTCCTCCACATCACGCACGTAGCAGAAGTTGCCCCAGTTATCGCGCGTGCTGTCTTCGCGCCAGCGCGTCACGGCCAGGTCTTTCCAGCGGCTGTAGCTGCCGCCGGCGTTGGTGACCATGACGTGATAGCGGCCATTCGACAGCAGCTGCGTTTCCGGCACCGGCGTCGCCGTCTGCGTCAGTACGCGCATCGGCATCGACTGGTCGGGCGCATTGTTGCGGATGGCTGCCAGCTCGGTGGTGTTGGAGTAGAAGGCGCCGGCTTGCGGGCTGCGTTCCTGCAGCATCAGCAAGGCCGATTGCAGCAGCGGGTCCGATTCGAAGCGGCGCTGCATCGGGCGATCGTGCAGCAGGTAGCTCAAGGCCAGGAAGCCCATCCCCTGGTGGTGCACCATGAAGGAACGGACCACGGCATAAGCCTGTCCGCGCGGCAGGCGCGAGGTGGTGTAATCGATCGCTTCGTAAAAACCATAGCGGCCCATGAAGCCAAGTTCCGCCATTTTCTGCAGGTTGGCGCAGGAGGCTTCTGGTTGCACCATCAGTCCCATCATGCTGGCGTATGGCGCGATCACCAGATCGTCGGCCAGGCCGCGTTTCAGCCCCAGTCCTGGCACGCCGAACGCGCGATACTGGTAATTGAGGCTGGCGTCCACCGTGCTGTAGCCGGATTCGGATATCCCCCACGGCACGTTGCGGCGCTTGCCGTAGTCGATTTGCGCGTCGATCACGGAATGGTAAGTTTGGTCGAGCAGCGTGCTTGGATAAGTCGGCATTACCAGCAGCGGCATCAGGTACTCGAACATGGAGCCGCTCCACGACAGCAGCACCGGCTTGCCGGCTACGATGCACAGCTGACGGCCCAGCGCGAACCAGTGCTCCTGCGGCAGCTGCCCTTGGGCGATAGCGACGAAGCTGGCAAGGCGCACTTCGGAGGCCAGCAAATCATAATAGCTGGCGTCCAGCCGGCGCTCGCTGACGTTGTAGCCGATGGCCAGCAGGTTGGTGGTCTGGTTGTACAGGAAGCCATATTCTATTTGGGCGAATGCGCCGCAGCGCAGCGCCATGTCGGCCAGTGCGCGCATGCGTTCGTGCGCGGCGGTGCTGCCTTTTTCAAACAGCTGCGCCAGTTGCTGCTGGCGTTCGCGTTCCGCCGGTGCGAGATCGCTCGCCACTGTTGCGACGGTGGCGCTGGCACGCGCCAGGCCCGCCAGTTCGCGCAAGGTCGGCATGCGCGTCATGCTGGTGTCGAATACCGCATCGGGCGATAGCGCGGCCCAAGGCGTGAGCAGCGCCAATTCGTCCAGTGCGGAGCGGCACTGCTGGATCAGGGAGCGGCACCATGCATCGCCTGCTTCGCTATGAGCGGCGGCGCGTTGCAGCTGGTCGTCCGCCGCCGCATCGACCCGCAGCAGCCATGCGCGCAGCTGCTGCAGGTTGGAGGTATCAGGCGTCGGCATCAGCGCGTTGAGCACCGTGCTGGCGCCGGACTCGCTCAGTGTTTCATCCAGCACGCGCGCGGTGGAAATAATCCCTTCGACGATTTGCGGGCCGAGTATCGGCGCGTCGTACAAACCGGTCAGGCCGGGCTGCAAGGTTAGCAGGTGGCCGGCCAGATTGCCGCTGTCCACCGTCGAGATGTAGACCGGCTGCAGCGGCTTAAGGGTCTGCGTGTCGTACCAGTTATAGAAGTGGCCCTGGTAGCGCTCCAGCTTATCCATGCTGTCCAGCGTATTGGTGGTGCGCTCCATCATCTGTCCTACCGTGATGTAGCCGAAATCACAGGCCGTCAGATTGGCCAGCAAGGCCATGCCGATGTTGGTGGGCGAGGTGCGGTGGGCGATGACCTGCACCGGATGCTCCTGCATATTATCGGGTGGTAGCCAGTTGTCCTCTGGGCCGACGAAGCGGTCGAAATAAGCCCAGGTGCGGCGCGCCAGCTGGTTCAGGAACTGGTGCTGCTCGGTGGAAAGCTGCGCCTGTTGGCGCTCGATCGGGCGGCTGATCCAGTCGGCCACCGCCGGCGCCACCAGCCACGCCAGCAGGAACAGCGCCGCTGCCGGCAGGCTGGCAGGATGCCATCCCAGCAGAGCGCCGCCGACAAACAGCGCCAGCGTCGGCGAAATCCACATGGTGCGCCACGTGCTGGCCGCACCGTCGGACTGGCGTACCAGCGCCGAAGCACGCCACTCCAGCAGGCGGCGGTGCGACACCAGCGAACGCCACAGGCTACGCACGATCGCGTCCATGCTGAAATAGGCTTCGTACGGCAGGAACACCAGCATCAGGATGGCATGCGAAAAATGCATGCCGCCGCGGCGCAGCGCGGCGCGAAAATGCTGGCTCCACAAGGTGTCGCGCGGGCGGCGGCACAGGTCATACAGCATGCTGACCACCGGCGGCACGAAGATCACCGCCAGCGCAGCGCCAGTCCACATCCATGGCTCCGGCAGCCAGCGCCACGCGGTAATCAGCGACAGCACCAGGGCCGGTGCGGTCAGGCTGCGGCGCAGGTTGTCGAACAGCTTCCAGCGTGACAGCAACGACAGCGGATTCTTTTCACGCTTGCCGCCACGCCCAGGCACGCGGCCAGCGAGCCAGCCGATCAACTGCCAGTCGCCGCGGATCCAGCGCTGGCGGCGGCTCACATCATCGCTGTAACGGGCAGGATATTCTTCGTACAGCTGCGCGTCGCTGAGCAAGCCGGCGCGCAGGTAGCAGCCTTCCAGCAGGTCGTGGCTGAGGATTTTGTTTTCCGGCAGGCGGCCGCCCAACACTTGCTCGAACACGTCCACATCGTAGATGCCTTTGCCGATGAAGGAGCCTTCGAAGAACACGTCCTGATACACGTCCGACACGGTGCGCGTGTAGGGATCGATGCCCGGCTCGCCGCCGCACAGTTTTTCATAGCGCGAGGCGTGCTCGCTCGGCAGGCTGACCGCCACACGCGGCTGCAGGATGCCGTAGCCTTCCGTCACGCGGCCGCGCTCCACGTCGACATGCGGGCGGTTGAGCGGATGCTGCATGGTGGCGACGAATTGCGCGGCGGCGTCGCGCGGCAGCTGGGTATCGGTGTCCAGCGTGATGACGTAGCGGATGCTTTCCAGATCGCTGGTATCGCCCACCACCACTGAGAATTTTTCGCGCGCACCGCCGCGCAGGTAGCGGTTCAGGTCTTCCAGCTTGCCGCGCTTGCGTTCATAGCCCATCCACACGCCTTCCTGCGGATTCCACATGCGTGGACGATGCAGCAGCAGGAAGGGTTGGCTGTCCGGGTACTTGTGATTCAGGTGGGCGGTACAGCGCTTCATCTGCTCGACCAGTTGATCGTCCTCGGGCAGCTTTTCGGCGCGGGCGTCGGCGAAGTCGGTCAGCAGGCAAAACTTCAGGTTCGGATCGCGGTTGGCGAGGAAGCGTACTTCCATCTGCTCAAACAGCTGTTCGATATTCGCCTTGCTGTAGACCAGCGTGGGTACCACCACCAGCGCGCGCGCGTCGGCAGGAATGCCGTTCTTGAAGTCCATGCGCGGCAAGGGATGGGGACGCGTGACCAGCGTGGCAAACCAGTTAACGAGGCTGAGCGCCAGCTGGCTGCTGCCCAGCAGCGCCAGTACGCCCAGCGCAAACAACACGAAGCCGTGCACGCCATGGAAGGATGCGCGCTCCAGCAGCAAGGCGGTGCACACCAGTGCTATCGCGGCAATCGCGCCGAGATAGGAAGTGAGTGGCGAGGCGCGCGAGGTTTGCTGCAAGGCTTCCAGCCACGGACGGCGCATGCCGGCCTGCCGTTCCAGCGCGGCCAGGCCGCCGCCGATCAGGTAGAAGCCCACGTGGCCGTGGCGCGCGTCGCCCGTGCCGTGGTGGTTGAGCGCCAGCTGCAAGGCTTGCTGCGCCACTTCCACTTCCGAGAAGCGCGAGCGCTTGGCGATTTTTTCTATCGCATGGCGGTACTGATCGCGCGTGGAGAATTCCATTTTGCCGTAGATGTCGGCCGGGTCCTGGCGCAGCGTTTGTTCGACCACGCTCATGGTCTCGACAAACTCCTGCCAGTCCATGGTGCCGAGGAAGCGCAGGCTGCCAATGCTGTTGGCCAGCGAGACTTGTTCGGCTGCTTGCAGCTGAATCTCGGACTGTATCTGCTGCTCGATGGTCTGGCCGGATTCGGCGAGGCGGTGCGTGATCCAGGTTAGCGCGAGGGTCAGCGCCGGGCTTTGTCCTTGCAGGCGGCGCGCCAGTTCAGCCACGAAGCCGCTGGTGATGGGCGGATTGGAACGGGCCATGTCGGCCACCAGCAAAATCAGGCCGCTGGGATTTTTTTCCGCGATGTCCGTCATCTGGTCGGCCCAGCTGTTGGCGAGGTCGCGCTGGATGCGGTTCTCGGCCACGCGCGCAGCCACGCGGCGCAGGTTCTCGATCAATGCGAGGCGCAGCATGATGGGAATCGCCCACAGCTCGCCCAGCTTCAGCGTGGCCACTTCCTGGTAGGCGTCGACAAAGCGGCACAGGGATTCCGGATCCACGCGGCCATCACCATGCGCGATGATCTCCAGCGCGATTTTGTACACGCGCGGGCAGCCATCCGAGGCACCCTTGCCGAGGCGTGGCAGCTCCTTGCTGTAGTTCTTGGGCAGGTGGCGGCGCGCAATGCGGATCTGGTCTTCGATCAGGTAGAAGTTATCGAGCAGCCATTCCGAAGCGGGTGTGATCTGACGGCCACTTTTAACGGCGGCGGTGAGCTCGTCGCACGTGGAGTCGATGACGGCGGCGTTTTCCGCCAGCCGCGATAGCAGGCGGTCACGCCCGCCGCGCTTGCTCAGTTCATGATGCCGGGCCAGCGTCTTGCCGTGCGCGGCCATTTGCGCGGCGCTGAACAGTTCCCCCCGCAACGGCAGGTCTTCATCGTCTTCGTCAGACAGCAGGGAGCCGGACGGCGATTCACGAAAACCGGGCGCAAGCGCGCGCAACAGGGAATGGAAGTTGTTCAACATGGACCTCGCCTTCATGTCTGCGAATAAAAGTATGGTCCAAGCGATGGTACGGTGGCGCACGGCATACGACTGTACGCTGGCGTACAGAAGGAGGTTGGCAAAAAAACAGGCCGCATCAGCGGCCTGTTCGGTTGCGGCTTGCTGCCTTATGCAGCGAGGGGCAGCGGCGGCGCCAGCGCCAGGCCTCCGTTGAGGCTGTAAGCATGCTGGTGGCCCAGGCGACGCAGGCATTGGGCCGCCTTCATGCTGCGGTTGCCGCTGCGGCAGAAGAACACCAGCGGCGTTTGCTCTGCACGCAGCCACTCGCTGGCGAATTCAGCCAGCCGGCCCAGCGGCACGCTCAGCGCGGCGCGGCCAGCCGGCGATGGCGCCACGGTGGCGGCGAACTCATACGGCTCGCGCACATCCACCAGGCGCGCATCCGGATGGGCTTGCAGGAAAGCCTCCAGCGCGCGGCTGTCCAGCTGGGCATCGGCGGCCAGCGCAGTCACCGGTGCGGCGATGGTGCAGAACTGGTTGTGCTCATCGCGCGTTGGACACAGCAGCGTTTGCTCGACGCTAACGGCACGCAGCGCCTGCTGCGCCGGACGCGCGCTGAAGGCGAAACGCACCGATGCGGCCGGCAATACCGTTCCTTGCGGCGTGCCCAGCAGGTAGGCACGCAACTCGTCGCCGGTGCCGCAGTGCACGCAGGCCAGCACTTGCGCACCGAGTGCGATGGTGCCGGCGCTGGCGCCGTTGGCCAGCGTGATGCTGGCGGCTTGCAGTGGACAGCCGTACTCGTCGGCTTCCGTGTGGTGGTTGAAGTGACGGCCCAGCGCATCAATCAGCATGGCGCGGCCGGCGTTCGGCAAGGTGCTGACGATGGCTTGTACTTTATAACCCTGGCAGCGCACATAGGATTCGATGCGCGCCACATGGTCCGGCAGCGGATCGATGACGATGCAGCTGCGGCTGGCGGCGTCCAGCACCATCCAGCTGCACGCGCCTTCCACGCCCAGTTGCAACAAGCCGTCGTGCGGCGCGGCCGGGCGTTCGGATGGAATCAGGCAGCTGGCGCGCAGCGCTTCACCGCAGCGTTCGATGCGCTTGCAAGCGGCGGCGATGGTGGCTTCGTCGGCCAGTGGACCGAAGGACATGCGGATGGCGCCGGCACTGCGCCACAGCGGTAATCCCATCGCGTCCAGCACGTAGCTTGGTGCGGCCTTGGACGAGGAGCAGGCGCTGCCGGCGCTGACGCGCACCTGGGCGGCGTCGAACACATCCATCAGCTCACGGCTCGACAGGCCGGGCACGGCAAAATTCAGCGTAGTCGGCAGGCATTTGTCGAACGGGTTGTTGAACACCACGCCCGGCAGCGCGGCACGCAAGCTCTCGGCCAGGCGTGCGCGGAAGCTATGCAGTTCTTCATTGCTGCGGAAGGTATCGCCGCGTTCCAACGCCGACAGCACCGCGCCCAGCGCGGCGATGCCAGCCATGTTCTCGGTGCCAGAGCGCTGGCCGCCTTCCTGTCCGCCGCCCATGATCAACGGCGTGAACGGCGCGCCGGTGCGCACGTACAGCATGCCGATGCCCTTCGGCGCGTACAGTTTGTGGCCGGAGAACGGTGCGTAATCGATGCGCGTAGAGGACAGATCCAGCTTGAGCTTGCCCAGCGCCTGCACGCAGTCGACCATCCACAGCGCTTTGCTGGCGGCCAGTACCGAGGCGATGCCGGCCAGGTCGCTGACCACGCCGGTTTCGTTGTTGGCCGCCATGGTGCACACCATGGCCGCTTGCAGCGCGACTTCGCGCAGCGCTTGCAGGCTGTGAGCGCCGTCATGATCGACCGGCAGTTTGTGCAGTGTCAGGTTCAGGCCCAGCAGGCGATTCCAGTGCGCCAGGCTTTCTGGCACGGCTTTGTGTTCGGTAGCGCCGTAGACCAGCAGCGAGCCGATGGCTTCGCCCGCATCGCGGCGTTCGCGCAGTGACACCAGTGCCGACAGTACGGACGTCTGGATGCCTTCGGTGGCGCCGCTGTTGAACATCAGGCGGCCATTGCCCACGCCTAGTAGACGCACAGCGCAGGCACGGGCCTCGTCCAGGATCGCTTTGGCTTGCAGACCGGTGGCGTGCGTGCTGCTCGGATTACCGTAGCGCTGGCGCATGACGTCGGTGGCCGCTTCGATGGCGGCAGGCAGAACAACGCTGGTGGCGTTGCTGTCGAGATAGATTTCGGTAGTCATGCGTATAGCTTACTCACTGGAACTGAAATAGACGTACCAAAGTATCGCCTTCAGGCATAGAATGTAGATGTTTTATGCTTTTATTTGCCATTTATTAGAATGAACCAACTTGACCGCTACGATTACGCGATTTTGGATGCCTTGCAGCGCGATGGCACGCTGTCCGTGGCCCAACTCAGCGAACAGATCGGCCTGTCTTCCACGCCGTGCTGGAAACGCCTGCGCCGACTGGAAGAGGAAGGCTTTATCGAGAATCGCGTGGCGATTATCAACCGCCGCAAAGTGGGCTTGCCGGTGACGGTGTTTGTCAGCATCCGTATCACCCAGCACGACGAAAACTGGTTCGCGCGCTTTGCCGACGCCGTGGCGGCGCTGCCGGAGGTGCAGGAATTCCACCGCATGAGCGGCGATATTGACTACCTGTTAAAGGTGGTTACCAGCGATATCGAAGGATATGACCGTTTTTATAAGAAACTGATTAAATCCGTGCAGCTCACCGGGGTGTCCTCGGCGTTTTCGATGGAACAGATCAAGATCACCACCTCGCTGCCGCTCGGACTGGTCTCGCACCAATAAAGTGCGATAATGCATCTTTTAAATACTTGATTAAGCCCATGCGCGCCTTGTTTGCCAGCTGGCTGCCCAGCCCGACCACCGCCAACCGCCGTGAACAGCTGCGCGCCGCCGTCGGCGCCCTGATCGGCATCATGCTGACGACCATGCTCAGCAAGGCGCTGCTGCAATCGACCCACGCGGTGGCCTTCCTGGTGGCGCCGATCGGCGCTTCCTCGGTGCTACTGTTTGCGCTGCCGGCCAGTCCGCTGGCGCAGCCCTGGTCTGTGATCGGCGGCAACGTCATCAGCGGACTGGTGGGTGTGGCCTGCGTGCGCTGGCTGGGCACCAGCTTGCCCTTGCCGCTGCTGGCCGGCGCCGCGTGCGGCGGTGCGATTGCCGCCATGTTTGTGATGCGCTGCCTGCATCCGCCCGGCGGTGCGGTGGCGCTGACCACGGTGATCGGCGGCACCGCGGTGCAGGCGGCTGGCTTTGAATTTGTGCTGATGACCGTGCTGGCCGATTCCATCCTGCTGGTGCTGATGGCCGTCACCTACAACAACCTGACCGGCCGCAGCTATCCGCACCAGCAGCAGAATCCGCATATGAATCCGCATGCCACCAAAGACACGGTCCCAACCGTGCGGCTGGGCTTCAAGCCGGAAGACCTGGACGCCGTGCTGCAGCAACATAATCAAGTGCTGGACATCAGCCGCGACGACCTCGAATCGCTGTTCATGCAGACCGAGCAGCGCGCCTACCAGCGCCGCTTCGGTATCATCAGCTGCGCCGACATCATGTCGCGCGACGTGGTCAGCGCTGAGTTCGGCACTGAATTAGCAGAAGCGTGGTCGCAAATGCGCGCCCACCGCGTGGCGGCACTGCCGGTGCTGAACCGCGCGCGGCGCGTGATCGGCATCGCCACCCAAACCGATTTCCTCGAACATGGCGGACTCGACAACTACCGTAGCATACGCCAGCAACTGCGTCGATTCCTGCGCAAGAGCGGCGTAACCCACACGGAAAAAGCCGAAGTCGTGGGCCAGATCATGAGCGCGCATCCAACCACCGCGCGCATCGACACGCCTATCGTCGACCTGGTGCCGCTGATGGCGGACTCGGGCTTCCACCACATCCCCATCGTCGATGAAGAGCAGCGATTTGTCGGCATTGTCACGCAATCGGACCTGGTGGCGGCGCTGTACGAAAGCCGTTTCGCGGAAGCGGCCGCCTAATAAAAAAGGCCGCGCACGAAGCGCGGCCAATGGCGTGGCACACTATTATTGTTGCTTATTCTTGCGACGGGCCAGTGCGCCCGTGAGGCCCAGGCCGGCCAGCAACATGGCGTAGGTTGCCGGTTCCGGCACTCCTGAGACCATGCCGCCCACCGTGGCGCCGTAGTAGTACTCGCCGTTCGGCGTGATAAAGCTGATGTCGGTGTAAGTGCCGCTGAACTTCAGCAGGCCGTTACCCTCCACCCCGGTTACCGTCATGCCACTCTGCGTCAACGTGCCGCCGCCCCAGTGGCCGCTGCCCTGCGCGAGGATGGTAAAACTGCCGTTCTGAAACACGAAGCTGACCGGCACACCGCCTTGTCCCACACTGAACATATCGAGGTAGGGATTCGTCACTGGCGAGCTGAAGTGGAAATTGTTCACCACATACGGGCCGCCGCCCGACATCAGGATGGTGCCGTTGCTGCCCGGCGTATTGGTCACCTCGGCGTTGGTGAACGATGACGGCACATCGTAGATGTATGCGCTGGTATCCATGCCGAAGGTTTCGCCGGTGTAGGTGACGGTGACGTTGGTCATGCCGAACATGAACTGGCCGGTGCTGGCGTTGTCCCACTTGGTCCAGTTGACGGTATCTGCTGCAAACACTTGCAACGGCGCGATCAAGGCCAACGCCAAGCCTGCTTTTTTCAAGCCTTTCATACATCCCCCTCTATGTTGTTGGTAGTGCCACGGGAGTTGATCATACTCCTCATTTGATATCGGATCGACAAAATAAATGGCAATTTGGAAGCTAATATTGCCTTAAAAAAACAATGTGTCGCTGATACAAATTTGTTCTCCGCGCTTGCCCTTTGATGGCTTATGCTGTCGGCCAACTTTGTTACACCGAGGATCAAGACATGACGTATCGCCGCAACATCATCGCTCCGCTGGCCGCCGCTATCGCTCTGGCCTTCGCCCCGTTGGGCGCCGCAACCGCCGCGACTGCTGCCCCGGCGCCGCAAGTAAGCGCCACACCGATCCACAAAGCCCTGTTGGTCATTGCCGACCAGTACTACGATGCCGTTGCCCGCTTCGAGCCTATCGGCGCCACTGAAAACGGCGATAACCGTTTCGACGACCAGCTCGGCCTGAGCATCGCCCCGAGCAAGCGCGCCGCACAATTCAAGCTATACCGCCAGTTTGCCCAGCGCCTGAAAGCTATCCCGCGCGCGCAGCTGGACGACAAAGACCGCATCAACTACGACATCCTGCAGTTTGAGCTGAACGGCCTGATCGCCATGGAGCGCTTCCCCGAGCACCTGCTGCCGTTGAGCCAGATGGACAGCGTGCCGGTCACCATCGCCAACTACGCAGGCGGCGAAGCGTCGCAGCCGATCGGCACCGTGAAAGAGTACGAGGCTTACCTGAGCCGCGTATCGCAACTGCCGGCATGGATCGACCAAGCCATCGCCAATATGCGTGTCGGCATGAAAAAAGGCGTGACGCAGCCGAAGGCGCTGATGGTCTCCGCCCTGCCACAGTTCAAGCAACTGGTGAGCGCTACCCCGGAAGCCAGCATTTATTACACGCCGATCAGCAAGCTGCCGGCCTCGTTCTCCGACGCCGACAAGCAGCGCCTGACCGCCGCCTACCGCCAGACCATCAACGACAAGCTGATGCCTGCGCTGGCACGCCTGGCCACCTTTATCGAGAACGACTACCTGCCGGCTTGCCGCACCACCACCGGCCTCGGCGCCCTGCCGGATGGCGCCGCGTGGTATCAGGCCCGTGTCGCCAACGCGACGACAACCTCGCTCAAACCGGAAGAAATCCACGCGATCGGCCTGAAAGAAGTCGCGCGCATCCAGTCCGAATTTGCCCTGCTGGGTCCGAAACTGGGCTATACCGGTGCTGCCGCTGGCCTGCCGGTGTGGGTGGCGGCGCAAGCCAAGTTCTACCCGTTCAAGACCGAAGACGAAGTACAAGCGGTCTATCACAAGCTCAGCGACGTGCTCGACACCAAGCTGCCGCAAATGTTCACCCTGATCCCGAAAGCCAAGCTGGACCTGCGCCTCGAGCCTGAACTGAGCCGTGCCACCGCGTCCGACCACTACACCGCACCGGCCGGCGACGGTTCGCGTCCGGGCGTATTCTGGTCGGTAGTCAACGATCCGACCAAGTACGGCAGCCCTGGCATGACCACCTTGTTCCTGCACGAAGGCAAACCGGGCCACCACTTCCACATCGCCCTGACGCAGGAACTGAACCTGCCGAACTTCCGCAAATTCGGCGGCAACAATGCCTTCACCGAAGGCTGGGCGCTGTACGCGGAAACGCTGGGCAAGGAAATGGGCTTGTTCGACGATCCGGCCCAGTACTTCGGCCATCTGAACGATGAAATGCTGCGCGCCGTGCGCCTGGTGGTCGACACCGGCATGCACGCCAAGGGCTGGACCCGTGAGCAGAGCATCCAGTACATGAAGGACACGCTGGGCTACGACGTAGTCGCCAAGAGCGAGACCGAGCGCTACATGGCTTGGCCAGGCCAGGCGCTGGGCTACAAGGTCGGTTCGCTGAAGATCCAGCAACTGCGCGCACGTGCGCAGAAAGCGCTGGGCGACAAGTTCAACCTGCCGGCCTTCCACGCCGTGGTGCTGAGCGATGGCACCTTGCCGCTGGCCTTGCTGGAAGAAAAAGTCGATCGCTGGATCGCGGCACAAAAGTAATTTTGTAAGCCAGTCCAAGGCGGGCCATCCGGCCCGCCTTTCCTCCTTTACTTCACATATTGCTTGATGCGCTCAATCACCGTGCCCGGCAGGGCCGTGATCTGCTTGGCGTGGTTGGCAAACACAATCTGCTGGCGTCCCACCGAAACCGGCTTGCCATCCGCATAAAAGCGGAACTCCAGCCAGAATGAGCACTTCTTGACGTCATATGCGTTCAACTCGCAGGCAATCTCCTGGAATGGAAAAGTCTCCTGCAGATAGTCTTGCTCCGCGTGCTTGGTGATGAACACGCCCTCTTTTTGCAGCATATCGCGCGATATACACTCGAAGAACCACTTTTCGCGGCAGATGCCCTGCCATTCAAAGTAGCGCGCAAAGTAGGTATTGCCGTAGGCGTTGGAATCCTTCAGGTAGATGGTCAGCGAGTGGGTGAAGGTTTGGTTGGTGACTTGCATCAGCATGATGTTGCTCCTTATAAGTGGTCGCCCGACAGCCGGGCAGCACTACTAAGCGGGACTTGGCGTGAAGGAAGTTTGATATAGCGCAAAGGGTGTGACGAAAAACAAGCGGGCTCCTTCGGCAAGCGCAATACTTGTCTGACCTCCCAACTCGTTCGGAACCAGCACCATGCACTCCCTCTTGCCAGCCGTGGTTTCCCTGCTTTTCCTGTGTTACGGCGCCTACGTGCTGCACTCACGCGGCGTCAGCCGCATCAGCCTGACCTTCTTCCTGCTGTGCACCACCACCTTCTGCTGGCAATTCACCTGGGCCATCCTGTTCCAGCTGCATGACGAGCACGAAGCGGCGTTGCTGGCCAAGCTGGGCTACCTGCTGATCTTGTTCCTACCGACCACGCTGTATCACTTCATTGCCGAACTGACGGCGCAGCGCGGCGAGGGGCGCTGGGTGGCGCTGTCCTACGCGGTGGCGGGCGTGCTGGGCGTGCTGCTGCTCACCAGCGACTGGCTGGTGGCCGGCGTCTATCGCTACTTCTTCGGCTTTTATCCCAAGGCCGGCCCGCTGCATCCGCTGCACCTGCTGCAGACGACGGCGGTGGTCGGGCGCGGGCTGTGGTTGCTGTATTTGCGGCAACGCATGGCTGTATCGACTGAGCGCACCCGGCTACGTTATTGCCTGGTCAGCCTGCTGATCTACTTTTTTGCTTCGGTGGATTACCTGTGCAACTACGGCATGCAGTTCTACCCGCCAGGCGTGCTTTTTGTCGCCACCAGCCTCGGCCTGATCGCGCAGGCGATGGTGCGCTACAACCTGCTAGCCGATCCGCTGGAAGTGGCCGCCACCATCGCCCACGAAATGCGCACGCCGCTGGCCACCATCCGTAACCAGTCGCGCATCCTGAGCCGTTGCTTGCCGGATTTGTTGGCTGGCTACCAGCGGGCAGTGGAAGCCCAACTGGTGGCGCCAACGCTGTCGCTGGCGCAGGTGCAATATTTACACCAGATCAATCAATACATCGAAAATGAGATCAGCCGCTCCAATTTCATCGTCGACATGATGCTGGCCTCGGCGCGCGCCGGCACCTTGAACCGTAGTGACTTTGCCAATCATTCCATCAAGAAATGCGTGGACGAGGCGCTGGCCAGTTATCCGTTTGAAACGTCGATGCGGGAAAAAGTGCGGGTGCGGGCGGCGGAAGACTTCACTTTCTTCGGCTCGGATGTGCTGCTGGTGTACGTGCTGTACAACCTGTTCAAGAATGCCCTGCACGCAATCAAATCGGCGGGGCGAGGCGAATTGGAGATTATGCTGGCGGGACGACAATTAACCGTGACTGATACTGGGTCTGGAATTCCGGACGATATATTGCCGCATGTATTTGAACCGTTTTATAGTACCGGCGGTACTGGCTTGGGATTAGCGTTTTGCCGTAAAGTGATTACGGCGTTTGGCGGGAATATTCATTGCGAATCGCAGGCTGGAAAATATACGCGCTTCGCTTTATCTTTTCCTACCCGACCAATTGATTTAAATCATCGCCGCTGACTTTTTCCAAATCAGTTTCATCACCTAAAACATAAATCTTTTGACCGCGTAAAACTTCCAGAATAAATGGCTGTTGTTCGCGCAGGCGGCGTTTAAAATCGGGAATGGAATAAAGATTGGGATTGATTTTACGACGCAATAAACGTTCGGCAACCGGCAAGCGGGATAATAATTCACCGTAACTGGTGTTATCACCAATCAGCAGTAATTCAACGGCAGTATCCATACCCTCGTGTTCTTTGGCGGTGGCGCCATAAACAAAGGCCACATTCAGCACATGCTGCAACGGCGCCAGCGCCGAATTCAACACACTGACCAGGCCGAAGGTTTTTTTCACCAGACCGCTCAATTCGCCGAACACGATGCAATCCTTGTTCGGCTTAAAACGGCGCACATTGCCAATCCGCTCCGACACGATCACACCTGACTCATGCAGCCGCTTCAGCTCACGCTGCGCCGATGCGCTGCCCAGTCCGGTCAGGCGCATGATCTCATTCAAGTGGAAGCCTTGATTGACACGTACAAACAGCAAGCCCAGCAGTTTTTGCTGGGCGGGAGTGAAGAGGGCTTGAGCAATCATGAGCCAAATCTTAGCATGAACGAACTATTTGCTGGCATGTAAAAGAAAAGAGATTCGCAGTGTAACACCACACACAGATCGCCGCTTCTTGCTTGGCCGCAAGCTCATAAATAAAAAAACGGCACCCGAAGGTGCCGTTTTATTTAGCGCAGATTAATTACGCTTCGTCGCTGTGTGGAACCACTTCGGTGGTTTCCACATCGCCGCCGGACATGGCTGCTTTTTCAGCTGCCAGCAGAGCTTGACGCTCTTCGACTTCCCACTGCTCTTTCTCTTTGCGAGCGCGGTGGAATGCCAGACCGGTACCGCCTGGAATCAGACGACCAACGATGACGTTTTCTTTCAGACCACGCAGACCATCGCGTTTGCCCATAATTGCAGCTTCGGTCAGAACGCGGGTAGTTTCCTGGAACGATGCGGCCGAGATAAACGAATCGGTCGACAGCGATGCCTTGGTAATACCCAGCAGAACGTTTTCGTAGGTTGCAGGGATCTTATTCTCTGCATTCACACGATCGTTTTCATCCAGCAGTTCCGAACGCTCAACTTGCTCGCCAACGATGTAGTTGGTATCGCCAGCATTAACGATCTGAACACGGCGCAGCATCTGACGCACAATGACTTCAATGTGCTTGTCGTTAATCTTCACGCCCTGCAGACGATAAACGTCCTGCACTTCGTCAACGATATAACGCGCCAGCGCTTCAATACCCAGCAGACGCAGAATATCTTGTGGATCGGCTGGGCCGTCAACAATCATCTCGCCTTTATTCACTACCTGGCCGTCGTGGACCAGCACTTGTTTATCCTTGGTAATCAGGAACTCGTGCTTGTTACCGTCCATGTCGGTAATTTCCAGACGCTGCTTACCTTTGGTTTCTTTACCGAAGGCCACAGTACCGGTCACTTCCGCCAGCATGCCGGCGTCTTTTGGCGAACGGGCTTCGAACAGTTCAGCAACGCGTGGCAGACCACCGGTAATGTCACGGGTTTTCTGCGATTCGGTTGGGATACGTGCCAGCACTTCACCCACCGATACCGCCTGGCCGTCTTTCACCATGATCAGCGCACCGACCTGGAAGCCAATCGCTACGGCGTGTTCGGTGCCGGCGATCTTCACTTCGTTGCCGTCTTCGTTCAGCAGTTTGACCTGTGGACGCAGGGTCTTGGTCAGCGAACCACGACGCTTCGCATCGATGACCACCAGGGTTGCCAGACCGGTTACTTCGTCGACTTGACGGGCTACGGTCACGCCTTCTTCGACGTTCTCGAAACGCACCGTACCGGCGTACTCGGTAATGATCGGACGGGTCAGCGGATCCCAGGTTGCCAATGCAGTACCGGCCTTGATGACCAGACCATCTTTAACGATCAGGGTCGCGCCGTACGGCACTTTGTGACGCTCACGCTCACGGCCGTGGTCGTCGGTGATCAGCACTTCGCCCGAACGGGAAATGACGATTTGCGCGCCCTTGCCGTTGGTAACGTAACGCATGGTCGAGGTGAAACGGATGGTACCGTTCGACTTCGCTTCCACCGACGATGCCACTGCTGCACGCGATGCCGCACCACCAATGTGGAAGGTACGCATGGTCAGCTGGGTACCCGGCTCACCAATCGACTGTGCTGCCACTACACCGACTGCTTCGCCGGAGTTGACCAGCATGCCGCGGCCCAGATCGCGACCATAGCACTTGGCGCACAGGCCGAAGCGGGTGTCGCAAGTCAGCGGGGTACGGACTTTAACTTCGTCGATACCAACGCGTTCGATCTCTTCCACCATGTCTTCGTCCAGCAGCGTGCCGGCTTCAAACAGGGTAGCCTGGGTTTCTGGGTTGACGATGTCAGTACCCGCCACACGGCCCAAGATACGATCGCGCAGGGCTTCGATCACTTCACCGCCCTCAACCATGGCCTTCATCACGGTACCGTTGCTGGTGCCGCAATCATCTTCGATCACCACCAGATCCTGGGTCACGTCGACCAGACGACGGGTCAGGTAACCCGAGTTTGCCGTTTTCAGTGCCGTATCCGCCAGACCTTTACGAGCGCCGTGAGTCGAGATGAAGTACTGCAGCACGTTCAGACCTTCGCGGAAGTTCGCGGTAATCGGCGTTTCGATAATCGAACCATCCGGTTTCGCCATCAGACCACGCATACCCGCCAGCTGGCGAATCTGTGCGGCCGAACCACGTGCGCCCGAGTCGGCCATCATGTAAATCGCGTTGAACGATTCCTGGGTCGACTTGGTGCCGTCACGCTTGATGACGTCTTCTACTTTCAGCTGGTCCATCATGGCCTTGCCGACTTCATCCGAGGTTTTGCCCCAGATGTCGACTACCTTGTTGTAACGCTCGCCGGCGGTCACCAGACCCGAAGCGTACTGCTGCTCGATCTGTTTGACTTCGGACTCTGCAGCCGAAATCAGGGTGACTTTTTGTGGCGGTACCAGCATGTCGTCCACGCAGATCGAAATACCGGCGCGGGTTGCCAGGCGGAAGCCCGACTGCATCAGTTGGTCAGCAAACACGACCGTCGCGCGCAGACCGCACTTACGGAACGAGGTGTTGATCAGCTTCGAAATTTCTTTCTTTTTCAGCGCGCGGTTCAGCACCGAGAAAGGCAGACCTTTCGGCAGAATTTCCGACAGGATGGCGCGGCCAACCGTGGTTTCGTAACGGGTTACGGTGCGAACGAATTCGCCCGTCGCTGGATCTTTTGGATTCTCAACGATACGTACGGTAATACGGGTGGTCAGTTCCACTTCCTTGTTGTCGTAAGCACGGATGACTTCCGACACGTCAGGGAACAGCATACCTTCGTTCTTTGCATTGATCGCTTCGCGGGTCGCGTAGTACAGACCCAGCACGATATCCTGCGAAGGAACGATCGATGGTTCGCCGTTCGATGGGAACAGGATGTTGTTCGAAGCCAGCATCAGGGTGCGGGCTTCCATCTGTGCTTCGATCGACAGCGGAACGTGAACTGCCATCTGGTCACCGTCGAAGTCAGCATTGAATGCCGCGCAGACCAGTGGGTGCAGTTGGATCGCTTTACCTTCAATCAGGACCGGCTCGAAAGCCTGGATGCCCAGACGGTGCAGGGTTGGTGCACGGTTCAGCATGATCGGGTGTTCGCGGATCACGTCTTCCAGGATGTCCCAAACCACTGGTTCTTGAATCTCAACCAGTTTCTTGGCAGCCTTGATCGTGGTCGCCAGACCCATCAGTTCCAGCTTGTTGAAGATGAATGGCTTGAACAGTTCCAGCGCCATCAGCTTCGGCAGACCGCACTGGTGCAGTTTCAGCTGTGGACCCACCACGATCACCGAACGGCCCGAGTAGTCGACGCGCTTACCCAGCAAGTTCTGACGGAAGCGGCCGCCCTTACCTTTGATCATCTCAGCCAGCGATTTCAGCGGACGCTTGTTGGCGCCGGTCATCGCTTTGCCGCGACGGCCGTTGTCCAGCAGCGAGTCCACTGCTTCTTGCAGCATACGCTTTTCGTTACGCGTGATGATCTCTGGAGCGCGCAGCTCCATCAGGCGTTTCAGACGGTTGTTACGGTTGATCACGCGGCGATACAGATCGTTCAGATCCGAGGTCGCGAAACGGCCGCCGTCCAGTGGTACCAGTGGGCGCAGTTCCGGTGGCAGCACCGGCAGCACTTCCATGATCATCCACTCAGGCTTGATGCCCGAACGCTGGAACGCTTCCAGCACTTTCAGACGCTTGGCGTATTTCTTGATCTTGGCTTCGGACTTCGATTCCTTCAGTTCCACGCGCAGGGTTTCGGCATCGCGGTGGATGTCGATCGAGCGCAGCAGTTCGCGGATACCTTCAGCACCCATGAAGGCGGTGAAGTCGTCGCCGTACTCTTCGTACTTGGCAGCGTAGTCGTCTTCCGACATGATCTGGCACTTTTTCAGCGGGGTCATGCCTGGATCGGTCACAACATATGCTTCAAAGTACAGCACGCGTTCGATATCGCGCAGGGTCATGTCCAGCACCATACCCAGACGCGACGGCAGCGATTTCAGGAACCAGATGTGCGCGGTTGGCGACGCCAGTTCGATGTGGCCCATGCGCTCACGGCGCACTTTGGCCAGCGTGACTTCAACGCCGCATTTTTCGCAGATCACGCCACGGTGTTTCAGGCGCTTGTACTTGCCGCACAGGCATTCGTAGTCTTTGATCGGGCCAAAGATTTTGGCGCAGAACAGACCATCGCGCTCAGGCTTGAAGGTACGGTAGTTGATGGTTTCCGGCTTTTTAACTTCGCCGTAGGACCACGAACGGATTTTCTCAGGCGAGGCGAGACCGATCTTGATTGCATCGAAGGTCTCGTTCGTCTGTACTTGCTTGAATAGATCGAGCAGTGCTTTCATGTATCACTCCAGGTAGTGATGAATTCTTAAACTGCCCCGCCGGCGACAGCCAGCGGGGCGGCGGCCAGTGTCTTAGTTGCGTTCCAGGTCGATATCGATACCCAGGGAACGGATCTCTTTCACCAGCACGTTGAACGATTCCGGCATGCCGGCATCGATCACGTGGTCGCCCTTGACGAGGTTTTCGTACACTTTGGTACGGCCATTCACGTCATCGGACTTCACGGTCAGCATTTCTTGCAGCACGTACGATGCGCCGTACGCTTCCAGTGCCCACACCTCCATCTCACCGAAGCGCTGGCCACCGAACTGGGCTTTACCGCCCAGTGGCTGCTGCGTTACCAGCGAGTATGGACCGGTCGAACGCGCATGCATCTTGTCGTCCACCAAGTGGTGCAGTTTCAGCATGTGCATCACACCAACGGTGACCTTACGCTCAAACGCCTCACCGGTACGGCCGTCATACATGGTGACCTGGTTCTTCGACGGCGTCATGCCCAGATTGCGGGCGATGTCGTCTGGGTAAGCCAGATCCAGCATGCGGCGGATTTCCGACTCGTGCGCACCGTCAAACACCGGCGTTGCGAACGGCACACCTTTTTTCAGGTTGCGCGCCAGCTTCATGATCTCTTCGTCGTCGAACTTGTCCAGATCTTCCGGACGTCCGGTTTCGTTGTAGACCGTGGTCAGATACTTGCGCATCTCTTCCACTTTGATCTGCTGTGCCAGCATTTCGCTGATACGGATGCCCAGGCCTTTCGCTGCCCAACCCAAGTGGGTTTCCAGGATCTGACCCACGTTCATACGCGAAGGAACACCCAGCGGGTTCAGCACCACGTCGGCCGGGGTACCGTCCGCCATGTGCGGCATGTCTTCCACTGGCACGATACGCGAGACCACACCTTTGTTACCGTGACGGCCTGCCATCTTGTCGCCCGACTGCAGGCGGCGTTTAACGGCCAGGTAAACCTTGACCATTTTCTGCACGCCAGGTTGCAGCTCATCGCCCTGGGTCAGTTTCTTGCGCTTCTCTTCGAAGGCCAAGTCGAACTGGTGGCGCTTCTCGTTAATCGATTCCTTGATCGCTTCCAGCGCAGTCGCCGATGCGTCTTCCGCTGGGCGGATGTCGAACCAGTGGTACTTGTCCAGATCGTCCAGGTATTCCTTGGTGATCTTGGCGCCTTTGGCCAGCTTCTTCGGACCGCCGTTGACCACTTGGCCAATCAGCATTTTCTCCAGACGCTGGAAGGCATCGCCTTCCACAATACGCATCTGGTCGTTCAGGTCCAGGCGGAAGCGTTTCAGTTCATCATCGATGATCTGCTGAGCGCGTTTGTCGCGCACGATGCCTTCGCGGGTGAACACTTGCACGTCGATCACGGTGCCGACCATGCCCGAAGGCACGCGCAGCGAGGTGTCTTTCACGTCCGATGCTTTTTCGCCGAAGATGGCGCGCAGCAGCTTCTCTTCCGGGGTCAGCTGGGTCTCGCCTTTCGGGGTGACCTTGCCTACCAGGGTGTCGCCGGCTTGCACTTCAGCACCGATGTACACGATACCGGATTCGTCCAGGCGAGCCAGTTGGTTCTCGGCCAGGTTCGAAATGTCGCGGGTGATTTCTTCCGCGCCCAGTTTGGTATCACGTGCAACAACGCTCAGTTCTTCGATGTGGATCGAGGTGTAACGGTCGTCTTTTACAACGTTTTCCGAAATCAGGATCGAATCTTCGAAGTTCAGACCATTCCATGGCATGAAGGCCACGGTCATGTTCTGGCCCAGCGCCAGTTCGCCCAGGTCGGTCGATGCGCCGTCAGCGATCACGTCGCCTTTGGCAACGCGGTCACCACGCTCAACGATAGGACGCTGGTTGATGTTGGTGTTCTGGTTGGAACGGGTGTACTTGATCAGGTTGTAGATGTCCACGCCGACTTCGCCAGCGGTAGCTTCGTCGTCGTTCACGCGAATCACCACACGGCCTGCATCGATGTAATCCACGATACCGCCACGGACTGCCTGCACGGTAGTGCCGGAGTCGACTGCCACGGTACGTTCGATGCCGGTACCGACCAGCGCCTTTTCAGGACGCAAGCAAGGTACAGCCTGACGCTGCATGTTGGCGCCCATCAGTGCACGGTTCGCATCATCGTGTTCCAGGAATGGAATCAGCGATGCTGCAACCGACACGATCTGGCCTGGCGCAACGTCCATGTACTGCACGCGCTCAGGCGATACCAGGATGGTCTCGCCGGCTTCACGCGACGACACCAGTTCGTCGACCAGCTGGCCTTGTTCATTCACTTTGGCGTTAGCCTGGGCGATGATGTAGCGGCCTTCTTCGATCGCCGACAGGTAATCGATCTGGTCGGTCACTTTCGAACCTTCTACCTTGCGGTATGGGGTTTCCAGGAAGCCGTATTCGTTCAGGCGGGCATACAGTGCCAGCGAGTTGATCAGACCAATGTTCGGACCCTCTGGCGTCTCGATCGGGCACACGCGGCCGTAGTGGGTCGGGTGTACGTCACGGACTTCAAAGCCGGCGCGTTCGCGGGTCAGACCACCAGGGCCCAGAGCGGAGACACGGCGTTTGTGGGTGATTTCCGACAGCGGGTTGGTCTGGTCCATAAACTGCGACAGCTGCGACGAACCGAAGAACTCGCGGATTGCTGCCGAGATCGGCTTCGAGTTGATCAGGTCGTGCGGCATCAGGTTGTCCGCTTCCGCTTGACCCAGACGCTCTTTGACGGCGCGCTCAACCCGTACCAGACCGGCACGGAATTGGTTCTCCGCCAGTTCGCCGACGCAACGTACGCGACGGTTACCGAGGTGATCGATATCGTCGACTTCGCCGCGGCCATTGCGCAGCTCCACCAGGATCTTGATCACGGCCAGCACGTCTTCGTTCGACAGGGTCATGGCGCCAGTCAGTTCATCACGGCCGATACGGCGGTTGAACTTCATGCGGCCCACAGCCGACAGGTCATAACGGTCGGAGCTGTAGAACAGGCCGTTGAACAGCGCTTCCACCGACTCTTCGGTTGGTGGTTCGCCAGGACGCATCATGCGGTAGATGGCGATACGCGCGGCCATCTGGTCGGCGGTGTCGTCGATACGCAGGGTTTGCGAGATGTAGCCACCTTGGTCCAGATCGTTGGTGTACAGGGTCTGGATGTCGGCAACATTGCTGTCGCGCAGGCGGTTCAGTACTTCGTCGGTCAGCTCATCGTTGGCGTTGGCGATAACTTCGCCGGTGTCCGCATCCACGATGTTCTTGGCCAGCACGCGGCCGACCAGGTAGTCTTCCGGTACCGAGATGTGTTTCAGGCCAGCAGCGTCGATGTCGCGTACATGCTTGGCATTGATACGCTTGTCTTTCATGACCAGGGTCTTGCCCGACTTCGGATCCACGATGTCGAAGCGCGCGACTTCGCCGCGCAGGCGTTCGGCGACGAATTCCATTTCCGCGCCTTCGGAGCGCAGGTGGAAGTTATCGAACACGAAGAAGTTGGCCAGGATCTGTTCCGGCGACATGCCGATGGCTTTCAGCAGTATGCTGACTGGCATCTTGCGGCGACGGTCGACGCGGAAGTACAGGATGTCTTTCGGGTCGAACTCGAAGTCCAGCCACGAGCCACGGTAAGGAATGATACGGGCCGAGAACAGCAGTTTGCCGGACGAGTGGGTCTTGCCGCGGTCGTGCTCAAAGAACACGCCTGGGGAGCGGTGCAGCTGCGAAACGATAACGCGCTCGGTACCGTTGATGACGAACGAACCGGTGGAGGTCATCAGGGGCAGTTCGCCCATGTAGACTTCCTGTTCCTTCATCTCTTTAACGACCGGCTTGGTTGGCGATTCCTTGTCCAGGATCACCAGGCGAACCTTGGCGCGCAGCGGCGACGCGAAGGTCAGGCCACGCAGTTGGCATTCCTTGACGTCAAAGGCAGGATCGCCCAGAACGTACGACAGGAATTCGAGACGCGCAAAACCATTGTGCGAAACGATAGGGAAAATCGAGGTAAAGGCCGACTGCAGGCCATCGTTCTTGCGGGTCGACGGTGCGATGTCTTCTTGCAGGAAGCTGTGGTAGGACTCGAGCTGGGTAGCCAGCAGGAACGGAACGTTGTGAACGTTGGCGCGCTTCGCGAATGATTTGCGAATGCGTTTCTTCTCAGTAAATGAGTAGTGCATGGACACTCCGTGAGTGACAGAAAGGGAAAAAATTTCAGGTTTTGCCTGTATTCCAGGAAGAACCGGGCTGTCTGTCACACAGACGAAACCTGAAACTTCTACCATTTCCAGCTGATTCAATTGGAACTGCAACGTCGGTAAAACGCTACAAATACGACACAGACGACAAAGGAGCCAAAGCCGAAAGTTTCCCCTTTTTCAAGGGGAAACCTTCTCAGCTTTGGCTCTTGGTTGCTAAGCACACGTCTTAGCCACCGGTACCGCTAATTACTTCAGGTCGGCCTTGGCGCCAGCTTCTTCCAGCTTTTTCTTAGCGGCTTCAGCGTCAGCTTTCGACAGGGCTTCTTTTACGGTTTTTGGTGCGCCATCAACCACGTCTTTGGCTTCTTTCAGGCCCAAACCGGTGATTTCGCGAACTGCTTTAATCACGCCAACTTTGTTCGCGCCGACTTCGGTCAGAACCAGGTTGAATTCGGTTTGCTCTTCAGCAGCAGCAGCAACAGCGCCGCCAGCAGCTGGAGCGGCCATTGCAGCAGCCGATACGCCGAATTTTTCTTCGAACAGTTTGACCAGTTCGTTCAGTTCCAGTACGGACAGTTCGGAAACTGCGTTCAGGATGTCTTCTTTGCTAATTGCCATTTGAAACTCCAATAATTTTTTGATTCGTTAATACATCAGAATGCTACTTGATAAAAAACCCGCGCCGCCAGCAATGGTGGCGCGCAGCGGCCTATTAGGCTGCTGGGGCTTCTTCTGCTGCTGCTTCGGCAGCGGCAGGAGCGCCTTCGGATTTTTTCGCTGCCAGAGCAGCCAGACCACGTGCAAAGCCCGAAACCGGAGCCAGCATAACGCCCAACAACTGCGAGAGCAGAACTTCACGGCTAGGAATGCTCGCCAACGCAGCAACAGCAGCTTTATCCAGCTGTTTGCCTGCGAAGTTACCGGCAGTGATGACCAGTTTGTCGTTGGTTTTAGCGAAGTCGTTGATGACTTTAGCTGCTGCAACGGCATCGTCCGAGATCGAGTAGATCAGAGGACCGGTCATGCTGTCTGCCAGGGCGGCAAATTGCGTGCCTTCAACGGCGCGACGAGCGAGGGTGTTTTTCAACACTCGCAGGTACACGCCTTGAGCGCGCGCTTTGGCACGGAGTTGCGTCAAGTGAGCAACCTGGATGCCACGATACTCGGCCACGACGATAGTTTGCGCAGTTGCTACTTTTGCGGAAACTTCGGCGACGACGGCCTTTTTGTCATTCAGATTGAGACCCACGGTCAATCTCCTTAAATGATGTCCGGCGAAATTGCCGGTCATCGGTTCGAACAACGGCGTCCGAGGTTAGGAGTCCAATGGACTGCAAAACTTGATCGGGAACACCATCTGCGTTGGGTGAGACATTCAATTAACCGGGTGCCTACCTGATGCACCTGGCCCAACGGTCTTTGATTGCGGCTGCTGCCGAAACAGCAGCCATCCCAAAGAACTGCCTCATGCGGCACGACGGCCACACAAGGACTTAAACTTAAAACTTAGGCTGCCAGCGAAGCTTGGTCAACACGGACGCCAGCGCCCATGGTCGACGACAGCGACACTTTACGCAGGTACACGCCTTTCGACGATGCTGGCTTAGCTTTGTTCAGTGCGTCGATCAGGGCAACCAGGTTGCTCTTCAGATCTGCGTCAGCGAACGATTTGCGGCCGATGGTCGCGTGGATGATACCGGCTTTGTCGGTACGGTACTGAACTTGACCGGCTTTCGCGTTTTTCACGGCGGTAGCGACGTCAGGGGTTACGGTGCCGACTTTCGGGTTAGGCATCAGGCCACGTGGGCCCAGGATCTGACCCAGGGTACCAACGATACGCATGGTGTCTGGCGAAGCGATGACGATATCGAAAGGCATGTCGCCGGCTTTGACGCGCTCAGCCAGGTCTTCCATACCAACGACGTCAGCGCCAGCTGCTTTAGCGGCTTCAGCTTTGTCGCCCGAAGCGAACACTGCTACGCGAACGGTTTTACCGGTGCCTGCTGGCAGAACTACGGAACCACGAACCACCTGGTCCGACTTCTTAGGATCCACGCCCAGTTGTACCGACACGTCGATCGATTCATTGAACTTGGCGGTTGCCAGTTCTTTGATCAGAGCAACAGCGTTGTCGAACGAGTAGTTCTTGGTGGTGTCAACTTTGGCCTTGATGGCTTGTGCGCGTTTGGACAGTTTAGCCATGATTACAGACCTTCCACGGTGATGCCCATCGAACGAGCCGAGCCAGCGATGGTGCGTACAGCAGCATCCAGATCAGCAGCGGTCAGGTCAGGGGTTTTCAGTTTAGCGATTTCTTCAGCTTGAGCACGGGTCAGCTTACCGACTTTGTCGGTATGTGGCTTCGGCGAACCTTTGGTCACGCCCGAGTGCTTCTTGATCAGGAAGGTTGCTGGTGGGGTCTTCATCACGAAGGTGAAGGACTTGTCAGCGAACGCAGTGATCACGACTGGGATAGGCATGCCTGGTTCCATACCTTGGGTCTGCGCGTTGAACGCTTTGCAGAATTCCATGATGTTCAGACCGCGTTGACCCAGAGCTGGACCGATCGGTGGGGATGGGTTTGCTTTACCAGCTGGCACTTGCAGCTTGATAAAACCAATGATTTTCTTTGCCATGATGGCTCCTATCTTGGATATGAGTAGTAGCGCCCCACCATGCGCAGTTGCAGGGCGGGGCTCCTCTTTTGCCAGAATTCACTAGGGTTTTGACACCGTCGCCCGTTCTGGCGAACGGCCTTATACTTTTTCGACTTGGCCGAATTCGAGTTCGACTGGCGTTGCGCGGCCAAAAATCGTGACCGAGACGCGCACTTTCGATTTCTCGTAGTTGACTTCCTCAACATTGCCGTTGAAGTCAGTGAACGGACCGTCCTTGATACGGACTTGCTCGCCCACTTCGTACAGCACTTTCGGCCGTGGCTTCTCGACGCCTTCTTGCATCTGCTGCATGATCTTGTCGATCTCGCGTGCAGGAATCGGAGTAGGCTTGTTCGATTTGCCGCCGATGAAGCCGGTGACTTTCGAGGTGTTTTTCACCAAGTGCCAGGTTTCGTCGGTCATTTCCATTTCCACCAGCACATAGCCAGGGAAGAAACGACGTTCGGTGACCGACTTTTGACCGTTCTTGACTTCGACCACTTCTTCGGTCGGCACCAGAATCTGGCCAAATTGTTCTTGCATGCCGGCGCGTTCGACACGCTCGGTCAGCGCGCGCTGCACGCTTTTTTCCATACCGGAATACGCATGCACAACGTACCAGCGCTTGTTGCTCACCGGTACGCTGATTGGCGCTGCGCCAGCGTCTTGCTCAGGGACTGCACCCTGAGCGTCATCTTGCACATTTTCGCTCATTATTTTCGTATGCCCAGAATGACGTCGTACAACAGGAATTCCAAGGTCTTATCCGTGCCCCACAGGAACACCGCCATCACCAGCACAAAGGCAAACACGATGCCCGTGATCTGGGTTGCTTCGCGACGGGTAGGCCACACGACCTTTTTCGTCTCGCGAACGGCTTCTTTAGCGAAATTCAGGAACTCACGGCCAGTCGACGAAGTCCACAAGATCAAAACGGCAAAAGCCAAACCAGCCACAAGTGCGCCTGCGCGTACCAGAGCTGGTTTGTCCGACAGGTAGTAAAAACCTATCACGCCTGCGATTGCAACGACAATTGCCAGTGCAACCTTAATCTTGTCATTCGACGTGCTGACAGTCTGCACGGATTGATTAGACATTTATATTTTACTTTCGGTGCCCTGCACCAGATTCGGTGGCAGGGGCGGAGGGCCTCGAACCCCCAACCTTCGGTTTTGGAGACCGACGCTCTGCCAATTGAGCTACGCCCCTACATAAACCCTGAAACTACAAAGGAGTCGGATTATACCACCCGGACGCCCGGGTGGCAATCTTGCTTCCTATTAGGCGATGATCTTAGCAACCACGCCTGCGCCTACGGTACGGCCACCTTCACGGATAGCGAAACGCAGACCTTCTTCCATCGCGATCGGGTTGATCAGCTTAACGGTGATCGACACGTTGTCGCCTGGCATAACCATTTCTTTGTCCGCTGGCAGTTCGATCGAACCGGTCACGTCAGTCGTACGGAAGTAGAACTGTGGACGATAGTTGTTGAAGAACGGAGTGTGACGACCGCCTTCGTCTTTCGACAGAACATAGATCTCGCCGGTGAAGTGGTTGTGCGGCTTGATCGAGCCTGGTTTTGCCAGAACTTGACCACGTTGCACGTCTTCACGCTTGGTGCCGCGCAGCAGCAGACCAACGTTGTCGCCTGCTTGACCTTGGTCCAGCAGTTTGCGGAACATTTCCACGCCGGTGCAGGTGGTTTTGACGGTGTCGATGATGCCGACGATTTCGATCTCTTCGCCGACTTTGACGATACCGCGCTCAACACGACCGGTCACCACGGTGCCGCGACCCGAGATCGAGAACACGTCTTCTACTGGCATCAGGAAGGCGCCGTCCACTGCGCGCTCTGGCGTAGGGATGTACGAATCCAGTGCATCGGCCAGCGCCATGATGGCTTGCTCGCCCAGAGGACCGGTGTCGCCGTCCAGTGCTTTACGTGCCGAACCTTTGATGATAGGCAGGTCGTCGCCTGGGAACTCGTATTTCGAAAGCAACTCACGCACTTCCATTTCAACCAGTTCCAGCAGCTCTTCGTCATCCACCAGATCGCACTTGTTCAGGAACACGACGATGTATGGAACGCCAACTTGGCGAGCCAGCAGGATGTGTTCGCGGGTCTGTGGCATTGGGCCGTCCGCTGCGGAGCACACCAGGATCGCGCCGTCCATCTGCGCTGCACCGGTAATCATGTTTTTGATGTAGTCGGCGTGGCCTGGGCAGTCTACGTGAGCGTAGTGACGTGCCGCGGTTTCGTACTCGACGTGAGCGGTGTTGATGGTGATGCCGCGTGCTTTTTCTTCTGGAGCAGCGTCGATCTGGTCGTAGGCTTTAGCTTCGCCGCCGAATTTTTTCGACAGAACGGTTGCAATTGCTGCGGTCAGGGTGGTCTTGCCGTGGTCGACGTGGCCGATGGTGCCGACGTTAACGTGCGGCTTGGTCCGCTCGAATTTCTCTTTTGCCATTTTAGACTCCTAACGATTTGGTGTGATTGGCAGGGAACCCTGCCCAACTTTGATAGTGCTACCGTACTGCCGTACTGCGTATTCTGGTGCCCTTTACGTGGATTGAACACGTGGCCTCTCCCTTACCAAGGGAGTGCTCTACCACTGAGCTAAAAGGGCTTATTGTGTACTGCGCTTTACAACTGCGATGCTTGCGCATCTGAATTGCAACAACACTGGAGCGGGTGAAGGGAATCGAACCCTCGTCATAAGCTTGGAAGGCTTCAGCTCTACCATTGAGCTACACCCGCGAGGTATTGGTTCAATTCAATTCATTTTTACTACGCCACTCAGTCTTCTTGCAAAAACTTGGTGGAGGGGACTGGATTCGAACCAGTGTACTCTGAGAGAACGGATTTACAGTCCGTCGCCTTTAACCACTCGGCCACCCCTCCGCGAGGAACCGCAGAGTATGAAGCAATTTTTCTGTGACGTCAACCCTGTTTTCAACACCGCGTAAATCTTTTCCGGCGCTGTTCAGAGTAACGTCTGCTTCGGGGCGAGATTTTAAACGCACCAACTGCGATTGTGCAAGTGTTGTTTTTACGTTGCATGATTTCCTATACAATCGACCGGTCCCTAGAGATCCTTGGAGCCCTGCATTTGAACAATCGTAGTGGTCGCTGGCCTATCCTCCTGCTCGCCAATCTGGCCCTGTGGGCCGCGTATTTCCTTGCTGGCCGCCTCGGCCTGCTGCTGGCGCTGCCGCCGGGGTATGCCTCTCCTATCTTCCTCCCCGCCGGTATTGCGCTGGCTGCCTGCGTGGTGGGCGGCGCGCGCCTGCTGCCGGCGGTGGCGCTCGGTTCGCTGGCGGTCAACCTGGTGATGCCGGCGCTGAGCCCGGCCGGCATCACCCGCCTGGCCGCGATCGGCGCCTGCGCGCCTGCCATCGGCGCCGCGCTGCAAGCCTGGGCTGGCAGCACCCTGTTCCGCCGCTATATCGACCAGGCCATCGGCTCCGGCCGCGACGTGGTGCGCTTCATCATGCTGGCGCTCAGCGTAACGCTGGTGTCGAGCACCCTGTCGGTATCCGGCATGCTGTTGCTTGGCATCTTGCAGCGCGAGACGGTCGCCAACGACTGGCTGGCATGGTGGATGGGCGACACCATCGGCATCATGCTGGCGGCGCCGCTGACCTGGATTGTCATTGGCCGTCCGCGCGCGCTGTGGGCGCGCCGCCGCACACTGGTGGGCTTGCCGCTGCTGCTGTCGGCTGCCGCCTTCATCGCCATCTATCTGCAAGCCGACCGCTGGGAAAACAACCAGCAGCTGCAAACCTTCCGCCTCAAGGCACAGCAGACCGGCGACTTGCTGCAATCCCAGTTCAGCGAGCACGAGCGCTTCATCTATGCCATGGCCAAGGCCCTCAACGATCCGCGCCGCACCATCAACGCTGACGATTTCGGCAACCTTGCACACGGCTATCTCGACCAGCGCCCCGAGCTGCTGTCGATGGGCTGGCTGGTGCCGGTGGCTGGCAGTGAGCGTGGCGCGTTCGAAGCCTGGGCGCGCCAGCAAGTGATGCCCGACTACGCTATCCGCGACCGCGGCGAGCCGGGCCAGCCGCTCAAGGTGGCCAGCCAGCGCGAGCGCTATTTCGCCGTGACCTTTGTCGAACCGACCGCCGCGCGCGATTACGTCGGCCTCGATTTCCTGTCCGAAGAACGCCGCCGCGACGCGCTGGAACGCGCCATCCAGTCCGGCCAGCCGACCGCCACCGCACCGCTGCAATTTGCCCGCACCCTGCCCGGCACTGGCTTGCTGCTGATGCAGACCGTGCACCCGAACAGCAACCACCGCCAGGCCGTCGGCTCGCTGCTGATCGCCATGCAGTTCGAGGCTTACCTCAACCAGGCGCTGAAACGCTCCGAGTTCCCGCACTTCCTGATCCGCTTTGAAGACACCGACGACGACGGCCCGCGCCGCGTGGTGCAAGACACGCTGAAACGCCCGGTGCACGCCGGCGACTACCAGCGCCAGTTGCACTTCGGCGGCCGCATCTACGAACTGACGCTGGCGCCAACACCGGCCTACCTGCAACAGCAACGCGGCTGGCAAAGCTGGACCGTGCTGACCTGCGGCTTGCTGCTGACCGGCTTGCTGGGCACCCTGATGATGCTGATCTCCGGTGAGCGCGCGCGCATTCAGGCAGAGGTGAAAGATTCCACCTCGCGCCTGCGCCAGCGCGAAGCGCGCCTGCAAGCGATCCTCAACAAAGCAGCCGACGCCATCCTCACCATCGACAGCAACGGCACCCTGATGTCGGCCAACGCCGCTGCTGGCCGCCTGTTCGGCTATGCACCGGAAAAGATGACCGACCTGCCACTCGACAAGCTGATCCCGGTTGGCGTCGGCGAAGCAGCAGGCCTTGATGCAACAGGCCTGCTGCGCATGATCGCCTGCGGCGTCACCCACGAATACGAACTACCCGGCTGGCGCAGCGACGGCAGCGAATTCCCGCTGGCGATGTCGGTGTCGGAAGTGGAACTGCCGGATGAGCACCTGTTCGTCGCCATCCTGCACGACCTGACCGAACAGCATCTGGCACAAGAACGCATCCATCGCCTGGCGCACCACGACACCTTGACCGGACTGGCGAATCGCCTGTCGCTCAACCTGCGCCTCGAACAGCTGCTGGCGCAAACGCGCCGCAGCGGCGGGCAGGCGGCCGTGCTGTTCATTGACCTGGACCACTTCAAGAAAATCAACGACACCCACGGCCACGCCACCGGCGATTTGCTGCTGGTCGCCGTCTCGCAGCGCCTGCAGGAACTGCTGCGCGAAGTCGACACCATCGCCCGTCTGGGCGGCGACGAATTCATCGTGGTGACGGACGGCGCCATCACGCCCGACGAAGCCTCCAACATCGCCGTGCGCATCGTCGACGCGCTGACCGCGCCGTATCACCTGCAAGGCAAAACCGTCCACAGCGGCGCCAGCGTCGGCGTCGCCATGTTCCCCAACGATGGCGAAGACGCCGGCACCCTGATGCGCCACGCCGACACCGCCATGTACGCCGCCAAGAGCCAGGGTCGCGGCAATTTCCAGTTCTTCTCGGAAGAGATGAACAGCGCCACCCACGAGCGCCTGATGCTGGAAAACCGCCTGTGGCAGGCACTGGAACAAAACGAATTCGAGCTGTATCTGCAGCCGCAAATTGAGCTGGCGACCCAGCGCATCATCGGCGCCGAAGCGCTGCTGCGCTGGCACCATCCGGAGCTAGGCATGGTGAGTCCGGACCGCTTCATCCCGATCGCCGAAGAGTCAGGCCTGATCCTGCCGCTGGGCGACTGGGTGCTGCAGCGCGCCTGCAGCCTGCTGCATTCCTGGCGTTCGCCGGAGCTGTCGCACTTGCGGCTGGCGGTAAATTTGTCGGCGCGCCAGTGCCACGGCCCGGGCCTGCTGCCACATTTGGACCGCATGCTGCACAGCCATGGGATCGACCCGGCCCTGCTGGAACTGGAGATCACCGAATCGGCAGCGATGCAGGACCCGGAACGCAGCCGCGCGCTGCTGATCGAATTGCGTTCGCGCGGCATTAAAGTGGCGATCGACGACTTCGGCACCGGCTACTCGTCGCTAAGTTACCTGAAGCTGTTTGAGATCGACCGCATCAAGATCGACCGCGGTTTCGTGAAGGATATCGAGAGCGATCCGGACGACGCCGTGATCGTCGCCGCCACCATTGCGCTGGCGCATTCGCTGGGACTGGAAGTGATTGCAGAAGGCGTAGAGACGGAAGCCCAGCGCGACTTCTTGCGCGCCAAGCAGTGCGACGAAGCGCAAGGCTATTTGTTCGCGCGCCCGATGCCGGTAGCGCAATTTGAAGCGATGGTGCGCAGCGCAAATACCGTCGTTCCGGCGTAGGCCGGGACGACGTCAGTCCGGCGTGCGGCCGATGGAAGGGTCGCGCTCGATCATATCCAGCAAGGCCGCCACCACCTCAGGATCGAACTGCTTGCCGGCGCGGTCCTTGATGTAGGCGACCGCCTCGGTGTGCGGCCACGGCTCCTTGTACGGGCGCTCGTGCAGCAACGAATCGAACACATCGATCACCGCCACAATCCGCGCCGCAATCGGGATATCACGGCCCTTCAGCTGGTTGGGATAGCCATTGCCATCCCAATGCTCATGGTGGCCGCCGGCGATTTCGGCGCCATAAGTTAGATAGCTGACGCCATCCACCATTTTCGACGCCCGCTCCAGGATCGCCTTGCCCACCGCCGCGTGCTGCTGCATCTCGGCGCGTTCTTCCGGCGTATGAATGCCCGGCTTGAGCAGGATGTGATCCGGCGTCGCCACCTTGCCCACATCGTGCAGGATCGACGCCAGGCCGATCATTTCCAGCAGCTGCGGCGTCACCTCGTCCGGATACGCGCCGCGCTCATGCAGGCGCTGCGCCAGCCCCGTGGACAGCATCTGCACCCGCCGCACATGGCCGCCGGTGCCGCTGTCGCGGAACTCGGCCAGATCGGCCAGCGCCACCACCGTGGCCTCCTGCGCCTTGCGCAGCTGGCCGAACATGTAGAGATTGTCGAACGCCGCCGCAATACGCTGGCAGAACACTTCCAGCAGGTCGCGCTGGATCTGCGCCAGCGGCCATGGCGGCGTCACCGAAATCGCCACCTCGCGGTTTTCCTGCGTGTGGATGAACAGCACATTGGCCGGATGCTCGAACTGCGATTTCTTTTCGTTGAAGGCCTTGACGATGGTCGGCCATAGCGGGTGCGAGGTTGGCATCAGTTCCGACTCGTTCAGCGTCGCATAATTGCCGGTGGCCGCCACCACGGTGGTGACGCCGGTGTCGCCCTGCATCAGGCACAGCACGCCGTCCGAACCGACGTCGAGGATGGCGCTGACCTGGTTCAGCACGCCCGAGGCAAACTCGCGCAGCGAATGGATCTGGTACAGATTGGTGGCGCCGGCCAGGATCTTGCCGAGGCCAATGCGGCTGCGCTCCAGCATGTTCAGGCTCTCGTACGCGCGCAGCGCCGAGATCACCGTGGTGAACAGCTTCTGCGTGGTCAGCTCGGTCTTGGCCTTGTAATCGTTGATGTCGTATTCGATGATCACGCGCTGCTCCGGCGCCTGTCCCGGCTGGCCGGTACGCAGCACCACGCGCACGATGGTGTTGTGGAGTTCTTCGCGTATGCGGCGCGCCAGCAGCAGGCCGGCGTCGTCGGTTTCCATCACCACGTCCAGCAGCACCAGGGCGATGTCCGGCGTGTCGCGCAGGATGTCGTAGGCTTCGCGCCCGCTGTAGGCCGAGAACAATTCCAGCTCGCGGCCCTTGAAGCTGACATTGCGCAGCGCTAGCCGCGTGACGGCATGCACATCGACATCATCGTCAACGATTAACACCCGCCACAAGCGCTGGTCTGGCGCGCTGAGACCGCTGGCTGGAAGCTCTTCTTCGTCTTCGTCGATCAGCCAGTTGTCATCTGCGGCGTTGGAATCGGTCATATACGCAATCTCCTGTTGTTACCCTAGGATAATCAGAATCCCCCCCGGTGACAACAGATATCGCGCTGCGCTGCGGCACTAGTTGTTGACGGGGGACGTCCCTGCTTCCGCCCCTGCTGCAGCCGTACGGTTAGCCGCCGAGCAAGCACCCGGATTGGCGCCAGCATCCAGGTTTTGATAGCGGATTTCATATTTGCCGTTGGCCAGTTTGTCGACCAGCAGCTTGTCGTGCGCCTGCACATAGGCATAGCGCACATTGGCGTGGCGCTCCATGTCGTAGACCTTGATGAAGACCGCCGAGTTGTTGCCGGCGTTATCCAGCGTCAGCTGCATTTCATCGCCACGGTTACCGACCGGGAAGCCCTCCATATAGCCGGAGCGGGCCGGCCACGGTTCGCCGTTGGGCGCCACCAGTGTCTGGGTCTGGGTTTCGCTGTCGCACTCGGCGCCGGCGCCGGGCACCACCACCTGCGACGAGGCCAGCACCTTGATCGGCGACGGCTTGACTGCGTGCGCTTCATTCAGGCGCACCGTAGCCCAGGCTTCGCGCAGTTCGGCGCGTTGCGGATCTTGCTGCGAACGCGACGGCGCCGCGTCGGGTGTGGCGGCATTGGCGTTGATACCGCCCTTGCCGCCCCAGGCCGCACTCAGCATATTGGACACCAGCTGCGGTTCGGCCACCATGGTCACACCGCCCAGCCAGCCCGCCACCAGGCACAAAGCCAACCCGGCCCAGACTTTCCAGTCGCGGCGGCGCGGACGCAGGCGTGCCGGTTCAGGAACATGTTCGGGATGCCAGTCGCGCTCGTGCTTATGCTTGTCGCTGCGGGCGCCATGGGCATGGCCATGGCCGTCCTCGTTGCGGGTGCTCTCCAGCCATTCGATTTCCCACTCCTCGGAGGTGATCCACTCGTCATGCTCCTTGCGGCGCTGCGGGTCGGACAGGGTCTCGTAGGCGCTGTTGAGGATGGCCATGATGCGCGCAGCCTTCTCATCACCCGGATTTTTATCAGGGTGGTATTTTTGGCTCAGCGCCTTGTAGGCGGCACGTATGACTTCCTGCGGCGCCATGCGCGCCACTTTCAGGTTGTCATAGTGAGTATGTATCTTAGCCATAAAGGGAAATCGACGCGGAATCAGTCATCATAGCCCATCTTAGCGCATGCAATCGATGTAGCATGCACGGAATTGACTTGCTTTTCTGCCTATTGTGTTTTTCCGTCTACAGGCGATTACAAACGATGCGTGCGGTCCTGGGCGACGATCGCCTCGGGCAATTCCACGCCCTTGCCCACTGCCAGCACCTTGAACAATTCACCCATCTCAGCCGGCGACACCAGCTTTTGCATGGCGCGCGCCTGTGGCAGGTAATTCATGGCATCGGCCGGGTCGGTGCGCAGCAGCAGTTCGCCGATGCCGGCGCCCAGCAGGAAGCCGGACTGGTTCAAATACCCCAGCACTTCCGCGCCCGCATCCTGCGCCGCCAGCGCCATCGCCGTGAAATCGACGTGGGCAGTGATGTCCTGCAAGCCCGGATAGTAGAACGGGTCCGGATGAGCATGATGGCGGTAGTGGCACATCAGGGTGCCGGTGGCGCGCTGGTCGAAGTAGTACTCGCGCGCCGGGAAGCCGTAGTCGAACAGGAAGGCGGCGCCCTTGCCCATCATGCGCCCCAGCGTCGCCATGAAACCGCAGGCCACACCGTGCAGCTCGGTCACATAACCGACTGGCAGGAATTCATGTTCAGGAATCTGGCGCTCGACCTGCTGCAGCAATTCTGCGCTGGCCGGCGCCTCCAGGTACTGGAAGCGGCCATCGCTGACCGTCACCTGCAACTCCTGCCAGCCCTGCGGATTCTTGATCACCAGATGAATCGGCATCGCATCCAGCACCTCGTTACCGAATACCACGCCGTCGAACGATGCCGGCATGGCGTCCAGCCACTCCACTTGCGGGAAGTCGCGCAGCTTTTCCTGCTGGCGGCCGCGCAGTTCGCCGGAAAGTTCGACGATGCTGTAGCGCTCCACTTTGACGCCAGCGGCGGTGAGCTCGGTCAGGATGTCGAACGCCAGCTTGCCGGTGCCGGCGCCGAATTCGAGGATGCTCGGCGCGCTTTGGGCGATAATAGCGGCTGCAACTTGCGCCAGCGCCGCGCCGAACAAGGGCGACAGCTCGGGAGCGGTTGTAAAATCGCCATCTTTGCCTAATTTGGCGGAGCCGCCGCTGTAGTAGCCCAGGCCGGGCGCATACAGGGCCAGCTCCATATAGCGGGCGAAGGAAATGGCGCCTGAGTTGCTCTCGATTTCGGCGGCGATCAGGTGCTGCAGGGCGTGGGACGCGGCCAGCGCGTCGCTAGAAGGTACGGGTAAGGACATCCCGGCATTATATCCAGTTCAAACATGATGACATCTAAGGACAATTCCGGGCCCCGCGTGGCCCTCGTTACCGGAGCGGGCCGCCGCCTCGGCCGCGCCATCGCGCTCGGCATGGCGCATGCCGGCTGGGACGTAGCGGTACACTACCGCGCTTCCGAAGCGGAAGCCAAGGCTGTGGTGGCCGAGATCGTCGCCATGGGCCGCCGCGCCGCCGCTCTGCACTGCGAGCTGGCCGACGAAGCGGCCGTGCGCGAGCTGCTGCCGCGCGCCGTGGCAGCGCTGGGCGCGGTGCAGTGCGTGGTCAACAGCGCCTCGCTGTTCGACTACGACAGCGCGGCCGATTTCAGCAGCGCCAAACTGGACGCCCATATGCGCGCCAACGTCGCCGCGCCGGTACTGCTGGCGCAAGCCCTGCACGCGGCCACGCCGGACGGCCAGCAAGCCGCCGTTATCAACCTGCTGGACCAGAAGCTGTACAATCTCAATCCTGATTTTTTGTCGTACACCCTGTCCAAGGCTGCGCTGCACACCGCCACCACCATGCTGGCACAGGCGCTGGCGCCGAAATTAAGGGTGGTGGGCGTGGCGCCGGGCCTGACCATGGTGTCCGGCGACCAGACCGAAGCCGGTTTCGCCAACGCGCACCAGCAAACGCCGCTGGGCCGTTCCAGCACTCCACAAGACATCGTCGACGCCGTGCTGTATGCCGCGTCGGCCCGTGCCGTCACTGGCACCACGCTGCTGGTCGATGGCGGCCAGCACCTGCTGCCGCTGCAACGCGACGTGATGTTTTTAGCTAAATAATTTATATCAAAAAGGTTTCCCATGCTGTCCGCCCTGATCCATCCACAACTGAACGACTGCCGCCGCCTGTTCCTGCGCAACTACGAAGTCATGATCAACATCGGCGTCTACGAGTTCGAGAAAAAAGGCGAGCAGCGCCTGCTGATCAACGTTGACCTGTACATCCCGCTGGCGGTGTCGTCGCCGACCCAGGACCAGCTGGAAGAAGTGGTGGATTACGACTTTATGCGCAACACCATCGCCCAGCGCATGGCGCGCGGCCACGTGCAGCTGCAAGAAACGCTGTGCGACGACATCGTGCGCTCGATGCTGGAGCACCCGAGCGTGCGCGCGGCACGCGTCTCGACCATGAAGCCGGACGTCTACCCGGACTGCGAAGGCGTGGGCGTGGAAGTATTCAAAATTAAGGACGCAGCATGAACGCCGTTATTGAAGAAATCAGCGTCAAGAGCGCTGAGAAAATCGCCCACGAGAACAACAAGCTGCACAAGCGCCTGTGCCGCCTGGTTGGCCAGGCCATCGGCGACTTCAACATGATTGAAGACGGCGACAAGATCATGGTCTGCCTGTCCGGCGGCAAGGACTCCTACGCCCTGCTCGACATTTTGATGACGCTGCGCGAACGCGCGCCGATCAACTTCGAGATCGTGGCCGTGAACCTGGACCAGAAACAGCCCAACTTCCCGGCCGACATTCTGCCGGCCTACCTGGAAAAGCTGGGCATCCCGTTCCATATTGAGAACCAGGACACCTACAGCATCGTCAAGCGCCTGATCCCGGAAGGCAAGACCACCTGCTCGCTGTGCTCGCGCCTGCGCCGCGGCATCCTGTACCGTGTGGCCGATGAGCTGGGCTGCAACAAGATCGCCCTCGGCCACCACCGCGACGACATCCTTGAGACCTTCTTCCTGAACATGTTCTTCGGCGGGAAAATCAAAGGCATGCCGGCCAAGCTGGTATCGGATGATGGCAAGCACATGGTGATCCGCCCGCTGGCCTACGTGAAGGAAGAAGACACCGAGCGCTACGCCGAAGTCAAAGGTTTCCCGATCATCCCGTGCGACCTGTGCGGCTCGCAGGAAAACCTGCAGCGCAAGCAGATCAAAGCCATGATGCGCGACTGGGAAAAGAAATTCCCTGGCCGTGTTGAAAACATCTTCTCGTCGCTGTCGACCGTAGTGCCATCGCACCTGATGGACCGTGACCTGTTCGGCTTCAAAGACATCAAAGCCGACGGCATCGCCAATCCACAAGGCGACATCGCCTTCGACGAAGAGCCATGCTCCACCCCGGCCACCGTGCCAGGCATCATTTCCCTGCAGCGGGAAGACTGACCTCGAAGTTCAATTGCTTCTTCCCTCGGCTTGTACGTAATACAACAACCACAGGGTAAGGAGAAGTTCGACGCCATGTCGCCGGCCGAACAGGCCGGCGTCATGGCCAAGGTGGCTGCGATGCTCAAGCAGCAGATAGAAGAGGCGGCGCACAAGCAGGACGCCTCCTCTTCCGGCATGCTTTAGTACTTCTGCGCAGTGCGCATCACGGGGTAGAGATTGAAACGCTCATCCCACGAGGCGTGCCGCTTGGCGAAGAACTCCAGGCGCTTCTCCGGGCTCTTGTTGAAGGCCGCGTCGGTATCGAGCTTTTTGCGGAATTCTTCGCGCAGCGCCGGATCGGCGTCCAGCTGGTCGCGCGCCACTTCCTCGGCCACGTATTCCTCCATGTATTCCTTGCGTTCAAAGGCGTTATTGAATTCGCCCCACGCCAGCAGACCGTCGGCGCCACGTGGCTCCAGCATGGTCATCACCAGCCGCGCCTTCGGCTGCGCAATCGGCACGAACAGCGCGCCTTTTGCCACCGGACGGCGCTCGCGGCCCCAATCGCCTTCCACCGCCAGCGACTGGTGGCCTTCAAACGACTGCGCGCCGAAGGTGGTCTTGCTGGCGCGGAAGGACTCCACTTCGGCCGACATCTGGTCGTCCTTGATCACCTTGAACTCAATGCCGTGCTGTTTCAGCTTGGCGCTTACCCAGGCCGCATCCGCCGCCGGCACGATGTAGCCGCCCAGCGGCGCTTTCACGCGGTAGTCCGGCACCACTTCATCGCGCAGCGGCACGCTCCAGACTTGCGGCTTGGTCTCGTCGTAGCGCGTCCACAGGCCGCCGGAAATGTCCGAGTGCTCGCGCGTGTAGGCGTAGCCCGGAAACTCGATGGTTTTACTATTGAAGGTGGTGCGGTAGCTGAGCGGGAAATCGCTGCCGCCCAGCGCCAGCGCGCGCGCGTCGGCCTGCTGCACCAGCTTTTGCCAATCCTTGCCATGCTGCGCCACTTGCGACAGCAAGGACACGATGGTGTTGCGCGTAATGCGCACACGGGTCGGATAATCTTTCCACGAATGGGTTTCCACCAGCATGGCGAAGCGGTTACGCATCGGGAAGTAGCCGGTCGAGAAGCGCGGCGTCGCCATGCTGTCGATGAAGCCGGAGGTCGGATCATCTTCCTTGGCGAACGAAATGTAGAAGGAACGCGGATCGGAACCCTGCGCCTTCAGATCGGCCATCACATTTTTTTGCAGCGCGGCGCCGGCCACTTTCAGGTCTTCGTCGCCGCCGTGTACCGGCTCTACCTGGATTGAAACGTCCGGCTGGAACTTGGCGCCGTCGGTTACGTGCAGGTCGATATAGGCCAGCGGATCCCATGCGTTCACCAGCGCCAGCATGGCTTGCATTTCCGGCGCATCGGCTTTCACGTAATCGCGATTCAGGTTGTAGTTTTGCGCCGTGGTGCGCCAGCCCATTTCCACCGGGCCGCGCTGGTTAGGGCGATTGTTTTTGCCGAAGCGCTCATGGCCATCGACGTTGAACACCGGGACGAACAGCAGCACCTGCTGATCCAATGCACCCGGTGCGGCCTTGTTCTCCAGCGCTTCACGCAACGCCAGGAAGCCTGCATCCTTGCCGTCGATTTCACCGGCGTGGATGCCGCCTTGTACCAGCAGCACCGGCACGCCCTTCTTCTTCGCCTGTTCCGCAGTCAGCGCGCCAGTGCGCGAGACGGCCAGTGCCAGCATCGGACGGCCTTGCGGCGTGCGGCCGAATTCAAAGCAGCGCACCTGCTTCGGATACGCCTTCTGGAACTGCGTGCATAGCGCGATCACTTCGTCGTAACGGCCGGTGGCCTGGAACCCGGAGCGCTCGGAAACGGTGCTCAACGGCGCCGCAGCAGGTGCAGCAGGTGCAGCGATAGCCAGCGCGGAGTTGGCGGCAAAGGCAAGCAGAATGGCGGAACGTATCATGTCGGACTTCCAGCGTTAGGTTAAAAATTTGTTTATCGATCGCGTATCGAGATTTCCCGCACCTCATCCCGCAGCGGCGTCAAAGGTCCGGAAGACGCCTTACTGCGCAGTGCCTGCGGCACCACCGGACAGGCGCCGGTGCTACGGTAGCTGAGTGCTGCGGCCAACAGGCCTTCGGCCGGGTCGCCTTGCGCATGCGACAGATCATCGCTGACGCGGCAGGTTGGTGTAAAGCCGTCTGCGTAATCGCCAAAGCCCTTGTTGTTAGTACCCTGCAGCTGGATGGCAAAGTAGGTCGTACCGCAGTTGGCGGCCGGTGTGAACGCATACGGTTTGCCGCAGGTTTCACCGCCGATCAGGTTCACCGTCACGTCGACGCCGCGCAAGCTGTTGATCACCGATTCGCTGGCCGAGCAAGTGCCGGCTGCAGTCAGCACCGTCACGCGCTTGAGGCCTAGGTAAGGCAGCGCGGTGCCGGCCTTGATGGTGTTGTCGGATTTGTAGCCCAGCGCCGTCGTCTGGAACATGAAGGCTGCTTGCGGCGTGGTCTTGTCGTTGTAGACCGGCTGCTCGAATACCTTGCCACGGGTGGCCTCCGGACCGGCGATCATGTAAGCCAGCTCGCTGGCGATGGTCAGCAAGCCGCCGCCGTTGTAGCGCAGGTCGAGCACCAGATCTTTCACGCCGGCGGTCTTGAACGACTGGATGGCGGTCACCAGCTGGCTCTCTGCCACGGCATTGTGCTCGTTGAATTGCAGGTAGCCGACCTTGCCGTCCGTCGTGTCCAGCACCTTGGCCAGGCGCACCGGTGGAATCGTCAGGTTGCGTGCGGCCAGCGTGGCCTGCATGACCGTGCCATTGCGGCTCCACGACAACACATGGGTTTCACCGTCAGCCTTGGGTGCCAGTGCGGCGTTGACGATGGCCTTGGCCTCGCTCGAAGTATCGCTGGCGGAGGTGCCGTCGGCCGATACCAGGCTGTCGCCGCGCTGCATGCCGGCCAGTGCCGCCGGCGAACCCGGTTCGACCATGCCGACGGTAAGGATGCGCGACAAGGCAGCGTCGTTATTACGCAGCCAGGTCAGGCCGTAGCCCAGGTTCACACCGGCGGTATTCAACGCTTCCCACGTCGCCGTCGGGTAGGTGAAGTGGAAGCGGTCCTTGGGCCGGCCGGAAGCGGTGACGGCGCTGGTCTTCAACTGCGCGAAGTAGTCGATGGCAGAGCTGTAGTCGGCCATGTTGAGATTGGGTAGCTCGCTGTACCACAGGTAGGTCGCGTCGAAGAAGGAGTGCAGCCAGCGCATCTCCTCGTTCAGGGTGCCCTGTACGTCCGGATAGCCGGCACCGCGTGGCGCAGCGCAGTGATTGAGCAGCGTGTGCCACTCAGGCGGCGTCGGTATCCCCGGATCGGTTGGCGTCGTTGGCGTCGTTGGCGTCGTTGGCGTCGTCGGCGTCGTCGGATCGGTTGGCGTGGTTGGGGTCGTTGGCGTGGTTGGCTCGGTCGGCGTAACCGGCGGCGTCGACGTCGTTCCGGACGAACCGCCGCCGCAGCCAGCCAGCAGCGCAGCCGTTACCGCCGCGCCGGATAAAAGGAAGTGGAATTTCATCAAAGCATTATATGCGTGCTTCTGGTGCCGCTGCCAAGCTTGCAATATTTATTACAATTTACTTTGCAGGTCGGGATCTTTGCGCAGCAGCGCCGCCAGCCACTCGGCAAATACCCGCAGGCGCGGCGACGCCATGCGGCCTTGCGGATACTGCAGCGAGATCGGCATCGGCGCCGGTGGCGTGTCGGCCAGCACCTCGACCAGCGCGCCGCTGGCCAGCTGATCACGTACCTGGTAGGCCGCCACTTGCGCCAAACCCAGTCCCTGCAAGGCGCAGCTGACATTGGCCTCAGCATCGTTGACGGCGATGGCGCTGTGGATGGCGGTGATCATCACGCTGCCGTCGACCACGAAATCCCAGTCGTAAGGACGGCCGGTGCGGCCGGAGAAATGCATCACACCGCGATGTGCGCTCAAGTCGCTCCAGGCTTGCGGCACGCCATGCGCCGCAAGGTAATCCGGCGAGGCGCAAGTGAGGCAGCGCATGCTGCCCAGCGGACGCGCGATCATGGCGGAATCCTGCAGCACGCCCACGCGCAGCGAGCAGTCCAGACCTTGCTCGGTGAGGTCTTGCAGGCGCTCGTTCAGGCTCAGCACCAGATCGATATCCGGATAGGCGCGGCAAAAATCGGCGATGTACGGCACCACGGCGTAGCGGCCGAAAGTGCCCGGCAGCTCGACCCGCAGCTTGCCGCGCGGCGGGCCACCGCCCTGCCCTCGATACGTCCCGTCCGCATCTTCCACCGCTTGCAGGATGTCCAGGCACTTGCGGAAATAGTCGGCGCCGTCCGGCGTCAGCGACAGGCGGCGCGTAGTCCGCTGCAGCAGCTGGGTGCCGAGGAAGGCTTCCAGCTTCTTGATGGTGGCGGTGAGCGCCGCGCGCGGCAGGTCCAGCGTCTCGGCGGCCTTGGTAAAGCTGTTGGCCTCAACGATGCGCACAAACGTCTGCATGGCTTTGAGTCGGTCCATTGTTCACATTATGTGAAAAGTATAGGTGCATTATGCCCTAATTATCTTTACCGGGATTTTGCCTACACTTTGTCCATCGATATTCCCACTGGAGAACCATCATGAGCAAACAAAAAGACATCAGCCCCGGCATGGTCGGGCTGCTGGCCACGGCGACCGGCCTGATCGTCGCCAGCCTGTATTACGCGCAAACGCTGGTCGGTCCGATCAGCGCCTCCACCGGCCTGTCGCCCGCTGCGGCAGGGCTGGTGGTCACCCTGACGCAGATCGGCTACTGCATCGGCCTGCTGTTCATCGTGCCGCTGGGCGACCTGCTGGAAAACCGCCGCCTGATCTTCACCGGCCTGCTGTTCACTTCCGCCATGCTGGTGCTGGCTGCGGTCAGCACCAGCGCGTGGATGTTTTTGATGGCCGCATTGGGTATCGGCCTGGGTTCGGTGGCGGCGCAGATCGTGGTGCCGTTTGCGGCCCACCTGTCGCTGGAATCCACGCGCGGTGTGACAGTCGGTAAAGTGGTGAGCGGCCTGCTGCTGGGGATTATGCTGTCGCGCCCAGCGGCCAGCCTGATTGCCGATGCCACCAGCTGGCACGTGGTGTTCGCGGGTGCTGCGGTGGTGGTGCTGATCGTGGCCTTCGTGCTGCGCGCCAAGCTGCCGCTGCGCGCGCCGAACCACCACATCACGTATCCAAAGCTGCTGGCCTCCGTGTGGCACTTGTTCCTGCAAACGCCGCTGCTGCGCCGCCGCGCCGCCTACCACGCCGGCATCTTCGGTTCATTCAGCTTGTTCTGGACCGTGACGCCGCTGATGCTGGCCGGTCCCGTATTCCATCTGTCGCAGACTGGCATCGCCCTGTTCGCACTGGTCGGCATGGCCGGTGCAGTCGCCTCGCCGATTGCGGGCAAGCTGGCCGACAAAGGCCACACGCTAATGGCGACTGCCGCCGCGCTGGTGCTGGGTGTGATTGGATTTGCGCTGCCGATGGTGGTGCCGGGTTCGCGCGAGGTGGCGCTGGCAGTGCTGGTCATTGCGTCCATCGTGCTGGACATGGGTGTGGCGGCCAATCTGGTGTTGGGTCAGCGCGCCATCTTCACGCTCGGTGCGGAAGTGCGCAGCCGCCTGAACGGCGTCTACTTCGCGCTGTTCTTTGCAGGTGGCGCGGTGGGATCGGCCCTGGGTGGCTGGATGTTTGCCACCCACGGCTGGCACGCCGCGCTGTTGACCGGTGCTGCCTTCAACGGCGCGGCGCTACTGTACTGGCTAACCGAGTACTTTAACCACCGAAGTGGTAGTTCAGCTCAACCCAGCCTTGACGGCCAACCGGGCTGAAATTACCCACCGGGTAGTACGGCCAGCCGGCGCTGTTATCGGTCTTCACTTGATTGAACAGGTTATTCACTGCCACCGACAGGGTAGTGCGTTCATTCAGGCGATACACCACGCTGGCGTTGACCAAGGTGGTCGGCGTCAGGAAAGCGGTGCCGGCGGCGTTAGGCACTTTGCCGTAGCGCTGGAAGAACACGGTGTTCGACCATTTGCCGATATTCCAGGTCACGCTGGCGTTCAGCTTGTCGCGCCAATCATAGTTGGTCAGGTCTTCCAGGTCGTCGTTCAGCACATCGCCGGTGAATTGGCGTGAGTGCTTGTTCAGCGTCTTCGAGTAGTTGGCCTTGGTGATGACGTTGCCGTATTCCTTGGTGCGGAACACGTACTTGCCCGCGATATCAATGCCGTCCACGCTAGTGGTAGCAGCATTGATCGGGTTGACCAGGATCGACTTGATCTCGCCCGGCTTGTTCAGCGCATTGTCCGCGTAGCGGGTGATACGCGAAATCGCATCGGCGCAAGTTGGCGAAGTCAGGTCGCCCTTGAGGCGGCAGGCCGCTTCGTCCTGCAGCAGCTTGTCGGCGCTCAGGTTGGTGACCAGGTCGCTGATCTTGATGTTCCAGTAGTCGACCGACATATCGAAGTCCGCGCTTGGCGACCACACGATACCGAGACCGCTCGAACGGCCCTTCTCGGAACGCAGGTCCTTGCTGCCGGTCTGCACGTAGTCGGCGCCCGGCGAGTAGTTGGCGAACTCGCAGCTGGCGATCGGCTGGCCGGCTTTGGCGCAGCGGTAGTAATCGGTGGTGGAAGCGTAGTAGCCGGTGCCGCGTGCCTTGAAGATGTAGTTCATGTCCGGCGCGCGGAAACTGGTGGCGTAATTACCGCGCAGCAGCAGCTGCTGGGCCGGACGCCATTCCACACCGCCGTTGTAGGTGAACTTGCCGTCATCGCGGCCGGCGAAGCTGTACTTGTCGTAGCGGCCTGCCAGCGTGGCGTTGACCGATTTAAGCACCGGGATGCTGGCCTCCAGGCCCGCTGCATAACGCTTGCGGGTGCCGGCGGTGACATCGGAACCAGTGGCGACGTTGAAGTAGCCTTCGTTGATGCGTGGGTCAGGCGTATTCGAGAAACCCTGCTTGCCCAGTTCCGCCACCGCTGCCAGTTTCACTGGACCGGCCGGCAGTTCGAACGCATCGCCATTGGCCGACAGGCTGACAGTGTTGGTCCACGACTTGTCGTTGCTAACCGCAGTGCCGGTGATGGAATCGAATTCCTGCGGCGTCAGACGCTTGGTCAGGCGTGCCGGATCCGGTGCGTAGATTGCTACGCCGCTCTTGTCCACGCCCAGTTGCGGGCCGAGGAAGAAGCTGTCGATATTGGCCAGCGCGCGTGGGCGATGGTCCTGGCTCTTGTACAGCGAGGCGGTGTAGCCGGCTTCATAATTCCAGCTGGTGCCCGGAATCACACCGCGCGCGCCGATCGACAGCGAGCTGGTTTGGTCATCCCAGTAGCGGTTGTAGCGCTCCACGCCACCGATTTCTTCCGGCGAAATGTAGCGGTTCCACGCCTCGTAGACATTGGTGTTCTGGTTCCAGAAGTAGGAATCGGTCAGCGAACGCGAAGTCCACGACGGGCCGCGCGTATTCTGCGTGCTGCGGTTCTGGCCAAACAGCGCTTCGGCGTACAGCGTGGTTTCCGGCGACAGCTCGTAATTGGCGCTGCCGAACAGATTCTGGCTGCTGTTCTTGGTCTGGGTGGTCCAGTAGGTCGGGCCGACTTTCGGGCTGGCGCAATAGCTGCCTGCCTTGGCCGTGTACTTGACCGTGCTGCCGCCATACAGGTCGCTCAGCGACGAGCAAGTGTCGCCCAGGTCGACGTATTTGCCGGTGCTGACGTTCTTGCGGCCGAGCACCGAAGTCGGTGCGACGCCGGTTTTCTGTGCCATGAAATCGCGGTCCGCGCTCCACAGCGGTTCGCGCTCCAGCAGTTCCACGCTGAACAGGGTGGTCAGCTTGTCGAAGCTCTTACCGCCGGTGAACTGCACGCGCTGATCTTCCGCGCCGCCGCGCGAGGTGCCGCCGGCTTTGACGTTGATGTCGTAACCGTCAGCCTTCTTTTTCAGGATAATGTTGACCACGCCCGCAATTGCGTCCGAGCCGTAGACCGCCGAGGCGCCGCCGCTCAGGATCTCGATGCGTTCCACCACGCTCGATGGAATATTGGCAAGGTTGGTGAAATTGACCGTGCCGTCGTAAGCAATCGGGAAGTCCGCCATACGGCGGCCGTTCAGCAGCACCAGCGTGTGGTTCGGGCCAAGGCCGCGCAAGCTGATGGCGTTGGCCGACGGCGTGAAAGTATTGCCGTAGTCGGCGCCTTGCACAAAGCCGCTGTTCTGGGTTTGGTTGGTCAGCGCGTCGAAGACATTGCGGAAGCCCTGCTTGGTGATGTCGTCAGCGGTAATAACCGTGACGGCAGTCGGGCCTTCCGTGCCGGCGCGCGGGATGCGCGAACCGGTGATTACAACGGCGGGCGGCGTGGTCGCTGCCGAAGAGTCTTGCGCCAGCACCTGGGTCGGGCCGGCCACGCCGCACAGCAGCGCGATAGCGCCAGCTGCCAGCGGGTTCAATTTGAATTTTATTGTCATTGAAGTGGTCCAGATTTGAAAAAGGTCGCCACCTTATCAAATCCGGCCACGATACTGAACGAATGTTTTCTTACTAGCTTATTCATTTATGCACTATTTAGGTGCAAATTAATCTATCTGAAGAATGGCCGCTCCGAGGCGAACAGCAGGCGGCGGTTGAATTGGCGCCAGGCTGGCGGCGTTTTGGGGCCGAGTAGCACCATGCCGGCGCCGTAGGCGTAGGCCCGCACTTCCATCGGCACCCGGCCCAGCAGGATGGTCTCGCTGGCCAGCGGATCCTGGCCGCGCTTGAGCGCCGACAGAAAGGCCATCATCGGCGCGTGATAGCGGTCGTAGGCTTTGGCGCTGATTTCCATGTACGGCTTGGGATCGGCGCCGTGCTTGAGCGCCAGCGCTATGCTGAGCGGCACCGTGGCGCCGTCCATGCCCTGCTCCGGCGGCAGCGCCAGCGCGCGTTTCACCATGTCGGCGCTGGCGCCATCCGATGCCGCCGCCAGCCGCAGCACCTGCGCCTGCTGCCAGTCATTGCCCATGGAACTGGCCAGCGCCTGCGCCAGCTCGCCGGCCTGCAGCTTGGCGTAGGCACGTTCCGGCGCGTCCGGCTTGCCTTCGCCGCGCTCGTACATCAGCAGCCGCTCCAGCTCCGGCGATTTGTTTGCCAGGCGGATGACGTTCTCGCCGTCGGCCGCCAGCCGGTGCAGGCGCGCCAGTTCCAGGCTGGCGGCCGGCGCCAGCGGCGGCAGCTGCACGCGCACCACTTTCAGCTCCTGGATCGCCTGTTGCGGATTCAGTCCCTGCATGTAGATATAGGCGGCGGAATACGCCAGCCACGGATTGTAGGGCCAGCGTTTGTGCGCAGCCAGCATTTGCTGGTCGGCGGCGATGCTGTCTTTCTGGCAGCGCAGTGCGATGTATTTCAGGTCGGCGCTTTCCGGTTTGCTGGCCGACATGGCGTCATATTTGGCGCAGAAGGCCGGCGTGCGGTCAGGCTGCGCTTCCTGTTCGGCGCGCAGCAGGTTGACGTCTTCCGGAGTGCGCTTCAGGCGTTCGGCCAGGATGTCGGCATGGCCGTTGCGGACGGCCAGCATCAGCCAATCGTCCGTGTGCTCCTGCATGGTGTCGTCCCAGCGCGCATGCAGCGTGATCAGGCGATCGCGCTCCTTGTCCTGCTCCAGTATCGACAACTGCTGCGACGGACTGTATTTCGCCAGCCCTTCCAGCACGGTGCGCGTGCCGCCGCCGGATTTGGTCGAGATGCTCTCCGGCGGTTTGGCGAACAAAACATCGGCATGGCTTTGCAGCCAGCGCGGCGCGTTCAGGCGGCGTTCGGGTACGGCTTGCGCCGAACCATAGGTGTTGGTCCACTCCACCAGCGGCGCGGCTGCGGCCACGTTGTAGACGCCATTGGCGCCGGTGTCCAGCGCGTCGCTGTCGAAGGCTTCAACCAGCTCGCCCTCCATGGTGCGCGTCTCGATGTGCAGGCTGCGCTGCGACACCACGTCTTGCTGGTGATGGTCGAGCGGCGCAATGCGCAGCCGCTCACCGTCGATGGTGATGTCCAGCTGGTGCGCGAGGCCGTTGTACACGATCAGCGTGGCCTTGCTGCTCACCGAGCCAACGCCCAGCACCACCGCCACGATGCCACCCGCTGCGGCCAGCCGCGCGAAGCCAGGCAACCAGCCGTCGGCACGCTGGAAGCGCGCCCACCAACTCAGCTTGGTGCGGCGTTGACGCTCGCCGCCCGGCGGCAGCAAGGCGTAGGACGATGGCGCGCGCGAAGGCTCCGGCGCAGGCTGCACCGGCTTGCGCATGCGGGCGTGCTTGGCGATCAGCGCTTCGGTGATCAGTAGCTGCTCCAGCGCGGCGCTACGCAAGGCCGACAAGCTATTGGCGTAGTGCTGCACCCAGCTGTCCACCGCGCCGAGCCACTCGTTGACCGTCTCGCGCGAGCACAGTGGCAAGCCGAATTCACCCAGCATGAAGACCCAGCCCTGGTCTACGCCCAGGCGCTTTTTCAGCTTGGCGTCGATCACCAGCGTCGGGCTATCTTTGTAGATCTTCTCCATCAGCGCGTGCACATAGTTGGCGTCGATGACCACATCGGCGACCTGGCTGTCGGTGGACTTGCCGGTGGCCGTGGCGACGGCGATGGTGTTGCGCATCAGCCCTTGCAAGTCGAGCAGGTCGGCCTCGCTGTGCTCTGCGTAGTGGATCAGCGCCAGCAAACCATCCAGATATTCTGCCCAGCCGCCGCCCATTTGCGCAGCTGCGCTCCGGTGCCAGCTACGGCATTGCAGGTCATGCGCGTGCAGCTGCGCATGAACTTCCTCCAGTTCTGCTTTCACTTTCTCCAGCGCCGCAGGCAACTGCGGCAGCGTGTATTCTTCGCCACGCAAGCGCACCACGCCATCACGCGCCGTCATCACGCCAGCGATCAGCGCCTGCAATTGCCCGGCTTCCCCCTCCAGCGCGCGGCGGCGCTGCACCAGTTCCTTCAGCGACTCCGGATACATCCGCGCCAGCACCTCCAGCGGCGCGCTGCGCGACGGCTCGCGCAATTGTTCAACTTTATCGACGTGGCGTGCCAGTGCGCGGCCGAAATACACACCGCAATAGCGCTGCTTGTAATGCTCGCGGCGAAATACCTTGCCCAGCTTGTGCAGCGAATCCTCCAGCGGCGCTGGCTCATGTTCTTCGCCCGTCAGCAGGTGGCGGGTCATGTCTTCGCGCAGCTTGAGCGGCTGGTCGAACAAGGACCACGCGCTGGCGGGATCGATCTCCGCCTGCACGTAAATGCGTTTGGCATTGGCTTCACGTTCGTGGTTCAGCGGGTGCGTTTGCCACATGCGTGGCGGCTGCGCCAGCTCCGCCTTGAAGACGCGGTGCTCCGACGGATTTTCCTGCGGCAGCGAAGGTACCTGGCCGTAGCTGGCGTCATCCAGGATGTCAGCCATGCGCTGCAACACCAGCGACTGCAGCGCAAACACGTCGCGCGGCGGACGGCCTGCGGCCTTCTCGCTGAAAGCAAATTGCGCCGCGCGGTCCCACGCATCGTCAGCCGATTGCAGGCGGTGCAGCGCGTGTATCAGCGCGTCGCTGCCGGTGAGCGACACCGCCACCAGGTCGGCCTGCATTTCCATCTCGCGCGACAGGGCGCGCTGCATGATGACCACCACGCGGAACGCCGACTCCACCAGCGAACGTATTGACCAGACGATCAACTGCAGCACCATCACGCCGGCACGCACGCGCAGGTCGATGCGCGCCAGGCCGTTGAGGAAGCCGTCGATCTTGTCGCGGCGCGACACCAGGTCACCGGTGATTTGCTGCGCCACATAGACCCAGCGCCCCACCGCCATCGAGCGTTGCGCAAAGTGGCCGAATTCGTGCGCCAGCACGGCGCGCAGTTCGCCGCGATTCAGCACGTTCACCAGCGCCAGCCCGATCTCCAGGTTTTTCTTCGACGGCACGATCAGGTTAAACAGCGACAGGTCGTAGAACACGGCGGCATTCACCCGCTCCGATAAAAACACCTTGTGCGGACGCGGCGCACCGGCGGCATCTGCCAGCTCGTTCAGGAATTCAAACAGGCGCGGTTGCTCCTCGCGCTTCAGTTCCACCAGTCCGTCCACATTGGCGTTGCGGACTGCGAATATCCCCTTCAGCATGACGAAGGCGAAGAACAACGCGCAAGCGGCGATCAGGTAGCCCCAGCCCACGTTCCGGCCGTCCGGGTCGGCCTGGAACACCAGCCGGTACGCGGTCAGCAGGAACCATCCCGCCAGGGCAAAATACAGCAGCACAAACGCCAGCAGCCCGGCAACCGCCAGCCGCGCGCTGTTCTTGTACGACGCCGACGGCTGGGCCAATTTGGCCAGTAATTCGGCGGATGGATTGTGATTGGCGGTGCCCACTGATGCAACTCCCGGTAATTATTAGAAAAACAAATAATACCTTAGTGCAACACGTTTGTTTCGTTTTTGATAAATAAAAAAGGCGCCCCCGGTGTGAACCGAAGGCGCCTTGCAAAAGGGCTTTGAAGCTTAGGCGGCGTGCGGAGCGGTCGCTTCGACTGGCTTGCCGAACGCCGCCAGCAGCGTGGCTTCCTTCTGCTTAGCCGCTTTCAAGTGGCGTTCCTTCACGTGGCCGTAGCCGCGGATGTCTTCAGGGATGCTGGCGATAGCCACCGCTTGCGACAGGTTATCCGCCGTTAGCTTAGGCAGCAGGCCGGTCACGGTCTGGCGGTACTCGCCGATCAGGGCGCGCTCCATCTTGCGTTCTTCCGTGTAGCCGAAGACATCCAGCGCCGTGCCGCGCAGGCCTTTGAACTTGGCCAGCATGCCGAAGGCTTTCAGCATCCATGGACCGTATTCCTTCTTGATCAAATGGCCTTGCGCGTCATGCTTGGCCATCAGCGGCGGCGCGAGGTGGAATTTCAGCTTGATGTCGCCGTCGAACATGCCGGCGATTTTCTGCTGGAACGCGCCGTCGCTGTACAGGCGTGCGACTTCGTATTCGTCCTTGTAGGCCATCAGCTTGTAGTAGTAGCGCGCGACGGCTTCGGTCAGGCGGGTGCTCTTACCCAGCTTGCCCTCTTCCGCGCGGATCTGTTCAACAAACGATTTATACTGTTTAGCATAATTCGCGTCCTGATACGCGGTCAGCAGCTCCACGCGCTTGGCGATCAGGTCATCCAGCGTCTGGATGCGTTTGAACTCGATTACCTTAGCCGGCGTGGTCAACTTGGTCACGGAGCCCAAGTCATGCGCCGCAGTACGGCCCCAGTTGAAGGCAGCCTTGTTGAAGGCCACCGACACGCCGTTCAGCTCAATCGCCTTGATCAGCGAGGCTTCCGTCAGCGGCACGTGGCCTTTCTGGAAGGCGTAGCCCAGCATGAACATATTGGTGGCGATGGAGTCACCCATCAGCGCGGTGGCGATCTGGCCAGCGTCGACGAAGTCCACGTTGTCGTTGCCGCAGGCGCGGATGATTTCACTGCGCGAGCCGGCGTCCGGGAACTGCCAGTCAGGGTTCTTCACAAACGCCGCGGTCGAAGAGCCGGTCGAGTTGATCATCGCATGCGTGCGGCCTTCGCCCATGCGCGACAAGGCGTCGCGCGAGGCGGTGACGATCAAATCGCAGCCGACCACCAGATCGGCACTACCGGTGCCGACGCGGGTCGAATGCAAATCGGCCTGCTTGTCCGCCAGGCGCACGTGCGACATCACCGGGCCGCCCTTCTGCGCCAGGCCGCTCATATCCAGCACGATGGCGCCTTTGTTCTCGACGTGGGCCGCCATTGCCAGGATCTGGCCGACGGTTACCACGCCGGTGCCGCCGATGCCGGTGATCAGGATGCCGTACGGCTGCGCAGTCGAAGGCAGCACAGGTGTCGGCAGCACTGCTTGCGGGCCATCGCCGACAGTAGCTTTCTTCGGTTTCTTCAACGCGCCGCCTTCCACCGTCACAAAGCTCGGGCAGAAACCGGTGGTGCAGGAGAAGTCCTTGTTGCACGAGGATTGGTTGATCTGACGCTTGCGGCCCAAATCAGTTTCCAACGGCTCCACCGAAAGGCAATTGGACTGCACCGAGCAGTCGCCGCAACCTTCGCACACGGCTTCGTTGATCACAGCGCGTTTGGCTGGATCAGGGTATTCGTTACGTTTCCGGCGGCGGCGTTTTTCGGAGGCACAGGTCTGGTCGTAGATCATGGCCGACACGCCCGGCTTGTCGCGCAGTTCGCGCTGCACGTCCATCAATTCGCTGCGATGGCGCACGGTGACGCCCGGCGCCCAGTTGTAATCCGATGGATATTTCTCCGGTTCGTCGGTGACCACAATAATCGGCGTCACGCCTTCCGCCGCGATCTGGCGCGAGATCATGCCTGGATCGAGCGGACCATCGAACTGCTGGCCGCCGGTCATCGCCACTGCGTCGTTGAACAGAATCTTGTAGGTGATATTGACCTTGGCCGCCACGGCGGCGCGGATCGCCAGTATCCCCGAGTGGAAGTAAGTGCCGTCGCCAAGATTGGTGAACACGTGCTTCTCGTTGGTGAACGGCGCCTGGCCTACCCACGTCACGCCTTCCGCGCCCATGTGGGTGAAGGTCGAGGTCTCGCGGTCCATCCACAGCACCATGTAGTGGCAGCCGATGCCGGCCAGTGCGCGCGAACCTTCCGGTACTTTGGTCGACGAATTGTGCGGGCAGCCGGAGCAGAAGAACGGCGTGCGGTCGGTCTGCGGATTGCCTTTGGTCGGCAGCGTTTTCAGCGCCGCTTCTTTCGCTTCCAGATACGCCACACGTTCCTGCACGCGCTTGGCGACAGGATGGCCGGCGCAGTAGTGCGCAATGCGCGATGCGATGGCGCGCGCGATCTGCGCTGGATTCAGTTCGTAGGTTGCCGGCAGCAGCCAGTCACCGTGACCGGTCTTGCCCTTGTTGCTCCACTCGCCGGTGTCGTCGAACTTGCCGACCACGCGTGGACGTTCGCCGTCCGGCAGGTTGTACAGCTCTTCCTTCAGCGCGTATTCGAGAATCTGGCGCTTCTCTTCCACCACCAGGATCTCATCGAGACCCTTAGCAAATTCGTGCACGCCGTCCGCTTCCAGCGGCCAGGTCATGCCGATCTTGTACAGGCGGATGCCGATATCGGCAGCGGCTTGCTCGTCGATGCCCAGGTCGGCCAGCGCCTGGCGCGTGTCCAGATACGATTTACCGGCGGTGATGATGCCGATCTTCGGCTTCGGCGAATCCCAAATAATTTTGTTCAGCTTATTCGCGCGGCAGTAGGCCAGCGCGGCGTACCACTTGTAGCTGTTCATGCGGACTTCCATGTCCAGCACCGTGTCCGGCCAGCGGATATTCAGACCGCCTTCCGGCAGCTCAAAGTCGGTTGGCAGTTCGATCTGCACGCGGTCTGGATCGAAGTCCACCACCGCGCCCGATTCGATGATATCGGTCACGCACTTCATCGACACCCACAGGCCGGTGTAGCGGCTCATGGCCCATGCGTGCAGACCATAATCGATGTATTCCTGCACCGAGGATGGATACAGCACCGGAATGCCGCAGGCGTTCAGGATGTGGTCTGACTGGTGCGCGGTGGACGAGGACTTGGCCGCGTGGTCGTCGCCGGCCAGTACCAGTACGCCGCCGTTCTTCGCAGAGCCGGCGTTGTTGGCGTGTTTGAACACGTCGCCGCAGCGGTCAACGCCGGGGCCTTTGCCGTACCACATGGAGAATACGCCGTCGTATTTGGCGTCCTGGAACAAGTTCGTTTGCTGCGTGCCCCAGACGGCGGTCGCCGCGAGGTCTTCGTTCATCCCTGGATGGAATTTGACGTGGTGTTGGTCGAGGTACTTCTTGGCCTTCATGGCCGTCATGTCAACGCTGGTGACCGGCGAACCGCGATAGCCAGTGATATAGCCTGCGGTGTTGAGGCCTGCTTTGAGGTCGCGTTCACGCTGCATCATCGGCAGGCGGATCAGCGCCTGGGTGCCGGTCATAAAAGCGCGGCCGCGTTCCAGCGTCCATTTGTCGTCGAGCGTGATGTCATTCGGCTCAGTGGTCAACTGCGTAGCCGGATCTAGCTGCGTACCCTTGTGAGGTGCATTCATGTTGTCTCCAATATTCTGTCCGGTGCTTGGTCTAAGTGCTTTGCTACCAGTAGCGCACAGTATAGACCTGCGGCGTCGGCAGAAAATTGCAAACAATTCGCGTGCGTGCGCAATTTGAGCAATAATATTGCCCTCAACACCGAATTCCCGAGGTATTTATGACCAAAATCGCATTGGATAAAACCGATCGCAAGATTCTGTCCATCTTGCAGGCCGACGGCCGGCTGTCGAACCAAGACGTGGCCGAGCAGGTCGCCCTGTCGCCGTCACCCTGCCTGCGCCGCATCAAGCGGCTGGAAGAAGCGGGCGTGATCCGCCAATACGTGGCGCTGCTGGACCCGGACAAAATCGGCCTTGGCCTGCTGGCCTATGTGAACGTGCGGCTGGAAAAGCACAGCGAAGCGGCGGCGCATAGCAACGCGCGCGCGCTGGGCGCAGCCAACGCCCCGCCGTCGCCACGCGCCGATTTCGCGGAGTCGGTGGCGCAGTGGCCCGAAGTAGTAGCCTGCTACGCCATGACCGGAGAGATGGACTACCTGCTGCGCGTGCACGTGGAAGACATGGACCACTTCTCGCGCTTCATGATGGCGACGCTGCTGCGCCATCCGGCAGTGCTGGACGTGAAATCCTCGTTCGCCCTGCAGCGCGTCAAGGACACCACAGCCCTGCCGCTGGTGTGATTTGAAAGTGTAACTACTTGCGGCCGAACAGGCGGCCCAGCCATTTGCTGGCGATGCGCTTGTTGGCTTTGTAGGTGTAGTCCAGCACCGCGAACTGTTCGTCCAGCGCTTCTTGCAGCACGCTGGCCGGATTGGCCGGCGGCAGCTTGAGGTAGGCATCGGCCTCGCCGTAGTCGCGGTGGATTTCCATGCCGGCTTTTTTCGCGATGTGCATCATGGTCTTGTTGGACGACAGGCAGTGCATATACAGCGTGTCTACGTCGTTGTTGCGGCAGTGGATGGCGGCGCGCTCGAACAGTTTGGAGCCGACACCCAGGCCGCGCGCCGATTTGCTGACTGAGACGCCGAATTCCGCTACCCGCTCCTTTTCAGTGGCGCTTTTTTTTTCATCGCGCGGCGCAAACGCCAGGTGGCCTACCGCCACCAGCTTGAACAAGCGGTTGTACACGCCGAACACCATATCGCGCGAGAAGGTGATGCCGTTGACGTAGTTGGTGACCTGCTCGTCCGGCAGCACGGAGCCGAAGCGCAGCAAACGGTCGCTGTCTTCAAGATCGAGGAAGTGCTTGAGCATGCGGCGACGGTCGCGCTCACGCAGCTCCTTCACCAGCACGATCCTGCTCATTCCGCGTCCTCTTCTTCCTTCAACACGTCTTTGACGGCGCGCACGCGCGCGGCATGCACGCGCTCCGGGATGCGTTGCGGATTGTCGGCGCAGGCCTGCGCGATTTCGCCGGCGTTGACGCCGCGTGCTGCGGCCAGTGCCGCTTCCAGATGCGCCAGTTGCGGGAACGGCGTGTCGGCATAGCTGGCACTCGGACCGATGCGGCCTTTGGAATCGCATTCGGTCGCCAGCAGCATTTGCGAGAAACGCGCTGGTTTGCGGAAAGCGTCGCAGCGCTCGAACAGCTTCACGATGGTGTTGGCGCGCAGCTGCAAGGCGCGGCCTACATTGCCATGTTCGCGCGTGGTCATTATGGCGAGGTCGCGGCATTCGGTCGGCACCCTGAGGCGCTTGCTCACCTGTTCCACCAGCTTGACGCCAAGGTCTTCGTGGCCGTGATGTGCGGGCCAGTTTTCCGGCGGCGTGGCGGCTTTGCCCAGGTCGTGCATCAGGCAGGCGAAGCGCGTCGGCAGGTCGCGATCCAGTTGCGCAGCGCAGTCGATCACTTGCAGCACGTGGATGCCGGTGTCGATTTCGGGATGCCATTTCTCCGGCTGCGGCACGCCCCACAGCGCTTCCAGCTCCGGCAGGATGCGCGCCAGTGCGCCGCAATCGCGCAGCACTTCCAGCATGCGCGACGGCTTCTGTTCCATCAGTCCGCGCGACAGCTCCTGCCACACGCGCTCCGGCACCAGTGCATCGACTTCGCCCTGCTCCACCATCTGCTTCATCAACACATTGGTTTCGGGCGCGACGCGGAAATCAGCGAAACGCGCGGCAAAGCGGGCCAGGCGCAGGATGCGTACCGGGTCTTCCGCGAAGGCATCCGAGACGTGGCGGAAGATGCGCTGCTCAAGATCGCGCCGGCCGCCGTATGGGTCGGTCAGCGTGCCGTCTTCGGCGCGGGCGATGGCGTTGATGGTCAGGTCGCGGCGGATCAAATCCTCTTCCAGCGTTACGTCGGCCGAGGTGTGGAACACAAAGCCTTTGTAGCCGGGCGCGGTTTTGCGTTCGGTGCGGGCCAGCGCATATTCTTCCTGCGTTTTCGGATGCAGAAACACAGGGAAGTCCTTGCCCACCGGACGGAAACCCTTGGCGATCATGTCGTCCGGCGTGGCGCCGACTACCACGTGATCGTGATCCTTGACCGGCAATCCAAGCAGCGCATCACGCACCGCGCCGCCAACTACGTATGTTTGCATGATGCTAGTCCGGCATTTCTGCGTCGTGCTTGGGCGCCATTTCGGTTTCGTCCAGCGCTTCCTCGATCCAGCGCGCCACAGCAGGATGGGCCAGCACGCGCTGACAGTAGGCGTCCAGCGCCGGCGCCAGCGCCACGCCGTAGGTGCGGAAGCGGCACACTACCGGTGCGTAGTAAGCGTCGGCAATCGAGAACTCGCCGAACAAGAACTGGTGATGGCCGAAGCGCGACAGGCATTCTTCCCAGATTTCACTGATGCGGCCAATGTCGGCCTGCGTGCCCGGCGTACGGCCTTTGCCCGGATAGCTGCCGCGGATATTCATCGACATCGAGCTACGCAGGTCGCTGAAGCCAGCATGCATCTCGGCGCATACCGAACGCGCAATCGCGCGCGCCGCCACGTCCTGCGGCCACAGATGCAGTTCGGGGAACTGCTCGGCGAGGTATTCGCAAATCGCCAGGCTGTCCCAGATGGTCATCTCTTCACCGGCCAGCAGCACCGGCACGCGGCCCGAGGCCGAGTAGCTGCAAATGCGGTTGGCAGTATCGTCCTGGTCGAGCAGCACGCGCACTTCCTGGAACGGAATGCCGAAAGCGACCATCGCCACCCATGGACGCATCGACCACGACGAATAGTTCTTGTTGCCGATGACGAGCGTCAGGCCCGGCTCGCGCGCGGCGGCCAGCGTTTGCGACAGGCTAGGATCAAGTTGGGTAGTTTGCATGATGCGTACGTCCTGTATGGTTGGTATCAGCGCGGAATGAAGCTGCTTTCCTGCTCTTCCTGTTCGGTATAGCCCTTGGGCGCGACACTGCCCAAACGTGCTTTCAGCGATTGCGGCCGCCCTTCAAACAACGCCGCATAGTAAGCGGTATTCGACATCACGTTCTTGACGTAGGTGCGCGTCTCGACGTACGGAATCGATTCTATAAAGACGGTGCTGTCCATCGGCTTGGTCAGCGTCGAGCGCCAGGTGCGCAGGCGTCCCGGCCCGGCGTTGTAGGCTGCCGTGGCCAGCACCTGCGAGCCGTCCATATTCCCCAATACCATGTTCAGGTAGTTAGTACCGAGCAGGATGTTGGTGCGAACGTCGCTCAACATGTCTTGCGCGAAGTCGGTCAAACCAATTTTTTTGGCGATCCAGCGGCCGGTGGACGGCATCACCTGCATCAGGCCTGATGCGCCGGCGTGCGATTGCGCGTCCATGATGAAGCGCGACTCTTGCCGTATCAGGCCATACACCCAGGCCTTGTCGAGGCCCAGCGTTTGCGTGGCCGGATGCATCACGTCATTATGCGGCGATGGGAAGCGCTGCGTGTAATCGACCTGGATGCGGGTACGCTCCGAGGTGTTGACCATGCGGTCGAGGATATTGTTCTGGCGCGCGAATTCGGCAGCGGCCAAATGTTCGCGTTCGCTCAGGCCACGCAAGCCCCAGTTCCATTCGCGCGTGCCTTCAAAGCGCAGGCGCATGCTGAAGAATTTCAGCGCGCGCTGGAAGTTCGGGTTGTTCGCCATCGGCGCGATTTCCGATTGACCGAGCGGCATGCCCGGCGGCGGGATGGTAATCAGCTTGCCAGTTTCTTCCAGCGCCAGCTGGCCGTAGTAGTTCGACTGATCGGAGATACTGCGGAACAGCTGCAGCGCTTCGCCAGTCGGCTGGCTGGTAACGCCGTCGCGCGCCATCAGCGAGCGGCCCAGCCAATAAGTCCACGTCGGTTCGCTGCGCAGCGATTGCGGCATGGCGCGGATGGTGCTCTCCACCAGTTTCCAGTCGCCGTTACGCAGCGCGATGCGCGCCTTCCACTGCGCCTGGTCGATCGACAGCGGCGCGCCGCTGGAGCGCTTCCAATAGTCGGTGGTTTCCGGCGCCAGCGTGTACGACGATTGCAGCGCAATCGCAGCCCAGGCCTGCTGCTGCTCTTGCGCCGTCATTTTCGGCGTGGCTTTGTTCAGCGCCAGCGTGGCCAGATTGATGCTGGTCTTGGCCAGCCGGCCCAACGCGACGATGTAGATCTGGTGTTCGACTTTGCTAGCGCCCATACCTTTGGCTACCGCCACGGTGGGCAAATCAACCGCTTGCACGGCTTTCTTTTCCGGACCGTCCAGCAGCGTGACAATGCGGCGTGCCTGGCCGGTGGCGTTGTACTCGCCGGACAAGCGCAGTTGCGCGTACAGGTCTTCGATATTGAACTGGTTGTTCTGGTACAGCGTGGCGATCAGGTTGGCGCATGGCTCGCCGTAGCCGTTCGGTGCGGTCAGCAAGGCGCGCGCTTCGTCGGCGACTTTCTGGCCTTTCAGCGCGCGTGAAGTCAGCGCGTAGCATTTGACTTGCGTGTCATCGTTGAGGACAAACTGCGGCAGCTGCTCATCGAATGTGGCCCAGTCGCGTTTGCGGCCGAGGTCCAGCAGCCAGTCGTTGCGCAGGCGGTCGACTATGGCCTGACCTTCGTAGCGTTTGAAGAAGTCGCGGATTTCCAGCGGCGAGACATCCTTCAGGTGCGATTTCAGCCGATAATAATCAACGTAGGACGGGATGGAATAGTTGGGCAGGCGCGCGGCGTAGAAATCCGCTTTGGACGCATCGTCCTGGCGTACAGCGTCGCGCAGCAGCAGGAAGGAGTCATCGTCCCTGCGGCTATCGGCATCATCGGCGTGGGCAAACGAGGTTAAGGCAACGACGAAGGCGCCGGCTATCCATTTCGAAGCAGAAATCAATGTGCAACTCTCTTAAGACTTGAATCAATTATGACCAGCATCCCAAGAATACCACGCAGCGATGCCGAATCACCAGTCCGGAAGGCGGATTTGCGGAAGCAGTTGCTGGCGGCGCGCCGCACCATCAGCAGCGATACGCGCGCAGCGTGGGACCGCGCCATCGGCATGCAGGTGATTGAATGGTGGAAGGCGGAGCAGCCGTCAGCGCTGGGCGTCTACTGGCCGCTGCGCGATGAACCAGATCTGCACTCAGCCTACGCTGAACTGGAGCGCCTCGGCGCGCGCCTGCTGCTGCCGGTGGTAGTGCAAAAAGATACGGCACTGGAGTTTGCCGACTGGCGCATCGGCGAAGAGATGGTGAAGGATGCAATGGGGGTGGCCGTGCCGGCCGAATTGCGCTTGCAGGCCGCGTATCCGCCGGCGCTGCTGGTGCCGTGTTTGGGTTTTAATCCGCTAGGCTACCGTCTTGGCTATGGCGGCGGTTTCTACGACCGCACCTTGGCGCGCTACGAACCGCGCCCGCAAACACTGGGCATTGCTTACCAGTGCTTGCAGGCGCCGTTCGACAACGATGATCATGATGTGGCGTTGGACCGCATCATCACCGAAGCTTAGACCAGGCGTTGCCACAGCGCGGTGGTTGCCGCGGCCTGGTTCATGCTGTAGAAGTGCAGGCCAGGTGCGCCGCCTTGCAGCAGGCGTTCGCACAAGCCGGTGACCACGTCGAGGCCAAAGGCCTTGATCGAGGCGCTGTCGTCGCCGAAGCTGGCCAGCTTCAGTCGCACCCAGCGCGGAATCTCGGCGCCGCACATATCCGAGAAGCGCATCAGCTGCGTGTAGTTCGTGATCGGCATAATGCCGGCTACGATAGGCACGTTGATGCCCATCTTGGTGGTCTGCTCGACGAACTGGAAGTAGGCATCGGCATTGTAGAAGTACTGGGTGATCGCCGCATTGGCGCCGGCCTTCACTTTACGCTCAAACGCCAGCAGGTCGTCTTGCGGCGACTTGGCTTGCGGGTGCACTTCCGGATAGGCCGCCACTTCGATGTGGAACCAGTCGCCGGTCTCCTGGCGGATGAATTCCACCAGCTCATTCGCATAACGGAACTCGCCCGCTGCGCCGTAGCCGCTCGGCAGGTCGCCACGCAGCGCGACAATGCGCTTGATGTTGTGCGCCTTGAACTCGGTGAGAATCTCGCGGATCGAATCGCGCGTACCGCCCACACAGGACAGGTGCGGTGCGGCGTCTTCGCCGGCGGCGAGGATTTCAACTACGGTGTCCAGCGTGCCGCGCTGCGTGGTGCCGCCGGCGCCGAAGGTCACGGAAAAATATTTTGGTTTGAGCTCGGACAGCTTGGCGCGCGTGACGCGCAGCTTCTCCGCGCCTTCCGCCGTTTTCGGCGGAAAGAATTCGATACTGAAGTTAGGATTGTCCATCTGGGTTCTTCAAAAGTAAGGTCGACAAAGCCCAGGAAATCACGCTGTACAACAATGCGCCGCCGACGGCCGACAGGAAGCTGTCGACATGGAAGCCATCCACCCATTGCGCCACCAGCCAGAACATGAAGCCGTTGACGATGAAGATGAACAGGCCCAGTGACACCAGCGTCACCGGTAAGGTCAGCAGGAGCAGGACGGGACGTATCAGCGTATTGACCAGGCCCAGTACAAGAGCCGCGACGAGGGCTGCGCCTATGCTTGTGACATCGACGGAATGCATCAGGTAAGGCACTGCCAGCAAGGCAACTGCATTGATTAACCAGGTAAGGACCAAACGCATATAAGAGACTCGCTGCAATAGTAGTCATTCCCGCGCAGGCGGGAATCCATACGGAGCATGGACTCCCGCTTGCGCGGGAGCGACGGTGGTTTTAGTAACGGTAGTGGTCTGGCTTGTACGGACCTGCTTGCGTCACGCCGATGTAGGCCGCTTGCTCTTCGGTCAGCACGGTCAGTTGCGCGTTCAGTTTTTTCAACTGCAGGCGCGCGACTTTTTCGTCCAGATGCTTAGGCAGTACGTACACGCCGACTGGATACTTGTCGGTGTTGGCGTACAGTTCGATCTGGGCGATGGTCTGGTTAGCGAACGACGACGACATCACGTACGAAGGGTGGCCAGTGCCGCAACCCAGGTTCACCAGACGGCCTTCAGCCAGCAGGATGATGCGCTTACCCGATGGGAAGATCACGTGGTCAACCTGTGGCTTGATGTTCTCCCAGGTGTACTTCTTCAACGCGGCGACATCGATCTCGTTGTCGAAGTGGCCGATGTTGCAGACGATGGCCTGGTCCTTCATCTTCAGGATGTGCTCTTCGGTCAGGATGTGATAGTTGCCGGTGCAGGTGACGAAGATGTCGCCGTGTTCTGCGGCGTAATCCATGGTCACCACGCGGTAGCCTTCCATCGCAGCTTGCAGGGCGCAGATCGGATCGATCTCGGTGACCCATACTTGTGCCGACAGGGCGCGCATGGCTTGGGCCGAGCCCTTGCCGACGTCACCATAACCAGCAATCACGGCGATCTTACCGGCGATCATCACGTCGGTAGCGCGCTTGATGCCGTCGACCAGCGATTCGCGGCAGCCATACAGGTTGTCGAATTTCGATTTGGTGACGGAGTCGTTGACGTTAATTGCCGGGAAGGCCAGCTTGCCTTCTTTGTGCATCTGGTACAGGCGGTGCACGCCGGTGGTGGTTTCTTCGGTCACGCCCAGGATGTGCGGCAGGCGCTTCGAGTACCACAATGGGTCTTTGGCCAGGTGGGTCTTGATGGCGTTGAACAGGCAGATTTCTTCTTCCGAGCCAGGGGCGGCCAGGACCGAGATATCTTTTTCAGCGCGGGCGCCCAGGTGCAGCAGCAGGGTTGCGTCGCCGCCGTCGTCCAGGATCATGTTCGAGTAGACCGGGTTGCCCGATGCGTCGGCTGGCCATTCGAAGATGCGGTGGGTGTAGTCCCAGTATTCATCCAGGGTTTCGCCTTTGATCGCGAACACCGGGGTACCAGCGGCGGCGATGGCGGCTGCCGCGTGGTCCTGGGTCGAGTAGATATTGCACGAAGCCCAGCGCACGTCGGCGCCCAGCGCTTCCAGCGTCTGGATCAGCACTGCGGTCTGGATGGTCATGTGCAGCGAACCGGTAATGCGCGCGCCTTTCAGCGGCTGGGCCGCGGCGAATTCTTCGCGGATGGCCATCAGGCCAGGCATTTCGGTTTCGGCAATCTTGATTTCTTTGTTACCCCATGGCGCCAGCGAGATATCGGCGACCAGGTAGTCTTGAGCGGTTTTGAGTACGGCGTTCATCACGCCCTCCTTTCATGTGTTGAAAAAAGTAACGTGAGCGCGGTTGGGGATCTCCGAGCCTGGCGAATCAAGTCCGTCGCAGCGCTCCTCGGAACGCGCATTTTAGCATCGTTAAGTTCGGATAGCGACAAATTCCGCCCGTTTGCGCCAGCGCAGACGGTCGCCGGCGGTATCGGCCTATATTGAGATTTTTGTCCGCGAGACCATCATGGCCATCGATCCACGCGATGCGATCTGGAACGAAACCCACAACCTGCTATACCTCGCCTCCTACGCCCTGGAACTCAAAGCCGCCCTGTTGATACGCTGGGTATGGCTGGACAGCATCACCAAGATCACTGTCGCCATTTCCTCCGGCGGCGCAGCGTTGGCAGGACTCGTATTCTGGAAAAATAGCGACTATACTTTTCTATGGCCGATGTTCACGTCAGCTAGCGCTCTGCTCGCCATCATCTCGAAGCAATTATCCGTCGCAGAGAAACTTCAGGCACACGCGACGTCTGCGGGCAGCTTGAGCGCTCTGACCATCGATATTGAGTCACTGATCGTCAGAATGAAAATTAACGCCGACTTTTCAATCGCGGAGTTCGAAAAAAAACTGCTAGGCTTCCGAGGAAAATACGGCATAGAAGTGAGCAAGTTTCCATTTGACCTGCTGCTGACACAAGGCTTGCGTGTCAGGACGCAGATGGCCGTGAACCGGGCGCTTGGCCCACAAGCAAAGGAAGAATCATGATTTTTAAAGACGATCTGGAACGCAGGTATATGCCCCCCAACCCCATCCCAAAGCCGCCAGCACGGCCTAAATGACAACGCCCCGGAATCCGGGGCGTTGGTGTTTTTAACTACGGCAGAGCTTGATTACTTCAGGCCGGCGGCGGCGCGCAGAATCGCGGCTTTGTCGGTGCGTTCCCAGGTGAACTCTGGCTCTTCGCGGCCGAAGTGGCCATACGCTGCGGTCTTGGCGTAGATCGGACGCAGCAGGTCCAGCATCAGCACGATGCCTTTCGGACGCAGGTCGAAGTGTTCCATCACCAACTGGGCGATTTTCTCGTCCGGGATCACGCCGGTACCTTCGGTATAGACGGTGATGTTGATCGGACGTGCCACGCCAATCGCGTACGACACTTGCACCTGGCACTGGCGCGCCAGGCCAGCGGCCACCACGTTCTTGGCGACGTAACGCGCAGCGTAGGCAGCCGAACGGTCAACCTTCGATGGATCCTTGCCCGAGAACGCGCCGCCACCGTGCGGCGAGGCACCGCCGTAGGTGTCAACGATGATCTTGCGGCCGGTCAGGCCGCAGTCGCCCTGTGGACCGCCGATAACGAAACGGCCGGTCGGGTTGACCAGGTATTTGGTGTCTTGCAGCCATTCCTTCGGCAGCACCGGCTTGATGATTTCTTCGATGACGGCTTCTTCAATCGCCTTGTGCTGCATCTCCGGCGCGTGCTGGGTCGACAGCACCACGGTGTCCACCGCGACCGGACGGCCGTTCACGTAGCGCAGGGTGACCTGCGATTTCGCATCCGGACGCAGCCATGGCAGACGGCCATCCTTGCGCAGCTGCGACTGGCGCTCGACCAGGCGGTGCGCGTAGTGGATGGCGGCTGGCATCAGCTCGGCGGTCTCGTCGCAAGCGTAGCCGAACATCAGGCCTTGGTCGCCAGCGCCCTGGTCCAGATCGATACCGGCGCCTTCGTCCACGCCCTGGGCGATGTCCGGCGACTGCTTGTCGTAGGCGACCAGTACCGCGCAACCACGGTAGTCGATACCGTAGTCGGTGTTGTCGTAACCGATACGCTTGATGGTTTCGCGCGCAACTTGAATATAATCGACGTTGGCGTGGGTGGTGATTTCACCGGCCAGCACGACCAGACCGGTGTTGCACAGCGTTTCAGCGGCTACACGGGCTTTCGGATCCTGGGCCAGAATCGCATCGAGGATAGCGTCGGAAATTTGGTCAGCTACCTTGTCTGGGTGACCTTCCGAGACGGATTCAGAGGTGAAAAGATAATCATTAGACATCGCAAGCTCCTGATATGGTTTGAAAAAATACGGTCGCATACCAACACGGCTTGCGACGCTTTAGCGACATTTATATCCCGCGACGCAAGTTGTCATTAACTCAGCGGCTACTACTTAACGTGGTATTTTACGCTTTTTTAAAAAAACTTGCTTCCAATACAGGCAGAACCCACCCATGCTGGTACCGATTTTCCGTTTTTTGTCGATTTTCCCTCTGCCACTCCTGCATGCCGCCGGCGCTGCGCTGGGCTGGATTGTGTACTGGGCCTCGCCCTCCTATCGCCGCCGCATGCGCGACAATATGCGCCAGGCCGGCGTCGCTGAGCACTTGAATGCGGCCGTGGCCGAAGCCGGCAAGAGCATCATCGAGCTGCCTTTCATCTGGTGCGCCGATCCGGCCCGCGTGTCGCGCCACGCCACGCTGGAAAACTGGGAGCTGGTGCAATCCGAGCTGGACGCAGGACGCGGCATCGTCTTCATGACACCACACCTGGGCTGCTTTGAAATCGTAGCACAGGAAATCGCCCTGCGCACCGAGCTGATGGTGATGTACCGCCCGCCGAAAAAAGAAGCGCTGAAGCCGCTGATCGAAGGCGCGCGCGCGCGCAAGAACCTGCTGCTGGCGCCGGCCACCATGTCGGGCGTGCGCATGCTGGCCAAGTTCCTCAAGAAAGGCCAGCCAGTCGGCGTGCTGCCGGACCAGGTGCCGCAGGAAGGCGAAGGCGTATGGGCCACCTTCTTCGGCCGCGCCGCCTACACCATGACGCTGCCGGCCAAGCTGGCCCAGTTGGGCGACGCCACCGTCATCATCACCTACGCCGAGCGTCTGCCGAACGGACGCGGCTATGTGGTACGCTTCGTGCCCTTTGACGGGACGCTGGACGGCGACAGCGCCGCCCAGGCGCAAGCGATCAACCACGCCATGGAGCGCCTGATCGTGCGCAGCCCGTCGCAATATTACTGGAGCTATAACCGCTACAAGGTGCCGCATGGCATTGAAGCACCAGCGGCGGCCCAAGCGAAGGATCACGCATGAAACTGATGTTGGGATTGATGTGGCTGCTGCACTGGCTGCCACTACCGCTGCTGGGCCGCTTCGGCGATGCCGTCGGCAGCTTGTTGTTTGTATTGCTGCGGTCGCGCCGCCACATCGCGCTGACCAATCTGCGCCTGTGCATGCCGGAACTGACCGAGGCTGAGCGCGTCGATATCGCACGCCGCCATTTCCAGTCGTACTCGCGCAGTGTGTGGGAACGCGCGGTGCTGTGGTGGGCCTCGGAAGCGCGACTGAAACGCCTGATCACCATCGATCCGGACGGCGTCATCCCGGTGGCAGCAATGACCGAGAAACCGACCATCCTGCTGTGCCCGCACTTCGTCTGCCTCGACGTGGCCGGCGCCGCCATCGCCATGGAAGCCAGCGCTTCCTCGATGTATGTGACCCAGAAAAACGCCGCCTTTGACCAGGTACTGCGCGCCGGCCGCGCACGCTTCAAGCCGGTGAAATTGTTCACCCGCCAGGACGGCATCAAGCCCATCCTGCGCGCGCTGCGTGACAAGCTGCCTTACTTCATGCTGCCGGATATGGATTTCGGCGAGAAGGATGCCGAGTTCGTTCCCTTCTTTGGCATCCAGGCCGCCACGCTGACCGCCACCGCCCGCATCGCTGCCACCACCGGCGCGCAAGTGATGCCGGTGATCGCCACCTTCCTGCCGAATTACCAGGGATGGCGTGTGAAATTCTACCCAGTGTGGGACAATTACCCAGGTGAGGACATGGTGGCCGCCACCCGCCGCATGAACCAGTTCATCGAGGAACGCGTGCGCGAAGCGCCGGCCGAATATTTCTGGACTCACAAACGCTTCAAGACGCGCCCGAATGGCGAGCCTTCGCTGTACAGCAAACACTAAACCGCCCATGAAACTGAAATTCACCAAAATGCACGGCGCCGGCAATGACTTCGTTGTGATCGACGGCGTCAACCAGCACATCGACTTCACGCCAGCGCAGTGGAAGCTGCTGGGCGACCGCCGCTTCGGCGTTGGCGCCGACCAGATCCTGCTGGTGGAAAAGCCTACCGAAGAAGGCTGCGATTTCCGCTATCGCATCTTCAACGCCGACGGCGGCGAAGTGGAACAGTGCGGCAACGGTTCGCGTGCGTTCGTGAAATTCGTTTCTGAGAAAGGCCTGACCGAAAAGCGCAGCATTACCGTGCAAACCAAGGCCGGCGTGATTGCGCCGCGCCTGGAAGCTAACGGCAGCATCACGGTCGATATGGGCGCCCCCATCCTGGAACCGGGCCGCGTGCCGTTCGATGCGGAAGGCTTGCACGGCGAGCAGCAAGGCCGCGACACGCTGTGGCCGCTGGTGCTGGAACTGGGCGGCGCGCGCGAGAGCGTGCTGGTGTCGGCCGTGTCGATGGGCAACCCACATGCGGTGCAGGTGGTGGATGATGTCGAGACCGCGCCGGTTGAGCTGACCGGGCCGCTGATCGAGCATCACGCGCGCTTCCCGAACCGCGTCAACGCCGGCTTCATGCAAGTCCTCAACCGCCAGCACGTGAAGCTGCGCGTGTTCGAGCGCGGCGTCGGCGAAACGCTGGCGTGCGGCACCGGCGCTTGCGCGGCCGCCGTGGCCGGCATCCGCCGCGGCTTGCTGGACAGCCCGGTGCGCGTCGATGCGCGCGGCGGCCAGCTGTCGATTACGTGGGAAGGCGAAGGCCAGCCAGTCTTGCTGACCGGCCCGGCAGTGACGGTATTTGAAGGCGAGATGGAGATTTAAGCAGCAGCCAGCAGCTCGTCCGGCAACCAGGTCTTGAGCCGGTAGAGGCGCTGGCGATAATTGCCTTCCAGCCCATCGGGGCCGCTGTCTATCGATTCAAACAGCCGCACGATGCGGTCCAGCGCCTGCCGCTCGCGCGCCGTGCGCAGCAGCACCAGCCGGCGCTTGCTGCGGCCGTAGCTGGCGCGGATATCCACCACCAGGCAATGGCCTTGATCGGCCGCTTTCACATCCAGCAGCAAGGCTTCCGCCCGGCTCAGGCCGAACAGCGCGGCCAGCTCCAGCCGCGCCGCCAGCAAGGGCTGGCTTTCCAATAATTCCCGCGTCAGGCAAGCGACGATGCTGGCAATCCAGCCGGCTTCCTTGGGCTCGGCCGCCACCCGCGCCAGCGCCGCTTCCGCGTCATCGCAGCCTTGCGCCGCCGCCTTTTGCAGCCAGTAGGCGGCGCGCACGTCGCTGTGCTCGTCGGTGCGGCGGTTGCGCCAGGCGTACATGCCGCATTCCAGCTGGGCGCCGCAGTGGCCCATCTCGGCCGCGCGGTCCAGGTAGCTTTGCGCCTCAGCCACGCAGCGCTGCGAAAACTCCGGTTTCAAATAAATCCGCGACAGCGCAAACCACGCTTCGGCCAGCCCCTGCTCGCCGGCCAGCGTCAGCCAGCGGATGGCGCGCTTGAAGTTGACGGCGGCGATGCCCACACTCTGGCGCTTGCCGTCGCCATCCATGCGCGCAAACCACAAGCCCAGCGCCAGCTGGGCGTTGCGGTCGCCACCGTAGGCCGCCAGTTCGCGGCATTGTTGCAAATCAGCGTCGGTATCGGATGGCGCCAGCAGCTCGGCGCAGCGCGCCAGCAACAGCAATTGCGACGGACCGGGAAGCCAGTCTCCGAGACGCGCCGCTTCGGCGTCGGCCGGCGCTGCGGCGAGCAGGTGGCGCAGCGCCGGACGGGTTTGCGCCAGAAAGACGGCGTGATCCTGCTGCCACAGCTGTTCCAGCCGTGCATATTCATGCGTAGGAATGAGATTGTCGGCATGCCGCAGCGGCTGCGGCAGTGGCCGCGCCGCAGGCCGCGCGCTGCGTGGCGCGGACGCCGACTGCGCTACCGGCAACGACGGCTCCAGCGCCAGTTGCGCCAGCACCATCCCGGCTTCTTCGATGCCGGCGTCATGGGCGCGTTCATACCAGCGCAGCACGTCCGGCAAGCTGTATTGGGCAATTTCCGAGGGGATGTGACTGCCGATCAGGCGCCAGGCTTCGTCCAGCTCTTGCTGGGCGGCACGGCTGAGCCAGTGCAGCGCGGTCGGCATATTGCGCGGCAAGCCAGCACCGCCGAACAAGTACAACTTGCCCAGCGCCAGCTGGCAGTCCGCGTCTCCCGCGCGGGCGCCCCGTATGATCCCTAACTCTTCTCGATTAGCCATCGTCTCTGTGTTATGTGCGGACCTGTTTGTATTCTAGTGTAGCGTGCCATCTGCGCCACACCCTAGACATATATGCACGCCGCTTTGATCTGGCACAAGCGCTGCCCCCCTCCCTCGCCTGTACGCTAGAGCTGTTTTAGTGCCCGGATGAAAGCAATTCATGCTGAAACCGGCAGATATAACGCGCCTGACAAGCGTTTCAAAAATACAACAAGAAGCCGGGGTTCTGCGGCTTTCGACCAAAACACAAGGTCACAATCGACCATTCCAGCGCAATTGAACCGACGAGCAATTAAGGTTCTAGCAACCGGCGGTCACGCAGCGGCGGGGATGAGAAATACACTTATAAAGGAATAACAAATGAAGAAATCTTTGTTGGCTCTGGCACTCATGGGCGCAGTTTCCGTCGTCCAGGCGCAATCGTCCGTGACCATTTATGGCACGGTGGATGCGGGTGTTTCACGGCGCACGGATACCGATGTGACCGCTGTCGGTAAACGCGACAACAACAAACTGGGCTTCCGTGGCGTGGAAGACCTGGGCAGCGGCCTGAAAGCCCTGTTCCAACTGGAAATCCGCTACGAGCCGGACACCGGCGTGATCGAAAATACCGTGCGCCCGCTGTTCCAGGGCCAGAGCCGGGTGGGCCTGCAGGGTGACTTCGGCACCGTCCGCCTGGGCCGTGGCCTGACCGCCTTCCAGGAAACCAGCACCTTCTACGAACCGTGGTCGGGCATGCCCGCCGTGGCCGGCTACCAGACCGACCTGCAAGTGGCCGGCTACACCTCCGACCCGCTGAGCGTGGCCGGTAACTCGCTGAACCGCTTCTCCAACGCCGTGTTCTACAACACGCCTGTCATCGGCGGCATCTTCCAGCTGAACGTCACGGTGGCCACCAAGGAAGCCAACAACAACCCGCTGATCATCGGCCGCGGCACCGCCGCCGCGCCGCAATTCCCGGCCAACTCGATGGCGCCGGTGAACCCGTACTCGGTCAGCGCCACCATCGGCCAGGGCCCGGTCTCGGCCTACGCCGCCTATGAGCGCAATGGCGTGTCGACCAAGCTGTGGTCGATCGGTGCCTACTTCAAGCCGATTCCCGACCTGAAACTGATGGGCTCCTACCAGCGCCAGGACCAGGACTACAGCGTGCCGATCAATCCGATCACCAAGGCATGGCTGATCGGCGCCAACTACAACGTTGGCCTGGGCATGATCCGCGCCGGCTTCGGCCAGAAAACGCCGGACAATGTACTGAACCTGGCTACCATTGCCAAGACCAAGCAATTCTCGCTCGGCTACGACTACAACCTGTCGCCGCGCACCTACCTGTACGTGGACGGCGTGCGCAAGAAAATTACGCCTGCCGCCACCTTCAATTACTACAGCGTGGGGATTCACCACAACTTCTAAACGGCGCAGTCGGCAAGAACTGCCAGCGTGAGTTGGGGAATGACGGGCATGGGTCCACCATGCCCGTTTTTTTTCGTTTAGAATTGCACACCAACCCTGCCATAGCTAAAGTACCTCGATGACCGCTCCTCTGGATTCCACACTCGTCGCACAATTCCTGACCGACAATCCGCAGTTCTTTGAAGAGCATGCTGACTTGCTGGGGGAAATCAAACTGTCCAGTCCCCTGACCGGCCGCGCCGTCTCGCTGCAAGAACGCCAGATGGAAGTGTTGCGCGACAAATACAAAACGCTGGAACTGCGCATGAGCAACCTGATGCGCCTGGCCTCGGAAAACGAAGCCATCGCCAACAAGTTCCACCGCTGGACCCAGGTCCTGCTGCAATCGGAAGACATCGGCTCGATGCCGCACGCCGTCGCCGGCGGCCTGAAAACCGCGTTCGACGTGCCGCAAGCCACGCTGCGCATCTGGAACACCGCGCCTGACTACCAGGATGAATGGTTCGTCAAAGGCGTGTCGGAAGATGCGCGCATCTTCGCCAATAGCCTGCTGGCCCCGTACTGCGGCGCCAACAAGGACTTCGAAGCGGTGCGCTGGCTGGACGATCCGTCGGCCGTGGTGTCGACCGTCATCATCCCGCTGCGCAAGGCGGGCGACAAGCAAGCCTTCGGCCTGCTGATCATGGGCTCGCAAGACGCCAACCGCTTCACCTCGCTGATGGCCACCGACTTCCTGGTCCACATCGGCGAAACCTCCAGCACCGCGCTGGCCTGGCTGCTGGCCTGAGGCCTGACACCATGAGCGACGCTCCAGACAGCAAGCTGGCCTGGATCGACGCTTACCTGGCCCACCTGAAAGGCGTGCGCCAGCTGTCGGCGCACACCACCGCAGCCTACGCGCGTGATTTGCAGGCGCTTGCGACGCTGTCCGGCGCGGTCGACTGGGTCAGCATCGACCAGCACGCCATCCGCCGCCTGACCGCCAAGCTGCACGCGCAAGAACTCGATCCCCGTTCGATTGCCCGCAAGCTGTCCAGCTGGCGCGGCTTTTTCAACTGGCTCAGCGAGCAGACGCCGCTGGCGGCCAACCCGGTACAAGGCGTGCGTGCGCCCAAGCGCGCCAAGACCTTGCCGCGCGCGCTGTCGGTGGACGACGCCGTGCAACTGGTCGCACCGTCCCGTCCCAGCGCCGGCAACTCGCCCGAACCGGCCGAGCTGTGCAACCGCGCCATGTTCGAGCTGCTGTATTCGAGCGGCTTGCGGGTATCGGAACTGGCCGGTCTCGATGTCACGCCGGCCAAGGACAGCCTCGGCTGGGTGGAAGCCGGCAACCACGAAGTCACGGTGACCGGCAAAGGCAACAAACGCCGCACGGTGCCAGTCGGCACGGCCGCACTGGAAGCCCTGCAAGCCTGGCTGGCGGTGCGCCCGGCGCCGGCCGACGGCAGCAACGCCCTGTTCCTGAGCGCGCGCGGGACCCGCGTGTCGCCGCGCGTGATCCAGCAGCGGCTGCAGACCCACGGCGTGGCCAATGGCGCGCCGGTGCACGTGCATCCGCACATGCTGCGCCACTCGTTTGCCTCGCACGTGCTGCAATCCTCGGGCGATTTACGGGCGGTGCAGGAAATGCTGGGCCATTCCAGCATCAGCTCGACGCAGGTCTACACCGCGCTGGACTTCCAGCACTTGGCCGAGGTCTACGACAAAGCCCATCCACGCGCTAAACTAAAGTAAATTCCGGCATAATCAGCCGCTTGTATTCACGCATTTTGAAAAGAACCACATGGCCATGATTCCCACCACCATCCTCACCGGCTTCCTCGGCGCCGGCAAGACCACCCTGCTCAACCGCATCCTGCAGGAAGATCACGGCATGCGCATTGCTGTGATCGAAAACGAATTCGGCCAGGAAAATATCGACAATGAAATCCTGGTGCAGGACACCGGCGAGCAAATCGTGGAAATGAACAACGGCTGCATCTGCTGCACCGTGCGTGGCGATTTGATCGTAGCGCTGGGCAACCTGGCGCAAAAGCGCGAAGCCGGCGAAATCCAGTTCGACCGCGTGGTGATCGAAACCACCGGTCTGGCCAATCCAGGCCCGGTGGCGCAGACCTTCTTCGTCGACGAGGAAGTGGGCACTCACTACATGCTTGACGCCGTGGTTACCGTAGTCGATGCCCGCCACGCCATGGACCAGCTGGACCAGAACGAGGAAGCCCAGCGCCAGGTCGGTTTCGCCGACAAGCTGCTGCTGTCCAAGACCGACCTGGTGACGCCGGAACAACTGGCCGTGCTGACCGCCCGCCTGAGCCGCATCAACCCGCGCGCACCGATCAGCAAATCCGATTTCGGCCGTGCCCCGATCAGCGAAGTGCTGGACCTGAAAGGCTTCAACCTCAACGACAAGCTGGAGCTCGATCCAGACTTCCTGCTGACCGAGCAGACGCACGAGGAAGGCCATGTGCATGACGAGCACTGCGGCCACGAGCACCATCACCAGCATGACCACGAACATGAGCATGGTGAGCACTGCGACCATCACGACCACCACCACGGCCACCACAGCGACGACATCGCCGCCTTTGTGTTCAAGAGCAACCGCCCGTTCGACACCGCCAAGCTGGACGAGTTCCTCGGCGGCCTGGTCAATGTCTACGGTCCTCGCATGCTGCGCTACAAAGGCGTATTGTTCATGCAGGACGCTGATCGCAAGGTAGTATTCCAGGGTGTGCACCAGATCATGGGCAGCGACCTCGGCGCCAAATGGGGAGAAAACGACGTTCGTGGCAGCAAAATGGTATTTATTGGCAAAAATCTGCCCAAAGACATCTTTATTAGCGGTTTAGAACAATGTCTGGTATAAACTATCCGGGTTTTACAAATCCGGGCTGATTAATGTTCCCACTCTGTCGTATCGAAGGTAAGCGAAGTTATGACCAAAACTAATAAATCGACCCCCGCAGCCGCTGAGCGCATCCTGACCGAAGAAGAAATTCTGAAGATGGACGACAAGGATTACATGAATCCTGCACAGATGGCTTTCTTCAAGGCGAAGCTGCAGTTGCTGGAAAAAGAGCTGCTGAAAAACGCCGGCGAAACCACCGAACACCTGCGCGAAACCGTGCTGGTGCCGGATCCGGCCGACCGCGCCACCATCGAAGAAGAGCACGCGCTGGAACTGCGCACCCGTGACCGCGAGCGCAAGCTGCTGAAAAAAGTTCAGCAGTCGATCGTGGCAATCGACAACAACGACTACGGCTGGTGCGAAGAAACCGGCGAGCCGATCGGCATTCCACGCCTGATCGCCCGTCCGACCGCGACCCTGTCGCTGGAAGCCCAGCAGCGCCGCGAACTGAAGCAAAAGCTGTACGGCGACTAATCCCGCCGGTTCCACAAAAAAGCACGCGCCTGACCCCGCGTGCTTTTTTTACGGCTACACTATGCTGCTATGGGATTGTTTTCTATCTTCAAGAAAGCCGACACGCTGCCGCCGCTCACCGACGATGAGCAGGCGCGGCTGGCCGCCAATAGCGAAGCCGAGCGCCAGAGCCAGGCCGCGCGCCAACGCGAGATCGCCCGTGCCACGGCGATGAAAATAGACGCCATCGAATCGGCCATGGCGGCTGACATTTTCAATTTGCCGGAACCAGCCTGGGGCAGCCAGCGGCCGCCGCGCCCGCAGCGAGAAGCCGGCAATGACGATGACCTCGGCGACATCGCCACCACCCTGCTGCTGGCCGACGAAGCGCTGCCGCTGGCCAGCGCCGACGACAACGCCCCGGCAGTGGAAGAAATCGCCATCCTGTACGCCAATGGCCAAAGCGCGGTGGCGCAGCAGATGCTGGCCGAGGCCGTCGCCGCTACCAGCGGTAGCAACGGCGACCGCAGCGCCTGGTGGATGCTGTTCGACTTGTATCAAGTCAGCGGCCAGCAGGACGCTTTCGACAACCTGTCGATCGACTACGCCAGCACGTTCGAAACCTCGCCGCCGCCATGGCACGCGCCCTCGGCCGCCACATCGAGCTGGGCCGGCCTGACTCCGACCGAATCCTTCAGCGGCGTGCTGGGCCCGCACATCGCGCCGCAGCTGGAGCGCCTGCGCCAGCTGGCCGGCGACAATCCCGTGCTGCGGCTGGAATTCACCCGGGTGGCGGCGGTGAGCGCCGACGGTGCGGTGCTGCTGCTGGACACGCTGCGCCAGCTGCAACAACAGCAGCGCGAGCTGATCCTGGTGGGCGCCGCCGCGCTGACGGCGCAAATCCGCAGCAGCCTGACCATCGGCCGCCGCGACGAGGGCGAGGCGGTCTGGCTGCTGTTGCTGGAACTGCTGCAGCTGCAAAACCGCGAGAAGGAATTCGAGCAGCTCAGCATGGATTACTGCGTGACGTTTGAAGTGTCGCCGCCCTCGTTCACGCCGCCGCACAAGGTGGCCATGGCACCGGCGCAACACCTGCCAGCCGCGCCCGACCGCTTCATGTTGCCGCCGATCATAGAACATCAACTTGGCGCTTTACTGCCGGCCATCCAGCAGTATGCTGGGCAGTATCCAGCGCTGGTGTTCGACTGCTCGCGCCTGACGCGCATCGACTATGCTTGCGCCATTCAGCTACACTCTGCATTGCAGGAACTGGCCGCCGGCACAGAGGGCCGCAAGATTGCCTTCCGCGACGTCAATCATCTGGTCACCGCGCTGCTGCGATTGCTGGGCTACGCCAACCTGGCAAGAATCTATCCCCACAAGTACTGACTTGCATTTTTAGTTTCCAGCCCCACTTTTCAGTCTTGAGGCAGTCTGCATCATTACTTTGAGGTCACTATGGAACAATTTCACGGCACCACCATCCTGTGCGTGCGCCGCGGCAAGCAAGTCGCGCTGGGCGGCGACGGCCAGGTAACGCTGGGCAATATCGTCATGAAGGGCACGGCCCGCAAGGTGCGCAAGGTCTACCAGGGCAAAGTCCTGGTCGGTTTCGCCGGCGGCACCGCCGACGCCTTTACCCTGCTCGACCGCTTCGAAGGCAAGCTGGAAAAACACCAGGGCAACCTGCTGCGCGCTTCGGTCGAACTGGCCAAGGACTGGCGCACCGACCGCGTGCTGCGCCGCCTGGAAGCGATGCTGCTGGTGGCGGATGCCGAGTCCACGCTGGTGATCACCGGCAACGGCGACGTGCTGGAGCCAGAAGACGGCGTCGGCGCCATCGGCTCGGGCGGCAGCTACGCCCAGTCGGCCGCCAAGGCGCTGGTAGAGAACACGGAACTGTCGCCGTCGGAGGTGGTCAAAAAATCGCTGACCATTGCCGGGGAGCTGTGCATCTACACCAATATGAACCACATCATTGAGACACTGGATCCAGCATGAATATGACCCCACAAGAAATCGTCGGTGAACTCGACAAGCACGTGGTTGGCCAGGGCAAGGCCAAGAAGGCGGTCGCCATCGCGCTGCGCAACCGCTGGCGCCGCCAGCAGGTGGAAGAACCGCTGCGCCATGAAATCACGCCGAAGAACATCCTGATGATCGGGCCAACCGGTGTCGGCAAGACCGAGATCGCGCGCCGTCTGGCCAAGCTGGCTGGTGCGCCGTTCATCAAGATTGAAGCCACCAAGTTCACCGAAGTCGGCTATGTCGGCCGCGATGTGGACACCATCATCCGCGACCTGGTTGATATCGGCGTCAAGCAGACCCGCCAGGCCGAAATGGCCAAGGTACGCACCCGCGCCGAAGAAGCCGCCGAAGACCGCGTGCTCGATATCCTGCTGCCACCGGCGCGCGATTTCGGCTTCACGCCGTCGGGCTCGGAAGCGCCGAAGGATGACGCTACCCGCCAGACCTTCCGCAAGCGCCTGCGCCAAGGCGAGTTGGACGACAAGGAAATCGAAATCGAACTGGCCGAAGCTGGTCCGCAAATGGAAATCATGGCGCCGCCCGGCATGGAAGAAATGACCGAGCAGATCAAGTCCATGTTCTCCGGCATCGGCTCACAGCGCAAGAAGGCGCGCAAGGTCAAGATCAAGGAAGCCATGAAGTTCCTGGTGGAGGAAGAAGCCGCCAAGCTGGTCAACGAAGATGAGATGAAGCAGAAGGCCATCCAGAACGTTGAACAGAACGGCATTGTGTTCCTTGACGAGATCGACAAGATCGCCTCGCGTTCGGAAGTGGGCGGCGCCGACGTCTCGCGCGCCGGCGTGCAGCGCGACCTGCTGCCGCTGGTGGAAGGTACCACCGTCAACACCAAGTACGGCATGATCAAGACTGACCACATCCTGTTCATTGCCTCGGGCGCGTTCCACCTGGCCAAGCCGTCGGACCTGATTCCCGAGCTGCAGGGCCGCTTCCCGATCCGCGTCGAACTGGAGTCGTTGTCGATCGCCGATTTCGAACGCATCCTGACCAGCACTGACGCTTGCCTGACCAAGCAGTACGAAGCCTTGCTGTCGACCGAGGATGTGAAGATCGAATTTGCGCCGGAAGGCATCAACCGCCTGGCGGAGATCGCCTACTCGGTCAACGAACGCACTGAAAACATCGGCGCCCGCCGTTTGTACACGGTGATGGAGAAGCTGCTGGAAGAGCTGTCCTTCACGGCCAGCGAGGAAAGCGGCAAGACCATCGTGATCGATGCCGCCTATGTGAATACACGCCTGGATGCGCTGGCGGTCAACGAAGACCTGTCACGCTACGTGCTGTAACCGCGAGCTGTAAAAAACCTTCGGCGGGCGCCGGTCGTGGCGCCCGCTCTCCGGTTAAAAGTTGTAACGCAAGCCGGTGCCCAGCGTCGGCTTGGTGTTCTTTTCGTATGGGTTCAGCTTGATCGGCATATAGCTCACGTCGACCGTCAGCGACACATTCGGATTCAGCTTGTAGGCCACACCCACGCCTGCCGTCAGGCCGGGGTGATCGTAGGGGTGGCTCTGGGCGGCATAGCGGAAGCTGGTGGTGGCCCGAGCGTAGTTGGCGCCCAGCCGGCTGGTCAGCGACCAATTGTCATCCAGCTTGAGCGCGGTGGTCCAGTTCAGGCCCACGCCGCTGGCGCGCACCGCGTCGCCGCCGTAGTAACCAAAGTCATTCATCCGGACCAGCTTGGTCTCCGTCCCCAGCGTGAACACCATCAACTCCAACGCATGCGTTTGCGGCAGGCCGAACAGCGTATTGCTGCCGAAGTTGTAGCCGGCGTAGGCGCGCACCAGGCTGCTGTTGTTGCTGAATTGCGTGCCGACGTCGGCGCCCACATAGGCCGGCGACTGGTCGGCGCCGAACACACTGCCGCAGGCTGCGGCGATCATCATGGCGCACAACGCCTTCATCTTGTTCAACATCTTTACTCCGTTCGTGGTAACGGAATGAGTATCCCCCACTTCGGTTGGATGTACTACCCAATTATTCCAAAGCCAGGTTTCCACGACAGAGAGTATCGTGTTACGATACTTTTATCTTTTTAATAAGGCGCAATATGAGCTCACCGGAATTGCTGCTGCAAGTGTTGCGGACCCAGATGCGGGCCGCAGGCGTGACCTACAAAATGCTGGCGGAACGGATTGCGATGAGCGAGTCCAGCGTCAAGCGCATGTTCGGGCAACAGGACATGTCACTGTCGCGGCTGGCGCAAATCTGCAAGGCGGCGGGGGTGCCGATGGAGGATGTGCTGCGCGGCGCGGCCGACGCCACGCCGCAGGCGGACCGCCTCACGCTGACGCAGGAAAAGTCGCTGCTGGCCAATCCCAAGCTGCTGCTGATGGCAATCAGCTGCCTCGGCCACTGGACGCTGGAGCAAGTGCTGGAAACCTACGAGCTGACCGAGCCGGAATGCATCATGCTGCTGGCCGAGCTGGACCGGTTGGGCTTGATCGAACTGAAGCCGCTGAACCGCTACCGCCTGCGCGTCTCCAACGCCTTCCGCTGGCTGCCAGACGGCCCGGTGCAGCAATTCTTCCGCGACCATGTGGTGGACGATTACTTCGGCGGCAGCTTCGACGGCGCTGGCGAAACCCTGCTGTGCCTGCCCGCGCGCCTGTCCGCGCCCAGTGCGCAGGAACTGGTCGGGCGCATCCAGCAACTGTCCGGCGAACTGGCCCGCCTGCACCAGGGCGACCGCCGCCTGGCACCACAAGAGCGCGACGGCTTCACCCTGCTGATCGGCTTCCGCTCCTGGGAATTCGCCGCCTTTACCGCGCTGCGCCGCAGCCCTACCAAATAGGGCCGAGGAACAGGTAGGCGCTGCTCTTGCCGGCTTTGGTGGTGCCCGCGCCGAAGTACAGTGGGCCGAAGCGCGTGTCGACGGCGAAGAAGCCGCTGGCTGCTTGTTTCAGCGAGCCCCAGCGCAGCGGGTCGCTCGGGCTGTAGGCGCCGCCTGCTTCCAGGGAGAAGCCCAGCCGCACATCGCCGCCCAGCGCGGCCGGCATGGCGCCGATGCTGCGCGCCATCACCACCCGTCCCAGCAAGGTGCTGGTGCCCACCACTGAATCCGGTGTGGTGCCCGATAAGCGCAGGAAGCCGCCCAGATTGTTGCTCTCCGCCCCGCCCTGGCTGCGCGCCCACTCTGTGTAGACATGGCCGGCCCAGCGCCCGGTGTGGAAGGCTTCCATGGCTTTCACCTGCTGCTGCGCCGGTACTGAAGAAGTCTCGCTGCGGTTCTTGTTCAGCGCACGCTGCCAATCCAGGCTAAACAAGGTGCCGCGCGTCGGGAAGGCGATCGAGTCCAGCGTATCGACGTTGAAGGCCAGCGCCTGCACCGTCTGCGATACGCGCTGCTTGGTCAGGTCTTCCGGAATCGACCAGTGCGCGTCGCCGACCTGGCGCGACACCGTGTAGCGCAAATCGCCCCAGCGTCCCAGCTGCCGCCCCAGCGCTACCGAAGCGCCGGTGTATGCGTAGGCATAACGGGCCTGGCGGAAGCCGGTGGCGTTAAACACATCGGTTGCACCCGATGTATATTCCAGCGCCGGTGCCGCGTACCATTGCGAGCCAGCGCCCAGCGGCTGCCAGAACTGCGTGCCGAGGACGCGTGTGGTGCCGACGCTGGCCACCGTGCGCAACTCGGCGCCCCAGTCGTTGAGCGACGACAGCACGTGCATGGCCTTCAGCTGGAAGGCGCTGTTGTCGCTGAAGTCACTGTTCAACTCCAGGCCCACGCGCAAACGGCTATGCGCCCACTCGGCTTCGGTCGGTTTAATCAGCACGCTGCGGCCACTTTCATCGTCGCGCACTTCGGTCTCCACGCGCGACAAGTCGCCGCGCCCGAAAAGCAGATTGCCGGCCAGCGTGGCCTGCTCGCTGGTCACTTGCTGTCCCAGCTTCAAGCCGGTCTGCACTTCCAGCTCCTTGGGATTGATGCGGCCACTCGGCGCCACTTCCAGCTTGGCCAGCTGCACCGGCTGGTCGATCGCTATCGGCGCTGAAGAACGCTTCAGCTCATACGCCGCATACTGCGCTTCCGGCAGCGCCAGCGCCACCAGTTTGGCGCTCATGGCGCGCACCGCCGCCTCGCCTTCTTTCATGGCGCGGTCGTGACGTGCAAAATCAAGGAAGCCAATGCCGCCAAGGTCTGGTTGCAGCAGTACGTCGTTTGGCTTTAACTCTTTCAGCGAACGCTGGACGTTTTGCTCGGTCAGGATTTGCAGCATCTGCTGCGCTACGCTGACCGCGCTGACCAACTCCTTCTCCTGCGCCAGCGGCGTGCCGACGTTGACTGCGATGATGATGTCAGCACCCATCTCGCGCGCCACATCAACCGGCAAATTGCGCACCAAACCGCCGTCCACCAGCAAACGCTGATTGACGCGCACCGGCGCAAACACGCCAGGCACCGCCAGCGATGCGCGCATGGCGAGGAATAGCGGCGTGTCGTTGAGTTCCACCAGTTCACCGGTCACCAGATCGGAAGCGATGGAACGGAACGGCAGCTGCAAGAGATTGGCCGGCTTGTCGCGCGCGCCGGGCGGCAGCACGCGCGTCAGCGCCAGTTCCAGCGCCTCGTTGCCGGCGGCGGCAGGCGGTAGCGACACGCCATCCAGATGCGCGCCGAATTCAATCCGCGACGGTAGCAGCAAATCTTCCTCGCGGCGGCGATAGAACAGTTCATCGCGCGGCGGGCGGTCCGCCACCACGGCATTCCAGTCGGTGCGCCGCACCAGCTGCTCCAGCTGATCGACCGAACTGCCGGCCGCATACGCGCCGCCCACCACACTGCCCATACTGGTGCCGACCACGATGTCGACCGGGATACGCAATTCCTGCAAGGCGCGCAGCACGCCAATGTGGGCGAAGCCGCGCGCGCCGCCGCCCGACAGCACCAGTGCAATTTTCGGACGCGGCTTGATGGTCGCATCCGGCGCGACCGAGGTGGCGCCAGGCTGCTGCGCCGCCAACGCGGTAGACAAGAAAAAGCCGCAGCATAAAGCTGCGGCCAAGGTACGGAAGTAAGTCATGCGTTCTACCTACTGGCGATCGTTGCTGGGGATGGGCGGTATGCCCATTGGCGCGATACCACGCTGTGGCGCGGATTGTGCATTCTGCTGCGGCATGACGGGCGGCTGGCCCGGCGTCTGCTGGATTGAAGACGGCGCCGGGAACGATGGCGAGATCGGCGCCGCTTGCTGCGGCGGCTGCACCACGGGCTGCGGCACGGTCGCAGGCAATGGGCCCATTTGGCCCGGCAGCGTGGCTGGACCGCTGGACACGCCTGCGTCGCTCGGCAACTCGATGCGTTTCATCACGCCGCCCTCGGACAGCACCACATACTTCGGATACACCTCTTTGACGATCACACCAGGCACCACTTCCTTGCCGACCGCCAGCGCCACCGCCGGTTTGTTATCGACCGAGATAATGGCCGCGCTGTCCTCACCGCGCGCAGCAACCACGCCTTTCAGCTGGTAATTGCTGACCGCGACCACGCTCACTTGGCCGCCGAACAGGCCTTTGGCCGCATCGAGGTTGATACCCAGTGGCGGCGCTGGCGGCGGCGCGGCAATCGCGCGCTGCTGCGGTTTGAACAACTGCAGTCCCCAGTAAGCCAGCGATGCGGACAGCAGCACCACGGCGAGAACAGTTACGATTAAGGGCAAACGCTTCATGGTGTCCTTTATCAGCGTACCAGCTGATTGATTTCGATAATAGGCATCAGCACCGCCAGCACAATCAGCAGCACCACCACGCCCATCGCCAGGATCAGCGCCGGTTCCAGCAGGCCTGCGATAGTCAGGGTGCGGCGTTCCAGATCGGCTTCCTGCGCGGCGGCGGCGCGGTCCAGCATGGCCGGCAGTTCGCCAGTGATTTCACCGGCGCGTATCATGTGCACCAGCATCGGCGGAAAGTGCTTCTGTGCCGACAGCGCGCGCGCCAGGCTCACGCCTTCGCGCACGGCGTCGCTGGCCTCTTCCACCAGTTCCTGCATGGCGAGGTTGTTGAGCGTATCGCGGCTGGTTTCCAGTGCGCGCAAGATCGGCACGCCGGAGCCGGTGGTAATCGCCAGCGTGCTGGCGAAACGCGCCGTATTCAGGCTGCGTTCAAATTTTCCGTACAGCGGTGCGGTCAGCAGCCACGTATGCCAGCGCCGTTTCAGCGCCGTGTTTTGTAACGCGCGCCGCCACATAAACCACGCGCCAACCAACAGGATGCCGACCACGATGCCGTAGCTGCGCACGAAGTCCGACACCGCCAGCATCACGACGGTCAGGAACGGCAGCTTCTGTTTGGTATTGGCGAACACCGAAACGATCTGCGGCACCACATACGTCAGCAGGAAGATCACGATGGAAAATGCCACCACCGTCACGATGGCCGGATAGGTGAATGCCAGCCGCACCTTCTGCACCAGCGCATTGCGGCGCTCGATGTAATCGGCAAGGCGCGACAGCACGCGCGACAACTGGCCGATCTGCTCACCGGAGGCCACCAGTGCGCGGTAGATTTCGGCGAAGTCGCGCGGATGGCGGCCCAGCACAGCGGACAGCGAGTCGCCGCCTATCACTTCCGAACGCACCGACGCGATCAAGTCGCGCAGGTAGGGGCGTTCTGCTTGTTCCAGCAAAGCGGTAAAGGCCTGCTCCAGTGGCAGGCCAGCTTCCAGCAAACTGGCCAGCTGGCGCGTGAACAGCGCCAGCTCGGTCGAGCTCAAACGCTCACCGAAGCCACCACGGCTCTTGGCCACGCCGGCAGCATCCACCTGCGCGGCGATCAGGTCGACCTTGAGCGGTATCAGTCCCTGCGTGCGCAACTCGGAACGCGCCGAACGGGCGCTGTCCGAATTGAGGACGCCTTTCTTGGTGGCGCCGCCGGCATCGACGGCTTCATAACGGAATGCGGGCATGCCTTAATCCTTCGTTACGCGCATCAACTCGGCCTGCGTGGTAGTGCCGCTGGCCAGCCAACGCTCGCCGTCGTCGCGCATGGTCTGCATGCCGTCGCCGACAGCAACAGCCTTGATTTCCGCTTCCGAAGCGCGGTTGTGGATTTGCGCGCGGATCTGCTCCGTGGTCTCCAAAAATTCGTAGACACCCACGCGGCCTTGATAGCCGGTGTGGCCGCAATGCTCGCAGCCGACTGCGTGCCACAACTTGCCGTCGTAGGTTTTGCAGCTCGGGCACAGCTTGCGCACCAGGCGCTGCGCCAGCACGCCCAGCAAAGTGGACGACAGCAGGAATGGTTCGATGCCCATGTCCAGCAAACGGGTCACCGCAGCGGCGGCGTCGTTGGTGTGCAGCGTGGCCAACACCAAGTGGCCGGTCAGCGACGCCTGCACCGCAATCTGCGCCGTTTCCAGGTCGCGGATCTCACCAATCATGATCACGTCCGGATCCTGGCGCAGGATGGCGCGCAAGGCTTTGGCGAAGGTCATGTCGATGCGCGGGTTGACTTGGGTCTGGCCCACGCCCGGCAGGTCGTATTCAATCGGGTCTTCCACCGTCATGATGTTGGTGGTGGTGGCGTTCAGCAGCGACAGCGCGGCATACAGCGTGGTGGTTTTACCGGAGCCGGTAGGACCGGTCACCAGCACGATGCCGTGCGGCTGGTTGATCAGCGAATCAAACTTCGGCAGCATGGTCTCGCTCATGCCGAGGTGATTCAAATCGAGGCGGCCCGCTTCCTTGTCCAGCAAACGCAGTACGGCGCGTTCGCCGTGACCGGTCGGCAGCGTGGAGACACGCACGTCGACCGGCTTGCCGCCGATGCGCAGCGTGATGCGGCCGTCCTGCGGCAGGCGTTTCTCGGCGATGTCTAGCTGCGCCATGATCTTGATACGCGAAATCAGCGAACCGTGGATCGCCTTGCGCGGACGGACAATATCGCGCAGCGTGCCGTCGACACGGAAACGCACCACCGAAGTTTGCTCAAACGGTTCGATGTGAATATCGGAGGCGCCGTCGCGCAGCGCCTGCGTCAGCAGCGCGTTGATCATGCGGATCACCGGCGCATCGTCGGACGATTCCAGCAGGTCCTCAATCGCCGGCACGTCTTGCAGCAACTTGGTCAGATCCAGATCGGCGTCAAATTCTTCCGCCACCATCGAGGCATTGCCGCCCGAGCTGGCGTAGGCGCTGGCGATAGCGGTTTCCAGATCGGCGCGCGTCATGTGCTTCAACTGGATGCGGCCGAAACGGCGCGACACTTCAGCGATGGCTGCCGGCGCGGTGGCGCCGCACATCAGCACATCGACGGTGTTTTCGACATCCTCGCTGTACTGGGCCAGCACCACGAAATCGCGGGCGAAGGCGTATGGGAGAAGATTGCTCATATCACTGCTGTGGCTTGATGTTTTCAGCGGCACCCGGCACACGCATCGGGAACGGCGCGGCAGGCACCGGCGCGGCAACTGCACCGCCGCTCACCGGCGCGCCGTTCTGCAGCTTAGGCAGCACCGGCTGGCCAAGGTCTTCCACCAGAATGCTCTCCGGCGGCTTGATGGCTTCCTGCTGGCTGCGCATGTAGTCGTAACGGTCGGTGGCCAGGCTGGTGCTCTGCTCTTTGCTGCGGATGACCACAGGGCGCAGGAACACCATCAGGTTGGTTTTCTTGCGAGTGCGCGACTGCGATTTGAACAGATTACCCAGCACTGGAATATCACCGAGGCCGCGCACCTTGTCAGTGCCGTCGCCTTCCGTGTCTTCAATCAGGCCGCCCAGCACGATGATCTGGCCATCGTCGGCGATCACGTTATTTTCGATCACGCGGTTATTCAGCGTGATGCCGGATGCAGCGGTCAGAGTCGACTTATCCACGCTCGACGTCTCGTGATAAATCGCCATCTTAATGGTGCCGCCTTCCGAAATCTGCGGGCGTACTTTCAGCGTCAGGCCCACGTCCTTGCGGTCGATGGTCTGGAATGGATTGCTGTTGGTGCCGGAGGTGGTGGTGTACTGGCCAGTCAGGATAGGCACGTTCTGACCGACGCGGATGGTAGCCAGTTCGTTATCCAGCGTGACCATGTTCGGCGTCGACAGGATATTGGCGTTGCCGTCCGATTCCAGCGAGTGCGCCAGCGCGCCCAGTCCCAGCGCGCCGCCGATCTGTTTGAAGACACCGATCGACAGGCCGTTGTTTGGAATGGTCGAACCTTTATTGGCGTAGATCGACACCAGCGAGCTGTCAGAGCCGCTGGTGGTGAACGATTGCAGGCCACCCACGCGGTAGGTGCTATTCGAATTGCCGGTGGCGCCGACCCACTGCACGCCGAATTCGGAAGCCTTGTCGGAAGTAACTTCGACGATCAGCGATTCGATGTAGACCTGCGCGCGGCGCACGTCCAGCTGGTCGATCACGGCGCGCAGGTTGCGGTACACCGATTCCGGCGCGGTGATGATCAGGGTATTGGTGCTGGCGTCGGCCTGGATGAAACCTGCCGAGCTGGCGCCGCTATTCTGCTGCTGGCCGCTGTTCGAGCCGCTCAGCAGCGGATTGCTTGGACCGGTGCCGCCGCTACCGCTGCCGAATGAGCTGCTGCTACTGCCGCTGCTATTGCTGCTGTTATTGCTGCCAAAGCCGCCGCTGTTGTTGCCGCCCTGGGTGTTGGCGCCACCGCTGCTATTCTGCTGCGATACCTCGCCCGACACCACCGCGCGCAGGGTCTGCGCCAGCTTGGTCGCTTCCGCGTTCTTCAGATAAACCACGTGCACATTGCCCAGTTCCTGCGTCGGCTGATCGAGTTTGGCGATCAGCGACTTGGCCAGGTTGGCACGTGCCACCGACGGTGCGCGCAGGATCAGTGAATTGGTGCGCGGGTCGGCCAGCACGGTGGTCTTGCCTTCGGACGCACCGGCACCGGCGCCGCCAGCGTTGTCCAGCAGCTTGTTCATCATGGTCGCCAGGTCGCTGGCGATAGCGTAGCGCACCGGAATCACGTCGAGGTCCGACACCGCCGGCGCATCCAGCGCGGCGACGATCTTGGCCAGGCGCTTGACGTTGTCCGCATAATCCGTGACCACCACGCTGTTGTTGCCCGGGTTGGCGTTGATGGTGTTATTCGGCGAGATCAAAGGACGCAGAACCGTCACCACGTTGGCCGCCGATTCATAATTCAGACGGAAGATCTGGCTGACGATCTGGTCGCCCTTGGCCTGCGCGCCGTCGACTTGCGTTGGACCGGCCTGCAGTTTCGCATCCGCTTCCGGCACTACCTTGGCAAAACCGTCGCCGCTCACCACCGCGTAGCCTTGCAGGCGCAGTGCGGAGGTCAGGAGACTGAAGGCCTGCGACTTGGTGACTGGCTTTTCCGACACCACGGTCAGCGTGCCTTTCACGCGCGGGTCGATCACAAAGGTGATGTTGGTGTAGTGGCCGACGGCCTTGATCACCGACTCGATATCGGCGCCGACGAAATTCAGCGCGGCGTCATCGGCAGCGGCGTGCGCCAGCGCAGGCAGCAACAGCGCGGCGGTCGGCGCAGCGCTGATCGCACAGCACAGCATCGCACCCGCGCTCAGGCGGCGCAGCGCAGGAAGGGATTTGCTAACGGACTGTTTTTTCATGGTCGGGCTTTATCTCAATGAAACTCTAATGCGATGACATTGCGGTCACTACCTGGCTTGCGCTGGCCCAGCAAATTCAATAGATTGGCCAACGTCTCCTCGTATCCTTGTGCTGCCTCGGCCTGCCCGGAAAACTGCAAGCGGCCGTTGTTCAAACTTCCCTGGCCGCTGAGCAGCAGCGGCCCTTTGACGGAACTCAGGTTCAACTGCGCCTGCTGGCCGTGCCAGTCCAGCGCCATGGCGTAACTGCCCAGCGGGCGGATCGACGACAGGCGCGACGCCATGTCGCTCATCTCCAGCGTGGTGCGGCCTTCGACGCTGACCTGGCGATTGACCAGCGTCAGCTCCAAACCGGTCCACGACAAGCGCATGGTGCCGCTCGGCGCCAGCGTATTGAGCGGCGCGCCCAAACCGGCCAGGCCTTCCGCTGGCAGCAGCAATGCCGACGGACTCAGTTGCCAATGCGACCAGCTGCCGCGGAAGGTCACCGGCTGCGCCAGCGCTTCCGGATTCTCCAGCTGCAGGTCGACCATGCCGACCAGCGCCAGCGGCGAAATCTTCCAGCTGAAGCGTCCCGGCAGCAGCGGCGTGACCGGGCTGTTATTGCCCGCCGCGCCGCCGATAAACGCCGAACCGCGCCACAGCGTACCTTGCGCGTCCCCCAGCGTCAAACGGCCGCCGGTGCGCTGCTCAACGATGGAACCGAGCCACGCAGCCGGGAAAAACACCGCCAGCGTAATGACCACGGTTAGCGCCACGGTCAGCAACCATAGCATGGCGCGCTTCATCGGGCTCCCTGGCGCAACGTCAGGCTGGCGTTGACCACGCCCGGCGCGTCTTGCGCGGTAAAGCTGGCATCCACCACAGTGATGCGGCTTTCGATACGGATCGCATCCAGCCACGCCACCACGCCGGCGTACTGCGCGCCGGTGAATTGCAGCTTGGCGTATTCGCCGGTGACGTTCAGCGATTGCGGATTCAGGCCGCGTGCAGACAACCCGGCGTTGAGATTCTCGCGTGTCATCGGCGTCGGCGCGATGGTGTTCTGGCTTTGCAGCGCCTGCGCTTCGCGCGCCATCGATTGCATTTCGGCGGCTTGCTGGTGCAGTTCCGGCAGCGATTTATGCAGCGCGGCGCGGCCGCTCAATGCCGGATCGACCAGCAGGCCGTAAAACAGTCCCAGTCCCACCACGATGCCGCCGATGCGCAGCAGCTTGCGTTCCTGCTCGGTGCGCACTTGCCAGAAAGCGTCGGCGCGCGCGCGCAGGTCTTGCATTGGATTTGGCTTGCTCATGACTTTCCTCCAGCGACAGGGGCCGGAACGATCTTCCAGCTACCTGGATTCGGCTCCTGCATATCCAGCTTGCGGCCGGCCAGCGCGGAACGCAGCTGCGCTACCTGCGCCGCATCCACCGTATTCGGCTTGACCTTGACCACCAGCGCGTGATCCTTGTATTCCAGCGTGGCGATGATGTCGCGCCGCGGCAGCACGCTGAGTGCTTCGCCAAAGCCTGCGCTCAGCGTCACGAATTCGTCGGCGCCCGTTTGGCCACTATTAGCTTTGGCGAGGCGGATATTGCGGCCCATTTGTCCGATCGGTTCAGTGATCAGCGGCTCTTTCGGATACACCGATTTAAAGGTTTGCACCATCGACTGGCTCACTACCTTGGCTTCGCCCTTGAGGCGCAGCCATTCGATGTTGAGGCCCACCACGTTGACCAGCAGCGCCAGCACAGCGATACGCAACGGCCAGCGCCAGCGCTGCCATGCGCGCGCCGAGGCGCCGCTGGTACCCAAGGCCGGCGCCAGATCCACACCGGCACTGCGCGAAGATGCTACCCAGTGTTCCCAGTGGTCCTGCTCCAGCGTCAGGTGCGGTACTTCAGCGGCCAGCGGCGAAAACTGCGCCATCTGCGACTGGTTCAAGTACAGCGTGACCGGCTGGTCGCCGGCCAATGCGCGCAGCGTGTGCAGCGCGGCTTGCGGCTGCGCCGGCAGCGTCAGGCCCATGCCGGCAAACTGCGAATGGCGCAGGACTAAGTCGAAACCGGCGTCGCCCGGCAGCAGCGTGGCCGAAACGGCGCCCGGCTGGAACGGCAAACACAATTGCGATGGCACCGCCGACACGGCGTGCGCACCTTGCGCCAGCAAAGCTTTCACCAGCACTTCCAGCCATGCGCGCTGCACCACAGCCACGGTACGCAAGCCTTCGCTGTCTTCAACGGTGGCGGCCAGCACGCAGTCGGCCGGGTCACCCAGCACGTGTTCTTCCACCAACGCAGGCAGCGCGGCCTTGAGTTTGGAGGCCGACAGCGGCGGCGCTTTCACGCGCACCAGCGTCACGTCGGCGGCGGCCAGCAGCAGTACCACACGGCGCGCGGAGGCCACCATGTCGGACAGATTCCCCAGCGGCGATGCGCCTTGCTGCAGCAGGTTGCCGCCGTCGCCCACCAGCGCGAATGGGCAAGTCTGGGCCGCGCCGCTGTCGACGCTGGCCTTGGCCGGATAGCGGATAAATAATGTCGTCAAAGGATCTCGCTTTCGTTCATCGCTGTTCTAGTATTCCCGTATCCATTCCACCGTGGTGGTAAGTGGTTGCCGCTGACGCCTCAACAGAGCTTGCGTATCGAGCGTGGCGCGGTCCAGCTTCACCCGGCTGTAGGCCAGGAAGTAGTTGCTGCTCACATCCCATGCTGCGGTAATCGTTTTGCCCGTCACTTGCGACAACGCCCTGAAGGCCGCCGTGTCGCGGTAATACAGCGTCTTGCGGGCGCTGACCATCGCCGCCGCATCCGACAGCGACAGGCCTGGCACCAGCGCCGACAACAACTCGGCCGGCGCCGTGTTCACATTCAGCGAGGTGCCGCCCACCGGCAGTATGATGACATAGTCGCGCAGCTGTTCAATGGCCTGCGGCGTAAAGCCGCTCACCGCCAGCAAATCCTCTACCCGCACCAGGCCTATCGGCTGGTTGGTCTGCGTAGGCTGAGTTGCCACCACCGGTGCGGCATTCTTCACCAGCTGCGCCGTGGCTTGCGCCAGGCCGGAATCGAGCCGCAAGTTGTTCAGCAAACGCTCGAACACCTCCACCTCGGCGGTGTTGACCTGCTGGCCGCTCGCCAGGTTGGCCAGATTGTAGCGTCCCTGCGCATCCACCATGCGGCCGGACAGCGTGGCGTCGAAGTTCTCGCCCTGCAGGCGCTCACGCTCCACGTAATCATCGAGCCGCGTTTCTTCCAGCGGCGTGGCCCAGATGCCATCCAGCTTGGTGTAATTGGGCGAGTCGCTGAGGTCCTGGGTCAGGATCAAGCGGCTCAGGTCCAGCGCGCCGCGTACGATCCAGCGTGTTTGCAGTTGCAGGCGCTGGTTCTCCATCGAGCGCACTTGCACCTGCTGCTGCCAGAACAAACTGGCGACGATGGTCACCGCCAGTGTGGTCAGCAACAGCGCCGTCACCACGGCCACGCCTTGTTGCCGCTTCAGCTTCACAGGGCCCCCAGCAGGAATGACTTCACCATCGGGATTTCCTGTCCTTGCTGCGTCATCGACACTTCCAGCCCGGTCGGCAGGCTGTTGCCCGCAGCGGCAGCCGTCGATATACCGGCGGCCGGACGCCAGCCGCCCGCCGTGGCAGCAGTACTCGGCATCCACATGCGCATCGCCATGCCTTGAATGCTCGATTGCAGCGCCACGGCGGCCATGCTGGCATCGGTATCGCCAAGCGCGGCCTGCCACAGGTTGTCGAGCTGCGTCAGCTCGCGCGTGGCGAGCGACTCGCGCCGCGTCAGCACACCGCCCGCCACGCGGTACGACACCACCTGCAAGCGGGTCGGCTGGTTCTCAGTCATCACCATGCGCACCAGCGTGATGCGGTTGTCTTCCGCCTGCAGGAAGGCGCGGCCGCGCAGCAGCGCGGCATCCGGCAAGTTTGCGCAATCGCTCTGCATCTGCGCGAACGCCAGTTGCAGGCCGCGCGTCTGCTCCATGCTGACGGTAAGCGTTTCGCGCGAACGCACGATGCTATCGAGCCCGCGCCAGCCCAACACCGCGATGATGGCAAGAATGGAGATCGCCAGCAGCAGTTCGATCAAGGTAAATCCGCGTGCAGATTTCATCATGAGTTCAACACCAGTTGGACCAGCTTGATGATGCGGCGTTCCGGATGCGCCGCTTCATACACGCTGACCTCCACCCGGCGGAAGCGCGGGTTCGGGCTGGCGATGACTTCTTCGTCGCACATCAGTTGCAGGTCGCCCTGCGGGCATTCGTAGGTTTGCTTACCGACCGGAGGAAAGACTTTGGAGAGGCGCATTTGCACCAGGCGGTTTTCGGCTGACCAGGTGGCCATCATATTGGCGCGAAGGCCGTCGCTGTTGGCGGTCAGGCTGCCGACCGCGCGCATCGAGGCGATCAACGCGGTGGCGACGATCATCAGTGCGACCAGCACTTCCAGCATGGTGAAACCGCGATGGGATGAAGGCCGGCGCATCTCAGTCCACCGTAAAGTGGCCGATGCCGTCGGCGCGGATGGCGACGCTGCCGCCATCGCTGCCGGTCAGGGTCAGCACAAAGGGTTTGTCGACCGGTTCGCGGCCAAAGATGATGCGCAGTGTCGCTTCCGGCAATAACGGCGGCGAGTCCAGCATCAGCGTGACCGGCGCATGCTTGAATTCGCGCTCGCGCAGCAAGTCGTCTTGCACCACCTGCTCCCATTGCTTGTTATCGTTGCGGACCATGAAGCGGTAGTTATCGGTGCCCGCTTCAAACGCGATCTGGTGGTTGCGCACGATGGCTTCATCGCGCGCCAGTTGCAGCAGCAGCGCGATGCGCTTGGCGTCCTGCTGCAAGCCCTGTTTCTGACCCGGTATCGCGTTAAGCGACACCAGTCCCAGCGTGATGCCCAGGATGACCATCACGACCAGCAGTTCAATCAGCGTGAAGCCACGCTCGCCGCGCATGATGATGGATCAGTTTTCCCAGGAGCCGATATCGGCGTCATCGCCGGTGCCGCCTGGTTGGCCGTCAGCGCCGTAGGAGAACACGTCGATCTCACCCTTGATGCCCGGCTGCAGGTACTGGTACTGGTTGCCCCACGGGTCTTTCGGCATTTTCTCGACGTAGCCGCCAGCCTTCCAGCCATTAGCGGCCGGGCCGCCGGTTGGCTTTTCGATCAGCGCCTGCAGGCCTTGTTCGGTGGTCGGGTAACGCTGGTTATCCAGCTTGTACAGTTTCAGCGCCTGCATGATGGTCGCGATATCGACTTTGGCAGCGGCGACCTTCGATTCGCCGGTGCGGCTAATCAGTTTAGGTACCACCAGCGCGGCCAGCACGCCCATGATGACAACCACCACCATGATTTCGATCAGCGTAAAACCGCGCTGGGCGCGAGTAGAAAACTTTTTCATAATTGGTAACGAATAAAAATGAGTGCAGAGTATAAGGGGGAATTAAGGCCGCTGCGACTTTTGAGCCTAATTTATCCGTTTTAGCGCTTAACCCGCCCTTAATATGACAGTTTCTTTACACGGACTTACTTGTCCATGCCTTACTCGTGCTTCTTGGCGCTGGCCTCGATGCGGGCGCGGGCGCCCTCGTTGCCGCCACCATAAGTCACCGCCACCGGCGCGGCCTTGATCACCTTCGGCGCCTCGCCGACGAACGGTGCGATACCCAGCGCCGCGTGGATCTCGGTCGGGTAGATCACATAACCACGCGTGATCACTGCTGACACCTTGCGCACGTCTTCAATGTTCTTGGTCGGATCACCGTCCACCAGCACGATGTCGGCCAGCTTGCCCGCAGAGATGCTGCCGCGGTCATTGGTGGTGCGGGTGTAGCGCGCGCCGTTACGGGTTGCCACTTGCAGCGCCTGCGCCGGCGTCAGGCCAGCTTTGACCAGCAGCGCCAGCTCGGAGTGCAGCGTGAAGCCAGGAATATCATCGGTGCCGGCCACGATAGGCACGCCGGCTTTGTACATGATGCCAACGAATTGCACCATCTTGGCGTAGGATTTCTCGTAGCGCTTGAGCTGAACATCGCCATCGATCTTCATGGTGCCGGCCTTGAAGCTGCGCGCGACGTCCGGTGGCATATGCGATTCCAGCGCGACGTAGGGTTCATTGACGTCGCCGTCGCGCTGCTTGAGGAAGGCGAAGGCGGACATGGTCGGGTCTATCGAAATCTGCTTCTTGGCCAGATAGGCGACGAAGTCCTTTACCGGCTTGGAATTGAAATCGAGGTCCGCCACTTTTTCAGCTGGCAGCACGAAACGGTTCAGGTTACGGGTCTCGGTATCCGGCTTGACGAAGAAGTTCAGCAGCACCTGGTTGATGTGCTGGATCTCGTCGTAGCCCGCATCCAGCGCTTCCTGCGCGCGCAGGCCAGCCGGGATGTGGCCCGAGACGCGCATGCCACGGCTGTGCGCATAGGCCACCGTGTCTTTCAGGATGGCTTTCGGGAAGGAGTTATAAATCTTCAGCTGCGGGTAGCCGCGCTGCGCGTACCAGTCGATGGCGTCCTTAGCTTCCTTCAGGTCCTTGATCACGAAACCGTTATTGGCGCTGTATGGGCTCTCGCCTTCCAGGAAGCCGGCCGGCACCACCTGCGGCGCCAGCAGCTTGCCGGCCGCAGTTTCATCCAGCATGGCTTGCAGCTGGGCGTTGTCATTGCCCATGTCGCGCACACTGGTCACGCCGGTCGACATATTCAGCGCACCAGACCAGCGGTCCACGTGGCCGTGCAGATCGAATAGGCCAGGCAGCACGATGCGGCCGGCGGCGTCGATGACGTTGTCGGCATCGCGCGTCGGCGAACCGGCTGGCTGGATCGAGGTGATGCGGCCGCGCAGCACGTAAATGTCGGAAGATTGGCCGACGGTAGCTTTTTCGCTGTCGAAGATGCGGGCGTTGCGCACCACGGTCAGGCCGGTGAGCGGATGCTGCAGCTTGGCGGCGGCATCGGTCAGCATCTGCTGCTCGGCAGCTTTCTGGCGCTGGCCCAGCACCGGCGCGGCCGACTGCCAGCCCTCTTCCAGCGCATTGCCGAAGCCTGGCATGATGACGCCGAACAGGCGCGGTTGCGCGCCGGTGGTGGCCCAGTAGAACGACGGCGACAGGCCAACGCCGGTTTGCGCCAGCAGGCTCACGGTTTGTTTCTGGCCGGTGGCGCTGGTGACTTCCACGCTATCGAGCACGCGCTGCGACAGGGTGCCCGATGGCAGCAGCGCCAGTTTGCCGTCCGGTGCTTTCGTCAGCGCGGTGATGGCGACCGAAGCGACTTCAAACGACGAGTTCAATGGCAGGTAGGCGGCCGGGCCGCTGACGGTTTTCTCGCCCTGCTCGGAGGTCGACTTCCACGCTGCCTGGTCGCCCTTACGGCTGAACTTCTCGTCCACCACCGAACCGAAAGTGGAGTTGCCCTTGACCGCGTACTCGGTCATGGTGCCATCCGCGCCAACGCGGAACTGCTCTTCCAAGTCCGGGCCACGGCCGTTGTCCTTGTAGCTGAAGCTTACCTTGGTCAGGCCGTCGTCCAGACGCTCAACGATCTGCTGGCCAATTTGCTTGTTGGCGTTTTCGGAGATGATCAGGTATTTGGTGGTGGTGGTGGCGGCTTGCGCACCAAAGGCAGCGGCCAAGGCCAGCGGCAGTACAGCGAGGCGTTTCGTCAGCAAGTTGATTCTCCTTTTATTTAGTTTTAGTCGCGCAGACCGGGCACGCGCCATTGCGGCCGACAGCAATGCTGGTCCATTCCATGCGCAGGCCATCCAGCATCAGCAGGCGCCCGGCCAGCGAGCCGCCCACTTCCATCAATAGCTTGAGCGCTTCCGCCGCCTGCATGGCGCCGACCACGCCCACCAGCGGCGCGAACACGCCCATCGTGGAGCAAGCCACGTCTTCAAATTGTTGATCTTGCGGGAACAGGCAGGAATAGCACGGCTGCTCGCCGCTGCGAGGATCAAATACGCTGATCTGGCCATCGAAGCGGATCACCGCGCCCGATACCAGCGGCTTGCGCGCCGCCACGCATGCACGGTTGACGGCGTGGCGGGTGGCGAAGTTGTCGGTGCAGTCGAGCACCACGTCGGCATCGGCCACCAGTGCGGCGAGGCGCGCGTCGTCCACGCGCTCATTCAGCGCGGTGACGGTGATGTCGGGATTGATCTGCAGGAGCGTGAGCCGTGCCGATTCGGCCTTGGACTGGCCCACGCGCTCCGTGGTGTGGGCGATCTGGCGCTGCAGGTTGGTCAGGTCGACCGTGTCGTTATCGACCAGGGTGATGCGGCCGACGCCGGCCGACGCCAGATACATGGCGGCCGGCGAACCGAGACCGCCAGCGCCGATCACCAGCGCATGCGCGGCCAGCAGCTTTTGCTGGCCTTCGATGCCGATTTCGTCAAGCAGGATGTGGCGCGAGTAGCGCAGCAATTGTGAGTCGTTCATCGTCTCTCTGCGGCGTTGGCGCGCAGCGGTTTATTTGGACAGTTTGACCGGCAAGCCTTTGAAGTGGTTCAGCGCCTGCTCCAGCTGGAAGTCATCCTTGGAGCCGAATTCCACCGGCTTGGTTTTCTTCGCCAGTGCGGCCAGTGCTTGTTCTTCGTCCGGCACGTCACGCTTGACCGCATCGGCTTGCGGGTCCTTGTCGTTGCCGAGGTGTTTTTGCAGGTCGGCTTCGCGCACGCGCAGGCGGTTCAGGCCATCGCCTTCTGCCGTTTCATCGACCAGCAAGTCCGGCTTGATGCCAAGGGCCTGGATGGAGCGGTTCTGCGGCGTGTAGTAGCGGGCGGTGGTCAGCTTGACGGCGGTATCGGCGGTCAGCTGGCGCAGCGTTTGTACCGAGCCTTTGCCGAAGGTCTGCTGGCCGATGACGGTGGCGCGCTTGTAGTCTTGCAGCGCGCCGGCCACGATTTCGGAAGCGGAGGCGGAACCACCGTTCACCAGCACCACCATCGGCACGTCTTTCAGTGCGGCCGGCAATTTGGCCAACGGGTCGTTCTTGGCGGCCGGCGCATAGAATTCCTTGCGGCCGTAGAAGGTCTCCTTGGACGACTGCAGCTGGCCGTTGGTGGAGACGATCACCGAATCTTTAGGCAGGAAAGCAGCCGATACGCCGATCGCGCCCGGCACCACGCCGCCCGGATCGTTGCGCAAGTCGAGCACAAGTCCTTTGATGTTCGGATCCTGCTGGTACAGGGCGGTGATCTTCTTCGCCATATCTTCCACCGTCGGTTCCTGGAATTGCGAGATGCGCACCCACGCGTAGCCCGGCTCGATGATCTTGGCTTTCACGCTCTGCACGCGGATTTCTTCACGCAGCATGTTGAACACCAGCGGCTTGTCTTCGTCCTTGCGGCTGATGGTGATGCTGACTTTGGAACGCGGTTCGCCGCGCATCTTCTTCACCGATTCGTCCAGCGACATGCCTTTAATGAGCGTGCCGTCGATGCGGGTGATGACGTCACCCGCCTTGACGCCAGCCTTGAACGCAGGCGTGTCTTCAATCGGCGAGACCACTTTGATGTAGCCGTCTTCCAGCGCCACTTCGACGCCGACGCCAACAAATTTACCGGCCACGGTCTCGCGCATTTCGCGGAAAGCTTTTTTATCGAGGTAGACCGAGTGCGGATCGAGCGAGGCGACCATGCCGGAAATAGCTTCGGTCAGCAGCTTTTTGTCGTCGACGTTTTCGACGTAGTCGGTCTTGATCAAGCCGAAGACGTCGGATAGCTGGCGCAGCTCTTCCAGCGGCAGCGGAGTGCCGGTGGTCTTTTGCGCGATGGCGGAAAACTGGAACGAGGCGGCAACACCAGCCACCATACCGAGGCCGATCAGGCCGATGCTCTTGACTTTGTTGCCCATTTTTCCCGCGAACCTTAAAACTTGACCCAGCCAGCCGGGTCGAATGCTGCGCCCTGATGGCGAAGTTCAAAGTATAGCCCCGATTCTTCGTTACCGCCGCTGTTACCTGCGCTGGCAATCGGGTCTCCGGCTTTGACGATGTCGCCGGCTCGTTTGAGCAGCGACTGGTTGTTGCCGTAAATGCTCATGTATTGGCCGCCGTGATCGACAATGATCAGATTGCCGAAGCCGCGCAGCCAGTCGGCAAACACCACCCGCCCACCGGCGATGGCGTGTACGTCGGCGCCCTCGCCGGCGCGGATGAAGACGCCCTTCCAGCTCGGACCGTCGCCGCGCTTGGAGCCGAACTTGGCAGCGACCTTGCCCGCCACCGGTGCGCGCAACTGGCCTTTCAAGCTGGCGAAAGCGCCGGCCGGTGCGGCCGGGGCCAGTGCGATGTCGGCGGCTTTGGCGGGCGGCGTGTCTTCCACCGAGGCGGCTGCACCGGCTCCGGCGGCGCCCGATGCGGTCGCTGCGCCCTGCCCGGCTGTGCCCGCCGCACCGCTGCTTGTGCCGGCGCCCGGCCGCACGGCCACTTTCGGCTCGTCGGCGTCAATCGCATCGGCTGGGTTAGGCGTGGCCGGCTTGATGGTGCCGGACTTGGTATTGTTATTGGCTTTAGCCAGGCGCTGGCGCTCGGCCTCGGCGGCCCTGGCTTTCGCCAGCGCGCGCGCGTCGGCTTCCGCCTTGGCCTTGGCGGCCGCTTTGGCAGCGGCCAGTTGTTCCTGGCGTTTCTTCTCGGCGGCAGCGGCGATGGCTTGCTCGGCGATCAGCTTGTTCAGCTTGTCGACCAGCCCGGTCATGCGCTGCTCGTCGCGCTCCAGGTTGCCCGCTTCCTTGCGCTGGGCCAGCAGTTTCTTCGACAAAGTGGTCAGCAAGGCGGCGCGGCGTGCCTTCTCCTGCTCCAGCTTGGATTTCTGCTGCAATTGTTCCTGGGCGATTTCTTCCAGCTCGTCCTTGGCGTTCTGCGCCTCATCCTGGTTGACCTCGACGGCCTTCAAGTTGGCGCGCAAAGCGTCCAGCAAGCGCGCCTGCGCCTGCGAGACGTACGCCATCATTTGCAAATCGCGGTTGATGCGGTTGGGATTGTCGCCCGACAGCAGCAACTTGATGCGGTCTTCGTTCCCCGCCACGTACTGGTCGCGCAGCAGCTTGGCCAGCTGCTGTTTCTGGTGCGCGACCGTGGCCGCCAGCTTGTCGTGCTCGGCCGACAGCATTTGCAGCTTGACGTTGGTGTCGCCCTGCTCCTGCTGCAAGTCGCGCAGCGAACGGTTGGCGTCCGAAATCGCCTGTTCGGACTCGGCCAGCGTGTCGGCCGCGTCGTCCTTGGCCGATTCGGTCTTGCTGATGTCTTTCTTGAGCGCAGACAGCTTCTGCTGCACGCCGGCGCGTTCAGCCTCGGCCGCAGCTTTTTGCTTGCTGCGCTCAGTTGCCTTGCCGAACGGAGCGGCTTGCGCGCCCAGCGACATCATCAACAGCAGCGTGACCGCCGCATTACGGAACGAAGAGTGAGACAAATTACTTGGCCTTGCCTTGGTTAGCTACCGCAGCTTGAGCGGCAGCAATCGCGTCGGCATCACCGAGGTAGTAGTGACGGATGGGTTTCAGATCTGCGTCCAGCTCGTACACCAGCGGGGTACCGTTAGGAATGTTCAGGCCAACGATATCGCTGTCGCTGATGCCGTCCAGCATCTTGATCAGGGCACGCAGGCTGTTGCCGTGGGCCGAGATAATGATTTTCTTGCCAGCTTTGATGGCCGGGGCGATTTCCTCGTCCCACACCGGCACCACGCGGGCCACGGTGTCTTTCAGGCACTCGGTCAGCGGGATTTGTTCTTTCGACAGGCCGGCGTAGCGCGGGTCGTTGAACGAAGCGCGGTCATCGGTCGCTTCCAGCGCTGGCGGCGGGGTATCGTAGCTACGACGCCAAACGAGCACTTGCTCGTCGCCGTACTTGGCGGCGGTCTCGCCCTTGTCCAGGCCTTGCAGGGCGCCGTAGTGACGCTCGTTCAGGCGCCAGTCGTTCTTGATCGGCAGGTACATCGCATCCATTTCGTCCAGCGCCAGCCACAGCGTACGCACTGCGCGCTTCAGCACCGAGGTGTAAGCCAGGTCGAAGGTGAAGCCGCCGTCCTTCAGCAGCTTGCCGGCCTGCTTGGCCTCATTGATGCCTTTTTCGGTCAGGTCAACGTCGGTCCAGCCGGTGAAGCGGTTCGACAGGTTCCAGGTGGATTCGCCGTGGCGCATGAAAACGATTTTGTACATGTGGACTATCTTTTCAAGAAAAGTTGGAAAACCGGTGCTTTGAGAACAGTTACAGCTTCTATTTTATAATGCGCAGATTAAGTTCAACCATTGGATTCCTGTGAAATTCTTCATTGACAATATTTTTCTGATCGCCATCGTGCTGGTTTCGGGCGGCGCCCTGTTGTGGCCGTCCCTGACGGTACGTGGCAAGCGCGGCAGCCCGCAAGACATTACCATGTTGATTAATCGCGGCAAGACCACCATCTTGGATGTGCGCGACGCCAAGGATTACGCTGAAGGCCACCTGCCTGAAGCCAAGAATATCCCCCTGGCCCAGCTGGACCAGCGCCTGTCGGAGCTGGACAAGTTCAAAAACCGCTGCCTGATCGTGATCGGCAAGAGCGACGCCCGTGGTTCGGCGGCTGCCGCCAAGCTGGGCAAAGCCGGCTTCGGCGACGTGGTCAATCTGGAAGGTGGCGTTGCTGCATGGCAAAAAGCCGGCCTGCCGCTGGCTAAGTAATTGGAGGAAAGCAAAATGACTGCCGAAGTGATCATGTACACCACCGCCGTGTGCCCGTACTGCATCCGCGCCGAACGCCTGCTGGAATCCAAGGGGGTTACCGGGCTGAAGAAGATCCGCGTCGATCTTGACCCTGAGCAACGCATTTCGATGATGCAAAAGACCGGCCGCCGCACCGTGCCGCAAATCTATATCGGCGACACCCATGTCGGCGGTTTCGATGATTTGTATGCGCTGGATCAAGCGGGCGGCCTGTCGCCCTTGTTAAATGGCTAATGGTCCTCAAATACAACGTACGCCGGGCGGAAAGCCTTTAAAACCATAATGGTTTTGATACAATTGCCCTCGCGTTTGATTTGAGCTGTCTTCTAGCCATACCAAGCAAACATCATCCGGGCGGCCGGTGCCGCTCGATTTACTATAACGAAAGCGTTCCATGTCTGAAGAAAATCTGCAACCAGTATTCCAAATCCAACGCGTCTACCTGAAAGACCTGTCGCTGGAACAACCTAACTCGCCGGCGATCTTCCTGGAACAGGAAGCACCGACCATCGAAGTAGCCCTGGACGTAGGCGCTGAGCCGCTGGCAGATGGCATCTTCGAATCGACCGTCACCATCACCGTGACCGCCAAAGTCAAAGACAAAGTCGCGTTCCTGGTAGAAGGCAAACAAGCCGGTATCTTCGAAGCGCGCAACATTCCTGCAGAACAGCTGGATCCACTGCTGGGCATCGGTTGCCCGAACATCGTGTATCCATACCTGCGCGCCAACATCGCCGACACCATCACCCGTGCCGGTTTCCCACCAGTGCACCTGGCTGAGATCAACTTCGAAGTGTTCTACCAGCAGCGTCAACAAGCGATCGCTGAAGCAGCAGCTGCTGCCCCAGCCGCTGACGCGACCCACTAAGCATTAATGCTTCATCCGCCGCCGGGCGCTCGTCCGGCGGCAGTTTCACCCCGTCCCAAGGTACACCATGACATTCCCTCGTTTGATCGCTGCCCTGACCATGACGCTGGCCGCTGCCGCTAGCCAGGCCTACGATTTTAAAACGGTGGGCGCAGCGCCCGTCATCCTGTACGACGCGCCATCGACCAAGGGCGGCAAGCTGTTCGTGGTCCCGCGCGGCGCCCCGCTGGAAGTGGTGCTGGCCTACGGCGAATGGCTGAAAGTTCGCGACGTCAACGGCGAACTGGCGTGGACCGAGGCCAAAGGCCTGAGCGCCAAGCGCAACGTCATCGTCAAAACCGCCAACCTGAAAATCCGCGCTACCCCGGATGATGCGGCCACGGCCGTGTTCACCGCCGACAAGGGCGTGCTGCTGGAGCTGGGCGAAAACGCCGCCGGCGGCTGGATCAAGGTACGTCACCGCGACGGCCTGACCGGTTACGTCAAAAATTCCGAAGTCTGGGGCATATAATTGCCGTAGCGGCGCACTCCCACGCGTCGAATGAGATCCCATGCAAGATAAGAACAAACAGGCGGGCATCGTCCGCAAGGTGAGTGTGCTCGGCGCAGGCGCCTGGGGCACCGCCGTGGCCATGGCATTGGCCCAGCGTCACGATGTGCTGCTGTGGGGCCGCAACGCCGCTGCCCTGCAGGCGATGGCCGCCGCACGCGAAAACAGCTACCTGCCCGGCTACACCTTCCCTGAACGCTTGCAGGTTGCCAGCGACTTTGATGCGGCACTGGCCCACGTGGCCGAGCCCGGCAGCTTGCTGATCGCGGCCTGCCCGGTGGCTGGTTTGCGTCCGCTGCTGCAATCACTCAAGGGTCGTTCGATTCCCAACGTGGTGTGGCTGTGCAAGGGCTTTGAATACGATACCGGCCTGCTACCGCACCAGATCGTGCGCGAAGTGCTGGGCGATAGCGTGCCGGGCGGCGCGCTGTCCGGCCCATCGTTTGCACAGGAAGTGGCCAAGGGCCTGCCATGTGCACTGACCATTGCATCGGACTCGGCGGCGTTGCGCGCCAGCGTGGTGGAAACCGCGCACGGCGGCAATATGCGCGTCTATTCGAGCGAGGATTTGGTCGGCGTGGAAGTCGGCGGCGCGGTGAAAAACATTCTGGCGATTGCCACCGGCGCGGCTGACGGTCTGGGCCTGGGCCTGAATGCGCGCGCGGCGCTGATCACGCGCGGCCTGGCGGAAATCACCCGCCTCGGCGTAGCGCTGGGCGGCCAGACCGAGACCTTCATGGGCCTGACCGGCATGGGCGACTTGATTTTGACCTGCACCGGCGACCTATCGCGCAACCGCCGCGTTGGCCTCGGGCTGGCGCAGGGCAAGGCGCTGGATGTGATCGTGCAGGAGCTAGGCCACGTGGCCGAAGGCGTGCCATGCGCCAAGGCCGTACGCGAACTGTCGGCCAGGCTCGGCGTCGAGATGCCGATCACCAATGCCGTGGCCGGCGTGCTGTTCGACAGCGACCAGCCGCAAGCCATGGTAGCCCGCCTGCTGTCGCGCGATCCCAAAGGCGAGTAAAAACCGGGGTCAGTTCTGCCAATCGTACACGGGCTCATGTACCAATGGCAGAACTGACCCCGGATTGTGGATTGTTATTCCTCTTCGACGTCTGACTTCGCTTCGCGCATCCACGTGACCAGTGGGTAGGCGTCCTTGAGGCCGGCCGCCAGCGTCGGCACCAGCAGCTCCGGCTTGTTCAGTTGCAGATCGATCTCGGTCCACACAAAGAAGCTCTTCAGCTTGATGTACTCAATGTGCTCGTGCTCCGGATCAAAACCTTTCGGCGGGCGCATCAGCTTGCCTTCGTTCTGGATGTCGCCATAGGTCGCCACCAGCTTCTTGTTCTTCAACACTTTGCGGAAACCTGCCGCATCATCCACCATGTGCTGGCGCAGCGCTTTCAAGCGGTGCGGCGGCGGCATGTATTCGCCGGCACCGAACAGCAGCTTGCCGGTGCCGTCGATCTGCATGTAGTAAGTCGGACCGCCGGCCTTGCTCGGGCGGCGCATATCATTCGGCGCCACCGCGGCCGAAAAGCGCGTCTTGTACGGACTCTTGTCATGCGCAAAGCGCACGTCGCGGTTGATGCGGAACATGGCCTTTTTCGGATTACTGAACTTGACCTGCGCATCGAACTTGCCCAACTCGGCAATCATCTCCGTCACTACTTGCAGGAATTCTTCGCGCAGGATGTCGTAGCGCGGCTTGTTCATGATGAACCACGGGCGGTTGTTGTTGGCTTCGAGTTCTCGCAGGTATTGGGTCAGGTCGCGCAGGTGCATGGTGTTCCTTATTTGGCGTTGGACGGCCGTTTGCCAACGGTGACGTCCAGCGTGGTCTCGCGGTTTTTCCGCAGGACCGTCATTTTAGCTTTTCCGCCGGGAGCGAGTTGGGCGATGAGATTCAGCATGCTGTTGGTGTCGGCCACCGGCTTGCCGTCCACCGACAGCAGGATGTCGCCCGGCTTGATGCCGCCCTTGTCGGCCGGGCCGTTGCGCACCACGCCGGCAATGATGGCGCCGCTCTGGCGCTGCAAGCCGAAGCTGGCCGCCAGCTCGGGCGTGATTTCCTGGCTCTCAACGCCGATCCAGCCGCGTACCACATGGCCCGATTTGATGATGGCTTCCATCACCGATTTGGCGGTCGATACCGGAATCGCAAAGCCGATGCCGACCGAGCCGCCGGTCTGCGAATAAATCGCCGAATTGATGCCCAGCAGGTTGCCGCTGGCGTCCACCAGCGCCCCGCCCGAATTGCCAAAGTTAATCGCCGCGTCGGTCTGGATGAAGTTCTCGAAATGGTTGATGTGCAGGTTGTTGCGGCCCAGCGCGGAGATGATGCCCATGGTCACCGTCTGCCCCACGCCGAACGGATTGCCGATGGCCAGTACCACGTCACCCACCTGCGCCTGCTCGGCCTGGCCCAGCACGATCACCGGCAATTTTTCCAGCGTGATTTTGACCACGGCCAGGTCGGTTTCCGGATCGGTGCCGACCAGCTTGGCGGCAGCCTTGCGGCCATCAGCCAGCACCACCTCGATTTCATCAGCCGCTTCCACCACATGATTGTTGGTCAGGATGTAGCCCTGCCCTGAGACAATCACGCCCGAGCCGAGGCTGGACTCGTCGTCGCTATCCTCATCGCGGTCGCCGAAGAATTTTTTAAAGAAGGGATCGCGCAGCAGCGGATGCTTGCCACGCTTGGGTTTCTTGCTGGTGATGATGTTGACCACGGCCGGCATGGCGCGCGCCGCCGCCGCCCGGTACGATCCGCCGGCCGACACTGGCGGCTGCTTGGCCGGCGCCGCTTCCAGCATGGCGGCCGGATGCTCGGTGCTGCCCATTTGCTGGACCCGCACCGGCGCCGGCTGCTCGCGCCGGCCCACCGCCGTGTAGACGAAATACAGTGCCAATACGACGGTCACCGTTTGCGCAAACAATAACCAGAGTCGTCGCATCGCAGTCCAGCCTGCCGCCTGGACGGCGGCCTTGAGTTATTTTTTGAGGGAGTCGCGAATTTCGCGCAGCAGCACGATGTCTTCCGGGGTCGGCGGCGCTGGTTCCGCAGCGGCCGCCGCAGCTTCCTGCTTCTGGCCCAGGGTACGCGCCTTGTTCATCAGGCGCACCATCTGGAAGATCACAAACGCCAGGATGACAAAGTTCAGCAAGATGGTAGCAAAATTCCCGTAGGCGAACACGGCGCCCAGTTTTTTCGCTTCTACCAGGCTCAAATTGGCGGCCTGGCCGTTCAGCGGCACGTAGTAGTTGGCAAAGTCCAGCCCGCCAAACAACTTGCTGATCGGCGGCATGATGATGTCGGCCACCAGCGAATCGACGATCTTGCCGAAAGCGCCGCCGATGATCACACCGACCGCCAAGTCGACCACGTTGCCCTTCATCGCGAATTCTTTAAATTCCTGCATCATTGCCATATTTTTATCCCCGCTGTGTGGTCAATTGTGAACAAAACTGCGCTTGGATCATACTATTTTTTCAATTGGATTCCAAACACGCTTGCTGTTTACGCATTTACAAGCCGAATTACGCTATAAATTGACCTACATCAATTTCTGCTCATCACCCGACCTCATATCATCGCAGCGGGAGCCCTGTACGGCTGGCTAAATCTTAGGGAAAGAGCAACGTTGGTGGTAGAGTTGCATCGTGCATACTTTATAATGTAGTGTTGCTGGATTTCGTGCCTTGGTTTCAGTTTTTCAGTTTGTACACAGTTCTCAGATTTTGTTCGCACTTTGACTAATTGGGGTTTGTATGAGTAACGAAAAGCAGGTCGATTCAGGCCGTCGCGGATTGCTGGTCGCGACTGGCGCCGCCGGCGGTGTCGTAGGTTTGGCCACCGCAGGCGCATTAGTCAGTACCTTCCAGCCGTCCGAGCGCGCGAAAGCGGCCGGCGCGCCGGTCGAAGTAGATATCTCCACGCTCAATCCCGGTGAAATGAAAACCGTGGAATGGCGCGGCAAGCCGGTCTGGATTATCAAGCGCACGCCTGAAATGGTGGCGTCGCTGAAAAAAACCGACGGCAAAGTGGCCGACGCCGACTCCAAACGCAATCCCGAAGAATTCACTCCCGAATACGCCCGTAACGAATGGCGCTCGCGCAAACCAGAATTGCTGGTCGCGGTCGGCATCTGTACCCACCTGGGCTGCTCACCTTCCTCGAAATTTACCCCCGGCCCGCAGCCTTCGCTGCCGGATGACTGGGAGGGCGGCTTCCTCTGCCCTTGCCACGGCTCGACCTTCGATATGGCCGGCCGCGTGTTCAAGAACAAGCCGGCGCCGGACAATCTGCAAGTCCCACGCCATATGTTTTTGAGCGACACCAAGCTGGTTATCGGTAAAGACGAGAAAGGCGAGGCATAAGATGGGTGCATTCAAGGAGACAAAATTCCCGGCCGATGCACCGGCCGCACAAAAAGCCTTGGGCTGGGTGGATGACCGCTTCCCACTCACCAAGCTGTGGAATGATCAATGGGGCAAATACTACGCCCCGAAAAACTTCAATTTCTGGTACATCTTCGGCTCGCTGGCCATGCTGGTACTGGTGCTGCAAATCGTCACCGGCATCTTCCTGACCATGCACTATAAGCCGGACGCCAACCTGGCGTTCGGGTCAGTTGAGTACATCATGCGCGAAGTGCCGTGGGGCTGGCTGGTGCGCTATATGCACTCGACCGGTGCCTCGGCCTTCTTCATCATCGTCTACCTGCACATGACCCGTGGCCTGCTGTACGGTTCGTACCGCAAACCGCGCGAGCTGATCTGGCTGTTCGGCTTTGCCATCTTCCTGTGCCTGATGGCGGAAGCCTTCTTCGGCTACTTGCTGCCGTGGGGTCAGATGTCGTACTGGGGCGCACAGGTGATCGTCAACCTGTTTGGCGCGATTCCGCTGATCGGTCCTGACCTGTCGCTGTGGATTCGCGGCGACTATGTGGTGTCGGATGCGACCCTGAACCGCTTCTTTGCCTTCCACGTGATCGCGATTCCGCTGGTGCTGCTGGGCCTGGTGGCGGCCCACCTGATCGCGCTGCACGAAGTCGGCTCGAGCAATCCGGACGGCATCGAAGTCAAAGAGAACCTGGACCCGGACGGCCATCCGGTCGACTCCATCCCATCGCATCCGTACTACACGGTGCACGACCTGTTTGGCGTGTCGGTGTTCCTGACCATCTTCAGCGCCGTGGTGTTCTTCGCGCCGGAAATGGGCGGCTACTTCCTCGAGTACAACAACTTCCTGCCGGGCGATTCGCTGAAAACCCCGCTGCACATTGCGCCAACCTGGTACTTCACCGCGTTCTACTCGGTGCTGCGCGCCACCACCGCCGACTTCATGTGGGTGCTGATGTTCTTCGTGGCCGCCTACGTGGTGTTCATCTGGCTGAAATCGCGCCTGTCGACCGGCGTGAAAAGCATCATTGCCGTGGTGGCGCTGGTGGCCATCGTCGGCATGCTGCCGCAGGTGCTGGATGCGAAATTCTGGGGCGTGGTGTTCTTCGGTTCCTCGGTGGTAATCCTGGCCTTCCTGCCGTGGCTGGATAAATCGCCGGTGAAATCGATCCGCTACCGCCCGGACTGGCACAAATACGTGTACGCGCTGTTCTTCATTTCGTTCCTGGCGCTGGGCTACCTCGGTACCCTGCCGCCGACCGAAGGCCGCACCCTCGTGTCGCAAGTGTGCACCCTGCTGTACTTTAGCTTCTTCCTGTTCATGCCTTGGTGGAGCGCCATGGGCACGTTCAAGAAGGTTCCGGACCGCGTCGTCTACCACGGCCATTGATCGCTAAAGTGCATAAAGGACAACACATGAAATACGCGAAACGCATGCTTGCCACTTTGGCACTGTTGCCCGGCCTGGCCCTGGCGAATGAGGGTGGAATTGCGCTGGATAAGGCGCCGGACCGCTCAAATAACCTGGCCGCGCTGCAGCATGGCGCCAAACTGTTCGTAAATTACTGCCTAAACTGTCATAATGCGTCCTCCATGCGCTACAACCGCCTGAAAGACCTGGGCTTGAGCGAGGAGCAGATCAAAGCGAATTTGCTGTTTACCGGTGACAAGGTCGGCGAAATGATGACCACCACCATGAAACCAGCCGATGCGAAAGCATGGTTCGGCGTAGTACCGCCGGACTTATCGGTGATCCAGCGCGCGAAAGCGTCTGGCGCCGGTTCCGGCAGCGACTATTTGTACACCTATCTGCGCAGCTTCTACAAGGACGACACCCGCCCGACCGGCTGGAATAACCTGGTGGTCAACAATGTGGCGATGCCGCATGTACTGTGGGAATTGCAAGGTGTGCAAAAAGTTAAGATGGAAGAAGTGGCCGATCCGCATGAAGAAGGCAAAATGACGCACCAGTTTGCTGGATTTGAGCAGGTCACTCCGGGTAAACTGGGCAAGTTGGAGTACGACACTGCCGTGGCCGACCTGGTCGGCTACATGGAATGGATGGCGGAACCTGCTGCGCAGACCCGCAAAAAACTGGGCGTCGTGGTCGTGCTGTTTATGACCATGTTTGCCTTCCTGGCATGGCGCTTGAACGCGTCGTTCTGGAAAGAAGTGAAATAGTCGAGAGCGCCGCTTGCCGGCGCTTGTTTTGCGATGCCCGCGTTTGGCGGGCGATCGATCCGGGTGAGCCGTTCGCGGTCTCGCCCTGTTTGTTCTTCTAAGGAACTAGAAAAATGATGGTTCTCTACTCGGGTACGACCTGCCCATTCTCGCAACGCTGCCGTCTGGTCCTGTTTGAAAAAGGCATGGACTTTGAAGTGCGCGATGTCGACTTGTTCAACAAGCCGGAAGATATCTCGACCATGAATCCGTATGGTCAGGTGCCGATCCTGGTGGAACGCGAATTGATTTTGTACGAATCGAACATCATCAATGAATACATCGACGAACGCTTCCCGCATCCGCAACTGATGCCGGCTGACCCGCTGATGCGCGCCCGTGCGCGCCTGATGCTGTTCAACTTTGAAAAAGAACTGTTTGTCCACGTGCATACGCTGGAAAGCGAACGCGCCAAGGGCAACGACAAGAGCCACGACAAGGCCCGCGCAGAAATCCGCGACCGCCTGACCACGCTGGCGCCGCTGTTCCTGAAAAACAAATACATGCTGGGCGATGAGTTCTCGATGCTGGACGTAGCGGTTGCACCGCTGCTGTGGCGTCTGGATCACTACGGCATCGAACTGTCGAAGACCGCCGCGCCGCTGATGAAGTACGCCGAGCGTATCTTCTCGCGTCCTGCGTACATCGAAGCGCTGACGCCGTCGGAAAAGGTGATGCGCCGTTAATGGTTCATTGAAGCACTACGGCGCGCGCCGGCCGGGTTCGGCTGGTGGCGCGCCGTGTTTTACCGCAGTCTGGAAGACCCATGTCTGAAATCTCAACCAAGCCCTACCTGCTGCGCGCCATTTATGAGTGGTGCACGGACAGCGGCTACACCCCCTACCTCGCCGTCAAAGTCGACGCCACCACCACGGTGCCGATGGAATACGTGAAAAAAGGCGAGATCGTACTCAACATCAGCTTCGGCGCCACCTCGGGCCTGAAGATGGACAACGACAGCATCCGCTTCCACGCCCGCTTTGGTGGCGTTTCGCGCGAAATCTACATCCCGGTCAACAACGTGATGGCCATCTACGCCAACGAAAACGGCCAGGGGATGGCGTTCGAGCCGCAGCTAGGCCAGCAGTCGGAGCCAGTCGACGAAGCGGTGGAAGACGCACCGGCCGCGCCGATTTTGTCGGCCGTGCCGCCAGCAGCCAGCGAAGCCAAAACCGCAGTGCCTGACACCCCGGGCGACAACAACGACCCGCCGAAAAAGGGCGGCCGTCCTACGCTGACGCGTATTAAATAGCGTATAATTCGCCCCGTAAAAGTCACGCCGACTTAGCTCATTTGGTAGAGCAGTTGATTTGTAATCATCAGGTGGCCAGTTCGAAACCGGCAGTCGGCACCAATTTGCGTTTTAGACAACGCTCGAAAAACCCGGAAATCGCCTTCTTCATAGGGGATCTCCGGGTTTTTTTACGTCATCTCCTGCGGCAAAGCAAAGTAAAGACAGTGATTTTGCACCACTATTGGCAAGCGATTGCCACAACGATTGGCAACTTCGCCGGTCTAACCTTCTCTGACGTTCAAAGAAGGAGGTGCAACATGTCTAGTCCAGTGAAAGTAGGCATAAAGTGGCGGCACCGCATCATGGTCCATCGCGTTCGCGTGTCGGGCACGTTTGACACCAAGGCTGCCGCACTGAAGTGGGAAGCACACCAGCGCATGACGTTGGGACAGGGTGAGCAACAGCTTGCCGTCACCAAAACGTGCGCCGAGGCTTTCCGGCGCTACGAAATTGAAGTATCGCGCACCAAGCGCGGCTATCGCTGGGAAGCCGGTCGCCTTGCGGCTATGGCGGCCTCATCACTCGGCCCCATCACCATGGCACAGTTATCGACATCACATATCGCCGCCTGGCGTGACGAGCGACTGCGCAGTGTGCAGGGTGGCACCGTCACCCGCGAAATGAACCTGCTGTCCCATGTGTTCTCGGTGGCCCGCAAGGAATGGCAGTGGCTGCAAACCAACCCGACCAGAGATGTCGCGCGCCCGCGACCGAAACCCCACCGCGACCGCCGCATTTCGCAGGACGAGATCGACCGTATCTGCATCGCCTTGCGCTGGCCTAGCGACGGCAGCATCACCGCACCGGAGACGATCCAGCAACGTATCGCACTCGCCTTCCTGTTTGCCATTGAGACCGCCATGCGGGCCGGAGAAATCTGCGGCCTGCGCGCCGGTGACGTTCACGGCCGCGTTGCCCATCTGAAAATGACGAAAAGTGGCTACCCGCGCTACGTCCCGTTATCACCACGGGCCGTGGAAATTTGGTCGATGGTCCCGAATGGCTTCTGTATCACAACAGCGACGCTCGACGCGATGTTCCGCATGGCGCGTCACCGTGCGGGCGTGGAAGGCTTAACCTTCCACGATAGCCAGCATGAAGCGATTACGCGTTTGGCATCCAAGATCAACGTGCTGGATCTGGCCCGTATGGTCGGCCATCGTGACATCAAACAATTGCAGACGTATTACAACGCGACCGCCGACGACATCGCTCAAAAGCTGTAAGCTTGCGCCCGCTTTTAGCGCCCTCATGCGGGCGTGTGGCAACGACTGGACACGATTTATCGGGAAGTATGCCGCTCCGCCCAGGCGATCACCTCACGCGCCTTGAACAGCGCTTGGGCGCGCGCTGTCCCCCTTATCGGCAGACGAATCGGGCGGGGGAATGACGGCAGAGTGATAATGTCGTCCCTCACAGTATCGACAGACCGCTTAAGGTAAGCCGCAATGTGTCTGGTATCCCATAAATCAATCGCTACAGGTAACAACACCGGAGCAGGTTTCGATAATTGCTCCAACAGCTTTTCTAGTAATACCTCAGTGTTCATTCCGCTCTCCTTCGCGCCTCTCCAGTACTTGCGCATTGATAGCTTGGTATGGGGAAACTCCGCTATTCAGACACGAGACTCCCCCGCTTCAGCGCGATTGATCAATTGAGCCAGCGGCGCGATCTTCAGCACTGTCACACGATTGTGTCTCAATGCGGCAACAGCAATTAGTTTTATGTCAATCATTTGTTATTTTCTTAAGTGGCGGCTCTTGAACGAATCGGCGCGCAAAAAACTGGATTACATTCCGCTCACTACAGAACGCGCACCCTCGCTCCTTTACGTTTCGTTTATTTCGAATAAAATGAACTGACCGGAAATCGCCACCATTCAATTTATCGTCTTGGAGAGAGTCATGACCAACGCCGCCCGTCACCACGCAGTATTTCCAGATGAGAAGGCAATCAATGCGGCGGTGGTCGCGAGCCGTCAGCTGGCAACCTTTCTTTCGACAAAGGTCGAAACTCAGCGCCTTGAACTGGTCAATGAACGCCAACAGAGGGAAGTGATCGAACTCCCCGCCGTCGCTCTCGGACTGCTGGGAGAAATCCTCAGTGAACTGGCGTTGGGCAACGCCGTGACGGTGGTCCCCATCCATGCTGAGCTAACCACGCAGGAAAGCGCCGACATGCTCAACGTTTCACGGCCCCACTTGGTGAAACTGCTGGATAACGGCGCGCTGCCCCACACCAAAACCGGCCGGCATCGCAGGATCAAGTTCACCGACCTGATGGCGTACAAAGAACAACGCGACCAAGCCACTTATGCAGCCATGGATGAACTAACGGCACAGGCCCAGACGTTGGGAATGGGATACGATTGAGGAAGTCCCCCTGCGCAGCTTTCTGCTTCCTGCCCGTTAACCGCGTGGTTAAGCAGGGTTCGGTCGCAAATTCGCTGTCTTGACATCGCTCGCCATTAACCAACTTGATTAATTTAACCAAATAGGTTAATGTGGATCATATGCGCTATCGCAGCCAACCCAATGACCAATTACACCAACCCAACCCACAATTTGGCGGCGCTGCTTGCGCTGATCCAGCAGGGGCAATACAAAACGACCAAAGTCGCACGATTAGGCGCGACCAGCTTGCGGCTGACCCACGATCAGATGATTGACGTGGTCTTGGATTTACCGAACACGGGTCACTTCTACAAGACCATGGAGTCCGACATGAATCCCGGACTCTGGATGGATGTCTATCACACCAAAACGCCGGCAGGCGACGAGGTGTATCTAAAATTGATGATACAAAACGGTGTGCTGATTGTATCGTTCAAGGAGTTATAAAATGAAATGCGAAAACTGCGGCAAAGCCGAAATGATCCACGATGTGCGGGACATCAACTACACCTATAAAGGGGTGTCGACTGTCCTGCCTCAGGTCGCGGGCGAGTTTTGCCCAGCCTGCGACGAGGAGTTATTAGGCCCAGAAGAATCGCGTCGGACGATGGATCTCATGTTGGCGTTTAATAAAGAGGTCAACGCCTCCGTCGTCGATCCAGTGTTCATCGTTGCAGTGCGCAAGAAGTTGAAGCTGGATCAACGCCAGGCTGGCGAAATCTTCGGCGGCGGCGTCAATGCGTTTTCGCGTTACGAGCTTGGCAAAACAAAACCGCCGCTTGCGACCGTCAAGCTGTTGAAGCTACTCGATAACCACCCGGAACTACTGGATGAAGTAATCGCAGCATAACCAGCCACGTGCGCCTTCTGAGCGCCTGTGTTTTGACTCCCTTTCCTGAGCACTGCCACGCGACGCGTGCTACCCGCCTTCGCGCTGTTTGGTTGAGTCCGGAGCACAATGCCTTAGCGTTCCGTGACCGCGTCCGTTTGTTCTTTAATACGCTTACCGTGACATGCCGCGACCACGCTCACGTTGCTGCTCTGCTTCCCGTCCCTCCAGTTTCTGCCACTGTTGCCAATATCTTTTGAGCGCATCTGCTTGCTGCTGGCCTGACGCGCCGAACGCGTATTCGGCAGTACGTTTCGCATAGTTCTCCCAGTCGCGGACTTCCCCCTTCTGGCGCGTCGCCGGCGCGCATTGCCTTAGGACCGCCTCGACCTGCTGTTGTGTATGGCCCGTGGCGCGCATGCGCACCGCGATCATCGCATCCACCCGCGATGGATCCGCTACACGCCCGCCTTGGCTCTGCTGCTTCAAGACATCCCGGTAATGCGAAGCGTAAGCCTTGGCACTCCGCTCCAATGCCGGAGTCTCACGCGTCTGCGCGTCTGCGACCAGATCGGCCTGCACCTCCGCCCCGCCCTCGCGATCCGCAACCTGCTGCGCGTCGAAACCGCGCGACATGGCCCGCGCCTCCAGCAAACGCCGCTGCTCCTGAGCGATCTGCTGCTGCAATTCTGGATTATCTAATTTGAACCCATGTTCCACCGCCAGCTCAACGCACAGCATTTTGAATTGGGCGCGCCCGGTCACTTCGAATGATCCCCACTTCTGCTCGGCCAGCTGGAGCGCCGCCAACACGCTAGCACGCTCGCGCCACGCATACACATCGATCTCGCCACCTTTATCGACAAATGCCGCATCGGCACCGCTTCGCGCCATGTCGCCGCGCGCATAACGCACTTCGCCACCCTCGATCTTCGGCACATAGTCGCGTATATCGCGCGGCCTGGCCGGTGCTGCATGGTCTCCCCGTATCTGCTGCACTTCGGTAGCACGGTAACGCCACTGTTCTGCCAACTCGGGCTGTTCCTGTTGACGCAACCACTGCTCCAAATCGGGATATGGCCGATATCGTTCGCGCAGCATCGCCCTCTCCGTACGCTGCCGGTCCCGCATCTCTGCCTGCTCCACTGCGCGCCGCGCCGCCACAATACTCTCCAGCGCATTACGTAGCTCTCCGCGCCCGTTCCAGCGGCCCTGCAGCACCTCCGCGCGCTCGCGCTGATGACGTGCCAGCAGCGCTTTGCGTTCGGCTTCCTGGCACTGTCTTAACGCCTTTAAGACCGCGTCTTTTTCGGCTGCATACGCCCGCCGATTCACGCTATACAGTTTCCATCCCCGCACCACATGCTTCACTGGTTCCGGTGCGCGCTCCACCACTTTCTGTCGCGTCGATGGCTCGAATGTCCCCAGCCGCTTTTCAAGCTTACCCAGACTGGCTTCCCGATCCGCGCGACTGGCCTTCACGCCGATATCGTTCACGAACAGCACCGCGCCGCTGCCGGTGCGTTCATAACGCATGCCTTCCTTAGCCAGCGCTTGATGCAGGTCCTGCCAGCTGGTGGCAGCCTTGATGATTGGGGCACCTGTCTCGATGGCGACCCGCTCGGCGGACTTCTCGCCGGTACGCTGCTCCATATCGCACTTGGCCTGCTCCGGCTGACGCGCTTCCTCATGCCCACGCACATCTCGTTCGATCTCGCCATTGTTCTTGACCCGGTAACGACCATGCGCCTCCCGTTGCCAGCCTTGCTTTTCCTCGATGCGGGCCACCGCCTTGTGCGCAGCCTCGATGTCGAAACCGCGATTCGGTTTAATCACCTTCAGCGTTTTGGGATTAACGCGGTTGATGGCGATGTGAAGATGCACGTTGTCGGTATCTGCATGCAGGCCATACATCGTCTGGTGCCCTTCCAATCCTAGCTCCTTGAGAAAAATATCGACCGCCTCTTCGACCTGTCGCGAACTGGGTTGTTCTCCTTCCTGCCAGCTCAAAACATAGTGGTTGATCGTATCCGGGCTGCGCACCGCTTCTTGCGACAGCGCGAGCATCTCGGCCTTCTGCGCTTCATGGTCATCGGACAGAAAGCCGCGCGCGCCGGCGTACAAACACTTCTCGTTGCTAATCTCTTGTTCCGGTGCGCAGATGTAATCCATCAGTCGCCCGACGCGGGCACTTTTCGAAGCGGACTTCTTCGGGTTCTTAATTTTTTTGACGATCATGACTGAGCCTCTCGATGTAGGCTTTCAGTGCTGCGAGCACGCCGGCAGTATCGCGGTGTAGCACACCGCCTGTTTCGTTGTGCAGGTACTTAAGCAGGCCGCCCAATCGTCGCAACTCGCGGATCATCGCTTGATCTGCGTTAGCAAGAATGGGGCGTCCAAAATAACGCCGCCTTACCAACTCGGACATGCTTAACGCGGCCAGGTCTGCATCCTCGATAAGACGTGCTTTTTCAGTCTTCGTCAGACGCACATTGATCACCGCATCTAAAATTTCATCGCCACGTTTTTCGAAAGGCATGCTGCCTCCAGTGATAACAGTGATCGCTGGCGGCGCTACGCGCAGCGTGTCTGGGGTCAAGGGGCGTGCCCCTTGCAGGATGAGGCTTGCTGTGAGAAGCGTAGCGCCGAATGGCAAGGCGTCCCTTGGCACCACATGCGACAGCATGTGTGTGACAAGGGCCATCCTGTATCTCTTTCGCTTACCACCCTAGTCTACGATTCTGCGACGACCTCGCACTGATCTGGCACAAGGTCCGCGCCGGCTGGAGTGCTACTGTAAGCACAGCACGTCTGGAGCCAGATATGAAATACACGACCGAGCAACTTGATGCGATCGCTGCAAAACTGCGCAGCATGCCTGCGGTAGCGAAGCCTAAGCAGGAGTACACCAAGCAGGCCGCAGTCGGCATGCTAACCAAGGAAATCAACACGCTACAGAAACGCGGATACTCCCTCGCGCAAATTGCCGAGGCCCTGCGTGGAGAAGGATTGGACATCGCGACGCCAACGCTGAAGAACTACCTGCTACGTACCAAGCCAGCACGTAAAAAGACGCCGCCGGTGTCCATCACTGTGAGGCCGGTTGAAGCCAAGTCTCAGGCCTTGGGCAAAGCCTCGTTCCCTGTCGCTTCGGACACCGACGACATCTAGGAGAAACACCATGGCGAAAAATATTTTTTTGATCGGTGGCGGCAAAGGCGGCGTCGGCAAATCATTGGTATCCATGGCGACCGTCGACTACTTTCTACAGCGCGGAGAAGACCTCGTGCTGATCGACGCGGATACCAGCAATCCCGACGTCTGGAAGGCGTACAAAGACAGCACACGCACCGAGCTGCTGGACCTCGATGGCGCCGATGGCTGGATAGAACTAATCAACGTCGCTGACAACCATCCGGAGAGCGTCATCGTCATCAACAGCGCCGCACGCAACAACAAGTCCGTCAGCGCTCATGGACCGATCCTGAGCAGCACGCTGCCAGAACTACGCCGTAAACTGGTCACGCTATGGGTGATCAACCGTCAGCGTGACAGTCTAGAACTGCTCAAGGAATATATGGATGCCATTCCCGAAACCGTCGTTCATGTCGTCAGAAACGGCTACTTCGGCGAGGAGCGGAAATTCGAGCTATACAACGGCTCTAAACGACGCGGGCTAGTCGAAGAACGCGGCGGCCTCTCGCTGACCTTTCCAGACTTGGCGGACCGTGTCAGCGACGACATCTACAGTAAGCGCATGAACATCGCCTTGGCAGCAAAGGACCTCCCCTTGGGTAATCGTGCGGAACTGCATCGCTGGCGGGCTGCGGTCAAAGCCATGCTGGAGCGGCTTCCAAATGAATGAACTGGACGACAGCTTCGCCAAACTGCTTGGCAGGCAGCCAACCGATGCTGAACGCCAGCAGATTTATCAGATACGCGACGCCCTGGGACTGAAAAATAACGACGCACTCTGGCTCGTTCTGATGGTCTTACAGTACCACCAGACCATGTACGCACGCTTCCCCGATTTGATTAAGCAAGCCGCGATCAACACGCTACGTGAATTTCAAAAGACTGCCGACGCTACGCTCGTATCGACTAAAGAATCGGCCAAATTGGAATTGGCCAGAGCAGTGTCCGCGACCGCCCGTGATGTCGCCCGCCTGACCGCAGCCAAGCACGCGGCAATCTGGATTTCTGCTTGCGCACTTTCGTGCTGCATAACTTTCGGCGCGTTTGGCTGGTACATCCATGAAAACGCCTATGCAGCCGGCTTCGCAAAAGGCTATGGCAATGCCTATCTAACTGTAAAAGATGAGAAGGCAGCAGCTGCATGGGCCAACACACCGCAAGGCAAGGCGGCGTATCGGCTTGCGCAGGCTGGCAGCATCGACAGCCTTATCAAGTGCGACCAGCCTGGATGGAAAGTCGTTCAGGGCGCTTGTTACGTCCATAATTTATCGGACGGAACAACTTACGGATGGCGCATCCGCTAGCCCCGCAACTGAGGTTGGGAAGCTGCCGTTCTACCATTGAACTACACCCGCGTGCCACGCATTCTACGCGGGTTTCAACGATGTTGACAACGTTGCCGCACGGCCGCTGTGGTCGAAAGTATGATGGCCGATGTCACCAAGGTGTGATGGCCGCGCATATCCTTTTGAAAAGCGACGTCCATCCAACTCCATTGAACTCAAGGTATGCACCGCCACGCGGCCTTGCCTGTTCATGCGCAGCACAATCCCGTCGCAGAGCATTCCTACTGCCTACCCTTGCTTATTCGCATGTTGTTAAGTTGCACTGAAAATTGACCCACTTTCCCCACGAATTTGCAACTGAATCTGACCCACGTTAGTAGCACAATTCCACCTGTCTTATCGGCAGGAGATCGGAGTGATCAACGTGGCTCTACTCGGCATCATTCGACGCTGGCACCTTCGTGACCAGATCACTGTCGCCAAGATTGGGCCAATGCCTGACACCGTGTTAAGCAGACGGTAGCCCGGCGCTGATCGGCAGTAATTCGACAGTGATTTCTCGATTAAATCGATCTGTGCCTGCAAGGCCCGAATA
>NZ_WWCN01000020.1 GCF_009857445.1 Duganella flavida
GTGCCGGTGCAGGCGCTGGCGGCGCTGACGCCGGCCGCCTTGGCCGCCTTGCAGCTGGATGTCGTGATCAGCATCGACGGTAGCGCCTGCAGCGCGGCGGTGGCCGGCGCTGCGCGGCTGGGATCGCTGGCCCTGGTCGCGGCCGACCCGCGCCTGGGTCCCGATGCCGAGCTGGGTTTCTGGGAGTGCTTCCATGCCTGGGCCAAGACCGGCTACGCGCTGGACGACGCCAGTGGGCGGCGTTACGCGCAGGGCTTTTACAAGACCCGCGAACGATTTGCGCACAACCACGCCGTTATCGTTGCACACGGCTGCCGGCAGCTGGCGCTATTGTTGTCGCGCGTAGCCGGCGGTGCCGACTGGCCGGCGCCGCTGGCGCCGCTGGCGCCAGCGCCAGCGCCAGCCGGGCGCGCCAGCTTGCTGGATGAATTGTGCTACCTGGCGCGCGTGGGCTGGCGACGCCTGCACTACCAATGGCGCGGCCGTTACCAGCCGCGCCATTCGCGCTGGACACTGGCCGCGGCCGAAGCCAGCTGGCGCACCGTGTTTGACGGCGCGGCGCCGATGCCGGCCATGCCGGACCGACATTTCTGGGCCGATCCCTTCCTGCTGGAGGAAGGCGGCCAGACCTATTGCTTCTTTGAAGACTATGATGAGGCGCGCCGCCTCGGCCATATTGCCGTGCTGCGCCGCGATGGCGATCGCTGGCGCGAGCTGGGGCCCTGCCTGATCGAGCCGGAGCACCTGTCCTTCCCCTATCTGCTGCGCTACCAGGACGAGCTGTACATGTGCCCGGAAATTTCGGCGTCGCGCCAGATTCGCCTGTACCGCTGCGTTGAGTTTCCGATGCGCTGGGAATGCTCGGACGTGCTGATGGACCAGGTGGCCGCCGCCGACACCATGCTATTCCCGCGCGCGGGAAAATGGTGGATGCTGACCAACCTCGACCCCGGCATGGCGGGTGACCACTGTTCCGAACTACATCTGTTCCACGCGGATTCGCCGCGCAGCAGCCACTGGACGGCGCACCCGAATAATCCGGTCAAGATCGACAGTGATGGCGGGCGCAACGGCGGATTGTTGTGGGAAGGCGAGCGCCTGTTCCGTGTCGGCCAGCGCCAGGGCTATTGCGATTACGGCGCGGGCCTGATCGTGCATGAAGTAGTGGCGCTGGACGAGCAACATTACGTGGAGCGCGAAGTGATGCGCGTCGACGGCAGCCACCACCTATGCAGCAGTGGTGGCCTGACCATTTTCGACCGCAAGCAGCGCCTTACACCGCAGCGCCGCGCCTAAGGCGCCGTGGCGGCAACTGCAGCCGCAGGCGGCACCAGTGCCGGCGCCAGGAAGGTGGCGGCGCGCCGGCTGTAGAACGGGCGCATGTGAATACCATCGGTGTACAGCGGCCTGCCGTCGCTGTCACGCACCGGACACACCCCATCATGGCACAGCGTGGCGCCCGGATCGATGACCTGGGCGCCGGTGCGGGCGGCAATCTGTTGCAGGCGCGTCCGCACGGCAGCGTTATCGCGCAGGTAGCGCGCATAGTCGAGCTCGGGAATCACGGCGCGCGGATGGATGCTGTCAAAACGCGAGCCCGCATACATATTGCGCGGATCGTAGGCATTGCCCGAGGGCGGCTGCAATACCAGGAACAGGCGTTTGCCGTGCAGGCTGCGCAAGCCGTCCTCGAGCGACTGGTAGGCCAGTTCCATGGCGTCGCGGCCAGGGAAGCTGGCTTGGCGCTGGCCATCGTTGTACAGCAGCAGCTGGTTATCGGCGGCGAAGTAGCCCTGCCAGGCAGCGCCGATGACGACGGTGTCGGTGCGTGCGCTGCGCGCCAGATCGTAGGCCGCCTCGACCGTCGCCGGACACAGCGGGTACTGCACCCGCGGCAGCTTGACCGTGTGCGGAATCGGCGGACAGCCGCCGGCGGTGGCAAAGATGACCGAGCTGGTGTGCGCTTGCGGCGCCGTGAGCGCCTGTTCGATATAGGGGCCGTAATGCTGGACTACCGAGTCGCCCAGGAACACGGTCAGGCCGGCGCCGCGGCCCGGCACTTGCTGGAACACGATATTCTGGTGGCGCAGCGGCGTAAAGGCGGGTCCCGGGTAGGCGCTGTCGTTGAGCGCGTTGACAAACACGTCCGCGCCGTGGGCATTGATGCGTTCGCGCAGCAGGCCGCTGGCAGCCAGTCCACCCAGGCTGACCATCGCCACCATGCCGATGGCCAGCTGCTGCACCACGGCGCGTTTGTTGGCGACGCGCCGCAGCGGCAGCTCCAGCATGCGGTAAGTGAGCGTGGCCAGCACAAAGGCTGCGCCCACCAGCGCCAGTTTGACGCTGTAGCTGGGCTTTTCGCCATACACGATGAAGCCGTAGGCCAGCAGTGGCCAGTGCCACAGGTACAGCGGGTAGCTGATCAGGCCGATCCAGACGGCTGGGCGCGCGCCGAGCAGGCGTGCATTCAGCGGGGCGGCCGGGCCAGCCATGATCAGCAGGAAGGCGCCGCTGACTGGCAGCACGGCCCACCAGCCGGGGAAGGGCAGTTGCGCCTTGATCAGGGCAAAGCCGAGCGCCAGCAGGGCGCCACCGCCCCATGAGGCCCAGCGCTGCAGCCGTGTCGACCAGGGCGCATGGTGCAGTTGCAGATAGGCGGCGATGCCGCCGGACATCAGCTCCCAGAAGCGCGTGGCTGGCGAGTAAAAGGCGCTGGTCGGGTCGCCCTGCACCGTTGCCAGGTTCAGCGCCATCGAGGCGCAGAAGATCAGCGCCGTCACCAGCAGGAAGTTGAAATGACGGCGGAACACCAGCCACAGGATCAGTGGCCACAGCAGGTAGAACTGTTCTTCCACGCCGAGCGACCACAGGTGGAGCAACGGTTTGGTGGTCGCCGCGTTATCGAAGTAACCAGCCTCCTGCCACAACACCAGGTTGGACACGAAGCCGCTGCCGGCGGCGGTGTGCCGGCCCAGCTGGCGGAATTCGCCTTGCAGCAGGACGGTCCAGCCGAACACGGCGGTGGCGAGCATGACCAGTAGCAGGGCCGGAAAGATGCGCCGGACGCGGCGCGCATAGAAGTCGGCCAGGCTGAAGCTCCCGGAGACGAGCTGCGACATGATGATCACGCTGATCAGGTAACCGGAGATGACGAAAAAGATATCGACGCCGATGAAACCGCCAGGAATCCAGGCTGGCCAGGCGTGGTACAGCACCACTGCCAGCACGGCCACGGCACGCAGGCCGTCAATATCAGGGCGGTAGCCCAGGGCATGGGGGGAGGGCTGTAGTGCAGTGCTCAGGGCAATCTCCGGCAGGGATGGGGCGAAGGAACTTGCCGCTATTATAATAGATCAGCCCCTGCGCTCGCAATCGGGACGGGGGCTGCGGCGGCGCCACCACACTGATGCCCGTTGTCACCACTTATTTTTCCATGGGGAAATTTTTTTTTGCGAAAGTATGCTAGGATGTTTGGTGTCAGGATTGGTTCTCAAGAATTATCAAGTGCATAATTGAAGTTGCCGTCAGACTTTTTCTTGCGAGAATAATCTTCGAACATGCAGTGGCTGTCGTTACTGCCGGCTTAAGGTGGTAGAGGTGGTAGGACAGCAAAGTGGTGGGGCGCCGCAGCCACAGGTGACAAATGCGCGGCGCGCGGAAAAATCGCACTGAAGCGTCGTTCAGTAAACATCTGTTCATGGAGATTCGAAATGGCTAAGGTATCTTTTTCTCAAGATTACGTTGCTGGCCGCACAGTAGGTGTGCCAGCACGGTTAATCATGGCGTCGGCGCTGGCGCTGGGCTTGGCGCCCGTTTTCGCCGCACCAGTGGTGACGGTGCCCTACGTCGACCGCTTCGAGGCTGTGGCCACCGACGCTAATGTCGGCGTGAATGACACGATTATGAACAGCTGGGGCGGTCATCAGCCGCGCATCACACGCCACGCTGATGGCACCGTGCGCATTGCCTATCTGTACACCGACCGGACCACCGGTACCCCGTACTGGCGGCTGATGAAACGCGCCCCAACCACCAGTGCCGTGGGCACTTGGGCGCAGGAGGCGATCGGCCCGACGACCGACGATGTGGGCTTGTTGCGCGATGCGCGTGACGATAGTGCCTACGTGGTGACGTGGCCGAACAGTGTGCCGACCGTCTATGCCAGCTCGTCGTCGTTTAAGACCCCCGTCGTCGTACCAGGCTCATGGCAGGTGCTGCCTGCCAAGTTCCGCCAGTACGGTAACTTTGCCATTGGCGCGGATGGCACCATCTGCGTCAAGGCATCGCGTGAACTGGCTAACCCGATTGTGACCTCGCAGGCGCGCACCGAATATGCCTGCGGCAAATATACCGCCGCCACCAAGTCCTGGACCTGGGGCACGCAAGTGCAGCACTTGATCGGTTTGCGCCATGGCTATGACTACCTGTTCGTCAGCCCGAAAGGCATCGGCGATGGCTTGTATGGCGTCGCCCAGCGCGACCTGTACAAGACCGCCTCAAACGTGCCTTTGCTCGACCCGTCGACATTCCCGTATGTCTACAACGGCAATCGCGCCTGGCGTTCCGGCCTGAGTAGTGATGCCAGCTGGGCCCAGACCGATTCGACGGCGCCGATTGCAGCCCCGACGGGGGCTACCAAGGCGCCAGCGGCCAAACTGATCGATTCCTATGTGGATAGCAAGGGCCGCACCTTCACCAGCTTGCACAAGGAAGATCCGACCAATTCCAGCGTCTACGGCACTTACCTGACCGTCACCAGCCCAACCGGCGTGGTGTTGTATGACGGTCGCTGGCCGACCATCGAGATCTATGGCAATGTCCGCTATTTTGAGGATGCCAAGGGACGCCAGTGGCTGATGTGGACTAACCGCGGCACCAAGAGCTCGCAATTCTTCATCTATCCGGTCAAGGAAACGGCTGGCGCTGACGGCAAGCTGTCGTTCACGCTGGGGGCTTACACCGATGTGGGCAAGGCGACCTTGCCGTACGCGCTGGATGGCGTAACTTTCCTGGCGGCCCCCCGCGGTGGCAATCCTGAGAGTCTGTACGTGGACGCCATCATGAATGCCTGCACGACCACCATCGTCAGCGGTGTTCCTTACGATAGTTCGACCTGCCACAACGTTGACGGCAAGGGCTTGCAGTCGGTCTTCTACATGCGTATCCGCCTGCCTGACTAAGCACATCAGGCCGATCAAGGCGCCTTCCTCCGGCAGCGGGGGAAGGCGTTTTTTTTTCGCCGCTAGCCCCGCACGCACTGGTGGGCGTATTGTCGATACTGAATTATTCCGGTATAGTTCGGGTGCATAGTTGTAGCAAGAATTGCAATGCTTACGTGGCGCTGAAGATGTGGTGCCTTTCACTGTAGAGAGCTGTTACTAGAGAGCTGGTTGCCATGCATAATCGGAAAATTTCTGTCGTTGGACTGGGCTATGTGGGCTTGCCTGTGGCCGTCGCTTTCGGCAGCAGTGCGCCCACCATCGGTTTCGATATCAATGAAGTGCGCCTGACGGAACTGCGCAACGGCCATGACCGCACCAATGAAGTGGCTGCCGCCGAGTTGCAGCGCACGGACATCGTCTACACCGCTGATACGGCCGTGCTGGCTGGCGCCGACTTCCATATCGTGGCCGTGCCGACGCCCGTCGACGATGCGCACCAGCCTGACCTGACGCCGGTCGTGCGTGCCTCCGAAACGGTCGGCAAGGCGCTCAAGCGCGGCGATATCGTGGTCTATGAATCGACCGTCTATCCCGGTGTGACCGAAGAGATCTGCGTGCCGATTCTGGAACGGGTTTCGGGCCTGCAATGTGGCCGCGACTTCACCGTCGGCTATAGCCCGGAACGTATCAATCCGGGCGACAAAGAACATACCTTTACCAAGATCAAGAAAGTGGTGTCGGGCCAGGATGCGGCCACGCTGGAGGTGGTCGCTGCGGTGTACGCTTCGGTGGTCACGGCTGGCGTCTACAAGGCGGCCAGCATCAAGGTGGCGGAGGCCGCCAAGGTGATTGAAAACACCCAGCGCGACTTGAATATCGCGCTGATGAACGAGCTGTCGCTGATTTTCTCGCGCATGCATATCGACACCAACGACGTGCTGGAAGCGGCCGGCACCAAGTGGAACTTCCTGAAATTCAAACCAGGCCTGGTCGGCGGTCACTGCATTGGCGTTGACCCGTACTATCTGACCCACAAGGCGGAAAAGCTCGGCTATCACTCGCAAGTGATCCTGGCCGGCCGCCGCATCAATGACGGCATGGGCGCTTACATCGCCCAGCAGACCATCAAGCAAATGATCTGCGCCGGTCATGACGTCGGCAAGTCGACCGTCACGGTGTTTGGCTTGACCTTCAAAGAAAATTGCCCGGACCTGCGCAACTCCAAAGTGATCGACGTGATCCGCGAACTGCAATCGTTCGGTGTGACGGTGCAAGTGACCGACGCCGAAGCCGACAGCGCCGAAGCCGAGCACGAATATGGCGTCAGCCTGACGCCGGTGGACGCCCTCAAGCCGGCCCACGCCGCCGTAGTGGCGGTGGCCCATCACGCCTACCTGGGCTGGACCCCGGCCGACTATCAGCGCCTGCTGCAAGACAAGCCAGTGCTGATCGATGTCAAAGGTATTTGTGATCAGGCGCAGTTCCGCGCAGCGGGGATCAGCCTGTGGCGTCTGTAAGCATGGTAGCGGACGTGTACGCGCAGGTGCGCCAGCAGTTGCAGGCCGCGCCGCGCCGCTGGCTGGTCACGGGCGTGGCCGGCTTCATTGGGTCCAATCTGCTGGAAGCCCTGCTGCAACTGGACCAGGAAGTGGTTGGCCTGGATAACTTCGCCACCGGCCATGCGCACAACCTGGAGCAGGTACGTGCGCTGGTCAGCCCGCAGCAATGGCAGCGTTTCCGCTTCATGGAAGGCGATATTCGCGACCCGCAGGCCTGTGCTGCCGCCTGCGCCGGCGCCGAGGTGGTGCTGCACCAGGCTGCGCTTGGCAGTGTGCCGCGCTCGCTGGAAAATCCGCAGCAGACCAATGACGTCAACATCACCGGCTTCCTGAATATGCTGGTGGCGGCGCGCGACGCCGGCGTCGGGCGCTTCATCTATGCCGCCTCCAGCTCCACCTATGGCGACCATCCGGGCCTGCCCAAGGTGGAAGAGCTGATCGGCAAGCCGCTGTCGCCGTATGCGGTGACCAAGTACGTCAACGAGCTGTATGCCGACGTGTTTGCCCGCTGCTATCAGCTGGACAGCGTAGGCCTGCGCTATTTCAATGTGTTCGGACCGCGCCAGGATCCGGCTGGCGCCTATGCGGCCGTGATCCCCAAGTGGTATAAGGCTTTGCTCGACAAGGAGCCGGTGCTGATCAATGGCGACGGCGAGACCAGCCGCGACTTCTGCTTCATCGCCAACGTGGTGCAAGCCAACCTGCTGGCTGCCAGCAGTACCGAGCCGGCTGCGCTCAACCAGGTGTACAACATCGCGCTGGGCGACCGCACCACCCTTAACGAGCTGTTTGAGCTGATCCGTGAGCGGGTCGCGCGCGAACTGCCGGCAGTGGCGCAGGCACAGGCGCAGTACCGGCCGTTCCGCGACGGTGATGTGCGCCATTCGCAAGCCAACACCGACAAGATCCGCCGCCTGCTGGGCTACGCGCCTACGCACCGTGTGGCGGAAGGCCTGGACCAGGCGACCGCGTACTACCTGCAAGCCCTTCGCACCTGATTCTGGTGCACCCTGGAGTGGAACCGGAAATGACGTCTCAGCTGATGATGGTACTGCCGAGCTTGCTTAGGGCAGGTGCGGAAAACCAGGTGGTGGATCTGGCCAACCGTATCGACCCTGCGCGCTATGGTGTGCATTTGTTCACCTTTGAGCCGCAACTGGACCAGCTGGCCCGCATCGACGCCAGCCGGGTGCGCCACTTGCATGCGGTGCGCCGCACGCGCTGCGACCTGACACCGGTGCGCCGGCTGGCGCAAGCCATCGATGCCGAGCAGATTGACGTGGTCCACTGCACCTTGCAAATTTCGCTGCTGGTCGGCTGGCTGGCGTCGCGCCTGTCGCGCCGTCGTCCACGGCTGGTGGTGGCGATCCACACCACCATCAACCGCAATGCCAAGGCCGAGTGGCAGGACCGCCTGCTGTACCAGTGGCTGATGCGCCAGTGCGAGCAGATTGTGTTTGTGTGCGACGCCCAGCGCGCCTATTGGGAGGCCAAGTATCCGTTCATCCGCAAGCTGGCCGTGACGGTACATAACGGCATTGATGTCGGCCGTTTCGAACCGCTGGCCGCGCGCCAGGCCGGCGCCGAATTGCGCCGCCTGCACGGCATCGCCGACGATGCGCTGGTGGTGGCCCACATTGCCGCCTTCCGGCCGGAAAAAGCCCACGCCCTGGTGCTCGACGCGCTGGAGCAAGTGCTGCGCCAGCTGCCCGGTCTGGTGCTGCTGTGCGCTGGCGACGGCCCGCTGCGCGCCGCCGTGACCGAGCAGGCGCGCCAGCGCGGGCTGGCGGCGCACATCCGCTTCCTTGGCAATTTGCCGGACGTGCGCCCGGTGCTGGGTGGCGCCGACTTTGCGCTGCTGCCGTCGGTGGCGGTTGAAACTTTTTCGCTGGCCATGCTGGAATCGCTGGCGCTGGAAGTGCCGATGATCGCCTCCGACCTGGGCGGCGCGCGCGAGGCGGTGCTGGACGGCGAGACCGGGCTGATCGTGCCGCCGCGCGACGTCGCGGCGCTGGTGAAGGCGATGCTGACACTGGGTCAGGACGCGGCCCTGCGCCGCCGCATGGGACAGCGCGGCAGGGCACTGGTACTGGAACGCTATTCGGTCGATATCATGGTGGCCAAGACGGAAGCTGCCATCGCGGCGAGCCAGGTATGAGCTGGTGCCCACATTCAAGGAGTATGTATGTCGATTGAAGATTTCCTGCACCCCCTGCTGGCGGCGTACATCAATTCACCACAATGGCTGAAGGCCAGCGTTGGCCGCGTGTATGCGCTGGTGCCGGCCTCCTGGCGCCATGGCCCCGCTTACGGCCGCTACCTGGCCGAAGCCGGCGTCAGCGATCCGGTCGCGCTGAAAGCGCTGAGCCGCAGCAAGCTGGCCAGCACGCTGCGCTGGGCCATCGAGACGGTGCCGGCGTACGCCACCTACCGCCACCTGCTGGCCCAGCTGGACGATCCGGAAGCGGTGCTGCGCCAGTTGCCATTCACCAGCAAAGACGCTATCAAGCAGGCGCCCGAGGCTTACCTGTCGACTGCCATGGAGGCCAAGCATCGCTTCCCGACCTTTACCGGCGGCTCGACCTCGACCCCGATGAAGCTGTACTTGCAGCGCGGCGTGTCGCGCGCCAAGGAGCACGCCTTCGTCCAGTACTTCCACGACCGCGTCAAGCTGCGTCCGACCGATGTGGTGCTGGCCATGCGCGGACGCAATGTGCCGACCGTCAAGCGCGGCGGCGCCTTGTGGATGTATGAGCCGATCAAGCGCCACCTGATCCTCAGCACCGATCACCTGGAGCGCGAACACATGGCGGACTACGTCGAGGCCATGCGCCAGTGGAAGCCGCGCATCATCAGCGCCTTCCCGTCGGCTGCCTATCCGCTGGCGCGCTGGCTCAAGGAGCACCCGGCGCCCGAGGTCCAGGCGGGCATCGAAGCGGTGCTGCTGTTTTCCGAAAACGTCTACGACAACCAGAAGGCCCTGCTGGGCGAAGTGTTCGACTGCCCGGTGCTGCAGCATTACGGCCATACCGAGCGGGTACTGATGGCGGCTTCGATGCCGGACGATGAGCGCTGCTTCTTCTGGCCGCAGTACGGCCATTTCGAGCTGGTTGACCCGCAGGGCGAAGTGATCACCACGCCTGGCGTGCTGGGCGAAATCGTCGGCACCGGTTTTGATAACCAGGTCATGCCGTTCGTGCGTTACCGCACGGGCGACATGGCGGTGCTGTCGGCCCAGCCGCATCCGCTGCTGCCGGGTTACCCGGCGGTGGAGCGGATCGAGGGCCGCCTGCAGGAATTCCTGGTGTGCCACGACCACCGCCTGATTTCGATCTGCACCATGGGCGCCGCGCACTTCTCCGAGATTGCCGACTTTGAGCAGATCCAGTACGAGCAGTCGCAGCCCGGCCATTTCGTGCTCAACGTAGTGACCCGCAAGCCGCTGTCGGACGAGGTGCGCGCACGCATCGCCCACGCGGTGGAAGAAAAGACCCAGGGCGGCTGCACGGCCGAGGTGCAAGTGGTCGGGGAGCTGACGCGCACCAAGAACGGCAAGCTGCGCATGCTGGTCCAGCACCTGGACATCAGCCAGTACTTCGGCGCCGCGTGCATCGATTAGGCGCGGCGATGCAAGCAGATGCAGCGTGGCCGGCCGGCCAGGTCTTAATGTTCAGCACGGACGCCAGCGGCCGCGGCGGCGTGGCCGCCGTGGTGGCCGGCCTGGCGCAAGCGCCATTTGCCGCGCAACACGGCGTCGAGCTGGTGGCCAGCCACCGCGATGGCGGCGCCTGGACCAAGTTGCGCTCGTTTGGCGGCGCGCTGGCAACCCTGTTGTGGCGCTGCTGCGTGGCGCGGCCCGCCATCGTCCACGTGCATACCGCCTCGCGCGCCAGCTTCCTGCGCAAGTCGCTGCTGCTGGCGGTAGCGCGGCGCTTCGGCTGCCGCACCGTGCTGCATTTGCATGGCGGCGGCTTTGCCGACTACACCGAGCAGGCCGGTCCGCTGTTGCGCCGCTGGATACAGCACAGCTTCAGCCGCGCCAGCGCCGTGCTGGTGCTGTCCGATAGCTGGGCCGAGTTTGTGGCCGGGATGGCGCCGGCAGCGGCGGTAACGGTATTGCCGAATGCGGTGGTGTTGCCGCCGCCGGTGGCGCCGGAAGGACGCCAGCCGGGCCGGGTGCTGTTCCTCGGCCGCGCTGAAACCGCCAAGGGCATCGATGACTTGCTGGTCGCCTTGGCGGCGTTGGCGCCGTCGCGGCCGCAACTGCAACTGGTGCTGGGCGGCGACGGCGACCTGGAGCGGGTCAGCGCGCGCGCGGCCGAACTGGGTCTGAAGGACGTGCTGCAGCTGCGCGGCTGGCTGAGCCGCGAACAAGTGGCGCAGGAGCTGGCCCAGGCCACCTTGCTGGTGCTGCCGTCCTACCGCGAAGGCCTGCCGATGGCGCTGCTCGAAGCGATGGCGTGCAGCTGCCCGGTGGTGGCCACGCCGGTGGGCGGCATCCCGCAGCTAGTGGCCGATGGCGAAAATGGATTATTGGTGGCGCCCGGCGATGTACCGGCGCTGACGGCCGCACTGGCGGCATTGCTGGACGATGCAGACCTGTGCGCGCGCCTCGGTGCGCGCGGCCGCGCGACCATCGAGGCCGGCTACAGCAGCACGGCCATGACGGCCACGCTGGCCGGCGTGTATGCGCGCCTGCGCGGCGAGGTAAAAGGGCATGATGGCAGCAACTAACAACAACACCAGCCGGCTGCGCTGGCTGATCCGCCGCCTGAGCCGGATTTCCCCGGCCGAGGTGCCCTACCGCGTGCACGGTGTGCTGCGCGCTGCCGCCCAGGGCCGTGGCTGGTTTGACGCCGCGCGGGTGCCGCCGGCGATGGCCGATGCCGCCTATGGCGCGCCATGGGTGGCGCTGCCCAGCGAGCGCTGCGGCCAGGCCGAGGTGCTGGCTGCAGCCGACGCCCTGATCGCGCATGGCGTGCCGGTATTCGATACCGTGGTGCCGCTCAATGACGGCAGTCCCGACTGGAACCGCGACCCCAAGACCGGTACCGCGATTCCGCTCAGCTTTGGCCTTGACATCGACTTCCGCCATCTGGGCGAGGTCGACATCAAATACCTGTGGGAGCTCAACCGCCACGTGTGGTGGGTGCCGCTGGCCCAGGCCTGGCAATGGAGCGGCCACCCCCGCTACCTGGAACTGCTGGGCCGCTTGCTCGACAGCTGGCTGGCCGCTTGCCCGTACGCGCGCGGCGCCAACTGGTCGTCGCCGGTCGAGCATGGCATTCGCCTGATCAACTGGAGCATCGTCTGGCACCTGGTGGGCGGCGCCGAGTCGCCGCTGTTTGCCGGCGCCGCCGGCCAGCAACGGCTGGCGCGCTGGCTGGACAGCATTTACCAGCACATCCGCTTTGCCAGCGACAACTACTCCTTCCATTCCTCGTCCGACAATCACCTGATCGGCGAAGCGGCCGGAGTGGTGGTGGGCGCCGTTACCTGGGACCGCTGGCGGCCGGTGCGCGCGCTGGCCGAGCGCGCCGAGCGCATTCTGGAAGAGGAGATGGTCAAGCAGTTTGCCGCTGATGGCGTCAACCTCGAACAGGCGCTGTGCTATCACAAGTTTTCGCTGGAATTCCTGCTGGCCGCGCGACTGTCTGTCGCTGCTGGCGGGCGCCGCTTCAGTGCTGCCTTCGACCAGCGCCTGCACGCCGCGCTGCTGTTCATGGCAGCCATGCTGGACCGCCACGGCCGGGTAGCGCCGATCGGCGACGCCGACGATGGCAAGGTGTTCCGCCTGCTGGGCGATGGCGCCCGCACGCCTTATGAAGCCATGCTGGCGGCAGGCGCTCGCCTGCTGCAGGCGCCGCTGCTGGACGCCAAGCTGGCGGCGCTCGATAGTGCCGCCACGCCGGCGCGCAGCAGCCTGCTGGTGCCGGCCGCAGTGCCGGTCGACAGCCCGGCACAGTGGCCGCAATGGTTTGCCGAAGGCGGCTATCTGGTGACCGACCACGGCGCCGCCGCCGACGCGCCGCTGCGCCTGATCATGGATATCGGCCCGCTCGGCTACAACCGCATTGCCGGCCATGGCCATGCTGATGCGCTGGCGTTGTTGCTGGCGGCCGAGGGGGAGGATTTCCTGATCGATCCCGGCACTTATTGCTACAACGCCGCGCCAGCGCTGCGCCATTACTTCCGCGGCACCAGCGCCCACAATACGGTGCAGATCGACGGCAGCGACCAGTCGGTATATGGCGGCAGCTTCCTGTGGCTGCGCGATATTGCCAGCCGCATGCACACCTACCAGGACGATGGCGTGCAGCTGGACCTTGAAGCCAGCCACGACGGCTACCTGCGACTGGACGACCCGCTGCGCCATGTGCGCGCGCTGCAGCTGGACCGCAGCGCCGGTACGCTGGCGGTGACCGACCGCTTCGAGTGCCAGGCCGCCCACCAGGCCGCGCTGCACTGGCACTTTGCCGCCCATTGCCGCATCGAGCGCGACGGCGAGGCCTGGCTGGTGCATGGCCGCGCCGTCAGCCTGCGCGTGGAAATCGATGCGCCCGGCTGCAGCATCACCCTGGTGCAGGGCCAGGAAATGCCGCCGCTGGGCTGGAGCTCGCCGCGCTTTTACGAGCGCGAAGCCAGCCCGGTGCTGCGCGTCGCCGGCCCGGTTGATGCCACTACCCGCCTGCGCAGCCGCTTCACGCTGATCAAGCATTGACATACACAAGGACAGGCATGCGCATCTGGTTTGAACTGACGAACTCACCGCACATCAATATGTTTGCGGCGATGATCCGCGACCTCGAGCGCGAGCACGAGGTCATCATCACCTGCCGGCCGCTGGCCAACACCATCGACCTGCTGGACCTGCACGGCTTCAAGTACGAAGTGGTGGGCCAGCACTATGGCGGCAAGCTGTCGGCCAAGCTGTTTGGCTTCCCGGTGCGGGTGTGGCAGCTGTGCCGCTTCCTGGCCGGCAAGCGCGTCGACGTCGCCATTTCGCAAAGCTCGTTCCACTCGCCGGTGGTGGCGCGGCTGATGGGCATCCCGTCGATCTACATGAATGACAACGAACACGCCATGGGCAATATTCCGGCCTTCATTTGCGCCAAGCGCATCATGGTGCCGGAATTCCTCAGCATGGAAAAGCTGCGCAAGCAGTGGGCCAATCCGCGCAAGGTGCTGCCTTACCCGGGTGTCAAGGAAGGCCTGTACCTGTGGGAGCTGGACCAGCGCCTGGCGCAGGCGGTGCGGCCGCCGCGCGATCCGGCGGCGCGCAAGAAAGTCTATCTGCGTCCCGAACCGTGGACGGCCCAGTACTACAAGGGCAGCCGCAACTTCCTTGATGAGCTGGTGCTGGGCCTGAAGGACCAGGTCGACGTGGTGCTGCTGCCGCGCGGCAAAGAGCAGGGCGTGCACTACCAGGACGCCCGCTTTGGCGGCGTGCAGGTGGTGACCACCGCGCTTGACATCGCCGACATTGCGCCCGACTGCGATCTGTTTATCGGCGCCGGCGGCACCATGACGCGCGAGATGGCGGTGCTCGGCGTGCCGACCATCTCGGTCTACCAGGATGAATTGCTGGACGTCGACCAGCACCTGCTGCAACAAAACGCCTTCCTGCACCGGCCGCAGCTGACGGCAGCGCAGGCGCTGGATTACCTGCAGCGCGCCGCCCAGCAGCCGCCCAACCGCGGCCTGCTGGAAAAAGGCAAGCAAGCCTATGCACTGGTAAAACAGACCTTATTGAATCGCGCGGCCTGACCGCTTCCCCCACATTAGATTGAGGAAAAATCACATGATACGTCTCGCCGTAGTAGGACTGGGCAAAATGGGCTTGTCGCACCACGCGATGATCAACGCGCACGCGCGCGTCAAAGTGGCGGCGGTATGTGACGCCACCGGCTATGTGCTCGATGTGCTGAACAAATATACCGGGGTGCCGACCTACACCGATTTCGACGCCATGCTGCGCGAAGTCGAACTGGACGCCATCATCATTGCCACGCCGTCGTCCATGCACGCGCGCATGGTGCGCGCCGCGCTGGAGAAAAACCTGCACGTGTTTTGCGAAAAGCCGTTTTGCCTGGACAACGCCGAGGGTGAGGAACTGACCCGCCTGGCGCAGGAAAAAGGCCTGGTCAACCAGGTCGGCTACCACTACCGCTTTGTCGGCGCCTTCCAGGAAGTCAAGCGCCTGCTGGAACTGGACGCCATCGGCGAAGTGACCCACATGCTGGCCGAAGCCTATGGCCCGGTGGTGCTGAAACCGAAGGGGTCGACCTGGCGTACCCAGCGTTCCGAAGGCGGCGGCTGCCTGTATGATTATGCGGCCCACCCGCTCAACCTGCTGACCTGGTACTTTGGCGCGCCGCGCGGCGTCGGTGGCTCGGTGCTCAACAAGATCTTCTCGGCCGATACCGACGATGAAGTGTTTTCCACCCTGTACTTCGACGGCGGCAAGAGCGCCCAGCTGTCGGTCAACTGGAGCGATGAATCGTTCCGCAAGATGAGCACCAAGATCTCGATCTGGGGCAAACAGGGCCGCATCGTCGCCGACCGCCAGGAAGTGCAGGTCTACCTGCGCCAGGCCGATGGCCTGCCAGCGCCGTACCGCCAGGGCTGGAACGTGCGCTACACTACCGAGCTCACCGAGCCGGTCGATTTCTACCTGCGCGGCGAGGAGTACTCGGCGCAGCTGGACTACTTCGTCCGCTGTATCGAAGGGAAAGGCGCGGCCGACAACGTCAACTCGTTTGCTTCGGCGGCCGCCACCGACCGCGTGATTTCGCAGCTGATTGCGGACGCTGCCAAGGGACCGTCGCTGCTCGATGGCGATGCCTTGCCAGAGGCGCCCAAAAAGAAGAAGGGTTTCTTCTTCGGCAGCCGCTGAGCCGGCCTCATCCCCTCTACCGCCTACTTGGAGCAGCAAAATGGATCGTTTGTTATTTGGTGATAATCAGTTCTTCGGCGTCAACCACATGTCGGAGGAAAAGGCGCGCGCCCAGGCGATGCGCTTCCAGGACACCGGCGCCATCATCGAGGTGCTGGACCATGCCTACGACGAAGGGGTGCAATCCTTCATGTGCACCACCCACGACCGCATCGCCGAGGTGTGCGACCACATGCGCGCCAACCCGGAGCGCTACCGCGACTTCAAATTCATGCCGTGCATGCCGTACGCCCATAAGTACGCCAACGCGGTGACCGAGGACGGCATGCTGGGCGCGCTCAAGCGCTTCATGCCGGACGAGGGCTTGTTCAATGCCGCCCTGCGCGGCGGCATGTCGCTGGCCACCAAGGATATCGAAGGTATCACCACCTTGTTGATCGACGCAGAAATGAAGATGTTTGCCGGCCTGCAGACGCCGGTGATCTTCCTGCAGAACGTGGTGGTGGACCTGCTGCTGGGCCTGGGCTTCAAGGATGCGTTCCGCATCTTTGCCGAGCACGTGCGCAAGCGCTACAACGCCGAACCGGGCTTCATCACCATGAACCTGCCGAAGCTGCTGGACGTGCTGGACGAGCTGGGCATCGAGAACCCTATCGTCTGCGCCAACATCAACAAGATCGGCTTCCGCATGTCGGGCGGCTTCGAGGCCTACCAGGCCGCGTTGCGCGACCGCAAATTCCGTGCGATTGCCATGTCGGTGTTTGCTTCCGGCGCGATTGCGCCGAAAGAGGCGATTGAGTGGGTGTGCGACCAGCCGAATATCGAGTCCATCGTGTTTGGCGCCTCCAGCCGCGGCAATATCCGCAACACGCGCGAGCTGGTCGAGCGCCATTGGCCGGACACCAAGGCGGCGGCATGAAAACCCTCTACCTGGTCGCCGGCGCCCGGCCGAATTTCATGAAGATCGCTCCCATCGTGCGGGCGCTGCAGGGCCATGCGCGGCTGCGCTTCAAGATCATCCACACCGGCCAGCACTACGACCGCGAGATGAACGAGGTGTTCTTCGAGGAACTGGGCATTCCCCAGCCTGACCTGTTCATGGGCGCTGGCGGCGGCAGCCACGCCGAGCAGACCGCCAAGATCATGCTCGGCTTTGAGCAGCTGTGCGTGGCCGAGCGGCCTGACGCGGTGCTGGTGGTGGGCGACGTCAATTCGACGCTGGCCTGCTCCATCGTCGCCAAAAAGCTCACCATCCCGGTGGCCCACGTCGAGGCCGGCCTGCGGAGCGGCGACATGACCATGCCGGAAGAAATCAACCGGCTGGTGACCGACAGTATTTCGGACTGGTTCTTTGTCACCGAGCCCAGCGCCGTCAGCCACTTGCAGCGCGAGGGCAAGCCGGACGCGGCCATCCACTACGTCGGCCACGTGATGGTCGACAACGTGCTCTACCAGGCCGAGCAGTTGGCGCGCAGCGACACCAGCGCGCTGGCCGGCGACGACTACAAGCGCGCCCATGCGCGTTATGGTGTGGTCACCCTGCATCGTCCGAGCAATGTCGACAGCGCCGAGATGATGGCGCGCATCGGCGGCGCGCTGACGGCGATTGCCGCTGATCTGCCGCTGATCTTCCCGGTCCACCCGCGCACCCGCGCCAACCTGGAACGCTTCGGCATCGATCTCGGCCCCAACATCACGCTGGTGGGGCCGCAAGCCTACATGGCCTTCCTCAACCTGTGGAAGGATGCGGCGGTGGTGTTGACCGACAGCGGCGGCCTGCAGGAAGAAACCACGGCGCTGGGCGTGCCGTGCGTGACCATCCGCGAAAACACCGAACGCCCGGTCACGGTGGACCAGGGCAGCAATGTGTTGGCCGGTACTGATCCGGCCGTGATCCAGGCCGAAGTGGCCAGGATCCTGGCCGGACAAGGCAAGCAGGGCCGCCGTCCCGACCTGTGGGATGGCCAGGCGGCGCAGCGTATCGTCGCTGTGCTGGACGGCCAGTTGCGGTAGCATACGGTAAGTAAAATAAGCGCAAACAAGGGGTGGCGATGAAAATATTGGTGACCGGAGGACTGGGTTACATTGGTTCGCACACCTGCGTCGAACTGATGAATGCCGGCCATGAAGTCGTGGCGGCGGACAATCTGGTCAACGCGACAGCGGCGGTGCAGCAGCGCGTCAGCCGTATCACCGGCAAGGACATGGTGTTTGCCGAGGTCGACGTGCGCGACCGTGCCGCCCTGGAGGCGCTGTTCAGCGCCCACGGCTTTGATGCCGTGATCCACTTTGCCGGCCTGAAGGCGGTGGGCGAATCGGTCGAGCAGCCGCTGCGCTATTACGACAACAACGTCACCGGCAGCCTGGTGCTGTTTGAGACGATGGCCAAGTTCGGCGTCAAGACGCTGGTGTTCAGTTCGTCGGCCACGGTGTACGGCGATCCGGCCTCGGTGCCGATTACCGAGCAGTTCCCGCTGTCGGCCACCAATCCCTACGGCCGTAGCAAGCTGATGATCGAGGAAATGTTGCGCGACCTGTACCAGGCCGACCCCAGCTGGCGCATTGCGCTGCTGCGCTACTTCAATCCGGTGGGCGCCCATGAGAGCGGCCTGATCGGCGAAGAGCCGAACGGCATCCCGAATAACCTGGTGCCGTATATCGCCCAGGTGGCGGCCGGCCGGCGCGCCCAGTTGTCGGTCTACGGCAACGATTATCCGACTCCAGACGGCACCGGCCTGCGCGATTACATCCATGTAGTTGATTTAGCGCAAGGCCATTTGGCGACCTTGTCCAAGCTGGCGACGGGTGTTGGCATTTATACTTACAATTTAGGCACCGGCCGGGGCAATAGCGTGCTGGAAATGGTGCGCGCTTTTGAAGTGGCCAGCGGCCGTCCCGTCCCTTTCCAGGTGGTGGCGCGTCGCCCCGGCGACATCGCTGCCTGCTACGCGGATCCCGGCCTGGCCGAACGCGAACTGGGCTGGAAAGCGACGCGGAATATCGACCAGATGTGTGCGGACTCGTGGCGTTTCCAGAGTACGCCGCCCTGATTAAGGAATGACCGCATGAAAGCAATGATTTTGGCCGCGGGCAAAGGCACGCGCGTACGTCCGCTGACCTACGATTTGCCCAAACCGATGATCCCCATCCTCGGCAAGCCGGTGATGGCTTACCTGATCGAACACCTGCACAAGTACGGCGTGACCGAAATCATGGTCAACGTCAGCTACTTGCATGAAAAGATCGAGGAGTATTTCGGCGAAGGCCATCAGTACAATGTGCAGATCGGTTACTCGTTCGAAGGCTACACCAACGACGACGGCGAAGTCGTGCCGCAGCCGCTGGGCTCGGCCGGCGGCATGAAGAAGATCCAGGAATTCGGCGGTTTCTTCGACGACACTACCATCGTGCTGTGTGGTGACGCGCTGATCGACCTCGACATCAAGTCAGCGCTGTTCGAGCACCGCCGCAAGGGCGCGCTGGCTTCGGTCATCACCAAGGAAGTGCCGTGGGACAAGGTGTCCAGCTACGGCGTGGTGGTGGCCGGCCCGGATGGCCGCATCACGGAATTCCAGGAAAAGCCGTCGCAGCAGGAAGCCAAGTCCAACTTCGTCAGCACCGGCATTTATATTTTCGAGCCCGAGGTGATCGACCTGATCCCGAGCGGCCAGTCGTTCGACATTGGCGCCGACCTGTTCCCGCTGCTGGCCGAGAAGGGCTTGCCGTTCTACGCCCAGACGCGCGGCTTCAACTGGGTTGACATCGGCAGCGTCAGCGATTACTGGGAAACCTGCCAGAGCGTGCTGATGGGCGAAGTGGCCAACCTGCACATGCCCGGCATCCAGCTCGACGATGGCCTGTGGGTCGGCCTCAACACCAGCATCGACTGGGAAGGCACCACCATCGAAGGCCCGGTCTACATCGGCTCCGGCGCCCGCATCGAGGCCGGCGCCCGCATCGTCGGCCCCACCTGGATCGGCCACGGCAGCCACGTGTGCTCGGGCGCCAAGGTGGTGCGCAGCGTGCTGTTTGAATACACCCGGGTGTTACCGAATGTTTCTTTGGACGAGATGATCGTGTTTAAAGATTATAGTGTCGACCGCGCCGGAAATATGCTGCATGTGTCCGAGTCCGATCCGGACTCCTGGGCCAACGCCCGTGACCGCCGCAGCAAGCGTCGCACCGAACACAGTAATGAATTAATCGACAAGAGAATCAGAGCATGAAAATTTACCCAGTGATCCTGTCCGGCGGCTCCGGCACCCGTTTGTGGCCGTTGTCGCGTGCCGTCTTGCCTAAGCAATTGCTGCCGCTCGTATCGGACCGGACCATGTTGCAGGAAACCGCCTTGCGCCTGCATGGCCGCCCGCAGCTGATGCAGCCGCTGGTGGTGTGCGGTAACGAGCACCGTTTCCTGGTGGCTGAACAGCTGCGCGAAATCGGCGTGGCGCCGCTCGGCATCTTGCTGGAGCCGGTGGGCCGCAATACCGCGCCGGCCGTGGCCGCTGCCGCCAATTATCTGCAAGCCATTGATCCGGAAGCCGTGATGCTGGTGCTGCCGGCCGACCACGTGATCACCAACGTCGATGCATTTTACGCCGCGATCCAGCGCGCCAGCGCGCTGGTGGGCGAGGGCGCACTGGCCACCTTCGGCATCGTGCCGACCGGCCCGGAAACCGGCTACGGCTACATCCAGAGCGGCAAACCAGTGGCCGAGCAGTGCTATGCGGTCGACCGCTTCGTGGAAAAACCGGACCGCGCCACCGCGCAGGGTTTTGTCGAAGCCGGCAACTACAGCTGGAACAGCGGCATGTTCCTGTTCCGCGCCGCCAGCTACCTGAAGGAATTGCAGCAGCACGCGCCGGCGATTGCCGCCGCCAGCGCCGAAGCGGTGGCCAAGGATTATCGCGACCTCGATTTCTGCCGCCTTGATGAAGCGGCCTTCACCGCCTGCCCATCGGACTCGATCGACTATGCGGTGATGGAGCGCACCCGCCACGCCGTGGTAGTGCCGGCCGATATCGGCTGGAGCGACGTCGGTTCCTGGTCGGCGCTGTGGGACGTGCAGCCGCACGACGCCCACGGCAACGCCACCCGTGGCGATGTCTACCTGGATGACGTCTCCGGCTCGCTGGTGCGCGCCGAGGGCCGCATTGTGGCCATGGTTGGCGTCAAGGACCTGGTGGTGGTGGAAACCGCTGACGCGGTGCTGGTAGCACACAAGGACCAGGTCCAGCGCGTCAAGCAGATCGTCGACCACCTCAAGCAGCAGGGCCGCACCGAGCACCTGCACCACACCAAGGTTTACCGCCCGTGGGGCTGCTACGAGGGCATCGACATCGGCGAGCGTTTCCAGGTCAAGCGCATCACCGTCAACCCGGGCGGCAAACTGTCGCTGCAGATGCACCATCACCGTGCCGAGCACTGGATCGTGGTGAGCGGCACCGCCCGCGTCACCTGCGGCGACAAGGTCACCCTGCTGACGGAAAACGAATCGACCTACATCCCGATCGGCATGAACCACCGCCTGGAGAATCCGGGCAAGCTGCCGCTGCACCTGATCGAAGTCCAGTCCGGCAGCTACCTGGGCGAAGACGACATCGTGCGCTTCGAGGACGTCTACCAGCGCAGCTAAACCGTATGCTACAGTGCCGGTTATCTTGTGAACCGTGATCGGAACTGTAGTGCGGAAGATGATAGTAGGGGTGCTGGCGCTGCTGTGCTGGCATGGCGCCGTGCAGGCGCAACTGGTGATGCGCACCGGCGGCCTCAAACCGTCGCAACTGGCGCTGGTGATCAACGACGATGAACCCAACAGCGTTGAAATCGGCGAGCACTACCGGCAGGCGCGCAATGTGCCGGCCGAGAACGTGGTGCACGTGCGTATCCCCAACCATCCGCGCAAGCTCGACGCCGAGCAATTCCGCCAGCTCAAGGAGCAGATCGAGGCCAAGCTCGGCCCGCACATCGACGCCGTGCTGATGGTGTGGACCGCGCCCTACGCGGTCGAGTGCAATTCCATCACCTCTGCGTTCACCATGGGCTTTGATCCCGGCGTGTGCGAAGCGCCGTGCGGTCCGGCCAAGCCCAACCTGTATTTCAATGCGGTGTCGGCCCATCCGCAGGCCGAGCATGGCATGCGCCTGTCGATGCTGCTGCCGACTGATTCTGTGGCGGCGGCCAAGGCCCTGATTGCGCGCGGCATGGCCAGCGGCTTCTCGGTGCCGACCGCCAGTGCCTACTACCTGACCACCAGCGAGACCGCGCGCAACAGCCGTGCGCCATTCTTCCCGCGTGCCGGCCTGGTGCCGACCCGCAAACTGGCCATCAAGCGCCTTAATGCGGATGCGCTGGTCAACGAAAAAGACGTGATGATTTACCAGACCGGCATGGCCCGCGTGGACAAGCTGGAGACGCTGCAATTCCTGCCCGGCGCCCTGGCCGACAGCCTGACCTCGTTTGGTGGAGACTTGTACGGCACCGGCCAGATGAGCAGCCTGCGCTGGCTGGAGGCGGGTGCTACCGCCAGCTACGGCACCGTCACCGAGCCTTGCAATTACTGGCAGAAGTTCCCGCAGCCGACCGTGCTCCTGTCGCACTACCTGCGCGGCGTGAGTGCGATTGAAGCCTATTGGCGCAGCGTGGCATGGCCGGCGCAGGGGGTGTTTATCGGTGAGCCGCTGGCAGCGCCGTACCGGCGTTAAGCCTTGCTGTTGTCATGGCGGCGGCGCTGGCGTGTCGCCGCTGCCGCCAGCACGCCGAGTCCTGCCAGGAGCAGGGCGGCGCTAGCCGGTTCCGGCACGGCCGGTATCTCGCCTTCAAAATGAGTGTCCCCGCTATCGGCCAGGTCCAGCGGCCTGGCGTAGTGGATCTGGCCGAAGTGGCTGGCAGTGCCCGGCGCACCGGCCTCATCCTCCCCATGCGCCGACGGCGCAATCCACAGCAGTTGTGGTTCATCCTGCGTCAAGCCGAGCTTGCTGAGCATCTCGATTTCATCCAGCAGTTCTTGCGCGGTTTTGCGATGCTCGCCATCGTTTTCGTTTTCACCGGCTTTTTCCGCATCCTCCAGGTGGCATGGGTTGTACCAGCGCTGCTGTTGCTGCGGTGGCTTTTGTTCAGGCTGCTGGGTGGGTGGCGACGGATGCTGGGGCAAACAAGGGGCGGGCTCCGCCAGGGCGGTGGAGGCCAGGAGAGTGGCGCCGCAGAGCAACATGCGGCCTGCAAGTGAGGTGTGCATGATCGTAACTTCCATTACGCTATGGTAATCATTATAGCATATTTACATCGAAATCCCCATGTCCGCTTGCTGCGCTTAGTCCGTTCGGTCTAAAGCGGCGTCATGATGGCGTCATGACGAAGTCCTAATATGCAAAATTGCAATGTTTAAAACCATTTTGTTAATATTTCAGGACAGGTCATGAAAAAACTCCTCCCCCCGCCGGCACGCACCGCCCTCGCAGCCGCACTGCTGGGCGCTTTGGCTGCGCCAGCCTTTGCCGATTCGTCGGTCGTTATCAGCCAGGTGTACGGCGGCGGCGGTAATTCCGGCGCCACCTACAAGAACGACTTCATCGAGCTGTTCAACCGCGGCAGCGCCGATGTCGACCTGACCGGCTGGAGCGTGCAATACGCCAGCTCGACCGGCGCCAGCTGGCAGGTGAGCAAGCTCAATGGCCTGAAACTGAAGCCGGGCCAGTACTACCTGGTGCAGGAAGCGGCGGGCACCGGCGGCACCACCGCGCTGCCAACCCCGGACGCCAGCGCGTCGATCGCCATGAGCGGCACCGCCGGCAAAGTAGCGCTGGTGAATAACAGCACCGCGCTGGCCAGCGCCTCGCCGGCGGCCGGTACCTTTGTTGACCTGATCGGCTTTGGCGGCGCCAACTACGCCGAAGGCACGGCCACCGCCGTTCTCAGCAACACCACCGGCGCGCTGCGCGCCAACGGCGGCTGCACCGACACCGACAACAACAGCAGCGACTTCGCCATCGCCGCGCCGACGCCGCGCAACAGCGCCAGCCCACTGAACGTGTGCGGCGCACCGTCGGCGCCACCGATTGTCGCCACTTGCCCGGCCAACCTGGCACTGGCCTTCGGCGTCAATGGCAATGCCGATCTCAGCGCTACCGACAGTGACGGCACCGTCAACAGCGCCGTCATCACTTCGACCGCTGTGCCGGGCATCAGCCTGATCAACTTCCTGGCCGCATCCGGCGTGGGCGGCACTGCCACCGCCAGCCTGAGCGTGGCTGCCAGCGTGGCCGCCGGCACCTATCCGGTGACTGTCAAGTTCGGCAACGAGCAGTCGCAGCAAACCAGCTGCGCCATTAGCGTCAGCGTGGCGGCACCGGCTGCCGTCACCCACACCATCCCGCAAATTCAGGGCGAGCTGGACGCTAGCCCGTACGCCGGCACAGTGCAGACCACCGAAGGCGTGGTCACCGCCAAGGTCGGCTCCGGCTTTTTTATCCAGGATGAAAAGGGCGATGGCAATCCGCTGACCTCGGACGGCATGTTCGTCTTCACCACCGCTGCCAACATCGGCACCGTGCAAGTGGGCGACCGCATCCGCATCACCGGCAGCATCACTGAATACACCCCGACCGGCGCAACCCGCTCCTACACCGAAATGCAAACCGTGACGTCGATCGCCAAGCTGGCCGGCGGCATCAGCATTGCACCGACCAATATCCAGCTGCCGCACCCGAACCTGGGCCAGGTGGAAGGCATGCTGGTGCGCTTCACCAATCCGCTGACCTTGTCGCAGCTGGAGTTCCTCGGCACCCGCGGCGAAATCACGCTGTCCTCGGGCCGCCTGGAAATCGCCTCCAACCGCTACCGTCCGCGCACGCCGGAAGCCATCGCGCAAGCGGCGGCCAACCAGCTCAACCAGATCGTGCTGGACGACGGCATCTTCGTCACCCCAACCGTTATCCCTTACCTGGGCGAAGACGGCTCGCTGCGCGCCGGCGACACCGTCAGCGACCTGACCGGTGTGGTCGACTTCGGCGCCAAGGGCGGCGGCGGTGCGGGCTTCAAGCTGCAGCCAACCGTGGCCCCGGTGTTCTCGCAAGATAACCCGCGCAGCGCACCGCCAGCACTGGTGGCCGGCAACATCAAAGTGGCCAGCGCCAACGTGCTGAACTACTTCACCACCTTCACCGACGGCACCGACGTCGAAGGCCGTACCGGCCAGGGCTGCTCGCTGGGTACCAGCGTGTCCAAATCGAACTGCCGTGGCGCTGATAATCTGAACGAGTTCAACCGCCAGACTGCCAAGATTGTCGGCGAACTGAAGTCCATCAATGCCGACGTCTACGGCCTGATGGAAATCCAGAACAGCGGCGAGTACACCGTCACCAAACTGGTAGACGCACTCAACGAAGCGATCTCACCAGGCACCGGTATCAAGACCTACGCGGTCGTACCGAAGCCAGCCGCTACCGGCACCGACGCCATCCGCGTGGCCATGATCTACAAGCCAGCGGCACTGACGATGGTAGGCAGCGCGCTGTCCGACGCCGACGCCATCAACAACCGTCCGCCGATGGCGCAGACCTTCAAGGCCAACAACGGCGCCAAGTTCACGCTGGTGGTCAACCACCTGAAGTCGAAAGGCAGCTGCCCGACCGACGGCAGTCTGAACACCGACCAGGGCGACAGCCAGAGCTGCTGGAACGCGCAGCGCATCCAGCAGGCCAACCGCCTGGTGAGCAGCTTCGTGCCGCAAGTCGTGGCTGCCGCCGGCGATGCCAAAGTGCTGCTGATCGGTGACTTCAACTCGTATGGCTACGAAGACCCGATCGCCGCCATCACTGCCACCGGCTACGTCAACCAGCTGGAGCGCTTCGTGCGCGGCAGCGGCAATATGCCGTACTCCTTCGTTTTCAACGGCGAAGCAGGCTACCTCGACCATGCCCTGGCCAGCGCCGCGCTGAGCCCGCAAGTGGTGGACGCCGCCGAATGGCATAACAACGCCGACGAGCCAACCGTGGTCGACTACAACACCGACGGCAAGCCGCAGGACAAGTACACCAGCGCGCCGTACCGCGCTTCGGACCACGACCCTGTGGTGATCAGCCTCAAGCTGCAAGCGCCGTACACCGACGTCAGCAGCGGCATCAAGGCCGTGAGCTCGGGCCTGACCTATGCCCGCCTGACCGGCCTGTGGACCGGCACGCTGAGCATCACCAACACCAGCGGCGCGGCCATCACCGGCCCACTGCAAGTGTCCTTGGGCGGCCTGGCCAGCGGCGTCACCCTGGTCAACGCCAGCGGCAACCGCAGCGGCGTGCCGTACCTCACGGCCAACACCAGCAGCCTGGCGGCAGGCGCGACGCTAACGGTACCGCTGACCTTCACCAAGACCGGCACCGCAGCGATCAGCTACACCACCCAAGTCTACAGCGGCAATTTCTAAGTAAGGATTATGACCATGTTTAACACCTCCATCACTTTGCGCCGCAGCCTGCTGGCGCTGGCCCTGGCCGCAAGCGCCAGCCTGGCTTCGGCCGCTACCTACCACGTCGAGTTCGATACGTCGAGCTTCGGCAGCACCGGCTGGATCGACGTGCTGTTCAATCCGGGCAACGCCAACACGCCGCTGGCCTCGGTGACGCTGACCGACTTCATCGGCTTCGGTGACAGCAGCACGGCCCAGACCATCGGCAATGTGACCGGCTCGCTGGCCAGCGGCTACACCATCACCAATGACGATCCGGGCGGCTTGAACGACCTGTTCCACGCGGTGAACTTCAGCGGCGGCAAGGTCGGTTTCAACGTCAGCTTCAGCGGCGCGGCCGATCCAAGCCAAAGCTCGAGCGGCTCGGTATTCTCGGTGGCGCTGATCAACGCCGGCAACACGGCCTACCTTGGCACGCAGGATGCCAGCGGCGCACTGGTGCAGCTGAACTGGACGGCCGGCGTGACGGCAGATGCCGGCAGTGTCGTAGCCGCGCCACTGGTCAACACCATTCCGACCGTGACTGCAGCGGTGCCGGAACCATCGACCTGGGCCATGCTGGCCGGTGGTTTGGCGCTGCTGGGCTTCATGCGTCGTCGCCAGCAGGCTTGATGTAAGAACTGGCGGATTTATATTTTTAAAATCTGAATCCGCCAGAGAAATCATATTAGTAAAGCCAGATTGCTTATTGCATAGTGTTTCCTTTACCGGGGAGACGCTATGCCAGCCGCTCACATACTCATCATCGAAAGCACGCCCGCGATACAAGAGCTGATTGCCCTCAATCTGGGCATGGCGGGCTACCAGGTCAGCCGCGCTTTGGATGCCGAGAGCGCCATGCTGATGCTGGAAGATCATCTCCCTGACCTGGTGCTGCTGGACTGGAACCTGCCGGGTCAGAGCGGCTTATCGCTGGTGCGCCGCCTGCGCGCGCAATCGCGTACCCGCAGCCTGCCGATCATGATGGTGACCGCCCGCTGCGGCGAACCGGACAAGATCATGGCGCTGGAAGCCGGCGCCGACGATTACATGACCAAGCCCTTCAGTCCGCGCGAGATGGTGGCGCGCGTGCACTGCCTGCTGCGCCGCTGGCAGCCGCTCAACGCTGCCGAAGCGCCGGTGCAGTTGGCCGGCCTGCGGCTCGATCCCTGCACCCAGCGCGTCACCGCCGGCGCGCGCGAGCTGGCGCTGGGCCGGGTGGAATTCAAGCTGCTGAATTATTTGATGAGCCATCCGGAGCGCGTGCACACCCGCGCCCATCTGCTGGACCAGGTGTGGGGCAGCGCCGTCTACCTCGATGAACGCACGGTTGACACCCACGTTGGCCGCCTGCGCAGCGCGCTGCAGCCGAGCGGCTACCAGCAGCGCATCGAAACCGTACGCGGCAGCGGCTACCGCTTTGTCGCGGCGCAGGCGTGAGCATGGAACAGCTGGTCATCCTCAGCAAGCTGGAGCAGGAGTACCTGCTGCACGCCATCGAAGCCGCGTTGCCGCTGCAGGACGCGCGCCAGTTTTTCCTGTGGACCCAAGGCCAGTTACAGGCGCTGCTGCCGCACCAGGTGATGGTATGCCTGCAGCTTGGCGCGCAAGATGAGTTGCAGCACGTTGAATGTCTGCACAGCACGGTGCTGGATGCGGCCTTGCTGAGCCGTCTCAGCCATCGCGAAGATGGCCTGGCACTGCGGCTGGCGCGTCATTGCCGCCAAGGCGGCCGTTTGCCGGCCATGCTGGACGCCGGGCCGGGCGCCGATCCGCTCAAGGCTGGGCACGGGCTGGCGCCATTCCAGGGCGAGCTGCGCGAACTGGGACTGGAAAACATGCTGATGCACGCCAGCGAGCGTCTGCCGGGCGGTTCTACCTTCTTTGTGCTGTTCGGTCTGCCGCACCGGCCGCGTCCGCGCCAAGCGTATTTCCTGGAGCTGCTGCTGCCGTACCTGCACATGAGCCTGCAGCGTATCAACCGCCAGCAGGCGCAGGCGCGTGCCGGTACGCTGGCGCGGCCGGTCAGCGCGCGCGAGGCCGAAATCCTGCATTGGGTAAGGGAAGGCAAGAGCAACGAAGAGATCGGCCTGATTCTCGGCATCAGCGGCCTGACCGTGAAAAACCATTTGCAGCGGGTTTACCGCCTGCTGGGTGTGTCGAACCGGGCGCAGGCGATCGCGCGCGGCATGGCGCTGCACCTGTTCGACCAGCCGCTGCAACCGCTGGCGCGCGCTGCTTGAAGAACGGCAAGATAATTAATAAAAGATTGTCTTAGATGCAAACCGCATGGTAGCCTCTTGCTTTGTGTCGGCAGCTTAAAAGCAGAGGAGTTGTTGGGATGGACGTAGTAAAAAATGGCGCGCGCAAGGCAGCCGGCTTTACCTTGCTGGAACTGCTGGTGGTGATCGTCATCATTGGTTTGCTGGCCGCCTACGTGGGGCCGAAATACTTCGCCCAGCTGGGCAAATCCGAAGTCACCATCGCCAAGGCGCAGATCGAAGCGTTTGAAAAAGCACTCGACACCTACCGTCTCGACGTCGGCCGCTATCCGAGTACCGAAGAAGGCCTGGGCGCGCTGCTCGTCGCCCCCAATACTGCCGGCGCCAAATGGAACGGTCCCTACCTGAAAAAAGGCGTTCCACCCGATCCGTGGGGCCACCAATACAAGTACAAAGGCCCGGAGGCGGGCGCTGAGTTCATCATCATCTCGGAAGGCCGCGACGGCCAGCCTGGCGGCACCGGCGAAGACGCCGACATCACCTCGCGCTAAGCCGCTCACTCTCCCATGCAGTTCGACGTACGCACCTTGTCGGCCGATATGGTCATCTCCCATCTGGTGATCGATGGCCGGGATGAGGCCGACGCGCGGCGCCAGGTCGAGGCGCGCGGGCTGTTCGTCAGCGCCATCACGCCCAAACGCAGCGGTCTGCCGGGCCGTGGCGGCAAACGCCGCGCGCTCTCGCTGGTGTTGTTCAGCCAGGAACTGCTGGCGCTGCTGACCGCCGGTCTTGGTATCGTCGAAGGGTTGGAAGCCTTGCTGGAGAAGGAAGCCAATCCGGCCACGCGCGGCGTGCTGGAACGCCTGCTGGCCGGCTTGCGCGAAGGCCAGCGTTTTTCTGCCGTGTTGGCCGAGCAGCCAGACCTGTTCCCGCCGCTGTACGTCGGCATCGTCAAGGCGGCAGAAGGTACCTCGGATTTGCCGCGCTCCCTGTCCCGCTTCATCGACTACCAGCAGCGCATTGATATGGTGCGCGCCAAACTGGTGTCGGCGGCGATTTATCCCTGCATCCTGTTGCTGGTCGGTGGCGGCGTAAGCCTGTTCCTGATTGGTTATGTGGTGCCGCGTTTCGCCGAGGTGTATCAGGGCGCGGGCCGCAACTTGCCGTGGCTGTCGCAGCAGATGCTGAACTGGGGCCAGTTCGCCGGCGCGCACACCACGCTGCTGTTGGCCGGCATCGCCGTCGTGCTGGGCGCGTTGGTGCTGGGTGTGCGCCAGCTGATGGGCAGTGGCGGCATGGCGCGCTTGCTGGGTAAGCTGCCCGGCATCGGCGAGCGTGTGCGCATCTACGAATTATCGCGGCTGTATCTCACGCTCGGCATGCTGAGCGAGGGCGGCATCACCATCGTGCATGCGATTGAAACGGTGCAGGGCATGGTGTCGTCATTGATGCGCACCAACCTGCAAACGGCGCGCGCCGCCGTTGAATCGGGCCTGCCATTGTCGACCGCCTTCGAAGCCGCGCAACTGACCACGCCGATCTCGCTGCGCATGCTGCGCGTGGGCGAACGCACCGGCGACATGGGCCCGATGCTGACGCAATCGGCCGCCTTCTACGACGGTGAAATCAGCCGCTGGATCGAACGCTTTACCCGTACTTTTGAACCGCTGCTGATGGCGGCCATCGGCCTGGTGGTCGGCGCCATCGTCGTGCTGCTGTATATGCCGATCTTTGATCTGGCAGGAGATATGTCATGACGCTCATCGACACCGCGCTGTTGGCGCGGGCCCGCCACTTGCGCCAGCAATCCAAGCGCACCCTGGTCGCGGAGCTCGAAGCGCTGACCGGCGCCGAACCGCGTGAGCTGGTGCACGCACTGGCGCAGCCGTTTGGCATGGCGGTGCTGGAGACGGTCGACATGCTGGCCTACGAACCGGCGTGGGATTTGCTGCCGCTGTCGCAAGCGATGGCACGCCACTGCGTGCTGCTGCGCGGGCATGACGGCGCGGTGATCGGCGTGATCGCCGATCCGTTTGATCTCGATCTGCAAACCTGGCTAGGCACGCAGGCACGTGCCACGCCGTACGCGCCTTTATCGACCCGCCTGGCGCTGCAAGCCGACATCCAGGCCTATCTGTCCAAGCAAGAGGAATCCGCGCGCGCCACTGACTCGCTGCTGCCCGGCGCCAGTGAGGGACGGCGCGACGGCAAAACGGCGGCGGTGCTGTCGTTTGCTTCAGTGTCGGAAGGCGCCAGCCCTGCGGTCCGTTTGGTCAACTCGACTTTGTACGATGCACTGAAAGCCGGCGCTTCCGACATCCACTTGGAGAGCACCGCCGGCGGCCTGGCCGTGAAGTACCGCGTGGACGGCGTGCTCGATCACGCCACCGCCGTCAACGGCGTCGATGTGGCGGAGCAAATCATCTCGCGCATCAAGGTGCTGGCGGAGCTGGACATCGCCGAACGCCGCGTGCCGCAGGACGGCAGCTTCCGCGTCGAGGCCAATTCTCGCGAGATTGATTTGCGCGTCTCCATCATGCCGAGCATCCACGGTGAAGATGCGGTGATCCGTATTCTCGACAAGCGCGCCATGATTGAAGCATACGGCTCACTAACCTTGGAAGCGCTGGGCTTTGACGCGCCGTCTTTGTCGACGCTGCGCACGCTGGCGCAAGAAGCCTACGGCATGCTGCTGGTGACCGGTCCGACCGGCTCCGGCAAGACCACCACGCTGTACGCGGCGCTGACCGAGATTCACAACGGCCGCGAGAAAATCATCACGATTGAAGATCCGGTGGAGTACCAGCTGCCTGGCATCCTGCAAATCCCGGTCAATGAAAAAAAGGGCCTGACCTTTGCGAAAGGGCTGCGCTCCATCCTGCGTCATGATCCAGACAAAATCATGGTCGGCGAAATCCGCGACCGCGAGACGGCGGAAATCGCCGTGCAGTCGGCGTTGACCGGCCACCTTGTGTTGACCACCGTGCACGCGAATAACGTGTTCGACGTGTTCGGCCGCTTCACCCACATGGGTATCGATCCGTATGCGTTTGTGTCAGCGCTGAACGGCATCTGGGCGCAGCGCCTGATCCGCACTAACTGCCCGCACTGCGCTACTGAATACACGCCGGACGACCACGAACTGGCCAGCGTCGGCATGACGCGCGCCGACGTTTACGAGTACCGCTTCATGCAGGGCAAGGGCTGCGGCGATTGCCGTGGCACCGGCTACAAAGGCCGCCGTTCGATCGCCGAGATCCTGACGCTGAACGACGAGATCCGTGAACTGATCGTCGACAAACGGCCGATCCGCCAGATCAAGCAAGCGGCCTACGAAAACGGCACGCGCAGCTTGCGCCAGGCCGCGCTGGAACTGGTCAAGCGCGGCGGCACCACGCTGACTGAAATTAAACGGGTGACTTTGCATGCGTAGAGCAATCGGACAATCACTGCGCATCGACGTCTCACCGCACGCAGTGAGCGTGCAGCGCGTGTCGCGTTGGAGCTTGCCGGGCCGCGCCCCCGCAGCGCCTGACACGCTGGCATCGCAATCCATCACGCCATCCGGCGAGCATCCATTCGACGCCATCGCCAACGCCTTGCGCGCGCTGCTGGGCGAATTGGACGTCGCCGGCTGGCCGGTCAGTTTTGTGCTGGCCGACGAACTGACACGCATGTGGCGCGTCACACCGCCCGCCGGTGCGGCACGCATGGCCGACCTGGAAGCCGCCGCCGGCCTGCGCTTCCAATCGCTGTATGGCGAGCCGCCATCCGCATGGGAAGTCTCCGCCGACTGGAACGCGGTACAGCCATTCTTTGCCGCCGCCGTGCCGCGCATCTTGCTGGCCGCGTTGAACGTCGTGGCGCAAGACAGCAAGCTGTCTGTCGTTGCCATCGAGCCGCGCTTCGTCAGTGCATGGAACCACAGCCGCCGTGTCCTGAAGCAGGGCGCCTGGTTTGGCCACGTACACGACAAGCTGCTGACGCTGGCCGCGACCGAAGCCGATGGCAAAAGCCTGCGCGCCATCCGTCCACTGCCGATCCCGCACGGCGCCGACCACTACTGGCTGACGCAAACCCTGCAACGTGAAGCGCTGCTGCTCGACATGCCAGCGCCGCAACTGCTGCAAGTGAATGGCAACGCGCCCGCCGCTTGGACCACGCCAGTGACCAACGCCACACACATACCATGCAGCGTCCTGACTGGGAGCGCCGCATGAAAGCTATGAAGATCGACTTCGCGCCACGCAGCGTGCGCCGCACCTTGTTCCACATCCATCCCGCGGTGCTGGCGCTGGCCGGCGCTGGCGTGTTGCTGTGCGCCGCTGCGGCCGTCGGCGGCTGGCAGCTTGCCGAGCAACGGCGCGAGCGCGAACACCAACTGGCGCATTTGCGTGAGCGCGTGAGCGCGCTGTCGGCCCGTCCGGCGGCGGAAGTGGCGCGCGTGGCTATTCCCGAAGCGCAGGGCACCTTCGTCAACGGCGCCATCATGCAACTGAACCTGCCGTGGCGCGAGCTGCAAGATGCAGTCCTCGCCGCGACACCGCGCACCGTGGCATTGGTAGCGATGGAGCCCGATCCGCGCAAGCGCATCCTCAAGATCACCGCCGAAACCAAGACCAGCGACGACATGGTGGACTACGTCGCCGCGCTGAAAGAGCAGGAGAGCTTCAGCGGCGTCATCCTGATCCGCCACGAAATCAACGATGCAGATCCGAACCGGCCCTTGCGATTCCAGCTGGAGGCGACATGGCAGGCACGATGAATAACGTGAACGTGGCTGCGTTGCTGCTGCGCGCCCGCATCGCCGCAATGCGCCTTGGCGTGCCGGCCTGCGTGGCGCTTGCGCTGTGCGCCGCCGGCGTAGCGTCGTGGGCATGGCTGCTGCCGAAACGCGCCGCCCAGGCGGTGGTGATGGCACGACCTTTGCCTGCACCATCCACGCTGGTGACGGCGCCACCACCGCCGTCCTCCAACCAAAATCTGGCCGTGTTCTATGACACGCTGGGCGAGAAGCGCTACGCCGAGCAGCAAGTCAAAGTGCTGTTCGACCTCGCCGCTAAATCGAGCCTGGTGCTCAATCAGGGCGAGTACAAGGCCGCCTACGACAAGGCCAGCCGCGTCAGCACTTACCAGATCATCCTGCCGGTGAAAGGGCCGTATCAATCGATCTGGCAATTCGCCATGCAGGGCCTGCGCGCGATGCCGTATGCCTCGCTGGATGAAGTAGGCTTCCGCCGCGACACCATCGCCGAACCCACCGTTGAAGCGCGCCTGCGATTCACCCTGTACCTGAAGGACGCCGAGCCATGAAGCCATACCAGATTGTGATGGCGCTGGCGCTGGTGGGCGCGGGAGGGCTGGTGCTGTTTGGCGATAACGCGCCATCCACCGATATCGCCGAACCGGTGGCGCGTGCCGATAAGCCGGCGCCTGCTCCGCATGCTTCCAGCAAGGACAAGCCGCAAGCCGATGTCGCCATCCTGCCGCTGGTGCCGCGCGCGCAGCTGGTGGGCGAATCCGGCGACGCCACGTTTGCATCAGGCGAGGGCGTGTTCGCGGGCCAGAACTGGAATCCGCCGCCGCCACCTCCGCCGCCGCCATCGAACACGCCGCCGCCACCGCCGATGGCGCCACCCATGCCGTTCACCTACATCGGCAAGGCGCTGGCCGACGGCACGTGGGAAGTATTCCTCGCGCGCGGCGACAAGACTTATTCGGTGCGCGCGCAGACCGTCATTGACGGCACCTATCGCGTGGAAAAAATCACGCCGCCGTTGATGTCCCTGACCTATTTGCCTTTGAATCAGCAACAACAGATGAATATTGGAGCTCTTGAGTGATGGCTAGCCCCTTGAAGAAACTAAGCATCTGCGCCGCAGTGGCGATTATGCTGAGCGGCTGTGCCGCGCAAATGGCCTACCGCGACGGCAATGACCTGATCGCGAAGAACCAGGTCGAAGCGGGCCTCGCCAAATACCAGGAAGCCGTGCAGGCCGATCCGACCAATGCGCAGTACCGCGCCGCCTACCTGGGCGCGCGCGACCGCGCCACCCAGCGCATACTGGAAGCGGCGGAACGCGACCTGTCCGGAGGCCGCGTAGCGCAAGCGGAGCAGGGCTTCCTCCGCGTGTTGGCGCTCGATGCGCAGAACGAGCGCGCCACTGCCGGCCTGCGCGCGATGGAGCGCGACAGCCGCCAGGCCAAGTTGATGGATATCGCCGCCCAGCACCTGAACAAGGGCGAGTACGAACTGGCCAAGCAAAAGCTCAACGCCATCCTGGCCGAATCGCCGAACAACGACAAGGCGCGCCTGATGCTGCGCGAAGTGGCCGACAAGAGCGCGCCGCCGGCAGTGGAGAGCGGTCTGTCGAAAGCCTACAAGCAGCCCATCACCATCGAGTTCCGCGACGCGCCGCTGAAGCAGGTGTTTGACGTGATCGCGCGCCGTTCGGGCCTGAACTTCGTGTTCGATAAGGACGTGAAGACCGACCAGAAAACCACCGTGCTGCTGAAGAATAGCACCGTCGAATCGGCGATCTACTTCCTGCTGCTGACCAATCAGCTGGAGCAGCAGGTCATGGACGCCAACACCATCCTGGTCTACCCGAACGTGGCGGCCAAGTTGAAGGAATACCAGGAGATGACGGTCAAGACCTTCTTCCTGGCGAACGCCGAGGCCAAGCTGGTAGCCAACACGCTCAAGACCATCCTCAAGTCGCGCGACGTGGTGGTGGATGAAAAACTGAACCTCATCATCGTGCGCGACACGCCGGAAGCCATCCGCCTCGCCGAGCGTTTGATTACGCTGCAGGACGTGCCGGAAGGGGAGGTGATGCTGGAAGTGGAAATCCTCGAAGTGAAGCGTGCGCGCTTGATGGACCTCGGCGTGGTGTGGCCGACGACGCTGGGCTTCGCGCCGCTCTCGAGCTCCGGCGGTACCGGCATCACGGTGCGTGACCTGAATAACCTGAACCAGCGCACCATCGGCGTGACGGGGACGCAGTTGTCGATCAACGCCAACAAGAACGACTCGGACTCCAACCTGCTGGCCAATCCGCGCATCCGCGTGCGGAACAAGGAGAAGGCCAAGATCGTCATCGGCGACAAGCTGCCGGTGATTACCTCCACCGTGTCGTCCGGCGTGGGCGGTTTCGCCAGCGATTCCGTCACCTACGTCGACGTCGGCCTGACGCTGAACGCCGAGCCGCAGATTTACCTGAACAACGAAGTGCTGATCCGCCTGCAGCTGGAGGTCAGCAACCTGGTGAACACCATCACCACCAAGAACGGCACCACCGCCTACCAACTGGGCACGCGTCAGGCCACTACCACCCTGCAGCTGAAAGACGGCGAGAACCAGGTGCTGGCGGGTCTGATCAACAACGAAGAGCGTAATGCGTCCAACAAGGTGCCGGGTTTTAGCGAGCTGCCTATCGTCAGCCGTTTGTTCGGCAGCCAGCGTGACGACAACCAGAAGACCGAGATCGTGCTGTCGATTACGCCGCACCTGATCCGCAACGTGCAGCGTCCGGAAGCGTCGGCCGCCGAGTTCTCGGCTGGCACGGAAGCCAGCTTCCGCCGCCGTCCGGACATGACGCCACGCGCCACCGTCGTGCAGCCTGCACCACCGGGTGCGCTGCCTGCGCGTCCGGCCGCTGCACCCGGCCTGCCGTCGCCAGTGCAGGCAACGCCGCTGTCGGATACGCAGCCGGCGCCGCTGCCGGCCACACAAGGCGCGCAGCCGCAAGCGGTGCAGCCGCCTGCGGCCGAACCATCGCCGCCGGTGCAGCAATAAGCAGGGCAGCATGATGATGCGCGCGCGTGGCTTCACCTTGATCGAGCTGCTGGTAACGCTGGCCATTCTCGGCCTGCTCAGTGCACTGGTGATCCCGACCGCGCAAGTGGTGGTACAGCGCCGGCAGGAACAGGATTTGCGCGAAGCGCTGCGCGACATCCGCCACGCGCTGGACGCCTACAAGCTAGCCTACGACCAGGGCCACATCACCAAGACGCTGGCCGCCAGCGGCTACCCGAAAACGCTGGAGATGCTGGCGGAAGGCGTGCCGGACCTGCAAAACCCCAAGCACGCCAAGATCTACTTCCTGCGCCGCGTGCCGCGCGATCCGTTCAATCCGGACAGCGCGCTGGGCGACGCGCAAACCTGGGGCAAGCGCAGCTACGCCAGCGAGGCCGCAGAGCCAAGGGAGGGCGAGGACGTCTACGATGTCTACAGCCTCAGTGACAAGGCCGGACTGAACGGCGTACCGTACAAGAAGTGGTGACCATGAAGCGCAAAGGATTCACGCTGATCGAATTGCTGGTAGTGCTGGGCATCGTCGCCTTGATGCTGACGCTGGCCGTGCCGCGCTATTTCCCCAGCATCGACAAATCGAAAGAGGTGGTGCTGGCCGATAACCTGCGCAATGTGCGCCAGGTGCTGGACCAATATTATGGCGACACCGGCCGCTATCCGGACTCGCTGGAGCAACTGGTGGAGAAGCACTACCTGCGCGCGCTGCCCTACGATCCGGTCGCCGAGAGCGATGCCAGCTGGACCATCATCCCGCCGGAAGACAGCTCCAAGGGCAGTGTCTACAACATCCGCAGCGGCGCGCCCGGCAACGACCGCAGCGGCAAGCCTTACGCCGACTGGTGATATGGCCGAAGCACCAACCTTGCGCCGCCCGCCGCACCGTGCCCGGCACGCGCGCGGCTTCACCTACCTGAGCCTGATTATCGTGGTGGCCATCATTGGTTTGGTGGCAGCATCGGCGATCAAGCTGGGCTCGGTATTGCAGCGCAGCAGGGCGGAGCAGGAGCTGCTCGACATCGGCGCCGCCTTCAGCGACGCGCTGAAAAGCTACGCCGACGCCACGCCGCAAGGCATGCCGACCCAGCCGCCATCGCTGAAAGAACTGCTCAAAGATCCCCGTTTTCCCGGCACGCGCCGCCATTTGCGCAAGATTTTCGTCGATCCGATGACGGGCAAAGCGGAGTGGGGCATCGTCTACCGTGGCGATAAAATTGGCGTGCTGGCGGTGTACAGCTTGTCCGATGCAAAACCTGTGAAAATCGGGAACTTTCCCGTACGATATTCTGGATTTGACGGCAAGAGTCATATTTCCGAATGGAAATTCACGATCAGTGCCGAAGGTCCATCTGTAGCCGTTCCGCAACAGGGCGCACCCTTGACGGAGCCGTCGCTACCTGCTAGCGACGCGCCAGTCCCGGTGGTCGCGCCTACGCCTGAAAAAACACCGGAAGAGCCCGTTTCTCCCTCTGAACCAGCGGTCGAAACCACCACGCCGGCAGCACCGCCAGAACCGGCTACAGAGCCTGAAAACAGCCAACTTTCTCACTAAAAGTCACGAAAAATGCTGCGTCGCGCAGATGATTTTTTGTAACATACGACGAGTTGTAACAAAGAAATTAAAAATACAAGTATTGCAATTGTGCGTAATGCATTTATGTTATTATTTCGTCTGAAGTACTCCTGATAACCCCCTCGTGGTTGGCGCAAGGCAGCCACAATTCGTTTGATTAAGGAAATCATATGAAATTGAAACACATTGCAGCTAGCGCATTGCTGGCCGCTGCATCGTTCGGTGCTTTCGCAGGTGACCAAGTAGTTACCGTGATCGCCGATGGCGAGTCGCACAACTGGAACAGTGTTGTAGGCGACGGCATCCTGTCGGGCAACCACGACCTGATCACTTTCTCCGGCCTGAGCGCTAACACCACCTACGACATCCTGATCAGCGTTACTGGCCAGAAGCTGGAGTTCTGGGCCACCACCAACCTGAACGGTGAACTGGCTGACCTGTCGCAAAGCGCCAGCGGCAAGCTGAAGTATGTTGGCGTTGAGCTGATTGGCAAACCTTCGTTCGTGCTGGACCTGGCTGGCGCCGCCCAAACTGGCGCGAGCTACACCGGTACCTACTCGGTGACCGCTGTTCCAGAACCAGCAACCTACGGCATGCTGCTGGGCGGCCTGGGCCTGGTTGGCGCCATCGCTCGCCGCAAAGCCAAACAAGCAGCTTAATTGCTGCCGGTATAAAAAAACCCGCCACTTGGCGGGTTTTTTTCGTCTGGAGCAAATGCCTTAGCGCGCGATGCGCTTGAAGTCGCGCAGGCGAAAACCCATCAGCATCAACGCGCCAAAGTAGACCGCACCGCATACGCTCACCAGCAGCAGCAGGGCGCCCAGGCGCAGGAAGGCATGCGGCTGCAAGCCGATCCAGTCGATGTGAGCGGCGCCGAGCCACGCCACGCCCGCCATCACGACGCAGGCGACCACCAGCTTGACGCAGAACAGCAGCCAGCCCGGCCGTGGACGGTAGATGTCGCGGCGGCGCAGGCCGACATACAGCAGGCTGGCGTTCAGGCAGGCGCCCACGCCGATCGACAGCGCCAGTCCGGCCACTTGCAGATAAGGCACGAACAGCATATTCATCAGCTGGGTGGCGATCAGCACGCCGGTAGCGATGCGCACCGGGGTGCGGATGTCCTGCCGTGCGTAAAACGCCGGCGCCAGCGTCTTGACCAGGATAATCCCCAACAGGCCGACGCAATACGCGATCAGCGGACGCGCCGACTGCGCCGCCGCTTCATCGGTAAAGGCGCCGTAGTGGAACAGGGTGGCGATCATCGGCTCGGCCAGGACGGCCATGCCCACCGCCGCTGGCAGCGTCAGCAGGAAGCTCAGGCGCAGGCCCCAGTCCAGCAAGTCCGAGTATTCCTGGTGGTCGTCGTCGGCCTTGGCCTTGGACAGGCTAGGCAGCAGGATGGTGCCCAGTGCTACGCCCAGCATGGCGGCCGGGAACTCCATCAGACGGTCGGCATACGACAGCCAGGAAATGCTGCCCTTGGCCAGGTGCGAGGCGATGCTGGTGTTGATCATCAGGCTGATTTGCGCGGCCGACACGGCAAACACGGCCGGGCCCATCTTTTTCAGCACGCGGCGCACGCCGGCGTCGGCCAGGCCGGCCGCCGGGTTCCACGACAGCGTCGGCAGCATGCCGATCTTGATCAGCGCCGGCACCTGGATCGCCACCTGCAGCACGCCGCCCACGAACACGGCAATGGCCATGGCGTAGATCGGCTGCGCCAGGTGCTGTTGTAAAAACAGCGACGCCAGGATCGAGGAAATATTCAGCAGCACCGGCGTGAAGGCCGGGATCTTGAACTCGCGCCAGGTATTGAGCACGCCCCCGGCCATTGCCACGAAGGCCATGCAGCTAATATAGGGGAACATCAGGCGCGTCATCCACACCGCCGCGTCGAACTCCTTGAGCCCGCTGGCAATCACGTAGATGAACAGCGGTGAGGCTATAATGCCGATCAGCGTGATGATCAGGGTAGCCCACACCAGTGTGTTGGCCACATGGTCAACCAGCTTCTTGCTGGCTTCTTGCCCCTCCTGATTCTTGTATTCAGCCAGGATGGGCACGAAAGCTTGCGAGAACGCGCCCTCGGCAAACAGGCGGCGCAGCAGGTTGGGAATGCGGAAAGCGACCACATAAGCGTCTGTCATGGGGCCGGCGCCAAAGGCGCGGGCAATCAGGGTTTCACGCAGGAGGCCGGTGATCCGGGACAGCATCGTCATGCTGGAGATGGCGGAGAGTGTCTTAAGCAAGTTCATGGGACGTGATTATAGTTGCTCCTGCCAATAAATATCGCTATAATCACAGGCTGTACAAAATTCTGTTGCGCAGACATTAATGTTTGGCAGGCAGTAGTTTGACTCACATGGTTCGCTCTTATGGCAACCTAGGACGCACCTGTTTGCCAAACATTAACGTTTGCAAACGCATCATTTACCTGTTTAGGAAATTTCATGGCAAATACCGCACAAGCGCGTAAACGCGCTCGTCAAGCAGTTAAGCAAAACGCTCACAACTCGGCTCAGCGTTCGACCCTGCGTACCGCTATCAAAGCTGTGCGTAAAGCGATCCAAGCTGGCGACAAAGCTGCTGCGACGACTATCTTCCAAGCTTCGGTGTCGACTATCGACAGCATCGCTGACAAGAAAATCATCCACAAAAACAAGGCAGCTCGCCACAAGAGCCGTCTGGCAGCTGCTTTGAAAGCACTGGCCGCTTAATTTTCCTTTCTTAGGAAGAGCAAGCAAAAAAAGCCGCACTGGCATTGCCAGTGCGGCTTTTGTCGTTTGTCGCATTGGTTTTACTGTGGCCGCAGGTGCTTGAGCAAGTCGTGCAACGGCTTGGATGACAGGCCCTGCAGCTCGGCCGAGCGGCGGTCGATTTCATTGGCCAGGTCCAGCTGCAGCCATTCGATTTCATCGAGCATGGTGCGCAGTTCCAGCAGCACCGCCGGATCGTCCTGGGCGATGAACAGCATGCTCTCGCTGCGGTCCGGATCGAATCCCGCTTGCAGCACCAGCTGGCGGATGGTGTTCATCCGTTCAAACAAAAACGCCAGCGGCGAGCGCTCCGGCTCGGCCGGCGCCACCATGTGCTCAAAGACGCTGCGCTGCGCAAACCAGGCGCGCAGCACGTCGGACAGGTGGGCCAGCTGGGTGGCGGCGTCCAGCTGCTCCTGCGGCAGCGGCAGGGCGTCTTCCGGGGTGGCGTGGATCAGGTCGCGCAGGGCGCCGGCGGCGTCGCGGTCGAAACGGTTTTGATGCAGGCGTGCCAGCATGTCCAGCCGCGGCAGGTCGAAGCGGCGTATCACGGTTTCCGCCACGTCGGCCACCGCCAGTAGCTTGGCCAGCGGCGTGATCTTGTCGGCGCGCAGGCCGTTCGGGTAGCCGCTGCCGTCCATCCGCTCATGATGCTGCAGCACCGCCAGCCGCGCGCTGGCCGGGAATTCCTTGATGGCGTTCAGCACCATGTGGCTGGCCAGCGGGTGCACGTGCACGAAGCGCCGCTCGTCCGGTGTGATGGCGTGGCCGCTGTCGAGCAGGGTGGGATCGGTATGCATCTCGCCAAGGTCGTGGCATAGCGCGGCCAGCAGCAGCGTCTGGCGCTCGGGTGCTGGCAGTTTCAGGCGCTGCCCCAGCGCGTAGGCAATCATGGCGGTGCGCAGCATGTGCTGGAACATGGCCGGGCGCTGCTCGCGCAGTACGGTTAGCCGCATCAGCAGCGGCGCCGGCAGCTTGAGCGCGGCCAGCCCGTGCTTGACGGCCAGCGGGTCGCCGCTGCGGTTGGCCAGGCGGGCGTAGATGGGATCGTGCTCCAGGACCTTGCCTGCTTCAATCGACAGGCTGGCGGCATCGATGGCGCGCTCGCTGATCAGCATATTGTCGAGCGGCTCGTTGAGCTTGTGGCGGGCCAGGCGCTGGAATTGTTCCTCCCCCAGCTCGGTGCCTTTGGCGACCAGCTTCATGCCGTTGTCGCAATAGATATCTTCGTGTGCGGTGACGGTCTGCTGCCGGGCCAGGGCGGCCACGGCTTGCAGATAGTAGGGGCTCTCGTCGTACTCGGTAGCGCTCGTTTCAGCAGGCATGGCATCCTCCTGGCGCGGTGGCGCCACCTGCCTAATAGTAAGGCAGGTGTTGTCGAATTGCTAGCTAGTGAGGTCTTTGGGCGACACTTGCATCCACTCACCCGGCATCAGCGGATGCGTCGCCAGTGAGATGTTGCCGATGGCGCTGCGCACCAGCCGCAAGGTCGGCAGGCCGACTGCCGCCGTCATACGCCGTACCTGGCGGTTCTTACCTTCTTGCAGCGTGATGGCCAGCCAGCTGGTGGGCTGGTCGGCGCGCTGGCGGATCGGCGGATTGCGCGGCCACAGCCACTCCGGCTCGGCGATGTGCATGGCCTGGCACGGCTTGGTGATGAAGTCGCCAAGGTCGAGCGGTGCTTGCAGCTTGGCCATGGCGGCCGCGTCCGGGACGCCGTCCACTTGCACCAGATAGGTTTTGCCGGCCTTATGGTCGGGGTGGGCGATGGCGTGCTGCAGCTTGCCGTCGTCGGTCAGCAGCATCAGGCCTTCGCTGTCGTAGTCGAGGCGGCCGGCAGGGTAGATATTCGGGATCTTCAGGTGATCGGCCAGCGTGGCCTTATCGTCCTGTGCCGAGAACTGGCACAGCACTTGAAACGGTTTGTTGAATAGAATCAGGGACATTATCGAAAGCGGAAATTGGTGTAGGCTTGAAACTCTGGCGCCTCACTATATACTCGTGCATAATGTGAAACAACCGTCTTATATCTTATAGAAGACTTGGACTATCCCCCTTCGGAGAATCATCAGATGTATCAACATATCAAAGTACCGGCGGACGGCCAGAAAATCACCGTCAATGCGGATTTTTCCCTGAATGTACCAGATAACCCGATCATTCCCTATATCGAAGGTGATGGTACCGGTCGCGACATCACGCCGGTGATGCTGAAGGTGGTCGATGCGGCGGTAGCCAAGTGCTACGGCGAACAGCGCAAAATCCAGTGGATGGAAATTTTTGCCGGCGAAAAATCGACCCAGGTCTACGGCCCGGACGTGTGGCTGCCGGAAGAAACGCTGGCGGCGGTGAAGGATTATGTGGTCTCGATCAAGGGCCCGCTGACCACGCCGGTGGGCGGCGGCATCCGCTCGCTCAACGTGGCGCTGCGCCAGCAGCTGGACTTGTACGTCTGCCTGCGTCCGGTACGCTACTTCACCGGCGTGCCGTCGCCGCTGAAAGAGCCTGAGAAAACCAATATGGTGATTTTCCGCGAAAACTCGGAAGACATCTACGCCGGCATCGAATACGCCGCCGGTTCGGAAGGTGCCAAGAAGCTGATCGACTTCCTGCTCAAGGAAATGGGTGCCAACAAGATCCGCTTCCCTGAGACCTCGGGCATCGGCATCAAGCCGGTATCGGTGGAGGGCACCGAGCGCCTGATGCGCAAGGCCATCCAGTATGCCATCGACAACGACAAGCCATCGGTGACCATTGTCCACAAGGGCAACATCATGAAGTACACCGAGGGCGGTTTCCGCGATTGGGCCTACGCGCTGGCGCAAAAAGAATTCGGCGCCGAGCTGATCGACGGCGGCCCGTGGTGCAAGTTCAAGAATCCCAAGACCGGCCGCGACATCACCATCAAGGATTCGATTGCGGACGCGTTCCTGCAACAGATCCTGCTGCGCCCAATGGAATACAGCGTGATCGCCACCCTGAACCTGAACGGCGACTACGTGTCGGACGCGCTGGCGGCGCAAGTAGGCGGTATCGGCATTGCGCCGGGCGCCAACCTGTCGGACTCGGTGGCCATGTTTGAAGCCACCCACGGCACCGCGCCCAAGTACGCCGGCAAAAACTACGTCAACCCGGGCTCGATGATCCTGTCGGCCGAGATGATGCTGCGTCACATGGGCTGGACCGAAGCGGCCGACCTGATCATCAAATCGATGGAAAAGGCGATTACCTCCAAAAACGTCACCTACGATTTCGCCCGCCTGATGGAAGGCGCGAACCAGGTTTCGTGCTCGGGCTTTGGCGAAGTGATGATTGAGCAGATGTAACCGCTGTACAACAGCGCAGGCGAAAAAAAACCCCGCGCTGCGGGGTTTTTTCACATCAGGGCTTAAAAAATTAAGCCGACTGGATGTTGGAAGCTTGCTTGCCTTTAGGGCCTTGCGTGACTTCGAACTGAACTTTCTGACCTTCTTTGAGGGTCTTGAAACCGTTCATGTTGATTGCGGAGAAGTGAGCGAACAAATCTTCACCGCCATCATCTGGAGTGATGAAGCCAAAACCTTTGGAATCATTGAACCACTTAACAGTACCAGTTGCCATAAAAAGAACTTTCTAAATTAAAACCTATCACACGAGCCATAAAAGCAAGAAGCTTCTTGCCCCTCTCCTCACCGCCCACTTCTTATCAACATGTACATTTCTGCACGCAGCCGATAACGCATTGTTAGCGGACCAAATTTGAAAGTCAAGCAGATTTGTGGGCATTTTGCTACTTTCCCACGGATTGGTGAAAAAGCAACTCTTGATTTTGGGGAAAGGGGCGCCATCTGCGGCAAGTCGAGAAAGCGCGTAAGATGGAAAACAATTGGATATGTGCAGCGAAATGCACATTGCATCAACCTCGAAAGCATTAGAATATAAGCGTATGGCAACCAAGCAAGATACCGAAACCCTCTTGGAGCGGCAAACGCTGAAGCCGCCACCCCTGTACCAGGTGGCGTTGCTGAATGACGACTACACCCCGATGGAATTTGTGGTCGCGATCATTCAGGAGTATTTCAACAAGGATCGCGAAACCGCGACGCAGATCATGCTCAGTGTGCACCGCTACGGCAAAGGCGTGTGCGGCGTGTTCTCAAAAGATATAGCCTGTACCAAAGTGGAGTTTGTTTTAACGCATGCGCGCAAGGCAGGGCATCCCCTGCAGTGCGTGATGGAGGAAGTATGATTGCGCAGGAATTGGAAGTAAGTTTGCACATGGCGTTTGTCGAAGCCCGACAGGCGCGCCACGAATTCATCACGGTGGAGCACTTGCTGCTGGCCTTGCTGGACAACCCTTCGGCTGCCGAAGTGTTGCGCGCATGCGCCGTCAACATTGAAGATCTGCGCAAAACGCTCACTAATTTTATTGGTGACAACACCCCGACCGTGCCAGGCACGGGCGAGGTCGATACCCAGCCTACGCTCGGCTTCCAGCGCGTGATCCAGCGCGCCATCATGCACGTTCAGTCAGCTTCCAACGGCAAGAAGGAAGTCACCGGCGCCAACGTACTGGTGGCCATCTTCGGCGAGAAAGATTCGCACGCGGTGTACTACCTGCACCAGCAGGGCGTGACCCGCCTGGACGTGGTCAATTTCATTTCGCACGGCGTGCGCAAAGATCAGCAGTCGGACACCGCCAAGGCATCCGAGGGCGTGGAAGAGGGCGCACCGGCCGGCGAAGGCCAGAGCAAGGAAAGCCCGCTCGACCAGTTCACCCAGAACCTGAACAAGTCGGCCGCCGAAGGCAAGATCGATCCGCTGATCGGCCGCGAAGAGGAAGTGGATCGCGTGATCCAGATCCTGTGCCGTCGCCGCAAGAACAATCCGCTGCTGGTGGGCGAAGCTGGTGTCGGCAAGACTGCCATCGCCGAAGGCTTGGCCTACCGCATCACCCAGGGCGACGTGCCGGAAATCCTGTCGAATGCCGTGGTGTATTCGCTGGACATGGGCGCGCTGCTGGCCGGCACCAAGTATCGCGGTGACTTTGAACAGCGCCTGAAGGCCGTCCTCAAGCAATTGAAGGACAATCCAAACGGCATCCTGTTCATTGACGAGATCCACACCATCATCGGCGCCGGCTCGGCTTCGGGCGGCACGCTGGATGCGTCCAACCTGCTGAAACCAGCTTTGGCTAACGGCCAGCTGAAGTGCGTCGGCGCGACCACCTACACCGAGTTCCGTGGCGTGTTCGAGAAAGACCACGCGTTGAGCCGCCGCTTCCAGAAAGTGGACGTCAATGAACCGACCGTCGAGCAGACCGTGCAAATCCTGCGCGGCTTGAAGTCGCGCTTCGAAGAGCACCACGGCGTGAAATATTCGTCGTCGGCGCTGTCGACTGCGGCTGAATTGGCGGCCCGCTTCATCAACGACCGCCACCTGCCGGACAAGGCCATCGACGTCATCGACGAGGCTGGCGCTGCACAGCGCATCCTGCCGAAATCGAAGCAGAAGAAAACCATCGGCAAGACCGAGATCGAGGACATCATCTCCAAGATCGCGCGCATCCCGCCGCAAACTGTCAACCAGGACGACCGCAGCAAGCTGCAAACCATCGACCGCGATCTGCGCAACGTGGTGTTCGGCCAGGATCCTGCGATCGAAGCGCTGGCGTCGGCCATCAAGATGGCGCGTGCCGGCCTGGGCAAGACCGATAAGCCGATTGGCTCCTTCCTGTTCTCCGGTCCGACCGGCGTCGGCAAGACCGAGGTGGCCAAGCAGCTGGCCTTCATCCTCGGCATCGAGCTGGTGCGTTTCGACATGTCGGAGTACATGGAGCGTCACGCCGTGTCGCGCATGATCGGCGCGCCGCCGGGCTACGTTGGTTTCGACCAAGGCGGCCTGCTGACCGAAGCGATTACCAAGAAGCCGCACACCGTGCTGCTGCTGGACGAGATTGAAAAAGCCCACCCGGACATTTTCAACATCCTGCTGCAAGTGATGGACCACGGCACGCTGACCGACAACAACGGCCGCAAGGCGGACTTCCGCAACGTGATCATCATCATGACCACCAATGCGGGCGCTGAATCGCTGCAGAAATCGACCATCGGCTTCACCACCTCGAAACAGGCTGGCGACGAAATGGGCGATATCAAGCGCATGTTCACGCCGGAGTTCCGCAACCGCCTGGACGCCATCATCAGCTTCCGCGCGCTGGACGAGGAAATCATCCTGCGTGTGGTCGACAAGTTCCTGATGCAGCTGGAAGAGCAGCTGCACGAGAAGAAAGTCGAAGCGGTGTTCACCGAGAAGCTGCGCGCCTTCCTGGGCAAGAAAGGTTTCGATCCGCTCATGGGCGCCCGCCCGATGTCGCGCCTGATCCAGGACATGATCCGCAAGGCGCTGGCCGACGAGCTGCTGTTTGGCCGCCTGGTCACCGGCGGCAAAGTGGTGGTCGACCTGGACGACAAGGACACGGTCAAGCTGGACTTCACGGAACCGCCGGATGCGGCGCCGAGCCAGCCACCGGAAACGGTCGAAGTCGAATAAATACCTAACCCGCCACCCGGCGGGTTTTTTTTTCGACTGCGTTTTCGTCTGATCTAGATCAACACCTCCGCAATCTGCAAGCGCAAGATTGAATCGGCATCAACACGCTTGCGGAGGATGTGATGATCGATTATTTCGGCCACCTGGCCGTGCTGGACGAGTTGCACGCGCAGTTAAGGCTCGCCGCCTACAGCACCCCGGACGAACAAAAGGCGCAGACGCGCATCCTGGATGCGCTGGCGCGCGACGGTGATCTGGCCTGTCTCGGCGCGCTGACCGACCATCTGCTGGCGCATGCTGCCAGCGATGGCAGCGAGCTGGACATGCTGCAAACCGCCGCCGATTTGTGGCGCGAAGGGCAGGACATCTACGGCGACGTTACCGCAGCCCGAGCGGCCCTGGAATCGGCACTGACCGCGCCGGGCGCACCCGATGCATTGGCCAAGTTCCAGCAAGCTAACGCGCTGCTGACCGGGCTGGAACAGCGCGCCACCGAGGTCATCAACGCAGCCATGGCCTTGCCGGCGCAAATGTCGCCGCCGCGCTATTTGCCGCGCCACCCGCGCCAGGCGGACCAGAAAACTGCCGAGTGGAACTGGGGCGACCTGTTTCTGGCCCGCCGCACCGACGCTTTCGTGCGCAACCTTGCCGCAGCAGGGCGCGATAGTGCTACCCGCGCCTTTGCCTTCGGCGCGCTGGCCGGCTACGGCGGCAATCTGGCTGGTAGCGCCTACCAGTCGCGCACCGTGGGCGGCCCGCGCCGCGCTCATCCGTACCGCGACCGGCTGGCCAAGTATGCCGGCGGCGGCTGGCTGCGCGAGCACCGGCCCGGTTTGCCGCCGCTGAAGAAGCTGGCGCAGATGCTGCGCTGGGGCGCGCCGGCCCTGGCGCCGCAATTGCCGCCGCATATCGCCCAACTGCTGACCGATACGCTGAGCGCCACCTACGATCTGCGCGTTACCGCAGCGCTGCCGGATCTGCAAACCGGCTACCAGCGCTTGCTGCGTCACATCGAATTGCTGGCGGTGTTCGAGCTGCCTGCCTCGCCTGCGCCGCTGGCCATCGCGCTGGAAATCCGCAAGGCTGCCAATCCCGATGCCTTCCCGCCGCTGGTGGCCGTCGTCAAGCCAACCGGAACCGGCGCTGCGCCACCCGGCGGCAGTCCCGGCACCAAGTCGGACAGCGAGGAAACCAAGAGCAAGACCTGCTGGGAAGGCTTGCTGATCGTGCTGGCCGTGATCGGGATTGTCTTGCTGTGTATCGCCACGGCCGGCGCGGCGTGCGGCGCCGGCTCGCCTAAACAAGATCCCAGCCACCCCGATCCTCAGCCTGGCACCAACAGCCAGGCGCTGACGGCGTTTTCCGCTACCGACGAGGCGGTCCACATCTGCGATGTGCTGGAGCAGTTGCAGCACTATCTGTGGCAAAGCTTTTCCGACGCGGCCGATTATCTGGCCGTGTTCGGCATCATCTACCCGAACGAATTGCAACTGCTACAGCCGGTCCACGCGCCGTTTACCTCGGCGCCGCCATCGTCGCCGTTCCCGCACCGCGCCCTGGCACGCGCCAATGCCGGCTACGAAGTCGCGCCGGCCACCCCCATCGAGCATAGCGCGGGTGGGCCGGCGCCTTATCCTGCATCGGCGACGCCGGCCGCTTATGTCGCCAGCGCGGCGCATATTTCCCTGTCGCTGTGGCAGCAACTGGTGCGCGGCGATACCGACAGCTTCAATCTCGACATGGATGCCGACCGCGACAATCACCACCACTGCTGGGACATCACCGCCGGCTCCATCAACGACGACCCGGTGCCCGAAGTGGCGCTGGCCTATCCGCAAACCGCTGCCTGAGGAGCTGTCATGGACCGCGACGATGATATCGACACCTCTCACCCGTGGCTGGTGATCCCGTACTTCAACGGCGACGAAGGCCGCGCCTCGCAGCGGCCGCTGAGCAAGGTGTCGCCGCCGGTGACCAGCTGGCTGTGCCCATCCATCCATGTGCAGGGCGTCAACTACAGCACGCCGCCGGGCACTTATCTGCCGGATGAACCGTTGGAAATCAGTATCGACGTCGACAACCGTGGCGTACCGAATGCGCAGGTCAAGCTGCAAGTGTACTGGTCGGATCCGTCCACCGGCTTTGCCAGCCAGCAGTTGATCCTCACCGCCAGCAAGCCGGTAGCGGGGCGCGCGGTAACCGGCCCCACCCGCTTCCCGCCGATGATCTGGACGCCGGACAAGGCCAGCATCCCGCCGCATTTCTGCCTGCTGGTACGCGCCAGCAGCACGCCGCCAGAGCCGGACCCCGGCCCGCTGGCGCCATCGCCGATGGACAACCGCCACTGGGCCCAGTACAACTTGCAATCGACCACACTGAGCGCCGCAGGTGGCAAGGACTTCGTGTTCTGGGCCGGCAATCCGGCGCTGGAAGCGGGCGCTTATTCGGTCACCGCGCTGCCGGTGTCGGAGCAGGTGCTGCAGCAGATGGCGCGCGTGGTGCGGGCCGAGCCGGTGCCGGTGCGGCGTCAACAACTAAGCTTGCATCGCGCCACCGATCCCGCCATACGGCGCACGGGCGAGGCCAGCATGGTGCTGGAGCTGGCGCGCGGCGAACGGCAAGCGCTAGTGCTAGGGGCGCACGACTTGCATCTCGCACCGCAGCAGTTCACCGCCGTCGAAGTGCTGCAGTCGCGCGTCGGCCATGAGCCCACCGGCAGCATCGGCGTGGTGCTGTTTGGGCATGTGCATGAAACTTGTGGAAGACGCCGCCGATAATTTTTCCCGGCAGGGGCAAGCTGTGCCAGAATTGTCGATCCATTTGACAACTTCTGACACTGTCCCATGAACCTGTCTCGCCCGCTTGCCTTGCTGCTGATGTCCGCCGGTCTGCTGTCCACCGCCCACGCTGCCGACGCTTACTACCGTTATCCCGCCATCCGTGGCGACGCTGTGGTCTTCACCGCCGAAGGCGACTTGTGGAAGACCAGCGCCCACGGCGGCCAGGCCCAGCGCCTGACCACCCATCCCTCCGCCGAAACCAACGCCGCCATCTCGCCGGACGGCCAGTGGCTGGCCTTCTCGGCCTCATACGAAGGCGCGCAGGAAGCCTACGTGATGCCGCTGGCTGGCGGCCTGCCCAAGCGCATCACGTTTGAAAACGGCGCCGTTACGGTGCTGGGCTGGAGTGCGCAGGGCGAGGTGCTGGTTAGCATGGCTGGCAGCACGGGGCCGGGCCGCAGCCTGGTGATCGCCGCTGTCAAGCCGGGCGACCTGCAGCGCCGCATCTTCCCGCTGTCCGACGCCAACGATGCGGTACTGGACGATGCCGGCAAGACCCTGTACTTCACCCGCAACGGCCTCGCGCTGACCAACGATAACGTCAAAGCCTATCGCGGCGGCGCGCACGCGCAGCTGTGGCGCTACGATGTGAGCGGCAATACGGAAGCGTTGCAGCTGCTGGCTTCCGATAACGGCAACAACAAGCGTCCGATGTGGTGGCAGGGACGTCTCTACTTCATCAGCGACCGCAGTGGCTCGGACAATCTGTGGACCATGGCCGCCGACGGCAGCGACGCGCGCCAGCTCACGCAACACAAGGACTGGGATGTGCGCAACGCTGCGCTGGGCGACGGCCGCATCGTCTACCAGCTGGGCGCAGACCTGCATGTGCTGGACCTCGCCGGCGGCAAGGACGAACAGCTGGCCATCAACCTTGTCTCCGATTTCGACCAGCAGCGCACGCGCCAGATTCGCTCGCCGCTGGATAGCCTGACCAACGTGCAAATCGCTGGCAAGCAGGAACGCATCGTACTGACCGCGCGTGGCCGTGTCAGCGTGGCCGGCACCGGCGCTCAGCGCCGCGTGGAGATCGCCATACCGGAAGGCGCGCGCGCACGCCAGGCGGTGTTCAGCCATGACGACAAATTTATCTACGCGATTGTCGACAGCAGCGGCGAAAACGAAATCTGGAAATTCGCCGCCGATGGTTCCGGCAAGGGCGAGCAGCTGACCAAGGACGGCAACAACCACCGCTGGCAGTTGTACCCATCGCCGGACGGCCGCTGGCTGGGCCACACCGACAAGAAGGGCCGCTTCTGGCTATTGGATCTCGCCACCAAGGCCAATACCGTGATCGACGATGCGGGCAAGAGCGGCCTTGGCGAGTACGACGAAATCGCATGGTCTGCGGATAGCAAAAACCTCGCACTGGTGCGCGCCGCCAGCACCGAGCAGCGCAACCAGATTGGCCTCTATAGCATCGACAGCAAGCAGCTGGCCTTCGTCACCAGTGACCGTTACACTTCGCGCTCGCCGGTGTTTTCGCCGGATGGCAAATGGCTGTACTTCCTCTCGGCCCGCAACTTCCAGCTGGCGAACGGCTCGCCGTGGGGCGACCGCAATATGGGCCCGGTGTTCGACAAGCGTACCGGCATCTACGCACTGGCGCTGCAAGCGGAGAACCGCTTTCCGTTCAAGCCTGACGATGAACTGAGCAAGCCAGGCGACAAGCCGGCCGAAGGCGCGACTGAGCAGGCGGCGGAGAAGGCAGCCGAAAAAGCCGTCGCCAAAGCCGCGCCGAAAGCTGCTGCCAAAGGCTCGCCATCCATCGTCTACGCCGGATTGGCGGACCGCCTGTATGAAGTGCCGCTGGCCGCCGGTAACTACCGTGCGCTGCAAATGGACGACAAGCGCCTGTACTTCCTCGATGCCGATGGCAGCGATGGCAAGGCCAATCTGAAAACGCTGGCCATCGCCAGCAACGGCCCGCAGCCCGAAGTGTTTGTAGCCGGTGTGCGCGAGTACGACCTGTCGCTGGACCGCAAGCATGTGTACTACCGCACCTTCGCCAGTGGCGCTGGCGAGATGCTGGTGGTGGACGCTGGCGCCAAAGCGCCAACGGATGTCACCAAGGCCAAGATCAAAGTAGACGACTGGACCTTTACTTCGAATCCGCGTCTCGAATGGAAGCAGATGTTCAATGACGCATGGCGCATGCACCGCGACTTCCTGTACGACGTGAAGATGCGCGGCGCCGACTGGCCCGCAGTGCGTGCCAAATACGCGCCGCTGGTGGATCGCGTCACCGACCGCGCGGAACTGGACGATTTACTGGGCATGATGATTAGTGAAGTAGGCGCGCTGCACTCGCAGATTCGTCCCGGCGACATTCGCCGCTCCGCACCGGAAGGCACGCCAGCCGGTTTGGGTGCGCTGCTGGCGCGCACCGCAGACGGCTACCGCGTGGACCACATCTACGCCAGCGAACCGGAACTGCCATCGCAACGCGGCCCGCTGGCGCAAGCCGGCGTTGATGTGAAAGAGGGCGACATCATCACCGCTGTCAACGGCAAGCCAGTGCTGGAAGCGCGCGACATCGCCGACCTGCTGCTCAATCAAGCGGACAAACAAGTGCTGCTGCAGGTGAAGCGCAAAGCAGAATCGCGTTCCGTCATCGTGCTGCCGGTGAACATGGCGCGCCAGACGGCGCTGCGCTACAGCGACTGGGAGCAATCGCGCGCGCAGCAAGTGGAAGCGGCATCCAAAGGCCGCATCGGCTACCTGCACTTGCGAGCGATGGGACCAAACGACATCGCCTCCTTCGCGCGCGACTTCTACGCCAATGTGAATCGCGATGGCCTGATCATCGACGTCCGCCGCAACAACGGCGGCAATATCGACAGCTGGATTATCGAGAAGCTGCTGCGCAAGGCGTGGGCGTTCTGGGCGCCGCCGGGCGTGGCGCCGTCGCCGAATATGCAGAACACCTTCCGTGGCCACCTGGTGGTGCTGATCGACGAATACACCTACTCGGACGGCGAGACTTTCGCAGCCGGCATCAAGTCGCTCGGCCTTGCACCGCTGATCGGCAAGCGCACTGCCGGTGCCGGTGTCTGGCTCAGTGATAACAACCGCCTGAGCGACAACGGCATGGCGCGCGTGGCCGAGATGGGGCAGTTCAACACCGAAGACGGCCAATGGCTGATTGAAGGCGTGGGCGTGTCGCCAGATGTGGTGGTCGACAACCTGCCGCACGCCACCTACCAGGGGCAGGACCGCCAACTGGAAGTGGCGCTGCAACTGCTGGAAAAAACGCTGAAAGAAAAACCAGTCAAACCGTATCAACCGCAGGTGATCCCTGCACGGCAATAAGGAGGCTGTATGAAGCACATCATTGCGAGCGCCTTGCTGGCACTGAGTGTCAGCGCTCCGGTGCTGGCGCTGCCCAGCACCAGCGACACCCGCATGCTGACCGAGCCTGCGCTGTCCGCACACCACCTGGCCTTTATCTACGCCGGCGATGTGTGGATTGCCAACGCCGACGGCAGTGCGCCGCGCCGCCTTACCTCCGATCCGGGAGAGAAATCGAATCCGGTATTTTCACCGGATGGAAAGCTGATCGCCTACAGCGCGCAAGTCGACGGCAATACCGATGTCTACCTGCTGCCGATTGAGGGCGGCGTACCGAAGCGCCTGACGTGGCATCCGGGAGCAGATGTGGTGCAAGCCTTCACACCGGACGGCAAAGCGGTGATGTTCACGTCGCCGCGCGCGGCCTTCAACAACCGCTTCCGCAAATTATTCACGGTACCGGTGAACGGCGGCGTCGAGACCGAGCTGGAAGTGCCGAACGCCGCGCGCGCCACGTGGTCGCCGGACGGCAAGCAGATTGTCTACAACCCGTTCTCGCCAGCCTTCATGCAGTGGAAGCACTATCGCGGTGGTACGCATTCCATCCTGTGGTTGTTCAATCGCGGCGACAAATCGGTGCTGCAAATTCCGCAACTGGCTGGCGGCTCCAACGACGTCGATCCAATCTGGCGCGGCGACACCATCTACTTCCGCTCCGACCGTGACGGCGAATTCAATCTATACGCCTACGATGTGAAGACCAAGGCAGTGCGCGCGCTGACCAAACATACGGACTTCCCAGTGTTGAATGCTACCGCCTCCGGTAGCAGCATCGTCTACGAACAGGCGGGCTACCTGCATGCGCTGGACCCAGCGAGTGGCCAGGCGCATAAACTCACCATCGGCGTAAATAGCGATCTTGGTTTGTCACGGCCACGCTGGGTCAGCGGCGCCAAGTACATTCGCAACGCCTCCATCTCGCCATCCGGTGCGCGTGTGGCGTATGAATTCCGCGGCGAGATCGTTACCATCCCCGCAGATAAGGGCGATGTGCGCAACCTGACGCAGACGTCGGGCGCCAATGAGCGCTCGCCTGCATGGTCGCCCGACGGCCGCTCGGTCGCTTACTTCTCCGACGAATCCGGCGAGTACGCGCTGCACATCCGCGCGCAAGACGGCAAAGGCGAACCACGCAAATACAAATTGACCGGCGCGGGCTTCTACGACAATCCGGTATGGTCGCCGGACAGCAAAAAGATCGCCTATGTCGATAACGCCTGGACGCTATATGTGCTGGACGTGGCGTCCGGTGCGATCAAGAAGGTCGCCTCTGAGCCCATATATGGCGTGAACAAAACGCTGCAAGCCGCGTGGGCGCCGGATTCGCGCTGGATCGCCTATGCGCTCAATTCGATGACCTACACGCGCAGCGCCTACATCTACTCGCTGGAGCAGAACAAATCGTGGCAAGTGACGGATGGTTTGTCCGACGTGGTCGACCCGGTGTTCGACAAGAGCGGTAAGTACCTGTACTTCTTCGCCTCGACCAACGCGGGACCGAGCAACAACTGGTTCTCGCAGCAGAACGAAGACAACCGCGTCACGCGCACCATCTGGATGGCGACGCTGCGGCGCGACCTGCCTTCGCCGTTGATCAAGGAAAGCGACGAGGAGAAGGCGACACCTCCCGTTGCGACTGTAGCGGCGGCTGCTGCCAAGCCGGAAACGCCGAAAGTCGATCCGAAGACGGGCCGCGACGATCCGAAAGTCGCTGTCGCGCCAGTCGCGCCTATCGCCATCGACTTCGACGGCATCGACACCCGTATCGTCGACTTGCCGATACCTGCGGCCGAACTGTCCGACCTGCAGGCAGGGGAGGCAGGCCAGATCTTCTTCCTGCGTGAAGACGACGGCAAGAAAGCCATCCAGCGCTTCGACCTGAAGGACCGCAAGGCCGAAACGCTGCTGGCGGAAGCCGATCAATTTGAAGTCTCCGCCGACGGCAAGAAACTGCTATATCGCCAGAAGGAAGCGTGGGCCATGGGCAGTGCTGGCGCTAAGACGCTGACGCCAGGCGAAGGAAAAATCAAGGTTGAGGCTATCGAAGTGCGCGCCGAGCCGCGCGCCGAATGGGCGCAGATCTTCAACGAAGCTTGGCGCATCAACCGCGACTACTTCTACGACCCCGGCATGCACGGCGCCGACTGGAACAAGATGCACGCCAAGTACGCACAGTTCCTGCCTGAGCTATCCAGCCGCGCCGACCTGAATCGTTTGATCCAGTGGCTATGCAGTGAGCTGGGCGTCGGCCATCACCGCGGTGGCGGCGGCGACTTCTTCACCGACGCCAAGCCGGTGCCGGGCGGCTTGCTGGGTGCGGACTATGAAGTCAGCGAAGGCCGCTACCGCTTCAAGAAAATCTATGGTGGCTTGAATTGGAACCCCGCCTTGCGCGCACCGCTGACGGAACCGGGCCTCAACGTCAAAGCGGGCGAGTATTTGCTGGCGGTGGACGGCCGTCCGCTGCACGCGCCGACCAATCTGTATAGCGCATTTGAGAACACCGCCAACAAAGCGATCGATATCACCGTTGGCCCAAATGCGGACGGCAGCAAATCGCGCACCATCACTGTGGTGCCGGTGGCCGCTGAAGACGTGCTGCGCAACCGCGACTGGATCGAGGGGAATATCCGCAGGGTCAACGCGGCCACCGGTGGCAGGGTTGCCTACGTCTACGTACCGAATACGGCGACGCTGGGTCACACGTACTTCAAGCGCTACTTCTTCCCGCAGGCCGACAAGGACGCCGTCATCATCGACGAGCGTTTCAACGGCGGCGGCAGCGTGGCTGACTATTACCTGGAGATTTTGCAGAAGAAGGAAATCGCCTGGTGGACCATGCGCTACGGCGCCGACATGAAAACGCCATCGGCCTCGATCCAGGGACCGCGCGCGATGCTGATCGACGAAACCGCAGGCTCCGGCGGCGACCTGCTGCCGTGGATGTTCCGTCAAAATCACATGGGACCGCTGATCGGCAAGCGCACGTGGGGCGGACTAGTTGGCATTCTCGGCTTCCCGGTGCTGATGGATGGTGGTGCTATCACCGCGCCGAATCTCGCCTTCTGGACCCGCGACGGCGGCTGGGGCGTGGAGAATGAGGGCGTGGCGCCGGATATCGAAATCGACCAGAATCCGGCCGACGTCATCGCCGGCCGCGATCCGCAGCTGGAAAAAGCGATTGAAGTCATCAAGGCCGAACTGGTGAAGCATCCGCCGGTGCGTCCAGTGCATCCAGCCTTCCCGATCAAGGCCAAGTGACGTAATGTCCGGAATTGAACACCGCTTTTGTTCACTAGCGTTCAATTCCGGACAAAGCACGGCGGCAAACGCGTGGCATGGATGTTGCAGTTTGATGCGATAACTTCATCTCGGATTTGAACACATGGACTTACGCATCGGCTGGCGCACGCTAATACAGGAACCTGCTTACACCTTGGCTGTCATGCTTGGACTGAGTGCCGGCGTGGCAGCGTGCCTGCTGCTGCTTGGCTTTGTGCGCTACTCGCTGGAGTATGACGCGCAGGTGCCGGACGTGGGTAACATCTACGTGGTCCGGCATAAATTCAATGTCGATCCGGCCGAACCTGTGTACGACCTGGCGCCGATGTTTTTGCGCGCAGCCGCACTCAAAATGCCGGAGGTGGTTGATGCGACGTGCTACATCCCGGCGCGCGAGGAAGTACTCCCGCTTGCGGTGCGTATCGACCGCAAGATCATCCGCGTTCGCGCGTTGACTGTGCTCCCCGGTTTTCAGCAGATACTGGGCTTGCACGCACTGCAGGGAGATATCGCGGTCGCGCTGGAACGGCCAGACCAGATCGTGCTGACCGAAGCCGCCGCAGTGCGCCTGTTTGGCACCGCCGACGTGTTGGGCCGCACCATGCATGCGGAAGGCAAGCCAATACAAGTTGGTGCAGTGGTGCGCACGCCACCTTCCAATACCACCATCCCATTTGAACTGCTGTTCGGCGTGAACTCGACGTTTGCAGACGAAGTGCGGCACGAGATGCTGACCGGCGAACATGGTTGGGTAGGCAAAATGCTGTTACGGGTGCGGCCGGGCACTTCGATTGCGGCATTAACGGACAGCTTGCAGCAAGTGGTGGACCGTACGCCGAGCGTACAGGGCTTCCCGCCGGAGGTGAGGGCACGCCTGGGCAAGCGTAAGGCGCTGGAGATATCGCTGTCGCCGCTGCGCAGCGCTTATTTCGCCAAGCAGCTGAGTGATAACCCGATTACGGTGGTGGGTGACCGGGGTAATCCTGCCATCATCGGCGGACTGGCGGCCATCGCGCTATTGATCCTCGCGCTGGCGGCGATCAATTACGTGAACCTGGCGACTGTGCGTGTGCTGCGCCGCCAGCGGGAGGTGGCGATGCGCAAAGTGCTGGGCGCCAGTGTGCCGCAGATTGTGCTGCATTTCCTTCTAGAGGCGCTGCTGATGTCGATGCTGGCGACGGTGTTGGGATTGCTGCTGGCGTGGCTGGCGCTGCCGGCCTTCTCGCAATTGGTGGCGCGCCAGCTGGATGATCTGTTCACAGTGCAGCATGTCGCACTGGCGCTTGGACTGGGCGTGGTGCTGGGCGCAGCAACCGCCGTGTATCCGGCGCTGATCGCACTGCGCGTACATCCGACACGCGTGTTGGCAGGGCGATCGGAGAACGAGTCCATCGCCAGCATGCGCGTGCGCCGCGTGCTGACGGTGACGCAGATTGCCGCAGCGATGGGGCTCTCCGCTGTCACCATTGCCATTGCGTGGCAGACGCATTATGCGATGACTTCTTCTCCCGGGTTCGAACCGTCGCCGCTGCTGGTGGTGCAAATGCCCGAGCGCGTGCGCGACAGCCAGGCTGCGCGTGGTTTGTACACCGCCTTGTCCGCGCAGCGCGGCGTGGCCGGTGTCGCGATATCGGAAGATCCGGTCGGGCGCCTCGATTGGTTGTGGACACGTGACCTGAAGCGCCCAGGCGGGCAAGCGGCGGCGATGGAGATGAAGTCAGTGAGTGCGAATTTCTTCGAACAGCTACGTTTGCAACCACTGGCAGGGCGCTTGTTCCAAGGTGCGATGGACAAGGAAGATGACAAAGAGCCGGTGGTGATCAATGCACTGGCGGCGCGCGAACTGGGTTTCGCCACGCCGGAAGCGGCAGTTGGCGAGACGGTGCTGTTCACCGGTTTCGATAACGTCACGATTCGTAAAACCATTGTCGGCATTGCGCCCGAGCTGCGGTTCCGGTCACTACGCGACCGGCCGCGCGCCACGGCCTACGAATTGTGGACTGCAGGCGGTGCGTTGACGATACGCGTGAACGGCGCGATGGAAGAGGTGGAGGAAGCGGTGCGCATCTTATGGCCGCGCTACTTCCCTGAGTCGCTGATGCGGATGCACCGCGCCGGTGATGTGCTGGCGCAGAACTACGCGGAAGACGCGCGCATGTCCAAGCTACTGGCGGCAGCAACCGGCATCGCACTGGCAATCGCCGCCTTCGGTACCTACGCCCTGGCGGCTAACACCGTACAGCGCCGTGCCCGCGAAATCGTGCTGCGCAAGCTGCATGGTGCGCGCCGTAGCGACATCGGCCTGCTGGTGATCCGCGAGACCGGCACCTTGATCCTGATCGCCGCCGCCATCAGCCAGCCGATCGCGATAGTGTTGATCGAGCGTTATCTGGGTAACTACGTCGAGCGCGCCCCCATCGGCTACTGGACATTGGCCTGCGCGCTGCTGCTAACGTTGTCGGTTGCCCTCGTCGCCATCACCCGCCACACCTGGACCGCCATGCGTTTGCCAGCGGGTGAAGCGCTGCGTGGTTAAATGCTGGTCAGTGCCTTGAATTGCGGGGCGCGGCGGCGGGAGACTTCGATGGCGAGTTGGTCGCGCAGGGTGAGATCGAGGCCGCCGGTGTCGTTGGACGCGACTTGTTCGACGTGATCCAGATTGACGATGTGGCGGCGGCTGGCGCGGAAGAAGCGTGAAGGATCGAGCTTCTCTTCCAGCTGGTTCAGGGAGCGCAGCATTAGCGGCTGGTGGCGATCGAAGTAGACGCGCGTGTAGTTGCCGTCGGATTCAAACAGGCGGATGTCGTCCAGTGCCACGAACCAGCATCGCTCACCATCCTTGATGAACAGTTTTTTGCTCGCAGTGGACGCCGCTTCGCGGTGATGCCGCGCCGCGCAACGCTGCAGGGCGGACGCCATGCGCGCGGCCTGTATCGGCTTCTGTAAATAATCGAGCGCGTTCACTTCAAAAGCTTGCAGCGCGTATTGATCGAAGGCGGTGGTAAAGATCACTTCCGGCGCTTCTTCCAGCGCGGCCAGCATGTCGAAGCCTGAGCCGCCGGGCATTTGCACGTCGAGGAAAATCAGGTCCGGCTTGAGGGCGAGGATTTGCTGCACGCCGTCGGCGGCGTTGACGGCTTCACCGATAATTTCTACTTCGGGATGTGCCGTCAACAGGCGTCGCAATTCAGCGCGCGCGAGGCGTTCGTCGTCGATCAGTAATGCACGCATTACGCGGCCTCCGGTAAGGTGAGTGTGGCGCGTACCCAGCCACTGTTTTCCGATAAATCCAGCTGCGCATTCGCGCCCAATGCCAGCGCCAACCGCTTGCGTGTGTTGACCAGACCGACCTTGGTGGAATTCGCAAACGGCACAATGGCACCGAGGTTGGCGATTTCGATATGGACCGAGCCATCGTGAATACGCTGTGCGCGGATGCGTATCTCGCTGCCGGTGGCACTAGTCTCCACGCCGTACTTGACCGCATTCTCCACCAGCGTTTGCAGCGACATCGGCGGAATGCGCACCTTTTCAAGACCGGGGCCGATTTCCACGCTGACCTGCATGCGCTCTTCAAAGCGAATCTTCTCGATGGCGAGATAAGCCTGCACCGCTTCAATCTCCGCCGACAGCGGCACCGTGTCGTGATGACCCGATTGCAGCGCGTAGCGCATCACGCTGGCCAGCTGGTCGATCATCTGCGCGGCAGCGTTCTGGTCTTCGTAAATCAGCGCGCGCACGCTGTTCATGCTGTTAAAGAAAAAGTGCGGATTGACCTGCGCCTGCAGGGCGCGCAGCTCAGCATCCTTGGCGGCGATTTCAAGCCGCAGCGATTCCGACTCCGCGCGGTTGGCGCGCCGCAGCGACAGCACGCCCATATAGAAAATGTTCCACACAAGGTAAATCGACCACCACGACATCAGCGCGGAAGGTATCCAGCTGTAGCCGTTCACCATGTGCGATGGCGTGAACATCAGGAAGCCGAGGAACTGCAGGCCGGTATGAACGATGCCCAGCACCAGCACACCGCACAGCACCAGTTTCCATCTGATGCGCCGGCCGTTGTTGGTGCGGCGCTTGAGCAACCGGTGCCACAGGTCGGAAATGATGATACCGGTGGCGCCTCCCCAGCACATCACCCAGATCAGGCCAGGCATGCGCATCGCACCTGTCACGATGGCGAACACGGGGAGGAAGCCCCAGCCGGCCAGTTGGAAGATCCAGTACCAGTTCAAGCGTGCGAGCAGTGGGCGGTCGTGAGTCATGGCTTAGTTCAGGAAGTTATCAATGCGATCATACATCCAAGCCGGATCGTCGTACATAATGAAGTGGCGCGCGGTGTCGGCGATCTCGATCTTCGCGCCTTTCAGTTGCGCGTACTGGGTGGTGAAGACGGAGGTGATGGCTGACTTGGGGGCGTAGTCCTTGTAGGCGATCCACGTGCCGAGGACCAGCGTCGGTGCTTTGATGCGGCTGATGTCCTGGCGCAGGTCGGTGGCCGTCATGTCGGCCATGACGTCGATGACGGTGCTGCGGTCCGAGTGGCCGCCGCGCGCCAGGACACGGTCGATATCCTCCTGCTTTGTGATCATGGTGCGTACCATTTTCATCTGTGCGTCTTTGAAGGTAGCCGGATCCTGTGCCTGCATGTTGGCGCGCATGCCGGCGGCCATGTCCTTCAACTGTGCCGGTGTAACGCTTGGCATCTGGGCCGCGCCGAGTGCGGGCAGTGTGTCGACAATAACCAGGCGGCCCACTTGTTCTGGATGATCGGCCGCCAGTTTCATGCCAAGGAAGCCGCCGAGGCTATGGCCGATGATCACCGGATTGGCGAATTTGTTGGCGGCGATGTAGTCGCTCAGTTGTTGTTCGACTGCTGGCAGCAGCGGTTCTGCAATCGCGGGCTGGCCGGCGAAACCGGCGAGCGTCAGCACGTGGCATTGGTATTTGCCGCCAGCGCAGTAGTGGGCGACCGTGCCATCCCACACGTCGCCGGCCGAGCCGAGGCCGGGGATCAGGATGATCGGTGCACCTTTGCCGGTGACGTCGACTTTGAAGGCGGGATGTTCGGCAGCGGCGGCGTGGCCCAGTGCGAGCGTGGCGGCGATGGTGGCGATGATTTTGTTTAGCATGGCGTTCTCCGTTGGTGAATTGGTGAGTAAGTGGAGCCATGCTATCGGTGCGTCGCGGCGGCGGCGACGGCTTTGGGATGAGCGGTTTTACGCCGTGATGAACGGTAGTCAGCCCTCTGTTTTGAGCTTGCGCCATAGGGTGGTGCGGCTGATGCCGAGATAGTCGGCAGCAGCGTCGCGCCGGCCACCGAAGCGGGCCAGCACGTCGGACACGCGTTCGGCCTGCGCCGGGTGCGGCGGGACGGTCTGGGGGAGTGCTGCGGCTGGGCGGGCGGCAAGTTCGGGGGCGACGCTGAGGACGAAGGCGGGCGTTAGTGCTTGCAGCGGCTCGGCGGCGAGGAACAGGGCCAGGCGCTCGGTCAGGTTGCGCAGCTCGCGTACGTTGCCGGGCCAGTCGTAGCGTTGCAGCAGTGGCGCGCACGCTGCCATCTCTGCATGCAGGTTGGGATGCGGCCGCGCGCCCAGCGACGCCAGTGCATTCTTCAGCGACCACTCGGCCAGCGGCAGCACATCCTCGGCCCGCGCACGCAGCGGCGGTAGCGTGAGGCGCAGCACTGCCAATCGATAGAACAAGTCCGCGCGGAAGCGACCCTCGCGCACGCGCTGCTCCAGATCGCAGTGTGTGGCGCTGATGATGCGCACATTGACCGGTATCGGCCGCGTGCCGCCCACCCGCACTACCTCGCGCTCTTCCAGCACGCGCAGCAAGCGCGTTTGCAGCGTCAAAGGCATCTCGCCTATCTCGTCGAGGAACAGCGTGCCGCGATTGGCCGCTTCAAACAAGCCAGCATGCCCGCCGCGCCGCGCGCCGGTGAACGCGCCTTCCTCATGCCCAAACAATTCCGATTCCAGCAAGGACTCCGCAATCGCACCACAGTTCACCGCCACGAACGGCCGGTTCTGCCCCAAGGTGCGCGGCGCCTCGCGATGAATCGCCTGCGCCACCAGCTCCTTGCCGCATCCCGTCTCGCCCTGAATCAGCACCGTGGCAGGCGACTTCGCATACAGCACCACCGACTGCCGCACCGTCTCCATCGCCGCCGAATCGCCACGCAGATCGTTGATGCCATGCTTGGCACGCAGCGTGTCCGTCACCACCGCACCGCGCGCGCGGCTGCGATTCGATTCCAGCTGCGTCAAGCGCGCCATCTCCAGCGCATCATCAAACGCGTGACGGATCGAGGCAGCCGAGTATACAAACACGCCGGTCAATCCTGCTTCCTCGGCGAGGTCGGTAATCAAGCCCGCGCCCACAATCGCCTTGATGCCGGCTGCCTTCAAATCGTTGATCTGCGCGCGCGCATCTTCCTCGGTGACGTAGGTGCGCTGCGCCACGTCGAAGCCGAAGGTGCTGGAGAACTCCGCCAGCTCAGACAAGCGCTCCTGATACGTGACGATGCCAATGCGGTCCGACACGCGACGCGCACGCGCCAACGCCTGCATCACATCGAGCCCGCTGAACTTCGCAATCACCACCGGCACCGACAAGCGGCCCTTCAGGTACGCCGCATTCGAACCGGCCGAAATCACCGCGTCGCAACGCTCGGTGGCGAGGCGTTCGCGTATGTGCTTGGCCGCTTCGTCGAAACCAAGATTGATCGGCTCAATGGTGGCCAGGCTGTCGTATTCCAGCGTGATATCGCGGAACAAATCGGACAGGCGCGAGACCGAAACCGTCCAGATAACCGGCTTGTCGTTGGCGTCGAAGGGCAGGGGAGTGGAATGTCGCATGTTTCAATTATAGTTCAAATGCGTTTCAATGTTTCAAGTTGCAACGTGATGTGAGTTGTAAGTGGTTGATTTGTATAGCTTCACCATCTGGCACAGCCCTTGCACTAGAGAGCCCAACTTCAACGCAACATCGAAAGGTCCCAACATGACTCACTACTCCGCCGGCGCCGCGTTCCGCAAGGCCGTCCAGGAAGAATCCCCGCTGCAGGTGGTCGGCGCCATCAACGCCAATCACGCCTTGCTGGCCAAACGCGCCGGCTTCAAAGCGATCTACCTGTCGGGCGGCGGTGTGGCGGCGGGGTCGCTTGGCCTGCCGGACCTCGGCATCTCCAACCTCGATGACGTGCTGACCGACGTGCGCCGCATCACCGACGTGTGCGACCTGCCGCTGCTGGTGGATGTGGACACCGGCTTTGGCGCCTCGGCCTTCAACGTCGCCCGCACCGTCAAATCGATGATCAAGTTCGGCGCCGCCGCCATGCACATCGAAGACCAGGTAGGCGCAAAACGCTGCGGTCACCGCCCAGGCAAAGAGATCGTGTCGAAACAGGAAATGGTCGACCGCATCAGCGCCGCCGTTGACGCCCGCACCGACGACCAATTCGTCATCATGGCCCGTACCGACGCGCTGGCCGTGGAAGGACTGGATGCCGCCATTGAACGCGCTGTCGCCTGCGTAGAAGCCGGCGCCGACATGATTTTCCCGGAAGCGATGATTAGCCTCGATATGTACAAAAAATTCGCCGCCGCCGTCAAAGTACCGGTGCTGGCCAACATCACCGAATTCGGTTCGACCCCGTTGTTCACCGTGGACGAATTGCGCAGCGCCGACGTCGGCCTGGTGCTGTACCCGCTGTCCGCCTTCCGCGCCATGAACAAGGCTGCCGAAAACGTCTACGGCGCGATCCGCCGCGACGGCACGCAGCAAAACGTGGTCGACACCATGCAGACCCGCGCCGAACTCTATGAGCGCATCAACTATCACGATTTTGAACAGAAGCTGGACGCACTGTTCGCCGCACAGAAGAAATAATTGATAACCCGTCGCTCCCGCGCAGGCGGGAGCCCATACTCAGCATGGATTCCCGCCTGCGCGGGAATGACAGCTGTTGGAGACTGATATGACCGAAGCTACCTTCAAACCAAAAAAATCCGTAGCCCTGTCGGGCGTCGCCGCCGGTAACACCGCGCTGTGCTCCGTTGGCAAAACCGGCAATGACCTGCACTATCGCGGCTACGACATTCTGGACGTCGCCACCACTTGCGAGTTCGAAGAAATCGCTTACCTGCTGGTGCACGGCAAACTGCCAACCGTGGCGGAACTGAAGGGCTATAAGGCCAAACTGAAATCGCTGCGCGGCCTGCCGCAAGCCGTGAAGTCGGCACTCGAAGCACTGCCTGCATCGGCCCACCCAATGGACGTGATGCGCACCGGCGTGTCGGTACTGGGCTGCGTGCTGCCTGAGAAGGACGATCACAATACCCCAGGCGCGCGCGATATCGCCGACCGCCTGATGGCTTCCTTCGGCTCCATGCTGCTGTACTGGTACCACTACAGCCATAACGGCAAGCGCATCGAAGTGGAAACCGACGACGACTCGATCGGCGGCCACTTCCTGCACCTGCTGCACGGTGAGAAACCGCGTGATTCGTGGGTGCGTGCGATGCACACCTCGCTAATCCTGTACGCGGAACATGAATTCAACGCTTCGACCTTCACCAGCCGCGTGATTTCGGGTACTGGGTCGGATATCCACTCGGCCGTCACCGGTGCGATCGGTGCGTTACGCGGTCCTAAACACGGCGGCGCCAACGAAGTCGCTTTCGAAATCCAGAAGCGCTACGACAATCCAGACGAAGCGGAAGCCGACATCCGCAACCGCGTCGCCAACAAGGAAGTGGTGATCGGCTTCGGCCATCCGGTGTATACCGTGTCCGATCCGCGCAACGTGGTCATTAAAGAAGTGGCGCGCCAGCTGTCCGAGGAAGCCGGTTCGACCAAGATGTTCGATATCGCGGAGCGCCTCGAATCCGTGATGTGGGAAATCAAAAAGATGTTCCCGAACCTGGACTGGTTCTCGGCCGTGTCCTACCACATGATGGGCGTGCCGACTGCGATGTTCACGCCGCTGTTCGTCATCTCGCGCACCTCCGGCTGGTCGGCGCACATCATCGAGCAGCGTATCGACAACAAGATCATCCGCCCAAGCGCCAACTACGTCGGCCCAGAAGACCTGAAATTCGTACCGATCAAAGACCGTCAATAATCATGAACACTCAATTCCGTAAAGCCCTGCCGGGCACTCAGCTAGACTACTTCGACGCGCGTGAAGCCGTCGACGCAATCCAGCCAGGCGCCTGGGCCAAGCTGCCGTACACCTCGCGCGTGCTGGCGGAAAATCTGGTGCGCCGCTGCGACCCGGCCACGCTGAATGCTTCGCTGTCGCAGCTGATCGAGCGTAAGCGCGACCTCGACTTCCCGTGGTTCCCCGCGCGTGTGGTTTGCCACGACATTCTCGGCCAGACCGCATTGGTCGACCTGGCCGGCCTGCGCGACGCCATCGCTCTACAAGGCGGCGACCCTGCGCTGGTCAATCCGGTGGTGCCGACGCAGCTGGTGGTGGACCACTCGCTGGCGGTGGAGTGCGGCGGCTTCGATCCGCAAGCCTTTGAAAAAAACCGCGCGATTGAAGACCGCCGCAACGAAGACCGCTTCCACTTCATCGACTGGACCAAGAAAGCCTTCCGGAACGTGGACGTGATCCCGCCGGGTAACGGCATCCTGCACCAGATTAATCTGGAACGCATGTCGCCGGTGATTCAGGTCACCGACGGCGTAGCCTACCCGGATACGCTGGTTGGCACCGACTCGCACACCCCGATGGTCGATGCGCTGGGCGTGATCGCCATCGGCGTCGGCGGCCTGGAAGCGGAAACCGTCATGCTGGGCCGCGCATCGTGGATGCGCCTTCCGGACATCATCGGCGTTGAACTGAGCGGCAAGCCGCAAGAGGGCATCACCGCCACCGACACCGTGCTGGCGCTGACTGAATTTCTGCGCAAGGAAAAAGTGGTGTCGGCCTATCTGGAGTTCTACGGCGAAGGTGCTACCGCGCTGACGTTGGGCGACCGTGCCACCATCTCCAATATGGCGCCCGAATTCGGCGCCACCGCCGCGATGTTCTCCATCGACGAGCAAACCATCAAGTACCTCAAGCTGACCGGCCGCGATGACGCGCTGGTGGTCTTAGTGGAGCAGTACGCCAAGCACGTTGGCTTGTGGTCGGACAGCCTGAAAACGGCGGAGTACGAGCGCGTACTGAAGTTCGACCTGTCGACCGTGGTGCGCAATATCGCCGGTCCATCCAATCCGCATAAACGTGTGCCGACCAGCGAACTGGCTGCGCGCGGCATTTCGGGCGTGGTGGAAAATGAGCCTGGCAAGATGCCGGATGGCGCGGTGATCATCGCTGCCATCACCAGCTGCACCAATACCAACAACCCGCGCAACATGATCGCCGCTGGCCTGCTGGCGCGTAACGCCAACAAGGCTGGCCTGCTGCGCAAGCCGTGGGTAAAGACCTCGCTGGCGCCGGGCTCCAAGGCTGTCACGCTGTATCTTGAAGAAGCTGGCCTGATGCCAGATCTGGAAAAGCTGGGCTTCGGCGTGGTGGCGTATGCCTGCACCTCGTGCAACGGCATGTCCGGCGCGCTGGATCCGGTGATTCAAAAAGAAGTGGTGGAGCGCGATCTGTACGCGACCGCCGTCCTGTCGGGCAACCGCAACTTTGACGGCCGTATCCACCCATATGCTAAACAGGCCTTCCTGGCTTCGCCGCCGCTGGTGGTGGCCTATGCCATCGCCGGCACCATCCGCTTCGATATCGAGAAGGATGTGCTGGGCCATGACGCCAACGGCAAAGCCATTACGCTGAAAGACCTGTGGCCTAGCGACGCAGAGATCGACGCCATCGTCGCCTCGTCGGTGAAGCCGGACCACTTCCGCAAAGTCTACATCCCGATGTTTGCGCGCAGCGAAGGCGAGGCAGAACGCGCCGAGCCGCTGTACGACTGGCGCGCGCAATCGACCTACATCCGCCGTCCGCCTTACTGGGAAGGTGCGCTGGCAGGCGAACGCACGCTGAAAGGCATGCGCGCGTTGGCTGTGCTGGGCGATAACATCACCACCGACCACCTGTCGCCATCAAACGCGATCATGATGGATTCGGCAGCTGGCGAGTACCTGCACAAAATGGGCCTGCCGGAAGAGGACTTCAACTCCTACGCCACCCATCGCGGTGATCACCTGACCGCGCAACGCGCTACCTTCGCCAATCCAACGCTGAAGAACGAAATGGTGCGCGATGCGGACGGTAAGGTGAAAGCCGGTTCGTTGGCGCGCGTCGAGCCTGAAGGCCAGGTCACCCGCATGTGGGAAGCCATCGAAACGTATATGGAGCGCAAGCAGCCGCTGATCGTAATTGCCGGTGCCGACTATGGCCAGGGCTCGTCGCGCGACTGGGCAGCCAAGGGCGTGCGCCTCGCAGGCGTGGAAGTGATCGTGGCCGAAGGCTTCGAGCGTATCCACCGCACCAACCTTGTTGGCATGGGCGTGCTTCCGCTGGAGTTCCAACCGGGAGTGAACCGCCTGACGTTGGGCATCGATGGTACCGAGACTTTCGACGTGATCGGCCAACGCACGCCGCGTGGCACACTGACGCTGGTGATTAATCGCCGCAACGGCGAACGCGTGGAAGTACCTGTGACCTGCCGTCTCGATTCGTCGGAAGACGTGTCGATCTACGAAGCAGGCGGCGTGCTGCAACGTTTTGCGCAGGACTTCCTTGAATCGGCAAAGGCAGCATAAATGAGCCATAAACCGCAAATCAAAATACCCGCCACCTATATGCGTGGTGGCACCAGCAAGGGTGTGTTCTTCCGCTTGCAGGACCTGCCGGAAGCAGCGCAGCAGCCAGGCGCCGCGCGCGATCAGTTACTGCTGCGCGTGATCGGCAGCCCGGACCCATACGGCAAGCAGATTGACGGCATGGGCGGAGCAACGTCGAGCACCAGCAAGACGGTGATACTGTCTAAGAGCACGCGCACTGACCATGATGTCGACTATCTGTTCGGCCAAGTCTCGATCGACAAGGCTTTCGTGGACTGGAGCGGCAACTGCGGCAATCTGTCCGCAGCAGTGGGCGCGTTCGCCATCAGCGGCGGGCTGGTTGATCCGGCTCGCGTGCCGCAAAACGGCGTGGCCGTGGTGCGCGTGTGGCAAGCCAATATCGGCAAGACCATCATCGCCCACATCCCGATCACCAACGGCGAAGTGCAGGAAACCGGCGACTTCGAGCTGGATGGCGTGACCTTCCCGGCGGCAGAGGTGCAGCTGGAGTTCATGGACCCGGCAGCGGAAGAAGAGGGCGGAGGTGGCTCGATGTTCCCGACCGGCCAACTGGTGGACGATCTGGAAGTCCCCGGCGTCGGCACGCTGAAGGCGACCATGATTAACGCCGGCATTCCGACCATCTTCATTAACGCTGATGCCATCGGCTACACCGGCACGGAATTGCAGGAAGCGATCAACGGCGACGCCAAGGCGCTGGCGCTGTTTGAAACTATCCGTGCCCACGGTGCGCTGCGCATGGGCCTCATCAAAGACTTGAACGAAGCGGCCACCCGCCAGCACACGCCGAAGGTGGCGTTTGTCGCGCCGCCGAAGGCTTACACCTCGTCCAGCGGCAAGCAAGTGGCGGTTGGTGATATCGACCTGCTGGTACGCGCGCTCTCGATGGGCAAGCTGCATCACGCCATGATGGGCACCGCAGCGGTGGCTATCGGCACGGCAGCCGCCATTCCCGGTACGCTGGTGAACCTGGCGGCGGGCGGTGGTGAGCGCGCTGCGGTGCGCTTCGGCCATCCGTCCGGTACCTTGCGTGTTGGTGCGGAAGCGGTGCAGAAAAACGGAGAGTGGAGCGTGACAAAAGCGGTAATGAGCCGCAGCGCGCGAGTACTGATGGAAGGCTGGGTACGCGTACCCGCTTAAGTAGTCAAATACATTGGAGGAGACATGAGGTACGCTGATTTTTATCAGCGCTCTGTCGTCACGCTTGAACAATTCTGGCATGACGAAGCTGCGCTCATCGATTGGAAAACGCCGTTCACGCAGGTGCTGGATTACGCCAGCCCGCCGTTCGCCCGCTGGTTCGTGGACGGACGGACCAACTTGTGTCACAACGCGGTGGACCGCTGGTGTACAACGCAAGGTGACCAGCCCGCGCTGATCGCCATCTCCACCGAAACCAATACGGAGCGCAGCTACTCCTTCAATGAGCTCCGCGCGGAAGTCCAGCGCTTTGCCGCGATGATGCAATCGCTGGGCGTGCGCAAGGGCGACCGCGTGCTGATTTACATGCCGATGATCGCCGAAGCGGCATTCGCCATGCTGGCCTGTGCGCGCATCGGTGCGGTGCACTCGGTGGTGTTCGGCGGCTTTGCCGCCAACAGTTTGGCGAGCCGGATTGATGACGCCAAGCCGGTGCTGATCGTGTCTGCTGATGCTGGTTCGCGCAACGGCAAGGCGATTCCCTACAAGCCGCTGCTGGATGAAGCGATTGCACTGTCGTCGGCCAAACCGGCGCGCGTGCTGCTGGTGGATCGCGGCCTGGCGCCGATGGAGCGCGTGGCGGGGCGCGATGTCGATTACGCCGCGCTGCGTGCCTCGCATCTGGCCGCGCAGGTTCCGGTCGAATGGCTGGAATCGAACGAGCCTTCCTACATCCTCTACACCTCCGGCACCACCGGCAAGCCGAAAGGCGTACAGCGTGATGTTGGCGGCTACGCGGTGGCGCTGGCGGCGTCGATGAAGTACAACTTCTGCAGCCGCGCCGGCGAGACATTTTTTGCTACTTCCGATATCGGCTGGGTGGTGGGGCACTCGTACATCGTCTACGGCCCGCTGATTGCCGGCATGGCGACCATCATGTATGAAGGTCTGCCGATCTGTCCCGATCCCGGTGTCTGGTGGAGCATCGTCGAGAAGCACAAGGTCACACGCATGTTCTCTGCGCCGACGGCGATCCGCGTGCTGCGCAAGCAAGACCCGGAGTTCATGCGCAAGTACGACAAGTCCTCGTTGAAGGCGCTATACCTCGCTGGCGAACCGCTTGACGAAACCACTTCCGGCTGGATCGCCGGAGAGCTCGGCGTGCCGATCATCGACAACTACTGGCAGACCGAAACCGGCTGGCCAATACTCTCCATTGCCAAGGGCATTGAAGATGCGCCGACGAAGCTGGGTAGCCCCGGCGTAGCGATGTACGGCTACAAGGTCCAACTGGTTAATGAATCCACCGGCGCTGAGTGCAGCGCTAATGAAAAAGGCGTGGTGATGATCGAAGGCCCGCTGCCACCGGGCTGTATGCAAACCGTGTACGGCGATGACCAGCGTTTCGTCGACACTTACTGGACCGAGTCAAACGGCAAGATGCTGTACTCGACTTTCGACTGGGGCGTGCGCGATGCGGACGGCTACTACTTTATCCTCGGTCGTACCGATGATGTGATCAACGTCGCCGGTCATCGGCTCGGCACGCGCGAGATCGAGGAGTCCATCACCAGTCATCCCAACGTTTCCGAGGTTGCGGTGGTGGGTGTGGAGGATAAGATTAAAGGGCAGGTGGCAGTGGCGTTTGCGATTCTTAAAGATGCCAACACTGCGACCAGTGAGCAGGATGTGATGGCGGTGGTGGACCGCCAGCTCGGTGCAGTAGCGCGGCCTGCGCGCGTGTACTTCGTCACGCAATTGCCGAAGACGCGTTCGGGCAAGCTACTGCGCCGCTCCATTCAGGCGATCTGCGAAGGCCGCAATCCCGGCGATCTCACATCGATTGAAGATCCATCATCGTTGCAGCAGATCGAGCGAGTGCTGCAAAAATAGCTGTGCGTGTAAGCGAGCGGTAAGTCTCCGGCTTTAATCTTGTATTACTAAAAAAAGGAGACACACATGCACGACGACCTCGTACAGAAAATCAAGCGCGATCCCAACTATCACGAGTTGGTCAAATCGCGCTCCCGCTTCGGCTGGACGCTCACCGCGCTCATGATGGTGGTGTATTACGGCTACATCCTGCTGATCGCGTTCGACAAAGAATTCCTCGCCAAGAAAACCGGTGACGGCGTGATGACCTGGGGCATGCCGATAGGCCTGTTCGTTATCCTCTTCACGGTGCTGGTCACCGGCGTGTACGTCCGCCGTGCCAACAAGCGCTACGACGAACTGACCCAAGCAATCCACGACAAGGTGCAAGCATGAGCGCCGTTAAACGCAATGCTGCAGCGTTGATGATGCTGGCCGCCAGCGGCGCGACTTTCGCAGCCGGTGCTGATCTCGGCCAGGCCGACAAGCAGCCTACCAACTGGACCGCGATCATCATGTTCGCGGCATTCGTGATCTTTACGCTGTTCGTCACCAAATGGGCCGCAGCCAAGACGCGTTCCGCAGCGGACTTCTACACCGCTGGCGGCGGCATCACTGGCTTCCAGAATGGTCTCGCGATCGCGGGCGACTTCATGTCCGCCGCATCCTTCCTCGGCATCTCCGCATCGGTATTTTTGAACGGTTACGATGGCCTGATCTACGCCATCGGCTTCCTGGTCGGCTGGCCGATCATCACTTTCCTGATGGCGGAACGCTTGCGTAACCTCGGCCGTTTCACCTTCGCCGACGTCGCGGCCTACCGCTTCAAGCAAGAACCTATCCGCATCTTCTCCGCTTCCGGCACGCTGGTGGTGGTGGCGTTCTACCTGATCGCGCAGATGGTTGGCGCAGGCCAGCTGATCAAACTGCTGTTCGGTCTTGAATACTGGATCGCGGTGGTGCTGGTTGGTACGCTGATGATGATCTACGTGCTGTTCGGCGGCATGACCGCCACCACCTGGGTGCAGATCATCAAAGCTGTGATGCTGCTGGGTGGCGCGAGCTTCATGGCGTTTGCCGTGCTGGCGCAGTTCCACTTCAGCCCTGAAGCGCTGTTTGCCAAATCGGTGGAACTGCATGCGAAGAAGGACGCCATTATGGGCCCGGGCACCTTCATTAAAGATCCGGTGTCGGCGATCTCGTTCGGTATGGCGCTGATGTTCGGCACCGCCGGCCTGCCGCACATCCTGATGCGCTTCTTCACCGTGCCTAGCGCGAAGGAAGCACGCAAGTCGGTGTTCTGGGCGACCACCTGGATCGCATACTTCTACATCCTGACCTTCATCATCGGCTTTGGCGCCATCGTTTTGGTGAGCACCAATCCGGAGTTCAAGGACGCAGCGGGCAAGCTCCTGGGCGGTAACAACATGGCGGCGGTGCACTTGGCCAAAGCGGTTGGCGGCAACGTGTTCCTCGGCTTTATTTCGGCTGTGGCTTTTGCCACCATCCTCGCCGTGGTTGCAGGCCTGACCTTGTCCGGCGCATCGGCCGTGTCGCACGACTTGTACGCCACCGTCATCAAGAAGGGCAAGCCAGCTGCCGGCAGCGAACTGAAAGTGTCGAAGGTCACCACCATCATTCTCGGCATCGTTGCAGTGGTGCTGGGCATCGTGTTCGAGAAGCAGAACATCGCCTTCATGGTGTCGCTGGCGTTTGCGATTGCGGCGTCGGCCAACTTCCCGGTGCTGTTCATGTCCGTGCTGTGGAAGGACTGCACCACGCGCGGCGCCACCATCGGCGGCTTCGTTGGCCTGATTACCGCCGTTGGTTTGACGCTGGTATCGAAGTCGGTTTGGGTGGACGTGCTGGGTCACGCGGATGCGCTATTCCCGTATGCCTCGCCGGCCATCTTCTCGATGCCATTAGCCTTCGTTTGCATCTGGATCTTCTCGCTGCTGGACAAGAGCGCCCGCGCGAGCATCGACCGCGCTGGCTATGAAGCGCAGGAGATGCGTTCTGAAACCGGCATCGGCGCAGCAGGAGCCACTGCTCACTGATGAAAAAACGCTAAGTGATACGATGATGCCCGGTTCTCCGGGCATTGTCGTTTTTAGAGCGGGCGACACATGCTTTCATAGCGGACGCGGATAATGTGGTTTATCATCTGCCAACTATGCTGCCTAGGTATCGTGTGTCAACCACTCCAGATTTTGTAGCCGACGCGCTTGCGCTGATCGGCGTGCCTGCTTGCGCATGCAGCGCGGACGGGATTGTGCTGGCCGCGAATCCTGAATTGACCGATTTGCTGGGCGCAGATCCCTGCGGCCGTCCGGTAGGCGACCTGTTTGCGCGGCACGTGCGCGCCGCCAGCCTGGCCAGTTTGCACGACGCGGAGCGCTGGGACAGTTGCCTGACCTGCCACGATGGCCAATACGTTTCGGTGCAAGCCTGGTCCAAGCCGTTGCCGCCGACCGCCGAAATCGACGGCGTCACCATCGTCTTCCACGACATCACCGAAGTCCAGCGCGATCAGCGCGCGCTGCGCAAAACGCTGCTTGAGCAGCAGGCTATTCTTGAAAATGCAGCAGTTGGTATTTTGTTCAGCAAGGATGGCGTAATCATCGAATGTAATATCCGCTGTGCCGAGATGCTGGGCTACAGCCGCCATGAGCTGGAAGGCGCGCCTAGCGTCATCGTTTATCCGAGCGAAGCGGAGTTCATCAAGCTGGGACAGGAAGCCGGGCCGCAGCTGTCGCAAGGCCTCTCTTATACCACCGAGATGCAGGTGCGGCGCAAGGATGGTTCGCTGTTCTGGGCGCGCTTGTTTGGCCGCGCCATCGATCCGATGCACACTGCCGACGGCAATATGTGGATCATGGAGGACATCAACGAGCACCGGCTGGACGAGGAAAAACTGCGCCGCATGCTGCTGGAGCAGAAGGCGATTCTCGATAACGCCTCGGTCGGTATCCTGTTCACCAAGGCGCAGCTGATGTTGAGCTGTAATCCGCGCATGGCGGAGATGTTCGGCTACGCGCAAGGCGAGATGGAAGGGCAGCCGTCGGTGGTGCTGTTCCAGTCGCAGCAGCATTACGAGGACTTCGGCAAGGAGGCCGGACCTTCGCTCAGTGCCGGCCAACCGTTCGAAAAGGACGCCTACGAATTCAAACGCAAGGACGGCAGCTTGTTCTGGTGCCGCGTGCGTGCGCGTGCGGTGGACGACCAGCATCGTGGCGGCGGCACCATCTGGATTCTTGAAGATGTAACGCACTCGCTGCAAACGCAGATGGAGGTCGAGGCCATCATGACCAACGCCTCGATGAGCATCCTGTTCACCAAGAACCGCGTCATCACGCGCTACAACCGTGGCTTCGCCGAGATGTTCCGCTACACCGATGATTCGGGCCTTGGCCTGCCGGGCCGCGCGCTGTACCCATCTCAGGAAGCCTACGACCGTTTGGGCGGCGAGGCTTATCCTTTCCTCTCGATCGGCAAACCATTCCAGACCGAGATCGAAATGCGCCGCGCCGACGACACCATTTTGTGGGCGCAGTTGATCGGCTACGTGGTCAATCCCGACGACCCGACCGCAGGCACCATCTGGGTCATTGAAGACCGCACCGAACAAAAACGCGCCGAGGAAGCGCTGCGCAATGCGCTGCTGGAGAACCAGGCGATACTCGATAGCGCGGTGCTGGGCATCTCGGTGGTGGAGAACGGCCGCAACCTGCGCTGCAACCGCAAGATGGAAGAACTGTTCGGCTACGCGCCGGGCGAGATGAATCACCTGAGCGTGCAGGCCTTCTACGCCGACAAGGTGGCGTGGGAGGAGGCGCGCTCTGAAACCATTCGCGACTTCCGCGCCGGGCATGTCAACGTCTCCGAGTATGAGCTGGTGCGCAAGGACGGCACTACCTTCTGGGCGCGGTTGTCCGGCCGTCCCTTCGATCTGGCGCAGAACAGCGGGCGTTCGGTATGGCTGGTGGATGACATCACCACGCGGCGCGAAGCGGCGGAAGCCGTGGCCCGCGCGCGCGATGAGCTGGAACTGCGGGTGCAGGAACGCACGGCGGAACTGGCCGGCGCCAACGCCCAGCTGCAAGGCGAGATAGTCGAGCGCCGCCAGGCCGAGGCGCGCGTGCACCACATGGCGTACCACGACAGCCTGACCGGCTTGCCGAATCGCGCGCTATTGTCGGACCGTCTTGACCGCGCCATGCTGGCCGCGCAGCGCACCGAACGCAAACTGGCGGTGATGTTCATTGACCTTGACCGCTTCAAGACCATCAACGATTCGCTCGGTCACATGACCGGCGACCAGTTGCTGAAAGAAGTAGCCAGCCGCTTGTGCCGCGCGGTGCGCGCCAGCGATACCGTGGCCCGCTTGGGCGGCGACGAATTCGTGGTGCTGGTGCCGGGCATCCGCACGGCGGAAGAGGCTAGCCAGGTGGCCGAGAAAATTATCGAAGCCTTGTCGGAGAGCTTCCCGCTGGAAGGCCGCAACCTTCACATCACGCCATCGATCGGCATCAGCGTTTACCCGGACGATGGCGCCGATGTGGAGTCGCTGATGCGCAACGCTGACGGCGCGATGTACCACGCTAAAGCCAGCGGGCGTAATAACTACCAGTTCTTCAAGGAGGCGATGAACCAGACGGCGGCGCGCCACTTTGAACTGGAGTCCAGTCTGCGCGGCGCGCTGGCGGCGGACGAATTTGAGTTGCACTTCCAGCCCATCATGGACATTGGCACGCGCCGCTTGCATGCGATGGAAGTGCTGCTGCGCTGGCGGCGCGGCGGCGTGGAGCTGGTGCAGCCGGACCAGTTCATCCCCATCATCGAAGAAAACGGCATGATCGTTAGTATTGGCGAGTGGGTGATACGGCAGGCCTGCAAGCAAATCATGCTGTGGCAAAGCCAGGGCATGACGCCGGTGCCGCTGGCGGTTAATCTGTCGCCGCGCCAGTTCATGCATCGGGGGCTGGTGGAATCGATCCGCGACATCCTCGATGAAACCGGCATTGATCCGGCGCTGATCGAATTCGAGATCACGGAAACGGCGCTGATGGAGCACGGCGAACAGACGCTGGAAATCCTGGGCCACATCAATGCCATGGGTATCCGCTTGTCGATTGACGATTTCGGCACCGGTTATTCATCGCTGGCTTATTTGAAGCGCTTCCCGGTCAAGAAGATTAAGATCGACCGCGCCTTTATCAAGGATCTGGAAGAGAGTGCGGAAGACCGGGCCATCGTGGCGGCGATCATCGCGCTGTCGGACAGCTTGCAGCTGTCGGTGGTGGCGGAGGGCGTGGAGACGGAAGGGCAGTACGCCCTGCTGCAGCGCGACGGCTGCCAGTACGCGCAGGGCTATTTGTTCTCGCAGCCGGTGCCGCATGCGACGGCCCAATTGCTGCTGCCGCGCTGCTGATTAATCCAGCGTGGCGACCACCGGTGCGTGGTCGGACGGCTGTTCCCATTTGCGCGGCACGCGGTCGATGATGCATGCGCTGCAGCGCTTCACCAGTGCCGCCGACAGCAAGATGTGATCGATGCGCAGGCCTTTGTTCAGGCGGAAGCCCAGCGCGCGGTAGTCCCACCAGCTGAAGGTTTTTTCCGGATGTTCGAACAGGCGGAAGGAATCGGTCAGGCCGATTTCCAGCAGGCGGTTGAGCGCCGCGCGTTCCTTGTCCGACACCAGGATCTGGCCTTCCCATGCGGCCGGGTCGTGCACGTCGCGGTCTTCCGGTGCGATGTTGTAATCGCCCACTACCGCCAGTTGCGGGTGCTGCGCCGCTTCTTCCTTGATCCAGTCGTGGAAAGCGGACAGCCAGGCCAGCTTGTATTCGTACTTGTCGGAGTCCACGCTTTGGCCGTTTGGCACGTAGGCACACACCACACGCACACCGTCGATGGTGGCCGCCAAAATTCGTTGCTGCGGATCCTCAAACTTTGGGTTGTTTTTGACGATATCCGTCATAGGCAGCTTGGAAATGATGGCAACACCGTTGTAGGTCTTCTGCCCGGTGTAGGCAACATGGTAGCCGGCGGCCTCGATAGCAGCGACTGGAAACTTGTCGTCAGTTAATTTTGTTTCTTGAATGCAGAGCACATCAGTGGGGTTTTCCTCTAGCCACTTCATAACGTGCGGCAGTCTTACGTTCAAAGAGTTAACATTCCAGGTGGCTAATTTCATAAGTGCTTTCATGCAGGGTTCTGTTGACCTGCATCTTACCGCATCCAGATTTAACATATAGGCTTGTCGGCTTGCAAAGTTGTATGAAAAAACATGAAAAAGCCCTTCGCGCGCGCGCCCGGAGGCCCTAAAATGTTGCAAATTGTGTGAAATCAAAAAAAAATTGCTAATAGTGTCTCGTTGTTGTCAAAATAGAACCGAAAGGCAAGACAAAGTAACAAATTAGAAATATACTGGTACAAATTAGACGGAAAACTTGTGTTTCTGTTCAGCAACAAAATTAAAGCAAGCGTGTGTATATATTTTTGTTGTGGCAGCGCAATAAATGATACTATACGGAAATAAAGTCGTTTTTACAGTGAATGGCGCCTAGCGCATTTGCAAAGGAATAAAAAATGCGATCTGCATTTGAGGCATGGGCACAGCGCGACGGTCACATTGTTCGACGCCGTGAAGACAAGCCAGACGAGTATCTGGTCTTCGAAACGCAACGCCGCTGGGTCATCTGGCAGGCGGCGCTGGAGCATGGCAAAACGCCGGGCGGCCGCAAAACCGCTGCGCAGAAAGAGGCTGCTGCTGCTGAAAAGCGCGCCGCAGAAGTGCTGCAGCGTCCGCCGGAAATCAATTCTGATGAAGCCGCAGTGCGCAATCAGGTGCTGAACGAAGTGCTGGACGCTTTCTCGACTCTGGGCGGTGAGCGCGGCATGGACGACATCCTGAAAGTGGTGCAGGGCCTGAAGAAGAAGCAGCAAGAGCAGGCCGAAACGCCCGTTGCTGCCAAAACGCCGGATCGCCACAACGCGTAAAGTGCAACGCTTTACGCCGCTTCATTAAGCAAATAAAACCGCCGGCGGGCTGGTACACTGGGCTGACTCCATTTTCAGAGACAGACCATGTATCTCCGTCCCGCCGTCGCGGTAATTGCGCTAGTGGCCACTTTGGCCGGCTGCGCATCCCTGACTGAATCCAAAGAACAAAACGTGCTGGTGCAAACCGTGCTCGATCACCGCGAGATCGCCGGTGTCGGCTGCGTGCTGTATAACGACGTGGGCAAATGGTTTGTGACGACGCCGGCGCGCATCACGCTGCGCAAGAGCGCGGGGCCGCTGCGCATCGATTGCCAGAAGGCGGGCAAGGGCTGGGCGTATGAGAAGGTCGAGTCCAAGGCGGACGGTAACCTGTGGGGGAACCTGGCGCTAACGGCCGGTGTGGGACTATTCGTGGATCAGAACACGGGTGCAGGATACGATTATCCGGCCACGCTGACGGTGGTAATGCACCCGGCCCAGGAAAAAGAAGAAGGGCCAGCGCCGGCAGCCGGCGTGACCCTTTTCTAAATTACGAGCGGTTGATGAGGAAGTTCGACAGCAGCGGGACCGGACGGCCGGTCGCGCCTTTTGCGCCGCCCGACTTCCATGCGGTGCCGGCGATATCCAAATGCGCCCAGGTGTACTTGCGGGTGAAGTTTTCCAGGAACGCAGCCGCGGTGCACGACGCGCCGCCCGGAGTGCCGATGTTGGCCAGATCCGCGAAGTTGGACTTCAGCTGTTCGTTGTACTCTTCACCGATCGGCAGGCGCCATGCGGTATCGCTGGCGGTCTGGCCGGCGGCCAGGATTTCTGCGGCCAGCTTGTTATGCGTTTCGTCGTCGCGGGTGAACAGGCCGCTCTTATGGTGGCCCAGCGCCACGATGCAAGCACCGGTCAGGGTCGCGATGTCGATCACGGCGGCCGGGTTGAAGCGCTCGGCGTAGGTCAGCGCGTCGCACAGAACCAGGCGGCCTTCGGCGTCGGTGTTCAGGATCTCGATGGTCAGGCCGTTCATCGAGGTGACGATGTCACCCGGCTTGGTGGCGCGGCCCGATGGCATGTTTTCGCACGCAGCGATAATGCCGATCACGTTCAGCTTCAGGTTCATCTCGCCGATGGCGCGGAAGGTGCCCAGTACCGACGCCGCCCCACCCATATCGTATTTCATCTCGTCCATGCCAGGACCGGCCTTCAGCGAAATGCCGCCGGTGTCGAAGGTGATGCCTTTACCGACCAGCACCACTGGCGCATCCTTGGCTTTACCGCCCATGTGTTTCATGACGATGAATTTCGGCGGCTGCTCGCTGCCGTTGGTCACCGACAGGAAGCTGTTCATCTTGAGCGCTTCCAGCTGCTTGCGGTCCAGTACTTCGACCTCGAACTTGTAATCCTTGCCCAGTTTCTTGGCGACGTTGGCCAAGTGGGTCGGGGTGCAGACGTTGGCCGAGGTGTTACCCAGTTCCTTGGTCAGGTCCATGCCGTTGGCGATAGCTTCGGCTTGGGCCAGCGCCAGCTTGGTGGCGGCAGTATTCGGCACGGCCAGGGCGATTTTCTTCACGCCGGCGACAGCGGGATCCTTCTTGCTCTTTTGGCCATCGGTGCGGAACACCGATTCGTGGGCGCTTTGCACCACACAGCGGATCGCCCAATTCACGTCGCGCTCTTTCACTTCGGTCGCCGGCAGTGCGATAATAGCGTCGCTCGTGCCGAGGGAGGCGAAAGCTTTGAGTACCGCAGCTACGCCGCCGGCAAAGCTTTTCTCGCTGACCGTCTCGTCGCTGCCCAGGCCGACCAGCAGCACGCGTTCAGCGGCGGCGCCTTTCAGGCCGCGCAGCAGCAGGGTGGTACCGGCTTTGCCGGTAATGTCGCCGGACTTCAGCGCAGCGGTGATTTCACCAGCGCCGTCCAGCGCCTTGGCAGCTTGCGACAGCTTTTTGTTTTCGAAGACCGCGACGGCGATGACGCCGGCTTTGGCCGTAGCGATGGTGTTTTTTGTGTCGAATGCTTTTATGCTAAAGTCCATTTGATTCTCCGTGTCGTGTACGTACTTAAAACTTTATGGTCCCGGATAGCTTATATGCGGGCCAAACTACCGAATTATAATCTTCAATGATCTTCCAACGCGCCCTACGACGTGAAATGGCTGCTACAGCCGGCGCTTCCTTCACGGTCCTGTTCAGCATCTGCGTGACCTGGACCCTGATCGCAGTCCTGGGTAAGGCTGCGGGCGGCAAGGTGGCGTCCAGTGACGTGATCGCGCTGATCGTGTTTGCGACGCTGAATTATCTGCCAACTATCCTCATCCTCACCAGCTTTATTTCAGTGCTGATGGTGGTCACGCGGACCTATCGCGATTCCGAGATGGTGGTGTGGTTTGCCTCCGGCCTGTCGCTGACGCGCTGGATCGCGCCGGTGCTGACCTTTGGCCTGCCGATCGTGCTGTTGACCGGCATGCTCAGTTTCGTCGCCACGCCCTGGGCCAAGCAGAAAAGCTCGGAATACGTAGAGCGCTTTGAAAAGCGCGAAGACCTGCAAAAAGTCTCGCCTGGCCAGTTCAAGGAATCGGCATCGGCCAACCGCATCTTCTTCGTCGAAGGCGTGGCGGGTAAGACCGCCGTGGTGCAGAACGTGTTTGTAAATACTGTCGACGAGAAAGGCACCGCCGTCATCGTCGCGCGCGAAGGCGTGATCAACACCGGCCCGAAAGGCGAGCGTTATCTGGTGTTGAAGAACGGCCGCCGCTATCAAGGCATGCCGGGACAGGCGGACTTCCAGACCATGGAGTTCGAAAGCTACAGCATGCGCGTGGCCAGCAAGAACACGGAGCTGGATGGCGAACGCGATACCGACAGCATCCCGACCATGCAACTGCTGCAGGACACCAGCAACGCCGGCCGCGCCGAGCTGCTGTGGCGCGCCGCGTCGCCGCTCACATGCCTGGTGCTGATTTTGCTGGCGATCCCGCTGGGCTTCGTCAATCCGCGCGCTGGCAGTTCGGCCAACCTGATTATCGCGCTGCTGATTTTCTTCAGCTATAACAACTTCGTTAAACTGATCGAGGCCAATGTCCGTCAGGGCAAGGCGGCGTTTGCGGTGTCGTGGTGGCCGTTGCATGTGGTGGCCATGCTGGTGGTGTTTGGCCTGTTTGCGTGGCGCTTGAATCTGAATCACCGTTATCATCCGCTGGCGTTGCTGGCTGCGTTCAAACGCTCGCGCCGGGCGAACAAGAAAGTCTCGTAATGAAAATCCTGCAACGCTATTTCGCAGTCTCGATACTGCAAGCCGTCGCCTTCGTGCTGGTGGCCTTCCTTGCGCTGCAAGCCTTCATGGACCTGACCAGCGAACTGCCGAAAGTCGGCAAGAACGGCTACGCCATCCAGTATGCTTTCCTCTACGTGGCGGTGCAGCTGCCTGGTCACGTGTATGAAGTGATGCCGATTGCAGCGTTGATCGGCACCATCTACACCATGGCGCAGTTTGCGGCGACGTCGGAATTTACCATCATGCGCGCATCCAGCATGTCGACCAAAATGGTGGCGTGGATGCTGGCCAAGATTGGCCTGGTGCTGGTGGTGCTGACCTTTATCGTCGGTGAGCTGGTGGTGCCGCGTACAGCGCCGCTGGCGGAACAAATCAAGCTGACTGCGCGCGGTGCGGCGATTTCGACCGAGTTCCGTTCCGGCTTGTGGACTAAGGATATCGTCAAGTCGGAAGGCATGACCGGCACAGTGACCGGCTCGCGCTTCTTCAACGTGCGCGAAGTGCGGCCGGACGGCACGCTGGTCGATGTGAAGTTGTACGAATTCGATACCAACTTCCGCCTGCGTTCCATCACGCTGGCCAAGACCGGTACCTTCCAGGGCAATAACAAGTGGCAGCTGCAGGATGTGACTGAGAACTTGTTCATCAATCCGCAGTTGGTCAACCCGGACCACGAACTGAATTTGGCGAATAACTTTGGGCAGGAGTCGGGTTCGATCGAGACGCGCCGCAGCGAGACCAAGGATTTGCTGTCCGAGATTACGCCGAAGATTCTGTCGGTGTCGCGCTCCGATCCGGAACGCATGTCGGCCAACGAGCTGGCGGTGTACACGCGTCACCTGCAGGAGAACAAGCAGGAGACCGAGCGCTTCAAGATCGCGTTCTGGAAAAAGCTGTTCGACCCGCTGGCGATTTTTGTGCTGATGGCGTTGGCGCTGCCGTTCGGCTACCTGCACACGCGTAGCGGTGGCGTGAGCTTGAAGATCTTCCTGGGCATTATGCTGGGCGTGAGCTTCCTGCTGGTGAATACGCTGTTCTCGCATCTCGGCATGCTGAGTACCTGGCCGGCGGTCATGACGGCGATTGCGCCGAGTTTATTGTTCATGCTACTGGCGATATGGGCCATGTGGTGGGTGGAGAGGCACTAAATGAGTCATCAACGGGCATTGGTTTTGTTTGCACATGGCGCCCGCGCCGCATCGTGGGCGGCGCCGTTCGAGCGGCTGCGTGACCTCACGCGTGCGCGCGAGCCGCAGGTGCGTGTGGAGCTGGCATTTCTGGAATTGATGTCGCCGCGTTTGCCGGAGCTGGTGGCGGCGCTGACTGCCGATGGTGTCAACGACATCACCGTGGTGCCAGTGTTCTTAGGGCAGGGCGGCCATGTGCTGCGCGACCTGCCGCTGATACTGGACGACCTGCGCGTCGCTTATCCGCAGGCCAGCATCAAAGTGGTGGAGGCGGCCGGTGAAAACGCTGCTGTCCTCAATGCGCTGTCCGACTACTGTGTTGCGGCACTGGAGAGCGCACCCTCAAACTAGGAGCGGCCTTGGCGAAGAAAACTGCACAGCTATATGAGCGCGACGTAGCAGGCCTGGTGGCCGCATTCAATGCCGGCCGCGAGGCCGAACGGGTGACGCAAAAATACCGCCTGATCGCCGACAATCCTTTCGTTTTCCTGCGTGGCACCTGCCACTTGTTTTACCGCGATTTTCCAGTCGATGCCCAATTCAATCAAGCACCGTTAGCGTGGATCTGCGGCGACCTGCATCTGGAAAACCTCGGTGCGTATAAAGGCGATAACCGCCTGTCCTATTTTGACCTCAACGATTTCGACGAAGCCGCGCTGGCGCCGGCCAGCTGGGAGCTAAGCCGCTTTCTGGTGAGTGTACTGGTTGCCGCGGACACGCTGAAGGTGAGCCCGGCCGAAGCGGTCGCCCTGTGCCACTGCTTCCTTGATGCTTACGTTGAGAATCTGGTTGAAGGCAAGGCGCGCTGGGTGGAGCGCGCCACCGCCGACGGTATGGTGCGCGATTTGCTGCGCGACTTGCGCTTGCGCCAGCGTCCCGCTTTCCTCGACCGCCGCACGGACATCCGCAAGGGCAAGCGCAAGCTGCGGATCGATGGCGTCAAGGCGCTGCCGGTCAATGAGGAGGAGCGCGAGAAGGTGAGTAAATTCATGGCTGCATTTGCGGCAGCCCAGCACACACCGGCGTTCTTCCGCGTGCAGGATGTGGCGCGGCGTGTGGCCGGCACCGGCAGCCTGGGGCTGGAACGCTATGCGATCCTGGTGCGCGGGCGCGGTGGGCTTGATGGTAACTTCCTGCTCGACCTGAAAGCATCTCCAGGTTCTGCGCTGGCGCCATATCTGCCGGTGGCGCAGCCCGAGTGGAAGAGTGAGGCCGAACGCGTGGTCGCGGTGCAGAAGCGGATGCAGGCGATTTCGCCGGCCTTCCTGTCGGCGGTGAATATCGGCAGCGATTCCTATGTATTGAGAGAGTTGATGCCGCAGGACGATCGCCTGTCGCTCAATCTCTGGGGCGGCAAACTGCGTCGCCTTGAAAGCGTGATGCGCACGATGGGTGGGATTGTGGCCTGGGCCCATTTGCGTTCTGGCGGCAGGCAGGGCTCGGCCTGCGCTGATGAGTGGATCGCCTATGGCCGCAACGCGGCGCAATGGCGCCCAGCGCTGCTGGAGTATGCGCAAGTGTATCGCGGCCAGGTGGTGGCGGACTGGAAGCAGTACGCCGCGGCCTACCGCGCGGCGCGCAAAGGCAAGGCCTAGCGCTTATTTGCGCGGGACGATCTTCACTTCGTAGATTTTCGGCCAGAGTTTGCCGGTAACGAACAGGCGCTTTTTCTCGGCGTCGTAGGCGATGCCGTTCATGACGTTTTCGCCGTTGAGGCCTTTGCCCGCTTCGGGATAGAGTTTGCCGAAGTCGATCCAGCCAAGGATTTTGCCGGTGGCCTGGTCGATGCGCGCGATCGTATTCGTGTGCCAGATGTTGGCGTAGATTTCGCCTTCCACCACTTCCAGCTCATTCAGTTGGTCGACAGCGATGCCTTCCGCCGTTACTTTGATACGGCGCACTTCCAGGAAGGTTTTCGGATCGAGGAAGCGCAGGGTGGCGGTGCCGTCGCTCATGATCAGTTCTTTGCCGTTCTGCGTCAGGCCCCAGCCTTCGCCGGGATAGGCGAACTGGCTTTTCATTTCAAACGTCTTCAGGTCGAACACGAAGCCGGTCTGCGTTTGCCACGTCAGCCCCACCAGCGTATCGCCCCATACCGTCAGGCCTTCGCCGAAGTACTGCGGCGGGATGTCTTTGCTTTGCAAGACTTTGCCGCTGGCCAGGTCCACTTTGCGGATCGACGATTTGCCGTTCAGGCCCGTGCTCTCGTATAAAACGCCGTCGCGGTACAGCAGGCCTTCGGTGAAGGCCTGCGTGTCGTGCGGGTAGCTGCGCACCACTTTGAAATCGTAGGTGGGCAGTGCGGCCGATGCGACAGCCGGCAGAAAGGCAGAGAGGAGGAGAGCTTGAGCGTAAATCTTGTTCACTATGCAGTCACCGAATTTTGTAGTTCAACCATCGCGTCCAGCGTGGTGCCAGGAGCATCGAGCTCCGCCTGCACGCATGCGCGGGCTTCGGGCGCTTGCACCAGCGAGACGGCTTGCTGGCGCGCGATCGCCGCCGCAGCAGTATCGCCGCAGCCGTTCAGCAAGTCCAGTACCAAAGCCACTTCGGTGGTGTAGTTGAATACGTCGGCCAGCAGTTCTGCCATGCCTTCGGCGGTGAGGACGTTGGTTTTATTTTTTAGTTCATTGAGCTGCATGGCCGCCAGCGAGAGGTGATGCTCGGGATGCGGCAGGTAGCGGCGCGCCAGTTCAAAGTCGCCGCAAGCCATGATCGACGGTAGGGCGGCGCGCGCGTTTTGCTGCGCTTGCGCTTCCGGCAGGCGCTGGAACAGGTGGTAGGTGTTCTGCAAGTCGCCCAGTTTATCGTTGATGACGCGGATGTCGTGGAACAGCTCCGGTGCGGCTGGCAGTTCGGCGCTCAGGCGGTCGCGCAGCGCCACCAGTGCGTGGCGCGCGGGCAGGTATTCTTCCGCAAGCTTGGCCCATGCGGCCAGCACATAGGAAAGGCGCAGCGAAGCAGCATCGGCGGCGTCGAACAGCGCGCTATATTCCTGCAAGGCGGCGTCAAAATGGCCGTCGGCGTGGGTTTGCCAGGCGCTTTCCAGTCTTTGAACAATGTCCATTGCTACCTCGTGTGGTGGGAGTGGACATTCTAGTACGGAAAACGGGAATTCAGGCGCGGAGTTGAGCGGCTATTATCCTGCTAATCCCGTTGATGTTCGCGCTGTTGCATGGCTTGCCCGATCATCACCAGCACTGGGCCGTGCGGCGTGCCGAGACCTTGCGTCAGTTCGGCGATGGTCATGCGCTGGACTTGCTGGTCCGGGCGGCTGACGTTTTCGATCACCACCACCGGCGTATCCGGCGCGTGGCCGTGCGCCAGCAGGCGTTCTGCGGTGGCGATGGCTTCGCGGCCGCCCATGTACTGGATCAGCGTGTCGGTTTCCGGAATGGCGTCGTGGTCCGAGTGTTCCGCTGCGGTGGAGGAGGTGAAGAAGGCCACGCTGCGGGCGATGCCACGCTTGGTCAGCGGCTGTTTGGTGGCGGCGGCTGCGGCCACTGCGGTGGTGATGCCGGGGACGATTTCCACGTCGACGCCCACTTCTTCCAGCGCGCGCAGTTCTTCGTCAGCGCGGCCGAAAATCATCGGGTCGCCGCCCTTGAGGCGTACTACCAGCTTGGCGCGATGGGCTGCATCAACCAGCTGCTGGTTGATGACTTGCTGCGCGACCGAGCGTTGGCCGCTGCGTTTGCCGACGGAGATTTTTTCCGCCTGCGGGCAAAGCTCCAGCATCTCGGGCGTCACCAGCGCATCGTGCAGCACGATGTCGGCTTGCGCCAGCAGGCGCGCGCCACGCAGGGTGATGAGGTCCTGGGCGCCGGGGCCGGCGCCGATCAAATACACTTTTCCGAGAGCTGGCATCTTAGTTAAAGCTGAGTGATTACAGGCGAATCATACCCGCTGCGACAGTCTGGTGGGTCACTTCATCGATCAGGATGAAGGCGCCGGTGGCGCGAATGTCGCTGTAGGCATCAGCCGCCAGTGGCTGTTGCACGCTCAGTTCAACGGCGGCGATGTCGTTCAGTTTCAGGCCTTCGGCGCTGTGGCGCTGCTGGGTGTTAATGTCCAGCAGGGACTCGATGGTTTTTACCTTGGCCGAGGTCTGCTTGGTGCCGTGCTTGATCCAGTACTTGCGGCGCACGTCCAGCGGCTCGTCCGACATCCAGCACACATCGGCTTTCAGCTGCTTGAGCTGCGTGGCTGGCTTGTCAGCACTGGCCAACAGGTCGCCGCGCGAGATGTCGAGGTACTCGTCCAGCAGCAGGGTGACCGACTGGCCTACCACTGCCGACTGGTGCGAACCTTCCAGCGTCAGGATGTCTTTCACAGTCGCACTCTGGCCCGATGGCTGCACCACCAGCTTGTCGCCCACCGATACTTTGCCGGCTTCGATACGGCCCATGTAGCCGCGGAAGTCATTGGCTTCGTGGCCGTTGTGGCGCGCCACCAGCTGTACCGGGAAGCGGAACGGCGCCTCGTGCGATTCGTCGTACACCGACAGCGATTCCAGCAGCTCGATTAGGGTAGGGCCTTGATACCAGCCCAGCTTCTCGCTCTTCTCGACCACATTGTCGCCGGTCAGGGCGGACAGCGGAATCGGCGTGATGTCTTTCAAACCCAGCGACGCAGCAAACTCGCCGTAGGCTTTGACGATGCGGTCATAGATATCCTGGTTGTAGTCCACCAGGTCCATCTTGTTGACGGCCACGATCACGTGCTCGATTTGCAGCAGGTGGGCGATGGTCGAGTGGCGCTTGGTCTGGATCAGCAGATCCACACCGCCATCTTCGCGCAGCTTCACTTTCGATACGTCCACCAGAATGATCACGGCATCGGCGGTCGAAGCGCCGGTCACCATATTGCGGGTGTACTGCTCGTGGCCTGGCGTGTCGGCGATGATGAACTTGCGCTTAGGCGTAGCGAAATAGCGGTAAGCCACGTCGATGGTGATGCCTTGCTCACGTTCGGCTTCCAGGCCGTCGGTCAGCAGCGACAAGTCGACGGCGTCGCCCACGGTGCGTTTGTGCTTGGAGCGCGACATGGCGTCCAGCTGGTCGGCGAAGATGCCTTTGCTGTCGAACAGCAGGCGGCCGATCAGGGTGGACTTGCCGTCGTCGACGGAACCGGCGGTGATGAAGCGCAGCAGGCTTTGTTCGTTAGTATTCGTAGTCATTAGAAGTATCCTGCTTTTTTACGTTTTTCCATCGAAGCTTCGGACGTCTGGTCGTCCATGCGGGTGGCGCCGCGTTCGGTCACTTGCGTGATCGCGGTTTCAGCGATGATCTGCTCCACGGTCGCAGCGTCCGAGGACACAGGGCAGGTGCAGGAGATATCGCCCACGGTACGGAAGCGCACCACCTGGGTTTCGACGGTTTCGCCTTCCCGTGCCGGCGTCAGGTCGGTCAGCGGCACCAGCAGGCCGTTGCGCGGAATGACCTGGCGTTCGTGTGCGAAGTAGATCGGCGGCAGTTCCAGTTTTTCACGGGCGATGTACTGCCACACATCCAGCTCGGTCCAATTCGAGATCGGGAATACGCGCATGTTTTCGCCTGGGTGGACGCGGGTGTTATACAGGTCCCACAGTTCCGGGCGCTGCGACTTTGGATCCCACTGGCCGAATTCATCGCGGAAGGAGAAGATACGCTCTTTGGCGCGGGCCTTCTCTTCATCGCGGCGGGCGCCGCCGATGCAGGCGTCGAAGCCATGTTCGGCGATGGTTTCCAGCAGCGTCACTGCTTGCGCGGCGTTGCGCGAATCGGTCTGCGGATTACGCAGGCGCACGGTGCCTTTCTTGATCGAGTCTTCTACCGAGCCGACGATCAGGCGTTCGCCCAGTTCGGCCACGCGCTTGTCGCGGAAGGTGATGACTTCTGCAAAATTGTGACCAGTATCGACGTGCACCAGCGGGAACGGGAATTTACCCGGACGGAAGGCCTTTTCGGCGATGCGCAGCAGGACGACGGAATCTTTACCGCCCGAGAACAGCAGGGCAGGGTTGCTGCATTCGGCAGCGACTTCGCGCATGATGTGGATCGCTTCCGATTCCAGTGCATCGAGGTGGCGCGAATTCATGTGCGCGTTGTTATCTACTAAAGCGTTCATTTGGACTTAGCCTTTTTTAATGCGTATCAGTTTGCCGTCGACTACGTGCAGGCCGCACTCTTTCGACTCCGGGTTTTCCCACCACCAGCGGCCGGCGCGGACATCTTCGCCTGGCTCGATGGCGCGGGTACACGGTTCGCAGCCGATCGATGGATAGCCTTGATCGTGCAGCGCGTTGTATGGCACGCCGTTTTCACGGATGTAGTTCCAGATGTCTTCCTCGGACCAATCGGCCAGCGGATTAAACTTGGTCATCAGGTGTGCGGCATCGTCTTCTTCCACCATCAGCGAACCACGAGTCGCGGCTTGCGCGCGGCGCTGGCCGGTGACCCAGGCCTTGTTGCCTGACAGGGCGCGGCCCAAAGGTTCGACCTTGCGGATGCGGCAGCATTCCTTGCGCATCTCAACGCTGTCGTAGAAAGCGTTCAGGCCATTCTGCGCAACGTAGGCTTCCACTGCTTCGGCTTGCGGCTTGAACACTGCAATGTCGTAGCCGTAGTGCGCTTTGACTTTATCCAGCATGTCCAGCGTTTCCTTGTGCAGGCGGCCGGTTTCAAGCGAGAAGATGCCGATGTCGTACTGGCCCTTCAAAATCAAATCAGTCAGCACCATGTCTTCCGCCGCCAGCGAGGAGGCGAAGACGGCCGGGGGGAAATCGCTGGCGATGCGGGACAGCGTGGCGCGCGTGTCCGCAATCAGCTTGCTCAGGTCACTCATTGCAACTCCAATCAAATACCGGCGCCGTCGTTGTTGACGCCAGTGCTGACAGCCGCAGTGCGGTTGAAGCGGCGGAACAGCGGGACTTTCTGGTCCACCGAAGCCTGATAGGTTTCGGAGAAATCGGACAGGCCTTTTAGCGCATCGTGAATGTTGCGGTCCGGGCGCGTGGTGTAGGCGTCAAAGCCCACGCGCTGCATCGAGAACAACTGGTCGCGCAGCACGTCGCCGATGGCGCGCAGTTCACCGGTCCAGCCGAGGCGCACGCGCAGGTTGTAGGCGATCGAGTAGCCACGGCCATCGGTGAATTTAGGGAAGTCGACGGCGACCACGGCGAAATTCGACAGGTCTTCTTTCAACGGTTCCGGGCGTTCATCGCTGGCGAACCAGATGCCGATTTCACCGGCGGCGGCGCGTGGCAGCAGGGCGTCGCGCTGGGCGTTCCACACGCCCACCGGCACGATCACTTTGCCCGCAGGGACAGGCAGCGCGGCGATGACGTCGGCTTCCGATTCTGCTGCAGCTTCGCCTTCAACGGCTTCTGGTGCGCGCAGTACGAACCAGCTGTCTTCAACAACTTCGCGGCCCTTGATAATCAAATTCTTAGACATATTCATCCTCTCCAACCAGGCGGCCGCCTTTTTCAGCGATCGGCGTGGCGTACACAAATTCCTTGAACGGGGCGACGCCGATGCGTGCTACGCATTCGGCAAACGACTCGCCCTCAAAACGATCGCGCAGATAAACTTGCAGCAGGCGGTCGATCACTTCCGGCATTTGCAGCGCGGAGAACGATGGGCCGATGATCTTGCCGATGGCGGCCTTGTTGCCTTGGGCGCCGCCGATCGACACTTGATACCATTCGCTGCCGTCTTTATCCACGCCCAGCACGCCGATATTGCCGACGTGGTGGTGGCCGCAGGCGTTGATACAGCCGGAGATATTCAGTTCGATCTCGCCGATGTCGTGCTGGTAGTCGAGGTTATCGAAGCGCTCCGAAATGGCGGCGGCGATCGGGATCGACTTGGCGTTGGCCAGCGAGCAGAAGTCGCCGCCAGGGCAGCAGATCATGTCGGTCAGCAGGCCGATGTTCGGGGTGGCCAGGCCGTGCGCCTTGGCTTCCTGCCACACGGCGAACAACTGCGACTGCTCGACGTCGGCCAGCACCACGTTCTGTTCGTGGGTGACGCGCAGTTCGCCGAAGCTGTAGCGGTCAGCCAGGTCGGCCATGAAGTCCATCTGTTCGGCAGTAGCGTCGCCTGGCGGCACGCCGGTCTTTTTAATCGACAGCACCACGGCAGCGTAGCCTGGCACCTTGTGCGGCTTGACGTTGCGGTTGATCCAGTTGGCGAAGGCCTTGTTGCCGTCTTGCGCGGCGACGACGTCGCTGTCTTCCAGCGTTTTGTAGGCTGGCGGTTCGAAGTAGTCGATCACGCGCTGCATCTCTTCGATGGTCAGGGTTTCAGGACCGTCTTTCAGGTCGACCCATTCTGCTTCCACCTGGCGCGAGAACTCTTCCACGCCAATGGCTTTCAGCAGGATCTTGATACGGGCTTTGTACTTGTTGTCGCGGCGGCCGTACTGGTTATACACGCGCATCACGGCTTCGGTGTAGGTCAGCAGATGCTGCCACGGCAGGAATTCGCGGATCACGCTGCCGATGATAGGCGTACGGCCCATACCACCGCCGGCCATGAATTTGAAGCCGATTTCGCCGGCGTCATTGCGCACCACGGTTAGGCCGATGTCGTGGATGGCGATGGCAGCGCGGTCTTCCACGGCGCCATTGATGGCGACCTTGAATTTACGCGGCAGGGCGATGAATTCCGGGTGGAAGGTCGACCACTGGCGCAGCACTTCAGCGTACGGGCGTGGATCGATGATCTCGTCGGCGGCGACGCCTGCGTACGGATCGGATGTAGTGTTGCGGATGCAGTTGCCCGAGGTCTGGATGGCGTGCATTTCCACCGAGGCCAGGTCGCTCAGGATGTCCGGGGTCTGTTCCAGCTCAATCCAGTTAAACTGGATGTTTTGACGGGTAGTGAAGTGACCATAGCCGCGGTCGTATTTGCGGGCGATATGTGCGAACATACGCATTTGCTTACTTGCTAACAGGCCGTATGGCACGGCAATACGCAGCATGTAGGCGTGACGCTGCATGTACAGGCCGTTCTGCAAGCGCAGCGGCAGGAATTCGGCTTCGGTCAGCTCATCGGACAAGCGGCGGCGTACCTGGTCGCGGTACTGGGCGATGCGCTCGCGGATGATGAGGTGGTCATACTGGTCGTATTGATACATGTATATTCTTCCTGGATAGTCGCTGATTCCCCAAACTAGCGCTAATAGTAATAAACTTCGTCTTTATTCCATACGACTTAGTCTTTATTTGCTTATATAAGGATTGGGCATAAGCATGGACGCTAATAATTTTAAGATGGGCCAAGACCTGCAATGAACCTTCACCAGTTGCGCTTTGTGCGCGAAGCAGTACGCCAGAATTACAATTTGACTGATGCCGCCAAGGCCCTGTTCACCTCGCAGCCGGGTGTTTCCAAGGCGATTATCGAGCTGGAAGAAGAACTGGGCGTGGATATCTTCACCCGCCACGGCAAGCGGATTCGCGGCCTGACCGAGCCGGGACGGCTGGTGCTGGAGTCGGTGGAATTGATTATGCAGGAAATCGATTCGCTCAAACGCATCGGCAAGGAATACGCGGCCCAGGACAGCGGCAGTTTCACCATCGCCACCACCCACACCCAGGCGCGCTATACGCTGCCGAAGGTGGTGCAGGCGTTTATGGTGAAGTTCCCGAAAGTAAGATTATCGTTATTGCAAGGCAATCCACAGCAAATCGCCGAGATGGTTCAGCGCGACCAGGCTGACCTGTGCATTGCTACCGAATCGATTGCCGGTGTGACCGGGCTGGTCACTTTGCCGTGCTACCAGTGGGAGCACGTGGTGGTGGTGGCGCCCGACCATCCGCTGCTGCGCAACAAGCAGCCGACGCTGGAAGAGATCGCAGCTTTCCCGATCATCACGTATGATGGCGCCTTTGCCGGCCGCAGCAAGATCGACCACGCGTTTTCCCTGCGCGGTTTGAAGCTGGACGTGCTGCTGGAAGCCATCGACGCCGATGTGATCAAGACTTATGTGGAGTTGGGCATGGGGATTGGTATCATAGCGGGTATGGCCTTCGACGCTGAGCGCGACAAGAACCTGCGCGCCATCCCTGTGGGCCACCTGTTCGGCATGAACGTGTCGCGGGTGGCGGTCAAGCAGGGCGCCTACCTGCGCAGCTATATTTACACCTTTATCGAACTGCTGGCCCCGACGCTCAACCGCAAGTTGATCGAACAGGCCATGAGCGGCGGAAAAGAGAACTACGAACTATAAAAGAAAGCATCAACATGATTACCAACCAGTTGACACAATATTACGCCGTCAACGCGGATAACTACGACCAAGTCTATGCGCAGGAAGCGCGCTATGACGATCTGGACGACCTGCAGGAGATGGTCGCCGAGCTGTTCCAGGACCACAAGGTGCTGGAACTGGGCTGCGGCACCGCCTATTGGACCGATTTGATCTCGGAAACGGCCGAATCGGTCCACGCCACCGATATTTCGCAGGAAATGTTGGATCTGGCCGAAACCCGTGGCCTCGACGAAGACATCGTCACGTTCGAGCAAATGGACGCCTTCAACCTGCCGGACGGTCTCGAAGGCAAGTACACGGCCGTCTTCATCGGCAATATGTGGTGCCACGTGCGCCGCGAAGACCAGGAAAAATACCTGAAAACCCTGCGCACCAAGCTGGGCAAGGACATCCTGCTGGTCATTATTGACGAGTCCTATGTCGACGGCAATTCGATGGTGATTGCCCGTACCGACCAGGAAGGCAATACCTTCCAGATCCTGACCGCCGACGACGGCCAGCGCTACGAAATCATGAAGAATTACCTGACCGATAGCACCCTGCGCAAGCGTTTTGCCAGCAATACGCGCCAGATCCGCGTCGAGCGGCTGGAGTACTACTACCTGCTGAGCTGCCGCCTTAAATAAGTTTTTTTCACTTGATGTTGATTTACAACAAATGATCGTTGTCACATTGTTGAAGTAATTGATAGGCATGATTCCGGCCGTGGAATCAACACCGCAATTTTCTTTCAACCTTATGTAGAGAACATCAAGTGAAAAAACTTACTCTGGCAGCACTGATCATCGGCGGCTTCGCTGCACAAGCTCAAGCTCAATCGAACGTGACGATCTACGGCTTGGTTGATGCCGGTATTGTTAGCGAGCGCGGTGGTGTAGCTGGCTCCGTGACCAAAGTCACCAGCGGCATTGGCGGCCAGTCCCGTCTGGGCTTCCGCGGCACCGAAGATCTGGGCAACGGTCTGTCGGCTATCTTCCAACTGGAAACCGGCTTCAAGGCGGACGATGGCTCGCTGGACAGCGCCAACACCATCTTCAACCGTCAAGCCTTCGTTGGCCTGAAAAGCAAAGATGCTGGCCAGTTGACCATCGGCCGCCAGTACACCCCACTGTACCTGGCCCAGAGCCAAGTCGCTGACCCGTTCGGCGCTGGCTACGCTGGTTCGATCAAAAATCTGTTCCCATCGGCTGGCGCCAACACCCGCGTCAGCAACGCGCTGGTGTACTCGACCCCAGTCATGGAAGGCTTCAGCGCGGACGCACTGTACGCCCTGGGCGAACAAGCTGGCAGCGCTTCGGCTGGCCGTCAGTTCGGCTTCGGCCTGAACTTCGCACAAGGCCCGCTGAACGCGCGTCTGGTGTACAACAACAAAAACAACGACACCGCTGCTGTTGGCGCTACCCCAGCCAAGCTGCAGGACACCGGCCGCAACACCATGTTCGCTGCTAACTACGACTTCAAAGTGGTTAAGGCCTACTTCGCTTACGGCGCCGACAAAGGTGTGAACAGCGCTTCGCTGCCAGTGGCCAACGCTTACGGCTACACCGTAGCGCCTAAAGCCAGCCTGGACAGCAACGATCTGCTGATCGGCGCATCGATCCCCGCTGGCAACGGTTCGATCATGGCTTCGTACATTCGCAAGAACGACAAGACCGTCAACAACCAGGACGCCGATCAGTGGGCACTGGGCTACCTTTACTCGCTGTCGAAGCGTACCCAGACCTATGTCGCTTACGCCAAGATCAAGAACAAGAACGGCGCCGGCTACACCGTTGGTAACAACAACGAAGCTGGTAGCGGCGACAAGGCCTTCAACATCGGCCTGCGTCACTCGTTCTAAGTTGTTTCCTCAGGTGGCAGCGGCAATCGGATCATGATCCGGGTGCCGCCGTCGCTGATGATGGCGATATCGCCATGTAGTGCCCAGACGCGTTCGCGCATCCCGATCAGGCCGAAGGACGATGCTTTGTCCATATCCTTTTCGGCGATGCCGCGGCCGTCATCATGGATGGTGATGTGCAAGGCCCCATCCGCGCGATACAGCGACAACACCACTTTGCGTGCCTCGGCGTGGCGGGTAATGTTGGTCAGCGCTTCCTGCGCAATGCGGAAGATGGCGGTGCTGTAGGCGTCGCCCAGTGTCAATTCCTCTTCATTGGCGTCCAGCGAGCAGGCAATGTTGTGGCGTGCCTCGAACTCATGGCGCAGGCTCTCCAGCGCAAAATACAGACCTCCCTCATCCAGTGCGCGCGGACGCAGGTTGCCGGCGATGCGACGCAGCGAGGTGATGGCCGACATCAGCAATTCATCCATGCCTTTTTGCAGCTTGCGGGCGGCGGCGCTGTGGCCGCTGTGCCGCTGTAGCAGCGCCAGGTCGCCGCGCAGGGTGGCGAGCAACTGGCCGAGATCGTCATGTAGCTCGCGCGCGATGTGCTTGCGCTCTTCTTCGCGGATGGTCTGCAGCGCTGCCGACAGTTCACGCAGCTGCGAATACGACTGCTCCAGCTGTTCCTGCACCTGCTTGCGCTCGGTAATGTCGCGCAGGATGATGGTGTAGATGCGGTTGCCGTTTTCGGCCAGCGAGGAAATCGTGCCTTCCAGTGGAAAGTGCTGGCCGCTGGCCTTGAGCCCGGTCACCGCGTAATCACTGGTGCGGCGGCCTTTCATACGCATGCGGATGCCGGTGTTACCGAAATATTGGGCGCTGCCGTTGCTGAGGTGCTGGCGCTGGTCGCGTGGGATAAATTGCGCCAGCGGGGCGCCCTGCATGGCCAGCGCGCTGGTGCCGAACATGGTGGCGGCGGCAGGATTGACCTGCAAGATGCGCTGCTGGCCATCGGTGGAAATGATGGCGTCGCTGGCGTGCTGGATGATGCCCCGGCTGCGTTTGGTAACGGCGGTGCCGCGCGCGCACTGCCAGCCCAGGCGCCACGACAGACGAGCGGTGGCGGCGGCGGCGCTGAGGAGCAAGAATGATTGGATGCGGCTCACGTGAATCTCCCTGCGGCCGAGGGGCCGCGTGGAGTCACACTAATTCAGTCGCAGGAAGGGGGAGTTGATGTAACTCAGGTGTTCACATCTGTTCACATCTGCTTGAATAGGTGCAGGAAGCTGCGGCTGACTTCCAGCTTGTCAGGGCGGCCCTTGATCATCACCAGGTGGCGGCCGCGGATGTCGCGCGTCACGCCTTCGATGGCGTTGACATTGACCAGAGTGGCGCGGTGGATTTGCCAGAACAGCGCAGGATCGAGCTCTTCGGCCAGGTCGCGTACCGGCTTGCGGATCAGCGCCTCGTATTTCTCGGTCTGCACGCAGGTGTATTTTTCATCCGAACGGAAGAACAGGATTTCCTCGACCGGAATCATGCGCAAGTCCTGGCCGATGCTGGCCTGGATCCATTGCAAGTGGGCCGGCTTGGGCGCGGCGATTTTCTCGGTCAGCTGCGCCAGCATGGCGGTCACGCTGGCGTTGACGTCGGTCGCGGCCGCTGCTGCCGGCTTGTTGAAGCGGGCTTTCAGGCGGTCGACCGTGATTTGCAGGCGCTCTTGCTCAGGCGGTTTCAGCACGTAGTCGATGGCGCCACGCTCGAACGCTTCCACCGCGTAGGCATCGTAAGCAGTGACGAACACGATGATGCTCTTGTTGCCGATGACGGAGGCGGCTTCCATGCCGGTCTTGCCCGGCATGCGGATATCGAGGAAGGTGAAGTCGGGATCGAGCTCGTCGACCAGGTCGATCGCTTCATCGCCGTTCTTGGCTTCGCCAATAATTTCCAGCTCGGGCCAGACTTGGCCGAGGCGCATGCGCAACTGGTCGCGCATCAAACGTTCATCATCTGCAATGATTGCTGTAGGCATCTTGTTCGGGTGTGTTGGTGGTTTAAAGTTGTTTAAATTTGTTTAAATAATTCTAACTTGATTTTGCCGCAAGCTGGTAGGGCACTTCAATGGTGACTATCACGCCGCTGGGGCTATTGGCGGCGATCAGCAGCTGGCCCTGGTCGCCGTGCAGCAATTTAAGGCGCTCGCGGATATTGCTCAGGCCGAGGCCGGTGCCGTCGCTGGGCTTGGCGCCGAAGCCGAGGCCGTTATCGGTGACGATCACACGCAGCTTGTTGTGGGCGACGTCGGCGCGCACTTTCAGGGTGCCGCCTTCGGGCTTGCCTTCGAGGCCGTGCTTGATGGCATTTTCCACCATCGATTGCAGCATCATGGGCGGGAAGGCGGCAGTGCGCAGGCCGTCGGGGATGTCGAAATCGACGATCAGGCGCTCTTCCATGCGCATTTTCAGCAGGTTGAGGTAGGCCACCACCATGTCGGCTTCACGGCCGAGGTTGGTAATCAGGTTGTTATCGCGCATTTGCGGCAGCACCGCGCGCAGGTATTTAATCAGGCTGCGCTGCATGGCCGAGGCGCGCGGCGGGTCGGTTTCGATCAGGTGTTCGACCGAGGCCAGGGTATTGAACAGGAAGTGCGGCTCGACTTGCGCCTGCATGGTCTGCATCTTGGCTTCGCTGAGCTGGCGCTGCATGGATTCGCGCTCGGCGGCGGCGGTGGCGGTCTGGGTTTCCGCTTCGGCGCGTTTTTTACTGCCCATCAGGAACTTGGTGGCGAACAGGGCCAGCACCAGCAGGGTGACGAAACTCTTGAACCAGGTGGAGGCTTGGCCGTGGTAGCGGGCGACTTTCTGCTCGGCGGCGGTGTCTACCGCTTCTTCAATGGCGTTGGACAATTCCTCGCCGATTTGTGGCGGCAGGTCGATGTGGACTTCCTCGCCCGGCAGCGTCGGCAGCGACGGCACGGAGGCGGTGCCGGCCTTGCCAGCTTTGGATGGCGCGGTCGGCGCTTCAGGTGCTTCCGGGGCGGCAGGGGCTTCCGGCGCTTCCGGCGGGGCGACCGGCGCCGTGCCGTCATCGCTACTCTTATTGCGGATCTTGCCGCGCGGGTTGAAGTGAATGCCGCTATCGTCGATCAGGATATTCGTATCACCGCTTTTGCGGTTCTGCATTTTGCTGTGCGAGTCGCGTTCGACTTCTTCCTGCACCGGATTGGACGAGAATAGTTCGTCCTGCAGGATGGAGCCGGCAATCAGCATCAGGACGGCAAACACCAGAAACTTCCACCACGACAGCTGGGTGACCCAGGTGGCGGTTACATCGAAGCCCCGATGCAGCAGGCTGCCGGCGGTCTTCAGGGTGTCTTGCACTTTAGGCGTAGGAAACATGAACGGCTTTCACTTTCACTCTTAACATGAAGCAAGTGTACCCAGCATCGCCTTGGGAAGCCATGCGATTGCGACAGTCTGCAAAAAATGGGGATTAGACGGTAATTGCAAAAGAAGGGCTTGCTAAACGCGACTAGCGTTTGCTATAGTTCGGTCCCTCGCAGAACACCGCAGACGCTGCAAAGCGAAACGATGAAAAACGAGGGGTTGACGAGATAAATCAAATGCTTCATAATCTCGCTTCTTCGCTGATGAACAAAACGCTTCTTCAGCTAGCAGTACAAGATCTTTAAAAAATTACAGTCGATAAATGTGGGCGTTTGATGCTGCAACAAAAAAGCATTAAATGCTCAACAAAGAAATATTCAGTAGAAATACTGTCAGTATTTTTGAGAAGAGCGAACCAGTGACCAGCAGTGGTCACAAACAGAGATTAAACTAAAGAGTTTGATCCTGGCTCA